>NZ_JAIVKI010000007.1 GCF_020524905.1 Microbulbifer variabilis | reverse complement strand
TGGCTGACAATACGGTTCATTTGCTCATGTTTTGGAAGGTGAATTTAGTGCGAATCGTTCCGTAAGCCCTTATTACACTGTACTGGAGGCTGGTGTTTGGTTTTTTTCAGGGTCGACTAATTATGAATCGCCCAGGAGGCCATATATATAAAACGGGTTAATAAGAGACTCATGTGGTCATATTCAACCGAAAAAGTTAATTTAACTGTCTGCAATAGCAGGATAAAAATACCGCTTTCTTTTATAAAGCTCTGATTAATTTACCCTTCAAAATAAAACCTCCCAATACTTTTGGCATTGGGAGGTATAGTATTCCTTGGTTTCAAGTAATAACTGCCATCTATTTATCCACTTATACTATTTTATCAAGCTCATCTCCATTGATAATAGCAGCTTCCATCATTCTATAAGTTTCAAATAATTTCTCTGTCTTATCAATGCTTTCTTCAAATCTAGTTAATACTTTACTATAATCATTTGCTCTTAGATCTACAGACTTACAACCTTCGAAAAATTTCATATCTTTCCTAAGGTTCGATATATACTCTTTTGATACCTCAACAATTCCTTTCTGTGACAATTCACCAGAATCTATTAGTTTACTCACCTCAAAGATTAAAGGTTCGATTGCGTTTCGTTTCAAATTATTAAAATCCGACGTTAAAGCCCTCGGGTAAGCTTTTTCGCCCTTCACATCATCTAAACGAGCTCTCGTGTAATTGATAAACTCTTGAATTTTTCCCACAAAAGTTATTGGGGTCTCGGTTTTTTCCGCAGAATATTTTGCTTCCTTATCCCCTAAATTCACGCACCTAACAGGAAAATGAATATTTGCATTCTTTAATTGTTCTGTCGATGCATGCGTTTTCGACTTGGGAGTATGGTTCCTGGAAGGTAGTAGTTTACTGAGATATTTTGTTATTATTGCGTGAACTTTGCCTATTAAACTTTTCGATTCGCTAGTTTTGTCAACCTTGCGTTCTTCCGCTCTCCTCTTGCTCCCATCGGCTCCAGCAGTTTGATAGATAGTGGTCATATTCAATTAATCCTGGATGCTACTTGAAACCAAGAAAACTAACCAAAGTTAAGCAATTAATCTTTCAATTTGCGACTTAAAAATATAAGATATGGGCAATTTTAATAAGGGGGCCCCTGAATAATTCCATAATACTTCTGTGCGGCCTTCAAGGCCCGCCCTTCGGGGGTTTACAGGGCGATTCACACTCTGTATTACGCCTTCTTAGATGGTCTAGACATTCCAAGAAGCCGCGCCTTGATTGTGTCGGTTCTGAAAGCCAAAGGCATCATGGAATGATTAAGGGTTCACCGATAGGTATTGGTAACGAAGACATTATATTTTGATGATAAACCGAGCAGCGCTGTTCGGTTGAGTAACGTTGAGTTAAGCAACGGCATGCGCATTCATATCCCTATCGTGTTGTCTAAGGCCGATAGGCGATCATCTGGCTGCCGAAAACAATCTTGCCGAGCAATCCATACATGCCACCGCCTGCTGCACAAGCACTGCTTGCTTGCCGGTTCGGTAATGCGGCGGGACTCTGCAGAAAACCCAGGGGGCACTCATAGAGAACCCACACCGATCTGGGGTGCCACCAGATCGCTTGCGATGATCACGTGCTTTCTAGAACAGCCGCACAGGCTCACTACCACCCAACACGAGCGTACCACCATCCCCGCTCAGGCTGACCGGTACACCAAAAATGATGCCCGAAGCCTCCGCATTGCTCGCCTTCAAGTAGGCCTACTGCGTCCACTGTCCCACTGCATCGCGCACAAACACATACGCCGCACTATAAAGGTCTGCGCTGTTATCGGTCTCATCGCCATTGACGCCTTGGGCTGCGCTTCTTTCACGACTCGTACCAACCATCAGGGTGTGGCCATCGCCACTAAGACTCGTCGAAACACCAAATGCATCACCAGCTTCCGTGAGATTGCCACTCAGTTGACCGATGCTTTGGTTGGTGCCGTCGTCGACGAATACTGTGTTATAATCCACACACTCCACCTCATTACAGGCTTGCACTAAATAACTGGCGTTCATCCGTGCAAAGAGCGGTACGATTAAGTCCGTTTGGGTGCTGTCTACACTCAAGGCTTCTTGAACCACCGTTAAGCCCGATAGGCCGTCTGGGTTTTCCAGCAGTTGGTAATGCGTGACGTTCACTGTGTCTTTAGGGGTCCATTCAAACCGAAACACTTTGTTCGGCTCAAAGCGAAGGGTTAGGTCGTCGATGGCCTGGCGCAGGATAGGTGCTTTTTCGTTACCGGCTGCTTCTTCAGCAACACCCACTCGATCATCAACAGTGTCTGACTGGCTCCCATCCGAGCAGGCCGCTAGACAGAGGCCCAACAACAACGGGAGATATTTCATCAGCGGGAGGCATTTCATCGACATCGACACCGAATTACTCCTATTTCCTCTCCAGGGAACCTTTGAATGATTCCGTAATAGCTCTGCGGTTCTTGAAGGTTGCAGATATTAGCCGCAGTCTCTGCCAATGGCCCTGGCCCTTTGCAAGAGCTACAACGCAGTAGTTGGGGTTAAGAGGCTCCCCAGAAAGAATTTTGTAAGTGTGGGGTTAATTTTCGGTTTCAACTGTAATGTTTTCTTTTAGAATTGATATCAATATTGGGCATATTTTTTTATATCTTGGTTTCAACTATTAAGTGCAATCCTTTTATACCGCAAGCAGATCATCTTACAGCCCCATAAATAGTTCATTTGTATTAGTTCAGACCAAATCTGAAACATTCTCTTGAAAAAGAAAGGCTTACAGGTTTTGATGAAGGTGCCTAAACCTAGAAGCAAAACCAAGGATAAACCCCATGAACATTCGGTGACCTTCCACCCCGGCTCGCTCTTGGCCTACTGTTTAGCTTTAGATCATAAACATGGTGGAAGCTTATTGGGTGGACAGATAAAACTCTTTAAACTTGATCTGGCAGAACATCTCCTCAAACGAGTATCTGTCAAATTAAATTTGAGCTAATTTCTATTCCGTCCAAATTAGTTTCCCTCCTAGTAGCGTTTCTTATGGCGTCCTGCCAAAACACACCTTCCCTGATTATCTCGTTCATTGTTGTTGTAAATCATCCATTCGTCCAAATCTTTTGAAGCTATTCCAATGATTGGTAAAGCTTCTTCTGGAACGCCACTTGATAAAAACTCCTGTAAAATCGTTCTATGGAAATGTTCACCTTATATCTATTCGATCAGCAGAAACCCACCCACTTTACTGTATTTATTGATGATTACTTCGGGCGTCAGTCACACTGATAGCTGAGGCTTACAGCAGTTTGAATACCTTCTTTCCGCCATATTGGTTACCCTAGGTCTGTAAGTATTCAATCCACGGGGCAACCCGCTGAATATTGAGAGATGAGTTGTCATCGACGAAGGTAGTGTTCAGAATTCTGTGTCATTTCTTTACTATTAAAAAAAGAGATAACCCATGACCAAACCTACTTTCGATATGGATGCCGCGGTCAAACCTTTGCGTGAGGGTAAAGACCTCAGTGGCAAAGATGGCACCCTCACCCCTCAACTCACTGAAGCTGCCACGAAAGCGGAGCTGGAAGAGCACCTCGCCAGCGAGGACAAGCCCAACCGAAAGAATGGCACCACCTCGAAAACCATGAAAAGCCCCGCTGGCAGCTTCGAACTGCAGACGCCGCGGGATCGCGCTGGAACCTTCGAGCCTCAAATCGTCGGTAAGTATCAAACTCAGCTTACCGACGAACTGGAAGGCAAGATCATTGCCCTGTTTGCCCTGTTTGCCCTGAGCAACAGCTATCAGGACATCCGCACACATATTGCCGATATCTATAGCTACTATTACTTACCTGCATCACCCGGCAGAGCACTCTAACTTGAAAGCTACTTTGCTGCCTCTTAATAAAGCTGTACTTTATTTCATTTCTTTCGCAAAGAAGGTGCTTGTAGGTTCAACCTGTCAAGGCAACACCTGTTTAATAACCTGCTTTGTTGTCGCAAAGTTCAGTGTTTTTCTTGGTCTGCTATTAAGCTCGTTAGCAACTTGATTGAGTTTCCTCTGAGTATGCTGCGCCAAGCATGTCTTTTTTGGAAAGTACTGACGGATTAAGCTGTTGGTATTCTCATTCGTTCCCCTTTGCCAGGGGCTCTGAGGATCGCAGAAGAAGACAGGAACACCTGTATTTTCCGTAAATTCAGCGTGCTTCGCCAGCTCCATTCCTCGGTCCCACGTCAGTGATTGGCAAAGCTCTTTTGGCAGTTTTTTAAACTTAGCAACAAGCGCCTGGTTCACAGAAGTCGCATCTTTCCCTTTCAACTTAAGAATGATCGTATACCGCGATTTTCGATCAACAAGCGTGGCAATATGAGTGTTGTTTGAACCTGACACTAAGTCACCCTCCCAATGACCTAAAACACATCGTTCTTGTATCTCCTGAGGACGCTCTCTTATCGATGTACCGTTGACGATGTTGATAGTACCGCGCTCGCCTTTACGTGAATGTTGTTTGCTGTGACGAAGACTGTGAGAGCGACGCAAATGCTTTACTAGCTTATGATGAAGTGCTGAACGCACACGGAAGTACAGTGTTTTATAGATAGTCTCTGCTGATATCTTCATTGATTCATCAGCCTGATATGTCTTCCGTAACCAACCCGATATCTGCTTTGGTGACCAGTTCAACTCTAATTTTTCCAAAACAAGCTTCTTTAGCCTCGGGTTTTGCTCCAGCAAATACGGTTTGGGACGCCTTGCCATCCGTTTTGCACGGTTGTTTGCGTCTACTGCTTTATAGTATCGTCGCCCCTGATTTCTCTGAATCTCACGTGAGATTGTGGATGGATTCCGATTCAAGGAGCGAGCGATTGCTCGAATACTTTGTTTTGCAGAAAGACCTGCACGTATTTCCTCGCGTTCGGCTAATGTGAGGTGTTGAGGAGATAGCTTTCTGGGTATTGGTTTAATTCCGCCAGTATCTCTCAAAACAGTAAAAATGGTTCCTGGCTTAGAATCTATGGCATTGGCAATTTCACTAAAGCCAATGCCCTTTTTCCAAACGTCGAAAATCCACTCTTTTTCTTCTGCTGTAAATATGCGCTTCATTCAATGTTCCCCCGATAGGCCATATTCCTACAGGGGTGTTGCACTGATCAATTGAATCTACACTGGCCTTTTTTAGGATTTCTTTCTCCATTCGCAACAGCTTGATTTCGCGTCGCAGCCGTACCAATTCAGCGCATTCGCCCTCACCCTCCCCTACTCTTTTCCAGCCCCTTCCATTTCAAATTATTAGACCGGAGCCTGAAATCTTTCAGAGCGGTTCCGGTAACTGTCAAGATCGGACCCGTTTATGTCCATTAATTTTTGAATAAAGTATCCGGAAATATTGATACAAGCTTCATAGGATTGTGCCAGAGTAGATTGTGAGCCGACCAGTTCTATAGGAAGGCTCTCCCCAGCTGCAGCGGTATTGATATCTATCTCTGAACTGATCTCCGAAGCTTCCCACTCACGCTCTCTTGTCTGTGAGGTTGAATCAACAGAGACGTCGGTTGTAGATTGAATGGCGCTGTATGTCAGGATATCGGTTTCGGGAATATCTTCCGATACTCGTAAGGCACACTCAATCAGTGTCGGGTCAGCCGGCATAAAAAAATAGCCTTTCTCTCCCCTTTGGCCCGTAGTACGAAGAATACGTCCGAGTACCTGGCGGAAATAGAGTTCCGTCTTGACGCGTGTCAGATAGCAGCAAACCTGTAGCCGTGGCAGGTTGGTGCCTTCGCTAATCATGCCAACAGAAATAATCCATTTACTGGTGCTATCACGGAATTGACGGATGGTCGCCAGCGGATTGTCATCGACATAGGTGGCGATCACTGCTGTTTCATTGAGCTCTGATTGAAGAAGAAAGGCTATTCTTCGTGCATGAGAAACAGATGTTGTAACTATCAACCCCCCAGCATTGGGAGCCGCTTTCCTTAAGTTATCGAGTTGTTGAGCCGCTCGGTGCAGAACTTCGATGATAAGAACTTCGTTATCTAAAAGGTCCTGGTAACTGCAATCTGACTGTGTCAATAGATCTTTGAATGACGAGTAGCAATGGCTCTTCGAGCCTTCGGTTACCTGAATAGAAGAGTTATCGATAGCAATGATACTAGGCTCTCTGCAGACATTGTCAGTGATGGCCTGTCCCAGTCCATAACGGTAGTCGCAATGTACCCTACCCGTCTCCCTACAGTAGTCTGCCAATACGATGGGGATATTATCAGACCTCCACGGGGTGCCCGTCAGTGCTAACGAATAAGCTGACTTTCCGCTGATATAGCGATATATGGTTTCTCCCCAGCTATTGCTATTACCTTCTTCCATAGCTGCACAATGGTGGATTTCGTCAAATATTACGAAAACTCGATGATTCTCCAAGATTTGCCAAAATGAAGTATCCAAAGAAATCATGGCCTGATAGGTCAAAGAGCAACCATCATCACCGAGTTGTCCACTTAACCTTTTACCTGTCTGTGCTTCAAGCTCTTTCTGGAAATCCTTAGCTACAACAATTGCTGGGGAAAAGCACATCACCATGTCGATCATTCCCGCATCAAACAGACGCTTGGCCAATAGTGCAGCCATAATCGTTTTCCCTGCACCAGGGGTGGCAAGGCACATGAAGTGATTAATACCTGAAGTATATTGACTATAGGCCTGAGAGATGGCTTTGGATTGCCAGCGACGTAGCTCCATTGAAATTAAAGGCTAGCTCTAGGATCGAGCAGTGACTCGATTGCTCTAACTTTCCCGAGAGTTTTGGCATATTCTTCCCGGGTTTGATCATACTTCTTTTGAATTGCTTCTTTTAGGCTGGGCTGCACTTTGGCGATAGCCTCATACTCTTCGAGGGCCCCCGCTGAAGACAGCAAATCTGTACGATATTTGTTCAACTTTAATTTTAGAGTATGAACGACTCCCTCGGGCAGCAGCTTGCCTGCTTGTTCGGGTGTCGCTTCTACATGCTGTCTTACGGAGGGTCTAGAATCCAGCCGGGTTAGATCTTTTATTCGATATTCGATTGGATGTAGCTTCCCAGTATCTACTCTTTCCAGGACTCCATGCTCTTCAAGCTTACGTAAATGCCGCTTCACTAACTGGCTAGTAAGATTCTTGGGCTTAGAATCATCACCAGTCAGCTGCAGGTAGGCGTCCCTAAAACGGGAAACAGAAAAAGTATCAAAATCCCCTGTCTTCAAAAGTGAGACGAATTCAGGCTTAACCCTCAAAGCTTTCATAGTACATCTAGCTGTCTCGAATTTCGCGCCATTGTACTTCGTCTCTACCATCGAGACAATGAAGTCCTCCCCCTACTCACCTGATGCTGAAAAGCTCCGCAAATGGCTCAAGCAAAAACGCGAAGAGCGGGGGCTCTCTATCCGTGCTGCGGCTGCAATGCTAGGGCGTCACCATTCGATCATCGGCAAGATCGAGCAGGAGCGTAAAAAGATCGATATCCTTGAGTTCGTCGAATACTGTGCAGTCCTGAATGCCGACCCCCATGAAGGGCTAGATATACTGATTGACTCCCTTAAAAGCATGAAAAAGATATAGCTTTCTCCCCCCTACGCCTCAGCCAGCTCGAAAAAATCAAGACATCAAAAAAACAACAAGAAATAAATTTTTATACTCTTTTATAAAGTGAGGATAATAATCCTTTACCGCAAGGATAACTAAGTGTTTGTTTAGAATTCCCCTAATATGCTCGGTTAATATGATTTAACTTCCCTCCTGAAGTCGCTTCTTCTAAGCCGACGCCATTGAAAAGATGAAAACCAAAATCAAAAATGAGAGATCAAGATATTATAAATCAATAACTTAGCTTGTTTGGGCGGATTATTAACCACAGGTCGTCAAGGACCCGATTGTGGCATGAAGGCGATGAATTCTTACAAAACCCCTTAATAGGCTATTCGGGGCTGCCTTGGCAGATAATGGAGAGCAATTTTCAAGATATTGGCGATCTAGACTCGGCCCTTCGGTTGATCGCATATTAGATGCTCTATTAAAAGCCCTGCAAGGCACTTGATGCCAGCTCTATGCAACTTTGGGTGTGGCTGGGTCCAGAGTCGCAAGAAGCAGAACACAGCCCTACTGGCCGCCGTAACCCCTCGCGAGATAAAGACAGGGATAATTGGGCTCCCCCCTGTAACGTATTATCTCTCTTTTGAAATCATATGAAAATCAATGAGTTAAGACTTGTTTTGGAAGATTTTAGTGCGATTCCGACAGATTCTCTTGTTAGCGTCGCTGCCAGCTACGCTTAATTGTTTACTACCAAACGCGGGAACCGGATCAAGGTGCTTGTGCACGATGGCTTCGGCCTGTGGATCGCTCCCGGAACTCCCACCAGGGCGGCTATATCTGGGGCAAATCCTGGCGGGGTGAACGCCTTGCCCTGAGCACGGAGCGGTTGCAAGTCTTGGTGATCAGTTGGGGCAACATTTAGTCAATGCGGGTGCTCATACCAAACCGGTCCTTCATGACCTAATCGATTTTCTCGCTTGCTACCGTGCTAAAAGATACAGCAGGCTGAATGGCTCTAGTGGCGCCGGCGAGTCCAAAGCGCGTGAACATGACCGATTTCAACGCGGGCCACCGGCAACTGCTGGAGCGCCACTATGGCCGCGCCCTGCCCTTTACGGTCGTTGTAGATCGCGGTGGCGTGGAATCGGCGAGACTGCAAAGCATGCTGCAGGGATATTTGCCCTCAATTATTTATCCAACTTCCCGCTAAATGAAGAATTCGAAGCGCGAGGGCTCTGCCTCTGTAGCTACTCGGAAAGTAGCTATATCTACAGTGATGCGAGCTAGAGATATGCGGCAGAAATCTAATCGGCACTAGATGCTAATAATTATCATTAGCTATGGATTAATTCTGGGTTTTGTTTAGAATTTCCCATGGTTGAGGAAGGTCTAGGTGAAGATGCGGAAGACCTGAAGACAGCTACGGTGCACTGGCTGCGGCATACAGGTATCTCCGAAGATGTGAAATACCGCCCGCGAGAACATGTCCGAGATGACGCTGGTCATGCAAGTATGGCAACGACCGACCGGTATATTGATTCTGATATGCGTGAGAGACATGAAAGTGGGCGTAGTAAGCGAGTTAAAGAGTTAGAGTAATATAACCGCCCTACTCTCTATTTATTTGATGGCTCCCCCTGTTGGGGAGCGACCGGATAAATTGGCTGCATCTTACAAGGTTTCAAGGTTTACCCTTCCCAATCGGTTCAATGCCGGCCACTAAAATTTTTTTTATCCCAATACTCTTTCTAAGTTTGAAATAAGCTTTCAGGTATAAGAATAGAGACCTTCATGAGGTCGCATTTAAAATACAGCCTTCAAGGGCATTCTAGTCACTCATCACTAATATTAGGCTCCTTGCAGCCATTGTCAGAGATCGCTTGACCCAAGCCATAACAGTAGTCGCAATTTACCCTACCCGATTCCCTACATTAGTCTACCAATACGACCGGGATATTATCAGATCTCCACAGGGTATCCGTCAGTGCTGATCATTCAGACAGATCAATTCTATTTTGAATCGCAAGTCACCATATAGATGTCTAATCTAGTGCCAAGGTGACATTTACTCTCACTCTTCCCAGGCACTAGCCACAACTTTATGAGGCTTAATATGAGAAAAGCATCTGGTCAAACGGTAGGCTCAAAGGATCAATCCAGGCTCGCGGCGCCCACTGATTTGGGTGAGGACGCGAGGACCAGCATTACTACTGCAGTCAATACACTGCTAGCAGACACCTTCAGCCTTTACATGAAAACGAAGAATTTTCACTGGCATGTGAGCGGCCCGCACTTCCGAGACTACCATTTGCTTTTTGATGATCAGGCCAATCAAATATTTGAAATGACCGATTCTCTGGCAGAGCGTGTGCGTAAACTGGGAGGAACCACACTTCGATCCATTAGTCATATCGCCAAGCTGCAACGATCTTCAGATAATAATGCTGAGTATGTAGACCCACAGGATATGTTGATAGAGCTCGGAGAAGACAACAGGCAACTCATCGCCAATATGCGACAGGCGCATAAACTCTGTGATGAGCATCACGATATTGGTACTGCGAGCCTACTGGAAGAGTATGTTGATGAAGCTGAAAAGCGATCATGGTTCTTGTTTGAGGCTAGCCGTACTTCTAAGTTAACCCATCATTAGTTGCAGCTTTCAAGAATATTAATAGGTTATACGTTGTAATTTTTACCTGGGCTGGATGAAATGTAATGGTTCAGCCCAATCCGTTTTAAAGATCAACAATCAGCAACCACCCGCATAGCGGGTGGTATGGTGAAAGCCCCCAGAGGGGGCTATTTACAACCCCGCCAGTTGCATCTGCTCTTGCCGGCGTTTTACAACCTCTTGATTCTTGATGTACTCTCGAATCATCTGCTCATCAAGACCTACTGTACTCACGCAGTAGCCACGAGCCCAAAAATGTCTTCCTGTGAAATTTCTCTGCACATGCTTGTACTTCCGAAATATCTGGATCGCAGATTTCCCTTTCAGAAACCCAACCGTATTGGAAACACTTAATTTTGGAGGAATCATTAACAACATATGAATGTGATCCCTCATTGCGTATCCCTCGACCAACTCAATGCCTTTTTGACGACATAAGTCTCGGAATATTGCTCCAATCTCACGTCTCAATGCCCCAAATAACGCTTTCTTTCGATACTTGGGCACAAATACCACATGGTACCTGCAATAATGTTTCACGTGAGCTTGGCACTGCCAATCTCGCATATGGCCTCCTTAAAGAACTTGCCGGTTCATGGAGGCCATATTTTCACTCTGCACGCCGGAACGGCAGAGCCTTGTCAAGTCTCACCGCCTGAGGCGGTGGTTTACCTATTTGTTAATTAAATATCAGAAGTAAGTTATACGCACCGTTGCGAGTTACCTTTGAATTATTGAGTTCCTTAAATTGGGGGGTCACTAAATCAATCGGAAGAAATTTTACAGGGTTTTCCTGGCCCCCTGGGGATGACTAATAAGCATCGAATGCCTATCTCTCCCAAATCGGTGAATTGCCGATCTTTTCAACCAGGAAATCAATAAACACTCTAACTTTTGACGTCAACACATTAGATTTAGGGTAAACAAGCCAAATAGCTGCCTGGTCATCAATTCTGTAACCCGGTAACACACGAATCAATGTGCCCTCTTCTATCTCTGAGTGAATATTCCATAGAGAACTCATACAAATACCAACACCAGCCTTAGCCGCTATGCGCATGCTAGCACCATCATCGCAGATAACCCGTGATTTACCACTTGGTGGAGGAAATGAACCGGCTTGCTTATTATTTTCAGAGATCAATCTTCTAGGCTTCGAGTTCATAAAAACCAAAAGCTGATGCCTTACGAGGTCTTCAGGTGTTTCTGGAAAGCCATATTTTTTAAGGTAGTTTGGGGAAGCGCACAAAACCCTTTTATCTTCAGCAAGTTTTCTACCAATTAAACTGCTATCTTCAACCGCATAATTGCGCAGGGCTAAGTCAAAACCACCTTCGATTAGATTTACTTGCGTATCTGATAGCTTAAGCTCCACATTCACATCGGGATAGCGCTCAAGAAATTCGGGTAGGATTGGTGCGACAAAGCGCTGCACAAAGGTGCTTGACGCGGCAAATCTCAATGTTCCGCTAACATTTGAACTGCCTTTTCCAAGCGCTGCCAGAGCTGCGTCCTCTTGAGCGAGAATCTCCCTGGCGTAGGGAAGGAATTCCTCACCCTCTATCGATAAAGCGACCTTCCGGGTAGATCTATGAAAAAGATCCGCCCCTAATTGAAGCTCAAGCTTAGACAGGCGTGCACTGGCCACTGAGGGAGCTAGCCCGAGCTTACGCCCAGCAGAACTTATATTGAGCAGGTCTGCAGCCAATACAAAAAGCCTGATTCCACTTGTATCCATCCATTATATCCAAAATCAGAATTCTAAATCCGTTTATACAGCATTTATGCGGAATTACCAAAGTATTAGGCTATGTCCAGTTAATGAGGCCGTGTCATCAAGAACCTAGCGAACAGCTAGTGATTAGTGAATTTTTCGTTAATAGAGAGTATCAGCGGGTCAATTTTTCAACTCCATAGAGCTCCTTGGAAATCTGACCTCAGCAAACTTCAGCAATGAGGTGATTCATGACAATGGCCAAATCCGTAGTATCAACTTTGATGAAGGGGATGTTTAGTGAATACAAGCCATAAAGAGAAAGTTGAGTGCTTCCCCAGTATAAATACAGGCTTCAATAGCGTATTTAAGCCTGGAAAGCTTTCTATTGGCTTAGTCGTACCTATTGAAAACTACTCGACAAGCCCAGTCCCAACAATGGAAACACATGTAGAAAGAGTACGACTCGCTGAGGAGCTAGGATTTAGCGCCGTTTGGCTCAGAGATGTGCCATTCAATGTGCCTTCATTTGGTGATGCAGGCCAAATTTTTGACCCTTTCGTCTATCTTGGATTACTTGCAGGATCTACTTCAAAGATTGCCCTAGGTGTAGCCAGCCTTATTCTGCCACTGCGTCACCCTGCACATGTTGCAAAAGCTGCCACATCGGTTGATCTACTCTCTGGAGGACGTCTTATTCTCGGCGTTGCCAGCGGTGATCGCCCTGAGGAATATCCAGCGATGAATGCTTCATATCCAGACAGAGGAAAACTATTCCGGGAGAGTTATGAATACATTCGCAAAATTACTGCCCCCTACCCTAAATTTGAAAGTGCCTTTGGAACAGTATCTGGTGAAATAGACCTATTGCCAAAGCCACAAGGTACCCAGTTACCATTACTAATAACCGGATCTTCCCAGCAACCTCCAAATTGGTTAGCAAACAACGGCGACGGATGGATTACATACCCACGAACACTCGCGCAACAAAAAGATTTTATCAAGCAACTAAGAGTAAGTAGAGATGAATATCTATCGAATAAACCTATCATGGAACCCCTTTATATAGACATTATGGACGACCCAAATTACCCGCCACAACAATTACACTTGGGGTATCGACTCGGTATTAACCAATTAGGTAAGTATTTGAGATCAAGAGAGACTATTGGCATCAACCACATTGCCCTTAATCTTCGCTTTAACAGTCGAAATGTGGAAGAAACACTTCAAGAAATAGCAACCATGATTCTTCCAGAATTCAATGGGTAGGACTAAAAAATGGCAAAGACAATTCTGCTAACAGGTGCAACTGACGGCATCGGCTTAGAAACAGCAAAGCTATTAGCATCAAAAGGACACACTTTACTACTGCATGGAAGAAGTAAATCGAAACTAAAGAATATCAAAGATAGGCTTTCCCAGGACTATCCAGATACCAATTTAGATATATTTCTTGCAGACCTTTCCAGCCTGTCAGAGGTTGAAGCCTTGGCGTCTCAAATCAAAAGCCGCTATTCAAGTATTGATGTACTTATTAATAATGCGGGCGTCTTCAAAACGGACAATCCCACAACCGATGCGGGTTATGATATTCGTTTTATTGTTAATACCATCGCTCCTTACCTGTTAACGAAGCGACTTTTACCTTTATTTAATACCGAGGGCCGCATTATCAATTTATCTTCTGCCGCTCAAGCGCCTGTTAATCTTCAGGCTCTCAAAGGGGAGCAGACTCTATCTGATAGTGATGCTTATGCCCAAAGTAAATTGGCTATCACCATGTGGACATTTCAACTAGCAAAATCACTTGGTGACAATGCACCAGCATTAATCGCAGTCAACCCTGCATCATTTCTTGGTAGCAAAATGGTAAAAGATGCTTATGGATCATTAGGAAGAGATTTAAGTATTGGTGCAAATATATTAGCCAGAGCGGCATTGAGCGATGAGTTCTCAGGAAGTTCTGGTAAATATTTTGACAATGACCTGGGTAATTGGTCGCCACCACACCCCGACGCTCTGGATGAGAGTATGAATATATCACTCATCGAAGAGATTAAGAATATTGTAAATAAACTGGGAATAAAAAATGCCTAAATACGAAATATGACCAGTTCATCCTACCAACTAGATTCATATCATTCATCCCAAGTATTTGTGTGAGAACTTAACATGAAAGCAATGATCGTATACACCTTTGGTGGACCAGAGGTATTTGAAAAGGCAGAAGTAGCTAAGCCAACCATTAAGGCTGGGCATGTACTCGTTAAAATTGCAGCGACCAGTGTCAATACAGTAGATACGATGATTCGTCAAATGGGCAAGGAACTACCAATCTCCCCCCCTGCCCCCGCAATACTAGGTATGGATTTCGCCGGTACTATCGAAGAAGTTGGTGAAGGTGTGAGCGAATATAAAGTAGGCGATGAAGTCTATGGGTGTGCTGGTGGGCTAGCTGATCTACCAGGGACTTTGGCTGAATATATGGTTGCAGATGCAAACTTAATTGCATTAAAACCAACCAATTTAACTATGCGTGAAGCTGCGGCTTTACCACTAGTTGGAATCACTGCCTATGAGGGGCTGCAACGGGCCGGCATTAAAGCAGGCCAAAAGGTGCTTGTTCATGGTGGCTCAGGTGGGGTTGGTCATATAGCTCTGCAATTGGCCAGACATTTCGGCACTGATGTATTTTCTACCGGCGGTGGTGAAGCACAATTGAACCTAATCAAAAAACTTGGCGGAATACCCATTAATTATAAAGTTGAGTCGGTTGAAGAGTATGTACAGGAACATACCAGCGGTGATGGATTTGATATAGTGTTCGACTCCGTTGGAGGTCCAAACATGTCAAAGTCATTTGAGGCATCTGCACTCAATGGTCAAGTAGTGTCAACCGTTGCTTTGGTTGAACTCGACTTAACAACGGCTCATTTCAAGGGGCTATCTCTACATGTTGTATTTATGCTGATTCCAATGCTGCATAATTTTCACCGAGAAAAACATGCACTGATTTTAAAGGCCTTGAAATCTATCGTTGAAGAGGGTGACCTCAAGCCTGTGCTTGACGATACATCCTATAAATTAGAAGAGATTGGCAAAGCTCACGAGCGGCTGGAAAGTGGTAAGGCGATGGGCAAAATCGTAGTCACTATTGACTCGTAAAATTATTGAGGAGATTTCTAAATCTCAGAAAGCGGGACTTAAAGATTTGTTATTTTTTCAATAGGCCTAGGTCCCGCTTTATCTCATTAAACTCAACAAGGGCTTCATACACGGTCATCGCTCCGATTTCTTTTGCTTCACGAGTCACCCCTATCTTTAAATGTCTTGCGTGTTGCACAAATATGCGCTGAAGCTCATTCAGTGGTTGGTGCAAATTCGTATTTTCTTCTGTGCTTCTTGTCACAGGCCGTGGTTTCGTAACAGGCCAGTTATCTTGAGCACGCGGTTCTGATCGGTTAAATATGCCTTTCAGCGATGGTGCGGTCCTGTCACGCTGGGTCAAATGGCCAAGATTCCATTTAAGCTCCATCGTTTTAAGCAGTGAGGTATGCTGCAGGGGATAACTGAAGACTGTTCCGGGTTCAATATAAGCCGAGATCACAATTGCCGGCACACGAAGTCCCAGGCGATTAAATGCAAAACCCATCTCACCATGGTTAGCGTGCTGCCAATCTGGGGAGACTGTTGATGGCGGAGAGATATGGTCATAACAGCCTCCATGTTCATCGTAAGTAATCAGCAGTAAAGTGTTTTGAAAATTACTACCCGAAAGGTTATCGGAGCGTCGAATTGCATCGTAAACCTGATGAACTAAAAGCTCGCCAGCCAAAACAGACGAGGGCCCTCCATTAATCGCTGTAGCAGTCTGGATTGGCGGATGTTGATCATTGTGGTCATGGAAGAAACGAGGCTCAATAAAGCTATACTGTGGTAGTTTTCCCTGCTCTACCGCATGATAAAAATCCTCCATATTTTTAACATTCTGTCCGAACACACCCTTGATTTCTGGGTAATGGATCAGTTCGGTTAGTGGAAACGGATCCCTCTTATCGTGATAAATATTCCAAGATATCCCGTGTTTAATCATGCGGTTAAACACGGTTTCCTGTTTTACTTTCAGCCACTTGGAAGTAGGGGTATTAAGCACTAAACCACCGGAACCAGCGGCATGAAAAAAACTACGATTACTCCAGGTTCCACTTGGCACATCGCAAAACCAATGGTCACAGACAGCAAATGATTTTGCCAGTGTGCTGATTACAGGTACTGTTTCTGGCGGAAAGCATTGCATTATGATTTTGTAATCGTCATAGTCCGGCTCGCGATTCAATACTTGGCGACAGACCGAGATATAGTCTTCTACAAACCCATTCATGGGGGCTTGTGAAGGTTGTGTTTTCAATAAGTTATAGGGAGCCTTTATATCAGAGTCGATGGCTTTGTGATTGGATTTGGGGACAGTTGTGCCATAAAGCTGTGTATTAACGCGCGGAAACGTTTCTCCAGGATCGGGGTTTGGAAAGTCCATAGTGAAGCATTTTTCCAAAACAATATTTTTTTTTTGCGTCTTTGGCGTTATCAGGAATAGGATTTGACAGATTTTTTCCACTGACGCCCTCAAAGCCAGCGTTCTCTTCAGGGCCATACAAATAGCCTAGTAAATTGTCAAAGGAGCGGTTTTCAAGCATCAATACCACAATATGATCAAACTGGGGAAAAGCATCCGCTGCCTTCGACATTTGCATTAGCCCGAGCGCGCGAAGTGGGATAATTGCAAATATTGATGATAAGCCCAGTAATTTCAGGAACTCCCTTCTCAACAGATCAACTTTCATGATACTTGCCTTATCCTTTTAGTTAAAAAAACTCAATTCTTTGCCTGATACAAAGTATATAGTTCACAGGCTTTATCTGGTCGTGACATTTACTCAGATTGATCCCCTTCTACAATAATGTTTTTAGAAGAATCAATATTGATGATATTCATCGCTAGGTTAACATGAGAAATTTTTTCTAAATCCAGCGATATTTGCAAACTTCCCAGAGAATTATTCCAAATACACTTCACGCTAAAGCCAAATATTGCTGCAACCCGGCTGACAAGGCATTGAAAACTGCACGGCAAGGTGCACTGTTACGCAGGTCTTCATGCATAGTCACCCAGGTATCCAGAGGCAGTGAGAAATATGTGGGTAGAACCCTTATCAGCTTTTCGTCCTGCTTAGCTAGCGGTATCTGACAGCCCCCGATTCCGATGCCGGCACGTATCATCGCTAATTGGGCAAGATCACTGTCAGCACTCACAGAAAATTTCTCGCGATTAAACTCTGAAGGTAAGGACTTGCCTGCCTGCCGAATAAAATCGGTCTGCTGGTCGAAGCCGAGTAAGACATGCCCTGCCAACTCCTGCGGATTTTTTGGGCAACCATGACGGTTTATGTAGTCCTCTCGGGCGAAAAGACCGACTTCTATTAAACCGATCCGCCGAGCTATTAGCTGTTTTTGCTTGGGCCGAAACATGCGCACAGCGATATCGGCTTCACGGTGCAGTAAATCCTGGGGCTGGTTAGATAACACAAGTTCCAGTTTGAGGGCCGGGTAATCGTTACGCAAAAGAGCGAAAATTGCCGGCAATACCTCAACCCCCACAACCTCACTGGCGGTAACACGTACTTTGCCATGTACCCCCATACCTTGATTGGCTGCAGAACGGCGCATTGCCGCGGCGCTACTAGCCATTTCCTCCGCATGGACACGCAGAGTCTCGGCCGCTTCGGTTGGCACTAGTCCTCCCTGTGAGCGGACAAATAAGGTAAGTTGGAGTGACTTCTCCAATGCCTCAATGTGTCTTCCTACAGTGGGTTGGGTCACACCCATGATTCGAGCAGCGGCAGACAGGGAGCCCTCCTGCAGAACTCTGAGAAATGAACGGTAGTGTTCCCAGTCAATATCTTTTGTCATAAATAAATGTATAGCTGCTGCACAAGATTGGCTAATTCCGTTTAGCTTAACGTGCCCTTAAGCTGTTATCAAAGGAACAGATCTGAGGAGACAAGTAATGGAGAAGACCGTACTGGTCCTTGGCGCAACAGGCGGCATTGGTGGTGAAGTGGCACGTCAACTACGAGATTCTGGTTGGGAGGTGCGAGCCCTGCAACGCAACATCGCCGCCCCCATAGAACAGCGTGAAGGAATCACTTGGTTGAAAGGCGACGCGCTCGATGCTACCGATGTCGAATCTGCTGCTGAAGGTTGTGAAGTGATAGTGCACGCCGTCAATCCGCCAGGCTACCGCAACTGGGCCGGCCTAGCGCTCCCGATGTTGGATAATACTCTCGCAGCGGCCAAGAAGATGAACGCTACCATTCTATTGCCCGGTACCGTCTACAACTATGGGCCCGACGCCTTTCCCTTACTAAAGGAGAGCACCCCGCAGTGTCCGCAGACGCGCAAAGGCGCCATTCGTGTCGAGATGGAGCGGCGCCTACGCAACTATGCAAAAAATGCAGGTATACAGGACGGGGCGCGGGTTCTGATAGTTCGCGCCGGCGACTTTTTTGGTCCTCGAGCTGGCAACAGCTGGTTTTCCCAGGGTCTCGTAAAACCCGGTTGTGAAATTACCACTATCTACAATCCGGGCCTACATGGGGTAGGACATCAGTGGTCCTATTTGCCTGATGTAGCACACACGATGATGCTTTTATTGGAACGCAGAGCAACACTGGAAACCTTTGCATGTTTCCACCTTGCAGGTCATTGGGATACTGACGGAACTCAGATGGTGAAATCCATCCGCCGGGTAGCAGCGAGATACCTGGGTAGAGAGGCAAAAATCAGAGGATTCCCTTGGTGGCTGATTCGACTAATATCACCTTTCCAGGAAACTCTTCGTGAACTCGTAGAAATGCGCTATCTGTGGCAAGAGGCGGTACATATGGACAATAGAAAATTAATTTCCGTGCTAGGCCACGAGCCCCTAACACCTCTGGATATGGCCGTTGAGGAATCATTGAGAGGGCTCAGATGCCTATCTTGAATTGAGTGAAGAGCGCTGGCAATTCGCAGGACGTCAAGCTCAGCAAATCGTCCTGCGATTGACCACCATCGGAGGAGCGAGCTGACTGCGCAATATCCCTACAGCAATTCTTGCTCTACTCCTAACACTTAATCTGGTAACCGAACCACAAGTTCCAGTTCAACCTGAAGGTCAGGCGCAGCTAAAGCTTGAACACCAACCCCTGTAACACACGGTTGTGCGCCTTGAAAGGTTGATATAAATGTTGGCATAAGCTCTTCGAGTCTTTCTGGGGTAAGGTCAACAACATAGACCCTAGCGATTACAACGTCCTCTGGTTTTGCACCAACTGCATCCAATGCAGATAGGGCATTTCTTGAAACTATTTCCATTTGCCCAACCAAACTACTGGGCACAGGTTCATCGTTAGCCTGCCATGCAACTTGACCAGAGATATATGCCATACGACCAGGCTCAACAATGGAAATTTGTGAATACCCCATTTCGCCACTGTTGGGAAGTGTTTCCGGATTGATTCGTGTAATTGCCATGGATAATTTCACTCAAGGGAACATAAAAAAAGACCCTTAATAAGTTGGGCCAGGACTCCAAACTTCAATGCCCCGCATCCATTTGCATTATTGAACTGGAAGTTTCATATCACTCTACTTGACTAAGAATTTTTTGCGGCAGTTTTATGAATATTCACCTACAGAATATGACAGCATATGTCTATCTAGATAAACTATTTTTAAGCTAAATACGTTTTTGGAACAAATAAGATTGAATTAAAAAACACCATTTTTGTTTCGAACTCGACCACCAGAGACTAATGCATACAACCTCATTGAAAAGCTAATGCCTTGAATTGCATCCCAGTGTTCAACCAATTGACCATCTTTGACCCTCCACGTGTCGACGATATTAAAGCCTTGTGTGTCATCACCACGGTGCTTGGCTTTTAGCGTCGCATGTGAATGCAAAATAACGTATTCGCCATCCACATAAACGTGCTTAACTTCATAACTAAACTCTGGGGAGCTTTTAACCAGATCTCCCACGGTTTTCACCACGCCCTCAATACCATCGGCAATGTTTCGGTTGTGTTGCTTATAAGGCTGGCCCGTATATAGACGCGTGATTTCGTCAAAATTATGCGCATTCATAATCTGCTGTACGAACTCGACAACGAGTTTTGCATTCTCTCTGTCTGCAAAGCTCCAATGAGATTTCTCTAGGGCCTCAAAATCAATTTTTGGGAATGTCATCTTTTGCTCCTTGTAACCTGAATCAACGCTCAACCTGACCAGCAGGTCTTTATTTGTCTTGCAAAATGCAAGTTAATATATTTGCTTGCATTTTGCAAGCATATTAAGATTGGAAGCTAAATCAGGAGTGAGACTAAAAATGACACGACGGTCAAACTGCCCAATCTCGAATGTGTTGGATTTTGTAGGCGACAAATGGAGTTTGTTGATACTTCGTGATCTTATTTTTTTTGGGAAACGCTCGTATTCCGAGTTACAAAACTCAGATGAACGAATGGCAACGAATATCCTTTCCAGCCGCCTGGAGCGACTTGAAAAAGACGGGCTGATTACAAAGCGAGCAGATGTTAACGACAAACGAAAAAAGGTTTATGCGCTGACTCAAGCTGGCAAGGACATGTTACCTATCATGTTGGAAATGATTATTTGGAGTGGCAAATACGACCCTGCTACCAATGCCCCTGAACAATTAATCGACAGGGCAAAGAGTGACCGTGAAAAGTTAATAAGCGAATTATTGGAAAGCATAGAAAGTAAACACCCATAACACCTGACAACTTAAAACGCAGCCGAGAACTGTTCAGTAAGCTAGCGCCTTACTTTTGCTAAAGCTTTTTATACGGTGTTAAAGCTTTCTTAGACAGGACATAATAGTTTCAAATGGCTTTAAAGGCTGCCCCGCAAATCGCAGGGCAACCGTGAAAGATAAATTCAATCCTGCAGAAATTTCAACAAGTCCTGATTTACTCGATTTTTATGGGTGTCAACAAGACCATGTGGTGCCCCAGGGTAAATTACCAACTTAGCATTGGAGACCAGTTTTGCAGCGGCGCGAGCCGAATTGTCGACTGGTACAATTTGGTCATCATCACCATGCAAAATCAAAGTTGGTACATCAAATTTCTTTAAATCCTCACGAAAATCCGTCGCGGAAAAGGCAGCAATTGAATCGTAGGTATTTTTGTTTCCACCCTGCATACCCTGTGCCCAGAAAGACTGGATCAAGCCCTGCGAGGTCTCTGCACCTGGTCGGTTAAACCCATAAAATGGGCCCGATGCGATATCAAGATAGAGCTGAGAGCGATTCTCCATAGAGGCCTTGCGTATGCCGTCAAACACTTTGAGTGGTAATCCCCCTGGGTTGGACTTTGTTTGAAGCATAAAAGGCGTTACAGATGAAATAAGTGCTACCTTTTTAACACGCTTCGTACCGTGGCGACCTATATAACGTGCTACCTCCCCTCCGCCAGTTGAGAAGCCAACTAGGGTCACGTTTTTCAAGTCCAGTGCATCAAGGACAGCCGCCAGATCATCGGCATAATGATCCATATCATTACCTTCCCAAGGCTGGCTGGAGCGGCCGTGACCACGACGATCATGCGCCACAACGCGATAGCCCTTAGATGCCAGGAACATCATTTGTGACTCCCAGCTATCCGAGCTAAGCGGCCAGCCATGGCTGAAAGTGATGACCTCTCCATCCTTAGGGCCCCAATCCTTATAGTAAATCTGTACGCCGTCGCGCGTGGTGATGGTGCTCGCTGTTTTAGTGAGCGGCGCAACAGGGGTTGCTGGGTTGGAATTCAAACCGGCCAACGACGGCGTGGCGATGAGAGTGGTGAGAAAAGCCACTGCTAGCACGCTCAAATTGCGAGAAAGTAATTTCACTTTCTTACTCCTTTAAATTTGGGAAATAAATCGGTAACCAGGGTTACTCAATCGGTAAGCAATAAGTTCACATCAATATTGCCGCGTGTCGCATTCGAATATGGACAGACAATATGAGCCTTATCGATCAGTGCTAGCGCCTCTGGCTTTTGCAGCCCAGGCAGAGTTATGTGCAGCTCCACTTGGATGCCAAACCCTGTCGGAATTGGACCGATACCCACTTTACCTTTGATTTGTGCCCCAGCAGGAAGAGCAATTTTCTCCTGTGCTGAGACATACTTCAGTGCGCCTAGAAAGCACGCAGAGTAGCCCGCCGCAAATAGTTGCTCAGGGTTTGTACCTGGGCCACCTGCTCCACCCAATTCACGGGGGGTAGAGAGTTGGGCGTCGAGTGACCCATCCGATGATACTGCTCGGCCTTCACGACCTCCGGTTGCCGTGGCTTCGGCCGTATAGAGAATCTGTTCGAGTGACATATATTGACTCCTTGGTTCTATGGGGGCTAAAGGCGTTATGCCTGCTAGCGGGTTAAAATATATGTCCATTTTTCAGACGATATGTCACTATTAGTCCGCCAAAGTTAACCCAGAGTATCAAAATCAGTGGACAGACTGGCCGCACTCTTAGATCACTTCTCAATCACAGCGCGGGTGTTTAACACGGGGGCACTCTGTGGAATCAATGATTTGCCCGCCCAAGATGGTCACGGCCAACTGCATCTGGTCCGTCAGGGCCAGGTAGAAGTACGCCATAACGGCGTGCTAGCCGCCCAAGTCACAGAGCCCAGCCTTTTATTTTATCCGCGCCCACTCTCTCACCGGTTTATCACCGATCCTGAACAGGGGGCAGATTTTGCCTGCGCCAACCTCAGCTTCGATGGTGGCCAGTACAACCCTTTGGCGGTTGCGTTGCCGGCCTTTGTTTGTCTCCCACTCTCGGATCTGCCTGGTGCAAAACCCCTACTGGATTTGTTGTTTGAAGAAGCGTTCGCCCAAAACTGTGGTAGGCAAGCCATGCTAGACCGTCTCTTTGAGGTTGTACTGATTCAGGTGCTCCGCCACCTAATGGAGGATGGTCGAACACAGGCTGGCTTATTGGCAGGAATGGCTCATCCACGGTTACGCCTATCCCTCATTGCCATACATGAACGCCCCGCTCACAACTGGTCTCTTGAAGAACTGGCCAATCAAGCTGTTATGTCGCGCAGCGTGTTTGCCGAAACCTTTCGCAATCAAGTCGGCTGTACGCCTGGATCTTATTTACAACGATGGAGAATTACGCTCGTGCAACGCGCTTTGGAACAAGGTCGATCACTTAAACTGATCGCTGGTGAGGTTGGATATGGAAGTGAAGTTGCTTTATCGCGTGCATTTAGGTCCTGCGTAGGGCAATCACCACGAGAGTGGCTCAAACGGCAAACAAATTAGATAAAGGTTCTTCAGTTTGTTACTGGACATAACGATTACCCTAGGAACTATAAATTTTACCGTGAAGTTCCTGCGCTAATATTAAATCGGCAGTGAAGAGTATCTTTTGTTGGCACATATTAAGAACACATCCTTGTGCATTGACTAACCGTAGACGCCATGACTCACATGGTTATTGGTGAAGATTTTCTTTACACCTTAGATTCTCTTTCCAACTTATAAGAAACAAAGTGATAATCTTATTTAAGGGACTCTGCTATGCGGTATGGTTTATGGAGTTGTCCAACCCTACTTTTGATTTACACTTCCCAAGTGGCCAGCATGTTCCTCCAAAGCTTTACAGGCTTCCTGCCATGCTGGATTACCCTCGTTCAGGGCGGAATTTAGATAGGCCCAAGTCATACGTTGAGTAATTACCAATCGATCAGGATCTTCATCATCCGTTTCTTTAGCATCATAACCGGCAATACCACCAAGCCCATGTTTGGCACCAAAGAGGGTTAACAGGCTGTCACTACCAGGGCTTAAATGATAGGGATCGGCATGCCAATCCGCACCACGAATGGTTAAATGAGGATTAATATCCTGGTCCCCATAAACAACAAGTGTCTGCGTCACCAAGTAAGAGTAATCAGGATTTAGCTCTGAATAATGTTCCTGTGCAAACTCACTTAAATCACTACCGCCCTTTCCCGGAGCGGCTAGCAATATACCGGCCTTGATACGTGGCTCATAGGCACTGACCTCTTTTGCACTGTCATCCTTTGGATCGCTCAATCTAGCACCGAGCAACATACCAACGGTCTGGGCTCCTGCAGAGTGTCCAACCGCAGCGATTTTATTGTGGTCCAGACGCCCAGCAATCATTGGGATCTGTGCCTCTACTTCACTGAGATGATCAAGAATATGTTTTATCTCATCAATACGTGCCCGCCAAAACAGGGGGGCTCCTGGAGCATCGGGCGCTAAGCCCGCGATTTTTGAATTTGCCTGGGTAGGTTGAATAACCGCAAATCCATGCTCAGCATAAAAGTTAACTAGTGGTCCATAGCCATCCTTAGAGGGAAGATACAGAGAAGGACCGTGCCCATGGCAGAGTACAATAACCGGCAAGCCGGTTCCTTCTATAGGAGCGCTAATTCGCATTTCCAGCGGATGCCCCCTACCCGGCATTGACAGGTTTACTGAGCTGATGGACACAGCGGGAACACGTTTGCCAACCGGCAATAGGCGGGCCTTATCAATGAGATTGTTCATGGCAAGTCTCTATTTGTTTGTACAGTGACGTAATGCAGATGGGTCGAATATACTGGGCTAAATGGAACAAGGTTCAGGGTAATCGGATCAGTGTTCCACTTATCAGCTAGGAGTATGTGGAGCAATGTTCCGCTTGTCAAGCGGTGCTGAGCCTTTACCTTTGCCTTATCCAGATTATTGAGAGTTGTGAGAGCTAGGTTTGACTAAGCAAAAAGATGCAGTGAAAGTCTCAAAAGATGAAAAGAAACGCCCCCTGCGGGCCGATGCCCTCCGCAATGAGGATGCGGTGCTGCAAGCCGCCAAAGAGATCTTTTTGACCTCTGGTGTTAATGCTCCCGTCAGGGATATCGCAGCAAAAGCAGGAGTGGGTATCGGTACCCTATACCGCCGCTTCCCCCAGCGCTCGGACCTGGTGGCAAGCGTTTTTCGCCGGGAAGTGGACGATTGCGCCGCTAAAGCCACAACTCTGGCGACCGAAAATGCTCCCCTAAAAGCGCTAAAACTATGGCTAAAGTGCTATGTCGACTTTCTCGCAACCAAAAAAGGGCTTGCAGCAGCCCTACACTCTGGCGACCCCGCCTTCGAGGCTCTTCCAGCCTATTTTCGCGCAAACTTTGAACCAGCCCTGACCTCATTATTAATAGCTGCAAGAGATTCAGGAGAAATCAAAGAGGTTGTTGATCCCTATGATTTATTACGAGCAATTGGCAACTTATCTGTTACCAACAACGCCGATGATATAAAGCATACTTACCGTATTCTGGATTTACTGATTAATGGGCTGCAGTTTGAGAAAAAGACTTCCCGTGGCGTTTAAAACCAAAAGTGAATTGTAAAAACCCAATTCCATATGATGATCAGGTGACAATCGCAACTCTGTTAAAATCAGCTGTGAAATTTACATTCTGGTTATCATGAAAATAAAACACCCATATTGGGGATATGTGTATCAAGAGACAATTTACGTAATATTTGATATGCGGTAGCTGAAGAAGCGGAGATAACTGGCTGACCAATTGAATCTTCAACTGTCTGTATCACAGGTAAACTCGGCATTTGCACACAGGCAGAGATCACCAGACAATCTGCCGATTTGGTGTAAATTTCTTTAGCGTAGTCAATAAGCTTTTTAGGGTCCAATCGTCCTACTGCTTCATTATCCGTTACTGAAAGATTTTTATAACTGGCTATATTGATATTTTCATTCTCAATATACTCCAATACGATGCCAGTAAGGTCATCAGAATATGGACATATAAGACTGATTGACGCTACATTAAGTTGATGAAGTGTCTGGATAATAGCTCCTGCACTGGTAATAGTCTTCGCTTTCTTTCCCTGCTGATTAATGTGTTTAGCGATTGTCGATTCGAATTCTCTATGGTAACCAGGGCCAGCCGTCATCACAGCGACTAAGCATACGAAAACTATTATGTCTGGGGATATATCAAGCAGGTCATCCAAGGCATTGAACGTTCGGCTGCGCATAAACCCAAGCTCGCGTTGGGTCACATCTTTCATATGCACCCTTGCGGAATGAAAAGAAAGCTGGTCGGATAATACCCTTTCCCCACAACATAAAATTCTTGGTACTTCTATCTCCATGGTGACATTGGAGCTGGGCACAATCTGGCCAATTCTGTATTGCATGCACCCACCTCTTATACCAAATGACTGACATTAATTTACACAACATGAGGCCAAATAAGGGAAGGGAAAACTATGTGATTATAGTAGGGTTATAGGGTTTATATAGCTACCGGTGATAAGCAAACACCTGGTCGCATCGTGCCTGCTTGAGTATGGGTTGTTATTAGGTCAAAGACCTATTTAGAATCCAATTTAACTAATTACAAAAGTTAATAAGAGTAAGTTTCTAAAAATTTTTTAACGCCTCACTGTCGCCAAACGATAAATTAATTTTTGCCACATAGAATAAAAACAAAATAAGTCGCCGTTTCCACTAGGGCTGAATGTTGCCTCTCAAAACGTTCGACTAACATCCAGTTCTGATCTTTTTACTCAAGAATTTTTGTTGAAGCTCGACTGCCAACTTTTATGTTTCATTGAAGTCCTGAGTGTATTTTGAAGAAAACGCATTTCATTAGAAATAGTTTTAAAGCAAAAGGATAAGCTGGATAAACGCTATGAACAAACGTCGAAAACCCTTTAAAAAATTGCAATTGTGGCACCTGATAACACTATTCACCGCCTGCCTCTTTGTAAAAGCCTATGGATTTTCCCTGGCTAGCGAAGCCAATTACTGTAGTGTGCACTTGGCTGAGTGTGGAGTGATTCGTGGCGAAAGTGGAGAGACCGTTGATTGTGGTAGCTGCTCAAATGGTGAGAGTTGCATGGCCAATCGCTGCGAGACAACCTGCTCTCTCGATCAAACAGGTAAAGGTTCTTTTAATAGCCTCTTTGCTTATGTCCCGAGCCAGATTACCAATACAGACTTATCTGGTAATGGGCACTTGGTTCAAACCACCTATACCGGGATACAACCTGATGACGGCGATGATTTCCCATTCATAAGCCGTACAGATATGACCGCAAAAGCTATTGCACTGGACTTTGGCAATAGTAGTGCTGGGCTACCTTTAACGGTTTCATTTAAATATATACCTTCTCAAGCGCTACAAACCAATACGTTGATTAGCAGTAGTAGTTTAACGGTAATCGAACGACAGGGAATAATCACTACACAGCTCCATGGCGATGATGATATCGAAATTATCAACAGCGAAAGTATTTCAAAAACCTATAGCTGCAACCAAGTCACTGCGGTTATCGACTTGGATATGGTAACCACGTATTTCAATGGCAATGTAATACAACATAATGTGGACGCCAGCGGTGTAGATACATTGACCGGTGTGATGAATATTGGTCCTTATACTGGCAAGATCTGGGATCTCCGGGTTTTTAACCGAGCCCTTTCTCCTGATGAAGCCAATTTACTCGGCGAGGATTGTGATGATAGTGGTAGCCGGGAAACGCCATTTGAAGGATACCCCAACTACCTCTGCTCGGTATACCAATGTATCTGGTGGCCCAATGATGTAGAAACCTCTGATGCATCCCTTCAGTACCAGGTTAATGCCCATGATATGACCTGGGAACACAATGTACTGGCCACAGGTATGCACATTCACGGGAATCTCTGTGGTGAATATGAAAAGCCACGCGACTTACAACTAACAGAAGCCTATAGGAATTCCTGGGTAAACAATTTCAACAAAGATAATCCCTGGAATAATTATGTCCTACATGAAAACTTCCATTCCTATCAAACCCGTGCCGGCGGCGGTAGCAAAATGTTACAGGAGTCGACTGCCAACTGGGGTGCCTATTCGCAAAAGCCGGGGCATGACGGAGTAAACCTGTTGGGCATGTATACTTTGCAGCCTCATCAGCCACTCCACACGGATCAAAGTTCACCATTGGAGGAAGGCATCATAGATGCCTATAAAGGTGGTCATCAATATGGTGCCGGTATCTATGAATTTTATTTAAGTGAATACGTTACCGACCGAAAATTTATCGGTGATATTTATAATGACGACCGCCGTTACTCTGCCCCTATAGCCGCCATGTACGACCTGGTGGCTCAGGCAGGATACGATATGCGTGAGGTATTTTCAGAGTTTGCTGCGCGTACGATTACCTGGGATTACCCTGAGTATGGGGAGCAGTGGCGTCAAGCGGAGGTGGATTCCTATGGCCGCATGGTGAGTCAACAGCCTGACGACTTACCCGATGAAGAAGTCGATAATAAGATCTCAGAATTCTATGGTGTTGAGGGTACCAATGGGCAGTGGGTCGCAGTACCCGAGCGGTACCGTCCTGGCAGCTGGGCATATAACGCTTATGAGGTGGAAGTCTCGCGTGATGAAACCTACCTCATCGGTGTACGACCCTCGGTCACAAACCCAGAATATGCCGAATTCCGGGCGCAAGCGGTGGTTTATAACGAAGACTCTAAAGAGCGACGTTACCACCCTATCCCTGTTGTTAGTGCTGGCGAGGAAAGCACTGTCACTGTGCCGGTCAGTAGCGGGGAGACCCTATACCTGGTGGTAGCCAGTACGCCCTCGCAAAAGTTTACCGATTGGGATGCCTACCGCTACGATTATCTGATTGAAGCCGGTGCCACAGATGGCAACGACAACAACGGCTTGAACTGGGCCTATTATGAGGGCCAATGGGATCAACTGCCGGATTTCACCCAATTAACTCCCGTTGCCACAGGTACCTCGACCAATATCGATATCAGCCAGCGCAATCGCAACGACTTTTTTGGTTTCCGCTTTGAAGGTGAGATTCAGATCGATACTGCCGGAACCTATACCTTCTACACCAATTCTGATGATGGCTCGCGCCTCTATATCGATGGGCAGATGGTAGTCGACAACGATGGTGAGCATCCTGCTCAAGAGCGCTCTGGACAGATTGAACTGAGTGCAGGGCGGCATGCGCTAGTGGTGAATTTCTTCGAGCATGGAGGTAACGAAGTGCTTGAAGTAAGTATCGAAGGGCCGAACATCAATAAAACTCCCCTACCCGATGATATTGTCTATTCCGGCACTGGTAGTGGCGGTTCTGGTGACACAAGCGGTGTTCTTTATGAGTACTTTGAAGGGTCTTGGAATTCTCTGCCTGATTTTTCACAACTGACAGCCGTTAAGAGCGGTACCACAGCTAATTTCGATATCAGCCCCCGAGATCGCGATGATGAGTTCGGTTTTCGCTTTGAGGGTGAGATTCAGATCGACACAGCGGGAAGTTACACATTCTATACAAACTCAGATGATGGTTCTCGTCTCATTATTGATGGCCAAACCGTGGTGGAAAATGATGGCGTGCATGCGCCGCGTGAAAACTCTGGGCAGGTTGATCTGACCAGTGGTCGTCACTCAATTGTGGTGGAGTTTTTTGAGCTTCACGGCGGCGAGGTGCTCGGGGTCAGTCTCGAAGGACCCGGTATCGACAAAATGGCCATTCCAAACACCCTACTCTTTACCGGTGAAGATGGTGGCGGCGGTGGTTCCGACAACACGGCCCCGGTAGCTGATGACTTGATGGTAACCGTGAACCAAAATAGCTCGATCAACATCACCCTTACGGCTTCAGATGCCGATGACGATACTCTCGCATATTCTGTGGTTAACCCACCCTCCCACGGCGCCCTAAGTGGCCAGGCCCCAGACTTGGTTTATTCACCGGCTAATGGGTATAGCGGTAATGACAGCTTTACCTATATCGCCAATGATGGCACTGAAGACAGCGAGCCAGCCACAGTCTCGATAACGGTCAACCCTGTTGGCTCAGTAACCCCGGCCAAACTGTATTTGATGGCCGGACAATCCAATATGGTTGGTCATGGCAGCAACAGTGCGCTGGAGATTATTGACCCCGCTCTGAATACTGCGAGGGATGACGTCTTTATCAAAGCAATTATCAGCCCCAACAAGGCCCTGGGAGCGCTTCAGCCTGGTTATGGTTACGGCAATGGTAATTTTGGGGTCGAACTCAAAATGGGCCATGTGTTGGGCGATGTTCTGGATGAAGAGATAGCCATGTTCAAAGCCGCTCAAGGTGGCACCACTTTGGACAACCCCGATCACTGGCGCCCCCTGGCATACGGCGGCAACGAGGGCAACCTGTATGACCAGATGATCACCGGCTTTGACGCTTTCCGCTCGAACGAGTTAGCGGATATCGATCATGAATTAGCCGGCTTCATTTGGTTCCAAGGTTACAACGATACTTTTGGTACTGAGGATAATTATGAAAATCATCTTCGCAATCTACTGACGTCGATTCGTAATGATCTCGGTCAATCAGATCTGCCGGTTATCATCGTACAAATTAACGATAACCGCGGTGCAGCCGGTGAGGTAGTCATGGAAGCTCAACGGGTTGTTGCTGAAGAGGACCCGAATGCCAGCTTGGTCATATCCAGTGATTTAAGGCCTTACTATCACTACGGTGATGACAGTTATGTGGTGATTGGCGAGCGGATAGCCCAAGCGGCATTGCCACAGCTGGGGAGACCAGCGGCAATCGGTGACGAGTACACGGCAGCCCCGGATAACACACTGAATGTGGACCAATCACAGGGTGTTTTGCACAATGATTCAGGTGATGGCTTGTCGGCTGAACTAATCAGTACAACCCAGTATGGCAACTTATCTCTCAATGGGGATGGTAGTTTCACTTATACCCCCGATGCGGATTATTTCGGGCCCGATCAATTTGAGTATCGTGTGCAAGCCAACGGCTTAGCAGGCAATACTACTAAAGTGAAACTCTGGGTTCGCGATGAAAACGACCCTCTCACCCTGCATTACACCTTTGATAATTATTCCGAGAACTCGACCACGGATGATGCATCCGGTATCAAAGCACGGGTCATCGGAGACGGGGTCAGCTTTGGCCAGGCCGGCTACGAGGGCTCAGCAGCCTATTTCAATGGTGAAGGCGTTCTACATTATTGGGAGACCTACCCCATTGTCGACTTCCTCAACCTCCACACCAGTCAGGATTTCAGCTTTGCCATTTGGGTGAAAACCGATACCTCAGTCACTGAGGAGCAAATACTGATTTCCAATAAGTATTACTATGGGCGAAATGGCGGCTTTGCTTTCACCACGTCCAGCAACGGTAGCATCAAAGCGTTAATCAGTGCCCAGGATCATGACAATCACAGCTACAACACCGTACGTGTCGAAGCCACTCAAGGGGTTATTGATGATGGTAACTGGCACCATGTCGCCATGGTGGCCGATTTTTCTAGTGAACAGTTGACGCTTTATGTTGATGGAGAGGTAGTTGGTCAGGGAGACCTGAGCACCCTGGTCGGTGAAATCAATCAATATGAATCTGCCATAGGGGATGGTTCCGGCGGTGGTGACGGTAGCTCACAAGGTTTCCAGGGTTATCTGGACGATCTGCGTATCTATCGCAAAGCCCTAACAGCCCAGGAGGTTGCACAACTGGCGGACGTGGAAGATGGAGGTAATGATGACGGCAATGGCCTCAATTACGCCTATTACGAAGGCAGCTGGAACGAATTACCGGATTTCACCCAGCTGACTCCCGTTGCTACGGGTACTACTGCCAACATTGATATGACATTGCGCCAGCGCGATGATCTATTTGGTTTCCGCTACGAAGGTTATATTCAGATTGATACAGCTGGTACTTACCGGTTTTACACCCGGTCCGATGATGGCTCTCGCCTCATTATTAACGACCAAGAGGTGGTAAGTAATGATGGTATTCACGGGCCGGCCGATCGCTTTGGAGATATTAATCTCGGTGCTGGCCGACACCATATAGTCATCGAATTCTTTGAATACTATGGCGGCGAACTGCTGGAAATGAGTTACGAAGGTCCGGGAATTACAAAGGTAGCAATACCCGATAATGTGCTTTTCCTAACCGATGACTCCAGCTCAGGCACAGTGAGCGATGGGACCTATGTAATCGTCAATGCCGCCAGCGACCGTTGCGCAGATGTTACCGGGGCGAGTAATTCCAATGGAGCAGATATTATTCAATGGGACTGCCACGGCAACAACAACCAACGATGGCAAGTTACACAAGTTAGTGATGGCCTTTATACCCTCACCGTGCTCCATAGTAACAAGCTGATGACAGTGGAGGCTGCCAACGATGCTGAAGGTGCCAATGTGTATCAGTGGGAGGCCATTGACGATAACAGCCAGAGATTTTACTTGGAGCACCAGGGAAATGGCTCTTATCGAATCCGGCCAGCACATTCTAACCTGTGTATCGAAACAGCATCCATCGCAAATAGAGAATCCCTTTATCAGGGTGCTTGTGATGCTAGCGATGGAGAATACTGGGTATTCGAGAGTGATTAACTAGCACCATTAATAGAAAATTAGTAGATAATAAGAGATAAAAGCCAGGGAGATTTTTCTTCCTGGCTTTTTGTGTATTGATTTGATTGTGAGCATCTCTAACTGGGCAAATATCTTACACCAGAGCATCCACGCTCAACGTTCTCGATTCTTCCTCAGAATTCATAACACTTCGCTGAAGTTTGAATAAAGGAAGAGATAACATGGCTGACATGTAAACCAATACCAAGAGAGCGGAAAAAAGCATTCCACCAGTAATGACCGCTGCAAGACCTCGATATATCGCTGCGCTATCACCGGGATTCAGAACCAGAGGCAAGTTGCCTAATATGCACGTTATGGTAGTCAGCATTATCGGGCGAATACGCAAGTTCACTGCATTTTTAATCGCCTCAAATTGATTCGCGCCCTCATTCATTGCCGCCTGATACTGGTTGACCAATAAAATAGAGTTATTCACCACGAGTCCCATCAGCATTACAAAACCTATCATCGTAATAACATCGAGATTCTGCGTCACAAATAGGTTAAGGAAGCTAAGGCTCAGCATACCACCAGCAAATGATAAGGGTATCGCGAGTAAAACAGCTGCAGCCAACTTAATAGAACCCAAGGTAAAGGACATGATCATTCCTAATATCACTAAAGCAGCAATAAATAGATAGAGGAACTCCTGAAGAAACACCTTAAGCTCATTGGCACTACCACGAAACTGAACGTGCACCCCCTGATACTCACCGGTACTCATAAAGCGTTTGACGCTTCCACTGACACTATCAATAAAATCTTTCATGGCAATTTCTGCAGGCGGTGTTAGGTTCAAAGAAACACTAACATCCTGGTCGACACGAAGAATGTTATCTGGGGCCAGGGTAATTTTTGCTTCAGTCAGTTGACGTAGAGGAACCAAACCATGCCCTCCAATCATTATCTCCGTATCAAGAAGTTGCTTAAGATCCCTGGGATCTCTAGACTTCAAATAGAATGGGAGCGTATTAGTCCCTGTATAGAAATTTCCCAGATATACCCCATCGGTTAACGTTACGAGATAACGATTGAAGTCCGATAGACTCACTCCAAACTGTATGAGCTGCTCCTGATTTGGCTGAAATTCAATACGCACTCCGCGGTCATTTAGCGCTGTGCCTTCCTGAATCTGGGCATTTGGAAACTCAGACCTGAGGTGAGCCAATAATTCTCTTCCCACAGACTGTAGGATTGGAAGTTCTGCGCCCTTCACATCTAGCTGGCTAACCCGACTGTTAGGCATGGCAAATTGCAGCAACTGACCTTGCCGGGTGAATATCCTTGTGCCGACCAAATCATGCACAACCTCTGTTTCGACCCAATTCTTGAATTCATCAAACTCCCAATCCCCATGAGTATAAAAATAGAGATTACACATAGCTGGGTAGCACATGATTCCATAGGTAGAAATCTGTGAACTGCGAGTACCGATATTTCGTTCAATCCTATTCTGGATGATCTGGGCTACTTCCTCTTCAATGACATCCAAAGCCATGGGCTCTTCAAAATTGATATAAGTGGAAACCATTGCCTGTTTGGGTTCTGGCAATACATCAATAGGTGGAGCTGCAACATAGGCAACAATGAGTGCTACTGGGACACAGAGCAATAACACTGCGTAAGCCCATTGCCGGCGCGTTGCCGGTAACACCGACCAATTTATAAATTTCGATAGTATTCGATTGGACTCATTACCCTTCTCTCGAGAAACTTTTTCTGATAAGCCTTTCAAGGTATACCGTGCTATCGCCGGCAAGAGAACCAGAGCGAACAACAATGAAGCCAAAAGTGCACTGGAGATAGTGAAGGCGAGATCCATAAACAATTGCCCAGTGGGCGATTGCATGGCGAGGATTGGCAGGAACACGATGACACTGGAGATTGTCGAAGATACCAATGCACCACTGACCTCCTGAGTCCCTCTGCGAATACATGGTAAAAGTCCCAAACCCTGCTGCCGTAGCCGCTGGATATTCTCGACAACAATGATAGCGGCATCAACCAACAACCCGATGGATAGAGCCACGCCAGCCAAAGAGATGACATTCATACTCTTGCCAGCTATGTACATTCCAAGGGTAACAAGAGCAACGCAGACCGGTATGCTGAGAAAAATCAGGAACAGAGTCCTTAGATCTCGCAAGAACCAATACAGGACAAGACAAGCCAGTAATGCTCCCACTATCAGGCTTCCGTAAACAAGCATTAGTGAGCTTCGTATACTCTTTGAGTCATCGCGACTAAACGCTACCTCCATTCCTAAATTCGACAAGTCTCCACGATTCAACTCATCGATCACCTGCTTGATGCTATCGATGGAATCTAAAACATTGATATTCTCTGCCGGTTGTAAATAGAAATAGAAAGCTCGGTTTCCTTGGAGCGCAAAGTAATTCCAATCGGAAACCAATCGGGTATGGACTGTGGCAATATCCCCCAGTTGAATAATGTGTGGCCCCCTGCTGGCAATGGGTATATTGCGAAGTTCATTCAATGGAACATGGCCATTGAAATGTAGCCCATATTCTTTGGAACCAATTTTCAGACTTCCACCGGACCGATCTACCAGATCATTGAGACGGGATTGCACTTCATCTATGGTTAGCGAATGGTTGGCAAGCTTGACCGGTTCGAACTCGATATCGACACGCTGCTCCATGGGTGTGCCTGCGACTATCACCGAAGCGACACCAGGGACTTTACTAAAAGCGGGTTGGATATGGTCTCTAAAAGCCTGGATGAGTTCAGCTTCACTAGCCGAAGTTTTCGAATATAGGAAGAAGCTGGCTAGTGTAGCGCCGGCACCATTACTGAAGTTAAAGACACGAGGTAGCCGAACGTGTGAAGGCCAGTTTGGTACCTGGTTGATGCGCGAGAGCACATCAATATACACCTGCTCCATATCGGCATCTAAGTGAAAGGTCATGGTAGTCCAGGCAAAACCGTTGGAGGTATTGGTCTGAATCTCCTTGAGATGACCTATTGAAGATAACTCTTGTTCCAAGGGAGCAACGAGAGCCTGCTCTATTTCACTCGCTGTCTTACCAGGCCAGGATGTCGCGAGAGCAATTTGGGGGCGATCAATGACCGGCAATAGTGCATTGGGCAATTTAAGGCCAGCGGTAATTCCTAGAATAACTAATAAGAAACCGCAGCTTATGATTACCGCGCTGTATTTCTCCAAAAGCTTCATGACTGTGCCTTATTCACCGGTATCACATCCTGATCTACCTGCAAGCCTTCATGCCCAACCACAACCAATAAATCACCGGGTTGGATTTCTGACTGGACAACGAAATAGGAATCCAAAGTGTCGAGTATTCTTACTGGCACCTTATGTACTTTATTCTGTCCATCGACTGCCCAAACTTGATGTGTATTACCTTCAAGCTTGACGGCATCTGATGGGACCCGGGTAATACTCTCGGTTTGCAATGCATTTTCTGCTCTCTCGAGCATGGAAACCTGGAAACGCTGCCCCACCAATAACGATTGGTACTGATCTCCATTACTTTCAAAATAGAGAGTCAAATTTTGAGTATCAGTTTCTACCGTTACGCCAATATCACGTAAGAAGATCGGCTCACCCTGAAGATGGAATTCAAACTTTTCCAGGGAGGTGACTTCAGGCGCTTGATCTTGGGGAACCTTGCATTCCAGTTGCTTCTTTTCCAGTGGTAACAATTGCGCAATTCCTTGGCCGGGACTTAACCTCTCACCCGGACTAGCATTCACTTGTATCACTTGACCACTAAACGGCGCATAGTGTTTCAGATGTTCTAGGCGATATTCACTGGTTTGTAATTGCTGCCTTAATCGCTGCCTATTCAGCCGGTAGGTATTGACTTGAAGTAGCAGCACACTCAGCTGGGATTGAGACACCATCTCGCTTTGCCTTAAGGTCTCAAGTCTCGCCAATTCGTCTTTTGCATGTTTAAGTTGTGCCTCTACAAGCTCAAGATCGGTGCGGATGACCGCAATCTCACTGTTTAGGTAATACCCATCCTGCTCCGCCACCAATTCACCGGCTTTGATCGTCGAACCGACGGGCTTTACCGTAGTCAATTCTGCTTGATTATGGCTGGACACTTCATGTACAAATGGTACGCTAACCGTACAATACAGCGTGGTCTCCACGGCTTGCTGCCACTCCAAAGCCTTCTCCACGATGACACGCTCCTGACCAGCCGCATGCATAACCATTGAGCCCAGAGCCAATGTGATTAGCCAACAGCCTATTTTTATTGTTTTGACCAGTGCAATATTCCTCATTCGTGTTCCTTACGAAAAAGTCAAATGTATTGAGTGGCTAAAAAACGTGCTCTCAAGATTGCCATCTTCACAGAGAGTTGTCTTTGGCTATTTACCTGTAATTTGTACCAGATACGACTCTTTCGCTTACCTATATCTACACCATAATCGAATATATGCGATTAAAAGACTTTAAAGATTTTGTAGGTTTTTTAGACATGTAAAGATTGTCTGTCATCAAATTTAAAAGTGTCCAACAGGCTTCTCTTATTTCAGGTACCCAATTTCGGAAATACTGTTAAAGCAGTCCCATTTATATCCTAGCAGTAAGAATTTTCGCAGATTTAACTTGGCTATCCCCTACTTTACCAATAGGCTACTTCCCATACTTCAAGCCTTCCTAAATGAGAGGTTGAGATCCGTAATTCACTTTAACGGTCCATTAAATAAAACATATCTATTTAAGATAAAAGAAATAATCCACCAACAAATAGGTCAAATATGTACTTGAGGCTACTCTCAACCATCGTCTTACTGCTTTCACCGATCTATGCAACCGCGAACAGCTCCACAAATGTTGGAGTCGTACCCCTAAATTATATTGATACCAGCAGGCCATCCTGGGATGGAGAGGGAAAGCGGCCTGTTACTTCTCACTTGTTCTATCCTACCGTCGAATCTCATACCGAGCCGTTGTTACTGGGGCAGCCAGGTAAAGAGCTATTCAATGCTGGAGAGGTGGCTTGGGCAGCTAAACCACTTTTCAATGAAAAAATGCCTTTAATACTTATGTCCCATGGAACTGGTGGATCTGCGCTCCAAATGCTCTGGATCGCCCAGCGCTTAGTCGTAAACGGGTATCTGGTGCTTGGCGTCAATCATCATGGTAATACCGCAATAGAGCCTAAAAAATACGCTGCGGGTTACACTTTATGGTGGGAGCGAACGCGCGACCTCTCTTTTGCCTTAAATTCTATCCTGAAGGATGAGAATTGGTCACAGCATATTGACCCCAGCAAGATTGGCGTTGTGGGTTTTTCTTTAGGTGGTTATACCGCACTCTCTGCTATCGGAGGCATCACTAATAGATCACTGTTCAAGGATTTCTGCAGTAGCCAGAAGAGAGATTTTACTTGTGAGGGACAGGCAGAGTTCCCAAATATCAACGAAGCCTTCAAAAAGGTGGAGAATAATCCCTATATAAAAGTTTCCCTCTCAGAACACGGAAGCTCCTATAAAATCGATCAAATTTCTGCAGCTTATATTCTCTCTCCAGCTGTCTCCCAGGCGCTAACCCAGGAAAGCCTAATGGAGATCTCTATTCCGGTATCCGTTGCCGTCGGATCTCTCGACAGCGTTGCCCCCAGTTTGACCAATGCCCATAGGGTTGCATCTTTGATTCCAGGTTCAGAATATAAGGAGATAGAAAAGGCGAGCCACTACACCTTTCTATCTACTTGTACCCCTCTCGGAAAAAAATACTTAGAAGGGCTTTGTGAAGACCACAAGACCCTTGAGAGAACACAAGTCCATGAAAGCCTAAGCCTGGATATACTTAAGTTTTTTGATCAAAAACTTAACCAAAAAGAGAAACAAACAATGGCATCCTATAAAGAGCATTAACTTTTTGTTCTCATCACTTTTATTCACATCATTCTAAGAAGTGGGCTTGCAATATACTCTAAGAGTGATTGCTGCCCATCAATATTAAGAGCACAGGGCGGCCATAGCTATAGTGGTAAATGTCTCAATAGATACTTGACCCGATATTTAATAACTATGGAGCTAAACGGCTTTAGGAGAGCAAATAGCCTCTACTGCCATACCAATAGCAAGTAAATCTAAATCTTCACCAGGCAGACCATCAAGTTCGAGTCCTATGGGTAAACCAGTTGTTGATGGGTAGGATTAGTCTATACCGGGTGTGCCAGCCGTTGTATGCATGCCTTTTTTTTACATTGATATTGTCTTTGATTGCCAAAGGAATGTCGCTGAGTGGCCCTAAAGGTGCCCCTTCAACCACCAACTTATCGATATGCTGTGCTGCAGCTAAGCTTTTTCTTTATCCAGGCTAATAAAAGCATGGAGGTTCTCATCGGCGCGAGCTTTATCCAAGGACTCTTCAATCAATGCGGTTGACATCAACTCACCAGCACGAATTTTTTCGGCAAGTTGTAAAATAGATTGCGTCATTGATATCTTCCAGCGTGAGAAGTTATTAGGGTTACTCTAGATTGTTAATTGAGAACCAATCATTCTCTACCTTACATATGGGTATATATAAGGTTAAAAGATTAAGAAAATTTTACTCATCAGGCTTATAGGCAGGGTTGTAAATAGAATATACCCTCACATACGAGAACTTGTTACTTGGACTAACATCATAAAAAGCGCACATCATTAATCGGAATTTTGAGCCAGCATTATAATGAACCTCATTCCACTCAAGGTCTTTTTTACAGAGAAAATCTATCGGCGCTTCAGAGGCTACAGTTTTTTCATCTGCTAAAAAGTGAGTATGATTCAGAATCACCTCTTGCATTTTTTCAGCAACCCCTGCCCAAAAGGTCAGAATTTCGTCACGACCAATATTTTTACGGGCTTGAGGGATATACTCGAAAGTTGCATTATTTTCGTAGTACCTATCAAAGAAATCATCTAAGCTGATTCCTCCAGTGAACGTAGAGTTAAAATCACTAATATACTGCCGATATCTTTTTTCAGTAAACATATAAATAACTCTTATATTTTAAGACCTAAAGTTAGGAGTAAAAATGACCCCATGAATCTATAACAAAGAATTCAACATCCACAATACAAATTAAGAAGTTTCATTGATATTTACCAATAATACTTCAAATTAAATTATAGTGCCCCGGTGCAATCACCCCATTTGGATCGAAAACCTTCTTAATGTCTCGTGTGATCTGCCAAAAAATATCATCAGGATCAACGACAAGATCCATGAAATCAACAAACAGACGGTTAGGATGGAAACCAGCCTTAATGAATTCCTCATTAAGCTCCTTTGCCAAGGATCGCGATTCCTCTCGCGCTAACTTATCGGTACGTATAAAGTGCGTTGATATACTGAAATGTGTTGTCTTGTCATCGACAAGTCCAAATGCATAACTTGCCTGAGCTTTACTATAATGACTATTTACCCTGCGAATAATTGAGTTTGCCTGCTGAACATATTCAACATTCATTGGTACCGTTGGAAGAATAAAATGCATGCCAATGTCAGTATGATCTGGATTCTCCCATCCTTCAGGGAGCTCCGTTTGAGCCGGCCAATAAATGCTCATAATAGGTCGATCACTAGGTTCGCCCAATGCCATACGATAAAATCCTGCATTACAATGGATAAAAGAGTGCATCTTTTTCCAATCGATAAGATTGGAGGCATACAACCCCAAACTAATCAACCTATCAGTGACATAAAAGGTCATACCCCAAGGGCTCAATCTCTTCAGCTCTTTTTTTGCGGCCTTTATTTGATATTTAGTGCCACTGATATTTGAAAATATAATACCTGCACCAAATGAGTATCGATTCAGAAACCTCATCAAACTTTCGCGATCTATATCAACACCCCGCCCCTTAAGATCCTGATACATTACAGGAGCCAGACCATTTTTAACGCGGACATTTTCATAGTAATGAGTAATCGAGTTAATCAGGCCAAACTGTTTAATCTCTTTGAGAGCATTAATTGCATCACCGAGGTAACTTTCATCCTTTAAAATAGTCACAAACATACATTTTTTCTCAGGCCTTCTTCTCAGCTCAATGGTTGCACGAGTGACAACTCCAAAATTTGACTGCAAAAAAGTCCGAAGATATGACGGCCCTATTCCTTCAGGAAAGGTATTGGTTGCCTTACAGTTTGCATAGTGCCCGAACCCTGTTTTAAATATCCTGCCATCGCCGAGAACAACTTCCAAATTTAGAAGTTGCTTATATCGTTCCATATTGTACCCAACCCCCTTGTCTAGAGCGTTGCCTACAATACTAGTATCCTTTGCAGAGCCAGTTGTGTCTGAAAAATAATTTGAGCCAGTTTCATTAAGGTAATTGAAAAGTTGAAACTGTGTCACTCCCGGCTCAATAACTGCAAAGCCAAACTCTTCATTTACCTCAATAATTTTATCCATACGATGTAGGTCAACAAGTATAAGACCACCCTGCGATGATAGCTTTGATCCAAAGCCCCAGGACTTCCCAGTGCTAAAAGGCTGTATACAAACTTTAAACTTATTTGCATATAACACTATTTGTCGAACTTCCTCAGCAGACTCAGGATATAGAATAAGCGGAACCTCTACGTTATACGATGTAACATTCTCAATCTGATGCGCTATTTCATTCTGCTCAGATAAAACTTGATCACCCCTAAGAGTCTTTCTGATTTCCAACAAAAAATCTTTTAACATAACCACTCCACACAACCCTATACCGGTTCAAACTCGCGACATCCGAACGCCCTAACACTTAACGCTCTGCTGGAAACCTACTATTACTCTAAAATCACAAGAGAAATATGTAGGCCTCAACCAATTTGCGATTAACAAACAAATCTTAGAGTTTATTTAGGTGCCAATAATAGTAGTTAAGCGACAAATCAATAGGCAAGTCTCTTCTACACATATTTAAGCGTAATCCTACATATTGAAGATCTTTATAAAGACAAAAGAGAGATACAGCATGCATATAAAGGCGCCCACCACTTCCGACGCCCCCCAGTGGGATCGCCTAATGGGCAATTACACCTTTGCCTGCGTGATGGTTGCGGCCCAGCTTGATATTTACGGGTTAATTGAAGAAGGCTACAACACCAGTGAAAAATTAGCCCGGAAATTACAACTCAGCCACAAAGGCATTAATCACTATCTCTTGATACTGAATCATTTGGGTTACATCAGGATTGAAAATAACCAATTTAAGAACACTAAACTTGCAAAAAATTACCTGGATAAGACCAGTCCCTATTATTGGGGTGAAGTCCTTCTCGACCCCTTTGCCATCTACGACATCAACCACCTGGACAAAAAGATTTTAACCAGCCTGAAACGTGAGTATGAACTTGAGTGCAAAGGTCGCTCTGTAACAGATATGTGGCAGAACGACGAAATGGATAATGAGTCTGCTGCAGCCTTTACCCATTTAATGCATTCGCAAGGTTTCGCCTCCGCAGTTAAAGCAGCTTCAAATGGTATTTTCAAAAGCGTTAACACCTTACTGGATGCCGGTGCTGGTTCTGGAACCATAGCCCTGGCCTTTTGCGATGCCTACCCAGATCGAAATGCCCTTCTCTTTGATCTGGGGCCTGTCTGTGAGGCAGCGAAAGAGTATGTCGAAAAATTCAATAAAAAAGAGCAGATAACCGTAGTGAAGGGGGATCTGTTCAGCTCCGATTGGCCCACAGGTTTTGATGGTATTTGCTTTAGCAATGTACTACACGATTGGCAGGAAGCTACCTGTGAAAACCTGCTAAGCAAAGCTTTCTCTTTATTACCTAAAGGGGGGCATATCTTTATCCATGATATGCTCTTAGACGAGAGCCAGCTGACCCCAAGCCTGTTTAGCTTCCACCTTTTTATGAATCATGGCTCGCAGTTGTTTTCAGAGCAACAGCTAGTCCAACTCCTCACTAAAACGGGTTTTAAAAACCCTCAATGCCACAAAGCGCTTGGCTACTTTTCTGTGGTATCGGCCCAAAAAGCCTGACTGTATTTTAATTAACTTCGATAGCCCCTAAGAATGCCGTGGCGGTTCACCGTAGTTGGGATCGGTGCTGACAAGCCAGGCCACTGTGCCTGGAGGCGCTTTGTACCAGCCGGGATCTCGATAATCTCCTGGTGCCAAATCATCGCGTACTTTCACCAGGGTAAACATGCCACCCATCTCGATATTGCCATAGGGGCCTTTACCCACGAGCATCGGCATTGTATTGGGCGGCCCTGGAAGGTGTCCCTCTTCTACATGGACCTGGTGCTCGGCCATACCATAGCGCCCCATGGGCATGAACCCCGGCAGCATCTCTTGAATTTCAGCCGCTACGCCGCTTTGATTCACCCCCATCGGATTGGGAATATTGTGCCCCATCGCATTCATGGTGTGGTGGGCCATATGACAGTGGAAGGCCCAGTCGCCGGGCACGGCAATAAACTCTATATCGCGGGTCTGGCCCACGGCGACAATTTCAGTGGCTTCCTGCCGCCACTGGGAACGGGGCCAACGGCTTCCATCGGAGCCGGTAACATAGAACTGCACCCCATGCATATGCATGGGATGATTCCACATAGACAGATTTCCCATGCGCACGCGTACCCGCTCACCGGTACGGGCAACTAAAGGATCAATAGCGGGAAATACTTTGCTGTTAATCGTCCAGAGATCAAAGTCCACCATCACCGATGGGTCCGGCCTATAGGTGCCCGGATGTACCGCCCAGTTATGTAGCAGGAAACAGTAATCACGGTCTACTGATTTAATCTCTGGCTCACGGGGATGGATAATAAACATCCCCATCATACCCTCCGCCATCTGTACCATCTCATCCGCATGAGGATGGTACATATGAGTACCTTGTTGGTTGAGGGTAAATTCGTAGGCGAAAGTCTCACCGGGCTGGATATGTGGCTGGGATACCCCCCCGACTCCATCCATACCACTCGGTAGGACAATGCCGTGCCAGTGTACCGTGGTATGTTCCTTGAGGCGGTTAGTCACCAGAATGCGCACCCTATCCCCTTCCACCGCCTCAATGGTTGGGCCGGGGGTGGTCCCGTTGTAACCCCAACATTTGACGCGGGTGCCGGGGGCAAACTCATGCTCCACCTCCTCTGCCACCAAGTGGAATTCCTTAACGTCCCCTTTTAACCTATAGGGAAGTGTCCAGCCATTCAGTGTTCGAGTCGGAACATAGCTGGAAGTTTTGTCGCCCATTGACGATGCATTAGGTGATTGGGCCTCCTTCCCTGCTACCGCCCGCGCGTCCAGCGCAGCACCCAGTGACCCCAGGCTTCCAGCCTGCAAGAATCTACGCCGTGAAATCATCCGTGACTCCCCTCATGGCGCCATACCGTGATGTTTGTGCCCATCTGCAGGAGCCTCCTGTGACTCTTTCCCGTGCTCCCCATGCTTCCAAGTCGACCTTGGGCTTATAAAGGTCTCTACATCTACCTTCCCTGCAGAGAATTGATCACTGCTTGGCAGGCGCCGACCCACAGCTTCCGCCAATGAGGCGCGGGCTATCCAATAGTCCCCCAACGCTTCAAGGTAACCCTGGTAGGCGTCATACTCCCGTTGCTTACTGAGTAGCAGCTCAAAAGTGCCGATCAGCATGTAATTTTCTTCCAGTTGCGCCTGGGTAACCGCCTCCATACGCGCCGGAATTAAACGGGATCTAAACACAGCAACTCTTGCCCTGGCACTTTGCGTTTTAGCGAAAGCAAGACGTACGCCATTGTCACTTTCCAACAGCAGACGCGCCACCAAACCTATAGATGCCTGTAACTCGGCATCCACCTCAAGCAGGCGATCTTCATGTTGGGTAAAAATCGGAATCTCCCAATCCAATAACGGCCCGGTTAGATTGGCACCGTCGTCCTCTCGCTCGCGACCAATACCAAAATCCAGCTCTCCCAGCCAACGCCGCCAATCATTGTAGTGAAGATCCTCTGCCAGCCTCTCTGTGCGCGCTATGGCTGCCGCCAAGTCGAGACGGTTCTCCCGAGCAAGAAGCAAAAGCTCTTCCAGGCTGTCTTCATGGAGAACCGGTAAAGACAACTGCGGATGCACATCCCAGATACCATCCACTGACAGTCCTAGAACTGTTGCCAACTCGGTACGTGCGGCAAAAGCCGTTTCTTCAGCCTGTAACGCAACAATCTGTGCCTCTGCAGCCGCTGCCTCTGCTAATGCCAGATCCCGGGGTGTCAGATTCCCGGCTTCAAAGTACCGGCGGGCCAGTTGCCAGGAGAGATCCGCAGCTTTAGCGATTTGCCCACGCATAACGGAGACTTGTTGAGCAGCGATACAGCGGTAAAAGGCTCCCTCCGCACGAGCCGCAAGGTGTAACAGCTCCGCACCGACTTCTTGCTGGACCGTAGCAAACTCCATCGCAGCTAGGCGTTTACGTGTAGGGAGTGTGATCAGGTCGGAAAGGGAAGCCATTAGGCCGTAGGTATTCTGGGTCTGTTCGCCTGATAATAAAGAAACGGAAAATATCGGGTTACTGATGCGTCCAGCCCGATATATCTCAGCAGCGGCAATATTGAGTTGAGCATAATAGCCGCGCAGTTCAGGGTTATTGATCAATGCGATCTGCATGGCCCTATCGGCGTTGAGGGGTGTGGCACTGAGTTCAGCCACCAATGTGGGCACAAGCTCCGGGATTACGATCTGCGCCGGCCGACCGCGCAGTTGCACCTGCTGGACAACCTGGTCTCGCCCTAACTCTACGGGCAGTGGTGAGCAGGCTGCCAACGCCAGTGTTAAGGCGAGGATTGAGTGCTCTACCGAGCCCTTTCGCCAATAAGCCAAGGTGGTTCCCGTCATCCCATTTCTGGGCAACAGTTTAGTTGAGGAACTTTAGCAAATCTGTCTCAGTCGCTCGATGCGACCTAATATCGAGCTCATCCATCGGCTTTTTCAAATCTATGCTTCTTGCCCATTTTTAATCCCGCTTTACTCATCAATTTAACCCCGCAGGTTACTTCTAATATAAATAGCTAAGAACACGTAAAGGAAAGCGGAAAGCTGGGAACCTCTATGGCTATTGGACACCTAAACTGGGATCAGTTGCTCTGCCAAGCCAAATCACTATCTGATCACGGCGGCCTAAGCGTGCCCGCCAACGCCAGCAGGATTGAAGACCTCCCAATCAGTGGACCCGAGGAGATCTTGCATATCACCAAGGCCATAGCAAAAACAAACGGCGCCATCTTAAATTCCAGCGGTGGCACCACGGGAAAGCCTAAGCTGGCTTATACGCCCTTCCACCAGGCAATGGAAAGGCTACTCCAACATTGGAAACCACTGGGGCCTGGTAGTGTACTTCTCAATCTTTTTAATCCGGGCCGCCTGTGGGGTGCCCATTACTTTATTCAAACCCTCTGTGAAAAGAGTAAAGCCATCACAGTACCCGCAGGCCCTTTTACCCCGGAAGAAGTGCATTTATGGATTGAGACATTTCAAGAAATTGGTATCAATACCCTCGCAGGAGCGCCAACAGGATTAGCTGACTTTGCCCAGGGGTTACTGGATACCAAAAGCAAATTAGATATCAATACTATTATTTGGATGGCAGAACCCTGGACCGAGAGCAAGTTTAAAACAGTACGAAATGCTTTCCCCAAGGCCGGGTTCTGGTGTGATTATGGGTCAGTGGAAACCAACAGTATTGCTGTCAATGGACCAGAGTGTGATCGGGATACCTATCATCTGCTCGAGGACCAATTGATCGAACCCGATGATCACGGTGCCCTGTTGACCCGCATTGGCGATGGCTGGACGGTACCACTGATTCGTTACCGCTTGGGTGACAAAATCAAAGAGAGCAACTGCCGCTGCGGACGCTCCGATGCGCTTATTATTGAAGGGCGAGCAGATGATTCGGTCAGTTTACTGAGCGCATTGGTCAGCACCAGTCAAGTGATCAAACTCGCTGAACAGGTCCCAGGTGTTGAGGAAGTCCAACTACTACTCACACGTAGCAAAAAAGAGACTTCTATCAAGGCTGCCAGTGTATTTATTCTCACTTTCACTGGCAGTGCGGAACCCGAAAAAGTACGTGCACGGATATTGGAGGGTGTTCACAATTTGGCCTCCGTCGTTCATCAGTACCCTGACTCTTTTCTATCCAGGCGAGTTCAGATGCTTCGGCGAGTTAAAAGAACCAATAAGGTTCCCGCTGTTATCTGGGAAAAATCTGAACAATAACATCCATTGAGCTGATGCCAGACCACCAAATGCACAGGCGAGAACCACTCTAAAAACCCAATACAGAATACTTTTAACCACAGGCTAAGTATTCCAATGGGGGAAATGAAAAAAATACCGACATCAGCAATTTATAAAAATCCTTGCCAAAAATCTTAAGACAGAAACTTTCGAAAAAATGGAGAGCAAAATAACAACAGATTAAAAATATGACGCCAAGGCATTAATAAGATTATTTTCCCTGCCATTTATTTTGTTCAGCAACCGAGAGTTACCCAAAAATTATCAGCTAGGGGAATTCCAAAAGTACTACAATTGGAACAAAGTGCTTAAGGGTGTTGAGTACAATTTTATTGTGTTACCTAGGTTTCTTACGGCTATAAAAGGAACATACATACCTCAATGGGAATCGGATATTTAGACTGGAGCCAAATGCTATCTCACGCGAGGAAATTATCAAAGCTCGGAGGGCTTGCCGTGCCCGACTCTGCCACCCGAATTGAGGACCTTTCAATTAGTAGCCCAAAAGAAATATTACAAATTACCCGCAGCTCGGCGCAAAAAAATGGCGCCATCATAATGTCCAGTGGAGGAACTACTGGAAAACCTAAGTTGACGTATACTCCATTTCACCAGGCATCAGAGAGACTGATGCGGGAATGGCATCCAATCGGCCCAGGTAGCGTGGTACTCAACCTCTTCAACCCCGGCCGGCTCTGGGGAGCCCACTACCTGATTCAAACCCTTGCAGAAAAAAGTAAGGCAATCACTGTTCCTTCCGGTCCATACCGATCAAACGAAGTCGATAATTGGCTGGAAACTTTTCAACAAATTGGGGTAAATACACTCGCAGGCAATCCAACGGTATTAGCGGAATTTGCCCAAGGCCTGTTGGATACTGATGGAAGCTTGGATATTGAAAGCATCGTCTGGACGGGCGAACGCTGGACAGAAACCAAATATGAAACCGTATGCCGGGCCTTCCCCAGTGCCGGATTCTGGGGTGTATACGGATCGGTTGAAACCTGGATGATTGCAGTTAATTCGCCTAAATGCGACCGGGACACGCTTCATTTATTAGCGGATCAACTGATAGAGCCAGATAATGATGGTGGTCTGCTAACACGAATTGGCGAGGGCTGGACGGTGCCAGTTGTTCGCTATCGGTTGGGAGACCGAATCAAAGAAACTACTTGTCGCTGTGGTCGCGCGAATGCGCTACTCATCAAGGGACGCGTTGGTGATTCAATTAGCCTGCACAGTGCACTTATCGATACCGGGATGGTGATCGAGCTAGCCGAACAGGAACAGGGGGTTGAGGAAGCTCAGTTGATTCTCTCTTGCGAAGCGGGAGCGCCTATCAAAGAGGTCAACATAATTAGATTAACGTTCACCGGCAGTGCCAATCCTGAAAAAGTACGCAAAAGGGTGCTCGATGGGATTCACAACCTCGCCTCGGTAGCTCATATGCACCCAGAATTTTTTACTGCTCAGCGAGAAGAGCAATTACGAAGGGTTGAGCGAACCAATAAAGTCCCACCCGTAATCTGGGATATAAAGGGCTGATAAGCCTACAGAAGATAAAACCAAGGTCACTTCAGGCCAATATATAGTTTTATTTAGAACTCAATACTCCCAAATGTGCCGATTTTAAATGCGAACTGTTTGCATTAACTTTAGCGGATCGCTAGAATCCGCGGCACAAAATCATAACGCATGATTTCATTTGGGGATCACCATGAATCAGTTGAATCGTTTTTCCGCTTTTGGCGCCATCCTAGCCACCCTATCCATGCCTTCTCTGGCTGAAGAAAACCTCTTCGGTAATGTCAAGGGTGCTGAAACTTTGCCAGAAGGTAGCTGGGAAGCTTATCAAATCGTCACCGAACGCAATGACAAGGGAACTGGCGATTACAGAGCCTGGGATGCCTTCACTGAGCTGGAGTATGGTGTAAGCAACAAATTCACCATCGGTGGTGGCATAAAAGCACTGGCAGTTAAGACCGATGGCCTCTTGGTTGATGGTTATATCCCCGGTGATTACGACAAGAACTTGAGCTTGGCCGGCTTTGAAGTCAATGCAAAATACAATTTCCTAAGCCCGGCAATGGATGATTTTGGCCTGTCCGGATATTGGGAATTTGACTACATGTCACTCGACCCTCACTCTGGTCGCGACAAAGACACCATCTCCCTGGAATCCGCACTGCTAGCTCAAAAATACCTTCTTGAAGGCCAGATGGTGTGGGTAGGTAACCTGTCTCTGGAAGGCACCTACGCCAAGCGTGGCAAGATCGACAACCTCCCCGAAGATTTCGAGTGGCCCACCGACCCGGAAATGGAGCTGGAAATCACCCTGGGTTCCGGCCTCAGCTACCGCTTCGCCCCTAACTGGTTTATCGGTGCCGAGGTGCAATACCAGACCGAATTTGAAACAGAAGTCGGCCAAGAGCGCTGGAGCCTGTTTGCCGGCCCCAACCTGCACTATGCCACTGCGAAATGGTGGGCCACTCTTTCCTGGTTCCAGCAAGTCGAAGGCGGTGGTGAGATGATCGTCGAGAATGATGACCTGCACCTGATTGAGAAAACCAAGCGCGAAGTGCGCCTGAAGCTCGGCTACAACTTCTAATAAAAGGTGCAACGGTGATGAAATACGAAGCCCTACTCGGCGCTCTGCTACCGATGACCGTCCTGGTGGCTCCGGCTTATGCCACAGACTACCTGAGTGTGGCCCAAGCCCAGAGCCAGTTTTTCCCTGATGCGAGCCAGTTCGTCGACAGCACCCTGAACTTTGATAGCGACCAGCGTCGCCAAATCAAAAAGAACGCAGGTACTCGTCAACGCGGCGAAACTCAACAGGTATGGCGTGCGGAACGCGACGGTGAAAATCTGGGTTGGATGTTTGTCGACAACGTTATTGGCAAGCATGAATTCATCACCTATGCACTGGCGGTATCCCCTTCGGGAGAGGTTCTGGGAATAGAAGTCCTCAGCTACCGGGAAACTCATGGTGGTGAAGTTCGCGAAGCCGGCTGGCGCTCTCAATTTGAGGGCAAAAGCCTGGAGGACACTCTTCGCCTCGGTAAAGATGTGACCAATATCAGTGGTGCAACCCTTTCCTGCCGTAATATTACTGACGGGGTAAGAAGGTTGTTGACCATGTGGGACCTCTACCTCAAGCATGCTTGATCCCCAAGCCGCAGCAAGGGGGGCGCACACCAAACGAATGCGCCCCCTACTCGGCACCTTTGTTGAAGTCGCCACTGCAGGCGTTGACACAAGGGCTACCAATGCGGTGAACCAAGCCTTTGAGGCCATTCGTGAAATACATGAACTGGCCAGCTTCCAGCAACCCGATAGCGAACTCTCGCACCTCAATGCTAACCACGGGCAGTGGATTCAGCTTTCCAAGCACACTCTTCGACTGCTGCGGTTGGCTCGGCAGATGACCGAAGCCAGTGAACACCTGTTTAACTGCACTCTCGGTGGCATGATCATCGAACATGGGGTTCTACCCGATCACGGTGGGGATTTTCTCCCTATCGGCTGCGCCGACGATATTGAACTCGCCCCAGGCCGTGCGCGCCTTGTGCGCCCGGTACGTATTACCCTCGACGGCATTGCCAAGGGTTACGCGGTAGACTGTGCGATTAAAGTATTAAAGTGTGCTGGCTCCTCCTGGGGTTGGGTTAATGCCGGTGGGGATTTACGGGTCTTTGGAGATTTTGCCCTACCAGTTGCCCAGCGCCGCGCCGATGGCAGCACCCGCCCCTTGGGTGCTCTGCAAAATGCTTCGCTGGCCACATCAAGTGCCGGCGGGGGGCTGAACCCCGATACGCCAGGGTTAATTCTTGCTGGCGAGGATCAACCTGAGTCCTCTACCCCCAAAGCTGGAAATGCCCAAACCTTTAGCGTAATCTCGCGCTTCGCTTGGCGAGCCGATGCACTGACCAAAGTTGCCGCCCTGGCCCCCAAAAGCCAGCGCGCTGAGCGTATCGCCCACCTGGGCGGAGTCTTGATCGAAGAATAGAGGTTTGGAAAGTGATGCGCCGTTTAAGCGGATATCCACGCTGGTTCTACAGCGCACTCATCGCCGCAAGTGTTGGTTTACTGGCCAGTGGTATCCTCCTAATACCAACGATGATGGATCTACGCCTGGATATGGAACCTCCGGTGCAAATTCCCGGGGACCTGCGCCTAACAGGTGCTGCCATTCATTGCCTAATCGCTTTTATCACTATTGGCATGGTGGGAGCCTTGGCAACCGTACATATGCGCTCCGGCTGGAGACGCAAGCTCAATCGGGTGAGTGGAATACTGCTTCTATTGTTGTTTAGTTTCCTACTGCTTTCAGGTACAGGCATTTACTATTTCGGCGATCCAGAGCTCAGCCAGCTTTCAAGCCTCACTCACACTATTGCCGGGGCTATTATTGCGGTGCTATTTACTTGGCATCTGGCTATGGGGCTAAGAATTCGTCGACTGGCTAAAAGAAATGCGTTGACTCAGTAACCACCCGCAAAAGAATGGTTACTGTATTAGACAAATACCAGCAAATCACAAAAACAATATGGGTAAACGAAACCTAAAATATTTCACAGCCATAGGGCTGATAAAATAATTAACGATCTTATGCTTCCGTCCCCGCAGAATATAACAGTTTCTCTTTGAAAATAGGTTGAATTCTCAAGTAAGTCAGCGTACGCCAGAACCACTCCAGCGGCCCCATACTGAATACTTTTAACCAAAGATCAGAATAAGCCAGCTGAAATAGAACAAGAGCTATACAAACACTAGCAACTTCTATACGAGTTAGTTCACCGTATAAACCCAACCCAAAGCCATAAAAAATAAACACACAAATAACTGACTGGACAAGGTAATTAGTAAATGCCATTCGCCCAACTTGCTGGATTTTGTTTTTCATCCACTGATGCTTATCTGTTTGATACCAAAGGCAGACTAAGCCTATATACCCAATACTAGTGAAAGTAGCACCTACCAAGTTAAAGACATCGCCATATAAGAAGTAGTAGTTAATATCCCAGCCATGACTGTAGTTACCAATCAATCCGACTGAGGTCAATATCAAACCAATGGGAATTGCAGTAACAGCTAATCTTTTATAAGTCTCTTGCGTTGCCTCACCACTCAAAACACCGGTTTTATAGAGCCCCATTCCCAGTAACATCATTGCGGAGACTTTTAAAATAAGGGAAAGACTGAATAAAAGCATCATCAAGCTCGCGGCAAAGTCAGCATCGCTATTTCCAGCTACCAAACGATGATTGACCAATTCCCAGAAACCACCACTATAGGCCGCAATGTCCCTTTGAATTTGCGCGGCATCAGGTGAGAAAATTTCTGAAACTATGTATCTAGCCTCACCGCTAAGCCCTGACAGAACCACTCCAGTATAGTTGGAACTCAAAACAGAACCTATTAGAACCATTATTCCCAAAGTAATGAGCCAACCACCACGTAGTCTTCGGAATACATAGAGCACCATGGCGATCAGGGCGTACACCGTCAAAATATCGCCCTCCCAAATATAGATTGCATGAAGCATTCCCACAACCAACAACCAAAAGTTGCGACTGTAATGAATCTTGGCTGCGGATTTTTTTAGGTACTTGCGCTTCTCAGCAAGCAAGATAATACCCGCACCAAAAAGCAGTGCGAATAATCCCATAAATTTTTGGTCGGCAAATAAATGCAAGAAAATGAACATATAATCATTTAATGGCCCCTCAGCCAAATAGGCTTTGGGGTTCAAATAGGCAGCCATGGGCATTGAAAAGCCAACCATATTCATAAAAGGAATCCCCAATATGGCTATTCCTCTTAGCAAATCCAGCTGTGAAATCCGGGCCTGCATACAAATCCTTTAAAGCAAAAAGGCTGAGGTTAATAACAGTCGAGGCAGGATACAAGGATAAATCGTTTAAGTACGCTAGTTTTTTGTATACATTTGTACCAATTTTAAGTTGATACTGATCAATCCTGTTTTATTTAAACTAAATCCAGAGAATTTTGGGTTTTTATCCCTACAGGATTTGATTCTTCAAACAAAACGGATGGAAAACCAGATAGCTTTTTTAGTAAGCGTTACAGCTTATAATTCGTTCGACTTTCACTCTTCGCATTAATGCAAAGGGTGATAGATCTCCTTAGCCATCACCCACATCTTATAATCCGCTGGCATCTCGGAGAGATAATTGAGAGTACGATAAATCAGGCTCTTCTCCATTTGATCTATTCCCAAAGATTTACTCCAACCTTCTGCTGCCAAACGATAACTCATAACAATCAACAAAAATTTTTGCTCGTTCGATAGCCCGCTGCCATGACCATTAATTAGAATGTGCATGGAAACTAGATCGTAATCCAGGTCAAACTTGGAGTCATTGACCTGGATATTTATTTGAGCAGAACGACCGGAAACCGATGACCCACGGGCGACTATCTGCATCTCGTCCAGGAAAAACGATACGTGAGCATTATCATTATCGGAGCTATTCACATAGCGCCCCCTTAGTGCCAGCTCCCGTATCTGCCTTTTGCTAATTTCACCTCTGAGCCATAAGTTGGTCATTTTTGTAAGAGGACCGTAGGATTCTGTGGCGGGGGTGTTTTCTTCTGCCGCAAGAGGCAATGAAATGAGAAGTACGACAAGACAAATACAGATCTTTGTTACAGCCATTGCTTCTACCACTCAAAATCAAGAAATGACCACACAAGCGACATAAGGCGTTATCGCTATTAATGAGTATATTCAAGGATTGGTATACGAACATTGCTTTGGGGCGCACCGACACTTATTGACGGCCTTATCGGTCGGGGGTTTAAATTCTACATTAATTTGAGCTCTATCAGCTCGCCTTCTCTCTTTGTGTCTCTGCAATGACTCTTTCGTTGATGCATGAAATCCTCCAGAGAGAAAATACCCCATGAATATGTCAACCTTCTCATCCAGGCTAAAACTACCCTTCCCCAGACCTATCCGGGAGTTAACTTTCGACAAACTGTAAGTCAATAAAATATCTTGACCATCACGATCGAACAGGTTAAATAGGCCTATCGTCCAATCGGTTTCCAATGCATGTGAGAGCGCATTAAGCTTATCCACAAATTCTACATAGATTAAAGAAAAGTCTTCACCTCCTTGAAGAAATCTACTTACGTAAGTGGACTCCTCCTCCCGTAAAAAATCCAACTTTGCCTGGATCGTTATTTCCTGAATATCATTGGCCAGGATATAGCCAGTTAGTCTATTGACTTCAACCACCGTCATGCCAAGTTCATAAAGTTTAGCTTGGTGTTCAGACAGTCCTCGCCAAGAGGATAACGGCATTAACAACCGGTATGCGGTCATCCACTCAGGATGTTCTTTTAAATTCACCTCATACCAAGTCGGACTCTTTTTTTCAAGGCCGTGCTTTTGGAGGAAAGACAAGTCTTCACCGTCATAACTCGCTTGGCGAACTGCTTTCATTCGCAGCCAAGCTGTCAAATTCCGTTCCCTACTCAGTATCCAGTCGCTATCAATTTTCTTATTGAGATCATTCGCCGTAGCATGCAATATCTGTAAGGCATCTTGAGTAGAGCTAGCGACAGCCGAAGTAGTAAAGATGATGCTCATTAAAGAAATCAACAATAAGGCGGCATTTGGAAGGAATGGCATTGGGGAACCTTATGTCGCTTTCGATAGATAAATGTGACTTGGCCCATTATTAAGAGGGGCACTGCTTAATTATCGCTTGGAAGCCTGCTTCGAAGAGAAAATGGATGTCGGAATTCCCACCAAAGGGCTCACGGGAAATTGCTGAGCCTCGTTTAATTTTCATTGCCTGGAGAAACTTGAGAACACCAGCCAGTCACGCGGTGAAGGCAATCTTTGTCGGGTAGCCAATCTCTGGTGTATGATTTATCAGTAATGAAGCACTACTCCTCCACATTTCGCGCCAAGCTGATCGCTATGGCGGCCCTGTTCCTGCTGATGTTCCAGGTACAGACCGTGCTTGCCTGCGAAATGATGGATAGCCCAGAGCCGGCGGCAGAGTGCTGTTGTGACCATATGGTTACCAGCTCACAGCCCGATGATGTTGACTGCTGTGATTATGATGCCCAGGTTTCCCTCAAGATCTCCTTGGATGATCAGGCGGCCACCTTAACCACCGCCTTCCTTGGCCAGGAACTTCCTCAGCTGGCACCACCACCCACTTACCAGTGGCCGCAAATATTGGCCCCACCGGCGCCCAACTCGGTTACACCCTTTCCCCTAGCCTCTACCTTCCCCGGCAATCGAACCTGGTTGGCCACTCTGCGCCTGCGTATTTGATCACTCCTTCTCTCTAATTTACGAAATTTCCCGCAGCACTATACGTCTTTCGACTTTTGTCATTACTGCTGTTGGGCTTCAGAAAGATTGTTCTAGGAGTGAACCCTTTGATTTCCCTACAAGCCGTTGCTGCCCGTAGCAGCAAAGAAATGTTCGGTGCCTTTGATGGCCAACTTGGCACCCTACTTAGCACCAAGCTCGGTATCCAAATCCTCATTCCCTCTGTCTTTGGAGGTGTCCTATGAGTCGTACAAAAACACTGGGCCTAATCTCTTTCGTTATATTGCTGGCGGCGGCAGGGGCTGCCTTCTATTGGAAGAACACAGCCGAATTAGCTGTAACCGACGGTGTGGAGTTTATTCCTGCCGGCCCCTTCCAGATCGCCGTAACTGTAGATCCACAGCAGCCTCGCGCTGGTAATAACCAAATTCGCATTGAAGTGCGGGATAGGGAAAACCGGCCTGTCGCTGGTGCCGAAGTCCGCGCAGTAGCAGAAATGCCCGCGATGGGTGCCATGCCGGCTATGCGAGCCCAGGCCGATATTACCGAGACAAGCCCCGGTGTTTTCCAGGGTGAGATCGAACTCGCCATGGTGGGTTCCTGGCCCATGGTGGTAGATGTGGCTACTGGCCACGATCGCCATGTGGACCTGGCCTTTGATATGAGCACCAACCGCAAAGGGCTGCGCTTAAAATCAGCACCCGAAGCTTCGGATACCGCTTACTACACCTGTGCCATGCATCCGTCAGTACGAGCTGCAAAGCCCGGCACCTGCCCTATCTGCGGTATGGACTTGCAGCCGGTCAGCCATGATGAACTTCAAAGCGGCAGTATTGTGGTTGAAAGCGGCCGCCGCCAGGCCATTGGTATTAAAACTGGCACAGTTGAAAGACAGCCATTCGCCCTGCCCATTCATCTGCATGGCCAGGTAACTTACGACGAAACCCGCCTGCGGGATATCAGCCTGCGCTTTGATGGCTGGATCGGTGAACTGGATGCTGACTTTGAGGGCAAGGAAGTCAAACGCGGTGAAGTGCTGTTTTCCGTGTACAGTCCGGAGCTTCTGGCCGTTCAGGATGAATACCTGAAAGCGCGCCGCCGTGGCGATACGCTGGAAAAAGCCGCGCGCAGGCGTCTACTACTCTGGGGGCTTTCTGAAGAACAAATCGATTGGTTGGTAGAACAGCAAAAGGCGCAGGACTATATCCCCATTTTCGCTCCAGCTAGTGGCGTGATTATTGAGAAGAATATTGTCGCCGGTTCGGCTTTTCAGAAGGGGGACAACCTCCTGCGTATTGCTGATCTCAGCCAGGTCTGGATCGAGGCCCACGCCTATGAGGACCAACTGCCACTGCTGGAAAAAGGCATGCCGGCCAAGGTGCGTTTAACCAACGTCTTCCACGAGGAAATCCCAGCCACCCTCACCCAGATCGACCCGTTCCTAAACCACAGCAACCGCAGCGCAAGGCTGCGCGTAACCCTGCCCAATACCGATGGCGAGCTTCGCCCAGGGCTGTTTGCAGACATTATGTTGAGTGCGGAACTGGGTAATCTTTTGGTGGTTCCCAGGGATTCTGTGCTGATTTCCGGCAAGAAGCGCATTGTGTTCCGCGATCTGGGCCAGGGCCGCCTGGAGCCGGTGCAGGTACGCACCGGTTACGGGGATAGCGAGCGTATTGTGATTCGCTCCGGGCTGCAGGAAGGCGACAAAATCGTCACCTCTGGCGTGTTCCTGATCGCGGCAGAGAGCCGCCTGAAATCGGGGGTACAGCAGTGGTAAATACCGAACCCAAAGGGCTGATCGCCCGTATTATTGGGGCCTGCGCCGGCAAGCCGGGGATCACCCTGATCCTGGTGGCGATTGCCGCCCTGGCGGGGTACCGGGCCCTTACCAGTGTTCCCCTGGATGCTATCCCAGACTTATCCGATGCCCAGGTCATCGTGATGACAGACTGGCCTGGTCGCAGCCCGGACCTGGTGGAAGACCAAATTACCTATCCACTTTCCACCGCCATGCTGGGGTTGCCCAAGGTCAAATATGTGCGTGGCCAGAGCTTCTTCGGACTCAGTTTTGTCTACGCCATTTTTGAAGACGGCACCGATATTTACTGGGCCCGGTCGCGGGTGCTCGAATATCTCAACCAGGTAGCAGACCAACTCCCGGAGGGTGTCCAACCCACCCTGGGGCCCGATGCCACCGGAGTTGGCTGGGTATTTCAGTATGCACTGGAGGATCGCAGCGGTAAGCACGATCTGCAAGAACTGCGCGCACTACAGGATTTTAAACTGCGCTATTGGCTCACCTCTGTGGAGGGCGTGGCCGAAGTGGCATCCATCGGTGGCTATGAAAAGGAATACCAGGTCCAAATTGATCCCCACCGATTGCAGATGTTTAAAATCCCCCTGGGCAAAGTGGTCGAAGCTATTCGCCGCAGTAACAACGATACCGGCGGGCGGGTACTGGAGATTGCCGGCCACGAACATATGGTGCGCGGCCGAGGCTATATCCGCAATGTTTCAGATCTCGAAGAGGTCGTGATTGGGGTAAACGCGGCAAAAATTCCCGTAACCCTGGACCAGGTGGCCGATGTTACTCTAGGACCGGCCATGCAGCGTGGCATTGCCGAACTGGATGGTGAGGGGCAAACCGTAGGGGGCATTGTAGTAATGCGCTACGGTGAAAATGCCCTAAAGGTCATCAAAAAAGTGAAAGAGCGTATCGAACAGATTCGCGCTGGCTTACCGGAAGGGGTCGAGCTGGTAGTAACTTATGATCGATCAAAGCTGATTAACAGTGCGATCGACAACCTTAAAAACACTCTGATTGAAGAGATGTTAGTGGTCGCCGCTGTGATCGCCATTTTCCTGCTGCACGCACGCTCGGCTTTAGTCGCGGTGATCACCCTCCCCATTGCTGTATTGTTGGCTTTTATTCCACTTTCTCTACAAGGATTGACCGCCAATATTATGTCATTGGGGGGGATTGCTGTAGCCATTGGAGCCATGGTGGATGCCGCCGTGGTGATGGTGGATAACATCCATAAAAAGCTGGCAGCCTCTGGCGATAAGGCATTGTCTACTGCTGAGCGAAGAAAGTTGGTTGTTCGGGCAATGCAGGAAGTGGGGCCGAGCATCTTCTTCTCCCTGATTATTATTACGGTTTCCTTCCTGCCGGTGTTTGCACTGGAAGCCACCGAGGGCCGTTTGTTCAAACCCCTCGCCTATACCAAAACCTACAGCATGGCCTTTGCTGCACTACTGGCGATCACCCTGATCCCAGCACTCGCTGTACTGTTGATGCGTGGCAAAATCCGCACCAAGGAAAACCCGGTCACCCGTGCCCTGGTTTTTATACTGCAGCCGGTTATCCACTTTTGTGTGCGCCAGCGCAAAATGGTGGCGGCCCTCGCAGTAATCGCCCTGGTTTCCGTGGCCTACCCCATTAGTAAGTTGAGCGGTGAATTTATGCCGCCACTCAATGAGGGCAGCATCCTCTATATGCCCACTGCCCTACCCGGTATGTCTGTGACCGAAGCGGGCAAAGTGCTACAGCAAATGGATGAAGAGCTAAAAGCCTTTCCTGAGGTGGAGCACGTGTTCGGCAAAATTGGTCGCTCAAACAGTGCAACTGACTCTGCACCACTCTCCATGGTAGAGACTGTGATTACCCTGAAGCCCAAGGATGCATGGCGGCCCGGCATGACCTGGGATGACCTGCTAGCGGAGATGGATGAGAAACTACAGTATCCCGGCATGCCGAATATCTGGTGGATGCCAATCCAAACTCGTACCGAAATGCTCGCCACCGGTATCCGCAGCCAACTGGGTATCAAGGTGTTTGGCGATAACCTGGAGGAAATCGAGCAGACCGCTTTGGCTATCGAAGAGGCCCTGCGCAGCGATCAGCGCACAGCCGATGAAACCCGCAGCGTCTTTGCCGAGCGTCTCACCGGTGGCTATTTTTTGGACTTTGATATTGATCGGGCCCGGGCTTCTCGCCACGGCTTGAATGTTCAGGATATCGAGGATGTTATTGCCGCAGCTGCCGGTGGCCTGGCCGCAACCCAGACAGTCGAGGGGCGCGAGCGTTACGATGTACTGGTGCGCTACGCCCGCGACTACCGGGATACCCCAGAACAGCTAGAGCAAATTCTGGTCCCCGCTTCCGATGGTTCTCAGGTACCTCTCAACCAGCTGGCCGATTTAGATTTCCGCACTGGCCCCCCCATGATTCGCAACGAAGACGGGCAGTTAGTGGGATTGGTATTTGTCGACCTGAAAGGCAATGCCGGTGTTGCGGACTATGTAAACCGAGCGAAACAGGTAGTCGACGAACAGGTCAACTTGGTGCCCGGCCAACGCATCGCCTGGGCTGGCCAGTATCAATATCTGGAGCGGGCCAAGTCCCGCCTGCAATGGCTGGTGCCCTTGACCTTACTAGCGGTTTGTTTCCTGCTTTACCTGCACCGCGGCCGGCTATCTGACACCCTGTTTGTACTCACTGCCATGCCGATGGCGCTCGTCGGAGCCTTCTGGTTGCTATACCTGCTCGACTACAAACTGAGTGTCGCCGTATGGGTGGGCATGATCGCTATGGCCGGCCTTGCCGCAGAGATGGGTCTTTTGATGCTGCACTATTTATCGGCCGCTGGAGATAATAAATCGCAGCAAGGCAATACCGCCGCAGTCGCACAAGCGGCAGCGGGCCGCATACGGCCAATGATGATGACCAGCCTGACGCTGTTAATTTCATTGATCCCAGTGATGGTTTCCGACGGCACCGGCGCAGATGTCATGAAACGCATTGCCGCACCCATGGTCGGCGGCACCATCACCACATTGTTGTTTGTGTTGTTGGTGATGCCTGGGGTGTTTTATCAGTGGAAGGCCAGAAAAGAGAAGGAAAACTAAAAAAGCGGGGGCATTGGATCAACTTGGTCCCTTGCCCCCTTCTTCTTTCAAACGATCACATTGGACGCAGGCTCGGCTTGGTGATGACTAAGACGAGAACGTCACACTTGGTAGAGACCAATAGTACATAGGTTTCAACGGGATTAACTGTTAAAGTGCCAGGCAAAATTTGTATTGGCCAGGCTGCAAAAATGCAGTTGCGTAATACACGTATTTGATATTTAACGACTCCAGGATTCACCTTGACTGCCCCCTTTTCCGACCTCCCCCTAAAGCCCGCCCTGTTAAAAAACCTGGCGTCACTCAACTACACATTGATGACCGAGGTTCAGGCCAAGACACTCCCGATCATACTCGACGGTAAAGATGTCATCGCACAGGCAAAAACCGGCTCCGGTAAAACGGCGACCTTTGGTTTGGGAGTACTGCACAGGCTCAATGTTGATCGGTTTCGGATTCAATCGCTGATTCTGTGCCCCACACGGGAACTGGCCGACCAGGTTGCCCAGGAACTGCGCCGACTGGCCAGAGCGATTCACAACATTAAGATTCTGACATTATGCGGCGGCATGCCGTTTGGCCCACAGATTGGTTCCCTGGCGCATGGGGCGCACATCATTGTTGGTACACCTGGGCGTATCGAAGAGCACCTGCGCAAGGGAACCCTGTCCCTAGAGCATGTCGACACACTCGTCTTTGACGAAGCCGACCGGATGCTCGATATGGGCTTTCAGGATGTCATTGATACTATTCTGGCGCAGCTGCCAGCTCGGCGACAGTCCTTACTGTTCAGTGCAACTTACCCGGATCAAATCGAGCGGCTCAGTGCGCGAGTGATGCAAAAGCCGGTGATGGTACGCATTGAATCCACGCACAGTGAGGATGTGATTGAGCAGCGTTTTTATAAAACTGAGAGCTTCGACGATCGTCTGGAGATGACCCGTCGCATTCTACTCAATGACAGACCGGTCAATACCCTGATTTTCTGTAACACCAAGCGTGAAACCGATGACGTCGCCAATGACCTGAAGCAAGCTGGGTTCAATGTGCTCGCCTTGCATGGCGATATGGAACAGCGCCAGCGCAACGAAACGCTGATTCGCTTCGCCAATGGCAGCGCCTCTATTCTGGTGGCCACCGATGTAGCGGCACGCGGCCTGGATATCGACAAGCTGGATGCCGTGATTAACTTTCATATCGCCAAAGATCCAGAAGTACACACCCATCGCATCGGACGAACTGGCCGTGCCGGTGAACGCGGTTGCGCCTACTCCCTGTTTTCCGAGAAGGAAGGCCACAAACTGCTGCGTATGGATCTTACCCAAGATCCGCTGTCCGATCCCGATACACCACCGCCTGCCAGTATCTTAAACGAGCCTCCGTTTCAGGCACCCATGGCCACCCTGCAGATTGATGGTGGAAAAAAACAGAAAGTCCGCCCCGGGGATATTCTGGGAGCACTGACCGGTGGTGATCATCCGATCAACGGGAAAGATGTTGGCAAGATCAATGTCCTAGACCTGACAGCTTATGTTGCGGTAAAACGAAACGTAGCAACGCAAGCACTGAAAAAAATTGAAAGCGGAAAACTGAAAGGTCGTAAATTCCGGGTTCGGCGTATCCGCGGTTAAGTTATGTAATTTCCATTCAACACAACCGAACGTTGCTATCGAAGAATAGTTTGCACTCAGCCAATCTCAGGAAAAGATTGGTAGTTCGGTAAAAAATCCTCTGCGGGGCGCTTAGCTTAACTTTTGCGCCCCACCCATCCCAGTAAACAGATTAGAAGATCACGAGCAGTACCTTTTTATCAATCGTCAATTAAACTCGCTACACTGCAAAGTCTATTGAGCTTATCCCTTTACGCCTTATCCCAGACAGGGTCTATTATGTAGAGATGACGGGCAACACTCTCTATTGAGTCAGTTCAATGATGAAAAATTTTATCCGCTCTGTAATGATACTTGCATCCCTCGCATCGTATTCAGTGTTTGCTGACAATTATGGTACTGCTGAAGAAGCCAAGGCCCTGCTGGAAAAGGTAGTCACCTCGCTAAAGACGGATGAGTCAGCGACCATCGATAAAATTAATAAAGGCGAGGAAGGATTTAAAGATCGAGATCTCTACCCATTTTGTGTCAAGGCAGATGGCAGCCTTACAGCACATCCTGTATTCCATCCAAATCTTGATGAACGGAACCTAAAAGCGGAAAGGGATATAATGGGAAAAGCTTTTGGAGAGGAGATGATTAAGAATGCTAAAGAAGGGCAAATCAGCAAGGTAACCTATATGTGGCCGCGCCCTGGTGAAACAAAACCCGTACAGAAAACTGCATTTATTACTAAAGTTGGCGATCATGTATGCGGTGTGGGTTATTACAAAAAATAATACTTCAACCCGGACCTGACTATTTCAGAGTACTTTATTACCAATTCTCTTGAAGGTGTGCTACTAGACTTTAGCTAAATTCATCAGGCTAACACTTATTCCTGCTGGATAGCGAAGGCAAAAAAACTGAGCAACAATACTCTAGTACCCAACAATAATTTCAGTATCGTTATATCCGTTCAGAATGAAAGCGGGTGTGTTGCTATTCTTATCAAAGAGATCTACAGAACATTTAAAGATTTACCTCCTCGTGTCCTCGAAACATTCCCCCATTGAGTAGACGCCTACCTTTTGAATAGGGTAGGAGAAAATGTAATTCAACCTAGACTGATCGTAATCACTCCCCATCTATACTCAACAAATAGTCATTGCTTAGTCAGTGTGGCAAGCAAGTATTGGAGGTTGTAATGCCCCAGGCAAATCTGGCAATAGTCGCACATATAGAGGCTAAAGCGGATAGAGCCGAGGAGGTGAAAACCCTACTCTCCTCGGCACTTTCTTTGGCAAATGAAGAAAAAGGAACTATCAATTGGTTTGCGGTTCAGATTGACAATACCCACTTTGCCATTTTTGATACTTTTGTCGATGAGCAAGGTCGGCAAGCACATTTAAATGGCAAGATAGCGGCAGCACTGCTTGGAAAGGCCGAGGAGTTACTCGTGTCAGCGCCTCAGATTATGACTGCCAACATCCTCGCATCTAAGGTTTGAAGAGTCTCTGTTAAGCCGGGAGTCATTTATAGATACCCCTATTGTTCTTATCCATGGCACCAACGCCGGCCCCTGGACTATGGAGAGCTTCCATCAGTACTTTGAAGAAAAAGGTTTCCGCTGTTACAGCCCAAGCTATCGCTACCACGAGAAACTTGAATCTCAACAATCGCAAAAGCTCCTAAAGGGAGTCAGCATCAATGACTACGTTGTCGACATTACAAAATTTATACGAACCTTAAGCCATAAACCAATTCTGGTTGGTCACTCCCTTGGAGGCGTTATCGCACAAAAAGTAGCCACCATGGGCTTGGCAGACGCAATAGTATTGCTTAATGGAAGCGTCAACTGGGGGATACTGCCCACAACAAAACAAGAACGCGAGCTCGGCAAGATGTTTATGGCAGCCGGTAATTTTTGGGAGGACGTACTTTTACCAGACTTTAAGACAATAGCAAAATTTGGACTCAACAAGCTCAATAAGGAAGATCAACATCAAGTATTCAATCGTCTAGGCCCTGAATCTGGACGAGTATTTTTCGAACTTTTCTTCTGGATCTTTGACGACAACAAGACCACAAAAATTGATTACAAAAAGATCGATTGCCCTGTTCTGATGGTTTCCGGCACCGACGATTTAGCAATACCCCCCTCCACAGCACGCTTTGTTGCAAAGCAACAAAGTACAAAAACCACTTTTTATACCGCCGAAGGTTACGGCCACTACTTAATGCTGGAACCTGGATGGGATCGGGTTGCAGAATTTTGTAGCAACTGGATGTTTCAGCAGCTCAGATAAACAACTAGTAGCAGTGGCACTCAGGATAAAATTTACCAAGTTAATATCAGAAATGATTTAACACCGGCATGATTACACAAATTAAAAAGCAGCCCCACCATCCTCTGCGAATAAAATTCAGGCAACATTTTTTTGCTTTTCTTGAAGTGACTTTAACTCAAGAGCGCTGATTGATTTTAGCTTGCATAAAACCTCTAACTTTTCAAGAAATAGCTTGGCCGCCTCCCTCCCCAGCAAGTCTGAAATGATTTTTACTTTATAACCGTCATTCCCTACCAAATAAAAATCAAAGTATTCTTTTTTCCGATCATCTGCACCCTCATAGCCCGTATATTTTGTCATGTAAACACCACGTATATTGGACTTATCCAGAATCTTCTGCTCATGCTTCACCCACATCCAAGAGTGGCGACAAGTGATCTTATTATCTCCTATATAGGTTTGGTAGTATCTAGCAGTGCGACTCAATGCAGAGCCAAGGGGCAAAAAACCCGCTATCGTAAAGACGACAGCGAAAACAAATGGAAATTTCGTGAAAAATAATGCAATGCCAGTAGCGCTAAAAATCAAGCCTCCAACTAGTTGGATTACGGTTGGTATGCTAATAAGTATCTTCTGACGAAACTGAATAGCGGTACCTAGTTCCTCTATCGACACAAGTTTTTTTAGTTCTTCAGAATAGTCTGTTCTTAATCGCCCTACCGGCACTTTGGCCACAATTTCAGTATTTAAAGTATCAGCTTCTTGAAATTCATAGCCCTCGCTAAAGATTGGAACTTTGTAGGTACGAGTAAAGGTAATTCCCTGCATCCTGGCCTCGACATTAAGTCGCCACCAATCCCCCTGGTCTCCCTCAATCTTCGATTCAGGTAAATTATCCTCGACCTGAATGGCGAAATAGACCCTTGAATAGCCATTGACTACCTCTAAATGACCCAGCCCTTGAGCCTCCCAATTTACGACATGTTGTAACCCAGAACCTTCTCCCTGGTTGTTTCTGTATGTTCGTACCTGCTGAAGCGAAAAATGAAAAGCTTGTTGACTAACTTTAACTATTTTAGGGAACTGCAAATATCCAGAAAAAATACGACCTAATATGCCTGGAAATGGAGTCACCACCAAAGGAACCTTTCCATATCGAACTTGTTGTATATTGCGCTTAAGAGGCCGGTAAAGTACATACAATAGAGAAACAGCAAAAAGTAAATATATTACCACCTCAAGATCATGTGCCCCTCTAGTTAACTTATCAACCGCAATATATAGACAAGGGATAATCAGAGAACACAGAAGCATAATAAACAGCCATCCAGATAGCTGCCCACGATGTTCTTCCGATAGGATTCCATTCACCTTCCACTCTTCTTTAAACAGGTAGGAAGCAGTTTCTAAATTAGGTTCATCATCTCTTCTTCTTACTACAGATGCACACATAACAATGAATGCGAAAAACATTACAGGCAAGCAAAAGAGGGTTAAAGGTACTACTTGTATCCATCTCAATCCCCGGTCAATTACTGCTTCGGCAGGATTACCAGGATTATACCACCCACTTATCTGCAACCCTCTTTCCTTAGCACTATTCAATCGATGGAAAAGATTTATTTGATATTGCCCAAAATTATCAAAACCATCATTAACACATACCCGGTCATTCCAATAAGCCTTACCATCCACTACAAATTCGTATGCAGCAAAAGTTTGATAACTGACTGATCCCCCATCTCCCCAGCTTTCTGCCAGTTCAACCTCAAGAACCTCTGCAGTCATTGGCAACCAATCTCGCATCTTTATCGCATCTCGGACAGGATCAACAACCTCATATAGGAATGCAGCAAATGAAAAAACAAAGAATATACCCGCTATACCAAACAAATAAGGATTGAATGAAAAACTGAACTTTCCAAGCTTGCTCATTATAAAAGCCACTACTGAACTCCCCCCTGCAACACACGGCTGGGTGGCTTCTTTTTGGTCTGGCGCACTCTGCGCCCAATCAAAAGACTTATCCTCTTCCGTAATTGCTCAGCAGCTCCACGACCTGGGATAAAGCTTGCAACTAAAATATCTGTTCCGCACTCACCTCTAGCAAATAGATTGAAGCATTCACGGGTTTGATTTTTAGAGCTAGTGAGGTATCCAACTTTTTTCAACACTACCTCTCTAATAGATTCACGATTAATCTTCTCATATTCTCTCGCCATGCCAAACCAAAGTTTCTGGCGTATTAAATGATTCCGAGTAATTTGAACCTCTTTAACTGAAAACGCCGACGGGACCGATAAAACAAATAAAAAAATACTTATCCCAAACACTAAAAAAGGAAATTCTGGTTCCGATATAACTAGCACACACCCAAGAAAAAGCATGAAAAATGTGAGCCCCATCATCCACACACTAAACTTATGAAAAAATGACTTTTGCCTAATTATTACCGTGCCTCCTTGCATTTCCATATGTACTATGCTGGATAGCTCTTCGGAAAAATTCCTCAACGGCTTACCCACAGGAACATCAGTAGGAGACTTTTTACTTCCTTGAACAAAATCCGCCTTAAAATTTATATTCCCAGGAGTTTTGTCAACTTGGCTTTCTGTACTGTTATCCTCGCACTCCTGATCCCCATTATTATGATCAGAAGAACCCACATTAAATACCGGCAGTTCATACTCCCTCTCAAAGTGGTCACCTTGAAAACCACCACGAACATTTAAATACCAATACTCCCCATCCCCACAATAAATATCCGTATTCGATTCAGGCAATTTGTTTGGAACTTCGAAAGAGAAGTAGACCCTTATCCCAGAATTAGTAGCCTGATACCTCCCTTTAGTTACGGCCTCCCAATTTACAAACTCCCTTCGATTCCTAATATCCCCGCCACGCTCAGTTAATCTTGTAAACTGCTTTAGTATTATGCGAATAGTATGCTCTCCAACTAACAGAGACTGGGGAAACTGAATATAGCCAGATACTTTCCCACCGACTCTACCTGGAAATGGATTAATGACGACAGACACACCTCCAAGCGCCTTAAATTTCCACCAGCTCTTAATTGGTTCAATGGCCAATAAACAAGCGATAATCCCTAGACTTAAGAAAAATAGCCCCGCATACTCTCCATTTAACAAGATCGTTAATCCTGCATAAGCAAAAACTACACCGAGCAAAGCCGCCACGATCCCACTCCATAACTGCCCTTTCAGTATCCCTTTGGTTTCAGACGATATTCCCTCCGGCTTCCATTTGTTTTTCGCGATCCATGGTGTTTTTTCAACCAGCTCCGGGTCCTTTTCTTGTTCCCGAAAAATATATGCTCGATAAACGATTAAACCAATTAAAATAAATAGACAGCATAACAAGCCGGGAATAATAATTTTTGACCAACGTAGCTTCTTATCCAGGACTGAATCATAGGGGTTATCTGGGTTAAACCATCCATTAAACGTGCGCCCCTGCCTCTTAAATTTCTGAAGAAGGCTATGCATATTTTCATGGTAACGCTTTCCTCCAGAATCATCTGGTTCTGAGTGTATATCAACCCTATTACCCCAATAGGTTTTACCATCTATATTAAATTCAAAGCTGGCAACAACTTGATAGAAAGTACTTTCATCATCCCAATAGACTTCTAGATCCACTTCAAGTAGATGGGCATCCATTGGAAGCCAATTGAACATCCTAAGCTTATCAACTACCGGTGTGAGAGCCCATTGATATAGAAGGGTGCAAAATATAGCTTGATAGGCGATGAAAAATAGCAGTGATACTGGTGTGATCTTGGCTTTTTTGTTTTTCTGGTCATCCATGAAAAATACCTAAAACAACTTCAACGAGCAATTAAGCCCAAGGCTTTAACTGCGTTTGTTATATGGTAATTAATACATCAGCCAGCTGGATGATTTAAAATAAGATTAGGAAGGATATAAAACATATAAAGTGTACCTCTTCAATAATGCACGACAACCGATTTTTATTAATGAATATTATCACGATCAGTGCTTATCAGATACTCTTTGAAGATTAACTGCTTATCTTAGAGTTCTCACCACCATCAACCGCTCCTCCGTCATATCCGCAATAGCCCAACGCACCCCCTCTCGCCCTAGGCCTGAATCTTTCACGCCTCCGTAGGGCATGTTATCTACCCGCCAACTGGGCACATCACCAATCACTACACCGCCCACCTCCAGGGTGTCCCAAGCTTTTTGGGCTCGATACAAATCACGGGTGAAGATCCCGGCCTGTAAACCAAATGCGCTGTCGTTGACCTTTTTCAGTACTTCATCGAAGTCATCAAAAGGCTCCAGTATTGCGACAGGACCAAAAGCTTCTTGCTGCACTACGTCGCAGTCACTGGGAACATTCTCCAGTAGGGTTGGCTCAAGCATGGCGCCATCGCGGTTGCCTCCGCATAGGAGAGTCCCTCCCTGTTCAACTCCCTCTTTAATCCAGTTATACAGCCTTGTCGCTTCGCCTTCGGAAATCATTGGCCCTATAAAAGTCTGCTCGGATTTTGGATCGCCTTTTTTTAGCTTCTTGGTGCGCTCCACTAAGCGCGCCTTCAGATCCTCATACAAGCTGGAGTGCCCATAAATTCTTTGCACACCGATACAGCTCTGGCCCGATTGATAAAAAGCCCCAAAGATTAAACGCTCTACCGCATCCTCCAGATCGGTATCACGGTCGATCACACAGGCGGCATTGCCGCCCAGCTCTAAAATCACCTTCTTGCGCCCTGCTCTGGCTTTTAAATCCCAACCAACGGCAGGAGAGCCGGTGAAGCTGAGCAACTTGAAGCGATCATCCACGGTAAACAGATCGGCGCCTTCGCGATGACAGGGCAGCACTGAGAAGGCACCCTTGGGTAGATCGGTCTCCGCCAGCACCTCTGCGATAATCAGGGCACCAATCGGTGTTCTACTCGCGGGCTTGAGCACAAAGGGGCAGCCGGCAGCAATAGCTGGAGCCACTTTATGGGCCGCAAGGTTCAGTGGAAAATTGAACGGTGAAATAAAAGAGCAGGCACCCACGGGAACACGCTTAACAAACCCTTGGTAACCCGCGCTGCGCTTGGAGATTTCGAGATTAATAATCTCGCCATTGATACGCACGGCCTCTTCTGCCGCCACTCGGAAAGTATCAATCAGACGGGAGACTTCCCCTCGGGAATCGTGAATCGGTTTACCCGCTTCAACACACAGGGCCTCGGCCAGCTCTTCGAACCGTGTCTGAAAGCGCTGTACGCAATGATCCAAGATTTGTTGGCGCTTGTAGGGGGGCAACGCGGCCATGGGCTTTTCCGCCAGCAGGGCCCAATCGATAGCGCTATCGATCACCTTGGCATCCGCCATGGCAACCCGTGTTGCCACCTCGCCGGAGTACTTATCTGTCACTTCTAGCTCGGTATTGGCATAGACGGCTTCGTTGGCCAGATAGTAGGGGTATGCTTTCTGTAGCATCGATGTCTCCAAGTGGTGTTCACGGTGAGCATCGACATCAAAAACCCGCTCGATCAATCACGAGGGTATAGGTCACCCAGGGCCAGATAGCAACTGAGAGACTTGCGAAGACTTTGGTGGGTGGGACTCGGGCGAAGAGAGTTAAATAAGCGCCACCAAAACAGGCTTGGTGGCGCTATAGAAGACTATTATTTCTGGCTTACTGCTCCGTCAGCCACATGCCTTCGGGTTCGTAGTTGAACTTTTTATAGGTTTTTTTCTTGGTGGATGGGTTGTCTGACTTTTTGTCGATGTTATAGACAGTCCAATTCAACTCACTGTGGTTGAACTCAATCAGCGCATATCCATAAATATCACTGACGAAATCCTTGATGTGGGGGTTATTCACTTGCACTCCGCCATTGAGCAGTGAAGTAAATACGGCACCCACATCGTGCCCTCTTTCTACCGTATCATTGAGATTCGGCGATGAAATCGAAGGGGTCATCAGTTCAATGCCCACCAGGTTATCGTAGTTCCAGTTGCTGATCTTATTGAAGTTTACCTTCAGGTAAGAGGCGATACTGGTGTGCAGGTCCCCGGTCAGCACAACAAAATTATCGACATTGCTGTCTTTCACACTGGAGAGAATCTTCTCACGCTCCCACTGGTAGCCATCCCAGGCATCGTAGTTGGCAAAAACCAATGGGCGCCCCAGGGCAGTGCCCGCAAGCTGGGCCAGTAAGGTCTGATTGCCCCAGACTTTCCAGCGCGCATTTGAATTGACGAGGCCATCAATCAGCCAATCGCGCTGGGTTTTACCCAGCATGGTTTGGGATTTCTTCTCGTAGTCGGTGCACCAATAGTTTTGCCAGGCGGTGCCGTCTTTACAGGGCTCCTTGGTGCGGTAGGTGCGGCTATCGGTCATATATACATCGACCAGGTCACCAAACTGGAAAGAGCGATAGATCTGCAAGTAGTCAAAAGCGTGGCTGGCCGCTTCATCAACTTTCACACGCGCGGGCACATACTCAATCCAGGCCTGCTGCGCATCGCGTCTTAACTGGCGCAATTGCTCGGGATTGTTATCACCGGTTTGGTAGGGATGGGATGGCACGCCGAGGGTGTCTCGATCGTAATCCCAGTAGGCGTTGTCTGCGGTTTCGTGATCATCCCAGGTGATAATAAAGGAGTGCATTTCCATCGCCCGCTGCAGGTTTTTATCCTTGCGGTATTCCCGGTAAATATGACGGTAGTCTTCGAGATCCATAGCCACTTTTGCACCGGAAGGCAGGCTCAGGGGGTGGACAATGGCATCTTCAAAACCTTCGTACTGGGCGTATTCATAGATAAAGTCCCCCAGGTGCAATACACAGTGCACGTCTTCATCCGCCAGGTGGTTGTACGCGTTGTAATAACCCGTGGTGTAATCCTGGCAAGTCACCACCGCCATTTTGATACTTTCTAGCCCGCCGGTAGGCAAGGTATGACAGCGCCCGGTGCGGCTGCACAATGTGCCGTACTTAAAGCGGTAATAGTAACGCTGGTTCGGAGACAGATAGCCTTCCAGGTCAATATTTACGGTGTAGTCGCGATCCGCGCTGATATCCTCGGCATTGATCTCGGCGCTCATCACCGGCTGAGTAAATGATTCATCCAGGGCCACATCCAAATACAGAATTTGACCGGGTAAAAAGGCGGCCGGGTTGATATGGGTCCAGAGCACTACACCCGTTTGGCTGGGGTCTCCCGAGGCCACAGACAAATCGAAAATCAGGCCATCCTGGTCGATGTCATAGCCCACGGGACTGCCGCTCAGGTTAAAACGCGCGTAGGTTTCGCTATTGCTGGCCGCTAGAGTGCGGACGGTAAATGGTGTGAGCAGCGCAAGCCCCATTGCCTGAACGAATGTGCGACGAGAGACGGTCATAAACCCCAACTTCCTGTTGTTATTTTGAATTCGAACAATGTGAATTGGCGCGCATTCTATAGAAAAGCGTACCAACAAAGAAGTCAGTCTATTCCACAGATTGTTAATCTTTGATGAAATTTTATCTATTAAAATCTTAAATTTGTAATGATTGTCACATATATATGTTTTGACATGTCAAAATGTACCACCTGCAATGCAGGCTTATCGTCCGTCTCAATTCTCATATTTCTCTACGTAAATACTTCCAGCTCAAAATAATTTCAGTAGCTAATAACTGTTCTACTGTATTAGAAACCCTCACCAGCGCAGGACAGACCCCATGCGAGACGTCGCCATTATCGCCTACTGCAGAACCGCTATCGCCAAGGCGAGACGCGGCGCCTTGAATCAAACTCACGGCATTCCAATGGCAGCACACGTCATAAAGGAAGCGATAAACAAGGCAACTTTGGACCCACGGGAAGTAGAAGATGTGGTGCTGGGCTGTGGACTACCTGAAGGAGCCACCGGCCACAATATCGCCCGCAATGCCGCTCTCTTTGCCGGCTGTGGGAGCGAGGTTCCCGGTATAACCATTAACCGCTACTGCGGCTCGGGCCTGAATGCAGCCTCAACCGTGGCGAATCGTATCGCCGCCGGGGAAATGCAGATTGGTGTTGCCGGAGGTGTGGAAAGCATCAGCCTCGTTCAGTTCAACCTGAACCTGAATCACTTTGTCTTTGAGCCCCTGCAGCAACAAATCCCCGCGGTCTGGTGGACCATGATCCAAACAGCAGATTACGTTGCCAACAAATTTGCCATCAGCCGGCAGGCTCAAGATGCCTATGTGGTGGAATCACAAAAAAGAGTGGCAGAAGCACACAAAGCGGGGAAATTTGCCGAGGAGATCGTCCCCTTTGAGACGGTGATGTCGGTGTTGGATAAAGACAGCGGACAGGTCTCAGAAAAGACCGTACTGCTCAAAGAAGATGAAGGCCCCCGCCCCGGAACCACTCTTGAAGGATTATCATCTCTCGAACCGGTCAATGCCGGCGGTACCGTAACCGCGGGCAACGCCTCACAACTCTCTGACGGAGCCGCGGCGGTGGTCATGATGGATGCCGAGCTGGCTGCGAGAAGAAATTTGCCTATTCTGGGCTTATTTCGCGGTATGCAGCTTGCTGCTGTAGCCCCCGAGGAAATGAGTATTGCCGTGACGCCGGCCATCAAACGCTTGATGAAGCATCACAACCTAGCTATGGGCGAGATAGATCTGTGGGAGCTACACGAAGCCTTTGCAGTCACCACACTCTATAACCAAGCCGAACTGGATACCCCGTGGGATATTACCAATGTTAATGGTGGTGCTATTGCCCTGGGACATCCCTATGGAATGTCCGGCATTCGCTATCTCGGTTCTTCTCTACTGGAGCTCGGGCGCAGAGATGCACACAAGGCAATTATTGGTGTCTGTACCGCCGGCGGCATGGCTACAGCGGCGTACCTGGAGCGATAGGCCCGCTCACACTCAGAGTTCACAAGTGCCCTATCCCCAGCCATGCTTGGTTTTTTTTGGCAAGCCACCTCAATAAAACCAGTTGATGGTGCTAACGCTGCCTTAGCATAACGGTTTGGCGTATCACTCATCTTAATCTATTGTTTCAGTGGGATGCGGCCACCCTGACTGCTCCCTAAAAACAGGTAGTCAACACTACTGACCGCCAGGTTAGCCTCGCAGCTGGAGGAATAACCATGTTCAGGTTCAGGTTCAGGTTCAGAGAGAGCCATAGCCTCGGCGATAGTTACGACGAGAGCTATAAATATCGTTGCGACTATTCATTGAGTAGATACTCCTCTCCTATGCAATCCGCCCTCCCCTCCAAAGGTCAGCCGCGCCTATGATGGAGACGGTGCAAGACGGCTTCACCTTTTTGTTGGCGCAGAGTCGGGGCGCTTTGTTTGTCATGTTCTGGATTGTGATTTTTCTGGAACTCCCGCGTTATATCTTTTCGTTTTTTACTGCGGTTTTCTTTTTCAGTTCAAGGACCGATACAGAGGTCAAGCTGGAAAAAATCGGCAAAATTTCGGTCATTATTGCCGGCCACAACGAGGAAGAATCGATTGAAAAGTGTGTGCACAGCCTCTGGGCTCAAAGTATCAAGCCCTATGAAATTATTGTGGTCAGCGATGGCTCCACCGATGGGACCCGCAAAAAGATATCCAGCTTACTATCCAGGGGCTTAATCCAAGGGGCTCATGCCACAGAGCTGAGAGGTGGCAAGGCCTCCGCCCTAAATCTGGGGATACGCTACTGCACCGGTGATATTGTGATCACCGTGGACTGCGACTGCTCCTTTGAGCACCACACCATGAAGGAAGTATTGCTACCCTTTGAAGATCCCAAAGTAGGCGTGGTATCCGGCAATGTCTTTGTGCGCAACCCCCACGACAACCTGCTGACCGCCTTTCAAACCATCGAATACATCATCAGTATTTCCCTCGGCAGGCATGCGCTGGCCATGATCAGACAGATGTGCTGCGCCTCCGGTGCCTACAGCGCATTTCGAAAAACCGCCATTGACCAGGTTGGTGGGTTTGATTCCGGTGGGGGTGAAGATCTGGATATTACCTTCCGCCTACGCAACTACGGCTGGGAAGTCGCCTTTGCCCCAGAGGCTATTTGTTATACGGATGTACCCACGAATATCTTGGCACTAATTCGCCAGAGATTACGCTGGGAGCGGGATGCCGTGCGTTTGCGCTATCGAAAGTACCGCCACTTCATCAACCCTTTTCAACGCCGTATTAAATTCCAGGAATTCTTCCATCAGTTTGAATTTTTAATCTTCAACGTGATCGCCGCTATCGCCTTGCCGATCTATTTGGTCTGGCTCTTTATGAGCTACGGGAGTAACGCCTGGTTTATTTTGATCGGTGCCCAGGTAGTACTAATTTTGTTGGATTGCCTCACTTTTACTCTCGCAGCCTATGCCACCTATAAATTTAGTACTCTGCCACTATGGCCCTTTTTAATTGGCTACAGCATTCTCTATGTGAACATGATGCGTGTGGTACGACTCTATGCCTATGTGCAGGAGTGGGTCTTTAAAACCTCCTACGCCGACTCCTTCGCCCCCTCTAAGGTTCACCGGGTTAGGGAGTAATCCCCATCAGCCGCCTCGACAGCTTGTCACCACAAAAAAACCTGTAGAGCTCATGGCCATCACACCGACCTCCTCACCTTTTGACTGAACTTGATGAATAGGCAAGGCACTAAGTTTGGTTTATGACGATTCGCAATATTCCGGCCTCCTGTCAAAAGCTCTGCAATAGCCGACCAACCGGAATATCTCCAGCCGATTGGCGCTATACACCACATGGTCTATCGTTTTACTTGAGGCAGGGTTTTCCCTGCCAGAAGTATGAACCAGGCACTACAGAGTGAAGTTGCTCTTTTGTAGGAGGGTTCGCCATATCCTTTCTCAGTGATGCATACAGCTACTATCGCTGGCCCAGTGACTTCAATACTGTACATCCGGGTATTGAGAAGTGTGATGCCCTGGTTGTAGAGGAGCCAATGACTCCGCAGTGCATTGAAAGGCTCTGGAACAGCCAGATAGGGCTGCACCTGCTACCGGTTATTGACCTAACAGGCACACTGGGAGTCAGGGCAGATCTGGATGCTTCCAATACCGTCAAGGCAGACCCCGAAGAATATGGCAAGTTGATCGACTCATTTAACTTTCGCCGCTCCCAGCTGCACCCAGATTTCCAAAACCCCCACAACGATGACGACAAAATCCTGGCCCGTATTTTTGTCTCTGGGGTAAGTTTGACCCCAAGTTACCAACCGAACTCGCGCACCACGGTATATTTCAATACCCTGTTAGATTCAGAAACGGTATTACACGAGTGCGAAAAAATGATGACCGCAGAACTGCTGGCGGGTAGCTTTTTTGACCGCCGGCATATTTGCAGTGGTTGCAGCGCCTCACAATTTAATGTGCGTGAAGAATGCCCGGAATGTCGATCACCGAATTTGAGGGAGTCTTTCTACCTACACCACTTTAAGTGTGCCTACTTGGGCCCGGAAGAAGACTTCCGCCAGGGTGAATATTTGATCTGCCCTAAGTGCAGAATGGAGATGAGCCACTTCGGCAGTGATTACGACAAACCAGGGACAATATTGATCTGCAACTCCTGCGGCAAGACCAGCTCAGAAACCGAAGTCGGCTTTTTATGCCTTAACTGCGACACCCATATCGATGGTGACTCAGTGAAGACTGGGGATATATTTAAATATAGCCTCACCGAAAAAGCGGTTCATTACCTGCACGCTGGCCACGCATTCCTGGAGCTCACCCAGCAGAGCCCGATTTTTTCCGGGCTTCCCTTCGAGTTAATCGTGGTTTTAAACAAGGAACTGAAAAAGTGGAAAAACAACGAAAGCGAGTTTGCCCTGCTTTGCATCAAATATGAAAATGAATATTTGATTGAGCAGGAGCACGGTAACCGCCAGTTCTTCCATAGCCGCAATCAGTTCTTTCAGAGCTTAAGCCACTCCTTGAAGAAAGTAATGAAGGGAGAATACCCGGTTACCGCAGCCAAAGGCAGGCTAGAAGACTTTATTTTGGTTAGCGATATCAACCAGAAAGACCTGTACGTCTTTAGTGAAGAGGCAGGTCAGAAGGCCGCCAGTTCACTGCGCCTGGATGTGGAACCTATCCTGCAGGTCTTTGGGCCCGAGGATCTCATCTGATGTGGGAGGAGCTCCAAGAAGGTTACTACTACCTTATTTCCCAGAGCCATACGACTCTATTTCTGATGCTTTGGGTGGTAGTGATTTTCGAAATTCCCCGCTACCTTTTTTCATTTTTTACTGCCCTAATTTTTTATAGTACCAAGCCAGAATTCGAGACAGATATTGAAAGCCTGGGAAAAGTATCGGTCATTATTGCCGGTCATAACGAGGAGGAGGCCATTGAGAGATGTGTCTACAGCTTATTGGAGCAGAGCCGCCCTCCCGATGAGATCATTGTGGTGAGTGATGGTTCCACCGATGGCATGAGAGAAAAAGCAAGAAATTTATTAAGTAACGGGCTTATCCAGGGGGCACACTCCACGGAAATACGTGGCGGTAAATCCGCCGCTCTCAATTTAGGATTACGGTTTTGCACTGGGGATATAATTTTAAATGTCGACTGTGACTGCTCTTTTGACTATCACGCCATTAAAAAAATCCTGGAGCAGTTTGAAGATCCCTTAGTTGGAGCAGCTTCAAGCAATATTTTTGTACGCAACTGGGATACCAATCTACTCACAGTATTCCAAGCTATTGAGTATATTGTCGCCATCTCCCTTGGCAAGCATGCGCTGTCCATGCTGGAGCAGATGTCCTGCGCCTCTGGGGCTTTCAGCGCATTCAGAAAAATGGCCATCATCCAGGCTGGCGGTTTCGATTCCGGCGGTGGTGAAGACCTGGATGTGACATTAAGAATACGTCATTATGACTGGAAAGTAGAGTATGCAGCCGAATCCATCTGCTATACCAGTGTACCCACAAACCTGGCGGCACTCATTCGGCAGAGAGTTCGCTGGGAAAGGGATGCCGTCCGCCTGCGCTTTAGAAAATACCGTCACTTTATCAACCCTTTCGAACGCCGCCTAAAATTCAGGGAATTCTTTCACCAGTTTGAATTCCTGTTGTTTAATGTAATCGCCATTTTGGTATTACCATTTTACCTAACGTGGTTATTTTACACTTATGGCGCTAACGGTTGGTTTATTCTAATAGGGGCGCAGATTATCCTGATACTTTTAGACATAGTTACCTTCACCCTAGGTGCATTAATCATAAAAAAATTCAAGCCCGCCCCCCTGTGGCCCTACCTGCTGGGTTATAGTGTTTTTTACGTAAATATGATGCGCCTTGTTAGGCTCTATGCCTATGTTCAGGAGTGGGTGTTTAAATCTTCCTACTATGACACCTTCGCTCCATCCAAAGTGCATCGTGTCCGGGAGTAATTTCGATGAGAACCATACGAAAACATATCCGCCCGGATAATATGGCCAGTGAGATACGCCCCCATCACAGTGCCATAGGCAGGCGTATCTACATTTTCGTATTGATATTGTTTGCCCTGGGAATCATTCGTTACTTATTTGGGGATATGTTTTTACTTAAAGGTGACGGACTAGTCCTCAGGGATTATGCAGCCATAGAGATGGGCTACATTACTAGAGTGACCGAGGTGGAAGTCGACGAAGGGGAATCGGTTAAAGAGGGGCAGCTACTCCTTAAAATAGAATCTATGCAATTGCTGGAGCGTCTAGCAGATCTCTCTAGCCGCCAAGCCAACCTAATACAAATTTCCGCCGAATTTACCTTGCTAGCAGAAACCGCCAAACAACTTTTGGTTCCTGCGGAACAGCGCAAACAAGAGATAGAGGAGATCCTGGCGCGAATCAATAAGCTTGCCGACAAGGGCTTTGTCAGCAAAATCACCTACCAGGAGGTTCTCAGGGATAACTTTAATGCGGGCCAGGAACTCGTAAAGATTCAGGTAGAGAGCTCCACTTTAGACAAGAAAAGAAAAGCCGTGGATGCAGCGATCGAGGTAGCTGGTACAGCTTACCAGAAGCTGAAAGACCACTATGACGATGGCCAAGTACACAGCCCGGTGACTGGTATTGTGGGAGCAACAGTCCCCTCCGTAGGTGATGTCTATAGGGAGGGGGAGCCATTGATGCAGGTATATTGGGGTAAGCCCTATGTTCTTGCCTATATGCCCCACCGCTACCTGCTCTCAATCAGGCCGGGGATGGTTGTCACCATCAAGAGTGGGCGCCACAAGGATAAAGGGGTAATCTCTGAATTACTGCCAATCTCCGATCAGCTACCGGAAGAATTTCAGAATACCTTCAAACCACAGGAGCGTAACCAGCTCGCCAAAATTGTACTCTCAGACCCGGAAAAATTTCCTTTATCTGAAAAAGTGAGAGTCACCCTGGAATTAAACTGGAAGGATATCTTTGTCGAGAACTTTATGAATTAGTGACATTTAATAATTTAAGAATTTCTAAATTAATCATTCACCGCTCTGCATATTCTCTAAGAGCATCTCTCAGCCATTCAGGTAGGCTGATCTTCTCCTTGGTTTCAACCGATAGGGTGACATAGGTAATCATCGCGGTAAAAGCCAGCTGATCAGGGTTGAGATAGGCTTCCACCCTTAGGGTAAACGATTGGTTGCCGACCCTGGATACGCTGACCTTTATTTCTAACTCCTGATCCCAGGTAACCGGGGTGAGAAACTCCAAATTAAAGGCCCGCACCGGGGTCACAAATCCCCGCTGCTGCATAGTGGTGATAGCCGGGCCACCAAAAAGATCCGACAATGCCTCATGCGTGGCTTCCAGAGCAAAGTTCGAAAACCTGGGGGTATAAACAATGCCCGCTGGATCGCAGTCTCCAAACAAAACCTTGCGTCTGACGGTTATCATTGGATTTTCCCTGTACCAAAAGCCCGGCCTGCATTCTATTCCAGCAGGCCCTGCGGCATCCTGCCAAAGCGAGTAACCATTTCGTTCATTCCCAGCTTGAACATTTATTACTCGGTACTTAAAAGCGTTAGCAGGGTCACTTCCGGCGGCACAAGAAACCTCACCGGCAGGATACTGGTGCCCACTCCAGGGCTGACATACAGATGCTTGCCCTCTTCGACGATATGTCCGATCGCATAACGCTGCCCATAGCGAGAAGGCACAATCGGGCGGCCAATCATTGGCAGGTATACCTGTCCTCCGTGGGTGTGACCGGCTATCGTCAAGGCAATAGATTGAGGTATTTGGGGGAATATATCGGGGTTATGGGTAAAAGCCATGACCAACTCATTATCTTCAACAGCCGCCATTGCCTGGTCAATATTGTGTGGCCCTTCCCAAAAATCACTGATACCGACTAAGCGGAAAGCACAGTCTTCTCTGGCTATCTTGGTGGAGGTATCTTCCAACACCGGGATTCCCCGCTCAGAAAATGCCCGCGCTACCCTGCCAGGGTCCAACCACCAGTCGTGATTGCCCAATACGGCAAAGACGCCTAACGGCGCCTTAAGCCCGGTAAGTACTTCGGCAGCACGCTCAGGCGTGACAAAAGAGCCACCGAGCACACCCTGAATCACAAAATCTCCGGGTAGCAATACCAGGTCCGGCCGGCTGGCATTCACTTTGCGAACCAGTGAGCGCAGGCTATCCATCCCTTTGTAGGGAGAACCTACATGCAAATCTGCTATTACCGCTACCTTCATTTCGCTACAGGCGGCAGGCCAGGTATCCAATCGGAGCGTTTGCTCATTAATCCTGAAACTCCTGGGTTCGGCGAAAAATGCCCAAACAGAGAGAATAATACCCACCGCCAGAATCAATAGAAAAACGATACGAGACTTTCTTAACAACTTTCTCAATGAGAGATTCTCGGTACAGATTATTATTTAAGCGGTGATTTATGAATCGTGACATTCGCAGGTAGAGAGCTCCCGCACAATCTCACAGGAATCGGTATAACCAGGGCCGGCACACTGGCTGCGCAGGGTCAATAAACTTTCGCGCAACTGTTCTAGCAATGCCATTTGGCTGTTTACCCTATCAATATGCTCATCGACCAGGGCATTGATTTCTGCACAATGTTCCCTCGGCCGCTCCCGTAGTGTTAACAAGTTGCGTATATCCTCAAGGGGCATATCGAGTGAACGGCAGTGGCGTATAAAGCGTAATTGCGCCAGGTGCTCCTCGGAGTACAGGCGGTAGTTGCCCTCTGACCTGGACGGTTGCGGCAGCAGTCCCATTTGTTCGTAGTAACGTACCGTTTCCACCTTACAGCCTGCCCGCTTGGCGGCCTCTCCTATCCGGAACTGCATACTGGCGCCCCCTTGACTCTATAGTTACTAGAGGGATTGTAATGCTGGCTCACTCATTGAGCTATTCGAGAGTTAATCATGGGAAAACAGGATTCCACTTGTGGCTGCGGCACCAACACTGAACCTCAGCAACAACCAGTCGACAGTGGCGCTGGAAAGGAGAGTGAAATCTCCCTCTTCTCGATCACCAAAATGGACTGTCCCACTGAGGAAAGCCTGATCCGCGCCAAACTCACCCCACTGGAAGGGATCTACAGCCTCGACTTCAATCTGGTGCAACGCACCCTGCGGGTGGGACACGCCCCTGGTATGCAGCAGCAAATCCTAGACATACTCGCCCCGCTGGATCTTGAGGCCAGGATCGCTTCCCCGTCAGATACAGAAAGCGCACCACCAGCCGCCAAGGCTAACTGGTGGATTCTGGGTGCGGCGGGTTTGGCGGCACTTGCCTCCGAGTGGGTGTTCTGGCTACAGGGAGGGAATAACTGGCTGGTAATGCTTCTGGCGCTCGGCGCCATTGCCGGCGGGGGGCTTTCCACCTACAAGAAAGGCTGGATTGCCCTTAAGAACCGCAACCTGAATATGAATGCGCTGATGTCCATTGCGGTCACTGGCGCACTTTTGATTGGACACTGGCCCGAGGCGGCCATGGTGATGGTGTTGTTTACCCTGGCCGAGCTGATTGAGGCCAAGTCGCTGGACCGTGCCAGAAATGCCATTCGCGAATTGATGGACTTGGCTCCTGAAACTGCCACAGTACTTGAAGCTGGTGGCCAGTGGCGCGAAGTGGATGCCAAAACCGTTTCTCTCGATGCCACCGTCAGGGTCAGGCCCGGCGAGCGCATTGCCTTGGATGGCGAGGTGGTAAAAGGCAACTCCGCAGTAAACCAAGCCCCAATTACCGGCGAAAGTCTGCCGGTGGACAAGACAGCGGGAGACAGCCTCTTTGCTGGCAGTATTAATGAATCCGGCGCATTGGAGTATAAAGTTACCGCCGCCGCCAATGATGCGGTGCTCGCCCGAATTATCCACGCGGTAGAGGAAGCCCAGGGCAGCCGTGCCCCCACCCAGCGCTTTGTGGATCAATTCGCCCGTTGGTATACCCCCTTGGTGTTTGTGGTAGCCCTGGCCACTGCGCTGATTCCGCCGCTATTTTTCTCCGGCGCCTGGATGGACTGGATTTACCGCGCCCTGGTACTGCTGGTGATCGCCTGCCCCTGTGCCCTGGTCATTGCTACCCCGGTCACCATTGTCAGCGGCCTGGCCGCCGCCACAAAACACGGCACACTGATCAAGGGCGGAGCATATCTCGAAGAGGGGCGCCGCCTACGCTGGCTGGCCCTGGATAAAACCGGCACCATCACCCATGGTGCACCGGAAGTAACCGATTTTGCCCTTATAAACAGTTCAGATGAGCGACAAATAAAGCACCTTGCCGCCAGCCTCGCACACCGCTCCGATCACCCGGTTTCCAAGGCCGTGGCGGACTTTCTCAATTTAGGTGAGGGGAACTTGCAAGAAGTAGAGGCCTTTGAGGCCCTTGTTGGCCGGGGAATTCGCGGAGAAATCGAAGGCACCGGCTACTACTTAGGCAATCATCGCCTGGTGGAGGAGTTAAAAGTCTGCAACGCTGAACTCGAGAATCGGCTCTCCAAACTGGAGTACCAGGGTAAGACTGTGGTGATGCTGGTGGATGAGAACGGCGTTTTGGCCCTTTTTGCCGTGGCCGATACCGTAAAGGAATCCAGTCGCAAGGCCATTGAGGAACTCCACCAGCTGGGGGTGAAAACCCTAATGCTGACCGGCGACAACCAGCACACCGCTGATGCCATCGCCCAGGAAGTGGGCATAGACCGGGCCCTGGGCAATTTGCTACCTGAGGATAAACTGCGCGAAGTGGATTCCCTGGCGGGCCACGGGCGTGTCGGCATGGTGGGCGATGGTATCAATGATGCCCCTGCCCTGGCGCGCGCCGATATCGGCTTCGCCATGGGCGCTACCGGCACCGACGCCGCCATAGAAACTGCCGATGTTGCCCTAATGGATGACAACCTGGGTAAGATCGCCAGCTTTATCCGCCTCTCCCGGACTACCGCGCATATTCTCTGGCAAAACATCGTCCTCGCCCTCGGCATCAAAGTGATCTTCCTGGCACTCGCCTTTGCCGGCGAAGCCTCAATGTGGATGGCGGTATTTGCAGATATGGGCACCAGCCTGCTGGTAGTTTTTAATGGGCTGCGGTTGATGCGGAAGTGATAGGGTTTTGGAGTTCGAGCTAACTCGGGTATCTATATTTGCCAGATACATTTGTCTTGCCAAGCACCCTGCAATGTCAGGGTGTCATCACATGGTTCAATTATTCTCTGTCCACTACATTACTGGCAGCAGCCTTCAGGCAAAACATTTCCTGCAAGTGCTCTAAAAACAAACGAACCCGATTAGGCTGAAATTTCCGACTGGGGTATACTGCATAGATTCCCAGTACTGGAAATTCTGCATCGAGCTCTATAGGGACCAGTTTACCTTGATCAATCAGTTCTTCTACCATGATCCTAGGCAATAACCCTATTCCCATACCACGCGCAATAGCATCACGATGAGTGTGCGTTTGGTTAAGCACTAACCTCCAAGGCTGGCTGAATTTACGAATCCCCTTCGCTGTTACCAGCGGCCAGCTATTCCCCAGGCGGGTTGCACCAAAACTCAGGCAAGCATGTCCAGACAAATCTGCCAGTGTTTTAGGGGTTCCATGTTCTCTCAGATAGTTAGGGGAAGCGACTAGGACAAATGGGGTGCCTGCAAGCTTTCGCATAATTAAAGAGCTATCTTCCAGAGAGATCGCCATTCGGATAGCGATATCAACATTGGAACTTACAAAATCCGTTCTGTCGTTATCCAAGGAAAGATCAAAAAGAACGTCGGGATATTTTGCTTGAAAGCTTTCAATAAGCTCCAACAGATGAGGAGAGCCCAACCCTTCCGGTGCAGAAATGCGAATAATGCCACTGGGTGTTTGAGCCCGACCTCCGGAAACGACCTGCTCTAATGAGACCAGCTGGTCAAGCATTTCCTTACAGCCCTGATAGTAAAGCTGGCCGGCTTCGGTAATTTCCATAGCCCTAGTGGTGCGGTTGATCAAACGCAAGCCAAGTAGATTCTCCAAGTCGGCCACGTGACGCCCAACAATTGCGGGGCTGATGCCTTGATCATCAGCAGCTGCAACAAAACTGCCCAGTTCCACCACTCTGCAAAACAGAGCCATCTTTCTCAACTTGTCCATTCGATACTTTTAGTAAGTTCTATTATTACTTTAGCTGTGATTATTTTCAGATAGGTATTGATTATATTGCACTCTAAGCTAAACGCTATGGACTTTTTAGAGCCCCTAGCCGTTAACACCAGTATCAACAGGCCCAACCAAACTGAACCCTTGGAGCTGAACGATGAGATCGAAGCATATTACTCCTGCCAATGCCCAATCCCTCAAGGTTGAAGGCGGTGAGACAACACTGTTTCTCGCAACGGCTGCCGACACCGCAGGACGTGTCACGGTGTCTGAGAGTTGGCTGCCAAAAGGCAACGGTGCGCCATGGCACTACCACGACATAGATGATGAGATTTTCTATATCGTTTCAGGTGAAGTCGAGTTCGGTGTTAACGATGACGAGTTCATTGCTACTGCCGGAGACCTGGTGATTGCGGGCCCCAAGGTGCATCGCAGATTTAAAGCACTGACAGACAGCCGACTCGTAGTGATCAATGCACCGGGAGGACCAGCGGAGGCCTTTATGCACGATGTATCCAATTTATCCGATGCGCCGACACAAGCTGACAAGGAACGCTTCGTTAAGCAATACGGGATTCATATTGTGGACAAGTAAATATAACTACTCGTCAAGACGGGTGCCGCCCAATATGCAGTAACAAGAGGTGATCGCTTGCGCAAAATCAGGAAATGACTTTTATCTTTGTACTCAAGACCGCGGTAGTTATGCAAATCCGTTAGGCTCTCAAACACATAGTCAGAATGTTTTTGGGCGTATAGCTCCTGATCATCAAAAAACTACCGGTATTCAGCACTCTTAGAAGGAGATGAGACATCACCTCCTTCTAAGAGTGCTCTCAGCTCAAATAATACTATGGCTTCACTCTTCAGCAACCTGATAAGGGCATCCAAATAGAGACCAAAATGCCAATGAAAACCTATTGCGGCGAAGCTGTAGCAAAACTCTACGTCATTACCAGCATCTCGCAAGTTGAGGATCAACTTAAAACGCTCTAACCCATTCGCATGACAGTAATTTTCAGTTCCCGTCTTACCAAGTAGGCAGCGGAGAATGTCACTATAAACTGCCCACTCATTTGCAAGGCAAACTTTGGCCAAAAGTCAATTTCTTCAGTGAATAGGGATAGTACAAGGTTTCCTGGAAACAAAAAAACACGGAAATACTGCCAACCCCCACCTACAATCAGCCAATTATAAGCAAATGCAACGATTCCGATCAGCAGGGCAATAACACCAATAGCTATTGACTGCCTAACATCCTTATTCATAAATATTTCTCATCGCTTTTATAGGGCAGCTTAGTGTCACTTTACTCCGACAATCTCTTTTTTAACATAAATACCCAGCCGTTTTGAGAGACGGACCAGATTGCCCCGGTCAGTAGAAAGCAAATTGGCAGCCCTGCTCCAATTTCCTTCACACTGAATCAAGATATGCTTAATCAGATCTCGTTGGTAATCTTCGGTTGCGGCTCTAAGGTTTATTACTTCGAGCGTCGGCGCAAGGGGTTTCTCAAAGTCTGCCTGCGCCACCATATCTTCAGGAATCTCTATATGCGCTGCGGTTAGCGATACAATTTCAGAGGGAGACGAGTTCTTTCTGGCCTTGAGTGCTGCGCGGCTAATGATATGCTCCAACTCCCGTACGTTGCCCGGCCATCCGTAGCGCTTTAATTTGCTGGAGGCGTCCGCAGTGAGTCTTAGCTGGCGGAAACCCAGTTTTCTCGTAGATCTCTCCAAGAAGTAGTCCGCCAGCAAGAGAACATCATTTCCCCTCTGCGATAGCGAGGGTACTTCCAGGGGGTACACAGAGAGGCGGTGATATAAATCGGCCCTGAAGGCACCCTTCGCGATTTCTTTCAGCAAATCCCTATTCGTGGCTGCCACAATACGCACATCCACAAGCTGCACTGCATCTTTACCAACAGGCTGGATTTCACCACTTTGCAGCACCCTCAACAGCTTGCCCTGTACAGACAAAGGCAGCTCACCTACCTCATCCAGAAAAAGAGTTCCGCCGTTCGCCAAGAGAAACTTACCGGGGCGTTCCCGCTCCGCGCCGGTAAAGGCCCCTTTGGCATGCCCAAATAATTCAGCTTCTGCCAGTGTTTCTGTCAGGGAAGCACAGTTGAGATATACCAGCGGTTTCTCCTTGCGCGGGGACAACCTGTGCACCGTTCGGGCAACCAATTCCTTACCTACACCGGTCTCCCCGAGAATAAGCACGTTGTAGTCGGACCCAGCGACCAGTTCAATATCACTGCGCAGGGTCTTCATTACCTTGCTCTCACCGATCAGTTCGCCACCATCCCGCTGGAAGGCTTCCTGGGTCAACTCTTTCACCAGCTGCTCGGCATGCTCCGCAGAAAGAGAAAGCGCTTTAAGTTCCAGAGCGGTTTTGAGTGTTGCGGCTGACAGAGCCGCAATCAGTTCGAGAGTTCGATCACTAATTAGGCTGTAGGCATCGGATGCCATACTATCCAAGGTCAGCAGCCCCACCAGGTGATTATCGGAATAGAGTGGCAAACCAAGGCAGGAGTGCACCGGTAGATCCCCTTCCCTATCTAGCAACAGGCCATCAAAAGGGTCTGGCAGGTTACAATCAGAAGGGAAGCGAACAGGTGATTCAGAGTTACAGATTTGAGCCAGGCGGGGATGTTCACTAGCCAGGAAGCGCCGACCCAATGTGCGCCTGGCCAAGCCCTGCACGGCCAGGGGCGTAAGCACCTCTCCATTCAATCCCATCAGGGCAACCGCATCGCACTTAATGGCCTTGCGGATGGTGGAGAGCAATCGTTCGAACCGGTCGCTATTATTCAGGCTATTCGCGAGATCCAGCGCCACTTCAAGCAGCAAAGTAGAATTGATATCCACCAAAACCCAACCAGTCAATAAGTTCTCTTAGAGTCATTATGACACATTTATAGATTCAGTCAAAATGACACAAGCCTGGCAAATACAAAATGTATCTTATTGTTTTATAAAGATTTTTTAGATTGGCACATCCTTTGCCTAGTAACTGTTGAGGTTATTCAGTAATAGAGGCAAAGACAATGCTGGACACATACACTCTGAAAATTCGCAGACGTTTCGAACTTCTGCTCAAGGCCGGAAATCTCACCCTGTTACTCTCAGCTCCCCTGCTGCTACTCACCGTTGTTATCTGTTATCCGTTCTCGCATTATTTTTCGATTCCAGCCCAGGTGGCTGGTCATATTTTTATGATTATCAGTGCAACGTTTATCAAGATTGGTTACGTAAGCCGCTGTGTTGCGCAATACAACCTGTGCCAGGAGGTTCGCTGATCTTGGCGCAATAGCTTCTCGCCCTCATCGTCATCCAGTACTTTGGGGGCGGCCTTACAGACTTCGGGATTTTCCACTTCAACTTCCCTCCACTCCCGTGAAGCCTCTATTTCGGTGCTATCTTCTCCCCAGTGCCGCGATTCATGGCGCTCCTATCAAGAGAAACCCCACAGGGGAGATTTAATGTCCGCGATGAGCCGCTTGGCCCTGCTGGCTGTCGTTTTTGTCGACTTAATGGGGCAAGGGCTGCTATTCCCCATCATCAGTGAGCTGGTCATGTCGACTAAGTTTCACTTTCTACCTTTAGACACCCCGCAATCCACACGCCACCTTTTCTATGGCATCGTTATCAGTAGCTTTTTCCTGGCTTGGTTTTTGGGCGCTGTGTATGTCGCGAAGCTATCCGACAGTATCGGGCGAAAAAATGCAATGGTGCTCTGTCTGGTTGGTGCACTGGCAGGCTACGCCATCACAGTGGTAGCACTATTCACCAGTAGCCTGTGGCTGCTAATTTTGGGGCGTATAGTGAGTGGATTTACCGCAGGAAATCAGCCCATTGCCCAGGCGGCAGTGATTGATGCCAGCTGCAGCGAACTGGATGCCTCCAGGAACCTTGGGCTACTGGTGGCTGGAATGAGCGCTGGGGCAGTAGCCGGGCCGATTATCGCTGGCGTATTAGCCGACAAGGCACTATTAGGCAATATCGCAAGTATTCAGCTCCCTTTTTATTTCGCGCTACTGTTGGTTGGCATTACTCTAGGCCTGATTCTGGCGTTTTATCACGATAGCCGGAAGCCTACGGCACCTGTTCAACTACGTTTCCTCGACCTGTTCAGGCAATTTGTGCATCTGAAAGACCGCCCGCAGGTTGTCAGACTATGCCCTGCCTACCTGAGCTTTATGCTGGTACATCTCAGTTTTTATATCTTTATCACCAACTACTTGAATAGCCGCTTTCAACTTGGGTTGCTGGGAACCAGTATGGCTATGTTGTTTATGGGAATCGCCGTGGGCATTTCCAGTATTTTTCTGGTGAAACCCGTGCTATCCCGATGGAGTAAGCCTCTGATCATTAAAGTATCGGCATTTATCATGGGCGCTTGTGCACTGATCTTTGCCTTTAGCAGTCAGGTTTGGCTGTGTTATCTGAGTGTGTTTATCGCTTATTTAAGCTTTGGGGTAGCTTATCCAGCACTATTGCATCTATTTGCCCAGAGTGTGAATGAGAGTGAGCAGGGCTGGGTAATGGGTATCGCCACGGCAGGATTTACCATAGTAGCGACTCTTATCTCACTGCTAGGTGGCGGCGCCATGGAGATCAATATCCGGCTGCCATTTTTTATAACCGCCGTCGCAGCCGTCTTCGTTTTGATACTGATTAGGCTCGGCTGGCGTTATGACGCGATAAAGAAAATTATTGATAAGTAAAAATAGCCCTCAATGTAATTGCCTCTGCAATCTCACTAAAACTCAAGGCGCACAATGCATGATTCGCGAAGAGAGCCGTAGCGATATTACTATTTCTTCCCAATCCAACTTACAGCTTGCTCGCCAAATCCTTAATTTCATGATTGAGAATTCGATCGTTATGACTGTAATCCACAGGCACATCAATCAAGTGCACCCCACCCTCATGACAGCATTTCTCAATCATCGATTTTAATTCACCGGTGGCCTCAATTCGATGGCCTTGAGCACCATAAGATTTTGCATAGGTGACAAAATCAGGGTTGGTAAAATCGAGCCCGAAATTTTTTAGCTCCATCATGGACTGCTTCCACTTGATCATGCCATAGGCATCATCACGAAGAATCAACACAATGAGATCCAATTTTAAGCGCACAGCCGTTTCTATTTCCTGGGAGTTCATCATAAAACCACCGTCTCCGCAGATCGCCAACACCCTTCTATCGGGGCAGACCAACTTGGCTGCCATGGCCGATGGCAGACCCGCACCCATGGTGGCCAGCGCGTTGTCTAAAAGCACAGTGTTCGGGTAATAAGCAGGATAGTTACGGGCAAACCAGATCTTAAACATGCCATTATCCAGGGCAATCACGCCTTTTTCCGGCATCACCTCCCGCACATCCTTCACTAGTCGCTGGGGTCGGATGGGGAAGGTATCCACACTTGCCCCCTCCTCTATTTGCTTCTGTAATGCCGAACGTATGCGATGGGCATCGCTAAAGCTCCAATGCTCCTGAGGCTCCAGATTCTCCTGCAATTGCCATAGGCTATTTGCAATATCCCCAATTACTTCTATCTGCGGGAAGTAAACCGGGTCCACTTGAGCCGCATTGAAGTTGATATGTACGACTTCAGGCCCTCCAGGGCGCATAAAGAACGGGGGCTTCTCCACCACATCGTGACCCACATTGATAATCAGGTCCGCCTGCCCGATTGCGCGGTGAATGAAATCTTCATCGGATAAGGCCGTGTTACCTATAAAGTGCGGCCCAGATTCATCGATCACCCCTTTGCCCATCTGGGTGGTGATCGCGGGAATCCCCAGCTTCTCTACGAATTTCCTCAACATCTTCGATGTCAGCTTTCTATTCGCGCCGGCGCCAATCAACAAAAGGGGTTTACGAGCGGCGGTAATGGCCTCAGCCGCCTTACGAATGGCTTTCTCTTCGGCAATGGGGCGGCGGGAGTAACTGATTTCGAGCACCGGCATAGAGGAGTGCTCGCGGGCAATATCCTCAGGAAACTCCAGGTGTGCGGCACCGGGCCGCTCTTCCTCAGAGCGGCGAAATGCTTCGCGTACATGTGCAGGCACATAATCCCCACCCACAATTGTTTTCGTGAATTTGGTGAGTGGACGCATCATATCCACGATATCGATAATCTGGAATTGCCCTTGCTTAGAACTCTTGATGGGCTTTTGCCCGGTAACAAGTACCATTGGCATTGCCCCCAGCTGGGCATAAGCTGCTGCGGTGACAAGATTGGTAGCGCCAGGACCCAGAGTTGACAAGCAAACGCCAGGCTTGCCGGTAAGGCGGCCATAAGTCGCAGCCATAAAACCTGCTGCTTGTTCGTGGCGGGTAAGGATTAATTGAATTTTGGAGCCCCGTAGAGACTCCAGCACGTCGAGATTTTCCTCACCAGGAATACCAAAAACATACTCAACCCCCTCAGCCTCCAGGGCGCGTACAAATAGATCGGATGCTTTCATAGGAGCGTCTCTCGTCGTTGTAAGCTCTATAGAATCAGCCAAATCCGGGATGTTCGACGCCTCTATTCACTAACCCCAGAAGGCTAAAGCTACCCACTTCTTTCGTCACTCCCAGCGGGCAGTGACATTAATTTGAACATACAAAAGTCAAACCCCTCTGAGTTTTAGCACAGGATGACGTCTTCGGTGCCCACAAGCTCCACTTTTCCCTACACTCCAACCCTAGGGATTACTATAAAAGACAGAATTCCTCCACACGCACTACTTGCCAATATCATTGAGTGGAGAACTCCATCTAAAAAGGCCTTCCCCATGGATCTCAAGAGTCGAATCAAGGACTTAATGTTGCCAACTGCGACTCTATCCACCTTGATGGTAATCCAACCCAGCCTGCCACCAACCAACAACCTCTGCACAAAAGATAGCTTTCCCGATTTCCATTAATAGCGTCTCTATGAAAAGCAAAGAGAAGAGCAGCAAGGGAAAATGGTTTCTATCACTCGCTGCGCTTGGGGTGGTTTTCGGGGATATCGGTACCAGCCCTCTTTACGCGGTTAAGCTTATTTTTCACTCGAGATTTGGTATTCCCTTGAGCGAAGCCAATATCCTGGGCGGTATTTCTGCGATCTTCTGGGCTCTAATCGTGATAGTGACAATCAAATATGTCACCTTGATAATGCGCCTGGATAATCGTGGTGAAGGCGGCATCATGGCGTTGATGACGTTGGCATTGGATGCCGCAGAAGAACGCAAGTATCTACAGTGGTTTATAGTTGGCGCCGGTATCTGCGGTGCCGCTTTGTTCTTTGGAGATGCCGTCCTTACCCCCGCAATCTCTGTACTTTCAGCCATTGAGGGGCTTGAGGTGGGCGACCAGACACACAAAATCCTGGTCGTTCCAATTGCCATAGGGGTGTTAATCAGTCTATTTTTTGTGCAGCGTTACGGCACCTCTACTGTGGGTGCCCTATTCGGACCGGTTACCGCCCTGTGGTTCCTCACCCTGCTGGTAGTTGGAATTTCCAGTATCATCAGTAACCCCCAGATTCTCCAGGCCATAAATCCGGTACATGCTCTAAGATTTCTAACCACCCATGGATTTAGCTCTTTCCTGGTTCTCGGTGCCGTTCTACTGGTTTTTACCGGGGCCGAGGCGCTTTATACCGATATGGGACATTTCGGTCGCAGTCCTATCAGATTGGCCTGGCTTGGATTGGTATTTCCTGCTCTATTTCTGAACTATATGGGGCAAGGGGCACTTTTGATGAGTAATCCCCATGCCGTGGACAACCCTTTCTACCGCATGTTTCCCAGCTGGGGGCTTTACCCGGTGATCGTGCTTGCCACCGCCGCTACGGTCATAGCCTCCCAGGCTTGCATTACCGGCAGCTTTTCTATGGCCAAACAAGCCATGCAACTAGGATTCCTTCCCAGGCTTGCCCTCAAGCACACCTCAGCACACTTGGAAGGGCAAATTTTTATGCCGGGGGTAAACAGGCTACTTATGCTTTTAGTTATTGGCGCCGTTGTAGGGTTTGGCTCCTCTACAAATCTGGCTAGTGCCTACGGTGTTTCTGTAAGTGGCGCCATGCTGATAAGTACCTGCCTGGCGGCAGTTGTTTACCGAATTCAGATGAAATATCACTTACTGCTATGCATCTCAGTTGCAACCTTCTTTATCTGTATCGATCTGTCTTTCTTCTCTTCCAGCCTATTAAAAATCAGCCACGGAGGCTGGTTCCCACTGGGCCTGGGCGCAATAGCATGTATTTCTATGTTTACCTGGAGGGATGGCAAGGAAGTATTGGCACAACATCTTCAGCGACAGGAGTTTAAGCTGGAGCCCTATTTGGCAGCCCTTCTGGCAAAGAAACCACTGAGAGTACCTGGAACTGCTGTATTCCTTATCTCAAGGCAACTGTATGCCCCTCACGCCTTAATCTATAACCTGAAACACAACAAGGTTTTGCACGAAAAATTACTATTTATTACCGTATCTTTTGTAAACACCCCGCGGGTAATGCCTGGCAACCGATATATACTCAGCGAAATTGGAGAAAACTGTTTTTACTTACTTCTACGCTATGGCTATATAGAGCAACCTGATATCTGGAAGGTTCTTAAGGGACTTCGATCCAAAAAAGAATTGGATTTTGAGCCTAACAAGGCTTCATATTTTTTAACTCGGCAGACCATCATTCCCTCCAAACAAGAAGACAGCCACATGTTTCTCTGGCGGGAGCGACTGTTTGCCACAATGTTTCGCAATGCCAGTAGTGCGGTAGAGTATTACCGCATTCCTTCAAGCCGGGTAATTGTCATGGGCGAGAAAATTAGGATATAAATCCAACATTATCAGAGTGGCACCGGTCAGCGCCACTTACTTTGCTCTGTTACCGCCTTCTATATTGAAGCATTTAAAAGCGGTTGGGCCAATTATCCACCTTGGACCTCAAACGGCTAAATGACCCCAAGCCTCGACAAATGTTGCCGGGTAAACCGAATACGCTTTGTCTGTATTTCGGCAAAATTCTTACCATCTATATTCGCAGCAAAGAAATACATGTTGTTACCAGTCTCTACTACGCCGACATACCAGCCCTGGGCAAAATCATCGGAAATTTGCCCTCCCCCACTCTTCGCATATAGCTTGTATGAATCTGTTTCCTCTACCAGCATCACTTCTTTAAATAAAGACAAGGTCTCTTGGGAAACAGGCAATGAACCGGAAAACAACTTTTGTAGGAAGTCGACTTGCTCTCTAGCCGAAATCTTCAAGCTGCCATTTAGCCAAAATTTATCCAGGCCGGAGGAAATATCCCTATTGCCATAATCAAATTTGCTCAAATATTGACTCATCCGCTCCTCACCTATTTGAATGGCCAGCTGACGGTAAATAGGCACTGCGGAGTTCTGGAATGCCGCCCGGATGGGGAGCGGCTTGTCATACCAAATACTGGGCCACCAACTTTGCGCTGGATACTTCAAGTGGTCAAAGGTTAATTCTTGAACAAGACTGTGAACTACCCCGGTATCCAGAGCGATCAAGGTATTGGGCACCTTGAAGGTTGAGAAAGGGGTAATCCTGACATCTGCCCTACTTTCATTAATGATTGAATAGGTGGCTTCTTTGTGATTCTTAAGAACAAATGTGCACGACTTCCCACATTCAATATTTTCTGAAGACCAGGCAAGACTGCTCACAAAAAGAGCGAAGAACACGATTACTTTCAAGTTAAACTTCCCGAAGATATAGATTGATAAGACTATCAGCTCAGGGTAGCAATCATAAACGATCTTGCTGCATTCTCACCCGCCTTCATTTCAAAACCAATCAGACCTGCTGAGTGATTTAATACACAGCGATTATTGTCGGCATGTGAATCCGTTAGTGGATATGCCCAGGTCTTCTACTAGACTGCATCAATTCCACTAAGGCCTTATGAGCATCAACAAAACCCAGCCCAGTATTATTAGCACCCAAGTGAGAGTGCCTTGCCGTGCCCTGAAGAGCCTGCACAACCATTGGTACGGCCTCATCCTTAGAGTATCCATAGTGGTCAGCCGCATCCAATAGAAGCGCACTTACAGCTGCCAATTGTGGGGCCGCAAAAGAACTGCCAGATTCAAAGTTTTGGCTAGAAGCCGAGTAAACAGCATCACCTGAGATGGCGAAGCTGCGGTTGATCGCCAACTCGTTATAACCAGGAACGGTAGCAGTTAGAGATACCTCATCGGAAAATGGTTGCAAGTTAATCGCAAACATCAGGTTTTTATTACCCTGCATGCTTTGGTTTTGAAGTAAGAAAGCTTTAATCAGATCCAAATCATAAGTAAAGAAACTTCCCAAAGGGGGAAGTCCCAGACGTTTACGCACATCCGTATCCTCACCGTTCAAATCCGTACCCGTATTTCCTATAGATTTGGTAAAAATTTTGGACTGTAGAATATGTGATAGATGGTCTGAGAACTCTGGATCTAACTGATCATTGGTGATATGGAAGGCCCGGCTCATATTAATCACACTGATATCATCTCGACTACGCATATAAGCCATGGCTTCATTGTATGTCTTACTCTCGGTACTTATGGGTACAATGGTGGCCTTAGGTGCAATATCGAGGATAATATCGATGACGGTATTGCCATGCAGGAATGTGATCGGGTCACCAAACTGAACTTCCGCTTCGATATTTGGGTACTGCTCACGTTGTTCCTGCAAGCGGACAGGATCAAACAAATCGAACACCCCAATAACAATACCCTCCCCATCAAAATGCCTAACTAGATTATGTTGTTTAAGGTTATAACCGGGCACATAGGGATACAGAAAGTCATTAAGCTCCTGCCTAAACAGATCCAAATCTGCGATAGCGGCTTCAAAAGCCTGCCTATACTCCTCCTGGTAATCCTCTGGCTGAAAGGTGTACAAAAGCTCGGCAAGCACTGTAAATTCAGTAATAGACTGCCCCCACTTGTGCATTTTTAGCTCATCGACCATATAGAGCGATTTCGCCCGCCCCTGATATTGGTCAAACTCAGCAGCCAGGTAATCATCGAGTATTGGAGTAACAGGCTCTTCCCAAGGCCATGGGGTCAGTTCCTTAATTACCTGCAAAGAGACTCTTGCCTGATCGACGTTGGGATTTGATGCAAAGACCTTTACACTAAATACTATAAGCAATACCACAAATACTATTTTATTCAAAACTTGTTCCTTTTTATTGAAATTTATTTTGGATACTAGCTTGGAGAACTCATCACTAAGAGCCATATAGAGTATCTATCGCTTTTCACCACGTAGCCGCTTAGTAGGAATAAATAGGAACATGGAACAGGTTCAAAGACAATATACCGATGAAAATTTTTGATGTTTATAGTTAACCTTCAAAAATTAAGAAACCCTACCATACATTATCTTAAACATTTATTGTCGAAGCCTACATCTCAACCTCTACCAATAAAAATGATAAGCTTATTCAATCTGCACACAAACCTTGCGTTCTTGATTTAAAAGGAATTGGATATAAAAGATGAATTCCTCCCGATAATAGTTGGGTTCATTAATCCACCAACTTTAGAGCATTTTAGAACTTACCCAATTGAAACTTCAAAGAAAACGGACATCTGCTCAATAGTTTCATGATATGGTTTAACAAATCTAATTTGTGCCCCATCAATTTCGGTAAGTTGTCTTGACCATGTCAAATCATAAAGAGTTTTTAAATCATTCTTATCGGCTTTGGTAAGCCCACTATTTTCTCCATAGTTCATAATGGAGAAGGCTTATGTACACCGTAAATCACACTGTGCCAAGCTTTCTCTTTCAGATCAGCAAAGAAATGTCTTAACTCAAAAATATGACCCAGCTCATGAATCATAGTATCAACCTGCTCTTTCCGGTTTTGTTCAAACATTGTGGGAAAGAGCACCAGCTCATTACGTCCCGGGTTAGGAAAAAAGGCGCGTGATAATGTACAACCTACCACACTACAAATTTCTACAGACTCTACTCTAATTTTGAAGTCCCAAACATTTGGGTTCTCATTAAATTTGACCGGAGAAGCATCACCCCACTTTAACAGAGCCTCACCAAGTAGAGCTCGAATATAGTCTTTTACTTCATCTGGCTTTTTAAAATACCGCAAAGACTCTTCATCAAACTTCCACCTTAGAGTTACATTCTTTCCCCAAAGGGAAATGTATCCCTCCCCGCTGTGCAACACCAAGTCAAGCGGGGATCTATTCTCTAAGACAGGATATCCAACTTTATCAGTGACACAGACCTTATTGTCATCATATTTATGAACTATTGGCTCAGCACAAGAAACACATTCTTTCTTTGACTTAAGTTCCAGCTGAAACGTTTCCTTTTCATAGCTACCATTTTCTGTTGACACTGTTATCCACCAACACGCAATAAAGAACTATAACTAGAAGATAATTCATGCTTGATAAATCGAGGGGATATGGGTGGTCTCTTGCAGCAGAATCCTTTCGTGACAACATTAATACTTCATTATCTATGCCGTGACGCTATTCGCATCGATTAATCAGGTCCAGTTGACACAATTAAAGATCGGCTATGCAAATACACGAGCCTGTAGAAATATACACTTATATCACTTATAGCGTTGTATCTATAGCTCTCCTTTTTATACCTTTATACGTCAAGGATGACACTAAAGCCGCCATAGATAAGTCGTTTGCCATCAAACGGCATCGGGTTTTCCTCTGGGTGCATTCTTGGATCATCCATAAGAGCTTGCCAGCCAGCATCACGAATCTCTTTTGATGGCCAAATAGTCCAGGAGAATACAACGGTTTCATTCTCAGTACATTTTATAGCCATAGGGAAGGAGGTGACTTCACCATCAGGAACATCATCCCCCCAGCATTCCACAACCTTCATGGCGCCCTGCTCTTTAAATAGTTCTGCGGCAGTCTTTGCATACTCTATATAAACTTCTTTCTTTGCTGTAGGCACAGCCACTACGAAACCATCTACATATGACATTTGATAACCCTCTAGAAATTCATCTTGGATAGGAAGCCCACCAGAAATATCAAAAAACTCGGCCTACATATATAGTACAATCTCAAAGACAATCCCCTTCCTTCTTCGTTTATTATCCAACTCTCACCGGCTTTATCACACGCAAATTTAAAAAATCAATGCCAATACCATCCATAACCCTACGATTTTCCTAGAAGCTGTCTCACATATTAAAATAGCTATTCTCAAGCAGCCACATAAAAAGACCGGCATTAGTGAGCCGCTTCAAGCCTGAGTTAATCGACACTCAGTGGAAATTCATCAAGCCTTGCCTTCCCAATCCTAAACAAAGGGAAGTAGGCCCAAAACCCATTGATAATCGAGCTGGTTATGAAAGTATATTGCGGGTTTTATTCTCAGATGCACGATGGAAAGATCTTCCTTCATACTATCCATCATCAAGTACTTGCTGTAGAAGGCTTCAATTTTGGGAAGAACAAGGAGCTTGACTAAATTAATATTGATTTTATACGTTGCCCTGGTAGGAACTTGTATTTATATATCTCAATCAGATTTTTGGCCCACCTCCAACGGGCCCTACTCCAATCATTGCTTGGTGCACACCGAATACTTCATAAATCTGTTGAATGGCATGGTAACCCTGTAATATTTGAAACTTCACATCATGACCGGGAAGTCAAATACTGAATAGGCGAGCGAATTCTTGGACTTTATTCCTACCCTATTATCAAATTGATAGTCCGTCCCTGTTCTTATTGCTTTGCTGGTCTCGAATGATAGCAACTCACCAAGGCTCTTATCGCCAGGCCCTGTATTTATCTTTTGAATCCATCGTAGACTTTCTTACAACATATCTAACACCAACCTTAATCATATAAATTTTATCAACCAGCAGCTATAAAGCCTAAAAGCCTAAAAGCCTAAAAGCCTAAAAGCCTAAAAGCCTATAGCATTATTTCTGGAGAGCGCTCCCTTTTACCGACCTGGTTACAATTCAACCCAAGCGTAATAGATTGTCACAATAAAATCTAAAGACAGGATGATGATTTTTGTTGGCCAATTTTAGTTGTCTATACACCACCGAGGTTGTATATAATGCCAACACCCGAAATTACTTAAAAAAGGGATAATGGGGAATTTTGATGAATAAAAAGATGTTTCGACTTTCTGCAATTTCAGCAGCTGTTCTATTAACATTAACCGGCTGTGATAGTAACAGTAGCTCGTCTTCTGATCCTGTTGCTTCTGCTCCTGTTGCTTCTACACCTACTCCTACTCCTACTCCTACTCCTACACCGGCGGATCAACCACCTACTGCTAGCAATGTAACAATCAGTGGTGTAAAGCAGGGAATTTCAGTATCTGGAGAATTATTGGGCAACGATCCTGATGGCGATACTTTAACCTATAGCTTTTCAGAAAAAGATAAGGTTATTAGTTCTGTTGATGGTGTATATACATTTAGCCATGGTGAATTATCAGTAAACGGCAATAAGTTTGAATACACTTCAATTTCAGGACAAGACGCTTCTATTACTTATACCGTAACAGCGAATAGTGTTTCAGCCTCCGCTAAGATTCAAATCATCGCCGATGTTCCTCCAACAGCTAACACTGTAAATATAGATGGAGCAAAGCAGTGGGTACCGATATCTGGTGAGCTGCTGGGCAGCGATAAAGATGGCGATGCTTTAGCATATAGCTTCTCTGAAAATGATGTAGCGATTAATCCAGTTGATGGCGTTTATACTTTTAGTCATGGTGAACTAACATTAAACGGCAATCAATTTGAATATACTTCGATATCAGGCCAGGATGCCTCAATTACTTATACCGTAACAGCAAATGATGCATCAACATCTGCAAAAATTGAGTTTGTGAATGTTGCAAACGACCCACTTGCTTATCAGCAATGGCACCTTCGCAATACAGGCCAAAAATCTTATGCATTAAGTGATCAGATGATGCAAGGGATGGTCGATGCTGGCTTTTATACTCCCGAAGAAATTGCCGAGGAGCTTGCAGAAGGTGAAGCTGAAGAGCTTGTTGCTGGCGAAGATATGAACGTTGCCGCAGCTTACGCTCAAGGTGTAACTGGTGAGGGCGTGACAGCTGTTGTTGTAGATGAGGGGTTGGAAATTCGCCATGAAGATTTAATAGATAATGTGCTAGTAAATCGCTCTCTCAACTTGTTCGAATCAGCAACTGATAGAACTGATCCAACGAACCTTTCTAATAGCGGTGACCATGGTACCAGTGTCGCTGGCTTGATTGCAGCTAAAGGCTGGAACAATATAGGCAGCCGCGGTGTGGCCCCAGATACCGGGCTTATCGGCATGACTCTGATAGGAAAGCCTACAATAGAACAAACAGAGCTGTTAATTCACGGGTTCCCTGGAAGTGGAATTTCTACAGATGAGAAAATCTCAGCTTTTAATCGCAGCTACGGAATTACCTGGCCAGGTTTTATTGGGTACTCTGCTTTAGATGAAGCTATTGAATCTTACCCTAACCTTATGCTTCGAAGCGGCAAAGGTGCTTTGAACATTAAGTCTAATGGTAATTCTTTTAGAAGCGGTGGCCGTGAAGGGAGTTTCTGTAAAGATAATGGCGCTAAGGATTTAGGCCTTACTTGTTACAGCGCAGCGTTTGAGCCTAGTCAGGCCCACCCATACTACTTGAGTATTGCTGCGGTGAACGCTAATGGCAAACATACCAGTTACTCAACAGCTGGCGCGAGCACGATGGTGTCTGCTCCTGCGGGTGAATATGGTCGTTGGGCACCGGCAATGGTAACCACAGACCAAATGACCTGCATCAATGGTTATTCTGGCTTCAATGGTGGAACAATCAGCGCTTGGAGCGGTGCCTATGGCGAAGACTTTGCAGCTAGCCAGTTCCCGTTCAATTACCCAGGCCATCCGGAAAATGTGAGTTGCAACTATACTTCAACGTTCAATGGAACATCTTCCGCTGCACCAAATGCATCAGGTGTTGTGTCTCTAATCTTATCCGCAAACCCAGAACTGACTTGGCGTGATGTTCGACATATTTTAGCTTCAACAAGTACTTTGATTGACGCTGAAAACGAAAAAGTTAAGCTAACACTCCCAGATGGCTCTTTCTTTGCCCATGACGGTTGGGTTAAAAATGCGGCAGGTTATAACTTTAATAACCTATATGGCTTTGGTCGTGTTGATGCCGGTGCAGCTGTAGCTATGGCTTTGGACTACTCAGAAAGTCTTGGTGAGCAAATTATCACCGAATGGAAAGGTCTAGGCTCAACAGCTGGTGAAGTTGCCATGGAAACGACTATTCCAGATAACAGTGCAGCAGGTGTGACCCAACAAATCGAAGTAACTGAAGATATCATCATTGAAGCTATGCAATTCGAGTTTGACATCCGCAATGATGATATGGGTTCTTTCATAAATGATAATCTACTCTCCTCTGCAGGTAACGACTTAGCACTTGAAGTAGTTTCTCCCTCTGGCACTAGAAGTGTTTTACTCTCATCTAAGCAGGCATTACTGGATGCTTCTTGGAGCTCTGCAAATGGATATAGCATGGGTTATATCTTAGATGGCGCAGTATTCCTTTCTAATGCGTTTTATGGTGAAAATGCCAAGGGAACTTGGACCATCAAAGCACTAGATACCGGTGATACTAACTTAGAATTTAGTGACACAGATGGTCTCGTCATTTTTGTAGATGAGGAGGCAGATGAGAAGCCAACAGGCATGATAAACAACCCCGTAGAGAGTGTTCTAGAGGGTGTATCACTAAGAGCGTTCGGTCGTGCTGCTCAATAAGAAGGATAATACAATGAAGTTTAACAAATTAATAATCTTAACTACGGCAGTATGTTTATCAGGTATGGCGCAAGCTAACGCTATTGATAGCATAGATAAGAAAGACATTATAACCAAACAGCCAAGAACTTTATCTGCAGCAAGAACAAGTTCTGCTGAGTTTGGCATCTTTAAAGTTGAGCGATCACTGACAAGCGTTCCATCATCGATTGCTGCACCAGAACATATTGTTGCAAGAAAGGGTGAAGTAGCCATAGTGAATATCGGTGACGATTCTGTAAAAGATGTTGTCGGTAAAGGCACAATCGTACGAAACACGATAACTAAAGAACTAACAACTCTGACTGGAAACGTAACAGTTTTGTTAAGTAAAAATGTTACTGCGTCTGAAGTAGCAGAAGCAACCGGCATGAAAGTATTGTCGGTATTTCCTGGCACTGACATTGCCATCTTAAAAATTAAAGAAGGCAATGATTTGTTAGAAGCTTTCAATGCAATAAAACAGTCCGGCCTAACCATTGAAAGTCGAGTTGAAGTTACTGAGACCATGCACAAAGCACAGTAGATAAAATTAACCTATATAGGTAAGTTTTATCACATAAAAAAGGCATCACTAATAAGTGATGCCTTTTCAATTATGGACAACCGCTAATATCTGGGACCAAGGATGTGAACCAAGCAATTCCCTAGAACACTCCTACAAACAACTTAAACTTCCAGTTACCTAGATTTTTTTAGAAGCTCCTAACTGTGGTTGGATACTCTAAATTTCAGATGTGAGTTAAATTGCGCTGAAAACCATGACTATTAAAAAATCATCTGCGATTCAAAGAGTCGAAGCGCTAGTATGCTTAGGCCAGACAGAGTGGAGACGTATTTGTCAACTTTCGTATGATTTGCAATAGGAGTCCAACTCATACTAGCTCTAACTCCCTGAGATAGTATGAGTAAGCTGGTCAGTTTATTCGGCTATCGTAGTAGCCCTATTAGCCTCTTCTCTTCCATGTACAATCCGATAAAGCAGCGGCAATACAAATAACGTCAACAATGTCGAAGAAATAATTCCTCCAATCACTACCGTGGCTAGAGGTCTCTGCACTTCAGCCCCGGTACCTACGTTCAAGGCCATAGGTACAAAACCGAGGCTGGCCACCAATGCAGTCATCAACACCGGGCGTAAGCGGATCATGGCCCCGTCGATAATGGAAGTGATTAGCTCGCCGCCCTGCTGGCGCAGTTGGCGGATAAAGGAGAGCATCACCAGGCCGTTTAACACCGCGACACCGGATAGCGCAATAAAACCTACACCCGCCGAAATCGACAAGGGCATACCTCGCAACCACAGGGCTAAAACACCCCCAGTTAGGGCCAAGGGAACTCCAGTAAAGATAATCAGGGCATCCTTAAAAGAGCCAAAGGCCATGACCAGTAAACCGAGGATTACCAACAGCGTTAGCGGTACCACGATCGACAGGCGAGTACTGGCCGATTCCAGCTGTTCGAAGGTGCCACCATAAGCCAACCAGTAACCTGCGGGTAGGGAAACCTGCTGTTCGATACGTGCCCTCGCTTCTTCAACGAAAGATCCCAAATCACGGTCGCGAACATTGGCTGTTACCACCACGCGGCGCTTACCATTTTCCCGGCTGATCTGGTTAGGGGCCGGCGTCATTTCGAGGCTCGCCACTTCAGATAGGGGGACATAGCTGCCCAATTGGCTATCAGCAGGTAAAGGGATAGGCAGGTCGCCGAGATTTTCGTAGTCTCTGCGCAACCCCTCTGACAGGCGTACCACCAATTGGAAACGGCGATCACCTTCATAAATCAATCCAGCCTCTTCCCCACCGATAGCAGTGGAGACCAGATCCTGCAGGGTCTGCAGGTCGATACCGTAACGGGCGAGCGCAATGCGCTTAGGCACTACAGAAAGTACCGGAAGCCCCTCCACCTGCTCTACTCTCGCATCGGCAACCCCTTCAATTCCATTTAATACGCCCAGGATTTCATTGGAGGAAGCGACCAGCTGATCCAGATCATCGCCAAACACCTTGATACCCAGATCGGCACGTACCCCAGAAATCAGTTCGTTAAAACGCATCTGGATTGGCTGGGTAAATTCATAGTTATTACCCGGCAACTGGCGTACGGCTTCTTCGATTTCTGCCACCAATTGTTCCTGTGGCAGTTTCGAATCGGGCCATTGGTCCCTGGGTTTCAGGATCACAAAATTATCGGCCACATTGGGCGGCATTGGATCTGTCGCCACTTCTGCTGTACCAACTTTCGCGAATACTTTATCGACCTGGGGAAACTCCTTAATACGCTGCTCCAACAATCGTTGCATTTCTACCGATTGCTCTAGACCCGTACCGGGAATTCGCAAGGCGTGCAGTGCTATATCCCCTTCATTGAGCTGTGGAATAAATTCGGAGCCCAAAGTAGTGGCTAGCCAGCTACAGAACAGTACCAGTGCGAGCGCTCCGGAAAGCACCAGCCAACGCACCTTCATAGCCGCTATCAACAGTGGTTTATATAGGGATTTGGTGGCTACGATTAGCTTGTTTTCTTTCTCGCTAATTTTGCCAGTAAGGAAAACAGCCACCGCTGCTGGAACAACAGTCAATGAAAGCACCAGTGCGGCCAGCAGGGCCATCACCACAGTGGCGGCCATGGGGTGGAACATCTTGCCTTCCACGCCGGTAAGCGTGAACAAAGGGATATACACCACGGTAATAATCAGCACACCAAACAAGCTTGGGCGAATCACTTCGTTGGTCGCCTGGAATACTAACTCCAAACGCTCATACAGAGGCAGTTTGCCCCCCTTGCGATGCTGTGCTTCGGCAAGTCGGCGAATCGCATTCTCCACGATAATCACAGCCCCATCGACAATCAGGCCGAAGTCGAGGGCACCGAGACTCATTAAGTTGGCGGAAACACCAGTTTGCACCATACCGAAAATGGTTGCGAGCATGGAGAGCGGAATTACGGCTGCGGTGATAAAGGCCGCGCGAATATTCCCCAATAACAGAAATAACACCACGACAACCAGCAGAGCGCCTTCGATAAGATTTTTCTGCACGGTAGCGATGGCTTTATCTACCAAAGTGGTACGATCATAAACCGCCTCCACCTTGATACCTTCGGGCACGGTGGATTTCACCCGTTCCAATGCCTCAGCCACATCGCGGGCAACCTCGCGGGAATTTTTCCCTACCAGCATCATGGCAGTAGCCAATACGGTTTCTTTACCGTCGCGAGTAGCTGCGCCAGTGCGTAACTCTTTGCCGATAGCCACTTCGGCCACGTCAGAGATTTTTACTGGCACACCGGCACGACTGGTGATAACGACATCTTCGATTTCAGCGATATTTTGCAGCTGACCCGGTGAACGCACCAAAAGTTGACGGCCATTATTCTCCAGATAACCGGCACCGCGACTCTCGTTATTGCGGCGTAGGGCTTCAGCAATATCCTCCATAGAAACGTCGAAGCTGAGCATCTGGCGGGGGTCTGGGGTTACGTGATACTGCTTGTTGTAGCCACCGATGGTGTTTACTTCCGTCACACCGGGCACCAGGGACAATTGCGGCTTGATGATCCAGTCCTGAATTTCCCGCAAGGCGGTGGCATCGTAGGGCTGCCCGTTCGCCTGGATAGCGCCGGGTAGAGCCTCCACGGTGTACATAAAGATCTCACCGAGCCCGGTAGCAATGGGGCCCATTTCAGGTTCCAGCTCCGGTGGAAGATTGCTCTTAATAGCGCCGAGCCGGCTATTGATTAAATTGCGGGCGAAATAGAGGTCTGTACCCTCCTTGAAAACCACCGTTACTTGGGAAAGTCCATAGCGGGAAAGGGAGCGTGTATATTCCAAATCGGGCAGGCCGGCGAGTGCGGCCTCCACCGGATAGGTAATCCGCTGTTCCGCCTCTAAAGGCGAATAGCCAGGGGCCTCGGTGTTAATCTGTACCTGGACGTTAGTGATATCGGGGACTGCGTCAATTGGGAGTTTCTGGTAACTCCAGACTCCCAGTCCCACCAATACAAAAATCAGGGACAGCACGAAGTAGCGTCGCTCAATAGAGAAACGCAGGATGCTTTCAATCATCTTCTGGTCTCTCTTAGTGGCTATGGGCAGCGCCGGATTTTTCGATATCCGCTTTGATCAGGTAGCTGTTCTCGGTGACATAACGGTCACCCACATTGAGACCACTTAGCACTTCGGTCACTCTGCCATCGCTTCTTCCCAACTTCAGCGGACGTATCTCGTAGGCATCCCCCACTTTGATAAACACCACCGTCCAATCTCGAAATGGTTGTAGGGCTCGGTTTTCCACTACAAGAGGCACAGGGTTTTCACTGGTTATCACCTGCCCTTGAACCATGAGATCCGTAGTCCAGAGATCATTGGGATTTTCAATAGCAACTCTTGCGATTGCAAAGGGCTGGCCGTTACCGCCGGGAGCGAGACTGGAAATCGTTGAATCGAAGGTGCGGTTCCCAGCGACGATGGAAACCTTTTGGCCTCGGCTGATCTGACTTCGGCGGGTGGGAAATACCTGTAGTTCAGCCCACAACTGGGTGTAGTTTGCGATGGTGAATAACACCCGCTCACCGCTGAATTCACCACGACTGGTCTGCTTATCGATGATCTGCCCGCTGATCGGTGCGACTAAGGAATATGTTTGCAGGCTGTCATTGGATTCAATAGTTGCGAGCTTTTCCCCTTTTTCTACTAAGTCTCCCAGCGCTTTTTCAATACTGACAACGGTTCCGGGATAGCGCGCCCGCACATGGCTGATACTGCGGTGATCAATCGCGGTTTTGCCATACAGAGTTACGCTTTCTTTAATTGTACCGGGACCAGCGACCGCCGTTTTAATTCCGGCTTTTTCTGCCATCGGTGCTGAGATTTGCACACGTCCTTCGTGGGATTCATATTCCCACTCACTACGCTTACCGTTATAAAAAACAGAGACCACGACATCGAAGGAATGAGGCTCCACCACGATGCCTTCGCCCCGATAATACCCAGTGCTGGATTCCCACGTAAAAGGAATTTGCTCAAGATCACCACCGAGCCTTTCCAAAGTCACCGTGAGACGGGCATTGTTGAGCGATTTGCCATCACGAGTAACCCAGGCACGAAATTCCGGTTGTACTCCGCTTTCATCAATAAGCAGCTCTACCGTTAAATCACCTTTTTTCAATAGTCGGCCACCGTTCGGGCCCTGTTCAATATGGGAATCTGCATCATAGGTATGTCCACCGTGGTCCCCTCCTGCATAAACCTGGCCCGCGATACAAAGCCCCAAAATAAGAAAGGGCAGCGAAAGGAAAACCAACTGAATCGCTTTTGCTAATTTATTCATAATTCCAACCAAAATCATTTGCTGCCTTCAGTACCGGGAGGCCCGAGGGGCCCAGCGGTCAGCTGTTCTATCTCTGCGCCGTACAACAACACGGTTTGCGCCGCTTGGATTCGAGACCGCTCGGCGGCGAGCAACTCCTCCCGAGCGGAAATCAATTCCACATAGGAATCCCGCCCACGGCGGTATGCGCGATCGATCTCTTTCAAGGCCTCGCGAAGTTTTGGAATGACAGAATCCTGCAGAGTGTAAAAAGTTCTGAGTGCCTGCTCGCGGCTGACTACGGTCAGGTAGAGCTGCGGATACAGCTGTGAAAGCGCCACATTGCGGCGCAGAACAACTTCATCCAGTTCACTCATTGCGGTGAGCAAGGAACCCCGGCTGCGCTGGGCAGTAAATAGGGGCACGGTAACACCCCCCATCACTGCGGTTTCTTTCTCGGCGTTATTTTTTCGATAGCCCAAATACCACTCCACATCAGGTTTGGATCTGGTCTGAGCAATCCGCAGCTTAGAGGCCTGTACCCGCTCCTCAGAGGCAAATCGGGCAATCGCGGGGTTATCTTGAGCTCGGGCATAAAGCTCTTCAAAACTGGCGCCGGGACCAAAACGGTAGAGCTCACTGGAGTCCACCTCAAATTCCATTCCGGGATCTCCCCACAGCGCCGACAAAGCATGCTTGTAGTACCCGAGCATGGCCTGCTCACCCTCCTCGGCTAGCTTGGCATTGGCCAGGGCCGATTCCGCGCGCATTCGCTCAGAAACAGAGCTAGCCGCAGCACTTACCCTAGTCGACACAGCATCCAGGGTGTCTTCCGCCAAAGCGACCTTTTCTTTAGCAAGAACCAGTAGCTCCTCTGCGGCCAATACTTCCGCGTAGCGACGAAGCACCTCGGCCAGCAGCTCCAGTGCCTTAGCCTGCTCATCGGCAATCAGCAAATCACGCTGGGCATTAACCGCATCTATTCGAGCCTGACGCTTTCCACCCAGCTCAATCACCGATGACAGGTAAACGGTCAGTTCCAGCTCTTTTTCTGCGGAGTAGCCATCTCCAGGGCCGTAGTATTCATACTCCGATTCCAAACCCAGATTTATAGCCGGGCGCAGTGCCGCTGTCTGTGCCGCACCAGTCAAGCCGATACGCTGCAATGGGAATACTGCCAGCTGTGGGTTCTGCGCGAGTGTTAACTCGATTGCATCCGACAGTGTCAGCTTTTCCCCCCTCTGTGCAGACAAACTCTGCACAGGAACAAATAAAACTGTCGCCACGAGCGGCCATAGGGCACAGCGACAGATCACACTCGCAAAGAGCGTGCGAAAAAATTCCATGGATATCTCCCAAAATCACATCTCACAGGCGCAAGCAGGTTTATTAAGCTCTGCCTTTACTCGCGCAACAATTGAGCAATCAGACTTGGGTTATAGGTGGGCGCAGCAAGGGAGAAAAGTAACCACTGGGAACAGCGGCACTTAATACTTCACGATAGGAAATAACACCCCAGAGAAGGGGTTGGAATGACTGACCAAGCAGGCCGGCAACGGTACTGCCATGGCAGTGACAACAGTGATTACAAAAATCTAGAAGCGGTGCCTTGGAGCCTGATTCATCGGCAGGGAGCAACGTTTTGGCAACTACATTTAGATCGGGATTTGAGTCTGACGCCCCAGATTCACCGTTGCTGTCGGACTGGTCCAGATGGTGGGGCGGAAGGTGGCTGGTAACATCCTGTAGTTCTTCGTGACTGTCATAGAAAGCACCTGCGGTCTGGAAGACCAGCAGCGCGATCAATAAAAAAGACAGCCTGACTAGGTTCATAAGAACAACGGGACCACAAAATCTTATTTTGGACTCTAGCAAACAAGTTAGCATAGCTCAAATAGAAACCCGGCAACCAAACTTACCTCTCAGCGCATAGCCCCTAAATACTGAAGCACCAGTCAGCAAAGCCGGCAATCCTGTCCAGTTGGTCACACCCATCTCCTCTACACTGATTTTGATGCCACTAACTTGAGCTTGTACTGGGAGGTATCCGTATATGCTTGCCCCTCACCTATTTGGCTACCACACCAGGGCACTGCTTCTCGCGGTGTCGATGGCATTGGTTCCGGCCGCAATCGCACAGCCCACTCCCCCACCGCCTCAGCCAGGCAGCGCGCCTATTCAGGACCCACAGGATAGCTCTAGCGATCCACAGCAGAATCAACCCTCTGCCCCCACTGACAACTCTACCGGGCAGGGCCAGCCCCCCGCGCCCTCAGACAACGCAACCGAACAGGACCAACCCCAGCCACCCTCGGGTAGCACTAGTGGTCAAGGCCAAACACCCGCGCCGACAGATGGCACAACCGGACAAGGTCAGAATGGACAGGGCCAAAGCGAACAGGGTCAGAACACCCAGCCCTTGGCGGGTGTTGCACAAAATGGCGAGGCGATCGATCCCAAAGCCATGGAGGCCCTGAAGGCAATGGGGAAATACCTGGCAAGCATGAAAACGCTGATGTTTAACGCCAGGATTTTTGCCGATGTAGTCCTTGAGAATGAACAGAAGTTGCTAATTGGCGGCAAAGTCAAATATTTGGCCATGCCTCCCAAAAAGCTGCGGGTAGACCTGACTACAGATTCGATCACCCGCAACTTCATTCACAACGGTGACAAGTTCACCATGATCGCCCCACGCAATGGCTACTTTGCTGAAATGCAGGCCTCGCAGCCGACCAACCAAGTGCTCACCAAGGCGGCGAAAGACTACGGTATTGAAGTGCCATTTGCGGATCTGCTCGAGTGGGGCCGTAAACCGGATGCCTGGGCCGGGATCAAAGAAGGTTTCCTGGTTAACTCTCCTATGATCTACGGGCAGCGCACCAAGCACTGGGCCTTCCGCTCCGAGAACCTGGACTGGGAGATTTGGATCCAGGTTGGAGATAAACCTCTCCCACTGCGCATCTCCACGGTCAATACCCGCGACCCAGCCAAACCGCGTTTTATCGCGACGCTAAAGTGGATGCAGGCTAAGCCAGAAGCGGCAAAAGAGTTCACTCCCGCCATCGAGAAGCTCAAGCAGATCAAGTTTAAGAAGGCCGAGCCCAACAAGCAGGAGGCCCCACAATGATCCAAATTAAGTATCGCAAGTCGCGAGCCTTGTCACTATGGGCTGCGCCATTGCTCCTTTCTGGAGTTTTCCTCGCCACTATATTCAGCCCACAGGTGGAGGCGCGAGGTCACTTTGGCGGGGGCGGTGCCCAATTCAATGTAGGAGGGCATTTCAATGCCGTTCGCCCTATGCCCGGTGGTGGCTTCCACGGTGAGTTTGCCAGGGGGGACTTTGAGCGGAGGTTCCCGGGCCATCCACCGTTTTATCCAGTTCGCCCGGGACATCATCACCCACCCTACCCCCCACCCTGGCGCCCGCGCCACTGGCCCTATCCAGGCCCGGCTTACTGGGGTGTGACCGCAGTGGGTGTGGGTGGTTGGTTGTACACCCTGCCACCCAGTTGTGTCAGAGTGACGATCGGCAATGTGACCTACGAGCGTTGCGGAACCTATTGGTATGAACCCCACTTTGTCGGAGGGCATATTGCCTATCGGCATGTAGCCGCTCCGCGGAGGTAGCGGTGAACCTCTTCCAGCGCCTAACTAATCCACTCAACTAGGTTAATGGCGCTGGAAGTTAACAGAAAGTATTAATCTTCAGCTTTTTCCGGCCCGCCCTCGGCATAGGATTTGCTGATACGGCGAAGAATTCGGAGCTGCTTGCCAAAGTTCCGGCACGGAGCGCACATAGCCAAATGCAGTTTAAGACCGGCCTGCTCACTGAAATACAGGTTTCGCTCCTGGGACTCGGACATCAACCGCGTTGCTTCCCGACACGATTTCATTAACTTAGCCCTCCACACCAAACCAATTGTCCTCAAGGCACTCTCGCAGCCGCAGGCGCGCCCGGTGCAGTGTTACATTTAAGTTGCTCACCGAGATTTCCGCCGCAGCACAGATCTCGTGACTGTCCAACTCGATAAACTCCCGCATCATAAATATTTGCGCCTGGCGAGATGGCAGGTGATTGAGGCAAGCATCGAAGATCCGCCAAAAGTGCTTGTCGTGAATAGCGGACTCAGGATCGGCCCATTTTTTGGGGCGCTCATCCTTTCGCCAATGGCCCGTTTGATCGAACAGCTCATTGTGATCGTGCTCCTCGCGATCACCGCGCACTAGCTGGTCCGCATCAACGAAACGCTGCCGTTGCCGTAGAATATCGGCAATTTTGTTCTTTAGAATGGCAAACACCCAGGTTTTAAGGGCCGAACGGCCAGTGAAACTGCGGGAATTTTTTAGGGCTCCCATAAGAGCTTCCTGCACCGCATCTTCGGCCAGTTGAGCGTCCTGCAACTGCAGGCTGGCAAAGCGAAGCATCTGCTGGCGCAAGTCCACGAGAAACTGGGGATTCTGCAAAGAGTCCTCAACTTTCGTTTCGGGTCTCGTTTCAGACGAAGTATCAGGGGCAAGGAAATCGCTCAATTACGGTCCCTCATAAAATCGAAGCGGAAACCGGCGATATTAACCAAAAAGCGAAGATTATCTAACAACCAGCCCACCTTGACACCAAAAGGCAACTTTAAGACCTCGCTACACACTAATAATCTAAACCAAGAAAATACTTAGTCGTAGAAAGACGACACTTGTTACAAAGAGGAAGGAGAGGTAAAAATTGCCCCGCAAAGGCGCCCAGCGCCCGAAAGGAAAATCACTCTGCGAAAGGTATGCCCCAATGCACGATATTGTTCAGGACTACTACGGCCGCCAACTGAAAAGCTCATCGGATCTAAAAACCGATGCCTGCTGCGATGCCAGTGCCGTGCCCGGCTGGTTGAAACCACTGCTGGCCAGTATCCACCCGGAAGTCCTATCCCGCTATTACGGTTGCGGGCTTGTGTGTCCCCCACTTTTAGAGGGTTGCAGGGTGCTTGATCTCGGCTGCGGTTCCGGCCGCGATGTCTATTTACTCTCGCAGCTGGTGGGGCCGAGCGGCGAAGTGGTCGGTGTGGATATGACCGATGAGCAATTGCAGGTTGCCCGACAACACCAGGGTTACCACGCAGAAAAATTTGGTTATAACAATGTAACTTTTCTGCACGGTTATATCGAAAAGCTTGAGGAACTCGGTCTGGAACCCGGCAGCTTTGACGTGATCGTCTCCAACTGTGTTGTGAATCTTTCTACAGACAAAGGCGCGGTACTTCGGGGCCTGCATCGATTACTCAAAGAGGGCGGTGAATTTTACTTCTCCGATGTTTATGCCGATCGCCGTGTCCCCGATTCGCTGTGCACAGACCCTGAGCTGGTGGGTGAGTGCCTGGGTGGTGCACTTTACTGGAATGACTTTTTGGAGCTTGCTCAAGTCAATGGCTTCCGCGACAGCCGCCTGGTTGAAAGCCGCCCTTTAGAAGTAACCAATGAGGCTCTACTCGCTCGTTGTGGCGCCGTCCGTTTTTATTCCGCCACCTACCGTTTGTTCAAATTATCGGGGCTGGAGAAGGACTGTGAGGACTACGGCCAGGCAGTGATATATAAGGGCACCATTTCAGGACAGCCATCCGCTTTTACTCTGGATGGGCACCACCGGATAGAAAAGGGGCGGGTTTTCCCCGTATGTGGTAATACCTGGAAAATGCTGGCAAAAACACGACTGGCCCCCCACTTTGATTTTATCGGCGACTTTTCACAGCACTTCGGATTATTTCCCGGTTGTGGCCGCGAAATGCCTTTCTCGGAAGGTGTCGGTGATCAGGCTGCAACTGGAAGCCAGTGTTGCTAAGGGGGGGCTTATCGGCGTCGCGACAGCGGCGCTGAGTTTTCAGCCTTTATCCCGCAAAATGGCAGAGTCGAAAAATTTCGGAACTTTGTGCTCCAACCAATAACTTGGCCGCCACAGAGATCCCCCGACAAATCCCACATGCCCTCCCTGCAGGGTAACCTCCAACTGCACCATAGAACTCACCTCTTTCTTTTCAGGGATGGCAGATGGGCAAACGAAGGGGTCATCTACGGAATTAATGATCAATGTCGGCACCCCAATTTCTCGTACCAGATGTTTGCTCGAAGCCTTGGTGTAATAGTCATCGACATCCCGAAATCCATGCAGTGGCGCAGTAAAGGTATCGTCGAAACAACGGAAATTGGCAAAAAGCGTGGCATCATCCACATTGGGTAGTGCTGCAGCGATACAGGGGTCTTGAGCCTTTTGTTTTAGGGTGAGACGCAGGCAACTCAGCAGATGGCGCTGGTACAGCTTGGACAAGCCAGTATTGATTTTACGGCTACAGGCATGGAGGTCCATTGGCGAAGAAATCGCCACGGCAGCGGCAACCGGGCTACAGGTTCCATCCTCGCCCAGCATTTTAAGCAGCACATTACCACCCAGTGAGTATCCGACCACCATAATGGGTGTCGCGGGTAGTTCTCCCCTTAACTGCTCAACCATCCAGCGAGGGTCCTCGCTATCACCGCTGTGATATGCCCTCGGTAATCTGTTCGGCACCCCGCCACAGCCGCGAAAATGCATGACCGCAACCTGGTAGTGGTGCGAGAGAAGAGAATCCATCATGCCCTGAACATAGGGAGAGGCCACAGAGCCACCTAAACCATGGAGAATCAGAACCAGTGGAAGATCCGGGTCATCCACCAATGGGCGTGGGGTAAGTAAAGCGAGGCAGTCCCCGTCCGGGGTCTCATACCAGCGGCACCGGGTTTCTATCCATGGAACTGGACGGTGTACACGGCCAAAAATAGTTTGAATATGACAGTTTCCAAGGCCTATGGCGGGGGTAAACTGATCAGTCATATACCGGGCCCCGCTATTGCTAATGACCTGCCCTGCTCTCCCTCTGGGTGCCGGGCCTGGTGCTGCCCCGAGCCATCCGGGCAGAGCGGATTTCGCGAAACGCGCGGGGTTATTGAACCCCGATAAAATTGCACGAATATCATCAGTATATAACCAACTCCGGTATATGTTGGGATAAGCGCCAAGTAACGCCAGCTATTACTGAGGACCATCCTCTTTTTTAGGCATAGTTTCCGGAACAAAGATCAGGAAGAAAATCGCAGCAATGGTGGCTATCCCCGCCAGAGTCAGAAAGGCTGCACCATACCCAAAGAACTGTGCAACATATTCTGCCGAGAAGTTGCTACAAGCAGACCCTATCCCCACCAGAGCGGCCATGGCTCCTTGAGTAATATTGAAGCGTCCCGTGCCCCTGGTAAGGTCGGCACACATCAAGATGATAATCACCCCGAAGATCCCATTGGCAACACCATCCAATGACTGTATTGCCACCAGAAAGAATGGATTATCTGTCGACATAAATAGGACTGCGCGAATTGGGTTAATACAGAACCCAATCATAAAGATAACTTTACGGCCCCAGTCATCTGCCTTGGCCGCACACATAAGTGACATCAACATCATCCAAAATTGTGCAGCAATAATACAAGCCGAGGTAAAGGCAATCGCTTGATTCACGTTCGAATTCAGTGAAAGCTTCTGGCTAACCAGAGGTAGCATGGCCGCATTGCCAAAATGAAACAGGAAGACGCTCACCGCCAAAGCGATCAGGCGTTTATCGGTGAGCAGCACGGAAAACCCGGCTGGCTCCTTTTTTCCAGAAGCATCGCGTTTTTCACCGCCCCGAGCGCGTATATGGTCAATAGAATTAGCGGGAATAAATGCAACAGAAATAGCCATTAACACACCCATAATGGCCATCAACCAGAAAACCCCTTCAGCTGCAATCGTCAGCGCCACAATTCCGGCAATTGCTGCGGCAAAAACATTGCCCGCATGATTAGCAGCCTGGTTGGCACTGGTTTGTAAGGTAAAAGTTTTATCGCTACAGACTCCCAGAGTAATCGCCGCAATAGAGGGAGCTACAAAAGCGATTGCCGCCCCCATTAATACCTGGGAGCCATAGATGACAGGCTTGTGATTGGTTAGCGCAACAATAGCGACAGAGACAATCGCTATAATGACGCCGCAAGAGGCGATCAGTGCACGCTTTAATCGGGTGCTATCGATAAATGCACCGGCGGGAGTTTGTAGCAAAACAGTTGTAATGCCACCGATTGCCAGAACAATGCCGATATCTCCGGTCTTCCAGTGCATGGCCGACAACAGATAAATCGCCAAATAGGGACCCAAACCTGCAACCACATCTCCTGCGAAGAAGTTCGTAAAGAGAAGAGGTTTGTTTAAACTCATAAATAAGTCTTATTGTTGTGGTTTCTCTGCCCAGATAGGAACCCTAATACCAACCAAAAGAACCGTTCAATGATTCTCAGAGTAGCAGTTAGCAGAGACGTAGTCCGAGGCTGTGCCAATGTCCATTAGCCTAATTGTATCGGCAATCATTTTTATATTGATTGCCGTGCGGCAGTGGCTTCCATCCATCATTCGCATTTGGCACATCATGACCTTTGGCGCAATTGCTTTACTTTTAATGCGCCAGATTAGTTTAAATGAAGCCTTTTTTGCCATAGATTGGGATCTAATACTTTATTTATTTTCTGTTTTCTCTATTGCTTCAGCCCTATATGATACCGGTATATCCGCACAGATCAGCCATCGAATTCTCTCAATCAAACATCCAAGTTTAGTATTGACAAGCTATATCCTTGTGATGGCATTATGCGCAGCCATTCTTACCAATGACGCCGCCGCAGTGATTGGTGTCCCCATTGCGATAGTCTTAGCACGAAATATGAAATGGGGACTGATCCCTCTCCTGATAACTCTGTGCGCAACTGTAACCATCGGCAGCATGGTATCTCCCGTGGGTAATCCACAAAACATACTGATAGCCAACGCCGGGAATTTCGACAATATGTTTGTCGTTTTTACGCAGTGGATTCTCATTCCCGCCATCATCATTATGCTTTTTTCAATAATATGGTTGAAACGTTTCTTCAAAACCAGTGATATCATTAATTATGAAGCCACAAGAGAATACAAAGGGGAAGAGGAAGTTACTCAGAAGTGGCCAGCGCTTCTATCTGCCACTCTTTTATTAATATTCATTATTCTTGCAAGTATATTGCACAATGTAGACGGAATCTATCACCCCACTATTGGGCAAATTGGTCTGGCTGCCTGCCTACCTATCTATATTGCCAGTCACGAGCGCAGGCGCATATTAAGAGAAGTAGACTGGCCCACCCTATTCTTTTTTATTTCCATGTTTGTAGTGACGGGATCCTTGCTTCAATCGGGGTCACTTCAACATTTCCTTCAGGTAACCAATATTGATTTGGCCGAACCAGAAACCGTTGCTTTTGTCAGCTTCTTTGCCAGCCAATTATTTTCCAATGTGCCAGTAGTTGAGATTTACCTTAACCTCTTGCACCAACAGGATACCCAGATATTAATGATGCTCTCTGCCATATCAACAGTGGCCGGCAATCTATTCATAATTAGCGCTGCCAGTAATGTGATTGTATTACAACAAGCAGAAAAATTTGGAGTTAAACCCTTTAACTTTTGGCAGTTTTTCTTTCTAATGCTGCCTGTCAGTATTATCAGCGTATTGGTAAGCTATTTTTGGATTATATTGTATGCAACTATGTAAATAGTTTCACAAGAATGACACCTTAAGACTTAAGCTTTTCTAAGTGAAAGGTCTAAGCAGCTAGGTTTCATCCGGCTTTTCAATACGAGCATACAAACGGTAATCACCGTTCTTTAGCAGCAAGTAAATATTGTAGGGTTCAAATTTTTCTCCATCCTCCATCTCCATTCCGGGGCTTCCAACGGGCATCCCCGCAACCATCAAACCCACACTACCGTCTGGAGGTGCGGCCAGAAACTTCTGTATATGCAAGGCCGGCACATGTCCTTCAAAGATGTATTTATCATGCCAAACTGCCGTATGGCACCCCTCCAGTCCCCTGGGGATACCCCACTTACGCTTAACTCCCTGCATATTTACTTTAAAAACGGAGGTAGCCTCTAGATTGTTTTCCTTTAAATGAGTAATCCATTTGTTACAACAAAAGCACAATGGATGTTTATAAACAATCAGAGCGGCAGTATCATCAGTACCTTCAGCGGCAACAAAACCGGCCAGTGAGGCAACGAAGACTAGAGGCAAGATAGCTTTTTTCAACCACCACTCCAATATCTTGATCCTATATAGCTTGGGCATAATGAATCACATAAGTCTCAGCGGGATCTTGCCAAAAGCACACTGGCTCAAATCCACTACGAGTGAGCAAACTATTAAACCCAGCAATAGAATACTTATGGCTATTTTCAGTGTGAATCGTTTCCCCTTCAATAAAATCTATTCTTGTGTCCGCAATAGAAACACTGTGACTCTTAAGGCAAACCAGATGCATTTCCACCCGCTGACGCAACGAGTGGTAAAATGCACGATGCGCAAACAGAGATAGATCAAAATTCGCCCCTAGCTCGTTATTAATCCTCTGCAGAATATTCAAATTAAATTTCTCAGTAATATGATCACTGTCGTTATAGGCCCGCTCCAAAGTCACTGAATCTTTGACCAAATCTGTACCGATCACTAAGCCATCACCAGGGCTCAGGTTAGAGGCAAATAACTCCAATAAACGCTCTGCCTCCAGAGGTTCAAAGTTACCTATTGTCGAGCCAGGAAAAAAAACAACCCTCTTGCGAGAGGGAACACTAATCAAATTGTCCCACACCTCTGCCAGAGTAAAATCCCCCACTTCACTCCACACCTGCATCCCAGGTAGTCCATTTTTTATTCGTCTTTCGGCATCCAGCAAAATCTCTGGGGATATATCAATAGGGTAGTAGCCCTTGGGAGAATCCAATGCGGCAAGCAGTGATTCTACCTTTTCACAGTTACCAGCCCCCGGCTCTATTAGCAAAGCTTCAGGCCCAATTCGCTCAGCAATTTTATCTAAATGAATCGCGAATATATCTGCCTCATTTCTGGTCAGATAGTAATCATTTGAATCGCAGATTTCCTCAAAAAGACGAGAGCCTACTTCGTCATATAAGTACTTGCAGGGCAGTGTTTTTCTACTCCCCCCCAATCCCTCCAATACATCTCTCAAAAATTCGTTATCTTGGAGTTGATTTTCCGTAACTGACGATAGGGCTGCCTTCACTTTAATCTCCTGCCAATCGGATACCGGTAAATTGCCACGCTTGATGTGGGTAAAAGAAATTTCTGTAACTGATCCTGATATGGTCAGATGGGGTTAAGCAAGAACCACCACGCAAGACTTTCTGGTTACACATAAACTTGCCATTGTATTCACCAACCGCGTCCTTGTGAGCTTTGAAACCGTGGTATGGCAAATAGGCACTAGAAGTCCATTCCCACAGATCTCCTAGAAATTGGGTTTGACCATTTTGCGCAGCCAAAGGCTTCAAATAACGCTTCTCCAGCAGATTGGCACTGGCAAGCTGATTTAATTGACGTAGATGGCAGGCAGCCGCCTCCCACTCAAACTCAGTGGGTAATCTGTTACCGGCCCAGGTTGCAAATGCATCCGCCTCATAAAAAGACAGGTGATGCACAGGTTCAAAACCATTAATCGGCTGCAAACCGTGTAAAGTATATTGCTGCCAACCATTCTCAGTTTTACGCCAATATAAAGGGTGTTTTTGGGTGTGCTTTTGCACCAGTGACCAGCCATCAGATAACCAAAGCCGATGCTGTTGATAGCCGCCATCTTCAATAAATTCAAGGTATTCGGCATTACTTACTAGACGTGAAGCTATGGAAAAATCAGGCAGAAACTGTTGATGTGCGGGCCCCTCATTATCAAAAAAGAAATCCTCTCCATCAGTGCCGATACTATAAAACCCACCGGGAATTTCCAGCCAGCTCAGTACAGCGACGTTCTCTGCTTCATCTTCGGGAACACTGTCACTATAGGCGGGAGCCATTGGATTCATCGAAAGTGCGTGCTTGATATCCGTCAGCAGTAATTCCTGGTGTTGCTGCTCGTGATTGATACCGAGGTCTAATAGCCCATTAATGCTTGAGGTAAAAGGGTGGTCATTGAGTAGCTGCTCAATGGCTGTATCTACAAATTGTCGATAGGCGTAGATACACTCAATTCCTGGGCGGGATATAAAGCCCCGTTGTGGCCTGGAATAGGGTGTGCCCAAGCTGTTGTAATAAGAATTAAAGAGGTGGTGGAATTGTGGGTCAAAGAGTTGGTATTTGGGTAGGTACTGAGCGAGTATAAATGTTTCAAAAAACCAGCTGGTATGCGCCAAGTGCCACTTGGTTGGACTGGCATCGGGCATTGACTGCAGCTGCATATCCTCTGCGGACAGAGGCGCAGCAAGACATTCTGTCTCCCCCCGCACCCTTTGATAAGTTGAAAGAACCTCCTGCTGAAACTCTTCCAGGGAAGCTTCACCTACGAATATTGTCATATCAATAATCAACTACGATAGAATTCAGTTCTATTGAAATCATCATACGCAGTTTTAGGTGTATTCCTATGAGCCTGCAGAACTACATGATCTAATCCACGCCACTTTATTTCTTAAAGAAGAAACCGCTCAAAAAAAAGGGCCGGAAAACCGGCCCACACTCTCGTCATGCTGACATGAAAAACGAATTAAAATCGCGCAGTGAAATCTGCACCATACATCCTTGGCATAAAGCGCCATGCCGGGCTAGCCCCGATGGCAGCGCCGGTACCGCCGTAACCACCGGCGATTTCTTCATCAGTTAAGTTCTGCACCCAAAGGGCTACCGAATAGTTATCTGAGTCACTATTCCAGGCTGCTCGCAAGTTAAATAGTTGATAATCATCCACTATGCGGGTTCTATCGGTGATAGAGCCGATCCGCTCATCAGTCCAGTTGTAATCTCCCCGGAATACGAGTTCCCCGCCGGAAGCCAAGTCAAAGGTATACTCTGCCATGAGATTGATCTTGCTCTCAGGGGTAGAAACCCTGGCCTGACCAACCTTCGAGTCCTCCTCGGTTTCGCCAATAGCCGTTATTATCTGGTAGTCCGTGAATTCGGTGTCCAGGTAGGAGTAGTTACCAGCAATAAATAGGCTATCAGTAGCGGCCCACTGCACTTCAATCTCGGCACCGGTACCTTCCGCATCAGCATTTCTCAGGTTGTAGCTGGGAATTGGATAACCAACTAGGTCCAACTCCTGTAAGTTTTTATATTCATAGGTGTAGACGGATGCATTCAGACGTACGCGGTTGTCGAACAGGCTGCTCTTCAGCCCCACTTCCAGGTTGACCACATCTTCCTGATCGAAAGACGACTCAACGCCCGGACCAAAGTTAAGACTGTTAAATCCACCGGCTTTAAAACCATCCGCCAGGGAGATATAGGTCATCATCTCGTCAGTCCAGCGATAGTCGAGCACGATGCGACCGGAAATATCACTCCAACTATCGCTCAGCTTGGAATTAAGCTCCGCTTGACCATTGTTGTAGAAAGCGATTCCGAAAAGCTGTGAGCCCAAGTCAATTGCTGGTAACTCTATACTGCCAATCTTATTGCCTTTTTCATCGAGCAGATCAACCTCTCCACCTGATAGTGACAGGGGAATGCTGTTGCCATAGGCGGTTTGGATAGTGAAATCTTTCTTATCGTAGGTGTAACGAGCGCCCACCGTCAGATCCATCTTATCGGTGATGCTCCAGGTCATATCACCATAAATAGCAGTGGAGCGGTAATCACCGGTGTTGCGGACATTCTCGTTCCAGGGGGCATCAGAGGCTATCCAGGGCTGGAAGCCCGCCATCATCTGCCCTACTACTTGTTCCGCATTCAGCATACTGCCAGTGACATAGTCTGGCGCTCCCAAGGCAAATAACAACTCATCCACCTGCCCACTTTGCAACATCAGGTCGTAGACAAAAGTCGCACTAGCGGCGCCCTCTAGCCCCATCGACTCATAATACTGCCGATTAATAACCGCCAAGTCCTCCTGCTGGGTCTGAGTCAGATCTGGATAGAGCGCTTTAACCCCTTCATAAACAGCAAAGGATTCAACAGAGCCGGTAGTGAAATAGGCGTAAGTAGTGTGATCCAGCTTTTCTTGGGAATATGAGGCTCCCAGAGTCCATTTAATCGTATCGGTGGCGCCATTAAGGCGGAATTCCTGCGAGAACTGGCTCTGGTCATCGATATTGGCCGACCCAAACATATGGTCTGGGTTGGCGGTGCCATCTTCATCCTGCTGCAAGTGCGCATCAAATTTTCGATAAGCGGTAATCGAGGTGAAGGTCAAATTATCGAAATCTTTACTTACAGTCAGGGAGGTACCGAAAGAATCTCTGTCTTCAATCGTGGGCGTATCCAGAGCGAAATCCCCAAATACATCCGTCTCCCCTTTCAAGCTTGGCACGATGGTTGTACGCAAAGCGCTGCCTTGGTCCATAACGCCATAGTCAGCACGCCATAACACCTCGGTATCCTCTGCGGGCTCCCATAAAACCGATGCCCGGTAGGTCTGGGTATCCTGGTCTCCTACCGAGAAACCACCCGCTAAGTTATCCGCAAAGGGATCGCGACGGTTAGTGGATGCCGAGAAACGGGCATATAGATTATCGGTGAGCTGGCGGTTGAGAAGCAGATCAGATGACTGGCGCCCATAATTTCCAGCGGTGAGATTTAGCTCAACCGAGTTATCAGCCTGGGGCTTAGTGGTAATAATATGAATGGCCCCACCAGTGGCATTGCGCCCAAAGAGCGTACCCTGCGGACCTTTAAGGACTTCTACCCTTTCTATATCTGTCAGGGGAATTTCGGCACCAGCACCGCGGCCGGTATAAACGCCGTCCACATAGACGGCAACAGCTGGATCAGACCCCACAGTCCAATCGTTGGTTTGAATACCGCGAATGCTATAGGTTGGCTGCAAGGCGGTGTCGTTGTGCATTTCAACGCCTGGCGTATACCGCCCCAGGTCCGTCAGATTTTTGACACCGGACTCTTTTATATTGTCCCCGGTAAATGCAGAAATCGCGATGGGTACTTCCTGCAAGTTTTCCGCGCGCTTCTGTGCTGTAACCACGACTTCCTCGATTTCAGCGGCTTGAACACCAGCACTCACAGCGGTGAGGAAGGCTATAGCACCAGAGAGGATGGAGAGATTAAATTGACGGTTTTTTACGGTGTTACCAACATCGTGCATCATCGCGTCCTCGCATTTATTGTTATACAGCGTGATGTTCTGGTTTATTATTTTTGTTATTCCACGCCATCTTACGATTGCGTTTTTGGTTTTAAAACCCCGATATGACCTTTTTCTTTTGACTGGTCAGTTTTGTGAAGGATTGCGCGAAAAGACAGGTTCAAAGGCGCAAAAAGCAAGTTATTACCGTCACTAAAAGTTACCAACGTGTGTTCTCTGGTAACTGGCTTATTTAACGTGACAAAACAGACACGATTTAATGGACATTAATTTAAGTAACCGCTGCACGGAAAAAACTATGGTGCGTTCGTCTTATTTAAGTTCGTCTTTTTTAAAAAACCGCACAATGTATTTAAACATTGCAATTATGATGTTCATTACTATCCTCCTGCTTACAGCCTGGGGCTGGTGGAGACAGAGCCTGCCCCAGCTCGAAGGTATTATCGTCACCGGGCAACTGTCTGAACCCGCACTCATTCACCGGGATGAACAGGGTGTGGTTTTGATCCAGTCACCTGACCGCAATAGCTCCGCCTTTGCTTTAGGTTTTTTACATGCCCAGGAACGCTTCTTCCAGATGGACCTATTACGGAGAAGATCTGCTGGAGAGCTATCTGAATTGGTAGGTCCTGCAGCGCTGCCAAAAGATAAAAAGGTGCGCAGGCATCAGTTTCGCAAGCGGGCCGAGAGAAATATTGAGGCAATGCCCGAGGCACAGCGTCAACTACTCGATCACTATGTACGCGGGGTAAACTTCGGCCTGCTTCATCTTGGCAGTAAGCCCTGGGAGTATTTACTTTTAGGGCAGGAACCCAGGCCCTGGAATGCCGCCGACAGCCTGCTGACCACCTTTAGCATGTACTTAACACTACAAAGTGAAGAGGGAAAATTCGAAAGGCGCGATACCGCTCTCGCTGATCTCTTACCGCAAGACCTCTATGCATTCTACTTCCCTGCCGGAGGTATCTGGGATGCTCCGCTAGTTGGCGATGAGGAACCTGTTAATACCATTCCAGAAACGCCTATCTCTTCTTTATTGGGTAAAACTGATCCTATTACCTACCAGGCTATGGAAAGCGATGACAAAGTTTATGGCAGTAACAACTGGGTTGTTGGTGGGGCATTAACCGAACACGGTGGCGCCATCCTCGCGAACGATATGCATCTGGGGCTGAGTGTACCCAATATCTGGTTTCGCGCGGGTTGGAACATTCCCGGAACCAACAGGGTTATTCGTGGGGTGACCCTGCCCGGAGGTCCAATCGTAGTCGCCGGAAGCAATGGCGCAGTAGTCTGGGGCTTCACCAATACCGGGGCAGATTGGGGTGACCTTATTCCACTGGTATTAAACCCAGATGCCACCCAATACCTGACCCCAGATGGCTGGCGGGATCTCGCTACCGAACAGGAAATTATCAAAGTAAAAGGCGCCCCTGATGAAACGCTCATAGTGAAAAAAACTATTTGGGGACCTGTTATCGGAAAAGACCACCGTGGAATCCCTCTCGCCTATCGTTGGGTTGCCCACGATATCCCCGCTGGCAATATGAACTTATTACAGATGGAGTCTGTTACCACCACCAGGAAAGCATTAAACCTGGGCCCGGCAATCGGCATACCTCACCAGAATTTTCTTGTAGGCGATCGGGAAGGCAATATTGGCTGGACAATCGCCGGGCCTATCCCCAGGCGATTTGGCTTTGATGGCAGTCGCTCGGTAAGTTGGGCCGAAGGTAAGACCTACTGGGATGGCTATCTCACCAAGGAAGAACAGCCGCGAATTTACAACCCTGCCAATCATCGCCTGTGGAGTGCTAACGCCCGAACCGTAGGTGGTAACTGGCTAAAAATTATGGGCGATCACGGCTATGCCCTTGGAGCCCGCCAACAGCAAATTCGCGATAACCTACTCGCCCGTCAACAGTTTGATGAACAGTTACTGTTGGATATTCAACTGGATGATCGCGCCATTTTTCTTCAGCGCTGGCAACAGCACCTGGCAGAATTCCTACAAGACCGGGAAGGTTACAGCGAGGCTTACCAATTAGTACGGGACTGGGGGGGACGCGCCAGCCCCGATTCGGTTGGATATCGTATTGTTCGAAACTATCGCCTTAAGTTCATGGAGTTGAGCACCGCCCCCATCCTTACCTTTATGCGCAAGTCTCAGCCCAACTTTTCTTTCGGTCAATTAAAACGCCAATTCGAGTATCCGATCTGGACGCTCGCGCAAGAAGAGCCTCAACACTTGCTCAACCCCGACTTTGAATCCTGGACAGCCCTTAAATTAGCCGCCCTTGATCAAGTACTGGAAAAGATGTCGGTAAGCGGATTACCCCTGTTACAGCAAACCTGGGGGGAACAAAACACGGTTTCGATCCGGCACCCACTAGCGAAAGCTGTCTCGATCATAGATTGGTTTACCGCAATGCCCGAGGACCAACTGCCTGGGGATACCCATATGCCCCGTTTTCAATCCCCAACTCACGGCGCCTCAGAGCGAATGGTTATGTCACCTGGGCGGGAGGAGCACGGTATTTTCCATATGGCTACAGGGCAAAGCAGCCACCCGCTGTCCCCATTTTTCGGTAAAGGCCATGTCGACTGGGTAAAAGGAAATCCCTCTCCGTTGAAAGAGGGAGAAAGTCGTTATCGGCTCAAACTGCAATAACTAATAAATGGCCAGACTAGAAAATCTGATTCGTTAGCCTTAGCGGCTAGCTGCATTCTTACACCCACTACGACACAAGGTTATGTCACTTTAGCTCAAAGGCTGAATTGCTGGATGAATAAAAAAGTATCAGGCAGTTTCATCCAAAATTGCGAAGGATAAGAAAGCGGTAAAAAAAGTTAGGCCAAGTACTAACGGTAAAAGCGGAAAACACAGCATAACCAGAGAAACCCCGGTCCACAGCCAGCGCACCAGCCCCTTCTTTTGACGATACTCATTGCTACAGCGGCGGGTATCACAATCCAATGGGCCATTCTGCGGAAGCTCCGGTTGTTGCGGGAGAAAGAATCGCACAAAATTGGTGCAATAAAAGCGAATAATCGCCAGCAGCATGGCACTTATACCTGACGGAAAGACCTTTTCAGTATAGTTTCTGTCAGGGTAGGTTCAGTGCCAACACCAGAAGCTGAAGGCCAATCAAAAATTGTGGGTATTAGCCCGGTTGATACCAGCTCAATTTCTCATGCAAGCTGACAACACCACCGATAATGGTGAGCGTAGGCGCCCGCACAGCTTTTTCATGTGCAAGAGTGGGTAAAGTGCTGAGGTCACCAACTATTACCCTTTGTGCCTGGGTAGTGCCTTTTTCAATCAGCGCCGCAGGTGTACTTTGCGGCAAACCATGATGAACAAGCTCTGCACAAATTTTTTCCAGCCCTGTTAACCCCATGTAGAAAACCAGTGTCTGACTGCCGGAAGCCAGTTCTTTCCATGGCAGGTCGAGGCTTCCCTCCTTGAGGTGACCGGTAATAAATCGCACAGATTGAGCATGATCCCGATGGGTTAATGGAATGCCCGCATAACTAGCACATCCGGCTGCAGCGGTTATTCCCGGTACCACTTGAAAAGGAATCGAAGCGTCAGCCAGTTTGTCGATTTCCTCTCCACCACGCCCAAAAATAAAGGGGTCTCCACCTTTCAGACGCAGCACTTTCTTACCCTGCTTGGCCAAATCAACCAATAGCTGATTGATATCGTCTTGCGGCACCGCATGAAACGCCTTTCTTTTGCCGACATAGATCCGCTCGGCATCTCTGCGCACCAGGTCCAAAACCTCAGGAGAAACCAGCCGGTCGTAGAGCACTACGTCAGCCTGCTGCATTAAGCGCAGTGCGCGAAAGGTCAATAAGTCTGGATCTCCCGGCCCACCTCCAACCAGGTAGACCTCCCCTGGCGGATTTGGACTCCCCTGCCAGTCCTGCAAAGCACTTAAGAACTCCTTCTCTGCATCCACCAGTTGACCCGCCTCTACCTGGCGGGCTACAGGTCCGGCAAAGACCCACTCCCAAAAATTCTTACGCCGGGTTTCCGGCAATGCATCTTTCACACGAGAGCGCATTCGTGAAGCAAAATCCACCAGTGAAGCGAGCCCCGGCGAAAGCAGTGCCTCAAGCTGGGCTCGAATACGGCGAGCCAGAACTGGGGCCGCCCCACCACTACTGATTCCGATAGAGAGATCGCCGCGTTCGACAATCGCCGGAAAGGTAAAGGTACAAAGCTCCGGGGCATCTACAGCATTCACCGGCAAGCGGCGCTTCTGCGCATCTCTGGAAACACAGCCATTGACCTCAGGACAATTCGTTGCAGCGATCACCAACTCGGCCAGATCCAGATACTCAGCAGAATAGGTTACCCGATGCCACTTTCCTTTGGATTCGATCACTAACTGGTTTAGCTCTTCTGTGATATCCGGAGATACCACCAGTATTCGAGCCCCCGCCTTTTGCAGTAGACGGGCCTTGCGTGTGGCAATAGAACCGCCTCCAACAATCAGGCTGGGGCGATCTTTTATATCGAATGCAAGCGGGAGATAACGCACGGATTAATCCATCAAACAGGCCGGTGGGTTGTATTCTACCCAGCAAAGAAAAAAGGGCGAACATAATGTTCGCCCTTTTAAATCACCGCATTTAGGCAGCGGAGATAACCTCCTGGCCGCGCATATAGGGGCGCAGCACTTCGGGCACCTCGATACTGCCATCCTCGCGCTGATAGTTTTCCAGCACCGCGATCAGGGTGCGCCCTACTGCCAAACCGGAGCCGTTTAGTGTGTGCAACAACTCAGGCTTACCAGTCTCCGGGTTGCGCCAGCGCGCCTTCATACGGCGGGCCTGGAAATCGCCAATCAGGGAACAAGAAGAGATTTCGCGGTACTTGTCCTGAGAGGGAATCCAGACTTCGATATCGTAAGTCTTGCGCGCGGCGAATCCGATATCACCACCACACAACACTACGGTGCGATAAGGCAAATTCAGCTTTTGCAGGATCGCCTCAGCATTTTGGGTAAGAGTCTCCAACGCCTCTTCGGACTGATCCGGGCGTGCTGCCCATACCAGCTCTACTTTCTCAAACTGGTGTTGACGAATCATGCCGCGGGTGTCACGACCGTGTGAACCGGCTTCGGAGCGGAAGCAGGTTGTGTGTGCTACGAGTTTGTGCGGCAGGGTGTCACTGTCCTCGACAATATGATCGCGATACATATTGGTCAGCGGCACTTCCGCGGTAGGAATCATGTAAAAGCCGCGCTCATCGGTGAGCTTGAACAGGTCTTCCTCAAACTTTGGTAACTGGGAGGTTCCGTACAGGGAGTCACTGTTGACGATCACCGGTACATTGGTCTCTTTATAGCCATGCTCTTCGATATGCGTGTCGAGCATAAATTGGGCAAGGGCGCGATGCAGGCGAGCCACCTCACCGGACATCACCGCAAAGCGCGACCCAGTGAGTTTTACCGCCATCTCGAAATCGAGACCGCCGAGCTGAGAGCCCAGATCCACATGGTCTTTAACTTCAAAATCAAAAGTACGCGTCTGCCCCCAGCGACGTACCTCCACGTTATCATCTTCGCTCTCGCCTTCGGGGACAGAAGCATCTGGTACGTTGGGAATCGCGGACAGAATCGCATCCAACTCTTCCTGTAACTCCGATAGCGCCTGCTTGGCATTTTGCAGCTCGCCCCCGAGGGACTCGACTTCTTTAAGCAGAGGAGCAATATCTTCTCCGGCAGCCTTGGCCCGCCCGATATTTTTCGATTTGCTATTGCGCTCGTTTTGCAAACTCTCGGTGCGCACCTGCAGCTCTTTACGGCGCTCCTCGAGGGCTTCCAGTTTGGCAGTATCCAGTTCCACGCCGCGTTTTTTCAGGGCCGCGGCCACTTGGTCCATATCCGTGCGAATCAGTTTGGGATCGAGCATCGTTTCCAGTTCGCCTGTAATCAGGCTCCTACAACAAAATTAAAGTAAATATTGGTTAAAAATAACGCGTCGCCAGGGCGACCGCGGCTCCCGTAGCCGCCAGACAGCAAATGAGACTGCCGGCAATATAGCCAAGAGCCATCAAAGGCTGGCCATTGTGCCACAGTATCAGGCTCTCTAGGGAGAAAGTGGAAAAGGTAGTCAATGCACCGAACAGACCTGTCATAATCAGCAGACGCCACTCCTCCCCGAGCATTGCCCTGTGAGTGATCAATATGTAAGCAATACCGATAAGGAATGATCCCAGCACGTTCACTATCAATGTACCAAGTGGAAATTTCCCGTTGAATACCGGGTAGCTCCAGACAGTAATCTGGTGACGAAGTATTGCCCCCAAGGCACCACCTATGGCGATGGCCAGCCACTGCATAGATTTTTCCTTCTAATCTTTTCGACTTGCTCTTTTGCCTAACGCTATGGTTTGTTTTTATAGCGCTGCTCGGCACTTTCACTGTTAAGGCGTCGCAGCACCTGTAACTTTTCAGAAATCTTTAGTTCCAGCCCGCGGGGTACCGGCTGGTAATACTGCCTGTCTGCAATCTCTTCGGGGAAGTAGTTCTCTCCTGCCGCGAAAGCATCAGGCTCATTGTGGGCATAGCGGTACTCAGCACCGTGAGACAGGCTCTTCGCCAACTTAGTGGGGGCATTGCGCAAATGAATGGGGACTTCGTAACTGGGTTCCCGGCGCACATCAGCCACTGCGCGATTATAAGCACTATAAACTGCGTTGCTTTTAGCCGCGACTGCAAGATAAGTAACTGCCTGAGCAATAGCCAGTTCTCCCTCCGGGCTACCGAGACGCTCCTGGACATCCCAGGCATTCAGAGCCAGCTGCAACGCGCGTGGATCGGCATTACCAATATCTTCACTGGCCATACGCACTACCCGGCGGGCGATATACAAGGGATCGCAACCGCCATCGAGCATGCGCACAAACCAATACAGTGCAGCATCGGGATCTGAGCCACGCACAGATTTATGCATGGCAGAAATCTGGTCGTAAAAATAATCACCGCCCTTGTCGAATCGGCGCACATCGGCGCTAAGTACTTCGCTAAGTACGTCTTCATCGACCAGAAGTTTACCGCCCTCTTCCCTGGCCAGGTCGCAAGCGACTTCGAGCAAGTTCAAGGCGCTGCGTGCATCGCCATCGGCCGCGCGGGCAATCTTGCCCAAAACATTTTCTGGCACATGAACACTTCGCTCGCGTAGTTGATCATCCGTCTGCAGCGCATACTGCAGTAGCCCGAGCAAATCTTCTACGGGAATACTGCGCAGTAGATAAACCCGGCAACGGGACAGGAGCGCATTGTTCAGCTCAAAGGCTGGGTTTTCAGTAGTGGCACCAACAAAAGTCACAGTGCCCTCTTCCACATAAGGAAGAAAAGCATCTTGCTGCGCTTTGTTGAAACGGTGTACTTCGTCGACAAAAAGAATGGTGTTACGGCCTGACTGTATTCGCCGTTGTTCGGCTTCAGCAACTGCCTGCCGAATATCCTTCACTCCCGCCAACACTGCAGAAAGAGTGGCGAAGTGCGCATCACACTCTGCCGCCAACAGCCGGGCAAATGTGGTCTTGCCGACGCCCGGCGGCCCCCACAGGATCATCGAGTGCAACTGGCCACGCTCAACCGCCTCCCGCAGAGGCTTTCCCTTCCCCAATAAATGTGATTGGCCCACATAGTGGGCCAGGGAATCGGGCCGCATTCTCGCGGCCAGTGGTTGGTGCGTCGGTGGAGTTTGAAACAGGTCACTCATCTTTGATTATGTCTGTACCAGCGGGTGGCTTGAAATTAAAGAGGGACTCAGAAAGTTTGGGATTGGCTTTCATACCGCTGAAGGCGATCTCGGTTGTCTGCCCCATGCTGTCGCGTACTTTCATAGCGGACGGCAGACCATCTTTAGCGAAGCGAATTTCCATTGACTTAAACGGCGCCTTTGGATTCTTTGGCACCAGCTGGTAAACGCCGTCTTTTAAGGTCACATCGAAAGATTTACGAATATCCTCAACCTTGCCACCGAGTAACAGCGCTGGGGTTTCTTTCATGCGCTCATCCACCGGACGTATGGTGACTTGCTCAAGATCCGGATCATAGAGCCATAAAGTTTTATTATTAGTCACCAATAATTGGGCATAAGGCTCGCCCGTTTTCCAGCGTAACTTGCCCGGCCGCTGCACAGAAAAGCTGCCGTTACTTTTTTGCGAAACCTTGCCGCGCTCATCAATCAAAGTCTGCTTAAAGTTTCCAGAAAGAGAAGTCAGTGGTTGCAGTAGTTTGCCGAGATCTTCAGTGGCATCGGCCCAGGCTGCACTGGCCACAACCGTCAATACCACCAGCAAGTTGCGTAGAATATTCTTCATCATTGAGTTCCAGTGTGTTGATTTCCCTAAAGATTAGCTAGCGGGAAGTGAACCGTAGCTTAACTGCAATTGGTATCGATTCCTCTTAGGCGGAGGGCGGAACCAAGACTTCACGATTGCCATTATGCCCAGCGGGCGACACAACTCCGGCAGCCTCCATAGCATCGATCATACGCGCCGCGCGATTGTAGCCGATGCGGAGCTGGCGCTGCACAGAGGAGATAGACGCCTTGCGCGATTTGGTGACGAAAGCAACCGCTTCATCGTAAAGAGCATCCGACTCGGGATCATCTTCATCACTGCCCTCGGACTGTAACCCGGGTACCGGAATACTGTTATTGCTGTCATCGACAATACCGTCGATGTATTCGGGCTCACCCCGACGAGTCCAGTCTGCTACGACTTTATGCACTTCGTGATCGTCAACGAAAGCACCGTGAACCCGCACTGGTACACCGCTGCCCGGGGGCAGGTAGAGCATATCGCCGTGACCGAGCAGCTGCTCGGCACCACCTTGGTCAAGAATCGTGCGGGAATCCACTTTGGAGGAGACCTGAAAACCAATACGGGTTGGCACGTTGGCCTTAATCAACCCGGTAATTACATCCACCGAGGGCCGCTGGGTAGCTAACAGCAGATGAATACCTGCAGCACGGGCTTTCTGTGCGATACGGGCAATCAGTTGCTCAACCTTCTTGCCAACAATCATCATCATGTCGGCAAATTCATCGATAACAACCACGATAGCGGGCAGTGCTTTCAGCGCTGGAGCGGTTTGCTCTTCCGCCGGAACTCTGGAGGCCGGATCTGGTTCCCAAATAGGATCCAGAATCGGCTCACCAGCCTCCTCAGCCTCTTTTATCTTGCGATTAAAGCCCGCCAGGTTGCGCACTCCCATCGCCGCCATTAATTTATAACGACGCTCCATTTCCCCAACGCACCAGCGCAAACCATTGGCCGCGTCGTTCATATCGGTGATCACCGGCGTGAGCAGATGGGGGATACCCTCGTACACCGATAACTCCAACATCTTCGGGTCCACCAAAATCAGGCGGACTTCTTCAGGTGTGGACTTGTACAGCAGGCTGAGCAACATCACATTGATGCCTACAGATTTACCGGAACCGGTGGTACCAGCTACCAGTAGATGGGGCATTTTAGCAAGATCTGCCACTACCGGCTGACCGGAAATATCGTGACCGAGCGCCAGAGTCAGGGGTGACTTGGCATTTTCATAGACATCGGCGGAAAGCACCTCACTGAGGCGTACCATCTGCCGATTCTCGTTGGGAATCTCAATACCCACCACCGATTTACCCGGGATCACCTCCACTACACGGACACTGATTACCGCCAGGGATCTGGCAAGGTCCTTGGCCAGGTTTGAGATTTTACTCACCTTGACCCCCGGCGCCGGCTGGATCTCAAAGCGGGTAACCACGGGGCCAGGCAATACCGATACAACCTCGGCTATCACACCAAAATCCTTGAGCTTCAACTCCAGCAAACGCGACAGAGCTTCGAGGGACTCCCGGGAAAAACCCGGCTTCTTATTCTGATCGGAGGGATCGAGAAGTCCCAGAGGTGGCAAGGTTCCAGTAACAGGTCCTCCCTTGAATAGCTCACCCTGCTTTTCTTTTGCCGCCCGAGGGCTCTGCTTCGGCTTCGGCACCGTCGCTTCGATCTTCGGAGGAATGCGTTTTGCTGTGCGCTGTTTCTCTTCTTCCACGGCGGCTTTGCGTACTACTATGGCTTCTCGCGCCACCCGCTGCTCAGTGCGTTTTTGACGCCACTGCTTGTAATAACTGGCCAACCAGGCAATAAGCCCCAACACATTTCGTCCAATGGACTCCACCAGCTTGAGCCAGGAAAGGCCGGTAAACACGGTGGTGCCAATAGCGAAAATCGCCAGCAATAAAATTGTCGCGCCAACATATCCGAGGCTACCTTCCAGGGAACTCGACAGCGCTTCACCAATAATTCCGCCATTAGTAAAAGGCAGTGGATTGTCCGCAGGGGAAAAACAGAGTGTCGCCAGAGAGGCGCCACTGACTAACAGAAGTGTCAGACCAAAGACTCTTAGTGCAAGTAGTGGAGCATGAAAACGCGCATTGCGATCGCGCAAGATTTTATAGGCACGTAAGCCGATCAACAGGGGGAACAGGTAGGCCATCCAACCCAACAGCGAAAGACACACATCGGCAAGCCAGGCTCCGGCTGGACCAATGGCGTTGTGCACTTTTCCTAACTGGCCGGTATGGGACCAACCCGGATCCTGGGAATCGTAACTCAGTAGGCTGATCGCCAATAGCAGTGCACCCGCTAGCAGACTGATCAAAGCACCCTCGCGAACCAAACGGGCAACGAGTGAATCCGGCAATACACCGCTCTTCGCGGAATTTTCTTCGGTTGCGCTCTCGGCCTTCAATGGCTTACCTCAATAATCTTTGTTGTTACTTTTTAGTTACTTTGTAGTTACTTTGTTCTTAGTTGTTGTCCCTGTAGCAGCAGGCTTATCTCACAACCTGAAATTTACTACTCAATGGGAATCGCTTTCAAAGCGATTTTATCGATGGCTTAATTATCTTAGATTTACGATGGTTTGTATGTGCGATAAATACAAGCCGGGACTTTTAGAGAGATATCCTCGCCTGTATCCCGCCAAAACATTGAGTCTCGCACCTCTTGGGGAGCCCTGTCGCGAGCAAAGCGATTCAGTATTTCCAGTTTGCTGCTGTCTCCACCTAACTCAGCACTCAGCCTTGCCTGAGTGCTGTAGGCAAACTCAGCCCGAAAAATCTCCTCACATTCGTTAAACCCAGCGCCCTTAAAAAGCCAGGCTAATTGGTCCTGTCTTGGGAAGTAGCGATTGAAAGCCTGGGACTCGCAGCGGGCCAACATGCTGGATTTCCGTACAATATCGGTAAACACATCCTGCATCACACCGGAGGCTGGCAGCAATTGCCAAATAATAAAGCGCCCCCCCTTCCTCAAGACCCGGAATACTTCCCTCATCACCAATGGCTGATCCAACTGGGGCACTTCATGCAGCCCCATTTTGAGCACCACCGTATCAAAAGATTCCCTCTCGTAAGGCAGAGCCCTCGCATCACCCACAGTGACATCGACCACTCTCTCTCGCACATTGGGGTCAATGCGCTTGAGTTGTGAATAGTGGGTATCGCACAGGCTGAGGGCAATTTCCATTGCTTTTTCATCGGCATACTCCAGTAGCAACTGGCTGACTGCCCCATTCCCACTCATCAAATCCAGTACCTTGTCACCCTCCCTGAGATCCAACGCTTCGAGCAACTTTGCTTTCGATTCCGGTGAAACTACGAAGGCGTCAATAGCATCCTGAGTAAGGACATTGTACCCATCTGCCACAATCTCGCACCTGACCTGCAGTTTTAGAGATGCAAACAATTCCACTAGATCGGGGGGGCCATGCAAACTCGCGATGTGGCTACCATCGGGCCCCAGATCAATGGATAACCTCAAAGAAAAAGTGTCATCCAGAATTTCTGAGACAAATACCTGCGCTTCATTACTGAGACTAAAAGTAAACGTTGGGTGGCCAACCAGGTCGTTGCTCAGGTTTAACGGTACAATTTTTCTACCTTGCCTCATGACTTCGCCCTTTGGCCGTAGTCATCCATCCAACACTTGGCAATTTACCAAAAGGATGAAAACACTTCCTCCGAGCCCTCTTTTGGCTAAATACAATTACTTTATAAACACCAACACCTCCAGTTCACATGGAACAGCTAAAAATAAAGTTGATTTTTTTCAATAAAAACAATGAATTATGTGGATAATTTGATGTCTTTTCTGGAAAGTAAAACCCCACTCGGGCAGCCAAAAAAATACCGGGGCAGCCTAGATAGCACTTCCCAATGGCGTAAATTGAGGCAAACTATTTCGTCGAATTGTCACTATCGCCTATCATAACGGCCAATCTAATAGCTTTGGCTGATCAAAATATGGCCAACTAGGTGGACCCCCAGTTCACTGGGTAAACTTTGCACACAGACAGGTTTAAAGAGAGTTTCATGAGCAACAATCATCATCGACTGATTATTCTCGGTTCAGGTCCTGCAGGCTACACAGCAGCCATCTACGCAGCCCGCGCGAATTTGAACCCCGTAGTGATCACCGGCATGCAACAGGGCGGACAGCTGACCACTACCACAGAAGTTGAAAACTGGCCCGGTGGTATCGCCGACCTACAAGGTCCCGATCTGATGGTGCAAATGCAGCAACACGCTGAGCGCTTCGACACTCAGATTATTTTCGACCACATCGAATCTGTAGATCTGAACAATCGCCCGTTTACCCTGAAGGGCAATGAAACCTATACCTGCGACGCGCTGATCATTGCCACTGGCGCCTCTGCTCAGTACCTGGGCCTGCCATCCGAGGAAGCCTTCCAGGGCCGCGGCGTCAGTGCCTGCGCTACCTGTGATGGTTTCTTCTATCGCGATCAAAAAGTGGCGGTAGTCGGTGGCGGTAACACCGCTGTTGAAGAGGCCTTATACCTGTCTAACATCGCCAGCGAAGTCACACTGATTCACCGCCGCGACGAACTTCGCGCGGAAAAGATTCTGCAGGATCGCCTGATGGCTAAGGTGGAAAGTGGCAATATCAAACTTTGCTTTCACCATACCCTCGACGAGATTCTTGGGAATGACAGCGGTGTAACCGGTCTGCGCATTCGCAGCACACAGGACGACTCCACCAAGGAGCTGGAAGTCTCCGGTGTGTTTATCGCGATTGGCCACAAGCCCAATACCGATATTTTTAAGGATCAGCTGGAAATGAACAACGGCTATATCATCGTGCAGAGTGGCCTGGAGGGTAACGCTACCCAGACATCTGTGCCCGGTGTGTTTGCAGCTGGCGATGTGTCTGATCATATCTACCGCCAGGCAGTCACTTCCGCCGGAACCGGCTGTATGGCGGCTCTGGATGCTGAGCGCTTCCTCGACGCCTGATAAGCGCTTCCCTCCCCGGGTATCCATAAGGTACCCGGACCTCTTCAGGCCCAGGACAGGTATCATTTTGTGGCAAGGAATACCCAAAGCCGCCTGATGTGGCTCGACCATAACCATATCGATTTCCCTCCCACCCAGACAGCGCTCGACGATCCCAATGGGCTCCTCGCAGCAGGCGGAGACCTGACCCCTGACTGGCTGTTAGCGGCATATGAACGCGGTATCTTTCCCTGGTTTTCTGATGACCAGCCCGTCCTTTGGTGGTCCCCCTCGCCACGCTGTGTAGTGATACCCAGTGAATTTCGTGTAGGCCGCAGTCTGCGTAAAGTGCTGCGCCGAGGTATATTCTCGGTCACATTTGACCAGGCCTTCGAACAAGTGATCGAAGGCTGCCGTGCCCCTAGAGCCTCTGAAGATGGCACCTGGATTACCGATGAGATGATTGAGGCCTATGTCGATATGTTTCACCTGGGCCATGCCCACTCAGTCGAAGTATGGCGCGACGGACAGTTGGTAGGCGGGCTTTATGGCATAGCCATTGGGCGGGTATTTTTTGGTGAGTCAATGTTTCACCGGGAGACAGATGCTTCCAAAGTCGCTTTTGTCCACCTCATTCGCCAATTAGAATTGTGGGGCTGCCCTCTAGTCGACTGCCAGGTAGGTAACCCCCACCTAAGCAGTCTTGGGGCCGTTGAATTATGTCGCAGGGACTTCGAACACTTGCTGGAATGCGGCCTGGCACAACCCGCCTTCCCGCAGCCTTGGAAACTTTCGTGGACTTATGGGTAAATACTCTCAGCTCGACTCGGTCCGCCTATTGGCAACCTTGCCCCACCCATGCGGCTACCTGCCGGACAGGGAGGCGACAACGGTATTTGTAGACCCGCAGACAGAGGTAGACCAACGTCTTTACAACCGGCTCTCAGAGCTGGGCTTTCGCCGCAGTGGAGCCTACCTCTATCGTCCACAATGCGCCGCCTGCAGAGCCTGTGTACCCGCCCGTGTGCCAGTCGGCCTTTTTGTGCCAGATCGCAACCAGCGACGCTGCTGGAAGCGCAATAGGGACCTGGATATCTTCCATATTGAATCCATCGACACGGACGAACACTACGAGCTGTACGCCCGCTATATCGAACAACGCCACGCCGACGGTGAAATGTACCCTCCCAGTCGCGAGCAATATCGCAGCTTTTTGAGCCCAGCCTGGGGGGCCACTCGCTATTTTGAGCTGCGCGCACGGGGTCGTCTGGTGGCAGTAGCGGTTACTGACCTCCTTACTGCAGGCCTGTCGGCCATCTATACTTTCTTCGACCCGGATGAGGACAAACGCAGCCTCGGCAGCTATTGCATTCTCTATCAGATTGAATGGGCCAGGCGACTTGGCCTCCCCAATCTCTATTTGGGCTATTGGATTGAGAAGTGCCACAAAATGGCCTACAAAAGCCAGTTCAAGCCGATTGAAATGCTCACTGAGAACCGCTGGAGCTTGAAATCTCTCTAGCCCAATTGCACGCGCCCTTTGCTCTATTCCCCCTTTTCGTGCAAAATGCTCGCCCGTCGAGCCGCGGCTAGGCAAGATTGCCTCCGGGGTACAGGTCTGATCAAGTTTATTTGAAGGTTGCTGCCGCATGGCAAAAGACGATTATATTGAAATGGAAGGCGAGGTGATCGACACCCTGCCAAATACCACTTTCCGCGTAAAGCTGGAAAACGGACACGTGGTCATTGCGCACATCTCAGGAAAAATGCGTAAAAACTACATTCGCATCCTCACTGGCGATAAGGTCAAAGTAGAGCTTACTCCCTATGACCTGAGCAAAGGCCGCATTACGTACCGCGCCCGTTAATTCGCTCGCCAAGCAAAAGCCCCAAGGCGATTTGCAGGGATACAAAAAAGCCACCTTGCGGTGGCTTTTTTGATGCGTTTACAAGCAAATTCAGGCAGGAACCGCCGTCTTTATGGATATCTCGTCATTTTCTATGACGACCACTACACGGCCACCCTCTTCCGCCAATTCCCCAAATAGAACGGACTCCGCCAAGGGTTTACGCAACTTATCTCGAATCAAACGAGACATTGGGCGAGCTCCCATTTTTTCATCGTAACCGCGAATAGCCAGCCACTCTCGAGCCTCATCCTCCACGACCAGGGTTACACGGGAGTCGTCCAACTGCGCCTGAAGTTCGACAATAAACTTATCTACCACAGTCTTAACCACATCCAATGGAAGAGCACCAAACTGGATAATACTGTCGAGGCGGTTACGGAATTCTGGGGTAAACATCTTCTTAATTTCCTCCATACCATCGGAGGAGTGGTCCTGACTGGAGAAACCGATAGATCGGCGACTCATCAGCTCAGCACCTGCATTGGTAGTCATAATCAAGATCACATTGCGGAAATCTGCCTTGCGACCGTTATTGTCCGTCAGAGTCCCGTGGTCCATCACCTGGAGAAGCAGGTTAAATACTTCCGGGTGGGCCTTCTCTATCTCATCGAGCAACACCACACTGTGCGGATGCTTGGTCACTGAATCGGTTAACAACCCGCCCTGATCGAAGCCCACATAGCCTGGAGGCGCACCAATCAAACGGGAAACCGTGTGACGCTCCATATACTCAGACATATCAAAGCGGATCAGCTCAATCCCCATCACCTTGGCCAGTTGGCGGCAGAGTTCAGTCTTACCAACCCCTGTGGGACCAGAGAACAGGAACGAACCTATGGGTTTCTCCTCGGCACCGAGACCCGCACGACTCAGTTTGATCGCCGTGCTGAGAGCTTCAATCGCTCGATCCTGACCAAAGACCACCATCTTGAGGTTGTCATCGAGCCTCGACAATTGCTCCTTATCAGACGCAGAGACACTTTTCGCCGGGATGCGAGCCATCTTGGCAATGACTTCCTCAATCTCACTAACACCAATCACCTCTGTCCGCTCCTCTACGGGCAACAGGGATTGATAGGCCCCCGCCTCATCAATTACATCGATGGCCTTATCGGGTAGGAAACGCTCGGTGATGTGACGGCTGGAGAGTTGAGCGGCGGCATCGAGGGCGGCATCTGTGAAACGCACCTTGTGATGATCCTCGAAGCAACTCCTGAGCCCTTGCAGTATCTGAACAGTCTCCTCAACCGAGGGCTCACTGACATCGATTTTTTGAAAGCGGCGAGAGAGCGCGCGATCTTTCTCGAAGATGCCGCGATATTCGGTAAAGGTGGTGGAGCCAATGCAGCGGAGCTGACCGCTGGACAGCAGCGGTTTCAGCAGGTTGGAAGCATCCATAACGCCGCCGGATGCTGCGCCGGCTCCAATAATGGTATGGATCTCATCGATAAACAGGACTGCGTGTTCGCGCTTTTTCAGCTCAGCTAACAGTGCTTTAAAACGCTTCTCAAAATCGCCGCGGTACTTGGTTCCAGCGAGTAGAGATCCGAGGTCGAGAGAATAAATGGTGCTGTCTTTTAGTGGCTCGGGAATATCCTCGTCCACAATTCGCCTGGCTAAGCCCTCAGCGATGGCTGTTTTACCAACGCCGGACTCACCGACCAACAGGGGGTTGTTTTTGCGGCGTCGCGCAAGAACCTGGGTGACCCGCTCAACTTCGGGACCGCGCCCGACTAGTGGGTCGATTCGACCAAGGATCGCCTCCTGATTCAGGTTGGTTGCATAGCTCTCCAGGGGGTCAGAGCCTCCGGGCTCGGTACCGGTACTGATCTCCTCTTCCACCTGCTCCTGGGTGGCATCTGAGCCATGGTGGTGATTGTGGTTGTTGCCGCTGGAACCGACCCTGGAAATTCCATGGGTGATGTAATTGACGACATCGATACGCGCAACACTCTGCTGCTTCAGATAGTAAACGGCTTGGCTTTCCTGCTCACAGAAAATGGCGACCAGTACATTAGCTCCGGTGACCTCTTTTTTACCCGATGACTGAACATGGAAAACGGCTCTCTGCAATACCCTCTGGAACCCCAGGGTGGGCTGAGTCTCGCGATCGGTATCTGCCTCCGGGATTAACGGCGTGGTTGAGTCCACAAACTCCAACAGTTCGCGGCGCAATGCGCTCAGGTCGGCCCCACAGGCATGCAACACGTCAGCAGCCGACTCATTGTCCAGGAGCGCTAGTAACAGGTGCTCCACAGTCATGAATTCGTGCCGCTTCGCTCGTGCACCCTTGAACGCCAGATTGAGCGTTACCTCTAAGTCCTTGCTGAGCATTTAAACCTCAAACCCTAATCGCCAATATTCCCCGCCGACTCCGCTGGTAGGCGCGCACCCTTTGCCGGCATCTATCTCCTGGCTGATTCCTTTCAGGTGACGGGACCCTTGTGCTAAAGCAGCTCTAATATAAATCAATCGTCTTTACTCTCGTCCGCCTCTATCTCACATAACAATGGATGCTCATTCTCCTGGGCGAACTGATTAACCTGCGCGGCCTTTGTCTCCGCTATATCCCGAGTATAGACACCGCACACTGCTTTTCCCCGCGTGTGTACTTGCAGCATCAACTGTGTGGCGCGCTCCCGGTTGACCCCAAAAAACAATTCCAGAGTCTCCACCACAAAGTCCATGGGGGTATAGTCATCATTCAACATGATGACCTTATACATAGGCGGGCGTTTGAGCCGAAGCGGCGCCTCTTCCAGTGCGAGCCCGCCATCGGAACCCTCACCATCCAAATAGTCTCCTCCAGAATCACTGGAGCCTAGTTTAATGACCTGCAAAATACTCATAACAATTATCAATGTGTTCTAACGAGCTTAAGTAGCACGACATGCTCAACCATCAACGACCTGCCATTGTAACCTTATTTGACCAACGACACAGGGACAACACAGTCGTGTGCGCAGCTTCTTGACATTCCTATAGCAGTTGACTACAAGAGGTAGTGCCTGCTCATTCACAGCTATTAGTCGCAGATAGGATTGCAGTCGATTAATCCGCAGGTCAAATAAATATAAAAACTCTGTAAGGTGACCAATAGGTCACTCAGGCAATTAGAGGGAGTTCGTTATGCCTACTGGTACCGTGAAGTGGTTCAACAACGCTAAGGGATATGGGTTTATTCTTGCAGATGAAGGAGGGGAGGATCTGTTCGCGCACTATTCCGCAATTCAGATGGAAGGCTACCGAACCCTGAAGGCCGGTCAACAAGTTACCTTTGACATCGTCAGGGGCGACAAAGGCTATCACGCCGCAAATATTTCTACCGCCGCGTCGGCAGAAACGACGACTGGCAACCAGAGCGCAAGCGCCAATAAAGATCTCAGCCACTCTGAGACAATCAGAGAGAAAGAGGCAGAAGCGCTCGACTAACCTTTTCGAGGCGGTGCTGACAGGTCCACACAAAAAAAAGCCCTTTGCCATACAGCAAAGGGCTTTTTTAAGTTAGGGCCGGATTAAACAATCCAAGCCCCAATCGGCCAATTAGGCCATGTGCTTGATAACTTCGTCACCAAACGCGGAGCAGGACTTCAGCTCGGCACCATCCATCAGGCGTTCGAAATCATAAGTCACGGTCTTGGCTTCGATAGCCCCTTCCATACCCTTGATGACCAAATCAGCAGCTTCATTCCAACCCAGGTGACGCAACATCATCTCAGCGGAAAGAATCAGGGAGCCAGGGTTTACCTTGTCCTGACCAGCGTACTTGGGTGCAGTACCGTGGGTAGCTTCGAACAGGGCAACGTCATCAGACAGGTTTGCACCTGGAGCGATGCCGATCCCACCAACCTGCGCGGCCAGTGCGTCGGACAGGTAATCGCCATTCAGGTTCAGAGTGGCAATGACATCGTACTCCGCTGGACGCAGCAGGATCTGCTGCAGCATAGCATCGGCAATCACATCTTTAACAATGATCTCTTTGCCGGTTTTCGGGTTTTTAAAGCTGTGCCAAGGACCACCGTCCAGAGGCTCGGCACCGAATTCTTCGCGAGCCAGCTCGTAACCCCAATCGGCGAAGGCACCTTCGGTGAACTTCATGATATTGCCTTTATGTACCAGGGTTACGGAATCGCGATCCTGGTCAATGGCGTACTGGATAGCCTTGCGCACCAAGCGCTTGGTACCTTCGGCAGAAACCGGCTTAATGCCGATACCGCAGTGCTCTGGGAAGCGGATTTTCTTAACACCCATCTCGTCCTGCAAGAACTTGATGACTTTCTTAGCTTCGTCAGTGTCCGCTTTCCACTCGATACCAGCGTAGATATCTTCAGAGTTTTCACGGAAGATCACCATGTCTACCTTATTCGGCTCTTTAACCGGGGAAGGTACACCGCTGAACCAGCGAACCGGGCGTTGACATACATACAGGTCCAATTCCTGACGCAGAGCAACGTTCAGGGAACGGAAGCCACCGCCAACCGGGGTGGTCAAAGGGCCCTTGATGCTGACAACATACTCTTTGATCGCCTCGAGGGTTTCAGCCGGGAACCAGTCGCCAGAGTAGGTTTCTGCTGCTTTCTCGCCGCAGTAGATTTCCATCCACTCGATTTTCTTGTCGCCGCCGAAAGCTTTCTCTACTGCCGCGTCGATTACTTTGCGCATTACCGGGGTGATATCCACACCGATGCCGTCACCCTCGATGAATGGAATTACCGGGCGATTCGGAACATTCAGCGAACCGTCGGAATTGACTGTAACTTTTTCGCCGTCTGCCGGCACTTGGATGTGACCCATATTGCGTAAACTCCCAAAATTCTATGACTTTTTAGGTCCAGCGTTGCTTGCACCGCTCCCCCGGGACCATTGGGCGGGGATAAAAATCGGCGGGATTATAGCAGCATCGGCTAATTTTTGTAGTTGGATTACAATACTCAATTTTTCTTATGCCCAAGATTATTCTCCTCAACAAACCTTTTGGCGTGTTAAGCCAATTCACAGACCCTCAGGGTCGCGCCACACTTGCGGACTACATCCCTCACCAGGGCTTCTATGCCGCCGGTCGGCTCGACTATGACTCCGAGGGCCTCCTACTCCTCACTGATGATGGAGCGCTACAACATCAAATCAGTCATCCAAAGAGAAAGATGGCGAAAACCTACTGGGCCCAAGTTGAGGGAGACATCACCGATGATGCCCTGATGCTTCTGCGCCACGGTGTAGATTTGAAAGATGGGCGCACCGCTCCGGCGAAAGCCCGCAGACTCCCCGAGGTCGACCTTTGGCCGCGCACCCCTCCAATCCGAGAGCGCAAGTCCATACCCACCAGTTGGGTAGAACTTATCATCCACGAGGGGCGAAACCGCCAGGTGCGGCGCATGACCGCCGCAGTTGGCTTCCCTACCCTGCGCCTGGTGCGAATGGCTATCGGCAATTGGAAGCTTGATGCTCTGCAGCCGGGGCAGTACCGCTCGGAGGAGGTTTTCTCTGCGCCTAAACCGAGGCCCTATCGCAAAACGAAACCACCTCAGAAGCGCAATCGCCCCCGCCGGGGGCAGTAAGCTATAAACCAAGATGAAAGCGGCCTTGGTCAGAAGCACGATTCACAGGTAAAATTCGCCCCCTTTCCATCTCAGTGAAGTAGTGACTGTCCTTTTTATGCCTGATTCCACGCACAACAAACAGCCAAAGCGCGTCATCGTCGGTATGTCCGGCGGTGTGGACTCCTCTGTAGCCGCACTTCTGCTTATGCAGCAGGGCTACCAGGTGGAGGGTCTGTTTATGAAGAACTGGGACGAGGATGACGGCACCGAATACTGCACCGCGAAAGCGGACTTGGCCGATGCCCAGGCTGTCTGTGAAAAACTGGGCATTAAGCTGCACACCGCCAATTTTGCAGCCGAGTATTGGGATCATGTATTCGAATACTTCCTGGCAGAATACAAAGCCGGCCGCACGCCGAACCCAGACATCCTCTGCAACCGGGAAATCAAATTTAAGGTCTTCCTGGAATATGCTGAAGTTCTGGGGGCGGATGCCATTGCCACCGGGCACTACGCCCGCCGCCGCGATATGGAAGGTCGCACCTACTTATTCAAGGGGCTGGATGGCAACAAAGATCAAAGCTATTTCCTCCACGCCGTTGGGGAGGCAGAATTTGCTCGCTCACTGTTCCCATTAGGGGAACTGGAGAAACCCGAAGTGCGGCGCATCGCCGAGGAAAATGGCTTTATCACCCACAACAAGAAAGACAGCACCGGCATCTGCTTTATCGGAGAGCGCCGCTTTAAGGATTTCCTGGAACAATACCTGCCTGCCCAACCGGGCGACATGGAAACCCCCGAAGGCGAAGTTATGGGGCGTCACGCCGGCCTGATGTATCACACCATCGGACAGAGACAGGGACTTGGTATCGGTGGAGTCAAAGGTGCTGGCGAAGAACCTTGGTATGTTGTGGGTAAAAACCTGGAGCGCAACGTATTGATTGTTGCCCAAGGGGCGCATCACCCATTGCTCTACGCCACGGGTTTGACGGCAACCCAAACCCACTGGATCAATGGTGCTGCACCAGGGGAGTCTTTCCGCTGTCAGGCGAAAACTCGCTATCGCCAGCCGGACCAGGATTGCATCGTACAGGTACAGGAAGATGGAAACCTGGTTGTTGAATTTGATGAGCCTCAACGTGCAATAACTCCAGGGCAATCTCTGGTCCTGTACGATGGTGAAAAATGCCTCGGCGGCGCAGTGATTGAACGAGCAACCGGTATAGGCACCGCCGTACCAGAAAAGTACAAGAAACACTAAGGAGTGACTTTGAATAACTGGCGGGACCAGGCTCTGGCACTGGCCGGAATTTTTCAATCCGCAACACTGGTAGAGCGCCTGGCCAAGACGGGCACTGCTCCCCAGGCCCAACTGGAAACAGGGGTGTATAGCCTCTTCCAGCTCAACCCAGATCGCACCGAAGATGTGTTTGCCGGCGCAGAGAAGCTGCTGCCCGGCTTACAGGTTTCACGGCAGTTACTGCAGTCTCGGCAACACCCTGAATATACAGACTGCCTGCGCTACGCACTATCGGTGCTCTATCTACAGCGACAGTTAAGTAAGAAAGGAGAGTTGCTCTCCATTATTGGCAGTCGCCTGGAAAAAGCCAAGACTCAAGCGGAGCACTTCGCCCCTACTCACGAGAATGTGTTTTCCAATCTTGCCAGTATTTATAGCGATACTCTCGGCACTTTCCGCTTTCGCATCCAGGTTCTGGGAGATTTCAATTTCCTACAGCAACAGCGCGTCGCCAACCAGATCCGCTCCATGTTGTTTGCCGGTATTCGTTCAGCCACGCTTTGGCGACAATTGGGCGGCAGGCGCCTGCACCTTCTGTTTCAACGCAAAAAACTATTGCGTGCGACCGACGAGCTGATCGCACAGATCGAATCAATAAAAAACTAATCCCGGAGATTTACTATGACAGTTGAGCTTTCCGCACTCACAGCGGTATCCCCTATTGATGGTCGCTACGAGAGCAAGACTGCCCCCCTACGTGAAATTTTCAGTGAATACGGCCTGATTCGCGCCCGTGTTGAAGTGGAAGTGCGCTGGCTTCAGAAACTCTCCGCTCACTCGGAAATCGCTGAGGTAGAACAGTTCGACGAAGCTGCCAACCAATTGCTCGATAGCATTGTGGCCAACTTCTCCCTGGAAGATGCCGGGCGTATCAAGGAAATTGAGCGCACCACCAACCACGACGTTAAAGCGGTTGAATACTTCCTCAAGGAAAAAATCAGCGGCAATGCACAGCTGGCAAAAGTAAGCGAATTCGTTCACTTCGCCTGCACCTCCGAGGACATCAACAACCTGTCCCACGCCCTGATGCTACGAGCTGGCCGCGACAACGTCATGTTGCCCGCAATGAATGACCTGGTAGAAAAGATCGCCAAACTCGCCCAGGATTTCGCCGATGTGCCAATGCTCTCCCGCACGCATGGCCAAACCGCCAGCCCCACTACTGTCGGTAAGGAACTTGCCAACGTGGTTGCGCGACTGCGCCGCCAGGTAGCCCAAGTAAAGGCCGTACCACTGCTGGGTAAAATCAACGGTGCTGTGGGCAACTACAATGCCCACCTGTCGGCCTACCCAACTATCGACTGGGAAAAGAACGCGGAAGAGTTCATCTCCTCTCTCGGCCTGACCTGGAACCCCTACACCACCCAGATCGAACCCCACGACTATATTGCCGAACTGTTCGATGCCATTGCGCGTTTTAATACCATCCTGATCGACTTTGACCGCGACATCTGGGGCTATATCTCCCTCGGATACTTCAAGCAGAAAGTCGTTGCCGGAGAAGTGGGCTCCTCCACCATGCCACACAAGGTCAACCCTATCGACTTCGAAAATTCTGAAGGCAACCTGGGCCTGGCCAACGCCGTATTCCAGCACCTGGCCGCGAAATTGCCGGTTTCCCGCTGGCAGCGCGACCTGACCGATTCCACCGTACTGCGCAATATGGGCGTGGGTGCCGGTTACTCCGCCATTGCTTATGCCGCCACCATGAAGGGGCTGGGCAAATTGGAAATCAATCGTGAACGCCTGGCAGCGGATCTGGATAACTCTTGGGAAGTCCTAGCTGAGCCGATCCAGACTGTTATGCGTCGCTACAACATCGAAGAGCCTTACGAGAAACTGAAGGCCCTTACCCGCGGCCAGGGTATTACCCGCGAAACTTTAAAAGTGTTTATCGAAAACCTGGAAATTCCCGCAGAAGCCAAGAGCGCACTGCTGGAAATGACCCCAGCATCCTATATCGGTAATGCTATCGAGCAAGCTCGCAAAATTTAAGTGAGCAATGCTTCCGGCTACATCTCCGTGGCCGGAAGTTTATTCAAGCCGATTACCATCGCTCTAATCTGCATAGCTGTAATTTCACACTGAATTACAGTCAATGGCAGATTTGAGAACATTTCCCCAGCCCAACTAACAGTGAGAGTTACCGTGGCAAGCCCCCTTACCCATCTCGGCGATATGCCAATTGAAGTTTTTATGCGCGATTATTGGCAGCAAAAACCCCTGCTGATTCGCAAAGCTTTCCCCAACTTCGAATCGCCCATATCAGGTGAAGAGCTTGCAGGCATGGCACTGGAGGAAGCGGTCGAATCACGCCTGGTGCTGGAAAATGGTGAGAGCGGTCCCTGGGAATTACGTACCGGCCCTTTTACAGAAGAAGATTTCCTCTCACTGCCCCGCACTCACTGGACACTACTTGTACAAGCTGTAGATCAGTGGCTTTCAGAGGTGGCAGAAATAAAAGAGTATTTTCGTTTTATTCCGGACTGGCGCCTGGATGACGTCATGATTAGTTACGCGGCCGACCAGGGTAGTGTCGGGCCTCACTATGACCATTACGATGTCTTTCTGCTCCAAGCCGAAGGCAAGCGCCTTTGGCAGCAGGGAGTAAAAGTAGATGAAACCAGCCCACGCCTGGAAGGCACTCCCCTCAATATTTTGAAAGAGTTCTCCGCAGAAAACAGTTGGGTTCTAGAGCCCGGTGATATGCTCTATCTTCCACCACAATACAGCCACTGGGGGATCGCCGAGGGCGGCTGCACCACGATTTCCATTGGCTTCCGAGCACCCTCTGCCTCAGTCATACTGGAAGACCTCGCCGCGGAAGTAGCCATGGGGCTACCGGATAGCCAGCGCTATACCGATGCCGGTATGGAACCGGCAAAGTGCCCGGCGGAAATTGATCCTCAGTCCGTAGCTCGCTTACAACAACAACTGGTCGAGTGGCTGAAGCAACCAGAAAAAATTACCCAGTGGTTTGGCGCAGTGATGACTGAAGCAAAATACCCTGATACCGTCGCACTAGACGCTGATGAGGCCGCAGACTGGCGTGAGCAAATGCCAAAGGGGATGCCATTGGTGCTAAACCCCGCATCACGTGTAGCCTTTTCCCGGGAGCCAGCCACGTTATTTGTTGATGGTGAAGCACTGCCTGCACCAATTACATTTGCCCAGCAGTTTGCTGAATCGCACGAAATTTCTTGGGACGATATTGAGGCTTTCCCAGAAATTGCCAGCAATGATGGGCTCATCGATCAGCTGGTAGCCCAGGGCACACTAATTTATCCTCCCGAGGATTTCTGAAATGGCCGTACTAATACGCCCCGCGGACTGGCAAAAAGAGCAAGAAAACATTCGAGCTATCCGCGAAGCCGTGTTTGTGCAAGAACAGAAAGTACCCGCAGACTTGGAGTGGGATAACCTGGAGGAAAGTTCGCAACATTTCCTGGTTTTTAATGATGGTGTCCCTGTAGGAACCGGGCGCATCTCTAAAGATGGAAAAGTTGGCAGAATGGCAATCAAGCAATCTGCCCGAGGCCTGGGGCTCGGTGCCCAATTGCTAAAAGGCATTTGCGACTTTGCCAAACAGCGAGGCCTTCTCAATGTATACCTGCATGCACAACAACACGCTGAGGGCTTCTATGCCAGAGGTGGCTTTAGCCCGGAGGGTGAGATCTTTTATGAGGCGGGTATCCCCCATATCAAGATGGTGATGCAGTTGAACTAGTGGCCATGGAAATGCCGGTATGCAGATGTATACCGGCCCAATCCCTCCCTCCTTATCCAAACCTCCATAAATAAAATACCCTCTTCACTGTTTCGGTAGATCCCATCCACCCCCTTCTCCTTTCCTGATTAACATTTCCAGAAGATATAGCTAGCGGTGAGATATATTCAATTTGATAACGGCTTTGTAAGTGTATTCTTATAATCTTTTCTTTTTAATTTCTTGCTATAAATGAGACCGAACAGACTGCCCATCATTTGGGCCAGTCCCTTTTACCTGACTTATCGTTGTCCCGGGCTAATATCAGAGGGCCAGAGAATCGAATAAGAGTATGCTCAACCAACTATGCCCAAAACATTGCTCCTTAAAAATGCCGAGATCCTAGTAACCATGGACTCAGAAAGGCGTGAAATTGCCAATGGGGGCATTTATGCTGAGGACGGAATAATTACCGCTGTTGGGCAATCCAAGGATTTGCCCAGGAGTGCAGACACGATTATAGATGCCTGCGGGCAGATAGCGCTTCCAGGGATGGTGAACACTCATCACCACTTAAATCAGACTCTCACCCGCAATCTGCCTGCCACCCAAAACAAGAATCTGTTTGCTTGGTTGCAGCTTCACTACCCCATTTGGACCCGTATAAACCCAGAGGCCTCCCGCACCAGTGCCCTGATTGGTTTAGGTGAGCTTGTGCTCTCCGGCTGCACGACAATATTTGACCACTCTTACCTATTCAAAAGTGGCAACAAAGTAGATTTTCATATTGAAGCCGCCAAAGATTTGGGCGTGAGATTCCATGCCAGTCGCGGCTCTATGTCTCTAGGTAGATCCAACGGGGGCCTGCCCCCTGATGAGAGCGTCGAAGACGAAGAATTTATCCTCAAGGACAGCATCCGTGTCATCGATCGCTATCACGACGCAAATTACGGCGCTCTAACCCGAATCGTTTTGGCTCCCTGCTCCCCTTTTACTGTTTCAGAAAACTTGCTAAAGGAAACCGCTCAGTTAGCACGAGACAAGGGGGTCATGTTGCACACACACATCTGCGAAACATTTGATGAGGAACTCCATACACTTGAACGATTTGGCAAACGTCCATTGGAATGGATGGAGGAAGCAGAGTGGCTGGGCCCCGATGTTTGGTTTGCTCATGCCGTGCATGTCGACGCCCAAGAAGTAAATACTTTCGCTCGTATGGGGTGTGGTATTTCACACTGCCCAAGCTCTAATATGCGTCTCGCTTCGGGGATTGCGCCAGTTAAAGATTATATCGCCGCCGGCATAAAGGTGGGCCTTGGCGTGGATGGCTCTGCCAGTAACGACGCTTCCAATATGCTTCTTGAAACCCGCCAAGCAATGCTGCTTTCAAGGTTGAGAATGGGGCTTCGCCCCCCAGAAGGGCCACACCGTTACGCCCAACTCCCCCAATCCCATCCACTGCGCTCCTCAGAATGGATGACTGCTCGGGAAGCCCTTGAACTTGCCACAATTGGAGGCGCAAGTGTTCTAAATCGCACTGATATCGGTGCCCTAGAAGTTGGGCGCTGCGCAGATTTTTTTACACTGGAACTCAACACGATCCAATACGCGGGCGCCCTTTCAGACCCAGTTGCCGCTGTAGTCTTCTGCGCTCCCCAGTGTGCAAAAACAGTGGTTATCCACGGTCGCCAGATTGTGAGTAATGGAGAGATCACTTCAATTGATATGGCCCCTGTCATTCGTGAACATAATAAGTGGAGTCGAAAACTTCTGAGTGATGCCTGATATGCAAAGAGTTGGAGCAGGATTAATAGGAAAGGAAAGATACCTTCCCTGGAGCGTTGCGCTGCTGCTTTTTTCAACCAGTATCGTACTCTCAGTTTTCTTTGCCTTACTATCCCCTAATATTGTGACCCAGCTTGAGCTTAACCACAGCGAAATAGGCATTTTAGGCGGCAGTTCTTTTTTAGCTTACTCTCTTGGCCAACTCCTTCTGGGATCTAAACTAGGCGCTATAAGCCCAAGAGCCCTCCTCAGTCTAACCGCTTTACTAGCCTCATGTGGCTGTATTATTTTTGCAAGTAGTTCCAATTTTCTATGGGCGTTAGCCGGCCAAATCTTAATTGCATTTGGTCTGTCCTGTAGTTTTATAGGTGTCATCTATATTATTGGAAGGGATTTACCGGACCACTTCTCGCTTTTAAGCGCGCTGAGCCAAGGATTAGCAAACTTTAGCGCTGCTTCTCTATCAATACTGCTCGGTTTATCTGCAAACATTGCTTCATTTCGCGGACCCTATTATTTTGCTGGAGTTTTTCTTATCGCTTTGGCAGCGGCACTTTACGCTATTGCTGGCAGTAATGCCGAAATCAGAAATAAAAAAAATGACTCGACATTATCACTCATTACTCAACTTAGAGTTTGTTTCACTTCTTTACAATTCTGGGCAGCGTTTGTTTTTTATGCTTGCTTCTATGGCAGCATGCTCGCCTACTCCGACCTATGGAATGTACAGTTCCAAGTAAATTTTTTTGACGAAAATGCACAACAAGGGACTATCAGCAACACAATGACCCTGATAGGGGTAATTGTTGGCAGCCTCACTGTTGGCGTCTGGGCCCAACATAGAAATGACTATATTATACCCGCGAGGATTTTTAGCCTAATTGCACTGACAATCACATTGATCTTGCTATTGATTAACCTTCCTATTTCATGGAGTTTAGGGGCTAACTTTATTCTAGGGATTGGGCTCAGTGGATCTATTCTGGCATTTTCAGTAATCCAGACTCAATTACCAAAATCTACCCACACTCTGGCAACAGCACTGGTAGTTACTGCCGGATTTATTTTTGGTGGGATTTTACAAGCAATAGTAGGCTTATCACTTGAATCTAATCAACAGCTGGGGTTGATAGATAGAATAACCGAACACCTTAATTTCTTACCTAAAGGTAGTGCTAAATTTCTAACCTATCAGTCTGCTTTTCAGTTAGTAGGTATCATTATCTGTATTGGCTTTTTTAGCAGCTTATTCTTCAATAAAAAAAATAGCCCCTGCAAAGATCAATGAGAAATTGCAGAGGCTATTTTATTACCTAGAATCGAGTTATCTCAAAAAAACACTTCAAAGGTTAATCGGGGTAACCGTACATTGTTGCCTTTATAGAAGCTGTAAGCGGCCTAGTAATTGCCCTATTCGCTCCCCCATATATAAAGCCGTATGATAATCAAGCTCGTGAACGGTTCCTTCACCCTCAACAACAGCAACTAGGCCCGACTGGCACCCACTCCTATTTCGCCGCTTTACATCGTGGTTTGGCAGGATACCTAAAGGTACCCACAGCATACCCATCTGGGCGGCAAATATCTGTAAAGTGCTAATCGTATTGAGCTGATCTCCACTAAAGTTACTGCCGATGGTAAATCCAGCAGATAACTTATCTACCCAACCGCGTCCACTATAGCGTTCACTGGCTGCATCCATAAAAGCTTTAAACTGAGCTGAAACCGATCCCATAAAGGTTGGCGAGCCAAATACAATTCCATTACATTGGTCCAGTCGAAGCATCAATTCAGGATTGTGATAGCGCCCTTGAATAATATGCTCACCCTTAATCGCAAGTGCTTCCCCTTCACAGCCAGGAATACTATTGATCCCATCTACGATGGCTTCCGCTAAAGTCCTTGTACTGCCACAAACAGAGTGGTACACAACACCCACTTTGATCATGATACGACCTGATCGACATTCGTAATAGAGTGATCATAATTTTCAGAGGATGGTACAGTCCTAAAGAGATTGACCAGCTTCTGGTCAGTACCTATATCCACCGGTGTCTCGATCCCAAAAACTTCTAAAAGCGTTTTGCGTAACTCTTCAACACTGGCCAGCATAATGACACTTTTTGGCCCGGAAATTGGTTGATAACTTAATTGGCGATCCAATAAAGCATGACGACCCTCTGGGAATGCTCGTGTAGCAATCAAGTGCTCAACAAAACGAGATTCTGGGTGTGTACTACAAAACCAGTTGGCGATTTTATAGTCACCTGTGGTGCGCGGTCGTAAATCGAAGCTATACATTGGCTGCCAGGAATCGGAAACCTTTACTTCCAATAAGTAGTCTTCATCTAACTGTGTCAATCGATAGATGCCGTGAGGCGTTCTCTGTGGATCAGACACATCCAAGCGCAGTGGAGCAGTAAGCGTATTGCTGCCAAAACCAGCATCCAGTAAATAAGGTACCTGACCGACCTCCACAAGTAGAATCATATGTGATTGGGCAGGCTGATGGCCTGGAGGTGTCTGCCAGAGAACTCGTGCAGCGAGCCCCGTTACCGTAAATCCAATCTGCTGCAACACAGCACGTAACAAGGCATTTTGCTCAAAGCAATAGCCTCCACGTTGCTGATTAACAAGCTTTTGCTCAATCGCAGCTAAATCAATATTCACTGGACAGCCTAGAAAGGACGTTACATTTTCAAATGGCAGAGTACGAATATGCTGGGTGAGGATACTCTTCAGGGTACCCAGGTCCAGAGAAGGCGTATTGAAGTAACCGATACGCTCAAAGTATTTATGTAAATCTATATGATGTGTGCTTTCTGTCATTTGCCTCTACTCCTCCTGGCCAATCAACAATAGGAGTAGTCTAATAGCTAAACCTTGGTTTAGGTCAAGGCGAATTACTAATTATATTTCTATGTTGACGAATCAGGAGAAACGAAGAAACGAAGAAACGAAGAAACGATACAATTTTAAAGGCTAGGAAGGGGATAGAACCTCTAATCCAAGAGCTTATCCCAATAGTGGGTCCGTCGAAGCATATCCTCTATGGTTTCTTCTGGTAACAACTCCAAAGGTGTTAACCCATCCACTATCTGCCATCCGCCTCCAAGAGAGAGGTATACCTGAACCAGGTTTGCTGCCACGGCACCCTGAGCAACCACTAAAATATCTTGCTGGGCAAGATTGGAGACCATAGTTGTGAGAACTGTATTGTATTGTATTTGCCCATCAATATACTGAGTTATAGATAGGTTAACTGCTTCCTCTGAAGCCATAGCAGCGATATTATAAAAATATTGCTGCTCCTGAGATTTAAGGTAAGCAACAATTGCATTCTCAACATCTACTTGTGCCTGCAAAACCACCTGCTGATAATCCGAGACAAGCTGCTGAAAGGTTGCATCCTGTAAACGTACATTGTTTCGTAATCGTCCGTAGTTAAAAACGTTCCATTCAAAATCAACAAATAGATCCCAAGCATCGCTTCTACCATTTAGCTGCCCACCCCTAATATCAATTGCGCCAATCAATCCACCAATTGAAAAGTTTGGGTAAAGCTCTGCGCGTGCAACTCCAATCAACTCTCCCTGGGCAGCTAGGAGACGTTCGGCCTGGCGGATATCTGGACGCTGTCGCAAGAGATCCTGCGGCATACCTATCGCTATAATTGAGGGGACATCTGGTACTGTTGGAGATACAGAAAGAATATCAGTAAGGCTATGAGGGGGCATACCCAGCAATATAGACAGAGTATTTTTCAATTGCTGTAGTGTTGTTTCCAATCCGGGTACAGTAGCCTCAGTATTACTCAATAAGGTTTGGGCCTGCTCAGCGTCCAGGGCACTAACCTCTCCCGCATTGAATTTTACTTCTGCAATTCTTAGCCCTTCTCTCTGAATTCGAATATTCTCTCTGGCCACCTCAAGACGACGCTTAATAGTGCGAATATTAATATATGTCTGTGCCACCTGTGCAATAATCGAAACGAGCAGTCCATCATATTCAGCCAAGCTAGACTCAAAGTCAGCTGCTCCCGAGTTTACCAGCCTCCTTAGCTGCCCCCACATATCCAGCTCCCAAGTTAAATTAAAATTAAGATAATATTCACTCTGCAAGTTCCCTGTTATACCTGAGCGAACATATTTTGATCGGTCCACCAACCCCTCAATTTGCTGTGTTTGAGGGAATTGATTTCCGATTGCGATCGAGAGGAGTTGCTGAGCTTGTAAGGCCCTCAAAGCGGCAGATCTTAGTTCCAAGTTATTCTCTATTGCCTGCGCCACCAAATCATCCAGTACTGGATCTGCAAAGGCAGACTGCCACCAATATGGGTTAATTGATTCGAGGCTATCCAAACTCTTACTATTTTGGTAAATCCAAGAGTCTTCCACTGTAACAGGCGGGGGCAAATAGTCGGGACCCAACATGCAGCCGCTACCAACAAGTGTGACAAGTACACCAAGAACTACAGAGTGATGTAGATTTTTTGGACTTAACCAATTAAGGAGTTTGCGCCGTATCATCTTCTTCGGCGCTCGCAGAACCACTCATAACAAGTACTGAGCTGGTGAAGCCAACCCGTAGCTCAACCGAGGTGGGGATTTCGGTCAGGTGAACTCTCACGGGTATCCGTTGAGCTAACCTAATCCATTCAAACGTAGGATCTACCCTTGGTAATAAATCATTGCCAGCAGTTCCATCTCTTTGCGCTATTCCCCAGCCAATACTTTCCACATATCCATGCAGCGGCCTATAGGGATAGGCCATCAAGGTCACGATGGCCTGATCACCCGGAGAAATACGACGGATGAATGTTTCCCGAAAATATCCCTCCACCCGATAAGTACTAACGTCTACTATGGATAGGGCCGGTTGATTGGCAACCGCTTGATCACCAAAACGGAAATCGAGGTTCGTTACATAGCCGGAAACCGGCGCGGTAACCGTAGTGTATTCCAGATTAAGCTCTGCCTGACGCACTAAAGCAAGAGCCGCACGCACCCCAGGATTGTCTATTCCCAACGCTCCGAGTTGAGCTCGAGCCTGCGCTAATTCAGCCTGAGACTGTTCTAAAGAAGCCAGAGACTTGGCAAGTCTCGCCTCTGCCCCAGCACGATACTCTACAGATGACTCAAATTCTGCCTGAGCGGCCTGAAGGGATCTGACCGAAGTGGCACGCTGAGGAAGCAACTCCTGTTGACGTTTATATTCCGCCCTAGCCTTTGTGATCTCTGCTTCTAGTGCATTGATATTACTTTGAGCCTGATCTATGGCTGCTGAGGATTCTCGCAACCGGGCTTCATAAGCAAGAATATTTTCCCTTTGGGCATTATATGTATCTATAGCCTCTTCATATTGCGCGTTTGCTTCAGCCAAAGCGGCTTCATAGGTTCTCGGATCAATTTGAAAAAGTAGCTCTCCCGCTTTGACAAACTGATTGTCCCTGATCGGTAATTTAACTACTTGTCCCGAGACCCTGGGAGTAACCTGGATTATATCTGCCTGAACCGTTCCATCTCTCGTCCATGGGTTGTTAAGATATCTCCAAAACTGCAAAACCAATAACAAAACAGCAATTAAAACCAAGCCTCCCGTGAGAATATATTTACTATATTTTTTCATACTTATATCCCCACAAACACTACCCCGAAGAAAACAGAGTAAATAACACTCAACGAGATGATAACTACAGGAGGATTTGCAAAATACCTAGAGAGTCGAAAACGATCCAAGAGCCTGGCAGTAAGTAGTGCAGCAAGCACACCGAGCAAGCCCGAAACTAAAATAGGCGAAAGATAAAATCCACCTACGGAAACGTCATGCGGTATCTTTTCCATCCACAAACCTGGTTAAATCATAAGAATCGCTCTTCACAAAACCGCTCCCAATCCAATGACTCTGACAAATGAAACAATTCAGCTAGGTAGTTATTGATACAATGGGTAACACCTAAAAAATATAAAAAATTTGACACTCCCTCCCTGGATTTCTCACTATATCCCCCCATCTCCATAAGCTCATTTACATCAACATTTGCCCGATGAAATATTCTCCGATACCCCCGCCTTAACGAATCAATATGCACCTCTCTTTTCTTACCGGATAAATAAAAAAGTATCTTCCCAGCCAGACATCGCCAAATAAAAGCTTCTCGCAGCATTCTCTTTGGGGCCACAAAATTCATTTTACTTTTATCTATTCTGTACAAAATCTTTACTTGATTTGCAATCAGCATCAACAGGCTAATAACCCTATCCATTTGATACCTGGACATACCTTTAATACGACTTTTATCAATGCCATCCATCCAATAGAGGATACATTTATATGCAATAAAAACGACGTTAATATGATAAAGTATATATAGCCGATAAAGCATTGAATGCCTTTTAGCCTCAGGGATATCACCCTGCAATATCAAGCAAGCAGAACTATTAAGAAGTCTATTCACATTCTTTTTAAAGTTTCTCTCGGGATGTGAAGTAAAAGGTATATTCCTAGAAACTGCCAAAATACAAAAAATAATTGCAAGCACAAAAATATAATTTGTATACACGACAAAACTATAAGTTTGGTAATCATTAAAATTAAAAATGATTTGCGGGAAAATAAGCACCAATGTTCTTATCATTGACTGAGCACCAAATGCTCGATTGGCAAAGTAGCAAACAATAAAGGTCCAGACAAATATCATCAGCCCCAGAGAGTAAAATCCCTGCAATTTAGGCATCACAAAAAAGTATAAGGGCGCCGACATTAAACAAACTAGTATTGTATAAATGCATGTCTCAAACAGTCTGATTTGAGGGCTGACTGATGCAATAATTGCTATTACAGTAATCAACAAAACAACCAATAGACCACCGATCATACCTGGGACAAATAGGTATGCCAGATATGCAATCCATATACCTACAAGTACACGAACCACATTGCCGAGCCTATCTGGATCTGGCATAAGAAGGCCCAGCCAATAGGCGCCCCCTTCATCTGAGAAATTTAAATATGACCTGCCCATTCTCCGTATATCATTCGCAGAATCTATTAATGAACGTGTTTCTACTTCTAGATCATTTAATGATCGCCTTGTAATCGCCAAGGCAGCGGTCTGAAATGTTGACAACTCTTTTATTTTTTCTACATCGCCCTGGACATTTCTTTCCCCAGCGGTATCTGCGAGCTCCCCTCCACTGATCGCAAGTTTTACCTGTGCAAACCGATGCTGTACATCCTCAATATACTCACTTACCCCAGAGAGGTATTTGGATACACCTAATTCACTAGACAGGGCTAAACTTTCCTCAAGCTTCAATAGTGACTGAGTTACTGCTTCAGCACGATACCCAAAGTGATTCCACTGCTTGCGACACTCCCAAATCTCATAACTATCAGAACTGGCATCATCAATGGCTGTGCGAAGACGTGTATCTGTTTTCAGCAACTCGACTCGCTTATCAGGACGAACCTCAACTTTTTCTTGTTTTTGGATGCGGTTAAAACAGCTTTCAGCAAAAAGTCGTTGCTTTTCGAGAAGCTCAGTAGATACTTTATCTAACTCTCCTCGGCTACAATTTGGCCATACAAGAACAGCAATAAGACCGTAAACGACGATCCCCAGTAAAGATTCCTGTACACGTAGAATTCCTTCTTCGTAGGAAATAGAAAGGTCACCGCCAGTCGCATCCCACAACAGCAAAATGACATAGCCGCATGTAATCCAAAAATACTGATATCGCGACCTTTGTAGGAAATAGACGCAGCTCGCAACCCAAAGAGAAAGGGCGATCATAAAGAGCCAACGATCCTGAGGGAATAATGCGACGATAAACCAACCACCCAATAGTGCAAAAAGCGTCCCAAGTATCCACAAGATAGCCCTATTAAGGGACTGCCCGAGGTTTGCCTGGCTACATACAATAACAGCGAACCCAGCCCAAAAAGGTTTCTCCCAATTAAAGCCCATAGCAATGGCATAAACAGAGACCAAAGCCGTCGCGAGTTTGAACGACTCCTTTGCATTGCGAGATAACTGCAAGGCCTTCTCCGATTGTATTTTCACCACTTAGCAACGCCTAAATTTTTCTTTGGCGTCGCAAAGTTTATATATCAATTGATTGCTTTAATTGCCGGGAAGAAGTATGGCATATAGGTAAGCAGTAAAATAAAAGCTCCACAAGGTTATCCAGAATCACTAAGGGGCTCAATTAGATGTCAAAATGGCCTCAGCCAAGAAATGAGGCATAAGGGACAAACAAAGCTTATTCAGATTTTGAAACAAAAATCTTGGATACTTAAAAACAATATCTGCGCCGAATACTCAATTATTAATGGGTATAACGTCATAGTGGCCAAAAAGAATCAATCGATAATGTAAGTGTTTACATAAAGGACATTTATGAAGAGTAAAACTTATATTTTGATATGAATTTACTCTCCACATAAGCTTATATCTCAGGGGGTATCACCATGCTATATAGGTCTTCTTTAGTATCCAAGAATTTAATTTCAGGTCTTAAAGAAAATTCTAAATCAATTGATCTCACTAATTCTTGTTACGCCGATCCCGCTTTATTATCCTTAAATCCACTATTAACTTGGTGATTGAACCACTAATCGCTGGCCTTAATAGTGAAAAAGTTCACCTCAAACAAAAAAGGCCCCTTAAGGGGCCTTTTGGAACTTTTGAGCTTTAGAATCAAGCATTCAAAGCTTTAAACTCGCGTCTGCGGCGATGCAGAACCGGTTCTGTATAACCATTTGGCTGTACACAACCTTCAAAAACGAGTTCACAGGCAGCCTGGAAGGCAACGCTCTTGTCGAAGTCTGGTGCCATATTATTGTAATTGGCATCACCGGCATTCTGACGGTCAACAACTGCAGCCATGCGCTCCATAGTTTCACGCACCTGCTTCTCGGTGACGATGTCATGCTTGAGCCAGTTGGCAATATGTTGTGAAGAAATCCGCAAGGTTGCACGGTCTTCCATCAGGCCGACATCATTAATATCCGGTACCTTGGAACAGCCCACACCCTGTTCAACCCAGCGCACTACATAGCCGAGAATACCTTGGGCATTATTATCCAGTTCCAACTGGATCTCTTTAGCGCTCCAGTTGGTGTCTTCAGCCACCGGTACGGTGAGAATATCTTCCAGCTTGGCGTGGTGGCGATGCTGAATTTCTTCCTGGCGGCGGTTCACATCTACTTTGTGGTAGTGCAAGGCGTGCAGAGTTGCGGCAGTGGGCGATGGAACCCAGGCCGTATTTGCACCGGCCATCGGATGCGCGAGTTTTGCGTGCATCATCGCTGACATCTGATCTGGTATCGGCCACATGCCTTTACCAATTTGCGCTCTGCCCTTAAGGCCGCTATTAAGACCTACATCCACGTTCCACTCTTCGTAGGCGTTGATCCATGTGGATTGCTTCATGTCGCCCTTGCGAATCATGGGACCGGCAAGCATGGATGTGTGAATTTCATCTCCGGTGCGATCCAGGAAGCCGGTGTTGATAAACACCACGCGTTCTTTGGCTTCCGCAATGCAGGCTTTGAGGTTCACCGTAGTACGACGCTCCTCATCCATAATGCCCATTTTCACGGTGTAACGCGGTAAGCCAAGGACATCCTCAATGCGATTAAACAGGGTGTTGGCAAAAGCCACCTCTTCCGGACCGTGCATCTTCGGTTTTACGATATAGATGCTACCTTCGCGGGAGTTTTTGAATTCATTATTGCCACGCAGATCATGCAAAGAGATCAGGCTGGTGACCATTCCATCGAGAATACCTTCTGGAATTTCCTGGCCATCACCATATAAAACAGCATCGTTGGTCATAAGATGGCCAACATTGCGCACAAACATCAAGCTGCGACCCGGTAAAGTCAGCTGATTGCCATTCGGGGTAATATATTCACGATCAGCATTGAGTTTGCGCTCAATGGACTTGCCACCTTTGATGATGGTTTCCTTCAGGTCCCCTCGCATCAGACCGAGCCAGTTGCGGTAAACAACAACCTTATCTTCCGCATCTACTGCCGCTACAGAATCCTCACAGTCCATAATGGTGGTCAGCGCGGATTCCATAAGAACATCTTTAATGCCCGCATCATCAGTTTTACCGATAGGGCTCTGGCGATCTATCTGGATTTCAAAGTGCAGACCGTGCTGCTTGAGCAAAAGGCTGGAGGGTTCTTCGCTGTCGCCGAGGTAACCGGCAAACTGAGTGCCGTCTTTTAGGGTGGCAATATCGCCATTGGCTTGGACCACTTCCAGCAGAGAGCCATTGATGCGATATTGCACAGCTTCTTTATGACTGCCGCAAGTTAATGGGGCGGATTGATCGAGAAAGTTGCGCGCATACTCGATAACTTTGGCTCCGCGCACAGGGTTGTACTCACTGCCCTTTTCCGCACCCCCCTCTTCACTAATGACATCGGTGCCATAAAGGGCGTCGTATAGGCTACCCCAGCGAGCATTCGCGGCATTCAGAGCGTAGCGGGCGTTCATTACCGGCACCACCAACTGAGGGCCGGCAAGAATCGCGATTTCCTCATCCACATTTTCAGTGGATGCACTGAATTCAGCAGGCTCATCCACCAGGTAGCCAATTTCTTTTAAAAATGACTGATAGCCTTCCAAGTCGCGGAAGCCTTCCGGATTATCGGTGTACCAGCGATCCAGGGTTTCCTGCAGCTCATCGCGCTTCTCAAGCAGAGACCGATTCACTGGCGCCAGGTCGCGAACGATCGCATCGAGTCCAGCCCAGAATTTATCGGCATCGACCCCGGTTCCTGGAATCACTTCCTCGCAAACCAGATTGTAAAGCTCTGGTGCGATTTGTAGATCACCGATTTGGACTCGTTCCGTCATACCCTGGGCCTCTCACTGATTGTTGGAATTACGGCATTCTAAACAGCCATTTCGGCATACCGCTAATTTATAGACACAATTTCCACTATTCATAGATCAAATTTTTATGAATGCAGTTGGCGCATGAAACATTGTCTAGAGAACTCGATATTCACCCGCAAGGCGCATACTTCCTTACTCACTGGTCACTTATAAAGCCCGGCCAATATCCAGAATCAGGCGCCGTAACCAGCGGTGTGGCGCGCTTTGTTGTAAAAGCGGGCTCCAGGCCATTTTCAGCTCCAATGGAGGGATATCCAGTGGCGGGTCCCGGCGTACTACCCTGGGATTGTCATTGGCGAGCTGTGCCAGGCGTGTAGGTACAGTGACGATCAGGTCGCTCTGCTCAGCCAGTAACATAGCCACCTGGTAGTGGCGGGTAAATACTGAGATATCCCGCTTTTCCCCCAATTTGCCGATAGCTTCATCTACCCAGCCCAAGCGCTGAACATCCTCTGGGTTAACCCCTACACCAACGCCCATGCCGGTCTTACTCACCCAGATATGCTGGGCCTTCAAATAGCTCTGCAGATTGTAGTCTTCGAGAATCGGGTTATCTGCCCGCATCATGCAGGAAAAGCTATCGCGCCAGACAGTCGCCTGATGGAAGCTTTGGGGCATGCTATCGAAGCGGTTGATCACCATATCCACTTTGCCCTGCTCCACATCCACAAAGCTCACGTCACTGGGCGTCATGATGTCCAGGCTGATTCCGGGAGCATCATCGCGCAGCTTCTTGAGCAGGGACGGAATCAATGTGGATTCCGCATAGTCACTGGCCATAATGCGGAAGGTACGACGGGTGTTGGCAGGATCGAAGTCTCGATTGGGCTGAATCACACGGTCGATGCTGGACAATGCCTCGCGCACCATAGGCTGCAGCTCCAGAGCGCGCTCGGTGGGCATCATGCCTTCGCGGGTGCGCACTAATAAGGGGTCGTCAAAGAGTTCGCGCAGGCGCTTGAGGCCATTACTCATCGCGGGTTGGGACAGGCCCAGATAGTTGGCCGCACGAGTCACGTTGCGTTCGCGCAGCAGTACATCCAGATAAACCAGCAGGTTCAGGTCAGCTCTTTCCAGTTGCATACAACATTTGCCAGATCGATAGTGAAAATAAAATCAATAAATTAGGCAAATTATGCCACTCCTCCTAAGATACTCAACACCTAATCGCAGTCACCGTTTTAAGGAAACACTGTCATGTCCACTTACACTCAAGACATCGAAGCGGTAGCTAAGCTCCGTGACAGCAAAAGCGGCACTTGGGATGCTATCAATCCCGAATCTGTTGCTCGTATGCGCGCCCAGAACAAATTCAAGAACGGCCTGGATATTGCCAAATACACTGCCAATATCATGCGTGCAGACATGGAGAACTACGACAAGGACAGCTCCAAGTACACCCAGTCTCTGGGCTGCTGGCACGGTTTCATCGGCCAACAGAAGATGATTTCTATTAAGAAGCACTTCGAAGGCAACACCGACCGTCGCTACTTGTACCTGTCCGGCTGGATGGTTGCCGCTCTGCGCAGTGAATTCGGTCCTCTGCCCGACCAGTCCATGCACGAGAAAACCTCTGTTGCACACCTGATCAACGAGCTGTACACCTTCCTGCGTCAAGCCGATGCCCGCGAACTGAACGACCTGTTCCGCGAGCTGGACGCCGCCCGTGAAGCTGGCGACAAAGAAGCCGAGAAAGCGGTACAAGACAAGATCGACAACCACAAGACCCATGTTGTGCCGATTATCGCCGATATCGACGCCGGTTTCGGTAATGCGGAAGCCACCTACCTGATGGCCAAGCAAATGATCGAAGCAGGTGCTTGCTGTATCCAGATCGAGAACCAGGTTTCCGACGAGAAGCAGTGTGGCCACCAGGACGGTAAAGTAACCGTTCCTCACGAAGACTTCCTGGCCAAGATCCGCGCAGTTCGCTACGCATTCCTGGAGCTGGGCGTAGACAACGGTGTTATCGTTGCCCGTACCGACTCCCTGGGTGCCGGCCTGACCAAGCAGATCGCCGTGACCAAAGAGCCGGGCGACCTGGGCGACCAGTACAACTCTTTCCTGGACTGCGAGGAAATCGCACCGGCCGACTTGGCTAACGGCGACGTTGTAATCAACCGTGAAGGCAAGCTGCTGCGTCCTAAGCGCCTGGCTTCCAACCTGTTCCAGTTCCGCAAGGGCACTGGCGAAGCTCGCTGTATCCTGGACAGCATCACCTCTCTGCAGAACGGTGCCGACCTGATCTGGATCGAAACCGAGAAGCCTCACGTTCGCCAGATTGGCGGCATGATGGACGAAATCCGCAAGGTCGTTCCCAATGCGAAGCTGGTTTACAACAACAGCCCGTCCTTCAACTGGACCTTGAATTTCCGCCAGCAAGTGTTCGATGCCTGGGCCGAAGAAGGTAAAGACGTATCCGCTTACGACCGCGCCAACCTGATGAGCGCCGAGTATGACGACTCCGAGCTTTCTGCAGCCGCAGACGAGAAGATCCGCACCTTCCAGGCCGACGCTGCCCGTGAAGCCGGTATCTTCCATCACCTGATCACCCTGCCGACTTACCACACTGCGGCCCTGTCTACCGACAACCTGGCCAAGGAGTACTTCGGTGAGCAAGGCATGCTGGGCTACGTAAAAGGTGTTCAGCGTAAAGAAATCCGTCAGGGTATCGCCTGCGTTAAGCACCAGAATATGGCTGGTTCCGATATCGGTGACGACCACAAAGAATACTTCGCTGGTGAAGCTGCCCTGAAAGCTTCTGGTAAAGACAACACCATGAACCAGTTCAGCTAAGACGCTCTTTTACCCTTCAGGTATTTTCAAGGCGGCGCAAGCCGCCTTTTTCTTCAGGATTTTCCGCCAGGTCCCATTGACCCGAGGCAATGAATCCGCCGAAGAAGAACAGTTGTGTAAACTGCGCTTTTATATCTGCATTTAGAACTCGGGCCGCAATCGCGGCCCTTTTTTTACTCCCCATCTTATTCCCCTCCAATAAAGGATTTTTACGCCACATTAGCTAGCCTTAGGGTATACACGCTATGGTGCGCAATGCCTATGTCTGGTCAAAACCTTGTTCTGATCTTCAATTGCGGTAGTTCCTCCCTCAAATTCTCCGCAATTGACCCCGCAAGTGGCGAGGAACATTTAAATGGCCAGGCCGATGCACTAAATACATCTTCAGCGGTGCTCAAATGGCTGTATTGCAATAAAGAGGGCAAGCAACCCCTCTCACCAGGTGATGACTATGACAGCGTTATCGGTGCCCTGGTAGAACGCTTCGCCGACCCATGGTCAGAATTACGCAATCATCTTGTGGCCATTGGCCACCGGGTGGTTCACGGTGGCGAACTGTTCGCAGATTCCGCACCGATAGATACCAATGTGCTATCGGCCATAAGGGCCTGCTGTGAACTGGCACCTCTACACAACCCCGCCGCTCTGCAAGGCATTCAGGCCTCATTAGTCGCCTTTCCTGAACTGCCCCAGGTAGCGGTATTCGATACCGCCTTCCACCAGAGCTTACCGGATTACGCCTACCTCTACGCCCTGCCCTTCCGCTTTTACCGAGATCATCACCTGCGCCGCTACGGCATGCATGGCAGCAGTCATCGCTATATTGGCGAACGCAGTGCGGAGTTATTGAAGAAACCCATTAACAACATCAATGTCATCTCCGCTCACCTGGGCAATGGGGCCTCCCTCTGCGCCATAAAGGGCGGGCAGAGTGTTGATACCAGCATGGGGTTGACCCCACTCGAAGGGCTGGTGATGGGTAGTCGCTGTGGGGACCTGGACCCAGGCCTGTTACTTCATTTAGGCGAAGCCTTGGATTACTCCCTGGCGGAGCTTGAACAGTTGCTCAATCGCAACAGTGGTTTGCTCGGAATATCTGAACTGAGCAATGACTGTCGTGAGCTTGAAGAAGCCATGGCAAAAGGCCACGCCGGTGCAAGCCTAGCCCTTAAAATTTTTTGTTATCGGCTGGCCAAATATATCGCGGCTTACACGGTCCCCTTGACGCGCGTTGACAGCCTGGTCTTCACCGGAGGAATCGGCGAAAACTCGGCCTGGGTGCGCCGAGAAACCACAGGCTGGCTCAGCCAGTTCGGCTACCAACTAGACGAAGAGTGTAATGAAAAAATCCGCTTCGATGCCGAGGGGCGAATTTCCAAAGTCGGGACACCAGATATCTTTGTCATACCCACTCGGGAGGAATGGGTAATTGCTCGCGACACCATTCGCATTGCGAGCAGGGCGTCTTAAAGATGTCGCACAATGCGCGCACCCTGATGCTGATCCCACTGGAAATGGGCGTGGGTATCACCTCGGTAAGCTTGGGCTTGATACGGGCACTGGAGCGCAACCGCGTGGAAACCCAGTTTTTTAAGCCTGTCAGTGAACCTCCTTCCCGCGATGGCGCCACCGAGAGAACAACCGAGATTTTGCGACAAACCACTAAGCTGGATATTCCCCCTTCCATCAGCGTGCAGCAAGCGGAAGCCATGATTGCCGCAGGTGATACCGCGGAGTTGCAGGAAAAAATATTGGCTCGCTACCGTAGCAGTTTTCCAGCGGCGGATGTCATCGTTGTGGAGGGTCTTTTACCCGGCGGGCTCAACCAATATGCAGATCAGTTAAACTGCCAAGTGGCAAAAACCCTGGATGCAGAAGTAGTTCTGGTTGCCAGCCTGCACACGGGCAATATCCGTCAGCTTAAAGAGCGCCTGCAGTTTGCTATGCAATCATTTGGGGAGGGTCCATCCAACCCGGTGGTGGGCTGCATTATCAATAAGCTGGATGCTCCTCCCCACATAACCGACCCACCCGGCGGTCACTTTATCTCGGTGGGCGCCCAGCAGGAACCCAGCTCCGCAACTATCGACCGCAAATCCCTCTACCGTCAGATCCCCTTACGTATTGTCGGCGCTATTCCCTGGAACGCACAGCTATTGGCACCCCGCGCACTGGATCTCGCCCGGCACTTCAATGCACAGTTGATCAACCGTGGAGAATTGGAAAGTCGCCGTTTACGCAGTGTGACCTTCTGCTCTCGATCACTCCCCAATATGTTGCACCGTTTTTCTCCCGGTGCCCTGCTGGTCACCTCCGCCGATAGGCCCGATGTCATGGTTGGGGCCAGTTTGGCGGCAATGAATGGTGTAAAGATTGGTTGTTTACTATTGACCGGAGGCTACCGACTAGATCGCGGTGTACAGAAACTTTGCACCCCAGCCATGGAGACCGGCCTGCCGGTAATGCTGGTTGGCTCCAACACCTGGCATACCGTTATGGAACTGCAGTCTTTTAACCTGCGTACCCCTGCGGATGATCGCGAGCGGGTAAACAGGGTACAGGATTTTTTCGCAAGCCACCTGGATAATAACTGGGTGCAATCCCTTAGTCAGGTCTCCCAGCGGCCGCGCCGCATGGCACCCCCAGCTTTTCGCTACCACCTGACAGAGCTGGCACGACGGGCACTAAAGCGCATAGTACTACCGGAGGGAGAAGAGCCTCGCACAATTCGCGCGGCTCTGGCTTGTGTAGACCGCGGTATTGCGCAACCCATACTACTGGGGAGAGCTGATACTATCCAACGAGTTGCCGAGCAACAGGGCCTTAAACTCAATAACAAGATAGAAATCATCAAGCCGGAGGATGTCAGGGAAAATTATATTGAGCCCATGGTGGCTTTGCGTAAAAACAAAGGGCTCACCCAGGTAGTCGCGAAAGAACAACTGCAAGACAATGTGGTATTGGGCACTATGATGCTGGCTTTGGACCAGGTAGATGGCTTGGTTTCAGGCGCCATCCACACCACCGCCAATACCATCCGCCCCGCTCTGCAATTAATCAAAGCAGCCCCAGGTGAAGAACTGGTTTCTTCAATTTTCTTTATGCTTCTACCAGAGCAAGTATTGGTATACGGGGACTGTGCGATTAATCCCGATCCCAACGCCAGCCAACTGGCCGCTATTGCCATTCAATCAGCAGACTCAGCAGCAGCTTTTGGTATCGAACCCCGTGTGGCGATGATCAGTTATTCCACCGGTACCTCAGGGACTGGGTTAGACGTGGACAAAGTGCGGGAAGCAACACGAATCGCCAGGGAAAGGAGGCCCAAGCTGGTTATTGATGGACCGCTGCAATACGACGCGGCGCTCATCGAAAATGTGGCCAAACAAAAAGCGCCAGAGAGTCCAGTTGCCGGCCGTGCCACCGTTTTTATTTTTCCCGACCTAAATACCGGTAACACGACTTATAAAGCTGTACAGCGCAGTGCGGACTTAGTCAGTATTGGCCCCATGTTGCAAGGATTGCGCAAACCAGTGAATGACCTTTCCCGCGGTGCCCTGGTGGACGACATTGTCTACACCATTGCCCTTACTGCTATTCAGGCCCAACAACGTCAACAGCGCCTCTCTGAACAATAACTGACTCCTAACCACTGAGAGGACGGCGGGAGTCAATATAATCATGCAGCGCAGCGGCAATGACATAGGCCTCCAAGCGGTGCTCATAAGTATCGGACTGATCGCACCCCATACGTTCCAGGCAGCGGTGGATAAAAGTCAACTTCTCAGACCTGTCTCGCCATACCTTACGCCCTTTGATCACCATCATCAGCATTCGCCACCAACTGCGGTCGGCAGCTCTCAATTGTTGGAGCGCAACGGCCAATAATCCCTCTTCATCAGTAAAGTCCGTACCCAATGGATAATAAGGCAGCATAGAAAGGGATTTTTCATCGGAGAAAATCCCGGCAATATGCTCTGGAGTATTCCGATTAAACTCGGCCGGAATAGCAAAACCCTTTTCAATTTTGCCCGCGTACTTGGCCTGTTCCAGCAACACAGCCTGGAATCGAGTATCGCAAATACTGAGCATAGAGATCATCACATCCCGATCCGTCTTACCGCGCAGATCCACCGCTCCGTATTCGGTCACCACGATATCCCGCAAATGTCTGGGTATAGTGGTATGAGGGTATTCCCACACAATATTACTTTCACAAATTCCGTCGCGAACGCGTGTACTCGGCAGTGCAATGATAGAGCGAGCTTCGGGGAGTGCGAACGCCTGTGCCACAAAATTATATTGCCCCCCAACGCCGCTAACTACCTGGTTATCTACTAAGGCATCGGAAATAACTGCCCCGCCCAATGTCACCATCATCGCTGAATTTACAAAGCGAGCGTGTTTACGCTGGGCACGCTTTAGCATCTGCTGACCTTGCAGATCATTAGTGTAATCAATGGAGGTCATATCGATACCGGCCCGCTCGACGGGGGCCAGATCGCGCAATTCCCGATACATCACCTCAGGGCCTAAATAAAAACCACCGTGTAGCCAGATACCCCCTTTCAGTTTGTTATTCAGACAACCGCCGATCAGACGCCGTCGGCCGTGCTCACTGTGCAGATCGCACTCCTCTTCCTCACCATCGGGCGTCAGCAACTTGTGACCGCGCCAACTGTAACTCGGATCCACAATACCGAAGCGTTGTAGAAACTCCGTATCTTCAGTGGTTAACGGACAGTGGATACGGCCGCACTTCTGGAGAGCAAGTAATGTCTCCTCATTCACCGTGTGGGTGATGCTGTCGGAATCCAACAGCTCCTGCAGCGCCGCATCGCCAAAAACTTCGCGTATCAAAACCCCTGCCCTGCGCAGATGCAAAAAGCCATGAGGAACCATTTCACTGGCACCATAAAGCCCCCGTTGAAAAGGTGCTATTTGCAGAGGCAGACTTTCCCGATAAGAAGGCAGTTCGGTCCCGATCAGTTCTTCCAGCAAACGAGAGAACAACTTGTTGTCTTTATGGCGCAGCCGCAGTACATGACAAACCGCATCGCCCAGTGCACCGATACCCACTTGCAATGTGCCACCATCAGCAATCAGGCTGGCAATATGAAAAGCAATAGCGTACTCAGTAAAACTCACCGGCATTGAGGGAGCGGGAAATAATGGGGTATCAAAGGTCTCCCCTTCGAGTAAAAAATCAAAATCCGCTTCAGCAAGCTCACTGCTACCGGGCATATAAGGCAACTGGGGATTCACTTCTCCAAGCAAAAATAATGGCTTTTCTTTGCGTTCTGAGGCCAGTTTTAAAAGCGGTAGAGTCAGATCCGGATTACAACTCAAACTGAACTTATCCCCCATTGCTGAGGGCGATACCATTTGCGCGATCACATTAATACCATTACGCAAGAGCTCAGCGGGCACCTCGGTATAATTGGTGCTGACATAATGCTGCTGCGCATAGTGATTACCCAGTAAGGCACCGGGCTCCATAAAAAACTCTATCACCGCAACATTATCGGGTAGTTGCCCTTTTCTCCGTGCCGCCACATAGCCGAGATCCTGATAATGACTGTAGAGACGATCCAGCAGTGGTTGTACAAATCGACGAGTGATATCACTATCACCCCTGGGCCGCTCGAGAGTGAGCGCGGTAAAGATGGTCAGGGAGATAGATGGATCGGCAGCAGCACGTGCGTAGAGGGCATTGGCAAAGTGATTGGCTTTTCCCAGCCCCAGTGGCAACCCCAATACAATTTTTTTACCGACCTTTTGCAAGAGTGCATCGATACACGCCTCAACAGCGGTAAAGCGTTGGGGGACTTTATTGGGAGACTCTTCCATGGAAACCTGGTTTCTCTCGAGGCGCTATTGAATTTGCCCTGCCTCCCTGGCCAAGTGATCGAAATGATCGACCTGAATAGCCTTGTCAACCGCATCTGCGGCTTCCCGAAGGGCATCCGCCTCTTCACTACTAATCAAGTTACGTTGCAGCCCTTCTTTTACTGACTCACGACTGAGAGTGCGAATACCACCTTTTTTCAGTTTCTCCCGGGCACGTTCGGATGCACAGACTTTATCAAAAGCCTGCTCGACAATATCGATCCCATCTCCAGGGTTGCCAAGGAAAACGCCGCGAGTTAAACGGTCCCGAGTTTTAGATGGGTTCAGCAGCAACTCTGCACAAGCCCGGGCCTGGCGATCCGAGGCTGTGTGAATACTGTGCCCCCAAGGCATGGTGAGAAAATGCATCAGTTGGCCAAAGAATGGGCGCGGGAAATTCTGAAAGACTTCCAGCAGCTGAACTTCAATTTTGTGCAAGCCATCGCGCATAGCGTATTCCAACAACGGCAAATCATCTTTTGGGCTGCCGTCATCATAGAATCGCTTGAGGGTACAGCTCAGCAGATAGAGTTGGCTGAGTACATCGCCGAGGCGGGACGATATCAATTCTTTTCTTTTCAGCTCTCCGCCCAAGGTAATCAGAGAGACTTCTGTAACCAAAGTCAGCACAGCCGAATAGCGATTGATCTGACGGAAATACTTTGCCGCACCCCCGACATTGCGTGGGCTGCTGGCAAAAAGCCCAACGGTCCAACCATGAAATACCCCGCGCAGCAGCGTTTTGACCTGGAACCACATGTGTTTCGGTAACAGCTTATCCAATTGCTCCAACCCCTCTTCTGTATCGGGGTTTTCAGCAGCGAGCATCTCATCGAGTATATAGGGGTGGCAGCGTATCGCCCCCTGGCCAAAGATCATCAAGCTGCGCGTTAATAGGTTTGCGCCTTCTACCGTAATCGCCACTGGAACGGCGCGATAGGCATTGCCCAAATAATTTAATGGCCCATCCATTATCGCCTTACCCGCATGGATATCCATGGCATCGTCAATGGCTTGGCGTAACCCTCCCGTTGCACTGGCTTTCATGATTGCGGTAATGACCGCAGGTTTAATACCGTCATCCAGCGCCCTGGTGGTTGTTTTGTGGGCACTATCGAGCACGTAGGCAATAGCGGCAATTTCCGCCAAGCGCCGCTGTACCCCTTCAAAGCGCCCTACGGGAATATTGAATTGTTCGCGTATACGGGCATAGGCGCCGGTGGTCCTCGCAGCCATCTTGGCACCGCCAGTGGAAAGTGAGGGAAGTGAAATTCCCCTCCCCGCAGCCAAGGCGCTCATCAACATTTCCCAGCCCTTACCGACATTCTCCTGACCGCCAATAATCCACTCCATGGGAATGAAAACGTCTTTTCCCCAGTTGGGGCCATTTTGGAACGCCTGCATTGCGGGAAGATGGCGCTGACCAATAGTCACACCTTCGGTATCGGTAGGAACAAGCGCCACAGTAATCCCCAGCTCCTCTTTATCGCCGAGAATATGCTCCGGGTCGTACAGTTTAAAGGCGAGTCCCAAAATCGTAGCGATCGGCCCCAGGGTGATATAGCGCTTGTGCCAGTTGACGCGCATACCCAACACTTTTTCCCCCTTGTAGTCGCCGTAACAAACCTCTCCATGGTCGATCATGGCGGCAGCATCGGAACCCGCCTGAGGGCTGGTAAGCCCGAAACAGGGAATATCCGTGCCATCGGCAAGTCGGGGCAGATAGTAGTCTTTTTGCTCCTGGGTGCCATGAGCAAGCAGTAATTCGCCTGGCCCCAGGGAATTGGGCACCATGACCGTCACACCCACTGTGTTACTGCGTGTGGAAATTTTGGTCACAATTTCAGCGTGCGCGGTGGGGGAAAAGCCGAGGCCGCCATATTTTTTAGGAATGATGATGCCGAAAAAGCGGTTTTTTCGCAGGAATTCCCATACAGGTTCTGGAATATCGTGATCGACAAAACTGATCCGCCAATCATTGACCATCTTGCAAAGCTCTTCGACAGGCCCATCGAGAAAGGCCTGCTCCTCCTCACTCAGCTCCGGCGGCCCCATATCGAGAAGTTGCTTCCAGTCCGGCTTACCGGAAAGTAACTGGGCATCCCACCAAACCTCTCCTGCCTCCATTGCCTCCCGCTCAGTTTGCGATATTGGCGGCAAAACCCTCTTGATGATGTTTAGCAGGGGTTTGGTGAAGAATTTCTTGCGCAGTTCGCTCATTTTTACCTTCCGTAGTATCCGTAGCGGCGAAGTACCCTGCCACTTACCAGAAGCCATGGTGTTATTTCAAAAGACAATGATAGGCAACGAATGGACTTAAGGAGCCGCGGAATAGTTCCGCAGGGTCTCAGCAGCAAAAAGTTTCAGATATGGCATTCAAGCCCCACCTTACGGCGATTTCTTCACATCAAGGTCTTATCAAGAGCCCCATTAACCAGCCGGCGCCCAAGAAAACCCGTGATTTATACGTCATAAAGATGCATGAGGCGCCAGTTGTCGCGATATCCCTGGGAAATACTACCTATATTTAGAGAGATGGAATGGACGCCGCAAATGAAGCTCTGGATCAGTTGAGATAAAGCATTGAATTTAGGATGCTCGTATGAAGCAGACTCTTGTGAACTCACTTGCCGGTGTCGGACTACTAACCCCCACACTGCTCTTCGCCAATCTGGTGGGAGAAGGCCCCCGGTTAGCCCCGGAAGATAGAATCACCCAGGGGCAAATTGTGGAGGGAGAGCTAACCCTGGATGAAATTCGCCAGGCAGGAATGTTAATTTTTAGCACCCCCTTTAATCGCTATGATGGTTACGGTGATGGTCCCCACGATGAATCCCAGCCCGATAACCACTCCCCCGACGCAGGTAATCGGCCGACTTTACAGGGCAATGGCACCTTTTTGCGCGTCAATGGCCTCGACTCTCAGAACTGCCTGGAATGCCATAGCATTGTAAGTAACAGAACTGTACCGCCCACAATGGGTATTGGTGGCGGCGGCGGATTTAGTACCAGTGCAATGCTGCGCCCGGTGAATATTGATGTCATTGACGAAAGCTTTGATGGAACTGCCGAATATGATGGCCGCCTGATCAATCCCCTCTTTTTATTTGGCACCGGGGGCATTGAGTTAGTAGCTAGAGAAATGACCTTTGAGCTACAAGCTCTCAAGCAAAATGCCCTGGACAATCCAGGAACGGTTGTCAGCCTGGATACCAAATCCGTTAATTTTGGCACCATCGTTGCCGATGAGGATGGCAATTTGGATACCAGCAATGTGGAAGGTGTCGATGAGGATTTGGTCGTACGACCTTTTGGCAGGAAGGGAGATGTTGCATCAGCCCGTGAATTCGCTATGAACGCCCTTTCTTTTCACATGGGTATGCAAGCGACGGAAAAATTTGGTGGTGAGGATGCCGACGAGGACAATGATGGTGTCACCAATGAAATATCTATCGGTGACCTTTCCGCAATTAGTATTTTTGTAACCACTCTGGACCGCCCCTTCCAAATAGAGTCCACAAAAAATAACGATGGCCGCAAATTGTTCCGTCAAGTTGGCTGTGCCGACTGTCACCGTCCCGTTATGACCACTGAACGCAGAAGGTTACCCTACAAGCTAACAGGCTCTCCTGAAGCACCATTTGAAGATACTTTCTATGAGGTGGACCTGAGTAAGCCCCCCACAATTTTTAAATCTATCTTTGGTGCTGGAATTGAAGTGGAAATGTTCTCGGATCTCAAACGCCATGACATGGGCATCGCACTATCTGAAACCGCTTTCTTCCAGGATGAGGTACAAAACAGGGAGTTTATTACCGCACGACTGTGGGGGGTTGCAGACACAGCGCCCTATATGCACGATGGCCGTGCACTCACCTTGGTAGAAGCCATACTGTTACATGATAATCCCGGTAGTGATGCCGGCTATGCCGCAGAAAATTTCCAGAATCTAAGCGATGAAGACAAAAATAAAATCCTTTATTTTCTGATGTCACTGCGCATGCCGAAGGACCCGGTTTCTGATTTAAACAATCGATAAAAGGGTCCTTAGGAAAAATGCCCACAGCGGCTTAGTTGCCGTGGGCATTTTTATTTAACAAGTACTCATTGAGGCTGTACTTACATTAGGCATTAGGCATTAGGCATTAGGCATTAGGCATTAGGCATTTTTGCGCAACAATGATGCCGTTGTTATCTCCATAGAGATAATCGCCTGGGCGGAAGGTCACACCGCCGAAAGTCACTTCCAGATCCCGCTCGCCAATACCTTTTTTTTCAGTTTTCATAGGGTGCGTACCCAGGGCCTGCACCCCCAAATCCAGCGCCGAAATCTGATCGACATCACGGATACAGCCATACATCACAATGCCTTCCCAACCATTGGCTACCGCCTTCTCGGCGAGCATATCCCCAAGACAGGCACGGCGCATGGAACCGCCCGCATCGACCACCAAAACTTTGCCCCGCCCAGGTTCTGCAACCAGCTCACGCACCAGGGAGTTATCTTCGAAACACTTGATGGTTACAATTTGACCGCCGAAACTGTCACGACCACCGTAATTGATAAACATCGGCTCAACCACTTGTACTGAATCGCCGTGGGTATCACACAAATCGGGGGTTGAAATTGACATAATTCCTCTCGCAATCATTCCATAAAAAATGATGATAGCGGCACTGGAACTCTGGTGGCAGGCCAACAAATAAATACCGGGTATCACCTCTGTAGATAATACCCGGCCAAGGCTTCGCTGCTACAAAACTGTTTTATGTGTGACGCAATTTTTAGTGTGTGACACGAACCGGTGTACCTACACGTACATGGCGATAAAATTTACTCGCCATATGTGGCGGCATGCGCACACAACCGTGAGAGGCCGGGTATCCGGGCACATTGCCTGATGCATGCATCCCAATACCGCCATTAAAACGAATGTAGTTATTCATTTTCGCACCGCGATACACGGTACCGGCAGGACGGCGGTGTTTACGGGTATTCACATTGGATCTCACCACACGTCCCGTGCGTCTATCTACATAGCTGCCATAGACTGTTGAGCGGTGATTTGGATGCTTGGAAAGTACACGGAAATGTCCTGGCCGCGTGCCATAGCCCCGCTTCCCTGAAGAAATTCTTGATACCCCAACCAACTTACCGCCTTTGTAGAGGTATGCGCGTTGTTCACTCAAATCAATTCTGATTGAGGCACTCCCTCCCCTGGCGGCAGCGCGATCATCAAACCAGTTACCACCGCGGGGCTTTGCCATTGCGGGAGGTACTGCGAGTAATGCCAGGAGACATAACATCAGAAAAATATGCCATATTGGGATCTGTAACTGTCTGCTCGTATGCATAGCTCACCTCAATAACTTTCTCTGTTCTGCCAAAGTGGGCGGAGAGGGAAACAGCCCTACTGGCCCCACTTAAACTTCAACACCGGGGGATTTACCCCTGCAGGTGAATCAGCACCAAAGCAAATTGCGCTAGATTTTTTTATTAACGCGCTGCCTCAGGACTCTTCTGATTCTATTGAGGCTGGTGGTAAGACTTAGAATGAATTCTTCTCTCGGCAGGGAAGCCATAGAGTTTTGAATTTTTTCGGTAGCGTGTGATCTGCAAAACTCACACAGAAATAGCAGGATAAAATCCGAAGTTATCGAAGGAAGCGGCAACAGGAGTCTAATTTTTGGGCAAATGCGCAATAGGCCCCAGTAAAAAAAACCACAGCCGCAGAATAGGTGTTGAAATAGAAAAAGCGGCCCGAAAGGGCCGCTTTAATAGGAAATTAGGCTTCTTCGTTAGCCAAAAATAGCCAGGTATCCACAGCGGTATCCGGATTCAGGGAAACACTGTCGATCCCCTCATCCATCAACCAACGGGCGAAGTCTTTGTGGTCAGATGGCCCCTGACCACAGATACCCACATATTTACCGGCTTTCTTACAGGCCTGAATGGCACGAGACAGTAGAGCCTTCACCGCAGGGTTTCGCTCATCGAACAGGTCAGCCACCAGGCCGGAATCCCGATCCAGGCCCAGGGTAAGCTGGGTCAGGTCATTGGAACCGATAGAGAAACCGTCAAAATGCTGCAGGAACTCTTCAGCCAGTAGGGCATTCGAAGGCAGTTCGCACATCATGATGACCTTGAGGCCAGCCTCGCCGCGGCGCAAGCCATTCTCGGCGAGCAGGCCAACCACCTCTTCCGCCTCTTCCGGGGTGCGCACGAAGGGCACCATGATCTCCACGTTGGTCAGGCCCATCTCGTCGCGCACTTTCTTCAGCGCGCGACATTCCAGGGCAAAACACTGACGGAAATCTTCGGAGCGGTAACGGGCCGCACCGCGGAAACCGAGCATCGGGTTCTCTTCGCTGGGCTCGTACAGCTGGCCACCTACCAGGTGTGCATATTCGTTGGACTTAAAGTCTGACAAACGTACGATCACACGATTGGGCGCAAAAGCCGCGGCCAGTGTAGCGATACCTTCCACCAACTTCTCGACAATAAAGTCTTCCGGGGAAGCGTAGCCGCCGATGCGCTCACGGATATTCTGTTGCAGATCTTCTGGCAAACTATCCAGCTCAAGCAGCGCTTTCGGGTGAATACCAATCATGCGGTTCAGAATAAATTCTAGACGCGCCAGGCCAACACCCTGATTGGGCAGGTGGCTGAAGGCAAAAGCGCGATCCGGGTTGCCCACGTTGAGCATGATTTTGAAAGGCAGGTCCGGCATTTCGGAAACTTCGGTCTCCTCACGCTGGAAATTCAACTCGCCAGACATCACGAAACCGGTATCACCCTCGGCGCAAGATACGGTTACTGGAGTACCGTTTTCTAATAACTCGGTGGCATTTCCACAGCCAACCACTGCAGGAATTCCCAGTTCACGGGCAATAATCGCCGCGTGGCAAGTACGTCCGCCGCGGTTGGTGACAATTGCGCTGGCTTTCTTCAGAACCGGCTCCCAATCCGGGTCGGTCATATCGGTCACCAGGACCTCGCCGTCCTGCATAGCCGCCATATCTTCAACGGACTTCAACTTGCGCACGCGACCGGCGCCGATGCGCTGACCAATAGCACGCCCCTCACACAGCACTTCGCTGCGCTCCTGCAGGCTGTAGCGCTCGATACTGGTACCCTGATCGCGGGAGCGCACAGTCTCCGGGCGTGCCTGCACAATAAACAATTTGCCGGTATCACCGTCTTTGGCCCACTCGATATCCATCGGGCGACCGTAATGCTCTTCAATCTTGCGCGCCTGTACTGCCAGGCTGGTCAGTTCTTCATCATTCAGGGCAAAACGCTGACGGTCTTCCTCTGCAACGTCAACGGTTTTTACAGAGCGCCCACACTCACCGCTTTCGTCGTACACCATCTTGATGGCTTTACTGCCGCGATTGCGACGCAGGATCGCCGGACGCCCGGCATCTAAAGCAGGCTTGTAGAGGTAGAACTCGTCGGGATTCACGGCACCCTGAACAACGGTCTCGCCCAAACCGAAGGCCGCAGTGATAAAGATCACATCGCGGAACCCACTCTCAGTATCCAGGGTGAACATCACACCGGCAGCACCAGTCTCACTGCGCACCATATGCTGGATACCGGCAGAGAGGGCAACGCCCACATCCGCGTAACCCGTGTGCACACGGTAGGCAATAGCGCGGTCGTTATAGAGAGAGGCAAAGACTTCTTTAACCGCAATCAGAACCGCATCGATCCCGCGGATATTCAGGAAGGTCTCCTGTTGACCGGCGAAAGAAGCATCCGGCAAGTCTTCCGCAGTAGCTGAGGAGCGAACGGCAACGGCAGTCTCACCGCCACCCAGGGCTTCATAGCCATCACGGATTTCTTTTTCCAATTGTGCGGGGAAAGGAGTCTGTAAAATCCAATTGCGAATTTCATCGCCCGCTTTGGCAAGCTCGGTAACATCACCGACATCGAGTCCTTTCAGGCGCTCGGCGATACGCTGCTCCAACTGTTCATGGGCAAGGAAAGCCCGAAAGGCCTCCGCTGTGGTCGCAAAGCCGCCCGGTACACTCACACCAGCACCGGCCAGAGATGAGATCATCTCGCCGAGTGATGCGTTTTTACCGCCGACCTTGTCGACATCATCCATTCCCAGTTTTGCAAAGTCGATGGTGAAATTCGTCAAGTGAAGGCCCTCTGAAATCAGGTTTGTTGGGCGCCGATTATAAGGATGAGTCTTGTAAAAAATAGCCCAGGAAAAACGGCCAATATGTTGTAAATTTTCTACAAGGCGGCACAGCACTCAGAAAATAAGACCTTTGAAGCCCACCCCCCTATACTAGCGGCCACTAAAAAAGTCCCGCCAACAGACAGAGACGCAGCATGGCAAAAGACAAACGCACCGCCTTTTTTATTTCCGATGGAACCGGCCTTACCGTGGAAGCCATTGGCCACAGCCTGTTGGCTCAGTTTCAGGACCAGCATGTCGAGCAGGTGACTCTGCCCTACATAGACTCACCTGAGAAAGTTCAGCAAGCCCTCCAGCGCATAGAGAGAGCATCGCTTGAGTCCGGCCTGCAACCCATCATTATTACCAGCATCGTTTCAGACCAGATTCGCGAGCAACTGCATCAAAGCCCCGCATTGATGCTGGATGTATTCGAGAACTACCTGACACCTTTGGCCAATTTATTTGGGCGCGACCCCGCTCAAACGGTCAATGTCTCCCACGGCATTGCCAACAACCGGCGCTACAGTGAGCGTATTGAGGCGGTGCACTTTGCTATCGACAATGACGACGGCCGCCGTATCAGTGAATTTGAACAGGCGGATGTGATATTGCTCGGGGTCTCTCGCTCCGGCAAAACTCCCACCTGCCTTTATTTGGCCTTGCAGTTTGGACTGCGCGCTGCCAATTACCCCATCACCGAAGAGGATATGGACTCCACCACCCTGCCCAAGATATTGCGTCCCTACCACCGAAAACTCTTCGGCCTCACCATAGACCCCAAGCGGCTGATGCAAATTCGACAGGAAAGACGCGCCAATAGCCGCTACGCTTCTATGGAACAGTGTGAATTCGAGGTGCGCCAAGTCGAACAGATGCTGAGGCGGGCTCAGGTGCCCTTCCTCAATGCCACCCAACTTTCCGTGGAGGAGCTCGCTACCCGCCTGATGTCCCAGGCCGGCATCGAGCGCAGGATTGACTAATAAGGATTGACCAAAGGGCCAGCCGCCCTTTTCACGCCGCGACAAAGTGTGTAGTGTGCGCCGTCTTCCAGACTGCCGTGTTTTGATATGCAAATAGTCTCCCTGCCCTATTCACTCAATTCTGCCGCGGCCTTTCGGGCGATTGCGGATCTTCCAGTGCCGGTGTGGCTCGATAGCGGCCGGCCTCTCAGCAGTGGTGGTCGCTACGATATTATCAGCGCCGATCCCCTCAACACGCTGGAACTGACTGCAGACAACAGTGAGCCTTTCACTCAAGTGGATGACCTAAGTCGTGAGCTCTGCCCACAGGAACGGGACTCGCAACTGCCGTTTTGCGGCGGAATGATAGGCTTCGCAGGCTATGAACTGGGCACCAGCGGAAACTATTTGCCGGCGGATACCCGGCCTACCGACCTGCCCGCAGGCTTTTTTGGGCTCTATAGCTGGGCTTTTATCGCAGACCACCAGCTGGGTTCCAGCCACTTGGTATTCCACCCAGCCTGCCCAGCCAGGCAGGTGCGCGAGTTGATCGATCGCTTTAAATCGGTGCAATGGGAGCAGGACCAAGACCTGGAAGGGTTTCGGCTATTGGCGCCATTTGCCCATGAACTCAGCGCCGCCGACTATCAAAAGCGCATAGAACGCATCCTCGAATATATCGCGGCGGGAGATATCTACCAGGCAAACTTTACTCAGCGCTTCAGTGCTCCTTACGAAGGCGACCTCTTCAGCGCCTATATGGCATTGCGCCGACGGGTAGCCGGCCCCTTTTCCGCTTTTATGGAGTTACCCCAAGGCAGCCTGCTGAGCCTGTCACCAGAGCGCTTTATCCGTGCCGATGGCAACAGCTTGCGTACCGAACCTATCAAGGGCACCGCCGCCAGAGCGGCCGACCCAGTGGAGGATCAACGAGCTGCATTTACACTGCAAAGAAGCCCTAAGGATCGCGCGGAAAACCTGATGATCGTGGATCTGTTGCGCAATGATTTCAGCAAATTGTGCCGCAGTGGCAGTGTGCGTGTGCCGGAGTTGTTCCAGCTGGCCAGCTTTGCCAACGTCCACCATTTGGTCAGCGTAGTGACGGGGGAAATGCAGGAGGATTCGGCCTACAGCGATCTCCTGGCAGCCTGCTTTCCCGGCGGCTCCATTACCGGTGCCCCTAAGCGCCGCTCCATGGAGGTGATTCGCGAGCTAGAAAGCAGTCCAAGGGGCATCTACTGCGGCAGCATCGGGTATATCAGCAGCTGCGGTCGCGCCGATACCAATATTGCTATCCGCACTTTTAGTGCCAGCAATGGCCGCATTACTTGCGCTGCTGGTGGAGGTATAGTTGCAGACTCAGACCCGGTAGCAGAACACAACGAGTGCTTGGCCAAGGTGCACCTGCTGCTAGAGACCGCAGAGCAATTCCTACATTAAGCGTCAATCCTCAAGCGTCAATCCTCCCGCCCGCAGGGAATCACTTTCTGTCGGGCTTTCCTGTAACCCAGCTACATGATTTTGGTTATAGATCTATCCAGGATTGATATTTCAAAGTTATTAGACCATCTGATAGATTCTATGCCAGTAGTGCCAATGTCAGCGCTTAACCAGATCAAGGAATTTATCGTGAAGATCACACTGGTCAAAAAAATACTCGCCGATGGCTCCCCCTGCGCCAAGTGCCGCGATGTGCAGGAAAAACTGGAAGTGAATGGGCAGCTAAAATTTATCGATCAGACCTTGATAGCCGATGTACGAGACCCGCAAAGTGCTGGCATACAGGTTGCCCAGCACTTTAAAGTGGATCGTGCGCCATTCTTTGTGGTTGAACGTGAGGGGCAGGAAGCGGAGGTTTACACCGTTTACTTCAAATTCGCCAAAGAAGTGTTACAGCCGCTGATTCAACAGGCAGAGGCCTCCTAGCCTCCACCTAACAGCTAACGCGGCTATTAATAAATAGGAAGCTCTGTATCGGCAAATAGCGCATCCACTTCTGCCCTGGAAGTAGCGTGCGCTGCCTGATCCACCAACTCCCGGGTTAGATGCGGAGCGAATTGCTGGATAAAATCATACATAAAGCCCCGCAGAAAAATTCCTTTGCGGAAGCCGATCTTCGTAACGCTGGACTCGAACAGGTTGCTGGCATCAAGGGCAACTAAATCTTCATCCTCACCATCCACCGCCATATCCGCCACTATGCCAATACCCAGCCCAAGTCGCACATAGGTTTTGATAACGTCCGCATCTGCAGCGGTAAATACCACTTTAGGGGAAAGCCCCTTCTCCAAAAAGGCCTCATCCAGTTTTGAGCGGCCGGTAAAGCCAAACACGTAAGTAACAATCGGGTATTTTGCGACCTCTTCCAGGTCCAACTTGCTCGCATGACAGAGAGGATGGTCTTTTGGCACCAAAACACAGCGGTTCCAGCGGTAAACCGGCATCATGACCAGATCACTGAAGAGCTCAAGCGCCTCGGTGGCAATGGCGAAATCCGCTGTGCCATCAGCCGCCATTTCCGAAATTTGCATGGGCGTGCCTTGATGCATATGCAAGGAGACATCCGGATAACGGGAAATAAACAGCTTGATAACCGGAGGCAGCGCGTAACGTGCCTGGGTGTGGGTAGTCGCAACAGCTAGGCTGCCCTTCTTGTCATTGCTAAACTCCTGGGCAACCTGCTTGATATTTTCCACTTTGCGCATAATTTCGCCAGCGGTCTTGAGGATCGCCTCACCCGCTGGGGTCACCCGGGTAAGGTGCTTGCCACTGCGGGCAAAAATTTCCACTCCAAGCTCATCTTCCAAAAGGCGAATTTGCTTGCTGATACCCGGCTGGGAGGTATAGAGACTCTGCGCAGTAGCAGAAACGTTGAGATCGTGATGTGCCACTTCCCAGATATATCGCAACTGCTGCAGCTTCATAAGTCCTCCCTTTGATATCAATCACTCCGCCCCTGGACGAGTGTAACTCTGACAGATAAATTGTTAGTTATAAAAAACATCTTGAGTTATGCGAGAAAAGAATAGCAGCCAATTGAAGCCGGGGCCAACGGACAGGTGAATATCCGGTGAAGAGCGGCGGGTGTCAATCAACTTCGAGGTATTAATAGCCCCCCGAAGGGCTTATTTGATCAGGCTTCACTATTAGCGATATTGGCAATTCCATGTGGCACATGACCTGTAGCAACATGCTCAGCGGCAGAGGCGCAGTGCGCTGGTTGATCATCGAAGAAAACATCAGCACCAAATGCCCTCAGGAATTCCCCCTTTGGGAGTCCCCCCAGGAATACTGATTCATCCACCCGGATATCCCAGGCGCGCAATGTGCGGATTACCCGTTCATGGGCCGGGGCCGACCGGGCTGTTACCAGCGCAGTGCGGATTGGACAGCCCTCCAAACCGAACTCTGACTGCAAATTTTGCAGGGCCTCAAGGAACCCCTTGAAAGGTCCCCCACCGAGAGGCATCTGTGCTGAGGCCCGCTCGGCCCGGGTAAAGGCGGCGAGTCCATCCCGTTTAAAAATCTGCTCTGCCTCATCAGAAAAGATTACCGCGTCACCATCAAAAGCAAAGCGTAAAACATCGTCACGCTGTTCACGGTTGCCACCAGCCACCAAAGTCGCTGCGGCAACACCCTGCTCCAGTGCGCGGCGCACATCCAAGCCATCCGTCGACAGAAACAGGTTGCAGCCAAATGGCCCAATATAGCGATAGGGGCTTTCTCCATTGCAGAAAGCCGCCCGGGTAATATCCAGGCCGTAATGCTCAATAGAGTTAAACACCCGCAGTCCGGTATCAGCACTGTTGCGCGAGAGTAGGATGACCTCAACCCTGGGCTCCCCCCCTAGCTGCTCATTGATTTTTAGAAATTTCTCTACTAGATGAAAGGCATCACCCTTTTGCAAAACATCGTTTTCCCGCTCTACCTGATATTGGGAGAATGCCTGTAAGCCCTGCTCCTCGAACACCTTATGGCTATCATTCAAGTCAAACAGAGCCCGCGAGGAAATCGCGATTACCAGTTTATCTGGTCGCATAGCCATCAAGGAGCCTCCACATCACCAAGTCCTTCGGGACTGTTATCGTTACTTCTGCCATTTAACAGAATGAACAGCATTTGCTGTAAATCCTCTCGGGTGCGATAAGCGCGCCTCTCGGCCTGGTTGACCATCACCAGCAATAGCGCGTGGCAACTTTCCAGCGTAAGCCGACCCAAGCGGTTCAACTCATTGGGTGGGCAGGCAAAGCCCAAACGCCGAAACATACCAACCAAATGCCCGATCACCAGTTCGTCATGGCTCTCGTCAAGCTCATGCAACTCGGGGATTCCCCACATTGCCTGAACCAGTGGCAGTAGCCCGCGCTGCTCACGGTACACAGCCAATAGGCGCCCAACCAACTCATCAATAAAATTCTCAAGCACCATCTCTTCGAGGTCGAGTTCTGCCAACTCATCCATAGCCCCGCTGATGCTGGCCAGCCACTGCTCGCCCATAGCGTAGAGAATCGCGTGTTTATTGGGGAAATAGTGATAAAGGGAGCCCACCGAAATATCGAGCTTCCTGGCAATTAGGATCGTAGTGAGATCATCGAGCCCCACCTCCTCTAGCAGGCTCCCGGTGACATCGAGAATCTGTCGTGCTCTTGCCCTCGCGCGGGCCTGAATGGGCTCGCGACGGGGAGATAACTGGCTTTTACGTTTCTGCTTTTCGGTGTTGGACAAGTTCGGCTTCCCAAATGCAAGTCACGGCATATTAACACCAAAGCAGCCTATAATTTCACCAGTAACCAGCCGTGGCCAGTCCCTCAATGCCCAAATCTATCGAGAAGACTGTGGTAGAGCATCCCCAATACCAGGCCGGGCCAACGCAGAAGGGTCCCCCCAGGGAAAGTCTCTGTTGGAATTTTCGACATAATGTCGAAACGCTCCTCTGTGCCAGCGATGACTTCTGCGAGCAACTTGCCCGCAAAAGTGGCAGTAGGCACCCCATGGCCCGAATAACCCTGGCTGTAATAGACATTGGGTTCTAATCGGCCCATGTGCGGCATACGGTTCATGGTGATTGCCAGAGTGCCACCCCAACCATAATCAATTCTGGCCCGCTCAAGTTGCGGATAGACCTTCAACATATTTTTCCGCACAAACTTGCGAATATCTGCGGGAAAGCGAGTCGTATAATTCTCCCCCCCCCCAAAAATCAGACGGTTATCCCCTGAGAGTTTCCAGTAATTGATAACGAACAGGGTGTCCTGTACGGCGTAATCATTGGCGATCAGCTTTTGTGCGAGAGGTTCGGACAGGGGTTCAGTAGCCAGAATAAAATTATTAATCGGCATTATTTTGCCAGCCAGGCGAGACTCCAGATTGCCGAGATAGCCATTGCAGGCCAGCACAATATTACCTGCCTTCACCTGCCCTTTGGCTGTTTCAACCGTGCAGGAACTCCCACCTTGATAGCGAGTCACTCTGCTGTTTTCAAAGAGTTCAACACCAGCTTCAGCACAGGCGGCCGCCAGCCCCAGGCCATAGTTGAGCGGGTGAAGGTGCAGCGACCCACTGTCAATTTGTGCCCCCAAATAGCGCCCAGTGCCCACAAGGCCACCCACCTCCTGTTCATCTGCATAGCGCACATCTGTGTATTCATAGCGCTCTTGAAGAAGTTCGGCCTCCTTGCGCAAATAGTTATCATGGCTGGGTTTGGCTGCGAGGTGCATAATCCCTCGCTTCAGATCACAATTAATTTGATACTTGTTGATTAACTGCTCGACCAGATGCACTGCTTCCAAGCTAAATTGCCAGAGCTGTCTGGCAATATCGATTCCAAACATTTCTTCCAGATCACTCTGGCAGCGCCTCTGCCCCACCCCCACATGCCCACCATTGCGCCCTGAAGCCCCCCAAGCCACACGTTCCGCTTCCAACACAGTCACTTTGTAACCTCGCTCAGCCAAGTGCAATGCCGTAGAGAGTCCGGTATAGCCGGCTCCGATTACGCACACATCCGCCACCCTGGCACCTTCCAGCTGGGGATAGGGGGCCAGTGGGTTGGCACTTGCGGAGTAATAGGAATCTATATAACCAGGTGTGCTTATCATCAATGCAGCCCCTTGATGCGTTGTGTCGGGTGGAGGCTTATGGAGGCTTAAAGTTTTACCATCCTCTGGGAATTACAGAATGGTAATTCGCTTTTACCCTCCATGCTAGGTCTCCTTCAGTCTCCACCCTTTCCTTCGTATAGGAAGGCAAGTCATTGAGTCTTAAAGCACCTGTGGCTACCGCGAATAGTGGGGGCAGACATATACTGGAGCGACTCTCAGATGGAAACACATCGGAAAAAAGCGAATGGACAAGATTACAAGCTGGCTGGCAGAGCACGATATTGCAGAGGTGGAATGCTTGGTACCAGATATGTCAGGTAATGCCAGAGGCAAATTCACCCCTACGGATAAATTTCTCACCCAGGATAGCCGTTTACCGGAAAGTATCCTGGTGCAAACCGTTACCGGTGACTATGTGGATGAACACAATGAGCTTGTCGACCCGGCAGATACGGATATGTTATTGGTACCTGATCCCGATTCCGTTCGACTTAACCCCTGGGCCAATGATCCCACTGCTCAAATTATTCACGATTGCTATACCCGGGATGGTCAACCTCATCCGATTAGTACTCGCAATATCCTCAAATTTGTTTTGGAAAAATATAAGGAGAAAGGCTGGAAGCCGGTTGTTGCTCCAGAGGTAGAATTTTACCTGGTAAAACGCAACCTCGATCCCGATGAAAAACTTTCAGCACCGGTAGGAAGATCTGGCCGCACGGAAAAAACGAGACAGTCATATAGTATCGATGCGGCCAACGAATACGAACCCATTATTGAGGATATGTATAACTTCTGTGAGGCGCAGGGCCTGGATGTAGATACCCTGATTCATGAATCCGGGACCGCCCAGATGGAAATCAATTTTCTCCATGGAGATCCACTGCAACTCGCCGATCAGGTTTTTACTTTTAAGCGCACAGTTAGAGAAACAGCTTTACGCCATGGAATTTATGCCACCTTTATGGCCAAACCCATGGAAGACGAACCCGGCAGTGCTCTACATCTCCACCAGAGTATCATTGACATAAAAACCGGAAAAAATATTTTTGTAGACGGCAATGGAAAAGAAAACGAAACCTTCATGCATTTTATTGGTGGCATGCAGGAATACACCCCGGGATTCATTAGTTTTCTAGCCCCAAATGTAAATTCCTATCGCCGATTCACTCCTGAAATGGCTGCACCCACGAGCCTGCACTGGGGCTATGATAATCGCACTACGGGGCTTAGGGTTCCCGATAGTTCACCCCAGGGAAAAAGATTGGAAAATCGATTTCCTGGGGCCGACTGCAACCCCTATCTCGCCATTGCCGCCTCTCTCGCCTGTGGATATCTTGGCATGATCAATAAAGTGGCACCCAGCGCACCGTATCAGGGCGACTGTTCCAAAGAAGCCATTACTTTACCTCGCACACAAGAACACGCTCTCAATCTTTTAATGGAATGCGAAGCCGCTACAGAAATGTTTGGCAGAAAATTTGTAAAAGCGTGGAGCGCAATTAAGCGCGATGAATATGAGGAATTTAACCGGGTTATCAGCTCTTGGGAGCGGGAATATCTTCTTCTTAATGTGTAGATAATCCCAATAAAAATCTTCGAGACTTTCCTGAAAATAAATTATTGACTGGCGCACCACCCTTTTATCGGGTTTATTTAGGCGCATCATTTTGGATTCTTCGGCAGGATATTATTTGCTGATTTGTGACTACTTAAGCAAAAATATCGAAAACAATTCAAATATATGAGTTTGTCATCACCTTTTTGTTGCCACTAAGCGCATGCAAGGTAATCTCAGGTTGCCCGGAAATTTTGGGCAACCGGTTTGAGAAAGCGGACGTCATTGCCATTTTATGGCCCCACCCCAGATGCCCGGCCTTCTTCTGCTGTCTTACCAACCATAAAGACCGTTTGCACCAAAACTGCTGAACCGTTCGGCTATCCCTTACTGGATTGCCGATCTGTCCCAGGTGCTCGGTCCCTAATAAAAAAGTTACATAAAGGGAAAGCTAGCAATGAAGCATTTCGTAGGACTTACCTGCACTTTAGCCATGGCTATTAGTGCTCAGGCCGCAGACCGTGTCCCAGCAACTCCGGATATGCTCTCGCCTCAAACACTAAACACTGTTGCCGGATCAGATATGGCATTGGTGAAAATTCGCGAGCGCACTTTGGGAAATGGCAAAACCATCGCCCGCTATCAACAAACTCATAAAGGTGTCCCCGTTTGGGGGCAGACCGTAACCAGCTCTGGCCAAGGTCTTATTACCGAGATGCACGGTAATATTCTCACCGGACTTGAGCTCGAAGTACCCACCGTGCGCGCAGCCATTGATGCCGGCAATGCCCTTGATCGCGCGATGAACCACCAGGTTTCCCTGCGCGCACAGCAAGGTGTGATGTCAGGTGCCCTGTCACTGCCTGTTCTCAAGCTGGAAGCCAAAAACCAGCAAAAAGAACTCTATGTTTACATCAACGATCAGGATGAAGCGCGCCTCGCCTACCTGGTGAACTGGGTTGAATATGGAAGCGAGCCAAAGCGCCCCTTCTATTTTATTGATGCCATGACCGGTGAAGTGATCAAGCATTGGGAGGGTCTCAACTTCCAGGATGCGCAGGGTCCGGGTGGCAACCAAAAAACCGGTCGCTACGAGTACGGAACCGATTATCCGTCAATGGAAGTCGATAGCAGCTGCCGGATGGATACCACCAACGTCGAAACTGTGGATATGAATCACGCTACTAGTGGCGGCAGTATTCACCAGTTCACCTGCCCCTACAATGACCACAAGCAAATCAACGGCGCCTATTCACCGCTGAATGATGCCCACTTCTTCGGTGGTGTAGTGTTCGGTCTGTATAGCGACTGGTATAACACATCTCCGCTGACTCAAAAATTGCGCTTACGTGTGCACTACAGCAACAACTACGAAAATGCCTTCTGGGATGGCAGCCAGATGACTTTCGGTGACGGCCAGAGCTATTTTTATCCACTGGTCAGCCTGGATGTGACTGCTCACGAGGTGAGCCACGGCTTTACCGAGCAGAACTCTGGATTGGTTTACTACAACCAGCCTGGTGGCATTAACGAAGCCTTCTCCGATATTGCTGGTGAGGCCGCAGAATACTTTATGCGTGGCAGCAACGACTGGCTGGTAGGTGCAGAGATCTTCAAGTCCAGTGGTGCCCTGCGCTACTTTGAAGATCCCACACAAGATGGAAGCTCCATTGGTCATGCCGATGACTACTATGACGGCATTGACGTGCACTATAGTTCCGGCGTCTATAACCGAGCATTCTTCTTGCTAGCCAACACCAGTGGCTGGAATACCCGCACAGCTTTTGATGTTTTCGTTCTCGCCAACCAGATGTATTGGGGGTCAAATTCTGGCTACGATGAGGCTGCTTGTGGTGTTGAGCAAGCTGCAGAGGATCTAAGTTACAATGTGGCAGACGTTACCGCGGCCTTCAGTACTGTCGGGGTCAGCTGTGGTACTCCCCCTCCTCCTCCCCCCTCTGGCCCTCTGGATAACGGCGTGCCCGTCGATGGCCTGTCAGGTAGCTCCGGCGATGAATTACACTACACCCTCGAAGTCCCTGCCGATGCTACCGGCTTAAAGTTCGAAATGTCTGGTGGCAGCGGCGACGCGGACCTGTATGTACGGTTTGGCTCTGCACCAACCACCTCCACATACGACTGCCGTCCCTATACCGGAGGAAATAGCGAAGTTTGTGAAATTGCTGATAGCGATATCCAAGAAGGCACTTACTACGTAATGGTTCGCGGCTACAGCTCCTTCTCCGGTGTCAGCTTGGTAGGTAGTTTCACCGAAGGTGACGGCGGCGGCGGTGAGCCTGGTGGCTGGGAAGAAACCGACCTATCTGGCTCCAGCAACAGCTGGCAACATTTCACATTAGATGTTGCCGAGGGTATGTCCTCTCTTACCGCAACCATGTCTGGTGGCAGTGGTGATGCTGACCTCTACGTGCGTTACGGCTCAGAGCCCACCCGTAACAATTGGGATTGCCGCCCCTACAAGTGGGGTAATGATGAAAGCTGTAATGTCAGCAATCCTCAAGCGGGAACCTGGTACATCAGTATTCGTGGCTACTCCTCTTACTCCGGTGTAACCCTCAGTGCCCAATCTGAATAAGGGCGTTTACTGAGCACCCCCTAGAAGCCTGGATACGCTGCCATACCAGCTTATCCAGGTAACGAAAAAGGCAGCCAGTAGGCTGCCTTTTTTAATTGAGACGTTTGCGAGCAGTCATTTTATTTATGACTGGGATCCTTCCAATATTCCTTCACCGTATCCTTCATTTCCTTCGCCAATATGGTGATACCAAACAAGTTAGGTAAAGTCATAATGACGATAGCTACCGCGGACAGATTCCAAATAACGGTGGTGTCTTCAATCGCCGCCCAGAAGAAGGCGATCACATACACAATTCTGTAAGGCATTACCGCTTTAGGGCCAAACAGGTAGATCATGGAGCGATCACCGTAATAAGACCAAGCGATAGCGGTTGAAAACGCAAACAGGAGGATACCAAGAGTAACTATCAGCCCGCCGTATTCACCAAAGAAACCGCGCTGGAAAGCCTTGCTGGTCAGAGCGACAGAGTGAACCAGGGATTTGCCCCAGATATCCACATCCTCATTGGCAAATTTACCTTCTACGACATTCAATACACCGCTGAACTGGTCCTCTCCGACACGGAAATCCAGATCTTCAGCAATTGAACGAGCATGGATTAAGGTGAAATCCTGCACATTGAGCGGGTGTCCATCTGTCACAACTACCGAACCGTTATAGGGCTTCACATCACTAGAACGACCACTTAGGTAGTTAAACAATTGCTTAACTTGCTCGGGATCACCCTCTTCGTAACGGCCTTCTACAACGTAGGTGTCGGCGCCCTCAAACAGGTTTTCATGTTTCTCAGTCCAAACACCGGAAGATAGGATTACCAGACCGGTCAAAGTACAGATAATGATGGTGTCGATAAACGGTTCCAGCAGGGAAACCATGCCTTCGGAAACAGGCTCATCAGCACGTGCGGCGGCGTGAGCAATTGGCGCCGAACCTTGGCCGGCTTCGTTGGAGAAGAGACCGCGGTTCACCCCACGGTTAAAGGCATAGGCAAAACTCGCTCCGAGGAAGCCACCTGCCGCAGCACTGCCGCTAAAGGCATCGCGGAAAACAGCCACAAAAGAGGGAATGACGTTTTCCATGTTGTAGAAAATCACTCCCAATGCACCAACTATGTAAATCAGTGCCATTGCTGGAACAATAGTGGAGGTAACCTTGGCGATTCGAGTAATCCCGCCGATGATCACCATACCCAGCAAGATTGCGAGCACACCACCGGTCAGTGCTTTTTCAATACCGAAAGAATCGTGCATCGCTTGGGCAATATTATTCACCTGGGGCAGGCTTCCGGTACCAAAGGAACAAATAACAGTGGAGATCGCAAACAGGACCGCCAACCATTTCATATTGAGACGGCGCTCCATATAGAACATGGGACCACCGGCATAGTAGCCATCCGCCGCTTTAATACGATACTTGTGTGATAGGGTGACTTCGACAAATTTGGTTGTCATACCCAGGAAGGCAGTCATCCACATCCAGAACAACGCGGCCGGACCACCCAAGAAAATAGCGAGACCTACCCCACCAATATTACCAGTACCCACAGTACCGGAAAGAGCAGTCGCCAGAGCTTGAAAGTGGGAAGTATCACCTGGGTCACCGGGCTTATCATATTTACCCTGGACAATCTTAATTGCATGCCCAAAGTAACGGATTTGCGGAAACCCTAGATAAATGGTGAAAAAGAAACCTACCCCAAGCAGCACCCACGGGAACCAAGGTGCCGAACCGAGCAAACCGTCCAACGACAGTAGCAGCTGATTAAAGGAATCCAAACTAACCCCCCACTTCTCTGAACTAATTCTGATTGTTTTATATACAGCCGCAGCCGTAATTTGTTGCGCAGGTTAGCAGCTTCCGCTGCGCTAGAACAGTAAAGGGGGCTTAACCCCTCTGAAAAGAGAAGTTTTGTCGGTAGGGGAATAAAGCAAATTGCCCCCCCGAGTGTACGAAAACCAGATTATTACTGCCTTTATAATGGCCTTTATGTAACTCCTGTATCAGCCCATAAAAAGCTTTGCCGGTATATATGGGATCCAGCAATATTCCCTCCAAGCTAGCGACTTCCTCGATCATTTTGTAGATTGGAGGCTCAGCCTTGGCATATCCCGGCCCAATATAGTCAGCGTTGACATTCACTTGCAAAGATTGCGTATCTACAGGGTTCCCTGTCAGCTTGCTCCAATGGCGAACATCTTCTCTTACTTTGGACTGAAAATAAGCGGCATTATCGCAAACCGCATAACCTGTCACTTTTACACCGAGTCCCTGCAGGTGACACCCTAAGGTTAAGCCGGCCTGAGTACCGCCGCTCCCTGTAGCACAGACAATATGATCCAGCTCAATTCCCCGGGTTCGACAGTCAGCCATTAATTCCTGCGAAGCAGAGAGATACCCCCACAAACCCAGGCCATCACTGGCACCTGTTGGAATGCAGAATGGTTTAAATCCGCGCTTACGGTATTCATCACTCCAGAAGTTGAAAAGGCTGTTAAGATCCCTGGCGAACTCCGCAGGTGAATGAAAAGTAACTTCGGCACCCGCCAACCGATCCAGTAACAGGTTTCCATCGGCCTGAGTTACTGGCTCTCCCCGTAACAGAAGATGCACCTTGAGCCCATAACGAGCCCCGACAAGAGCGGTTGTGCGGCAATGATTGGATTGAATACCGCCGCAAGTGATCAAGGTATCACAGCCCTGTTTTAGAGCCTCCGCAACCACAAACTCAAGCTTTCGCAGCTTATTACCCGACATTGCCGATTCCGTCAGGTCATCTCTTTTCACCCAGATTCTCGGACCACCGTATGGATAGGAATAAAGTTCGCTAATACGGTCGAGTGGTTGCAGAGGAGTTGGCAGATGGGCCAGATTCAGACGCCCGGGGAACTCAACTTGCTTAATACTGAACAAAACCGATTTCATTTTATTATTTTAGGCCGAGGTAGAAGTAAGAGAATCTCATCAAGCTGGCCTCTGTAAATTGGGAGCCCAGGAAATTCAATATTTAATAGCCTTACAAAGCTCAATATTTAACCATATCAAAAACAATAGCCACAAAAAAACCCGGCAACTGCCGGGCTTTTTAATAATTCGCAAAGATCAATCAGATCTTTTTAATTGTGCCTTTAGGCAACACTGCATGAACAGCCACTTTCTGGAACTTCAGGGACATATTGTCTGCAACTTCCAGTACGATGTAGTCTTCGTCTACCTTGTCTACACGACCCAGCATACCGCTGCTCATTACTACTTCATCACCCTTTTTCAGAGCGCCAACCAGTTCCTGATGCTCCTTCTGGCGCTTGCGCTGAGGACGGATGATAAAAAACCACATAAATGCGAACAGACCCGCAAACATCAACAGGGTTATCATCGGGTTACCCTGTGGTGCCGGTGCCGCTTGCTGTGCCATGGCAGAGGGGATAAAAAAGCTCATGCAAAACCTCAAAGAGTCAGCCTATAAAATTGCCGCCAACTCTAACGGGTTTCCCCTGTTGAGGCAACGGATCGGGCCGACCGACAAAAGACCGGCCTGATCAATTCCCACTCATTTAAAAACGCTGGCGCACCTGACGGCGATAACCTGTTGGTGACATACCTGTCCAACGCTTAAACGCACTGGTGAAACTGGTCCTGTCAGAAAAATCCAGGATCCTTGAAATTCCGTCGACACTCAAGGCGGTGTCTTTAAGGAAGTGCACCGCGTGACGGAAACGCACATGGTCACGCAATGAGGCGAAGCTCAGGTTATGCTCCTGCAAACGACGCTGCAAGGTCCGGGTGGACATGCTTAAGTCGGAGGCAACGGGGCGAATAGCAAGAGAAGCCTTACCGATGCGCTGCTCCAGCACATCGATAACTCTGGCAGCAATGCCAAAGCTGGTAGCTTCGGGTGGAGCCAACAACTGGTCGAGAATATTGGGATCACCGGATATTCTGGCCTGCTGAAGGGATTTGTCTTCTGAGAGCGAAGTCTGGTCGGGCTGAGTATGGTTCATCGAGCTGCTCCTATTGAGTTCCGTGAGCCGCAGTTATTTTTCTATGTCCGCATCCAGCGAATCCCGGTTGCCCCTGCCCACACCTACACACCAACAACTTCGGCGGACTACTACTCGATGCGGGATGCACCAAAAACAGACATCGAATCCTTCACAGAGATGTACAATTTTTAAACTAACCGCTCCGGCAATACCCAAAGAGAAACACTCTCTCGCCGGCGCACCTTTCCTTTACATCTGCCAGTATAGACCAAGAATTGAGAATGCAAGGGGCGACAGTGGTTTTTTTCATCTTATTGTGCTGTAGGGGGCAGAATTGAGTGGCCCAGATACTCACTTTTATTAAGAACTCAAGGAAGCTCGGGGGACAGCGACCAACTACTCCCCCAAGAAGGAGTTTATCAACCAGCCATCTCAATGAATTAATCCAGGTTTTCAGCCACCCAACTAAGCACATCCTCACTGTGAGTCTTGGTTTTCACCTTGTCGATGATATGACGCAAGCGTCCACTTTTATCGATGATAAAAGTAGTCCGAATCAGCCCCATGTACTCTTTGCCCATAAATTTCTTCAAGCCCCAGCAACCATACTTGTCTGCAATCTTGTGATCCTCATCAGAAAGAAGATCAAAGTTCAGTTCATGTTTATCGACAAAACGCTGTAATTTGGCTTCAGGATCCGGGCTGACACCGAGAACAACCGTGTCAAGTTTTTCGAACGCATCTGAGCTATCCCGGATGCCGCAGGCCTGTGTAGTGCAGCCTGGGGTTAGCGCCTTTGGGTAGAAATAAAGCACAACATTGTTTTTATCACGGAAATCCTTGAGTGAGACCTTCTCTCCCTTCTGGTTTGTCAGAGTGAAAGCTGGTGCCAAGTTGCCAATTTTTGGAAAGGCCATAAGAAATCCCCTAAGGAGTTGCTGTAAACTTTGTGGGGATTATAACGAAAAGTACTAATTAGAATGCCATATGGCATTCCAATCAAAACTGATGCAAGCGAAACTCCTTCTCCCTACGTGCAAAAATGCCAATCCGTTTGAGCTTTTGCACCAAATCCGCTTTCTCTGCGTCAGTCAAAAATTCGCCTACCTCAAGACAACCCTCAGGACCACTGAAGGTCACCGATGCCGGTTCAGCCGCACTGTTCCCCATTCGCACTAATAAGGCCAAATTGCCCCGAGAAAACTCTCTATGGTAGACAGATTGCTGGCGAAATCCCTTGCAGCAGTCGAAAACGATTCGCTCATCACTAATACGAATCACCTCACGACGAGTCCCTTCCAAATAGACATAGGCGAATAGAACTGCAAGTAACAGGATCTCTAGACCTGCAAATGGCAGAATCATCCAGGCCCCGGCAAAAGCAAAGGCCAGACTAATACCGAGGGAAACGCCAACCAAAGAGAAGAACACCCAAAGGTTTCCCGTTGCCGATAGGGACTGGTTAGGCTGTAGAAGAATGCAGGCGCAACGTGGTGCTTGGCGACCGACTTCTGTGACCATGGCAAACGTTTCCAGACAATACTTACTTCCTCAGTGTAGTGCCGTCGCCACCAGCCCACACTCGTGTAACGACCCGCCAGTTTCAAAACTATCAGTATGTTGGAATCAGCCAATCCTAGTTTGATTGCCACTTCAGAGGGCCATTGTGCGACCCAGCAAGCCGCCAGAGCTATATTGCAGTCACTCTAAGAAAGTGACCGACAATAGGGTTGGGTGGAAACATTAGGGCAGGCAACACGAAAGCTGTAAGAACAAACAACTTTTTCTTACCTCTCTGATGGGAGCATTTTTCGGCGCAATAGAGGCAATTAGCGCTACCACCACAAACAAAAAAAGCCCGCACATTCGTGCGGGCTTTCTTGGCGAACCAGCCAATAAGGCCAGTTAATCGGAAGAGTTACGGCAGCAGGTGGGCAACCGCATCACGCTCTTCTGCCAGCTCCTTCTCGGTCGCAGACATTTTCTCGCGAGAGAAATCGTTGATATCCACGCCCTGTACAATTTCCCAATCCCCGCCTTTGCAAGTGCAAGGGAAAGAGTAAATCAGGCCTTCCTGAATACCGTAGGAACCATCGCTGTAAACAGCCATGCTGGTCCAGTCACCTTCTGCGGTGCCCAGAGCCCAGTCGCGCATATGATCGATAGCGGCATTAGCTGCAGAAGCTGCAGAGGAGGCACCACGAGCCTTAATGATGGCGGCACCGCGCTGCTGAACAGTTGGGATGAAGTCGTTCTCGTACCAGTCCTGCTCCACTTTATCCATGGCAGCTTCACCCGATACTTTAACCTGGTACAGGTCTGGGTATTGGGTGGAGGAGTGGTTACCCCAAATGGTCATGTGGGTAATGTCGTTAACACTAGACTCAGTTTTGTTGGCCAGTTGCGACAGAGCGCGGTTGTGGTCCAGGCGAGTCATTGCAGTGAAGTTGCGCGGATCCAGGTCAGGCGCATTGCGCTGAGCGATCAGGGCATTGGTATTCGCAGGGTTGCCAACAACCAATACTTTCACATTACGGGAGGCAACGTCATTCAGCGCCTTACCCTGTACAGAGAAGATAGCGGCGTTTGCTTCAAGCAGGTCTTTACGCTCCATACCCGGTCCGCGGGGACGCGCACCCACGAGCAGAGCATAGTCAGCGTCTTTAAACGCAACAGTAGCGTCGTCGCTCTGAACGATACCCGCCAGCAGCGGGAAAGCGCAGTCTTCGAGCTCCATGGCCACGCCTTTCAGCGCTTCCAATGCTGGAGTGATTTCCAGCAGCTGCAAAATAACTGGTTGATCTTTACCCAGCATCTCGCCGGAGGCGATGCGGAACAGCAGCGAATAGCTGATCTGACCGGCAGCGCCGGTAACAGCAACACGAACAGGTGCTTTCACGATAGTTCTCCTCGTTTGTAAGCGGCCGCATTATAGGGCCTCTCAAGCAAATTTCACCTCAAGCGGGGAAATTACCAACTCAATTTGCCTAGCAAAACTGCATTTTTCTCAAATAAAACGTCAAATAAGGATCACGCCAAAGCGATTTCCCGGTAACGTTGCTGCAAGGTGCGATAAACCTGATCGCTGTAATCCTCAGCGGAGGCGTCGAGCTCACTGGCAATTTCAGCCAGATGCTCATTATCTTCACGCCCACCCCAGGTCTTCACATAAGTACCCTCTTTGTAACCGTTTTCCTGTCGGAAACGATTGAGTACATTCTTGCCTACATAACGTTGATACAGTTCGGTAAAAGACATCTCTGTGTCGACGAGAAGCTGAGCAAACCCTGGCAGATCGAATTGCTTGCTTGCCAAAGTGTTCAGGGTGAAGGCCTCCAGGTTCTCACGAAAATCACCAGGGGCTCGCTGACCTGCCTCTAATTCCTGCAACATCTTTTCAGCAACCTGAGTCGGGGCGCCCTGTTGCAATTCAAGGCTCAGGCCAAAATGCCAAATATCTACCAGCTCGAGTTTCACCTGATCTACATCGGGCTGTTGTTTTTTCCACCACTTCCAACCGTAGTGATCCAAAAGTTCGGCACTTTCTACCCAAATAGCGCGATACCAGGCAAAGTTTTGCGCACGCCAGTTTTCATTAACGACTGTATTAATTTCGTCCTGCAGGGTCAGCATGACCTGCAATTGCTGCTTCATCATATAGGGAACTTCTAACTAGCCGGGCTTAGGCAGCCCGAGGAAATAATCGGAGAAAATTTTCTGTAGTGATTTCAGCCAGCTGCCCGTAAGAAATTCCGCGCAACTCAGCAATGAATTCGGCTACTTCCCGCACATAAGCCGGGATATTGGGCTTGCCACGATAGGGAATCGGTGCGAGGTAGGGAGAGTCTGTTTCCACCAGAAGGCGATCGAGGGGCAGTTTGCGCGCAACATCGCGCAGATCCTCGGCATTTTTAAATGTAACAATACCGGAGAGGGAAACGTAATAATTGAGATCCAATGCGGCCTTCGCCATCTCCCAGCTCTCGGTGAAACAATGCAATACACCCGCTGTTTGCAGGTTTCCATGCTCCCGAATCAACTGAATCGTATCCTCACGGGCATCGCGGGTATGCACTATCACCGGCAGTCCCACTTGGCCCGCCGCCTGCAGATGGGCAATAAAACTTTGCTGTTGGGTCTCTTTTGTCTCGGTACTGTAGTAATAATCGAGACCGGTCTCCCCCAGAGCTACCACCTTGGGACGCCCCGCCATTTCGATCAATTGATCCACACCAGCGAGACCGGATTCGACATCCAGCGGATGGATCCCCACTGAGCAAACCACATCTTGATACTTTGCAGCGATTTCCACGACGGCATCGGCGTTATCGAGACTGATACCAACACACAAGAATTTCCCGACTCCCCGGCTACGAGCGAACTCCAGAACCGCGTCCAGATCGCCATCAAACTTATCGAGCTTCAGTCTATCCAGGTGACAATGAGAATCTACGAGCATGTGAAAATTACAACGTGTGAGTGGGTCGGCTGGATTCAAGGGTGCCAGCCAGGTAAGTTTCTATCTTGTTTTGCGCAATGTTGTCCTTGTCCCCAAACTGAACACCAATTCCCGGCGTTCGGTTTCCCTGGGCTCCACTGGGGGTTATCCAGATCACCTTGCCGGCCACCGGAATTTTTTCCGGCTCATCCATCAGGCTTAACAACAGGAAGACTTCATCACCGAGGTTGTAGGATTTATCCGTACTGATAAACAGGCCACCATTCTTTACAAAAGGCATATAAGCCGCGTAGAGAACTGATTTATCCTGAATCTTCAGCGATAGGATGCCGTTTCGGGCACCGCCTCCCATGGCTTTCATGCTCAACCTCAATGTTTTTAATGTTGCGCTAACTTATCTGAGCGTACTGTTTCTGTCCAGAACCCAGCTCTTTCATACTTTCAAGAATATAAATAGTACGCCATTCGTTATTGATCGTTTTTTGCTCAGGCGAACAACCTAGTCCAACGAATCATCAACTCTTCCAGCAACAGGCGACGATTAGGATTCGCTCCACTTGCGAGCCCCATACGCGCCTGAAGAAGATGATCATAAAAGCCAAACAGCGCACGTAAGCTACCACGCCCAGTACCTGGAAGCCTTTGCAAAAGTGCCATGACCTGAGCATCGCCAGTGGAATCACAGCTGCGTACCCAAACCATTTGAGCGACCCATTGTTGCCAAAATTGTATTAGTTGGCCTAGGTTTGCAGGCTCAGGCGGGGTTTCCCAGCGGCCAGCGGCTGTCACTGCCCTAGCACTCCCTTGGGCCAGAGCAACAAGCTCTTGCAGAAACCGCTCCCGAATGTCCTCACTCTTGGGTTCCGCCAATTGCCCAGCCAGTAATGGTGCCCCACCAGCGAGCACCAGAGCCCTAGTTGCCGCGCATTCCTCCAATCCAGATCCGCACAGCCACTGCAACGCCATTTCTTCAGAAGGGGGTGGGAATGTAACAGATTGGCAGCGGCTGCGAATCGTTGGCAGTAAGCCCGCCGGAGAGTCACTAACCAGTAAAAAAATTACTGATGCCGCAGGTTCCTCTAAGTTTTTCAGCAGAGCATTAGCCGCGTTGATATTCATAGCTTCCGCCGGCGCCAACCACACCAGGCGCGCGCCCCCTCGGCCGCTGGTTCGAGACACAAAGTCACCGAGCTGGCGAATCTGCTCAACCTTAAGCGGCCCTCCCCCTTTTTCTGGCTCTATCCGAAGAAAATCCGGGTGCGATCCCGCCTGCCAAAGGTGGCAGTCTTTGCAACTTCCACAGGCCTGCCCTTCTCTGGGCTGTTCGCACAACACCAACGCAGAAAAAGCCTCGGCAAAAGCGCGTTTGCCTAGGCCCGGCTGACCACTCAACAAAAGGGCATGCGGACACCGCCCCGCACGCCACTGGGTGCCGAGCCGTTGCCACTGCTGGATTTGCCAAGGTAAAAGAGAGGGGATAGGGATATGTTCGGGTGCTTCAGACACTGCCATTTGCCAAATTTGTAATGGGAAACTTCACTACCAACCAGTTGGGACTATTTCTTCCAGCGCCCCTTAGAGAAAACGCTGCAACTCCTGCCCCAGCTGTTGCTGGACCTGTGCCAACGGCTGGCTGGCATCAATAATGGCATAGCGCGCGGGGGTCGCCTCGGCACGCTCGCGGTAAGCTGCACGCACTCGATGAAAGAAAGCCAGTTGCTCACTTTCAAATCGATCGGCAGCTCCAGTACTGGCTGCGCGTTCCAAACCTATTTGCGGATCTAGATCCAAGAGAAGCACCTTGTCGGGCCGTAAATCACCCTGTACATCTTTTTCAAGCTGCTCTATCAGAGCTCTATCGAGCGCTCGACCGCCACCCTGGTAGGCATAAGTAGCATCGGTGAAACGGTCACAAATCACCCAATCTCCGCGCTCCAGGGCCGGGATAATCACATTAGCCAAATGCTGTGCTCGAGCTGCAAAGACCATCAGCAGTTCCGCCGTGGGGTCAACCGCCTCTTCACGCTTTGCCAGGAGCAATTCCCGCAGTTGTTCAGCCAGCGGGGTACCGCCGGGCTCACGGGTTTGGATAAATGGGATATTACGATCAGCTAACCACTGAGTGATAAACTGCAGGTTAGTAGACTTACCAACCCCCTCCCCGCCTTCCAGGGTTATAAATTTTCCGCGCGACACTATCTCTAATTTCCTTTTGCCGGACTGGAGCGATAATCCGCTCGTCTCTTCAGCTGATACTCCCGCACCGCACGGTTGTGCTCTGTCAGAGTCGCTGAGAAATGATGGGAGCCATCCCCCTTGCCTACAAAATAAAGGCTTTTGCCGGGCTTTGGATTAAGTGCTGCACGGATAGCCGCACGCCCAGGCAATGCAATCGGTGTTGGCGGCAGCCCATTAATTACATAAGTATTATACGGGGTTGGCGCTCGAAGGTGTGCCCGTGTGAGATTACCATCGTAATCTTCTCCCAACCCATAAATTACAGTGGGATCTGTTTGCAGGCGCATCCCCTTATTTAAGCGACGCACAAACACTCCGGCGATTTCACTACGCTCCGAAGGATGACCGGTTTCCTTTTCGATCAACGAGGCCATAATCAAAGCCTCATAAGGAGACGTATAAGGGAGCCCTTCGCCTTTTGCCTGCCACTCCTCATCCAATACACGCTGCATGCGTTCGTAAGCCTGGCGCAAAAGCTCAATATCCGTAGTCCCAGAGCGGTAAACATAGGTATCTGGGAAAACCCAGCCTTCCTCAGCACCCTCTTCCAGGCCGAGAGCCCGGGCAGCTGCACTGACACTGCTGCCCGCCTCAGATCTAACAACCCGTTGCCCTGAGCGAATCTTATGCAGGGCCTGCTGGAAGGTCCAACCTTCAACCAAAGTCAGCCGATAAACGGTGACATCCCCTCGGTTTAGCCGGGCAATTAAATCCATTGCCGTACTTCCATGGGGAATAAGATACTCACCGGAATGGATGTCCGTTTTGCCCTCCCAGTAGGCATAGGCAAGTACCAACCGCGGCCAGTTAATCACCCCATCACTTTTCAGTTTGCGCAAGGTGCTTGATAGGCTACTCCCTTTGTCCACCTGGAACTGAAGGCCTGTTTTCCCCACTGGCAGCGGTGCAGCAAGAGCTACCTGTAACATCCAAAGAGACGCTACCACCAACAGACCTGTGAGAAGAAAACCACCAAACAGGATCTTCCACAGCTTAACGGGAGAACTTGTCTGCTTTTTCTTTACCACAATGTTTCCACGATCAAATACTGCAACCCACGAACGCCAGCCCCAATCGGCCAACGCTTATGACCGATAATTTCCACTACAGGTAATACGCCCCGAACACTGTTACACAAAGCGACTTCCTCAGCTTCGCAGAGATCCTGAATATCCATATCTCGCTCCTGCCATTGAATCCTACTGGACAGCCAGTCTCGCATGACACCCCGGACACCACACCGCTGTAAATTAGGTGTTACCCAAATATCACCAAAGCGCACCAGCAAATTACAGCGCAAGCTCTCGATAACCCTGCCTTCACTATCGAATATCAAGCCATCAAGGCACTCGCCCATTGGAAGTTCAGATTTCGCCCTATTATATCGACTACGACACAAATATTTGCAGCCAGAGTTCCAACTTTGTGAAACCGGCAGATCAGTCTTGCAGGGGAAAAGGCGAACCCCAAGTTCAGCTTCCACTGTCGGCTGCAGTGGCAAAAAGGACAGATCCCAACACCACTCGCCACCAAGAAGGCCTACCCGTAACCGAGCGATCGCCATTTTGTGACCAAGCTTTGCAACTAGATGAAGGATGCACTGAGCAATTTCATCAAGTGACAACTCGCCTAAGCCCAAGCTACGAGCAAGGCGCTCTCTGTGTAACGGCCAAAGGGGCAACCTTCCGTTGTGACAACGCATGGTTTCGAGGATTCCATCTTTATAATGCCCATCTCCTGGCAAGGTCTGCACAGGATGGCCTCGAAGGAAAAGTTGCGGCAATTTGGACATGCACTCCCCAGAATAGGAGTTGCCCACCCAAAGGCGGGCAGATGGGTCAGATTCGCTTAAAGATCAATGAACCATTAGTACCACCAAACCCAAAGGAGTTAGAAAGTACTGAATCAATAGCCATCGGCTGAGCCTCTTGCGGAACAAGGTTGATGCCTCCACAAGCCTCATCGACATTACATAAATTGATTGTTGGTGGCGCCATCTGATCACGCAGCGCAAGAATAGAGAAAACCGCCTCAATAGCACCAGCTGCGCCGAGAAGGTGTCCCGTCATAGACTTGGTGGAACTTACAGCCAGCCTTTCTGCAGAACCGGTGAAAACTTTGTGTACCGCCTGAATCTCAGCCGCGTCCCCCAATGGGGTAGAGGTCCCGTGGGCGTTAATATATTGGATCTCAGATGCATCCATGCCCGCATCGTTCAACGCGTTCTGCATTGATAGTGCGGCTCCCGCGCCATCTTCAGGAGGCGAAGTCATATGATGCGCATCGCCACTCATACCAAAACCCGCAAGTTCAGCGTAAATAGTCGCACCACGGGCTTTGGCATGCTCGTATTCTTCCAGTACGAGCACCGCAGCGCCCTCACCTAATACGAAGCCATCCCGGTCTTTATCCCAAGGGCGACTGGCCGTTTTGGGATCATCATTGCGTGTGGAAAGCGCCCTGGCTGCACAGAAGCCGCCGAGCCCCACGGGTGTGGTGACCATTTCGGCCCCGCCGCACACCATAACATCCGCATCGCCATATTGAATGGTTCGCATGCCCAGCCCCAAGGCATGGGTACCTGTTGTACAGGCCGTTGTAACGGCAAGGTTAGGTCCTCGAAGACCATATTTGATCGATAGGTTACCCGCTACCATGTTGATGATGGCACCCGGCACAAAAAATGGAGATACCCGTCGAGGGCCTTTCTCCGCGATTAACAAGGCATTGTCTTCAATAGCCAGGATGCCCCCCATACCGGAACCGATACAGGTGCCCATACGCGGTGCATTCCCTTCGCTAACTTCAAGGCCACTATCTTCCATCGCCTGAATACCCGCGACCAGACCATACTGCAGGAAGGTATCCATCTTGCGTGCATCTTTTGCTGGCACGTAGGGCGTGGGATCGAAATTTTTTACCGTAGCGGCGAAGCGGGTTGAGAACGCCGAAACATCGAACGACTCTATTGGGACAGCTCCACTGACTCCATTCAGGATGCCAGACCAAGTCTCCCCTACGGTGTTACCCAGCGGGCTTACTGCGCCCATTCCGGTTACAACAACTCTTCTGTGCGACACTGCGGTCCCCCCGAAACTCTTACTGCCACTGCTCCCCCTCCAATAATTTGTGAAGGAAACAACACTCGAACAGTAGTCACAATTCCATAGTGCAAATAAAAAGAGAGCCGCGCTATGTAACATAGAACGGCTCTCAGAAACGCTTGGCTACGCACAGTAATAAAACTGTTCGCGCCTAAACCACCCAGCAGGAATTAACCAAGGTTGTCCTTGATGTAATCAATTGCCAGCTGAACAGTTGTGATTTTCTCAGCTTCTTCATCGGGGATTTCGGTTTCGAATTCCTCTTCCAAAGCCATTACCAACTCAACTGTGTCGAGTGAGTCCGCGCCCAGATCTTCAACAAAAGAGGCTTCAGGCTTAACGTCTTCTTCCTTCACGCCCAGTTGTTCAGCAACGATCTTTTTAACGCGCTCTTCAATGCTGCTCATGATTCAATTTAACTCCTAGTGGGTAAAAATCTGTTTTAGTCGCTATTGTTATTTCGCCAATCCAATTAACGGCGATAACGACCGGCTCACACAGCTTTTGGATAATTCAGAGGCCATTGTACCCCAAGTTTTTAGGGTTGTAATGCACGGCTCTGCGGCACCAATAGCAAATACAAAAATCTTATAAAAATCAACAAGTTATTTAGATATTTTTAGTGTATCTCAGGTCATATACATGCCGCCATTGACATGAATTGTCTCCCCTGTGACATAGGCTCCGGCATCACTTGCCAGAAATGCCACAACAGAAGCGATCTCTTCCGGCTGCCCCAGGCGGCCCAAGGGGATCTTGCCAAGCAATGCCTCACGCTGGGCTTCAGGTAGCACTTTGGTCATATCGGTATCAATAAAACCTGGGGCGACGGTATTAACAGTGATACCGCGGGAGCCAATCTCCGCAGCCAGAGAACGTGCAAAACCAGCAACTCCGGCCTTGGTGGCCGCGTAGTTACTCTGACCGGCGTTGCCCATGCTGCCGACTACAGAGCTGATATTAATGATACGCCCCCAGCGAGCCCGGGTCATATCCCGAAGACATACCTTCGTCATACGGTAGACAGCGGACAAGTTTGTCTCAATGACAGAATCCCACTCATCATCCTTCATGCGCATAAGTAAATTGTCTTTGGTGATACCCGCGTTGTTAACCAAAATGGTCGGCGCCGCAAAATCATTTTTCACAGCCTCATGCAACCCGGCAATGCTTTCCGCACTCGTCACATCAAGCACCATACCAGCCCCACTGAAGCCTTTTTCGGCAAAACGTGTACTGATTTTCTCGGCACCGGCATCACTGGTAGCCGTTCCAATCACCGTTGCACCTTGGCTGCCCAGCATATCCGCAATTGCCGCACCAATACCGCGACTAGCCCCAGTGACCAGGGCCACCTTACCTTCAAGGGAAATATTTAGGCTCATACTTGCTTTATCCTTTTTCGACCACCGCCAATCGTGTCTGAGCAACTCAGGCAACTGTGGCTCTCAGCGCTTCATTAAAACTGGTGGGAGTATCGATACCATGACAGGTAGCACTGCGGTTGATACGCTTGACCAAACCAGCCAACACCTTACCCGGACCACACTCAACCAGATCTGTAGCGCCATTGCTCACAAGCTTTTGGGTACAGGCTGTCCAGCGCACGGGGCTATAGATTTGCTCGATCATTAAAGCCTTAATCTTCGCCGGGTCCGATTCGGTTTCAGCATGCACATTGTGTACAACGGGAATTTGTGGAGCGCTAAACTCCGCTGCCTCAATTTGAGGGGCGAGCTTCTCAGCTGCTGGACGCATTAGCTCAGTATGAAATGGTGCACTCACCGGCAAGGGCATTGCGCGCTTGGCGCCGGCCGCTTTACAGGCATCGATTGCTCTTTCAACCGCGGCACTACTTCCTGCAATAACAATCTGCCCGGGTGAGTTGTAGTTCACAGCCGCAACGACTTCATCCTCAGCAGCTTGAGCACAGACCTCTTCCACCACCGCATCGTCAAGGCCAATCACTGCGGCCATGGCCCCGGTGCCCACGGGTACGGCTTCCTGCATCAGGCGGCCGCGTTCACGAACTAAGTGGACAGCATCTTTAAAAGCCAAGACACCAGAACACACCAGTGCAGACCACTCTCCCAGACTATGTCCCGCCATACGCGCAGGCACGGCACCACCACGGGCACGCCAGAGGCGATAGAGGGCGACACTGGAGGTTAAAAGAAGGGGCTGGGTGCGCTGGGTTAGATTGATCGCTTCCTGATCACCATTTTGGCAGAGGTCCCAAAGATCATACCCAAGAACCTCCGAAGCCTCAGCAAAGGTAGACTGGATTTCAGGGGCCTCCTGAGCGATCTCGGAGAGCATACCGATCTTTTGAGATCCCTGCCCAGGAAAGACGAATGCAAGCGCGGCATTGGTCATAAGATATCCTTAAACCTATTTGGCAAATTTCAGTAGGAGCGGGGCGAACCTTCTACCCCATTTCCTTTGAGTTTCGCTCGCCAGCCTGTACCAGGGCAGCGCCAACTCTGGCGGCTAAATTGGCATCGGCACATTCTTTTGCCGTCACCATCGCCCGGTAAAAAGCTTCGCTGCTGGCACCTCCGTGACTTTTAATCACGTTGCCCTTCACCCCTACAAAGCTGGCGCCATTATAGCGGGCGGGCTCTACCTGTGTGCGCCATTTTCGCAACAGTTTTATGGCTAATTGGCCAAAAAAACGCTTAAAACACCCTTTTTTCTCAATGGTGAATGCTTTTTGACCCATTAGTCTAATCACGCCCTCAGCGGATTTCATGGCGACATTTCCCATCAGACCGTCACACACAACCACGTCGACAGCACCGGTAAAGATGTCATGCCCCTCCACAAAGCCCACATAATTGACTTTCGGGTCCGCCTCAAGAAGCTCGGCGGCCCTACGTATCTCAGCGGTCCCCTTGTGCGCTTCTGCACCGATATTCAGCAGGGCCACTTCGATGTCTGCACGAGGGATACCGGTATGTAGGTGTTGAGCCTCTATCCCCATACGAGCAAATTGCAGTAAGTCTTCCGCACTGCATCCCACATTGGCACCGAGATCCAAAAGGTAGCAGGAACCGTGCCCGGAAGGTACGGACTTGCCCAGCGCTGGCTTGCGAACGCCCTCAATATTACCCAGAACACTGCGACTCAGGGCCAATAGGGCGCCGGTATTTCCAGAAGTCACCATCGCCTGGGCACTCCCCTCCGCCACGGCCTTCAAGGCTCTAGCCATAGTGGATTCGCGTTTATGGCGAACAGCCTGCAAAGGGTTGCACTCCTGGGTAACAACCTGCTCACAGGGGACAATTTCAAGCCGATCAGGGATTTGAGGGTGACGATGCTCGAGGAACAGCGCCTCTAGTTGTGCGCGCGGACCAAAGAGTTTCAGCTGCGCTTCGGGGAAGTTTTGAAGAAATCTAATACAGGCCGGAACGACAGAGCGGGGACCTAAGTCCCCGCCCATTGCATCCACGGCCAATCGCAATTGGCTGGACAAGGCTTACTCTTCTTCGGAGCCGCCGCCGATTTCGATCACCTTGCGACCACGGTAAAAACCGTCTTTGGTCACGTGGTGACGACGGTGTTTTTCACCGGTAGTCGGGTCTACGGAGAGAGTTGCACCGGCGCCCAGAGCGTCGTGAGAACGGCGCATACCGCGACGGGAACGAGTCTTCTTGTTTTGTTGAACAGCCATTGCTAGCTCCTAAAATAAACAAATTTCGCTGGAACCGGGGCGCCTACCGGCGAGCCCAAACTCCCCGGAAAAATCTAGGATTTCCCCGAAGAACCCTTCAACTGCTCCAGCACTTTAAAGGGGTTTTCCCGTTGCTCACCCGCCTCGGCTTCCTTCTCACCAACATGGAAACTGTCCTTAGAGACACATTCCGCATCGTGATAAGCCACCATCGGCAGATTAAGCAAAATTTCATCTTCCAGGATCTGGTGAAGGTTTAACTCATCGCCATCCTGAATTACCGGATCCAAGTCTTTGGGGAGGGCTTTGCCCTGCTCTTCAGACCAAACGATACCCCAGCAAAATTGCGCCTCGAGCTGCTCGCGTACGGGATGTAGGCAACGCTGGCATAGCAAATCCACCGTGCACGACACCTTGCCACTAACAGTGAGGTGATTTTGCAGGTTGCGGGCAAACTGAATCTCAGCCACAACCTCCCCTTCAACAGACTCTACAGCCTCACGGAGGCGCCCCAGTGATTCCAGAGGTAAAACACCTTCCAGATACTGCTCGCGCTGCACCAATTTTCGAGCGTCAACGCTCTTTGGCAATACTGATTTAGAGGGGGCTATCGACATAAGCGCGCAATTCTATGGACTCACCCTACCCTTGTCAAAACAATTCAGTCACTGCAGTATCGCTCGGTCACAAACATTGACCAAACAACCATGGAACTGCCCAAATAATGGCCTCCCCACTGATACTAGCCTCCAGCTCCCCCTACCGCAGAGCGTTATTACAGCAGCTCCACCTGCCCTTTCGGCACGCGGCACCCCGTATAAATGAAGAGGCCAGACCGGGAGAGGATGCTGGTACACTGGCCTTGCGGCTCGCACAGGAAAAAGCCCTGGCCCTGGCGAAAGAACACCCCAAAGCCCTGATCATCGGCTCAGACCAGGTGGCAGAATACGAAGGAAGGATTTTAGGCAAGCCTGGCAATCGCACCAAAGCCATCGCCCAGCTACAAGCCTGCTCCGGCAACAAAGTCACATTTCACACCGGCCTGTCACTCTTAGACAGCGAAAGCGGTCGCCAAGCAAGCACAGTGGAAACATTCACCGTGTATTTCCGCCCGCTCACCCTGGCGCAGATTGAAAGATATGTGGAATTAGAGAAGCCTTACGACTGTGCCGGCTCTTTTAAAGTTGAGGGCCTCGGCATCGCCTTATTTGAAAAACTCGAGGGCACGGATATCAATACCCTCGTGGGCCTTCCCCTTATCCGCCTGGTAGACCTACTGGGAGAATTTGGCATAAACCCCCTAAAACCTGCCTCTAAGGAGTAAGAGGCGACCAGCCCAGCAACCCGGAAAACTCATCGATAATCGCCTGGGGACGATACTCCTGCAGGCGAGTCGGGCAGTGAGCCCCATAGCTAACACCAATTGAAGGCATGCCAATCGCCGCCGCCATTGCTAAATCATAAGTAGTGTCGCCAACCATCACCGCCTCACCAACCTCGTGACCGGTTTCAACCAATAGCTCATTGAGCATTCGCGGATCGGGCTTGGAAGCAGTTTCATCCGCGCAGCGGCTCGCCACAAACAAATGCCCCAAACCATGTTCTTCAAACTCCCGATTGAGACCGCGGCGACTCTTTCCTGTGGCAACCGCTAACTGGTGCCCCTGAGAAAGTAATTTATCCAGGGTATCCAACACCCCCTCAAATAAAGGCAAGGGCTCAACCCGCGCAGCCATCCATTCCTCTGAGTAGAATTGCCTCAGCGCCTGTCGATCTCCATCGGGAGCTTCTGGAAAAAGGGTGGCCGCCGCTTCCGGCAAACCCAACCCAATAATATTGCTCACCGCCTCAGGAGTGAGCACAGGCAAGCCAACCCGCTCAGCTGCACTCAGCATACAGGCCACAATCCGCGCTTCGGAATTACAAATAGTGCCATCCCAATCAAGGATAACTAGCATTACTAAACCGCCTTATCCATCCCGCAATTTCTTCAACAGTACCTGCATTTCAGAGGGCAGAGGCGCTTCAACATGCACAGCGCTACCGTCAGGCAGGGTACATCGCACCGAAGCAGAGTGCAGGAAAAGACGTTTTAATCCTCGCTCGCGAAACGCGCGGTTATCCTCGTCACTGGTGTACTTGCTATCCCCCGCCAAGGGGCAACCGACAAACTGAGCATGCACGCGAATCTGGTGGGTGCGGCCGGTTACCGGCTCTGCCGCCAGTAGTGTTGCCGCCTTGAAACGCTCCAGCACCTGGAAACGCGTCTCGGAAGCTTTCCCATCCTGGTGTACCGAAACCATCCGCTCGCCACTTTTGAGGGTATTCTTCCGCAGAGGAGCCTCAACAACCTTTCTACCTCTGGGCCACTTACCCACCGCCAGCGCCAAATAAGACTTTCCAATTCGGCCACCTCTCAGCTCCGACTGAACATGCTGCAAAACAGCACGCTTGCGAGCCACCATGATTGCACCACTGGTATCCCGATCAAGACGGTGTACCAACTCAATAAATGGGCTCTGCGGATACATCTGCCTGAGCACCTCAATCAAGCCAAGCCGGACACCGCTGCCGCCGTGAACGGCAAGGCCCGCAGGCTTATTGATCACAAGCAGGCCATTGTCATCATAAAGTATGGAGTCTCGTACCAGCTGGCACAGCTGCTCTCCAGCAAGGGGGGCCGGGGCCTGCTCTGCCGCACGGATTGGCGGCACACGCACTATATCGCCCGCCGCCAGCTTGTATTCTGCCTTGACCCGTCCTTTATTTACCCTTACCTCACCCTTGCGCAGGATTCGGTAGACGCGTGAACGGGGCACGCCTTTTAGGCGCGCCTGCAGGAAATTATCAATCCTCTGACCAGCCAGCTCCTCGGGCACAGTTAATAACTGCACGCCGCCAGAGGGATTCCAGGTATCAGAGGGAGTGTCGGCCGCAGCCGTTTTAGGGGGAGGTGTACTTCGCATGACGCGCATCATAGCGCCACCGCAGGGACAATTGAAGCACCTCCCTGCCCGTGCTATATTCGGCCGGCCTGAATTCGGCTGGTTTTCGGCCACTGGCGGCTTCCCACATGAAGAGATAGCCATGGTTTCAGAGAAAATACCGCTGTTCGGCCAGTGCGCGGGTATACCCGCGTTATTGATAAAAACTTAGCAGATGAGCGCTCCCCAAAATGAGAATCTCAAGGGGGCCTCACCGGCACAACAGCCCACAGTTAAGTGGGTAACAATCGCGAAGGTAAGACGGGCCGCGACCCGCAGCGCTTGAAAGGACGACTCAAAATTTGCGTCCCGTTCTGCAGATAATGCCAGCGACCGAACTGGCAACCAGGGTACAAATGCTTCCAATGACCTGGTCAACAAAATGAAGAAAGGTACAGGCCAAAAGCCGAACTGCAGAGCCAGTAATAATGACGCAAACCTTGCCACCTAATTTGAAACTGACCGAAGGGTGGCGCCCAACCCGGCCTTGGAAACCCACGGCCCTGGTATAGGGCAGTACTAAACATAAGGTACTAAAGGAAGAAAGGTGCTGATAAGTGCCAACGGATAACACCAAAGCAGCGTATATCCGGAGTTTTTGCAGTGAAAATATTGGGCGAACGCTCGTCTCGAAAAGCCGCGTAGACTGAATTTGCGGAATAGACAGCCTCTCCCATTTCCCTGCCCCGCCACCAGGTCCTCTCCTCTTGGCGGCCAACAAGCAAGCCTGCAATTAGCGGTGTCAAACCTTTGCGCAACGCAAGGAAATCGACACGCATGAAGAGAATGCTGATTAACGCAACCCAACCCGAGGAGTTGCGTGTAGCCCTGGTGGATGGCCAGTGGCTCTATGACTTGGATATTGAAAATCGCACCCGCCAACAGAAAAAAGCCAACATCTACAAAGGTAAAATTACCCGTGTAGAACCCTCGCTTGAAGCCGCATTTGTCGACTATGGCGAAGAGCGCCACGGCTTCCTTCCCCTGAAAGAAATTTCCCGCGAATACTTCCTCAAGCAACCCAAAGACATCGAAGGCCGCATCAAGATTAAAGATGTCGTCAAAGAAGGAATGGAAGTAATCGTTCAGGTTGACAAAGAAGAGCGTGGCAACAAGGGCGCAGCCCTTACCACCTTTATCAGCCTCGCCGGGCGCTACCTGGTACTGATGCCAAATAATCCCCGTGCCGGCGGTATCTCACGCCGTATTGAGGGTGATGAACGATCCGAACTGCGTGATGCCCTGGCAAGCGTAGATGTTCCCTCCGGCATGGGCATTATCGTGCGCACTGCCGGAGTTGGTCGCAGTGGTGAAGAGCTGCAGTGGGATCTCAACTATCTACTCAAGCTATGGGACTCAATAACGGATGCCGCAAATAAATACAGCGCACCAAAATTCCTCTTTCAGGAAAGTGACGTCATAATCCGAGCAATACGCGACTACATGCGTGACGACATCGGCGAAGTCATTGTTGATGACCCAAAAGCATATGAGCTCGTAGCAGAATTTGCCCGCCAGGTAATGCCCCACTACGCCCATAAGGTAAAGCTCTACGAAGACACCATTCCGCTCTTCAACCGTTACCAAATTGAAAGCCAGATTGAGACCGCTTTTGAACGAGAAGTGAAACTACCCTCCGGTGGCTCCATCGTTATCGATGTTACCGAAGCGTTAGTATCTATCGACATCAACTCCTCCCGCGCGACCAAAGGTGGCGACATCGAGGAGACCGCACGCAATATCAACCTGGAGGCTGCCGACGAGATTGCTCGCCAACTGCGCCTGCGTGATATGGGTGGCCTGGTCGTGATCGACTTTATCGACATGCAGAGCAAATCCAACCAGCGTGAAGTCGAGAAGCGCATGGAGAAAGCTCTCAGCATGGACCGCGCCCGCGTACAAGTTGGCCGCATCTCCCGCTTCGGCCTGCTGGAAATGTCACGTCAGCGCCTGCGCCCATCTCTCGGGGAAACCACCTTTCGCGTCTGCCCCCGCTGTAGCGGCCAGGGCACCATTCGCGGCACCAAATCCCTGGCTCTCTCTATCCTGCGCCTAGTCGAAGAAGAGGCCAAGAAAGAGCGCAGCGCAGAGATCCGAGCAATCACCCCGGTGAATGTCGCCACTTACCTTCTAAACGAGAAGCGTAAGACTATTTCCCAGATTGAAGCGCGCAACAATACCCGTGTAGTAGTCGTACCTAACGCGGAGATTGAAACACCACACTTTGAAGTACAGCGCCTGCGCGATGACGACACTTCTACCCTGGAAACTTCCTATAAAATTTCAGGAAGCGTAGAAGAAGCCGTCACCAAAAAAGAAGAGCAGCCGAAGCGCCCACCGGCGCAACCTGCTGTTCAACCGCTTGAGCACACCGCACCGGCACCGACTCCAGAGAAAAAACCAGAGCCAGGCCTATTTAGTCGCCTGATAAGCGCTATTGCGGAGCTTTTCACCAGCAAAGAAGAAGAGCCCAAAAAGCATCAAAAATCGCAGAGTCGCGGCAAAGATTACCAGCGCAATCGCAACCGTAATCGCAATCAACGCAGTGGCAACCGAGGCAACCGCGGTGAGCGCCAGACCCGCCGTAGAGACGATCGCCGTGAAGACGCCAAGAGCGAAGAACAGCGAGAGACCAAACAGACCGCAAAGCCTTTCGATGAGAGAGACAGCGGAGCGGATCGCGGTGAAGGACAGCGTCGTCGCCGTCGCCGTCGCAGTGGGGACAATCGCCGCAAAGATGAGAGCCTCGGCAATATCTCCGAAAGCAACATCCGTGAAAACACTTCTGAGGTAGAGGAAAGCACTGATCAGCAGCGCCCGTCACGTCGCCCCAGTAATGTTCGCGGCCGCCCGCAAGCTCGTCGCCGCGGTCGTCGTGAAGAAAATACTGCCGCCACAGCCGTAGCCCAAAGCCAGGAAGAGCTGAACTGCGAAGTCAATGAAGCCATTGACGAAGCAGAAAGCGAAGCCAGAAAATCCATGGATACCACGGCCAAAAGCTCCAGCGACACCCCTGTAAGCAACGCGCCGAAGCCCAATGAGCAGAAGGCACCTGAGCCCACTCAGGCAGCTGAATCTAAGCCCACAGAGAAAACCCCCGCGCAAACTACCGTTGCGCCGGAGACCACTGTGAACCAAGAGGAAGCAAAACCAACTGAAGAGGCCCGCTCAAAAGCAGAGCCGACCACTGCCGCATCAGCAAGTAAGCCCGCAGTAACCAAGGAAGTTGCTCAAGCAGCAGCTACCACCGAGACACAGGCAAACAGTAAGACTGCCTCCAGTGCCGAAGAAGCCACTGTAGAGCAGGAAGATGCTGAGGAGACAGCCCTACAGGAAGCCAGCGAAGCCGCTAAAGCGGCAGAAAAGCAAAGTGACACTATCACCAGAGAAGAAATAATGGCCGAAGAGGCTATAGCTTCCGAGGAGATCAGCACACCGGCAACTCTGGGCCGCGCAGGCAATGACCCGCGCATCAATCCCAAGCCATTGCTTGAGCTGGCTATCGTGACTGAGCACCGCGAAATAGGCTCTCAGCAACCACTGGACACCGCTCAACCAGCGGCCATTGAGCACAGCCCACGTGCCCTATCGCGCCCGGCCAACGACCCGCGTATGGCCCGTCGTATAGCGCAAACACAAGCTGGTGCTGACCGCAACTCAGCAGAAGCTGGCTAAATAGCGACATGCAAAGCCCCCAGCAGCGTGGCTGCTGGGGGCTTTTTTATGCCTGAAGAATCCAGTCAGGTTGGTCAATAAATCACCTAACCTATTGAACTTATTAAAAAATTTCACAAAGACGGTTGTATGTAGCACGAAGCTATGTATAATGCGCAGCACAATTTGGTGGGGTGGCTGAGTGGTCGAAAGCGGCGGTCTTGAAAACCGTTGACTGTAACAGGTCCCAGGGTTCGAATCCCTGCCCCACCGCCATTTTTAAACATAAAGCCCTGATTTTTCAGGGCTTTTTTGTTTCTGCTCTTTGCATTCCCCCACTTGTTCCCCCACTTAATTTTTGAAGCGCTTCACTCGACGTCTACTATTAGTCACCCCTGTGATACCTCACTGATGCCTTAACCACCCCCTCCACTATCAATTCTTGTCCCTCCCATATGGGGATTGCTGGATAGTTAGAGTTAGCCGGAAGCAATCTTCCCCGACGTCGGTCCAAGATTTTACAAGTGAGCTGGCCGTCCAGTGCCACAACAATCACATCGCCATGCACAGGCGTTAGGGAGCGATCGACGATCAACAGGTCACCATCGTGGATGCCGGCATTCACCATCGAATCGCCATTGGCACGAACCATGTAGGTTGAGGCCGATCTGGTGATCAGATGGTCATCAAGGCTGAGTGCAGCTTCCTTAAAATCGTCTGCAGGTGAAGGAAAGCCACAGCTGACGCCGTGGCTGTATAGAGAAGCAAATGCCATTTGGGGGATACTCAATAGCTGTATGTTTATACAGCTATTGAGTAGTATTAGCGAACAGGCAAGAGCATTAACTGACCAGCTAGCCCACCATACTCATGCAGCCATAGAGGCTTGATACGTCACTGGCTCACGGTGCCCCCTCAAAAACTCCTGCCACTCTGGAGCCGAGTGAGATTTCGCGTCTAGCCAGGTCTGCATATCATCTGCAGCAAGAAAGATCGGGCTTCTATCGTGGCCGGCCGCCTTAACCTCCGGAGCCGGGTCATCGGTAATCAAGGTGCATGAATAGTAACCAACCTCTCCACCGACAGACTCCCAGTAGTCCCAGAGGATAGGCGCCCACATCAGCTCCCTACTCTCTGGGGTAAATTGAACTTGAGCCCTCTTCCCTTTGCGCTCTACCCACTCAAAGAAACTGCTAAACGGCAATATGCCATGCTGGTGACCAACCAAAGGCCGCCAGGTCTTTGCCTCCAGCAACCTATCTAATCGAGCGTTATATAGGCTATAGCGGGTCGCTAAATCCACAGCCGACCTTGCTGGCCGTATGGAATAACGCAGTGGACGCAACCAGTTCTGCCCCCCATCACTCACGATACCCGGCGCAAAATATCGGGGATATACGCGCTCACCAGGCTTTGCGAGACGGAATTGGCTCACACGGGGCTGCCCCTTTAAGCCAAGGACATGCTGAACCTCTGCTTTACCAGAAGAAGTCTCCCACTCCTGATCTAGACGCAATTGTTGCCAAGCCGAAGTGTCATTGTTGAACTCGATCGGAAGCAATGACAGCGACTTATCCTTAGGAACCGCGAAGGAGTAACACATAAGAGCCCTCCAAGCAGCGTGACCAGGGCCACGCTCAATTGAAACCCAACTGGACTAGTTGGCATATAGGCAATCATAACAAGTGGTTGGAGCCGTATCTGACTTCCAGTGGAAAGCTATCTGAGTGCTGATTCCTCCCCCGGGGGATTACTGCCGACAGTTTTAGTCTCAACCGCATGAACTACACCGCGAACAATTGCGCCCACCTCCTCGCCGATTATCCGTAGCAACACATCACGCGCGCCTAGATCCGGGCAGGCCGTGACCCACTCCATGCCGGAACAGAGGCTATCAATATGATGAAGCTGTTGAATATGAGCAGTCATTGGCACGGTCTACCTCCTGTAGGAACTTCAAAACCCTCACCGCCGCTGGGGCCTCCGAGCGACGGCGGCCTGTCGTCCTGAATTCCTTCAGTGATTTATTTGGGGTTTTGGCGACAAACACCGAAACACTTCTAACAAAATTACAGTTTATAAATGAATATTCTGGATTATTTTCAATCTAGCAATGCAAAATGCGGCTAAATTTCGATTATCGAAACCTTGTTATTACATGAGGTTACGGCAACGGCTGGATGTTAGAGCCAGGCACACTAGAGAGGCGCCTGCGCTAAGCAAGGAAAGAGGATGATGGGGGCGCAGCTAGGTAAGAGGCTGGGGCTAGCACCTTCACAGATTTCGAAAATGGAAGCAGGCCGCCAGAAGGTGCCGGCGGAGCTGATGCCGGACTGGTACGAGACGGTAGAGATTACTTTGGTGGAAGTGTACGGGGCCGAGAACCTGCATCACCTTGCACAGTTACCCTTCCTGCCGTTGATTGCGCAGCTGTATTCGAAGCTACCGCAGGGGTTCCGCAGGCATATTCACCGAGTGATTGAGAGCAGCTACCAGCTTTGGAAAAGTAGGAGTTGAGTCAGCCCAGCTCGTTTAGCCAAACCGAAAAGTCGTTGTTGCCTCTCCAGCCATCGGCAAGATCCACAATCCACTCTTCAAGTACATCACCGGGGAGAAACTCTAAGTGCCCTCGGTAGACTGATATGACAAAATACGTGTCACCAATAAGCAATAAAATGAAGGATCACTTTATGGCTGGACACCCCGCCTTGACTGAGAAAGATGAGCGCACGGATGTATTGCTTTACGGTGGTAGAAAATACAACATAAAACTCAGCTTTCACCAAGTCAAAAATATGAACGGGCACGCCGTTGGACTCAAGTTGAAGATTCCACTGGCAGCATGGATTCATCCAAGACCGGCGTTTCGGTCTCTGGACGAGGGCTCGCAAGAGCAATAGGCCTTAGAGCAGTTGAGATGCTGGGCGATTTACGCGGTGTTGATTTCTTTGGCTTTTATCTTCTTACGGAAGGGCTTGATGAGAGACAAATAAGGCTAAAAGATGCTCTTTATAGTATTCAAGCAAAGGAGATGCACAAAGCTGTTAAAGATACCTTGCCACACGGGATCAAGATCGATGTGGAAGGCGGCATAGGTTGGGGTATGAGCCGCTATGAACCTCAAAAACTGCCGCAGATGCAGCTCTTTCTCAAAGAGTTGGGCAAAACCATTAGGGAGTCCGCGCTATGTTAGTAAGATTTTATGAAGACAGAATTGATGAACTTCCCGATGATGTCGCTAAATTTTACCTGTCTCGAATGGGCGTAGAGTTTATTGCTGAAATGACAGCGCAAGAAATCAACGCGCTTATAAGCGGCTCAATGACAGGGAACACGTTGGAGGAAGCCATAGAAGAAGCCAGGCGTGAGATGGTCGAGCTGAGCGAGGAAGAAGACCGTTTAACGGATGAGGCTCTAAAGCGTTATGCAAAAGAGATAACGATTGAGAATATTGGCATGGTTAAGTTCAACGACATGTTTTGAGCAGCCCCCATTGGCACTAAAAGTCGGCGGTTCAACCCCGCGTATGCGGGGGCACACCCAATCACATCAACCCATACTTCTCGGCAATGAGCTGAAACTGTTGGGCATAAATGGTGCGGGCGGGCTGGTATGGAGGTAACCATTCATCGGGGCCTTTTTCACCCTTGCTCTGGTTGTGGCCGTCATCCACCAGCCACAGGTTCGCTGGGTCTTCGGCAAAAGCACGGCGCTGCTCGCGGGTCCAATTGGCACCACCGTGCTTATGGGCCCACGAAAGTGGGACGATGTGTTCAACATCCAGGTCGGTTGCCAGGGTATAGAAGTTGCCGGTGTATGGGTCCAGCCACAGGCCAGTATCTACCGTGCATGCTTTCTCATTGGTAAAGCTTACTGGGGCCAGGGAGTATTGAACTAGCAGTTCGTGACGGGTGCTCTGGCAATCGCCGTCAGAGTCAGACCACTTCGGTAGCCACTCATGGCGGTCATAGCCGCGCTCTTCTTTGGCTTCGACTTCAAGACAGCCAGCCAGGGCGGCAGATAGGAGAATAGGCAGCAAAAGGCGCATGACGACCCCTCATTGTTGTTTTGAGGGATCGTACCTGATGACAGGAGGCAATCAAATACGAGGATGTAAAAATATAAGGTTGAATAACATATATCCAGAATTAGCTGACATACCTCAACCAAGTTTCTTTCATAGCCCCCCTCGCGATTAAATGGTTTACTAGCGCTGCACCTTCATGGGACAAGTGTCTCGTATCATCATCATCTACTTCAGCATCCTGTCCAGAACGAGATGCATAAACCTTTCCATATTTTTTGATAGCAGCCAAAACCAGCTTTGACCCTACCCCACAACGTCGCGCCGCTTGTTGAACATCTATATGATTGATCCAAAGATCCCCTCTATAATCAAGGTATAAATCCAAAGTGCCATAGACATGTGAATGGCCAGGCACTGAAGCGTAGAAATGATAACCCCCATCCTGTGTTATTTTTATCTGTTTCTTTAGCCAGTTAGCAGGCGGATTATCTTCCAATGTTCCCCCGGTTAACAAACTCTGCTTTAGCATTGGCTCACTCTCCTTACGCTATCTTAGACTTATACTAACTATCACCATAAATATATAATATTTTCTCGGCAATCAATGCCCATTCTACCTTATTTCTCAGAGTTAACAGGATATAGAGAAACGATGAATCAAACTGAAAAAATCAGAATCCCAAGCACAGGAAAAAAAGCTGCGCAACCGCACCCTGTGAGATACAAAACCTCGTGCTACTCCCTGAGATTTTTTATTTCCTCACTAAGAGCCGTGCGCCGCGCCTCTCAATAATGAACTTCCAGAAATAGTGATAAACAATAGCCAACTAAATAATTAATTAGACTTAGGCTTATACTCACATACGTCTGGTACTTTTTGACCATCAACTATTGTATAAGCTTTAAACGGTCTCGGAGTATAATACCGATTAAAGGAAACCACATCAGCATCAAGTGTATCAAAATCGCCAGCTGCATTGAGTCGCCAAAGGTTTTCTTGCAGAGGAAAAGGCTTATCGAGGCAATGTGGGTAAGTATCCCCATGTATAAATAGCACGGGTTTATCTCTAGTATGACCTAAATTCCTTAATTTTTTTGCCGAATCTGTGAGTTTTTTACACAACCAATTATAGTCTTCACTAAACGCACAGCGTGTATACTCAGAAAATTCTGACTTGTGATCTTTATCGCCCCACGGCGACTTATATGGATCACCAAATGGATCAACATGCGTAATAATAGCTAAACCACTCAGCTCATTCTTTGACTTGACCCTATCCACAGCTTTGTCTATCCAGTTTTCATTAGAAGTTACTCTTGCAGAGACATTATCACGAGTTTGCTTTCCGTTCTCCGAACCAACAACATGAATAGTGACAAAAAGCATATCACCATATTGCCACATCTGGTTCTCTGGATAATGAGACTGATTCAGCGGAAAGCTTACATCGGCAATTTTAAATTGCGCCCTTTTATAGTCCTTATTGGAAGTACTAACATCTCGCGCTGCCGCCTCAAAAAACCACTCCCTTATTTCTTTCAAGTTATTCAGAGGGTCAAGGTTATACCCTGTCACATCTGTGTCTTTAAAACGTTCTTCATTACAGTCCGTCCAGTCGTTATCGCCTGGAGTAAAGAAAAAACCAATGTTTTGCCATCGAAAATAATCGGAGAAGTCAATAGCTTGGCTACGTTTCGAGCCCCATTTACAAGTATCCCCCGGCCTACCGTAATCACCTACATGTACCACGAAACGAATATCATCTTTTTTTAATCGGATTTTTGGTACAATGTATCGATCGAGAACCTCTTTATCTGTCAACAACTCTCCATTGATCTCTCTTTTTGCGGTCATGTAAGGCATATCACCGTATACTGCAAAAGTATTCGTGCTCTTCTCTACCTTATAATAAAAAACAGGATTAATTGAGGGCGTAGACAGAGCAGGTGGTGCCGACGCAATAATTAAAAAAACAGCAGTAACCCCATAAACCATTCTCATCGACACTATCCTTATGCTCAGGCACCTTCTAAAAAAATTAAGACTTGGTGACAATTAACTCAGAAAAACTTTTGCAACCCTCACCATGATGATCGAGTAAATTTACCTTGTACCCCATCACCATCGCAGTTTGCATAAGCGCAACAAAGGCGACGCCTTTCTGACCATCATCAAGATTCATATGATCATTGACTGCAATTCCGCCTGGATGATCCGATGTTGCTATATAAATAGCATTACCGCCATCCTTACCGTTATCACGATTTACATCACCAATCATAATCTCATTGATTGTTACTTGCTCGCCGCAAAGTACATAATCTTTTTCCCAATTTGCTGTCGCGCTTAATGAAAAAGTAGCTACAAACACCACGATGAAAATTTTATTTAGAATACCCATAATTTAACATTCCTTTCAGATGGCACGCTAATCATAAAGAGTACAGACACAACCTTTGTCTGCTTTTGTTTTCGAGCAGTCATCTTATTCAACCTCCTAAAGATTTACCACAGTTTTCACATTAAAAAGCATATTTTTTGATTTCACCTGAAACCAATAGCGAACTATATCTTATTCACCAATATTCGAATTAATATAAATAGAGGCAGCTCGTAAAATAAGGAGGCAGAACTTCTAAAAAGTTATTACGTTACAAGCCGAGAATTAGCCCATTAAAGTTGCTTTAACACAAATGCAGAAATTGAACATCTCTCAAAAATTAACACCTTACCTGCTTCCTAAAACTCACTACAGAGACCATTTATCTCCCACAAAATTGTCATACAAAAAGTGAAAATTAATTAACCATTAAAATGGTCCATTATCATCATCCGCATAAACCCGCTCATCGTAATTGACCGCCGTCATACCCACCCGCTCGGTGCCACTGGGTTTAATATCGGTGATGAGTGCCGGGTGGCTCCAGCGCTCGGCCTCGCCGAACATATACAGCGGTGGCTCCATGCTGCCATCCAGTACCGGGGTAAAATCCAGATTGGAATCTATCGTTACGACGTTGGCACTGTCGGTTGCTGTAGCTGTATAGAGCCCAGACAGGGTGCCATCTGGTTTGCGCAGGGCGAGGAAATGCGTACCTGTGCCCCATTCCAGTTCCGCATCCAGGGTGATGAGCCGGCCGTTAACTGCCAGCACCCTGCCCGTCTGTGAATAGCCGGGGATATCATCGGCGAGGGCGCAGTAGCTCAGATAGCGGCTGTTGAGGCCATCCATTTCGGTCTTGAAACTGTAACGGATGCGGCGGTATCTCTGGATGCGTCGCTGGCGCATGCCGAAACGCCAGGCTTTGGTTTTATCGGTGATGCCGAAGGCCCTAACTTTTTTCGGCGCTTGGCCCAGGTCTCCTGGCAAGGTGCAGAGCACTGTGGCCGGTTTCCAGGTTTGCGGGTCGAAGTATTCCACCTCGATGCCGTCCGGCTCGTCGGGATCAAACAGCTTTATATCCCTTTCCAGCTCGCCGACCATATTATCGGGCTGATACATGTGTTCAAACGCCGTGCGCGGTCCGTCACGTACCGGGATAATTTGTCCATAGTCCAGGGTGGGCTCTGCATAGCCCACGGCGAGGACTTTTTTCAGGGCCTCGAACAAGGTGGTTTTGTTATCGAACACCGCCGAGAAGTTATCACCGCGCGCGCTCCACAGCGTATGGAGTTCCTCCATTTCCTCCAGGCCGATCTGGTGATCGGTATGGCCGACGCTCTTGATCACATAGGCAAAGAACGGGGCTATATCTTCAGTGGGTTGAGGCGCGGACCAGCTGCCATTTTCATAGACGGGAAGTTTGCGGGTTGCGATGAGATTGAATTTATTCTCTGCACTGCCGGCCAGGGCATTGGTGCCACGGATTTTAAC
>NZ_JAIVKI010000006.1 GCF_020524905.1 Microbulbifer variabilis | reverse complement strand
ACATCAAGAATCAAGAGGTTGAAGAACGCCGGCAAGAGCAGATGCAACTGGCGGGGTTGTAAATAGCCCCCTCTGGGGGCTTTCACCATACCACCCGCTATGCGGGTGGTTGCTGATTAACAGTGAATCAGGTTAGGAGATTTTTTCGAAGATGCCAGCATTCAGAGTTATATAGGGAGCAAGGTGTTTTCGGTTTCGCTGGGGAAGCAGAAGTTTAAAGATAAGTGCTTTTTAATGGTCCCCCTTTCATCTTGCTGTTGCAATATACGCGCTCTGAATTTTAAATTTTTGTGGCTATCTGATTTTAGGATTGCATATCTACCGTACAACTTCGTGTTAGATCTCACTTCGCCAGCTTGTTATATATCCAAGCAATAACAACGCCAGCAATGTAGCCGTCAACAAATCCCCACACAGCGCCTATTAGGGCACCAATAAAGGTTGCTGCATAGCCAATATAAAGTGACGAAAGTGTATCGACGAGTTCCACTCCCCAGCCAAACATGGCCGTGATACCACAGAAAAAGACATAGATTGCCCACAAAACACCAATTGCAACGCCTAAGGCGTTTGGAACACACCGGTTCATAGGGGCCTCTCCTGTACTAGACAAAATGAATACTATTAAGTATTGATGATAGCAAAGGGGTAACACACTTGAGCCAAGCTGAGACTGCTGTGATCTATATCCCTATTAACAGATTCTCGGCAACTGCTCTCCAGGTAAGCGTTGCAACAGGCGATCACAACCCAGGCCATTTTTCAGGATTACCTGGCAACTGGGATTGTCTGAGACCTGCCCAATGATTGCACAGGATTCCCCCACTGGGTCTTCACCTAGGATTGCGATGGCCTGACCAGCGTACTCTTCGGGAATAACTGCAACGAAGCGCCCCTCGTTGGCAACGTAAAGCGGGTCTAAGCCCAGCATTTCACAGGCCCCCTGTACTGATTCGCAAACTGGGATCTGTTCTTCATCCAGCTCAAACGCCCTGCCACTCGTTTCGGCCAGCTCCACCAGTGCGGTGGTGAGGCCGCCACGAGTAAGATCGCGCAAGCAGTGAATTTCTACACCTCCCTGCAGCAGAGCCTTAACCGCCCAATTTAGTGGGGCGCAGTCACTGGTGAGCGCACTTTCAAACTCCAGACCTTCGCGGCTTGCCATAACAGCAATGCCGTGTCGGCCTATATCGCCGGACAATAGAATCCGGTCACCGGGGCGGATATAACTGGGGTCTATTGGATGATTACTCAGTAAAGTACCTACTCCGCTGGTGTTGATATAGATACCATCACCCTTGCCTCTCTCCACCACCTTGGTGTCTCCGGTAACCAGCTTTATCCCGGTTTCCTCCGCTGCTGTAGCCATGGATTCCAGCACTCTTTTTAATGTACTGAGCGGTAGTCCCTCTTCCAAAATCAGGCTGCAACTTAAGAATTTTGGCTCAGCGCCGCCCATGGCCAGGTCATTAACTGTGCCGTATACGGCCAATTTGCCGATATCCCCACCAGGAAAAAACAGTGGGGTAATTACGAATGAGTCGGTGGTGAACACTAATTGATCAGATTTCCAAGGCAAGGTAGCGCTGTCATGGGCCTGGTCGATCCAGGTATTTTTAAATAGCGGCTGGATAAAATTTTTTAGAAGCTGCTGGGTCATCTCGCCGCCACTGCCATGCCCAAGCCGTATACTGTCCTTATTTGTCGTTGGGAGTGGGCATTGAATATTCACGGGCTTTTTCCTGTTGGCTGTAGCGGTAATAGGCGGAGCAGGCGCCCTCTGAAGAAACCATGGGGGCACCCAAGGGGCGTTCTGGGCGGCAGTCTGTACCGAAGTGAGGACAATCAGCGGGCTTTTTATGACCGAGCATAATGTCGCCGCTAATACAGTGATGTTGTTCCTGGGTTTTGATTTTGGGCAGTGCAAATTTTTGTGCGGCATCAAATACTGAAAACTCTTCACGAAGCCCCAAACCGCTCGCCGGTATTTCTCCCAAGCCTCGCCATTGCTGGGCAGAAACCTTAAACACATTGTCCAGTAACATTTGTGCTTGCCGGTTACCGGCTCGTTCCACCGCCCTCAGATATTGGTTTTCAACCTTATAACTGCCCTGCTCCAATTGGCGCAGACACATCAGTAATCCTTCGAGGATATCCAGGGGTTCAAAACCGGTGACGACGATGGGCACCCGGTATTTATCCGCAAGTGGCAGGTAATTCTCGTAGCCCGTTATGGAGCACACATGACCGGCCGCAAGGAACCCTTGCACGCGCGTGTCCTCGTCAGAACAAATAGAGGCAATAGCGGGTGTCACCAAGAATTGGGAGACCAGCAGGGAAAAATTTTGTAGTGATTTGTTTTTGGCCTGGGTGGCGGCCATGGCATTAGCGGAAGCGGTGGTTTCAAATCCAACGGCAAAAAAGACGATTTGTTTCGCGGGATTGTCCTCTGCGATCTTCACCGCCTGCAAGGGTGAGTAGACGATACGAATATCGCCTCCATCGGCCTTCACATCAAGCAGGCTGCGCTCTGATCCCGGTACCCGCAACATATCGCCAAAGGAGCAGAAAATGACTTCCGGTAAGGCAGCGATGGCGATGGCCCTATCAACTGTTTCCAAGGGCGTAACGCAAACCGGGCAGCCGGGTCCATGAACCAACTCTATTTCCTGCGGCAGTAACTGGTCGAGGCGGTTCTTAACAATGGCGTGGGTTTGACCGCCGCACACCTCCATAATCGTCCAGGGGCGCGTGGTCACTTTGCGGATTTCTGCGGCGATTTTCTGGATGTTTTCGCTCTGGCGGTATTCATTGACGAATTTCACTGCATCACTCCTGGCTGCTGGGCCCATCCAAGGCTTCCAGATCGCGAAAAACCTGTGTGGCTTCCTCTTCCTTTATTTGGCTGATGGCAATACCCACATGCACGATCACATAATCGCCAACACCGGCATCGGGAACCAGAGACAAATTGATTTGCCGCGCTATGCCGCCAAATCGTACTTTGCCCAGGCGCTCAAGGGGGGAATCGCCTGTGATCTCTTCAATGAGGCCGGGAACGCCTAAGCACATGGGCTGCTAACCTCCCACTGGCTGCCCGGCCGCAGCCATGCAGTGGGCATAGTGAAGTTGCCCCAGGGCGATGCCGCCATCGTTTGGAGGTATCTGGCTGTGACAGTGCACGGTAAAACCCTGTTGGCGCAGGAGCATGGCGGTGCTCTCAGTTAGTCGCCGGTTTTGGAAAACGCCACCGGAGAGAAAAACCTTTGCCTCACCGACTTCGCGAACCACCGCCAGAATCATATGGGCCAAAGTATTGTGGAAGGCCGCAGCCCGTTGCGGCAGTGATTTAGCTTCATCGTGTATCAAAGCACCGATGCAGGGAGCCCAGTCCAGTTCCCATTTATTTCCACGTCGATAGAGATCGAATGGGTAGCTGTCGCCGCTCTGAATTCCACGGGCGCTATACTCCAGCGCTAGTGCGGCCTGCCCCTCGAAACTAGACTGACTACAGAGCCCCAGTAGTGCGGCCACTGCGTCAAATAAGCGACCGGCGCTGCTACACAGAGGGCTGTTGACCTCCCCTTCCAGCATGGTGACCAGATTGCGGCGCTCGCTGCGAGTGAAGCAGCGCTTCAACAGCTGGTGTTGTAATGCCACGTATCCGGATATTTCATACAGCAAACCCGCTGCGGCCCGCCTCGGTTCGCGCACGGCTTTCTCGCCACCGGGCAGCGGAAATGTGCGCAGACTGGCGACATGTTCCACTTTAGAGGCGCCATCCCAGAGAAGGAACTCCCCCCCACGAACTATGCCACTACTGTCAAAGCCGGTGCCGTCCCAGCAGACACCAAGCGCGGCTCCACTGTAGCCGTGTTCGGCCATACAGGAAAAAAGATGGGCCACATGGTGTTGCACTTCCAGACGTGGAGCCCGCTGTTTGAGTGCCCATCGATGGGAGCTGTAGCCGGGGTGCTGATCGTGTATCAGAGTTTGTGGGCGGTGTTGCTGTAAGCGTGTGAGATCCGCGATGGTACGGTCAAAGTGTTCAATTGCGGTGGCGCTGCCCAGGTCGCCAATATGTTGGCTCTGATAAATCCAACCATTGTGAGATAAGGCCACGGAATTTTTTAAATCTGCCCCGAGAGCCAGGTAGGGTTCCGCCACTGCCTGTTGTGACAACTTTGCCTGGGTAATCGGCAGGGGTGCGTAGCCACGCGCCCGGCGCAACATTAACGGGCGATTCTCTACCACGCGCATCACCGAGTCATCCAGCGGCCTGACGATACGGCGGTTGTGCAGTAGAAACCGGTCGGCAATTTTGCCGAGGCGCTGCAATGCCTCTGTGTTTTCAATGCAGATTGGTTCCTCGGCCAGATTGCCGCTGGTGGCGACTAAAGGAGCGGCATACTCTTCTGCAAGCAGTAGGTGTAGCGGCGAGGCCGGCAGCATCACCCCCAGGTCTGGTGAACCCAGTGCCACTAGGTCATGTACTCTGTCACTCGCTTCCGGTTTGGCTTCCAACAATACTATGGGCCGCGCTGATGATGTGAGCAGCTTGGCTTCCAGTTCGGAAATCCGGCAATCCCGGCGCACGGCTGACAAGGAGCTGTAAAGCAGTGCGAAAGGTTTGTGTGGGCGCTGCTTGCGTTTACGCAGTAGCTCCAAGGCATGGCTGCTTCCGGCATCGACCAGCAACTGGAATCCACCCACTCCCTTAAGTGCCACTATTTGTCCACTTGCCAAGCTTGCGAGAGTCTCATTCAAGGCTGCTTGGCGGGTGTAGAGGACTTTGCCTTTGGCATCACAAAACTGCAGTTGCGGGCCGCACTCTGGGCAGGCATTGGGTTCGGCGTGAAAACGTCGGTTGGCAGGATTTGCATACTCGGCCTGACACTTGGCGCATTGAGTAAACTGCTGCATGGCAGTATTGGCGCGGTCATAGGGCAGCTTATCGATAATGCTGAAGCGCGGTCCACAGTGGGTACAGTTGATAAAGGGATATTTGTGCCGTCGGTTGCGTGAATCCTGTAGCTCGGCCTGACAGAAGTTACAGGGAGCCAGATCCGGTAGCACCATGGTGGTTTGTGCTGCGGCAACCGTACTTTCGCGTATCTGAAATCCGCTACCGCCTTCAGCTGGAACCACTTCATTCTCGATATTGAGAATCAGGCTATGGGGTGGTTTTTCCAAAGGCAAACGCTGTAAAAACTTTTCAACTGCAGCTGTTTCTCCCTCAACCTCTAACTGCAGTCCGCCGCTATGATTGGCGACCCAGCCCGTGAGTTGGCAGTCCAATGCCAAGCGGTAAATATATGGGCGGAACCCCACCCCTTGGACGAGGCCCTTGATGGCAACTCGACGACGTTCACTGTCCATCACTGACCTCGAATTGCAGATTTTCCAGGATGATGTCCTGTGCCTCGGCATGGTGAATATCTGTGTGCTCTTCGATTTCCAGTTGCAATCCTTCCAGAGGGGTTCCAAAAGTTGCCTGTTCGAAGTGTTCACGCAAGTGAGCAGCGGATATATGAGCAAGGGCCCCCAAGCGCAGCTTGGCGCCTACGACCCTGGCGCCTTCGTTATCGGCGAGCTGTTGGATTTTCTCGATCAGGTTACTGATCAGGGATTGTTCGTGCATGGCTGACCTCCGTTGTCAGCTTTCACCGGTATCGGCTTGTAGAAACGCGAGTAGTTCCTGTTCGGCACGCTCGGCGCCGGACTTCACTTCGGCAGTGAGATGATCACTACAGGCAATGTTCTGTGCACAGATCGCAAAAATTTCCAGGCGACGAGGCAGCGAGTCCAGCGCTCTACCCAAGTCGATGGCCTCTCTCAGATTAAAACCGTGGCTGGAGGTGGTACAGGCGCTGGGTGAGATCACATCAGCCAGGCCATTGGCACGAATTAAATCGCCGGACTGTTGTTCGCCTGAGAAAACCGCATCCAGAAGGCAAACCTGTCGATCCTTCCACCGCCCAACAAGGGTTACCATATCGTTGCCGCTCTCCAGAAAGTCTGCGTTCTCTTTTAACTGGCCGCGCAACCTGTCGAGCAGATAGGGCCCCACCCCATCGTCACCCCGAAAGCGGTTGCCTAGGCTGACCAGCAGCCAACGCTCAGGAGTTTCTTTTTGCTTCATGTTGCAAATGTAGCTGCAGGAAATGGGTTGAGCAGGAAATACAGGGGTCGTAATTACGAATGGCGCGCTCACATAAACCCTGCAATTGCTGTTCGGGCAAATGCATAAATTTGGGCAACATCAGGCGCAGATCCTCTTCAATCGTTTTTTGATTTTGTGAGGTGGGTGCGACGATCTTGGCAAACGTAATTTTGCCTTCGCGGTTAATTGCATAACGGTGATAGAGCAGCCCACGCGGCGCCTCGGTAGCAGCACAGCCACTGGCTTCCTTAGGTTCCGCTACCAGGTAGGGCTCATCGGGCGCTTGAAATCCATCAATCAGCCGAAGAGCCTCCTCCAGGGCATAGAGCACTTCCAGACAGCGCACCACGATGCTTTTGAAGGGATTGTTACAGGGCGCTTTGAATCCCAGCTCCTCGGCAAGGCTTCGCACTCCTTCGGAGAGTTGGGGATAGTTCAGGTTGTAACGCGCCATCGGGCCCACAAGATAAGCGCCTCGCTCTATTAACACGCTATGCAGCGCCGTGCTGTGGGGCACCTGTTGCTCGCGAAAATGTTTTTCGTAGTCCTGTACCGAAATATCCAGCCCACGATTGGACACTATACGGCCCTCATTCATAGGGTATTCCCTGGGACTAGAGAGGGCGACGCACTCATAGAATTGCTCGGAATAGGGAAATGGCAGTCCTGCTGCCCAGCGGACCATTAACTCGGCCAGAATTCGGGCTTCTATCAGTTGTGGACGCAGTGCTTGAAAGGATTCCTGGCTTGGCACCCGATAAAAGCCCCCCACGCGCACATTGATGGGGTGGACTTCTCTGCCTCCAAGCAGGCGCACCAAGGCATTACCCGTTTTCTTAATCTCCAGGGCACGTTGCACGACTTGAGGATGATCTTTGGCCATGGCCACTGCATTGGGATAACCGAGAAAGTCCGGTGCATGCAACATGCTGATATGCAGCATATGACTTTCGATCCATTCACCGCAGTAGAGTAAGCGGCGCAGATTTCTCAGGGGCTCGGTGGGCACAAGGCCCAGCGCATTCTCCATGGCGTGCAGCGCGCTCATTTGGTAAGCCACCGGACAAATGCCGCAAATACGGGCGGTAATATCCGGTGCTTCTGTGTAGTCGCGGCCCCGAAGAAAGGCCTCAAAGAACCGGGGTGGCTCGAAAATCTTCAACTGTACTTCGTGCACACCATGGTCGTCATAGCGAATATAAAGTGCTCCCTCGCCCTCTACCCGTGCCAGATAGTCGACTTTAATGGTCTTGCTTTTACCGGCCATCGGCTTCCCTACCCATCAGGATTTCCCCTTCTGCCCCCGCTCTCTTTTTTCACTAATTACTTTAAAATGTGGCGCTAACCCATTGAAATTACGTAAATTCTCGATAACGGTTGATCTATCAGCTCCCAGCTTTTCCTCCCACCAATGACACAGGGATTCTCCATTGGGGTTCTCCTTGGGGCCATAGCAGGCATAGCAGCCGCGGTTGTAACTCGGGCAAAGTGCGCCGCAGCCGGCGTGGGTCACCGGCCCCATACAGGGGGTGCCATGGGCCACCCACACGCAGACGTTGTTTTTAAGTTTGCATTCGATGCACACAGAGTGGGCAGAGATCTGGGGGGCACGATGATTCAGGAAAGCGCTGATGACCTCCAATAGTTGCAGCTTGTTGATTGGGCAGCCCTGCAATTCAAAATCCACCGGCACATGGGCAGAAATTGGTGTGGAGTCTTTTAGGGTATCAATATAGGTGGGCTCCGCATAAACCGCGGAAGTGAACTCGACGACATCGGCAAAGTTGCGCAGTGCCTGGATACCGCCGGCAGTCGCGCAGGCGCCGATACACACCAAGAAGTTTGACTGGCGCCGCACCTCCTGGATTCTCAACAGATCGGCGGGCGTAGTGATAGAGCCCTCCACCAGGGAAATATCGTAGGGCCCCTCTTCCACTTTACTGGAGGCCTCCATAAAGTAGGCGATCTCCACTTCCTGCCCCAACAGTAACAGCTCATCTTCGCAATCCAGTAAACTGAGCTGGCAGCCATCGCAGGAGGTGAATTTCCATACCGCCAGCTTGGGTTTATGGGGCTGCCGAGCTATAAGCTGCGAATCTGCAGCCATGGGCGTATATCCTCATAGCAAAAGACCGGGCCATCCTTACAGATAAAGTTTGGACCCCACTGACAGTGTCCGCAGAGGCCGATGGCGCATTTCATATTGCGCTCCATCGATAGATAGATTGAGGATGCAGGTACGCCTTTGCGCAACAGAACCTGGATACAAAAGCGCATCATTATTTCCGGACCGCACAGGAATGCCACCGAATTGGCCCCATCTATTTGGGCCGCTTGTAGAGGATCGGTAATCACACCGATATGCCCTGGCCAGGTGCCATCGCCATGGTCCACGGAAATTTCAAGATTGAGCTGCTGGCCCCACTGTGCCAACTCCTCGCGATAGAGCAGTTCACTAGGGCGCCTCGCACCGTAAAAAAGGCGTACCCTGATTGCCGCTAAATGCCCCAGCAGTCCGGCATAGATAACTGGGCGTAACGGCGCCAGGCCGAGACCACCGGCAATAATCAAAACCTCTCTACCGACCGTGGCATGTAGCGGCCAGCCGATTCCGAAAGGCCCCCGAACTCCTAGGGATTCCCCCGCCTTTAAGCGCTCCAAGGCGCGAGTAACATTCCCTTGGGCGCGAATGGTGTGAATGAGATTGCCATCGTCGCTTCCCAGTCCGCTAAATGAAATAGCGGATTCTCCAACACCAAAGGCGTACAACATATTGAACTGGCCGGGCGCAAAACGCATCGGCAGCTTATCCGGCTCAGGGTTCTCGGCCTCCAGCTTCAAGGTGAAAGTCCCCGGATACTCCACGCTCCGCTCGCTCACCCGGTAAACGGTGGGAATCATGCTGTATGGCCCTGATGATCTGGCCCATAAATATCCAGCAATTGGATACGTGCGGACTGAAGCCGTTCGGTGGCAATCCGCGCAAAGCGCTTCATTAGCTCAAACCCCAGTTTGGGTTCCTGTTCGCATTTATTGCGCAAGCACTCCCCACCTAGGCGCAGACTACGTACATCTTCCAGAGCGCGGGCATCAAAGGCCGAAATATAAGGCGGAAATAACCAGGACCAACCGAAAATATCACCGCCACGTAAAGTGAGCAGGCACAGCGGGCCGCGATGTGGAACAAAGGTTTCCACCGCAACCCGGCCACTGCGAATCAGGAAAAAATGGTTTGCCTGGCTGTTTTCCCGCGCCAAGTAGTCACCTTTGTGATAGACACAATTTTCTCCGCAGGAGGCCAGGAACTGCAGATCACTCTCCGCCAAACCTCGAAAAAAGGGATGCTCATGGAGCAGATCGGCGATGGTTTTCATGGTTTCTCCTGGTTGCGCACCTGTTTTTGATCCAGGGCTCGGATAGTGCGCACCTCTTCGGTGAGGTCGATACCCACCGGGCACCAGGTGATACAACGACCGCAGCCCACGCAACCAGAGCTATCAAATTGGTCGTGCCAACTGGCCAGTTTATGAGTCATCCACTGACGGTAACGAGAGCGGGTATCGGCACGCACTGAGCCACCAGAAATATGGCTAAGGTCCGCAGTAAAGCAGGAATCCCAACGCTCCCAGCGCTCGGCATGTTCTCCGCTGAGGTCAGTGGTGTCTTCAACGGTGGAGCAAAAGCACGTTGGGCAGGCCATAGTGCAGTTGGCACAGGACAGACAACGATCCGCAACCTTTTCCCAGTTAGAACTATCGAGGTTTCTATAAAGCAACTCTTTTAGATCTGAACTATCGAAGTGGCGCGGTCCGCGCCGCATCTCCTCTGCCAACCGTTCCACCCTTTCTTTGGCCAGTTTTCTTTCCCCCTCGCTAATTGGGCGTAAAGGGAGTTTTTCCATAATCTTTGTGCCAGCTTCTGAACCACCACTAATTACGAAGAAATGCTCCCTGCCCTCAATCATCTCGGTCATGGTCAGATCGCTGGGCAGAGTGACCTCGGGGCCGGTGTTCATCGAAGTGCAAAAGCAGGTATCTGCCGCCGAGGTGCAGTTCAGCGCAACGGTGAACAACTGCGCCCGCCTCTGGCGGTAGCTCTCATTACGATAATCCCCCTGAGATAAGATCCGATCTTGGATGGCGATTGCGTGCAACTCACAGCTACGCACTCCCAGGAACGCCTGCTTAGGGACTGTCTCCTGAACCTCAATAATTTCTATGGCTTGATTTTGCTTGGCTACCTTCCACACAGGCCGGCGAGGCAATTGTAGATATTTCTTCCAGGAATGTGGGCCCACAGCGTAGCCAAAATAGGCTTTGTCCCCCCGGCGCATAACCCGGTACTGCCCTGCCTGTTGATCATCGGTCCACCCCTGCGGGAGGTTTGAAACCGAGTGAATCTCACCGTAGGTTATGGCCCCGTCAATTAGTGTGGGCCCATACAGTAGGTAGCCCTTATTGCGGATTGCTTGAATGAGGCACTCCAGGTCGGACGCTTGCAGCCGATAATCCATAGTGCTTATTACTCATATCAAAATATGAAGATTGGGTGCCAAGGTCAGTACTGATAATGAGTGTAGTGTTAAAGTCGCTATCACTCGAAGACATCGTGTATTGATGGAGGTGTTTTCTATGACGGGTTATAAGGGTGGAAAAAGAAGCTGATATTCTTATTGCTTTCATAAAACAGCAGCATTTGGGTGTTTTTTAGGCGTCAGTTTCAGTTATGTAGAGAATTCCAATAAAACTAAAAGGGATGTGACTGATTAATAGAATAATCATTTTGGTGTTTTCCGTGACACATTGTCATCTTAATGATGTTATTACTTGAAATAACCTATTCATTCCTAAAATTTTCTTAAGAAATAACTGCCAAACCCGACTGGGAATGTGCATGATTCAGGTGTCACTAATAACAGCTGATTTGATATAGTGAGCAGGCGGTTGCAAGTAGCTGTTCTTTTATCTGTGAAGTGGGTTAGTAAGTGGAGATTTAGGTTGAGTCTACATAATGAAGAAGTGCCTGATATGGAAACCCCTCCGTTAGCCAATGGTTGGCTGCGCTGGCTATGGGGAGCCGTAGCTTGTTTCTTTATCCTTGTCGGAATCATTGGCGCAATCCTGCCGGGATTACCTTCTGCGGTATTCATTGTTGTGGGGGCCTGGGCGGCCTCTAAAAGTTCTGAACGACTGCACCAGTGGATTGAGGACCATCGATTGTTTGGGCACCTGTTAAGAACCTGGCGCAGTGGTTATATCAGCAGGAGAACCAAACTGCTGGCCACCTTGACTATGGCTCTCTCTATGGCACTGGCTATTCATCATATCGCCAATCTGTATTTACTGTTTTTCGCTATTGGTGGCATTGGCTGCGGGTTATTTTGGGTTTGGAGTCGACCCGAACCAGCAGAGCAATAATGCGATACGGCTCTGTAGCAAAAAAATTCTGCGGTTTTGTTTTTGTCTTTAAAATTATTAAAAGGCTAAAGGAAAAATACTCCCTTAAATGAATAACTGACAACAGGAAAGATGATTGCTTTATGTGAATGCACGCCATGTCATCAAAGGTTAAATCATGACTTTGCGTTTGGCGTCACAGAAATTTACCACCTAATAGGTATTGCCCTGTTTTATCCTCTAACATGCCGCATTCAAGCAGTATGAATTCGACTAAAAAATGTGGTTTTCAGGTCGATTTCGCATTGTCATAAAAATGGCGGATTAATTAGTTGACTTTGCCTGGGATCAGAATATCCTCTGCGCCCTCTCGTTGATTGTGGCGCCCCTAGCTAGCCTCTTCTATCAGGAGAGCTTCGAGAATCTTGGGTTAACAAGATTATCTGTAATGAACGGTTTATAAACGGCAAAGTAATAATAATAGGTATGTTTCATGCATGAACTCTACCGGGCCTCAGATAGTGCTCTTGGTAATGGAACTTTAATCTATAAGCCAAGTGTGCTCTGGAAGGTATTGTTTTTCCTTCTGGTTCCGATAGAAGCGACATCTCAGTTTGAAGCCTTTGCCTACAATGAGCACAACCAGCCAATATGGTGGTTGATCGCGAGCTTGATCATTTACACCACTTATTTTGTAGGTTTTTTTGGGCTGGCCTTCGCCAAAAAAATTGGCACCGCAAGATTTTGGGCGTTTTTCCTGCCTGTAATCATCGTCACTGACGTTTATGAGCTGGGCACGGTGATCATCACAATGAACATGGCGGTATTAAAAAATCAAATGGCCGTCTTGATGATTACACCACTTGCCTTATTTCTTTGGTTTATTATCTTTAGGTATCGTAAAGTTTTTCGATATATAAAATAAGAGTCGCTCTTCTTTTACTCCTTTTCTGATTGCAAAACCATAGCCCTGAATACCTTGGTAGAATTTACTTTAATTTAGCCAGCCTTTATGAAGACCAATTGTTATTGGCACAATATAAAGCGATGGGTTAAAAACTCTTTGTGTGGCATGCATAATATCCTCAGCAAAAAAAATGGCGCTATTCATCTCGCCATTACTGCTCATCCAATATTTAAGGGTTGATATCGGCTTTTATGGCCCCGATACTCCGCCTGTGCACCAAGGGGTGCACAGTTAGCAGGGATCTTAGGGTAAAGCCCAGAACATACATCTCATGATTTTTTGATTTGCTATTGTTTTGTCTCCCCTCTTCCTAGGCTTTCGTTTTAAAAAATAGGCGGTACCCACTTGCAGTCATTAATTTATTAATGATATTTCTGAAGAAAAGGATTAATCATGTCAAATATTGGTCATGTTGAAGGTTGGGATACAGATAAGCCATTTATTTCTGATAGTCTTGAGGCAACCAGTTTTCACTGGGCTGCATGGACTGGCATAGAAGACTCTACTGAAGGAAGTTATATTCAGGGGCTTATAGAACTCAAAAATACCGGAAAATTTCCTATCCTCGACGCCAAAGTATTCCTGGATCTTGATGATAATGGTATGACCTGGGATGCCTACCTGTGTAATTCAGCCGGCACTCCAATAGAAGACGGCTTTATTAGCTACGGCCACCCCATCGCCCCAGGCGAAACCGTTAAATTAAAATATTGGTGGGGCCTGAAGCATGTTGCTGGTCCGACTAAGTGTGACTTTACTGTTACCGTAAATATGTTCCCAGAATATAGAGTACAGGTTCCCAAGTCGAACGCGCATCAAAGCAAAACCTCAATTCAAGCTTCTTGAGTTTTACAGCGCTAGGTGATGCCATTTTCGGCTAAATAGGAGGGGCGCTTAGCCCCTTCTATTTACAAGCCTATTTACATTACCATTCCCAAGACGATGGATAAAATCTTTGAGTAACTTAACTCACCGATTACAATTTATTCCTTATTTGTTCTCACTCCATCCCTAAAACTCTTTTTCTGGTATAGCTTGCCCAAAAGTCTGTTGAAGTACTGATACTTTTACCAGTGAGGAAGCTTCTCGGAATCATCTAAACCTTACCGCTGCAGTGCTTTTTCTATGGCCGTAAAGTCAGCCTATAGCTTTGTCTCCAGAAGCGATATGCTGTACAACCATACAGCCTCTATATCGATACTACTCACCACGATTCATTGTTGACACACTGTTGCCCTTACCATGGCCATCTCTATTGAGCTAGCACCTGATTACTATTTAACCAATTTTCGCACACTGGTTGATTTTGTTGTTTCTCGCTATACGCAGCTTCTCTCCACCAGCGAACTGAGTTTTTACAGGTTATTTTGTGAGCTTGATGCCGATAGCCAGCGTCTTTATGTAAGGCTACTCTCTCGCAAGGGGGTCCCATCATCAGCTGGGGCTCTGTTCAGAGAGGGAAAGCTGTCTTACCAGGAAATCAGCAAGCTTACCGAGGCTGTAGATTCTCTTTGCTCCGCAGGGCTTTTGATCAGGAACCCTTCCCTGCAGGATCGAGAGCTTTTAGCACTGTTTACCAAAACAGAGTTATACGTAGCAGGCCCGATTGGTTTGAGCAAGTCCCTCAAGCGGATGGAGCTGGAAGAGGCCCTGATAGCTTCCTCCACAGAATGGCGAGAAGAGCTGATGGCCGAAGAGGGCCTGCTAGCATTTCAGGGGGCTGAATACTTCCAAACTTTCAAACTATGCTTTTTTGGCAACCTGAATCAGGACCTAACCGATTATGTGCTAAGGGATCTTGGGTTGTACCGGTATGAGTCCTACACACTAGACAGGCACCAACTGCCCTTCCAAAGCCGTGAGCAAATCGAACAGTATTTGCTCTACTACGATTGCCTGGAGCAGGCCGAGGAGGTGCTGGCTAGTGGTGCCAGTGAAATTCTCGAGCTTGCCAGCCAATTGCCAATTGGCCTTCCGGGGGATTTGACACTAGCGCGGCGAGTGGATCGCCTGCGCCTAAAACTGGCCCGCCAACTGGAAAGACTGGATCAGCTAGAGGCCGCCGAGAGCCTCTATCGAGACTGCGGGCAACCTCCGGCCCGTGAACGCCGCGCGAGAATTGCGGTTAAACGTGACAATCCCGAGCTGGCACTTTGCCTTTGCCGGGAAATTCTCGACTCCCCACTCAATGAAGCCGAGCGGTATTTTGCTGAAAGCTTTGGATGTCGTACCGCCAAACGGATGGGCTCTACCCAGAACTGGGCGAATCCACAACCTTGCCAGCCACAGCTTGAAGTATTTACTCTGCCCCAATCTCCAGAAAGAGTAGAGATTCAAACGGCTTTGGAGCTGGCTAGCCGGGAGGAAGGTATCTGCCACTATGTGGAGAACAGTTTATTTAACGGGGTACTCGGCCTCTATATCTGGGACATTCTGTTTGCTCCCATTCCCGGTGCTTTTTATAACCCCTTCCAGATAGCTCCAAGTGATTTCCGCACTCCACATTTTTATACCTCGCGACATACTCTGTTTGAACAGCGGCTAACAGAGCTCAGTCCAAGTGCACTAAAACGACGGGTTATGGAAACCTATCGGGAGAAGCTGGGCATTGCTAATCCGCTCGTCGCCTGGGAGGCGCTCTCTCTGGAACTGCTGGAGCTAGCCCTGGATCGTATCCCGGTTGAGCACTGGCGTTCACTGTTTCAGCGCTTACTTGGCGACATCACCCATCATCGCAATGGCCTGCCAGATCTGATTTTGTTTCCAGATAAAGGTGGCTATGAGCTTGTAGAGGTCAAAGGCCCCGGAGATCGTCTGCAACAAAACCAGCAGCGTTGGCTGACTTTCTTCGCGGTCCATAATATTCCCCACCGGGTGATACATGTGGAGTGGTTGTAGCCTTGAGAACAGTCGTGGGAAAGGCGCTCAAAAAGCCAGATCTGATAAAAGAGCCTGCAGAGGATCATACCCCTTCCAAATGCACCCCTACCCTACAGGTTTCTGTGGGTGAATTAGTGGCTTTCTCCTGCCGCAGTGGGGATTTGATTCATACCGGTGGGCCAGGTCCAACTGCCCAAGAGGGTATTCGGGCCCACCAAAAGCTGCAAAAGCGGCGCCCTAAAGGGTCGGAAGCCGAATACCGTTTGCAAGTGCAGCTGGAGTGCGCTGGCCAGGATGTTGTCTTAGAGGGACGGGTGGATATCTTTCACCCACAAGCTGACTTGCACCAGCCAGCCCAGCTGGATGAAATCAAAACCACCTATTGCCACCCAGATACGTTGCCAGAGGCCACTCGCCGGCTACATTGGGCCCAGCTTAAAATCTATGGTTTCTGTTACTTGCAACAGCTTCGGCAAAATGGCAATTCCGTTGCAGAAGTCTCGTTGCAAATGCTCTGGTACAACCTCAAGGAGAAAAAATCCCACCCAGAGCAGCGCCTTTTCACCTGGAGGGCGCTGGAGAGTTTTGCCAAGGATGCCCTCACCTTATATATCCAGTGGCATAGTGACTGGAAAGCGCACCGACAACGGGTGATTCGCACTGCAAAAGATTTATCGTTTCCCTTCCCCGAATACCGACCCGGTCAACGCCAGCTGGCGGTATCCGTTTATCGCTGTCTCAGGGATGCCGGCCAACTGATGGTCGAGGCACCCACTGGTATTGGCAAAACGATTAGCACCCTATTCCCCGCTATCAAAGCCCTTGGTGAGGGAAAGGTGGATCAGCTGCTCTATCTCACCGCGAAAAACTCTGGCAGGCAGGTGGTGCGGGAGACTATTAACAAGCTACATCAGGTTGGTCTAAAGCTCTCTCTGCTGGAGTTGCGCGCCCGCGATAAGACCTGTGCATGCAAACTGGGATTGTGCAGTCGCGATGAAGAGGGTATCTGCCCTCGCACCAGAGGCTTTTATGAGCGCTTGCCCCAAGCGCGCCAACAACTGTTGGGGCAACCTTTAATCACCCCTGAAGAAATCGCGAAAGTTGGCGATCAGTGGCATCTCTGCCCATTTGAGCTGTCCCTGCAAATGCTGCCCTGGGCCGATCTGGTGGTCTGTGACTTCAATTATGTCTTTGACCCCTTAGTGTGTATTTCCACACTGCAAGATTCACGTTACAAGCGCGCACTATTGGTAGATGAAGCGCATAACCTGAGCGAGCGTGCACGGGAAATGCACAGTGCCAGTTTGAGCCGCAAAGATAGTCGCCGCGCCGCCTTGGCTTGCAAGAGCAGTCACCCACAGTTGTATCGGCACATCCAATCCCTGGTGCGCGCACTTTCTCAATGGAGCAAACGGTTTCAAGAGCAAAACCTCTATAAGGAAATGCGCTCAAACCAAAGTGTAAAAGCCTGGTGTAGCACGCTGGATAGCGAAAAGGATCGCCCTGCGGCTGTGTCTCGCGCTATCCAAAAGGTGTTAGATACATTGAATGAACTATCGGAACAGGCAAAACCTCCCCCTGAGGAGATCGGGGACTGGTTGAAAAATCTATATCGATACGCCTGCATAGAACAAATCCTTTCAGATCAACACCAAGCCCTCACACGTGTAATCGATCGGGATGCCCCCTGGGAGGAGCACCAGCTAAAGCTAATATGCCTGAATGCCGCAGACTTCCTACGGGAGTCATTTTCCCAGTTTCATGGAAGCATTCTGTTCTCAGCCACACTGCGCCCCATAGACTTCGTCTCTGCACAACTTGGGGTCGAGCCCGAGACCCCATACTTGGTACTTCCTTCGCCTTTCGAACCCTCCCGCCAGGGCGTATTTCTTTGTTCTTACTTAGATACCCGCTACCAGGCACGTCAGAGTGCGCTACCAGCATTAGTGGATCTGATTGCTCGCGTTTACCGTAGCCATCCCGGCAACTATCTGGTGTTTTTCCCTTCATATCAGTTCCTGCAAATAGTTGCAGAGCGATTCAAAATGGATCACCCGGAGATACAACTGCTACAACAAACACCCGGAGCCAGTGATTGCGAAAGAGAAGCCTTTTTAGCCTCGTTTAGTGAAGGTGCACAAAGCCTGGGTTTTGCCATTATGGGAGGAGTCTTTGCTGAGGGCGTTGATTTTGTCGGGGAGAAATTGATCGGCACAATTATCGTAGGTACCGGCCTTCCCCAGGTAAATGAAGAGCAAGAGCTACTACGACAATCAGCAGAGCACCCGCAGGCCCCCTCGGCGATTGATGGGTTTGATATTGCCTACCGCTATCCCGGCATGACCCGGGTATTGCAGACAGCGGGAAGAGTGATTCGCACTGAGTCAGATCGAGGCGTGATTGTTTTAGCTGACTATCGTTTTGGGGATATTTTTTATCAAAACCTGTATCCCGAACATTGGCAAATCCAAACAAGTAAGAACGGCGAACAACTTTCACAGCAGTTGGGTTATTTTTGGAACCGGCAACGCTTGTACGATTGCACCGTAGAATAAATGTTTCGTTTGTATTTAAACTAATATCAATTAAACGTTATTTTAAGCAAAGTAAACAATTAGGTGGTTGTGTCGCATTGACGGCTATGAATTACGAAATTTATGGACTGACTCCAGATTAATGTCCAGTTAGTCATCTCCCTTAGAGGGTGGAAGCCTCTACCTGTTTTGTAAAATGAGAAACAACTAGGTATAGAACCAGTAGTCTCTCGAATTACACTCTATCCCGTATAATTACTTGCTTTCATGGACCGCTGTCTAAGATAATGGCGCAGCTATTCAATTTTGATTTTCTACGAATTAATTGATTAGGCACAAATCCTGGAAATGCTCTGTACCTTGTAAGGCCACTGTAAGCTAACAAAGGATGGTCTGAGATCGTTTCATTTTTGAAGAAATAGACCAGCATTTTTCTACCATCGTGCTTATCCCCTCTGGGAAATCATAAAATTTAGGAAAACTTCCTAAAAATTATCAAGCTATTAGAGCACAGGATAGCGGTAATGGGTATTTGTTTTTCCTGTGCACCGTGGCAGTAGCCTATTGATATAGCAGTAGAAAATAGCCTTTAGGCGTAGATATACATATGAAATAAGTGGTCACGATGATCGCTATGAAAATGTTAAAAATCATCAGGGCTCATCGTATGACACTGAGAATTGGAATATTATCATTTCTGCTTTTGCTGGCGGCCGGCTGTGCTGGGCCTATAGCAAAAGGCCCCAAATATACTCCGCATAGTCCTCTGTCAAAATCAGAAGCAATAATTTACGTTTATCGGCCAGAGGCCAATGATGGATCAACGGTTTGCTTAAAATTATTGATCAATGATCAGGAGGGGGGTTGCTTGAACAACCTTGGTTTCCTCAAAGTCAGATTGAACCCTGGAACCTATACAATAGCTCTTCAAGCAAATGCTTTCATGGGGCCAAAGATATTAGAATTCACTGGAGCATTTGAGGGGGGCAAAGCCTACTACTTTGAATATTATTTTTCGAATCAAGGCGGCAGGCCGCCGGCTGAAGCGGTAGCCACAAAATATATACCAGCATTATCTGGATATCATATCTTACTGCCAAAATCAGAGAAAGCCGCGCAAAGTGATCTGTCTACCTTATCGGAGTCAATCTAGTAGTAGATTCCTAACGAGGAATGGCAGCCGATGTATAAATAGTGGCTCTTGTTTTGTGGGTAATGAGATGAAGTGGCACGTAAATTCGGTGAATAGTGCCGGGCCGGACGTTAGCTTTTAAAGGAAATTGTGGGCGCAATATTTAGAAGAGCTAATCTTATAAATACCACAGCGAGTTTTATCATACTGTATTTTGTAATGTATTCCGCTTTTTCGATATATTCGGCTGTATTACCTATGGTCCAACTTTGGCTGATCGCCGGATTTTTAGTGCTCGCCTTGCTAGCACTAAGATGCATTGTTGGCCTATCAAAAAATCCCATAAAGGTTTATGAGTCCAACTTGTCACCTCTGCAAAGCGCCGTATATCATACAGTGTTGATTGGTAGATTTAATATGCCTTGACTCTCTATCCTCCACAGCTTTACAACAGAGGCCAGCTAAGATAGTAAGCGTGTATGCAGCCTTATTCACTTTCTACTTAAAAGAGATCTATCCCGATACTCTTGAAAATTCAGAAGGGCGAAGTTAACAATGCCTTCAAACCATTCGCTATTACTCTTTGGGGCACACAAAAAGCCGCACGCCCTTTAACTTGACGTTATACACAAGGAAAATCATGAGACATATTCTACTATTGGCCATGGTTACGCTTTCTTTAAGCTCTTTCGCCGACGAGTTCTACAAAGGTGAAAATCTTATTACGCCGTATGAACTAGATCCTGACAAATGGGAAGTTTTGATGAGTGTCGAAGGCTCTCTAAAAAGTCTCATGTGGAAGAGCAAGGAAAAAGGAATGGCTGATGCTTATGTGATAAACATCCAGGGAGGAAACAGATCAAAGCTTAATCAAGTGCGGAAAATTCAAGATGATCCAGGGAGAAAATCATGCCAGTCATTTGAGTCAATCGACCTAGAACTTATTCCGGATAAAAACTATAAGTCAGTTATGTGGCGTACCGTTTGTATGAATGGAAAAGACTTTAAAGCCCAGATTTTGCAGCTGGCAATTAAAGGGAGGGATAATGTTTACCATCTTCAAAAAATTTGGCGCGGCGATGTATCTAAAGAAGAGATGGAAAATTGGGCGAAAAATTTTAGGGAAGTGTACGTATGTGACACCCGTAAGAAAGAAAAGCAGTGCCCAGTCGGTTATGGAAAAGTCAAAAATGTATAACAAACAAAGGCTGACCCTCCCTTTCGGAGCACGCTGCTTTTTGGGGTATTAAAGGGTCTGTATGAATTTCCGTTGCTGTAATAAAATTAAACGGCCTCGCATCCAATTTAGAGCAAGTATTGCAGACCTAATAGGAATAATTTTTCTTGGTGGGTTTTTCTCTGGCATATTGTACCTGGTTGGTTGGGGTGTTTTAACCGCGCTGATTTCATCCATTGATTCAGGTGAGTTTGGGGATAGAAATTGGTATGGGGTTCGAAGTGGTGCAGGCTATCTATTAATGCTTTTTTTGATCTTGAAGTCGGTGCCGTACTTCCTAAAAATGTTGAGTTTTTTTGTAAACTATAAACTTAAAATTAAGAGCGTCTGCAATGTATGTGGCGTTGAGAATATACACGCCCACTTCCCTACTACGGCAGATCCATTTTAACAATATCAGGTTATCGACGTGCAAGGTTCGCGCAACTACTGCAAGTGTAATGTGAATCAATTATGAACCTAAAGAGAAGCTTCATAGGGTTTTTTCTTGCGCCGTCAGCTTCGATCTTGGTTTGGCTTGCCCTATTCATACCTGAAGTTGCAAAGGGCGAAATGCAAGCCCATGAGGCGATCTTGTTATTTTTTATGGTAAGTATAGGTTTTCTTGCAATTTCCTACACTTTTACCTTGGCGGTAGGAATCCCAACACATATTGTATTGAATCGGCTGTCAATAGAGCATTGGCTACCTTACTGTCTGGTTGGTTTACTAAGCCCTGCGTTGTTTCAATATTTTATGAATGCAAAGCATAATACGCCGGCACAATTGCAAGACGTTGGCTATGGAATATATATGTCGTGTGGCTTCTTGGTTTCACTTACCTTTTGGTTCGTATCCGTTAAGCCACATTATAAGTTTAGGGAAGTAGGTAGCTAAAGAGGCCTAGTGATATAGTTCATGATGAGAAAGTGTCCAAAATGCAAAAAGAAAGCGATAAAGGTAAAGGTACTGTCATTCTCAAGTAGAATGCATTGCGACAATTGCTTCTTTCAGTATAAATACACATCCTTATCTAAGTGGGCGTCATCATTCGGATGGATATTTATCCCCTGCCTTCCCATCTATACGGGGTTGGCATTTGAAAGTTTGCTTGTGTTTGGTTCCTTATTACTAATTGTTCCGTTTCTAGTTGAATATGTTTTTGCAAGCTATTGCTCACTAAAACCAGTCGGCATTAGAGCCTTAAGGGAGAAGATTCGTGGAAAAAACTTATAAGAAGCTACGGCACAATTGCTCTTTCACCTGCCCATTATTAATAAGCAATAATTAAAATCGAGAAAGAAAGTATGAGAATATTATTAGCGTTCTTTTTGGCATCACTAGCAGGGTGCGCAAGTACAAATGAATTTGATGGCCCCAACAATCATCACATCAGAATTGACGATGGATTGTTTTATATCAGGGAGGTTGCGGCTGGCAGAGTCTTTGAAAGCTCTGACAAGGTAAAGGTAGACTGGGAGTACAAGGCTTCCGAGCTCTGTGGCGGCAAGTTTGAGACAATGATATATCAAGATGGCGAGCATCATTACATGGTTACGGACGTAGAAACACTCTTCCTGCCACTTATAACCATGACAGGTGCACCAAGAGTTGAGGGGGTAGTGAGATGCGAGAATTCGCCATTTACTACAGCTCAAGCAACGAAGGTACTTGTTCGAGAAATGTATCTGCTTACAGAAAAACCTCAGTAAATCAAAATAGCCTATTTAATGCCGGGTCCTCTCATTGCATGCTCCGGCCATTATTGAGGCGCTATGCATCGGTATAGCAAATGTATCAACCATCAAAAGCGGAGAAAATTGCTAGAGGATTAATGCTGGGGCTTGTTCCTATCACTTTTCTAATTTTTATCTATGTGGGTTTCTTCGCACTACTGACTAGAGGAACAACTTACACAGGAGTTATCGGTGGGCTTTTCTTTGCCAGCCATGAAGAAACTTTTTTTTGCATACTTACAATTGTATATATTGTATCCGCCGTTTTTGGATATTTTAAAGGCTGGGAAGGTTACTCCAAAGTGTTTTCATTGTTAGGTAAGTGGCTAGATTATACGGGCGGAATTTTAGTGGATCCTGGAGCCAAAGTTCTCACTCCGAGGGATCGTGTGAGGAAAATGCACAACAATCACAAGGTGTGAGGCTTCGGGCCTCTACGGAATGTTAAGTATCAATGATAGACATAGTGTTAGTAATCATCTGGATGAGTATATGCACTCACTGGGCATATCTACACCTTCTCTTTTATCGAGAGTTTAAAAGCCGAGAACCAGCAACTTTCAAAGCAAACTCAGGTTGGTCCCCGCTAAAATATACTACCGGTTTTGCTTGCTTCGATTTTGCATTATCTGGCGGTCACAAAAGCTGTAAACATGAACCGGTCGTTGCTGCTGGCAATAATTTGGTTAAAGCTTACGATTCAAAGTTTAAATATTTGGGCTTTGGGTTACTGTTGTCATGTATTTGGTCTGCACTGTCATTATTCATTTGGGGAACATAGTGCAATTACCCTGCAAGTTGCTCAAGTTCACCCCGTGCCTCTGGCCTCTTGAGGAATAGCCTACTCCGAGATATCCCTTAAAAAGGAGAGGTATACGGATTCAAAAAACCACTGATTTTTGGTGGAGAAGTTGTAGCTGAAAATGTAGAAGCTATGAATCTTGTGGTCTACATTTCTTTTCAAGGGCAAATCCATGAGCAGCTTCAAGGTGTTCCCCCAGGCACCAAAATCGCGAATATCCATCTGTGCAAACCCCAAAAGCCTTGGTGGAAATTTTGGGGTTGATCTCTGCTCGTATTACACGAATACACACAAATGCCTGACTACACTTTTCCCAAAGGCATTTCGCAATAAACATACGCCAGTACTAGAGACACTCTAGAAACCCTTAACCTTGAGCACCTTTGACAGACCAAAGGGAGAGGGCTAATTTACTGACATCATGGAAGATATACACGCACTCGTTCCCGTCATTACATTGCTGCTTCTCGGTGTATTGGCGATCATTTTGATGCGCCCTCTCAGGTTGAGCCCAATTGTCGGCTATCTCATTGCGGGCCTGGCGGTGGGGCCCCATGCCCTGGATTTGATCCCGGAAAGCAATACCACCCACCTGCTAGCGGAACTTGGTGTTGTTTTCCTGCTGTTTGATATAGGCCTTCATTTTACCCTATCGAATATCTGGAATGCCCGAAGGGATATTTTCATTCTGGGTCCCCTGCAGATTCTGCTGTGCGGAGCCGCTTTTGCAGGTATCGCCTTGGCTCTGGGGGTTTCCCCTGCCTATGCCGGGGTCATTGGGGGCGCGCTTGCACTCTCATCGACGGCAGTCGTGGTTCAAAGTCTCACAGAGAGGGGGCAACAAGACTGTCCCGTTGGTCGCACCGGAACTGCGGTGCTGATTTTTCAGGATATCTGCGCAATTTTCCTGCTGGTGCTGGCAAGTTCACTGGAGGGGGGCAGCCCATCCTCAACTCACAATGGCCTTACTGCAGAAATACTTTCCGCCATCGCAAAATCAGTGGTCGCATTTGTTACCGCCGTCCTACTTGGTCGCTATGCCATCCGGCCATTATTTGGGCTGTTATCCAAAACCAGGAACGAAGAGGTTTTCACGGCCATGGCGCTTCTGGTCGTCCTTGCTACAGCAGCCGGCACCGGTGCTGTGGGATTGTCCCTGACATTGGGGGCGTTTCTGGGAGGAATGATGATCAGTGAGACCCCTTATCGCCATGTGATCCAAACGGAAGCGAAGCCTTTTCGTAATTTACTGCTGGCATTTTTCTTTATTACCGTGGGTATGTCCCTGGACTGGCGCATCCTGTTGGATGAGTGGGCAAAAATCATTCTCTTTATCTTAATTCTAATGACAGTCAAAGTTTTTCTGGTGGCCTTGGCGGCTCGGGCCTGCGGCTGGTCTCTTCCCGGATCGCTGCAATTGGGGTCTCTGCTGGCACAGGGCAGTGAATTTGTCTTCGTTATTATTGCTATGCCTCTCGCCCGTGAATCACTGGGGGAGCAGGCCGTTGGTATTGTCATTACCGGGGTGGCCGCCAGTTTAGCACTCACTCCAACACTTTCGAATCTTGGAAATCGTTTAGGAAAGTTTCTGTGGAGGCGCTCATCCTCTAAGGCACCTAGCCATGAATCCAAGCCGGTCACATCAACAGCGCCAGTGGTGATTTTTGGTATGGGCGAAGTTGGACGTTTGGTTGCCGACGCCCTGGAAGCTCAAAAAATAGGCTACGATGCCATCGAAATGGACTACGATCGGTTTCTCAGGGCTAGTGCCGATGGCTATCCGGTGGCTTTTGGTGACCTGGCTGATATCCGTATGATGGAAACCTTCCAGTATGCGGAGCGCTCGGCCATTGTTATCACCATTGTTCGTTATGAATTATCGAGGGCGCTAAGACCGGTTGTATCCGCACGCTACCCCAATTTAAAGCGCTTCGTTGCTGTCGATGGTGATAGCGATCTGGAGCGCTTTAAATCTCTTGACATGTATCCGGTGGTTAATAGGAGTACTCCCCGTGGACTGGATCTAGCCGCGGCAGTGCTGCAATCACAAGGTGTAGATGATAAGAAAATTAAAACCTGGATAGAGCGCCGCCAACAACGCGATCTGGACAGCAAGGATATTGTCAGCAACACCAAAGAACGATTACAGGCTCGATAAGTGGTTTTTCATTGTCACCGCCCAACTTAACCCAAGCGGGACAGGGCTTCTGCAATCGGAGTATCTCCCGCTATAAACTCAAATACTGCACCAATCGTTTTGGGTTCGGACAGGGATGCAGCGATAACCTCTGCTACATCGCCTCGGCTTATCTCCGCCTTAGTGCCCTCAAAAGAGTCATCTATACGGATAGCCCCTGTTTCTGCCGTATCCTTTAGTGCTCCCGGTCGCAAAATCGTATAGTCCAGGCCGCTTTTTTGCATATGAACATCCGCTGTGAGTTTAGCCTTCAGGTATGGTTGCAAATTTTCAGGACCCCGCCCTGGGCGCCCAGCAAAAATAGAACTCAGCAGTATAAATCGCCGAATACCAGCATTTTTCGCCGCATCACAAAGTTGGATGGCTCCATCCCTATCCACCGATTCGAGGGCTTTTCCTTTTGAGCCTGCAACAAAAACCACTGCGTCTTGTTTCTCTACTGCTTTAGCCAGAGATTCCATATCGGTGAGGTCCGCAAGAACGGGGTGCGCCCCGGCTTTACGCAGAGCTTCCTGTTGAGACTCCTTGCGCACCATGCCAGTTACTTCGTAGCCTCTTTCGATTAATTTATCGACAAGGATCTGACCTATAGCACCATTAGCGCCGGCAACAAGTATTTTCATTGGTGTCTCCAGGCAAGCGTTAACACAATCTTGATGGGGAGCTATAAAAACTGCAGCAGAACCCCCGCAATCTCGCGAGGGTGGCCGGTTGGAGTAACCTCCTTAATTGAAGTGTCGTATCAATTTCTGATTCACAAATTCTTTGATCCCCAGCTCGCCCAACTCTCGACCATAACCGGACTTCTTCACGCCGCCCATCGGCATACTCGCATAGCTTGAGGCCACATGATTCACGAAGGCAGTACCGCACTCCAGTTTTTCGGCTACGCGCTGCCCTCTCGCGTGATCCTTGGTATAGACAGAGCCACCCAAGCCAAAGCGGCTGTCATTGGCCATCTCGATAGCGGCTTTCTCATCTTTTACCACCCAAACACAAGCGATTGGGCCAAACAGTTCTTCTTCTGCCGCAGGTGAGCCCTCGGGTATATCCGTTAAGATACCGGGCTCAACGAAGGCTCCGTTGCGTTTCCCCCCCACCAGTAAATGGGCCCCAGCCTTGACCGATTTACTGACCTGCTCTTCCAGGTGTTCTGCCGCCTTTTCGGTACATAAAGGCCCGTAATCAGTAGTGTCTTTAAGGGGATCACCCGGTTTTAATTGTTTAAACAACTTGGTGACTCGCCCCAGGAATTCATCGGCAATCGGCTCGGTTAAGATAATCCTCTTAGCGGCTAGGCAAATTTGGCCACAGTTGCCAAGTTTGCCCTCCACAAATCGCTCAACGGTCAAATCCATATCCGCATCTTCAAGCACAATAAATGGATCGACTCCGCCCAGTTCCATTACGGTTTTCTTTACATTGCGACCCGCCTGTTCCGCCACTTTTGCACCTGCGGCATTACTGCCGGTAAAAGAAATTCCTTTTACCCGGTCATCATCAATAATCGGTGCAGCACCCGCAGAAGTGACCGGTAGGTTAGTGTAGACACCCTTGGGTACGCCGGCATCAAATAATAATTGTTCAAAAGCCTCGGCACACTGGGGTACATTAGAGGCATGTTTGGTGAGCACCACATTGCCGGCGATTAAGTTGGCAGCGGTAAAACGGGAAGGTTGATAGAAGGGAAAGTTCCACGGCTGGATACCATAGACAACCCCTAACGGCTGGAATACTAAAGTCCCCTCCCCTTCCCGGGTAGATAGTTGCTGTGGTGCTAAAATATTTTCCCCTTCCTCAGCATAGTAATCAAAAATCTCTGCGCAAAGCGCTAACTCACCCAGGCCATCACTAAGTTTCTTACCCATTTCTTGAGCCATTAACCGAGCCAATGTGTCGCTGCGCTGCTCGAACAATTCACTGGCGCGTTTGAGTATTGAGGCCCGCTCACTAAAGCTGCGAGCACTCCATTCCCCGAATGCGTTGTCAGCTCGGCCTATTGCCTTATCGAGCTCTTCCCGACTCATCTCATGGAAAGTTTTCAGTGTTTCGCCATTCAATGGATTGATAGAGATCAGAGGACGCTTGGACTTGGCCATAAAATGACTCCCGGCGAATTGCTGGATTTGACAGGCTGGACAAAAGTGCTACTTACATAAAGTTTGAACGCAAGTGAAGGCCTGACGGCTCTTGATGAGCTGCTAAAAACTACGGGAGCTTAACAATCGATAGAAGTAAGCCCCTAGCTATCGAAAAATTTCTCAGAAGGTGCTTTTAGGTGCCTGGCCAAAGTGTAGTCGTTTATTCACAAGGCCTGCCCGATATCGCTCTTGTGAGTGAAGCAGGGCTTGTAATAGTATCCTCCTCGAGTTTTATCCATCACTTCTTACACCAGTACACCTGCTAAACCGCAAGCCAACTATGGTAGCCACCCGCCAATTTTATCGCCGTGGACCCGATTTACGGGGTAATGACCAGGTATCCTTTGTCGATGTTAGAAAGCGTTTTGGCTTTAGGTCCATAGCTATTGGACGCTGGGTGACAGAAGAGGAACGAGACCGGGCTGCGGGTTTGTTTTTTGATGCCCTTTGCGACTTAATGGTCATCCTGCAGGGACCTGAAGCGCTTATCTCCCTGCGTGGGTCCCTTTCCTTCCAATACGGTATTGGCGGGCGCCCGGGAATCTCCGCTTTCTATGATCCCTCTGCCAAATCATTCTCCCTGGCTAAGAATGCCGGTCCAGGCGCTATTGCCCATGAATGGTTCCATGCGCTCGATCATTACCTTGCACAAAAGGCCTTTAGCGATACATCGAGCAATATGTATGCTTCAGAAGCCTGGCTGCACAATGCGACACCGGTGCCACATCCACTGAATGACCGACTTTTTGCTTGCTTTCAGGCCATTATGCTCGACGAGGAAGGCAATAACCCCAGTAACTTGGTAAGGGCCTCTGTAATATCCGATAAAACCAATAAATTACTTTATTACAGCAAGCCCGTGGAGCTGTGTGCTCGCGCTTTTGAGGCGTTTGTGCAGGATGCCAGTATTAGCAACAACTTTCTGGTCGCGGGCACCAAAGCCAGTGAAGAAGCCCAGCTGGGGCTCTACCCGATAGGAAGGCAAAGACAAAGGATTAATCAGGCTTTTACCGAGTATTTTACTTACTTGGGCAGGGCTTTGCGGGCAGATATTGAAAGATGAGGTGGATGTAAGAGGAGGCTGAGGCCTGGGGCGCCTGTAAATCGACACCCCATTTAAGTTTTCTTGGATCTGTTGCTATTCAGACATCAACTTTTCGCGCTGATAAACCAATATTGAACAGATGCGAAGCGCCCCTAGCACAAATATAAATGCAGAAAATGCGTAAAGCATCTCTGCTTTGATCTCATGTTTAAACAGCGCAATCAATATTTCTCTAAGCACAAAAACAATTGCGGCATCAACGATAAATGTAAGCCTAAGTTTATGGGTGTGGAAATACTCAATAAGCGATCTAGACAACTCTATCAATACATATAAGGTCAAAACGTCCGTTATGATATCTATGTAATGACCAGTAATGCCCTCAAAATTGAATAGTTTCCATGTTGTGACGAACAGCTGCAGGGTCCCCGCCGCTATCCCAATAATGATAAAGACAAGAATGATCCCAAAAACTACATCAACTGATTTATCAAAATAAATTTTGATTTTCTCACTGATCATCGAGTCTTTAACATTTGAGTTTTGCTCGGAACTTCGCATATGTAACCCTTAAAAGGCTTAGAGTCAAAAGATATCAATTTCAAATTCGGTTTTTATCCGTCCTATCCCAATAAAACGCATTTACTGTATGCTTTTCAAGCAGAATGGCGCTTTGGGCGGGCCAATAATCGCACAAACATTAGGATCAAACTACAAATTCACTATCCACTCCCTCGCATTAGAATTGCTAAAGGGCTGGTCATGATTTAACTGATGATTTTTCAGCCGTGCGGAGGCCGGTACGGATGGACACTTATGAGCTTCACCGATTCCCGATAATTCACATTACGTTTATATAGCTTAATCTATGGGATTAATGAAAGGCTCTTGTGCTATTTATGAGCCTGAGTAACCACAGGGCAAAACCAGAATACCACTAGGTTTCTGGCTCTCAGGGCGAATCGCAACCAAGGCATCCCTGGTGCGAAAGCTTCTACTTTTCAAATGAGCAGTATGAAATGGAGATCGCCCTGAAAACCTCCAAGCGCTTGTATTCCGCGGGAAGGATTTTTCTAGAGAAACTACTCGTCTTTCTTATCGAAGGGCTCGGCACGTTCAGGATAGACGCTGGGGTTTTCTATAGCGGCTCCTTGCCTATCCAATACACCGATATCCAATACGGGAGAAGCATCAATATGTTGCGCATCCATCATTTGGGCTACACGCTGCAATGAAGCGATGATCATACTCTGCTCCCAGTCTTTCAGGTCACCAAACTGGCGTGCAAATTGTTCCTGAAGCGGAATAGGTGCATCTCTCAATGTTTCAATGGCTTGTTCTGTCAGGTAGGCATGCACTTTGCGTTTGTCTGACGGAGAGCGCTGCCGATAGACAAGCTCTCTTTTCTCAAGGCGATCCAGAATATTGGTTACTGTCGCCTGGCTGAGGCTGACTTCATTGGCCAGTTCGCCAATGGTGACCTGACCCTTATTGCGTATGGCCTGCAATAACAACACTTGCGGAGCAGTCAGTCCTGTTGTTTTGGCGAGATGCTTAGAGTGCAGGTCTGTGGCCCTTATTACACGCCGCAGGGCCACTAACACTTGTTCAATGCTGTTCAAATCTACCTCTCAATCCCAGAGTCAAAGTGAATATTATGATTATATAGATGACACACTTCATATCTAAGTGCTTTGAGCTCACCCCGCGAAAAGAGAGACTCAGGGAGCCAACCCTAAAGAATGAATCATTCACGGAGTAATTTCCGCTCAATAAGCCATCGCGCTAGACGCTAGTACTTGAGCAACCTATCCCCCTGACCGCTCATTCACAAAAAGAGCAAATTCCTAATTTTGAGTAAACCCTCCTAGGTCCACCGGTGCATTTAGGCCAAGCACTATCTATAACTCTGTGCTCATAGTACTGGACTTTACATTTCATTCGTGTACGATATTTAGCGTTCAAAACATTTTTCACGAAAGACTTATCGAAAAAACTCAAATAAGCACTTTTTAAGGCTCATTTGTTCAATTTTCAACCTTTAAAATGTTTAGACCTGTAAATTTGTTTGGCCGAATGGGAAGATTTTTTGTCTAGATTAGAAAATATTTTACTAAGACCCCCGCTTCTCGAGGATGGTATGGCTGCGCACCGCCTAATTGAGAGCAGCCCCCCGCTGGACACCAATTCAAGCTACTGCAATCTCCTTCAGTGCAGCCACTTTTCAAGCACCTCCGTCATAGCGGAAGCTGGCAAGGAGCCCTTGGGGTTTATTTCCGGCTATCTTATCCCCGAGCGCAAAGACACCCTTTTCATTTGGCAGGTTGCCGTCTCTCAACGGGCGCGCGGTGCAGGCCTGGCTTCGCGAATGCTGCAAGACATCCTTGGTCGCCCTATCTGTCGAACAGTCTCATTTCTAGAAACGACAATCACTAAGAACAATCACGCCTCCTGGGCGCTTTTTAAAGGCGCAGCTCAGAGGCTCTCTGGCGATTTTCACTCCTCGGAGTGGATGGATAGCCAAGTCCATTTTGATGGACAGCATGACTCGGAACACCTTGTTCGTATCGGGCCTTTCACTCAAGTAACCAACCTTCAATAAGAGTAAAGAATGAAAATTTTTGATGAGATTGAATCTGAAGTGCAAAGCTATGCCCGCTCCTTCCCACGGGTTTTCTGTCGCGCAAAAGGTGAATTAATGTGGGATGAGGAGGGCAATCAGTATCTCGACTTCCTTGCCGGCGCCGGCACCCTGAATTACGGGCACAACAACCCGATTTTTAAAGAGGTGCTACTTGATTACATTCAGGCGGACGGTATCACCCACGGCTTGGATATGCATACCAAGGCGAAAGGTGAATTCCTGCAGGCGCTTAACGAGAAGATCCTTAAACCGCGCAATATGGAATATGTGGTTCAGTTTACCGGCCCCACAGGTACCAATGCGGTGGAAGCGGCGATGAAGATTGCCCGCAACGTCACCGGCCAACAAAATATCGTTACCTTTACCAACGGCTTTCACGGGGTGAGCCTGGGCTCTTTAGCCGCTACGGGCAACTCACACCATAGAGATGCCGCCGGCGTGAGCCTGAATGGCACCCACCGAATGCCGTTTGACGGATATCTTGGTAAAAATATTGATACCACCGAATACCTCGATAAAGTTCTTTCCGACTCCAGTAGCGGCATCAACTCACCGGCTGCAGTGATTGTTGAAACTGTACAGGGCGAAGGTGGCATTAATGTCGCTAGTGCCGAGTGGCTACGCAATCTGCAGAGTATATGCAGAAAACACGGTTTGCTGTTTATTGTTGATGATATCCAGGCGGGCTGTGGTCGTACGGGCGATTATTTTAGCTTTGAAGAAGCTGGTATCGAACCGGATATCATCACACTTTCCAAATCCCTCGGCGGTTACGGCCTACCCTTTGCCGTTGTACTAATGAAGCCTGAGCTGGACCAATGGAAACCCGGAGAGCATAACGGTACTTTCCGCGGAAACAATCTGGCTTTCGTAACAGCAAAATCTGCCATAGAACATTACTGGTCGGATGATAAGTTTTCCCAGGAAATTAAACGCAAGGGTAAATACATCGCCGAGCGCCTGGACAATATTGTCAGCAAGTATGGAGAGGGCCACTTCACCAGAAAAGGGCGCGGCATGTTCCAGGGGATTGATTGTGTGAGCGGTGAAATCGCCGGAAAAATCACACATTCCGCTTTTAAGCAGGGATTGATTATTGAGACAAGTGGTGCGGATGACCATATTGTCAAATTGTTATGCCCACTGATTATCAGCGATCAAAATCTGGCAAAAGGCATCGACATCATTGAATCCGCAATCAAGGAAGTCTGTGCTGCCGAAACGGAAATGCCGGAAGAAAAGGTCTATTTCAAGGCCTGCTAGACTTTATTTAATCAGGCAAGCTCGGCGTCAATTACCATACGATTAAAGTGAATGGATAACGCGGACTGCCTGTACATGACAAAGGTAGACTACCAATGATTGTTAGAAATTTGCCCGAAGCCAAAGCCTCGAATCGAAGAATCGTTTCCCCTGATGGCAACTGGGAAAGCACCCGCCTGCTATTGAAAGACGATGGGATGGGCTTTTCTTTTCATATCACCACTATTTACACCGGTGCAGATTTTCAAATGCACTACCAAAACCACCTAGAGGCTGTTTATTGTATTTCTGGCCGAGGAGAGGTGGAAACCCTGGATGATGAAAAAAAACACCCCATTGAACCGGGAACTATCTACATCCTAGATAAGCATGATAAGCATGTTTTGCGAGCCTTCGAAGAGATGACTATGGCATGTGTGTTTAATCCCCCGCTTCACGGTAAGGAAGTACACAATGCTGAGGGTGCCTACGAACTTGGGGCCGACCCCATTGATGTATAAGTAGTATGCCTGCAAGGGCGAAGGGGGTCACAACCCGACAAGCTGCCATTGTCGCGAACAGTTCTTACCGAACTACTCACAACAATCAGGCTTGATGGATAAGCGGGTTGCGCGAAGGGGTCATTTGACCCGCGACTCGATTCCCTCCCCTACTCTTATTTATATAGCCAGGTATTTAAAGCAGCTAACAGCTAAAAGGGAGACCGACCGTTTTGTAATTTTCCTTTGGAAAGATAATCCCCTTGAAAAGGGAAGCAGCTCCTGCTTTCTGTAGAGATATCTTAACCCGGCCTTACCTGCGGAATTGATCGCAACTAAATAGGCTGTCCAAGAGTACAAAAGGATCTATTAGAGACTATGCATACGATAGAAAAGATTGGTGGGACTTCAATGTCAGATTATGAATCTGTCAGGGATAACATTATTAAAGGGAGCCCAGATGATCTCTACAATCGAGTGTTTGTGGTTTCTGCATATGGCGGTATTACTGATTTATTGCTGGAGCACAAAAAAAGCGGCCAGCCCGGTATCTTCGGATTGTTTTCCAGCGGTATAGAAGATGACAGCTGGTTGGAAAAATTCAATGAACTGGGTTTAAAACTGCGCGAGATTAATAAGCGTTTATTTGGTGATGGCGAATTACTTAAAGAGGCCAACCTATTCCTAGATGAGCGTCTGCAAGGCGCTCAGAAATGCCTGCGCGATTTACAAAGCCTTTGCCAACACGGCCATTTCTCACTGGATGCCCACCTGGGCACCGTAAGAGAGATGCTCGCCAGCCTGGGGGAAGCTCACAGTGCCTGGAATACCTCTAAACTCTTACAACGGGATGGCGTTAACGCTTGCTTTGTGGACTTGACCGGCTGGCGGACCAGCAAACACATTTCACTGGATGAACGTATACGCGACGCCTTTGCAAATATCGACTTGAGCAAGCAGATGCCTATTGTCACTGGTTATGCACATAGTGATAAAGGTCTGCTGATCTCTTTCGACCGAGGTTATAGTGAGATGACTTTCAGCCGCCTTGCCGTCTTAACAGGCGCAAAAGAAGCCGTCATCCATAAGGAATTCCACTTAAGCAGCGCTGATCCGCGTCTGGTTGGCCCTGACAATGCTGTTCCCATTGGCAGAACCAACTACGATGTAGCCGATCAGCTGGCCAATTTGGGCATGGAAGCCATTCATCCGAAAGCAGCCAAAGGCCTTCGCCAGGAGAACATTCCCCTGCGGGTAAAAAATACTTTTGAGCCAGAACATGCCGGAACCCTGATTACTGGTGACTACATCAGTGACTCCCCCTGTGTGGAAATTATCGCCGGTTGTAAGGGAGTCTACGCCCTGGAGATGTTCGATCAGGACATGGCCGGAAGCCTTCAAGATTACGATCGCGAAGTACTCGCGGTGATCAAAAGGTATAAGGCGCACATCATATCCAAAGACACCAACGCCAATACGCTAACTCATTTCCTTTCTACCAACCTGAAAACCATAAAGCGTATTCAGTCTGCTATTGAGGAGCGCTTTCCCGAGGCGGAGCTGAATCAGCGCAAAGTCGCTATTGTTTCCGCAATAGGAAGTGATATGCAGATTCCAGGGGTCCTGGCCAAGGCGGTGCAGTCTATATCCAACAAAGACATCAGCGTACTGGCCGTACACCAATCAATGCGACATGTAGACATGCAGTTTATTGTCAATGAATCTGACTATGACGTGGCGGTGAGAACCCTTCACGAAGCACTAGTTGAGGTTCACGATCATGGAACCGCGATATGCCTCGCTTCCTAGCTGTTATCTTTTCTGTTGTCCTATTCGCCTCTTTCGCAGTATTTGCCCAAGAGGCGAATGATAAAAAAAACAATAAAAATAATACAAACAACAATATTGAAGAAGAAGTAGAGACCCTGAGTGAAGCCATGTATACCCCTTTTGTAGAGCGGTATATCCTGGATGAACTCAAGCAGTTGCGTATTGACCAGGCGCAAATCAAGCAGGACCTCATCCAACAAATTGTGGATCGTGAGCACAACTCGGTGGATCGGGCAGTAACTTACGCTACCGATACCGTAACCTACTTCTTTTATCTGATTGCCGGCGCCACCTCGATTTTAGTTTTGGTGGGATGGCGATCTTTCCAAGATATTAAGGAGCGCGTTCACACTCTTGCCGATGAGGAAATTTCCCGCTTGGTGCAGGAATATGAAAAGCGTCTTGAGGTGATTGAGAATCAGCTTCAGCAAAAGACCCAGCACATCGAGGAAAACCGAGAGGAAATCGAGCTAACCCAGGAGGTTCAGTCACTCTGGCTGCGTGCACAGCAGGAGTCATCCGTAGCCAATAAGATCGCTGTCTACGATGAGATTTTACAGCTACGTCGAGAGGACGTAGAGGCTCTCACCTATAAGGCTGATGCGGTTCTTGAGCTCAACGAACCCCAGTGGGCCATTAATCTTTGCCATCAAGCCCTCAGCATCGACCATGACAATGGTCATGCGTTTTATCAGTTGGCTTGTGCACACACCACCATGGGCCAGTTCGAAGAAGCCGTACGCTACCTAGCGGAAGCGATCATAAGGAGTGAGAGCTACCGCGATGAAATCCTAAATGATGATGCCCTCAAACCCCTGGTGGAGAGTAAGGTATTTAAGGAACTGGATAAGATCGTGGCCATGAAAAGCCACGACCACGACAAGAATACATAACGAGTTCGCTCAAAACGTTAGCCGTGACTTTCGGTGTGAAACTTAACGAGTCATTAGAGTTAGGCAGTTAACTGCAAAAGTCTCCACGTTACTGCGACCTGTTTTCACAGCGGCCGACTTAAATAAAGCATCCTCAAATCGAAATAAAGTGAAAACGACATAAGGTCTGCAAGTGATCTACGCATTTATTGGCTTTCTACTGTTATTTACCTTGGTGGGTATATCTTCCGCATTGTTTAGCCGCGGCACCAAGGCCGATTACTACCTCGCCAGTGCAGGCATCCCTCCTTGGTTGGTAGGTTTATCTGCGGTAGCAACTAATAACAGCGGTTATATGTTTATCGGCGTGATTGGATATACCTATGTCAGTGGCCTGGCATCCATCTGGCTTATGCTGGGCTGGATTGCTGGCGACTTTATCGCCTCTCTCTATGTGCATAGACGTCTGAGTAGCGCAACCAATTCCAGTGGCGAGGTCAGCTATGCCGGAGTGCTCAGCAATTGGTATGGCCAAAACCACTCCACCCTACAGCGCCTTATCGGGGTTATTTCCCTACTGTTTCTGCTGGTCTACGCCTCTGCACAGATGATTGCCGGTAGTAAAGCGCTCCATGTGCTTTTGGATTGGCCACTGTGGTCCGGTGCTGTAGCTGGGGCGATGCTGATTTGCCTCTATTGTTTTGCCGGTGGTATTCGCGCATCTATCTGGACAGATGCCGCACAATCCATTGTGATGATTGGCGCTATGGGCACTCTGTTGGCAGTTGCCCTGGCTGACTTGGGTGGGATCTCCAGCACTCTTGAGCAAATGAAGGCTGTCGAAGGATTTATGGACTGGTTCCCGCAGGAACTTGTAATGCCCGGCTGGGTGGGTATTGCCATCTTCGTGGTGAGCTGGCTCTTTGCTGGATTTTCTGTAATCGGCCAGCCCCATGTCATGGTGCGCTTCATGACGCTCAGCGACTCTAGCAAAATGTACCGGGCAAGAGCTTGGTACTATCTATGGTTTGTGCTCTTTTACTGTATGGCTACTGGGGTCGGCTTGCTGTCTAGAGTATATATTGCTGATGCCGGCAGTTTTGATGCCGAGCTTGCCCTACCGACCATGGCCATAGAGCTGCTCCCCCCCGTTCTCGTCGGCCTGATATTGGCTGGAATCTTCGCTGCAACGATGTCCACTGCAGATTCCCTACTTCTAAGCTGTTCGGCAGCTATTACCCACGACATATTGCCCCAAAAAACTGAAAAGACCTGGTTGCTGAAGGTCGCTACCGTGTGCATCACTGCTGCAGCGCTCATGTTGGCATTAACCAACAATCAAAGCGTTTTCAGCCTGGTGATTTTCTCATGGTCCGGTCTTGCCAGTGCATTTGGGCCACTGCTATTAGTGCTGTGCCTAGGATGGAAGCCCTCTCAGACTGCCAGCATCCTAGCCGTGCTCGTTGGTTTTTCCTCCGCTATAGGCTGGCGAGCCCTGGGACTTCACGGTGCTATTTACGAAGGTCTACCGGGGATTATGGCAGGGCTATCGGTATTCTACTTGGCCCGCCAGCTCTTCCAGTCCAGCAAGCTTCCGAGCGCGAGCCCTGTTGAGGGCACTCGTTAAACCCAACATAATTTTGATCATTTTTCCCCATGGCCCCAGGGATCATTTCTGGGGCCCGCTTTTTATAAGCCCCTTTTGCCCCCTTTTTTTACTGTGGGTCACCCTTCCTCTGAGTCAAGACCTTATCAAGTGGCTAACAGCTATTTTGATAGAGTTCGAATGAGATATTTGATCTTTATTGACCAGTTTTGAGTGTATGACTTTCTTGCAACATCGCTATTTCCGAGAAAATCAACCTCATTATTTATCTCTCACAATAATGCATTGAATACGAACAATTAGAGCTCGAAACAATAATATGTTACATTCTGTGTCATATACCCTACTACTTATGTACTAGGTATGGACTTTAGCCCCGAACCTGTCGCTTGGTTTCGACAGGGGCAGTCCCAGTTGCAGTGATGAATTGCAGGGATGACCAGTAGTTCAAAGAGTGGTTAGCAAAGCTACTTCCCCTGCGCTATCGCCTGAAAAACAACCTATTGACCCTCTGTTAAGGCAGTATGGAGAAACAACAGATGTCATTGGAAAAAGAACAAAATTTTGTTGATGGCCGCTCCCTGGCGAATGAAAGCGGTGAGTGTTTTGACGTATTCAACCCGGCAACCAATGAAGTTAGCTACCGAGTAGAAGTTGCCGATGATAAGGTGCTAAATGAAGCCATCGAGAGCGCCAAGCGCGGTTTCTCTCAGTGGTCAGCGATGGCGCCAATTGAGCGCAGTCGTATTCTTTTGAAAGCTGTAGCAATACTGCGCGAGCGCAACGATGAACTGGCAGCTATCGAAGTGGCTGATACCGGCAAGCCCTGGCAAGAAGCAAGTGTTGTCGATGTGGTGACCGGGGCAGACTCCATCGAATTTTTCGCTGGCGTGGCTGCAGGTATCGAAGGAAATCAACAACAGGTTGGCGAAGATTTCTACTACACCCGCCGCGAGCCCCTGGGTATCTGCGCCGGCATCGGTGCCTGGAACTATCCCTTACAGATCGCCTGCTGGAAAGCCGCCCCGGCTCTGGCCTGCGGTAATGCCATGATTTTCAAGCCCTCCGAAGAAACCCCCAAAGGCGCTTTGAAGCTGGCAGAAATCTTTATTGAAGCGGGTATGCCCCCTGGTGTTTTCAACGTAATCCAAGGCGATGGTTCCGTGGGTGCCTGGCTGACCAACCACCCGGATATTGCCAAAGTCTCCTTTACCGGTGAGGTAGGTACCGGTAAAAAAGTAATGGCCTCCGCAGCCTCCAACCTAAAAGAAGTAACCATGGAGCTGGGTGGCAAGTCCCCGCTGGTTATCTTTGAAGATGCCGACCTGGAGCAGGCAATTTCTGCGGCAATGCTGGGTAACTTCTACACCCAAGGGGAGATCTGTACCAACGGCACCCGGGTATTTGTACACCGCAGCATTCACGATCAGTTTCTCGCTCGCCTGAAAGAGCGTATCGAAAAAAATATTGTTGCCGGCGACCCCATGAACCCGGACACCAACTTTGGGGCACTGATCTCTGCCAAGCACCAGCAGCTGGTGATGGATTACATCAATAAAGGCAAAGAAGAAGGTGCGACCCTGCTCTGCGGTGGCCACACCCTCTCCCCAGGGAATTCGCCTAACGGTTACTTTGTAGCGCCCACCGTATTCACCGACTGTAATGACGACATGACCATCTGCCGCGAAGAGATCTTCGGCCCGGTAATGTCGGTATTGGTATTTGACGATGAAGATGAGGTCATTCGTCGCGCAAACGACACCCGCCTGGGCCTCGCCGCCGGTGTTTTTACTCGTGATATCACCCGCGCCCACCGTGTAATTCACCAGATGCAAGCAGGCATTTGCTGGATCAACGCTTATGGTGCTTCCCCGGCAGAAATGCCCGTGGGCGGATATAAATTATCTGGAATTGGCCGCGAAAATGGACTTGCGACCCTCAATCACTACACCCAGCTGAAAGCGGTGTATGTGGGTCTGGCACCACTGGAAAGTCCATTTTAAGCGGTATTCTGCATGAGTGAGTTTGATTACATTATTGTTGGCGCCGGCTCTGCCGGCTGCGTTCTGGCCAACCGACTGTCTGCCCAGGAGGATAAGAAAGTCCTTCTGATCGAAACCGGCGGTAGCGATCGCAGCATCTTTATCCAAATGCCCACCGCGCTGTCTATCCCCATGAATACCAAAAAATACGCTTGGCAGTTTATGACTGAACCCGAGCCGTATTTGGATAACCGCAGCATGCACTGTCCTAGAGGCAAGGTGCTCGGCGGCTCTTCCTCTATTAACGGTATGGTTTACGTGCGCGGACACGCAAAGGACTTTGATGAGTGGGCCGAGCACGGTGCAGAAGGCTGGGATTACGCCCACTGCCTACCCTACTTCAAACGTTCTGAAACCTGGGCTTTTGGAGGCGATGAATACCGGGGCGATGAAGGTCCACTTGGAGTCAATAATGGCAACGAGATGGCGAACCCTCTGTACAGCGCCTTTATCGAAGCCGGTAAAGAAGCCGGTTACGATTACACTGCTGACTACAATGGCGAGCAGCAAGAAGGCTTCGGCCCCATGCATATGACGGTAAAAGATGGAAAGCGCTGGTCTACTGCCAACGCTTACTTGAAACCGGCCATGCAGCGCCCCAACCTAACGGTATTGACCCATGCCACCGTGCATAAGGTAATTCTGGAAGATAAACGGGCTGTTGGAGTGAAGCTTGAGCGGAAAGGCAAAATTGAGGAGTTCAAAGCGCGGCAGGAAGTGATCCTGAGCGCAGGCCCCATCGGCTCCCCTCACCTCCTTCAACTCTCCGGTATCGGAGATCCCAATACACTGGCAGATGCCGGTATTGAACTTAAACACGAACTTCCCGGCGTTGGCCAAAACCTGCAGGATCACCTGGAGTTCTATTTCCAGTTCCGCTGCAAGCAGCCGATCTCCCTGAACGGTAAGCTGGATCTCTGGAATAAATTCCTTATTGGTTCGCGCTGGATACTGAAGAAAGATGGCCTGGGTGCTACCAACCACTTCGAGTCCTGCGGTTTTATTCGCTCCAAGGAAAATGTCGAGTGGCCGGACCTGCAATACCACTTCCTTCCAGCAGCAATGCGCTACGACGGCCGCGAGGCTTTTGATGGTCACGGCTTCCAGGTACATATCGGCCACAACAAGCCCAAGAGTCGTGGCAGGGTCAAGATCGTTAGCAGTGACCCCAAGCAGCCTCCCTCAATCCTGTTTAACTATTTACAGGAAACAGAAGATATCGAGGGCTTCCGCGCCTGCGTGCGATTGACCCGTGAGATTATCAATCAGCCGGCTTTCGATGAATTCCGTGGGGATGAAATTCAACCCGGTGCTGATGTCCAGACGGATGAACAAATTGACGCTTTCGTGCGGAAGTCCGTCGAAAGCGCCTATCACCCATCCTGCTCCTGCAAGATGGGCACCGATTCAATGGCAGTGGTAGACCCGCAAACCCGTGTACACGGTTTGCAGGGTTTGAGAGTTGTGGACTCTTCCATCTTCCCGACCATTCCAAACGGCAACCTGAATGCGCCCACCATTATGGTGGCGGAGCGGGCTGCTGACCTGATTTTAGGGCGCACCGTATTGGCGCCCTCCGAGGCATCGGTAGCCCTGGCGGCTACCAGCACACAGCGACCTGGCCGCCCTATGCGGCCAGCGAGCTAATCACCGCCGGCGTCCTGTCAAGATTTGACTATCCCCTTCATCGTGGCGGGGATACTCAAATCTCGCACAGTTTAGCCTTCTGGAGGCGTCGGTATACCAATAACATAGCTGGAGACACAGCATGACGTTATGGCTTTCTGCGGGGATATTGTTTACTTTTACAGCAATAATCTTTGCTTTAATTCGCTGGGGAAACGTGAAGCTGGTTGGGGTTACGCCTGTCCATACTTTCACTTTCATCGCCATTCTTTTCACCTCAGGCCTGGATGTTGGCCTGATCATGTTCCCACTAACCGAATTTGCCGGTTACGCGGACCTAGCCAACAGCCCGGAATACGGCTTCACCAATCCACTCGCTATTGAGTTTGGGTTTTGGGCTTTTTTGATCTGGGGCTTTTACTTCCTCACCTGCTTCTACTTTTGTGTCATTGAACCCAAAGTGAAGTTCTTTGAGATTGGCCTGGTCAAGCTGATTAACAATGTGGTGATTATCGGCACCTGCGCATTTACCGCTTATCTGCTGCTTAGCAACCTGCCCTGGTATTTACCCCAAGTTGGCGATGGTGAAACCATTGTGGGAAGTTTCTACCTAATTGTATTTGCGGTGATTGCCGCTGCGGTTTACTCCTCTACCAGCTTGCGCTATGTGCGGCTTCTTAGCCTGGCCAGTACCTGGTTGTTTATCGGTCTGATCGCCTTGATGTGGGTCGGCGCTTTTACCGGCGAAAATGGTAGCGTTGGCGACTTTACCTCCACCTTCGCTCTGCTCGGTGGCTACTTTGGCAATATTCACCAGTTCGTGTTGCCACTGAATGACTACCACGAGTTCTACCTGTTCTGGTGGTTTGCCTGGAGTATCATGATTGGCCAGTTCACCTCCCGCTTTGTGGGCGGCCTGCGCACTTATCAGGTGCTTGCTGCGATGCTGATCTTCCCGTCGATCCCCATCGCTCTGTGGTTCACCGTTCTCTACTACTACTCCAGCCAAGGCCTGGATACCAGCGGCTTTTATAACCTGGCCATGGTGGTAGTGGGCATCACCTTTGTGATCAACTCGCTGGACTCCCTAATTCGCCTGTATACCGACAACCTGGGTATGACGGTAGCCCGCCTCGGCAAGATGAAATACATCATTTTGAACCTGGTGGCCTTAAGTCTTCTTACTCTGCTGTTCAAGCTGGACTTCCTGCAAATCCAGTGGATCGGTGCTCTGGTGATCGGCATCTTCTTCTGCTGCCTCGGCTACATCCTGGTTAAACGTTACCGGGCGGTTGCTGCAATCGACTCCTCACCGAAAGAAAACCTGATCGATTTCAGAAAAATCGAGATGGTGAACTAAGAATTCGGAAGTGAGACACCCTGCCCGGAATACGGGCAGGGATAACGAATAATTTAAGGGGACAATACTATGAAACTGCAATTATCTGCCCTGGCCTGCGCCTCAATGCTGGCCCTTTCACAACAGACTTTTGCTGACCTTTCTTCAACTGTAAATCTGACGACAGACTACACCTTTAATGGTGTAAGCCAGACCCAGAACGATCCTGCCCTGCAGGCTAGCTTGGATTATGGTTTCGACAACGGCTGGTATGTTGGCACCTGGGCTTCCAATGTGGACTTTGCTGGCGAAGACGACACCAACCTGGAATGGGATTTTTACACTGGTAAGTTTATGCAGCTTACCGACAAAGTAAGCCTGGATACTGGTATTGCTTACTACACCTATCATGGTGATGATGACGTATCTAGAGACTATGACTACCCAGAAGCCTATGCCAAACTGGGCTACAGCTCCGATCTCGGTGAATCAGAAGTCAATGGCTGGTACAGCTGGGATTACTTTGGTCAAGGCGGTAGCCACTACATTATGATGCTGGCTCATACTTTTGAGGTAGCGGAAGGTCACAATGTACGCTTCAGTGTTGATCGCTCAACCTCTACCAATAAAGCTGATTACAGCTGGGATGATAAGAAGTCATACAACCACTACCGTGTAGAGTATATGACCTCTTTGAATGGTTTTGACTTCAATATTGCTGCGGAAAATACCAATCTTGACTGGGATAACGCAGACGAGCGCGTCGTTCTTTCGGTTGCCCGCACTTTTAACCTGTAAAGCTTAAATAATATGCCGAGGCCTAATATGGGCCTCGGTACTCCTTACCCTATTCTTAATTATCCACTTCTCCCAGGTTATCTCCCTTCCCTCTCCCGGCCAGTTTCTGCGAAAATTTCACCGCTATTTACTCTCATTCTGGTTTTTCCTTTCTCACATCCCATGGGTCTTCAGTTGATAGCCCTTCCAGAACGATTTCTTTTTCCATTAGTGTCGAATATGACTGTAAATCATGTCGAGCGATTTTAACGATTGAGAGACATAGTAAAAGCGCGACCAACAATAAGGGGACAGCTGTAATGATGCTCGCTGCCAGCAACGCCTCGAACCCTCCGAGTATCATCAAGGCAACTGGCAACACTGCCAGGGCAAACGCCCAAAAAATGCGATTCCAACGCAGCGGCTCAATATCGACTTCTTTCTGTACAACCGCAGCAAGGATGTAGGATATGTAATCAAATGTGATGACTGTAAATAGCAGTGCCGCCAATGTGTATACCAGCACAACCAATTGACTTGCAGGCAGAGTCTTCAGTATTGCGAAGATAGTCGCATTCGCACCCTGACTATTAAGAATTTCCACTAAGTCCAGTTTTCCAGAAAAATGCAGATAAACACCATAATTACCGAGCACCATATAGAATAAAAAGCATCCAAGGGTTCCGAAAAATATGGAGCCAATGATCATTTCTCTGATTGTCCGACCTCGGGAAATCCGAGCAATAAAAAGCCCGATGCTTGGCGCAAACACTAACCACCAAGCCCAGTAAAATACAGTCCACTGCTGAGGGAAGCGATAATCTGGAGATTGCTCGAAGTGTGAGAATGAATCAGTCCAGGTCGCCATTTGTAAGAAACTGTGAAGCATTCTTCCCAGAATCTCCATTCCATTATCGAGTATAAACAGAGTCGGTCCAGCAAGAAGAACAAAAATTAACAAGGACAGCGCGAGCCATAATGTGAAGTTTGAAAACGCACTGATCCCGCGCTTTAAACCGACAAAGGCACTGTAACCAAACAACAACGCGCAGAGTAAAAGAACCGAAATTTGCGTCTCAAGCCCTATAGGGAGACCCAACAACTCATGGAAACCTTGGGTAATCAGCGGTGCGGCAATACCAAACCTGGTGGCAACACCACCTAGCATGCCTAAAACCAGAGAGATATCAATAAGCTTACCAATGGCTCCATCCGCCCTCCTCTGTCCAAGTACAGGCGCAAGTGCTTGGCTGAATTTCAGTACTTTGCGCTTTCTCACATAATAGTAATAGGCGATTGGAAGTGCGGGTATTAGATAAATGGACCAAGCCAAGGGGCCCCAATGAAATATACCGTAGGTAACTCCCCACCGGGCGGCTTCCGTTGTGTTCGCTTCAATCTGAAATGGTGGCTCTTGATAATAGTAAATCCATTCTACTAATGACCAATACAAGATTGAGGCTCCGATACCGGAGCATAGGAGCATGGCCACCCAAGATACGGTTGTAAATTCCGGTACCTCCTTTTTGCCCCCCAGTTTTATACGGCCTATATCACTAAAGGCGATATAACCCATGAAAAAAATCGACCCTATACCTAGTAAGAGATAGAAAATACCAAAACGGTTCGCAAGAAAATCTTTTGCCGCCACTATCCACCGATAGCCAATATCAGGAAACAGGATCAATGGGACTGTCGTTATTAGCAACAGCAAAAAAGCCCCCCAAAAGGTGGGCTTATCAATAAGCATTCTTGAACTCTTGCGCAAGAAATATCTCCACCCCATAGGGCCTATAAAACGAACAACAAGCGTAGTTGCCTAGTATCTACTTTTGAGAAGAGGGAACGTATAAACTTCTTAATCCAACCAAAAGAAATATAATACGCCAAAATATTAAAAAGATACCCCAAATAATTCGTTAGGTGCCAATCAACAGTATTGAACATCACAAATCCTCTCCTTCCGAGGCGCCCCTAATTGTCCACCACAACTTAGTATATCTAAACTAATGGATGCGCATCTTCCACCCAAATGAATACCGTTAATTAGGAAGAGTCCTCCATTGATTTGAGGTTAGGAAAGCATGTTCTATTTCTATATCATTGTGTTAACTGCTTTTGGCCTTGTTGCCTGTACCAAGAACTCTTTAAACCATGTCACGGAAGAGGATTTTCACCCTGAATCTGAAGTAGGTATATATGATATCTCAGAAGATGAGTGTGCCTTGATGATTTATCGAAAAATCATCATTAAGGACTCACCTATCGGCTGTGAAAGGTTAAAAAAAGTGGTCTTCGAGTTTTACCCATTAGCAGAAGAGCGGTCTAGTGAAACGGAAGCTAAAAACAAAGGAGCTTTAATCGTTCTTGATGTTGTAGCTGATAATGTCCTAGCGCTATTCAATGAGTTATACCAGAGACAATTTCCAATAAAATCTGCAATCCCGATTGAGTACTTCAGTAAGAAAGAGCGAAAAACAGAGGATATGAACAACTCTCTCGCATTTGACTCACGGCCAATCACAGATGGAAGTAAATGGTCCGAGCACGCCTATGGCGTTGCGATTGATATTAATCCCCTACAGAACCCCTATCTTTATATTGACCAGTCCTCGAAAGCAATTGTGGTACCAGAAGATGCCAAGGAGGGCTACTTAAACCGAGCGAAGTATCGAGTAGGCAAACCCCTCCGTGTCGGGATGTCTGAGGATGTAGCCACCGTGTTTGCCAAACACGGGTTTGCCATTTGGGGAGGGGATTGGAATATTCCTATCGATTATATGCACTTCCAGATCGGCTCTCGCCAGTTTATTGAGCACCTCGTTGCTTTGCCTTTAGAGGAGGCAAACGCGTTATTTCGCCGGTATGTGAAACAGCTTAATCAATGTTTCCAGAAGAAAGGGCCTACTGATAACGTTGCACTTCTGAGGAAATCCTGTGTAGAGCAGGTTTCGAAAGCATTTGAGACAATATGACCAGGATCGAGGTTGAGTCACCGGCAAACCACATTTGAACAAATAAAGCTTGACTCAATAGCAAAAACACGTATAATTCGGGAACAGCTAAAAAGTAAGTCACCTTTGTTTACACTCTCCATTTCGTCGCATCTCTGTAATACTTCGTCCTGTAGATTTTTAACTCTAAGTCTATCTTTTTGCTATTCTTGCCTCCTGAAGGCTTACACCTATTTATTTGCAGGATATTATTATGTCTAAAACAAGCACCGGCACAGTTAAGTGGTTCAGTGAAGAAAAAGGCTTCGGCTTTATCGAGCAAAAGTCTGGTCCAGATGTTTTTGCGCACTATAGCTCAATTTCTAGCCCCGGATTTAAAACCCTCGCCGAAGGGCAGGCAGTCGAGTTTGAAGTGACTCAAGGCAAAAAGGGTCCTCAGGCAGAGAACATTATTTGCGTCTAAGCAATTAGGCCTCTTAGAAGTTGCATAGCACCACTAAGTGATTCGTAGGTTGAGATAATAAATAATTGTATCTCAACCTCGATAACAAGTATTCGAGCAATTCGTATACCCTCCAATTTTTAGTCCTCGATATCCATTGAGTGATGCCCGCCATTCTACCTTGCTGAGCGAAATCTGATCTGCATTAACACATCATTTAAGCCTTTACCAAGAGCAAAGAACGTTATTGGCGGTTTTCTGAGAAAAACTATGAAAACAGCCATATTAACGGCACCCACCCCTCCAGACTCTTCAGAATACAGAAATTCCACGCCCGAACGCACATTAATTATCAGATTGCTGGAAAAAAGCCATAATGAGCTTCACCGGGAAGAGCTAGCCAGAGCTTTGCATCTAACCTGTAAAGAACAGAAGAAAGCCTTAAATCGACGCTTGCATCTAATGGAGCGCGATGGGCAGCTCACTTTCAACAAGCAAAAAGGTTATGGCCTGGTCAGAGCAGATGACGTAGTCAGCGGCATTGTAATCGGCCACCCTGACGGCTTTGGTTTTTTATCTTGTGATAATGTCGAAGATGATTTGTATTTGTCCAAAACCGAAATGTTCACTGTATTTGATGGTGATCGAGTTCAAGCTCGCATAAGTGGCATTGACCATCGTGGCCGACAACAAGGTACCATTATCAAAGTACTTGAGCGCAATACTACTCACGTTATTGGGCGCTTACAGGTTGAAAATCAGGAGTATTACATTAAACCCGAAAATAGCCGCATAGCTCATGATATTGATGTAGATGGTGATCGGTTGATGGGAGCGAAAGCCGGCCAATATGTGTTTGTAGAGATCATTCATCCCCCCTGTCGTAGTTACAGTGCCTTCGGGCGGGTGACAGAGTTACTTGGCGATGCCACGGCCCCAGGCATGGAAATCGAGGTGGCGATTCGTAGCCACGATATTCCGAATCACTGGCCCCAGCAGGCCGCCAAGGCTGCGCAATCTATGGGGGGTAAGGTCACAGAAGCGGATAAACTCAATCGCACAGATCTGAGGTCACTGCCCTTCGTTACCATTGATGGTGAAGATGCGCGTGATTTTGATGATGCTGTCTATTGCGAAAAATCCAAAAACGGTGGCTGGCGATTATTTGTAGCCATCGCGGATGTGTCCCATTATGTTCATCCTGGCAGCGCACTGGATCAGGAAGCAAAAAAGCGTGGAACTTCCGTATACTTTCCCGGCCACGTCATCCCTATGCTGCCAGAAACCCTTTCCAATGGATTGTGCTCACTGAATCCACATGTTGACCGGCTGGTTATGGTCTGCGAGATGACACTTAACGCCTCGGGAAAAATGACGTCTTATAAGTTCTCGGAAGGAGTGATCCACTCGCATGCAAGGCTCACTTACAATCAGGTAAATGCATTATTAACCTCTTCTCGCTCCAAACCTTGCCAAACGTTACCTGACCAGCATGCTGCAATAACACCGCATATTTGCGAACTTTATAATCTTTACTCAGTACTGAGAAAAGCCCGAGACAAACGCGGCTCAATCGATTTCGATAAGCAAGAAGTACAATTTCAGTTCACGGAAGATCGCAAGCTTGACCGAATAATACCAGCCACACGCAATGATGCTCACAGGATGATCGAAGAGCTTATGTTGTGCGCAAATGTGGCTACGGCAAGATTTCTAGATAAACTCAAAATGCCGGCACTATATAGGGTGCATGTCGGGCCGAGGGATAAAAAGCTAGCTAGTCTGCGCGCCTTTCTTGGGAATAAAGGACTCAAACTAGCAGGAGGCAACAAACCTTCGCCCGCCCATTATAATCGCCTGCTCAAAAGTATTGACCAGCGTGTCGATGCCGACATTATCCAAACAATGATGCTACGTTCTCTTAGTCAAGCAGAATACAGCATCGAGAATCAAGGTCATTTTGGCCTGGCCTACCCCGCTTACGCGCACTTTACTTCACCAATTCGACGCTATCCTGACTTGCTGGTACATCGGGCGATTCGCTCGGTGATCCACCAAGCAAAAAGTAAAAGCCCGTTACGCCGGGCCCTGAATATTGTAAGCCGTGTTGGCAGAACCATGGATCAGCGTAACACGAAAACAGAAGCCCTTGATTCAACCAAAAGCTACCCTTATGACAATAGCATCATGCAAGATTTCGCTGTGCATTGTTCGATGGCCTCCCGGCGCGCCGACAAGGCAAGCTGGGAGGTAGAAGCCTGGCTGAAGTGTGAATATATGCAAGATTTTGTCGGCGACACCTTTCACGGAGTCATCAGCAGCGTCACCCACTTCGGCCTATTTGTAGAGCTTGAAGATACCCAAGTTGAGGGGCTGGTTCATATCTCTGCCTTGAAGAATGATTTTTATCATTTTGATGCCGTCAGGCAGAAGCTGTGCGGTGAACGCAGCAATAACAGCTACGGCCTTGGCGACTCTATTCATATTCGCGTGGCAAGAGTCAATATGGAGCGGCGTAAGATTGAATTTGAGCTGGCAACCCAGCCAGCGACTCAGAAGAAGTTCAAGGTGAGTTGATCGCTACAGAGCACCTTTTATTGTAGGTGCTCTGTATCGTCCAGCTTAACCTATCTCGTTATAAGCGAGATGGGTGGCTTCCCGGATCACCCTCTATGTGGGGTTTATCATTGTGGGACACCCCATGAGGAGGTTGAGCTGGTAGCTCCCAATCACCCTCTTTACTCCAGGGATCATCCTTTGGAAAATCCTCTATGTAGATTTCTTTCTCTTCGTAATTGGGCTGGAAACGCAAATCATAATGTGCGGCTTTCACAATAGAAATACACAACATCAGAGCCACAATCAGCAGCGGGACACCACCGATTACACTGGCGGTTTGCAAAGTATCCAATCCACCGAGGAACATTAGCGCTATTGGCATGATAGACAAGGCAAATGCCCAGAATACCCGATTCCAGCGAACTGGTTCCTCATCCACTTCTTTCTGAACTACCGCGGCAAGAATATAGGAAATAGAGTCAAAGGTGGTGGCCGTAAAGATTAATGCAAGAACCGTATAAACCAATATCACCAGTTTGCTTGCTGGCAGAGTCTGCAAAACAGCAAAAATTGCCGCAGTAGCCCCCTGCTGATTGAGTACCTGTACTACATCCAACTCACCCGAAAACTGTAAGTAAACTCCGTAGTTTCCTAGCACCATAAAAAAAAGGAAGCAACCCAGAGTGCCGAAGAATATTGAGCCCACTACCATTGCCTTAATAGTCCTTCCTCGGGATATCCTCGCAATAAATAGACCGACGCTCGGGGCGAAAACCAACCACCAAGCCCAATAGAAGATGGTCCAATCTTGTGGGAAATGGGTCTCTGGGAACTGATCAAATTGCGCGAAGGGCTCCGTCCAGGAGGCCATGTGAAAGATGTTATCCAACACCCTGCCCAGTGCGTCCAGGCCAGTATTCAGCATAAAGAGCGTAGGCCCAACGAGAAACACAAATAAAAGGAGCACTGCCGACAACCACATATTGACATTGGAGAGTGCGCGTATGCCATTCTTAAGCCCAACGAAAGCACTGTAGCCAAAGATAAGTGTGCAAATCATCAGCACGATTACCTGGGTGCCTAAATCCTTGGACACTCCGAGCAACTCATGCGCCCCTTCGGTGATCAAAGGTGCAGCAATGCCAAGGGTGGTAGCCCCTCCTCCCAACATGCCAAATATGAAGAGAACATCAACCAGCTTGCCAATACCGCCCTTCGCACGCTCCTCGCCCAGAACCGGCATCAGCGCTTCACTGATTTTCAGTACACTGTGGTTTCTGACATAGTAGAAGTAGGCAATCGGTAAGGCGGGGATCAGGTAAATTGACCAGGCCAGTGGCCCCCAGTGAAAAATGCCATAGGCGACCGCCCAGCGCGCAGCATCGGGGGTACCGCCCTCAATCTGGAAAGGTGGAGTTTGATAGTAGTAAATCCACTCAACCATCGACCAGTAGAGGATAGAGGCTCCAATGCCAGAGCAAAACAACATGGATGCCCAGGACATCGTAGAAAACTCTGGGTCTTCTTCCGAAGTGCCAAGTTTTATCTGGCCAATATCGCTAAATACGATATAGACCATAAAGAGTATCGCCCCTACCCCTAGCAGCAGATAAAAGGCTCCCAGCTTATCTGTAACGAAGTCCTTTGCCACCCTTACCCATGCGGCACCCACATCGGGGAAAACAACCAGCGGCACTGTAACCAGCAAAAGCAGTACCAATGACCCGAAGAAAGTCGGCTTGTCGATAACTTCTCTGAAACTCTTAGTCAATGTACTCCTCCAAAGCAACTTGCAAGACCGACAAAATAAAAGTGGACGCGGTGTCACCATAGGACATAAAGACAAGTGAGATAGCGGGGAAACTTTTATAGAGGCGGAATACGACAGTTAATGCATTTCTTATATTTGGTGCCGAATCTTAACAGGACGGTATTTTATTTCAATGTGGTTAGACCGATAAAGCACACGTGCAAGCTATCGTGCTTGTCAAGTAATATAGAGCATTTATAAATTAAACGGTCAATACACCATAAAGTTGTTTGGCATGAGCTAGAAAGGTAGATTGGGGAAATAAAGCATGCATTCACAGCTTGCCTTGAATGGATCTACACTATAGGCCGTCTCAAGCAGTATCTTAGAGAAATACAATGTAGCCATATTTATGGCTTCTTATTGCTAGAAGTCTTTTTATCACCAACCTCCTCATTTATAGAGTCACTGGGCGCCCCCCAATCGCCCTCCTCGCTCCAGGGGTCATCCTCTGGCAAGTCCTCTATATAGATTTCCTTTTCTTCATAGTTTGGCTGGTAACGCAAATCGTATTGAGCTGCCTTGACGATCGACATACAAAGCAATAGCGCCACAAACAATAAGGGAACACCACCGATAATACTTGCCGTTTGCAAAGCATCCAGACCGCCAAGGAAGAGTAAAGTGATGGGCATTACAGATAGTGCAAATGCCCAGAATAATCGGTTCCAGCGAGCCGGCTCTTCAACGATTTCTTTTTGTACAACAGCCGCAAGTATGTAAGATATAGAGTCAAATGTAGTGGCTGTAAAAATTATCGCGAGCAGAGTAAAAGTGAATATAACCAGCTTACTAAGGGGTAGTGTTTTTAAGATGGCGAATATAGTTGCCGTTACTCCTTGCTGGTTAAGCGCTTGCACAACATCCAACTCACCAGAAAACTGTAAGTAAACCCCATAGTTGCCCAATATCAAGAAAAAGAGAAAACACCCCAAAGTACCGTAAAATATTGCACCGACAACCATTGCTTTTATTGTTCTTCCCCGGGATATGCGAGCGATAAACAAACCTACGCTTGGCGCAAACACCAGCCACCAGGCCCAGTAAAAGATAGTCCAGTCTTGAGGAACATAAGTTTGTGGAAACTGCTTAAAGCGACCAAAAGGCTCCATCCAGGTAGCCATGTGAAGAATATCGTTTAGCATTCTACCCAAAGAATCCAACCCTGCACTCAACATAAATAATGTAGGACCTGCAACAAATACAAAGGTCAACAAAATAATAGAAAGCCACATATTGAGATTAGAGAGTGTTTGAATCCCCTTTTTCAATCCAGCAAATACACTGCAGCCAAAAATCGAGGTACAGAGCATCAAAATAAAAATCTGGGTGGTAATGCCTGTCGGCACACCGAATAATTCATGTGCCCCTTCCGAGATTAAGGGGGCTGCAATCCCCAGAGTGGTAGCCCCACCTCCCAACATACCAAATACAAAACACACATCAATCAACTTACCTATTGTCCCTTTAGCCCTCTGCTCGCCCAAAATAGGCATAAGAGCCTCGCTAATCTTTAATACATTGCGATGCCTCACATAATAAAAGTAAGCAATAGGAAGAGCTGGAATCAGGTAAATAGACCAGGCAATTGGACCCCAGTGAAATATCCCATACGCCATTGCCCAGCGCGCCGCTTCCGGAGTGTTCCCCTTTACCTCAAATGGTGGCGTTTGGTAATAGTAAATCCACTCCACCATAGACCAATATAAAATGGAGGCCCCAATACCGGTGCAGAAAAGCATTGAGGCCCAGGAGAGTGTGCTGAACTCTGGCTCCTCCTCGGGTTTTCCAAGTTTAATTTGACCTATATCACTAAATATGATGTAGGTCATAAAAAGCAATGCCCCGACGCCCAACAACAGATAAAACACACCCAGATCATCCGTTACAAAGTTCTTAGCATTTAGCACCCATTTAGTGCCGAGTTTCGGATAAATAATGAGCGGTAGGGTAACCATCAAAAGCAAGCTAAGCGCACCAAAAAAAGTCGGTTTGTCGATGATCTGCTTAAAGTTCCCTGTCAATACTTCTCTCCGGGATACTCAAAAAGCTTTAGAGGCTGGTTGTAAGCGAGCCCGCTTTGCGCGCTAGGCTAAAAGCGAGTGACTGAAGTAGTTGAAATTGGCCGCATAGTGAGGGGCCTATCAGTAAGTTTAGCTGCCTATCTTTTAGGCAGCCATTGCTGGTTAGATTGCTTGCGTAGTGGATTCCGTGTGCTATCGCTGCTTGCCAGTTGCTGGCAAATAGCAAGGAAAACATGAGAGCTCATATCAGTCATTCAAACGGAGCCTCACCGAGAAGTATAGCGAACCCAGTGCATTCTCAGGTTAGGATTTTAATGAGCTCTCCAATTGAGTAAATTGGCCTTGGATCATGGCTTTCTCTTGGATGAGAATGCGATTCTCATCCATGACTTGCTCCAGGCGGTTTTGAGTTGCAGCTAATTCCAACTCCAATTTTTCCAGGGCACTCTGTTGTAGATGCACTTCCTTTCGAGCCGCAGAGCTTTCACTCTGAAGTTGTGAGACACGCTCACGTAAACTGGTAATCTCAGCCTGCTTGTCTTTCAGTTCACCGCCCTGCACTTTCGCTTGCTGCCTCAGGTTTGCGGCTTCGGTACTAGCAACCCCAACCTGCTCACTTAGCTGTTGTTTTTCCCGGTTGAGCTCAACAATCAATGCCTGTCCTTGCTTATAAAGCAGCTCCTGTTCACTGAATCTACGTTCGGAAAGGGCTAACTGCTCATTGAGTACAGTAATCTGGGCCTTCAGCTGCTCAGAGCCAGCGCGGAATTGGTCCCGTTCATGCTGGCGGTCGTTCGCTGTGCGCTGCTGGAAATGTTCAAAGTGCTCGCGAATGTCTCTGTTCTCCTGTTTCATCTCCTCAATCGCCGCCTTTTGCTCAGCAATGCGCTCTATGGCCTCCTGCTTCTGATAGTCACTCTTCTCCAGAGCGGCCCGTTTTTCTTCCAATGATTGCTTGAACTTGCGCTTTTCAGCTTCTGTGACGGAGAGCTTTTGTTCGAGCTCCCGAATTCTGGCAGCCTGCTGGCTGGTGGTATTTCTCAATTCTTCCAGTTGTGAGGTAGTTTCCTTTTCCTGTGCCTGAAACTCCTGCTGGACTTCCTCTATTTGCTTATTTGCCGCCCCCTGAATTCTCTGATGTAACCCCTTTAAAGCGTCGACCAGATCCTTAGGTAGCCCACTCACATCGGTATCACTTGCGGACTCACTTCGCCACCTTTTGAGCAAAGGGGCAATAGTGCTCTTGCTTCCTGTCCCTAACTGGGCTCGAACACGATCAACGGTTGGCTCCTCTCCGATGGCCTTGATCGCCTTTGCTGCTTGGACAATATCCAGATAACTCACCCCGGTGCGTGCCATAAGCCTTGCCTAAGATAATTTCGTTACGAATTACATAATACGTAATATTACATAATCTTTTAAATAATTACATCTCAGAATTACACCTATATAACCTTCGATAATGACTATTATCAAAGGTTATAATCTTGTACGATGCTCTAAATAACGTACCTCCGGTACAAGAAGGGGCTTCCCTAGCAATACGAGCACCATGAAAAATCACACACCTCACCTCACCAAAAATCACTCAAATTCACAGCCCCCTAGTACACTTGGCGCTAGTGGCGAACTCTTGACCGATAAGGACATTCAGAAGTACCTGAGCGCAGCCACTTCCGATAACACCCGCAGGGCTTACCGTTCGGCGATTCGTCAGTTTGAAAAATGGGGCGGGCGGCTACCTACAGATGGCAGCACTCTGGTACGGTATATCCTGGGCCGTGCAGAGGAGATCAATCCTCGCACCCTGGATCTCCATCTCACCGCTATCGGTCAGTGGCACCAATACCAGGGGATGCTAAATCCCATAACAGATCCGTTAGTGCAGAAAACGATGCGCGGTGTTCGTCGCACCCACGGCAAGCCCAAGCAAAAATCGAAGGCGCTCGGCCTTCAGCACATTGCCACTATGACTCGACATTTGCGCAATCAATTTTCAAGCAAGAAAAGCGCCCGCGATCTTGCACTTATCTTGGTTGGGTTCTTTGGTGCTTTCCGGAGAAGCGAGCTGGTAGCTATTCAGGTGGAAAACCTGATCTGGGAGGATGAGGGCGTAATCGTTAGGCTCCCCAAATCAAAAACAGACCAAAGTGGTGAAGGTATGATGCGTGCCCTGCCCTTTGGTACACCTATGGCTTGCCCCGCAACAGCGCTTCAAACCTGGCTCAAGGTTGGAAACATTGAAAGCGGACCCGTATTCCGGGCTGTGAATCGTTGGGATACAGTTCAAGATAGGCAACTTAATCCCGCCGCAGTCAATGACTTACTTAAGAACCTGGGTGCCGCCTGCGGTTTCGACTTTGTCGGTGAACTGAGTAGCCACAGTTTTCGCCGTGGCCTGTCCACATCTGCGGCTCGGGAAAAGGTGGGCTTCGAGCTTATTAAGAAGCAAGGCGGTTGGAAAAGCGATGCCACGGTATGGGAATATATTGAAGAGGGGCAGCAGTTTACCGAAAACGCATCCGCCATCTTAATGAAGAAGATGGCGGAACTTCTTTAAGGCACAATGCTATTGCTCTTGGGTACTTTTCACATCCCCCGGGACTTTTCGAGAAGCCTCACCCTTTCCTTTGGGTGGGAGCGCAGGTCTTGCTGCTGTTTTTTTATGGGTCGCGTCGAAGACCGATTGCCACTCTTTATCAAATATTGCGGGTATAGGGCCTGGAGTCTTCTTGAAGGACAAAACACCAACATGAGCCTCATGAACATGAGCATCTGAGGTCACCTCCTCGATAAACCCATGCATTTTTCCACTGCTGTCGAGCATAAAGTTGCCCACACTTTCATCTGAAACATCAACGGTCACAATACTAGTGGTATCACCTGTATTAGAAAAGGCAAATATGCCGATATCCTTGCCAACAGTGGCTCCGTTTTTCGTTTTTTCGATACCGCTCACCTTGTGTTTTATCTCTGCAGGCTTTTTGAAACTATCGATGAAACGACCAACCCCCCCTGTTTTTGTTTTATTAAGGACTTTAAAAGTCCGGCAAAATATATCTTTACCTACGTTTAAAGCCTCTTTTTTGTTTTCATATAAAATGAACGATTCTCCATCGACCGCACACCAAGTGCCATCTAAAGAATTTGCCATTTCAGGGTTTGCACTTAATTGACCTGAATGAAGCGCCGCCAATACTACTGCCGCTGGCAGCAATTTAGATATAAGATGTTGTTTCGCCTTCATGCTGCACCTCTGCTTATCATTAGTTAACTTTAAGTAAATAAAGTAGCGGATTAATCTCGACACCTCCTGAAATATTCAGACGAATTTAGTGTTTTTTTCAAAGAAATTTCAATACGAATCGTCTGCTAAATAAACAAGAAACCAGACTCATAACACTATTAGTCTGAGCGGTTAGCAAAGAAGAAACATGGTGAGATTACAAGCTCCCTTCAGCCTGTAATATTTATTGGAAAGTGCTACAAGCTTGCACTGAGCAGCAACACTTTAACTCACGGACAATAGCTGGGGCCGAATAGTCCTCCCCGCAGAGGACTTTGTTCTTGTATCGCTCTTTTCAACGGCCGCTGGCCGGTATGTGTGCCTTAGAGTTTCTGTCTTGCCTGTTTGGAGGGAAGCCAGCCTGTAGTTAGCTGGCTTTCTCCACTCTCCCCAAGCATATAGGTTATCTTGGGCGTATAGGCTCTTTAGCTCCGCGTATAATATCTTTATGTGTCGCTTTAAAGGTCGTATCCCATTCCTTATCAAAATCAGTTTGTTTCGGCTTTGGAGCTCTTAATAAGGACAAGACACCAACATGTGCTTCATGAACATGGGCATCAGAAGTTACCTCCTCGATAAATCCATGCATTTTCCCGCTACTATCGAGAGTAAAGTTGCCCACACTTTCATCAGAAACGTCGACCGTCACTATGCGAACGGTATCACCTGTATTTGAAAAGGCAAATATGCCGATATCCTTGCTAACCGTAGCCCCATTTTTCGTCTCTTCAACACCACCTACTTTATGTTTTAATTCTGTAGGCTTCTTGAATGTATCAATGAATCTACCCCCGCCTCCCGACTTTGTTTGCTTCAGAACTTTAAAAGTTCGACAGAATATATCTTTACCTACATTTAAAGCATCATTTTGGCTTTCATATAAAATGAATGACTCCCCATCGACCGCGCACCAGGTGCCATCTAATGAGTTTTTCATGTCAGGGTTTGCACTTAATTGACCGGAATGAAGAGCCGTCAGAATTATGGCTGCCGAGAGTATTCTATATGTAGGGTGTTGTTTCGCTTCCATCGGGAACCTCTATTTATCATTCGCTAACTATAAATAACTAAAGTAGCGGAATAATTCAGCGGCCTCCTAAAATTTTCAGTCTCTTTTGCAAGAGATACGCCAGATCAAATTTCAACCAACAAAACTGCAACAGCAAAATAACGGCTTCATACCTCTAGTATCATCACGACCAATTGTTGAGACACTCGCAATCTAATCTGTGACGGCCTTTGCCTTCAGTAGCCGCCGATTTCATTGTGCTTTTAAACAATATATCAATAGGCTCTATTGATAACGTATTTTATTTTCTGACTGCTATACCTGTATTCACATCTTGGCGCACGTTCAATACTGCGCAGTGAAAAGGAGATCAGAGATGCCCCTGAACAAACAGCAAATCAAGGACTGTGAATCCAGCCATTGGGACTTCTCAGATCTGAAGGCCCTATTTCTTAACTGTACCCTCAAGCCAACACCAGAACTCTCCCACACCGATGGGCTAATTGATATTTCACGAGCGATTATGGAAAGAAATGGCGTTGCAGTAAGTGTGCTCAGACCGGTAGATCATGATATTGCCTTCGGCGTTTATCCGGATATGACCGAGCACGGCTGGGAAAATGATGACTGGCCTAAAATCTATTGTCAGGTTAGCGAGGCAGACATCCTGGTGGTCACAACCCCCATTTGGCTCGGCGATAAATCCTCTATCTGTACACAAACTATTGAGCGCCTTTATGCCAATTCATCAACGCTGAATGATCAGGGGCAGTATGCTTATTACGGAAAAGTCGGCGGTTGTCTGATCACCGGTAATGAGGATGGCGCTAAACACTGTGCGATGAATATCCTCTATTCCCTACAACATCTGGGATATGTGATTCCTCCACAAGCGGATGCCGGCTGGGTTGGCGAAGCCGGTCCTGGTCCCTCCTATTTAGACCCCGGGTCAGGTGGGCCAGAGAATGACTTTACCAACCGCAACACTTCCTTTATGACCTGGAACCTTTTGCACATAGCACGGATACTAAAAGACGCCGGTGGGATCCCCGCTCATGGCAACCAGCGTTCTGCCTGGGATGCGGGCTGCAAGCCCGACTTTCCCAATCCAGATTACCGCTAGTAGGCTGCTGTAAATGGGGACTTTCGATACATGGAGAGGGGTTAATTGGCCAAATCTATCGCTTTTTCCCTCAACATATTTACAAGTAGGGGCGCGAGAAGATACATTGCGTCCCTTCTTTTATACCCCCGCCACATCTCTCTCGGCCCAATACCCAACAGCTATGCTTGCCGGGCGATAGCCAGAGGAGGTTGTTGCGCATAACAACAATGAGGTAATCCCCTTCGAATGAAACCTGAGTTATTGGAACAAATTCTCGATAGCAAACTTTTTATCACCTTTTGTGTCATCGTAGTTATCTTATTACTACGAGGGTTCGCCACACTCACGATTGTTCGCAGCAGCTGGGCAAAGGCAGATAAACGTCGCCGAATCAATACCGTACACAATCTTGGCAACCTGCTATTGGTCATTGGTGTTATTGCTGTCTGGATCACGGAGTTACGTGAGTTTGCCCTTTCGATTGCCGCCTTCTCGGTAGCTATCGTACTGGCCCTGCGGGAAGTTGTTCAGTGTCTGGTTGGGGGACTTTATCAGGCCAATATGCGCTCTTTTACCGTAGGTGACTGGGTTAAAGTTGGCGATCAGTTTGGTGAAGTTACCGACAGTGACTGGTTGAGCACCACACTTTTAGAGATTGATCCTCACGGGCTGGGCAACGGATATACCGGCACCACGCTCTATATCCCTAATAATGCCTTCTTTACCCAACCGGTAAAGAACTTGAATTTTATGCGTCGCTATATCGAGCATTCTTTCTCGATCACTCGTGAAAGCGGGAAAGTAAATCCTTTCCAGGCCAAGAATTTCATTGCAGAGCGCCTAAAGGAACACTGCGATTCCTTTCGCGAAGTGGCCGAACGCTACTGCAAGCTCATTGAGAACCGTATGGGCGTAGAACTTGCTGGGCCGGATGCAAAAGTATGCATCACCAGTAACGAGCTGGGTCATGATGTAATCACTGTTACTGTATTTTGCCCGAGGGAAGAAGCCACGAATATCGAGCAGTTAGTCACAGAAGATTTCTATAACTTCTGGTTCGAGAAAAGCAAAGAACTGGAGGCGAAAGAAAAAGATAAAAGCTAATCAACTGATTAGCTTGGGTAAGCAGGACAACATGGCATGGATGCCGCTGACAGTATGATCCCGTACCAGCTCAAGTAAACTGTATTGGTCAAGGCCTCTTAAACGGCCATTTTTTGGCGCTTGAGCGCGCTGATCACAGCCTTCTCACTCTCAAGGCGACTGCGAAATTCAGCCAGAGAAGGAAATGATGAGAGATCGAGGGGGGTTGAATCAATCCAACGACATAAAACGAATAGGTATGCGTCAACAACCGTTCGGCCTCCAAGATAACCACTGCCCCCGGCTTCCTTGAAAGAGGTGTCTAGCCTACGAAAATGCGCCTCTAATTTTCGATAAGTATGTTGCTGAACATCTTCTTTCGCATCTGGAGATGAAGCAAATCTCTCAGGCACAAAATGGGGGCCGAAATCCGAGTGAACTTCAGAGCTCATATAGGAAAGTGCTTCAGCTTGTCTTGCCCATTCCATAGGTCCATGAGGTATAAGCTCAGGGACTTTTGATAAGGAAGCAATATACAAGAGAATTGCCAACGCTTCGGTCAAAACTTGACCATCATCGAACAATAGCGCGGGAACCTGCCCTTTCGGATTCACTTTTAGATAAGCGTCAGATTGATGCTCTCCCCTCTCAAGATTCACTAACTCAACCGGCAAGTTGGCCCAAACTGAAGCGATATTTGGCGCTAAAGCGCAAGTCCCGGGCATGGCGTAGAGTTTCATCATGGGTTAGTCCAATATAGTTTAAAGGCCTATTTTCTATCTGCTATAGATCATCCGGGGACACAAGGATCAGTAAATCATTTTTCTTAGGCGCGTTTATTGTTCTAAAGGTAAAGGCGGAAATTTCACAAATTAGTGTCACAGGTTTGTTTAACCATGGCGTAAGCTCTTAACATTTATAGCGAAAGATAAACCCAGGGAATTAAATTTAAGACATGAATTTTTGCGAGCGGCCCATTCTTTTATTTATCTCTATTCGCCTGAGTTTTCCCCTGGGTAATCAAAGAGATTTAAGCCAACAAAGAACAGGCAAAGTTTCATGAAAAAACTCTTCACAACAGATAGCGCTGCGATGCTTTTGATTGATCATCAAGTGGGGACAGTCAAACTGGCACGTAACATTAGCCATGTGCACCTACTGGCAAATGTGCGTGCTTTAGCGCGTACCGCTATCGAAACAGGTATGCCGCTGTTGTTCACAACCAGTCAAGAAGACCACTTTCAAGGCCCCCTCTTTGATGATCTTGAAAAGATAGCACCCGATGCCCACGCTCAAAGGATCAAGCGGCCAGGCGTAGTGGATGCCTGGACATTTGAGCCATTCAAATCTGCCGTAGTAGCTACAGGTCGAAAAAAGCTGATAATGGCAGGCCTAACAAACGACGTGTGTATTGTTTATCCTGCGATCAGCGCTGTAGAGGGTGGCTACGAAGTACAGGTTGTTGCAGACGGTGGTGGTTCCCCAACCCAGGTCGCAGACCAAATTTCCCTTGAGCGAATGAGAAACGCTGGCGTAGGCATTACCACTACGAATCAACTAATGGCAGAGCTTGCAATAGACTGGGCCAGCTCAACTGGTCAGACCATCCAGTCCATTATGTATGAAGAGATATTAAAGCCTTTAGTTGAAGGCTAGATTCTGTTGGCGCTCATTCGATAGCTACTGCGGATAGCCATAAATTAGAAAAGTTAACTCCGAGCAATCCCTATGAGAAAATCTCTCCATATTCGTTCTGGGTAATCTCCTATCGGCTGACCCGTGTGCTTTCCTAAGCTTCCCCCTCCTCCACTACCGACATCCAGCCGCCCTAAGTGCCTTGAGGCTTCCTTGAGGCCTTGTATTAGCAAATTATCATCATTCGGAATAATCGATAGATTTAGCGGATTTTTTCTAATTCTTAATCGAATAACTCGATGCTTAAATAGAGCCCGATCCAGTCAACTTGCGAAGGGCCAAACATGGCAAAGTTACTCAACATCCAATCCAGTATGTTCCAATCCGGTGGTCAGACCTCCCAGCTGGCTACAAAGTATGTTACGAGCTGGAAAGCTAAAAACCCTAACGGAGAAGTGATCCAGCGCGATCTGGTGGCGGAACCTATTCCCCATCTTACCCTTGATCGCTTTCAAGCTTTCACCACTCCGGCAGAGCAACGTAGCCCCGAACAACAAGCCATCGTGGAATTTTCAGACAAATTGATTGAAGAAATTTCTTCTGCAGATGTACTGGTTTTTGGTGTCCCCATGTACAACTTCAACGTCCCTTCTACCTTGCATACCTATTTTGATCATATTGCCCGAGCAGGTGTTACCTTCCGCTATACACCCAATGGGCCTGAGGGACTACTGAAAAACAAGAAGACAATTATTTTTATCGCGCGAGGTGGCTACTACGGTAACGAGCATTCACAGAGCGCATTTCTCCGTCAACTCCTCGGCTTTGTGGGAATAACCAATATAGAGATCATATACACGGAAGGGCTAGCAACTGGAGATGATGCAAAAGAAAAAGCATTGACTGCTGCGAATGAGCGTATTGCCCAGCTTGCGTAACCAAGCTCACAAGCCAATTCATAACAGAGTTGGATAAAGAAGCTTACTAACAAGCCGAGTAGATCTCCCCTCTCGGCTTAAATACCATTAGCAATGGGAGTCACTGCACCATCTGCTAACCATACAGACACATGTGAAAACATTAGTCTGTCAGTAAACCATTACATGACTAATCATTCACTGGCAGTAACTGTGGCAAGCTCACCTATTCAAACCGCCTTGTGAATCCCAGCTCAAAGCATAAAGAACCCGGCAACTAACTAAAACTTCAGTCGGCCAGCATCTAGGTCGCAAACACAAACTTGTCTTTACTCAATACCTGTTCACCATCAAATCGATAAGCAACGAGCTTACCGCCCCCTGCCACGGAGTAATCGAGACAGGCAACATTATCGGTTAAAGGTGCTGGCACACCTCTAAGCCAATAGTGACCGATAAAGCAAGGCTTATCTGCTTTGGAGTAATAAGGAATACCCCTAGGCACAGGCAATCTTGCAGCGGTACCAATATTGATACCAGGTGGCAGTGCAATCTCACCAAGGACTTCTGCAGAAAATTTCCACCATTGAACGCGGACGGCAGAGCGGTGATTGCCATCCTTATCCAGGAAGCTCACCCCTTCAGGCAGTTCAATTTCATAACCTTTGAGCAAAGTTTCCACTGCATTGAAGGCATCACAGCCCTGGGAGCTAGCTTCCACCAATAACTCAGACGTTAATTTCGCCCCGTCAGTTTTTGATTTCAAAAAATCAATACTTTTCATATCCCAGCAAGCGTGGACTGCGCGCAGTGGACCCAGGTCAAGCCATAGAGGCAATGATCTAAAGAAATTCAGCACCTGAGATTTCTCTGGATCGTTATCGGGGTACTCATTCAGGAAAGCCTGATGCTGTTTTGTATTTTTATCGGTATGTGGGCGAAGGGGCTTGCCATTGACCTCGGTGTGATAAGCCAGGGCATTAAACTCGTGATTACCCATAATTGCTTTGGCATGACCATTGTTGACCATGCTCATGACTATCTTCAGGAGCTTGCGGTGCTCTACCAAGTGCTCACCGCGGTCGATAAAGTCTCCAAGAAAGATGACCTTTCGCTCTGGATGGGCATAACCACTGCTTGTTTCCCGATAACCCAGAACATCGAGTAACTCAATCAATGCACTGCCGTGACCATGAATATCGCCAATAATGTCGTACTTGCTATGCTCCATGCGGGTCCTACCTCCTAAAACACAAGGACGTTTCTGTATTCCAATCCCCTATATGTACCATATTCAGATTAATCTGCGCACTTTTCCGGCGCATAAGAAAGCGCACCGGATTGGAAGCGCTTCCTCAATGACCGCCAGATACTTAGAGGTGGCACAAACAGGGGAACGTCCACACTATCGATAGATATAAAGTGGTTTAGCTGGAAGCCGTTACCTGATCTGAAGCCATTGCAGCTTTGGCCATACTAATCGCCACTGCCGTTGTCACCAACCTGCGCCCAGCATTACCGGCAGCCAGAGCAAAACCCAAAGCGGCCAGCGGGAACACCGCGCCGGAACCTAACTCAAACGCAGACATCGATTCAGTTAATAGCAGCTTTGCCAATACAAAAATTGCGGCGCACAACAGTGAAACCGTTGCCGCATCCCGGTAGAGCAAATAGGACTTGTGCGTAGAAGCCACCTCATGCTGGTCAGCTACAGGTCGATAAAACTCTCGATACCAGTAACTATTTTGCCCCTTGTGATCCAACGAGAGGGTTTCATAGCCCGGTACTTTTTCTTTGAGTAACTGAGTATCTATACGCGGATCGGCTTCCGACAGCTGAATAAAGCGATGTCCGGGCAACACATTCCTCAGGCGAAGGAATACCAGGGTGTTCTTTAGGCCAGTGGGCAGTACATAACTTAGCCACCCAGCCAAAGCGCCAACGGCCAGCATCACCCCGCCGGCCTCCTTGATTGAGGTCAGTAGATTGATATCGAATGATGCGGAATTTAAGCAGTGCACTGCTAACAACTGAAGTAATACCAGTAGAGCCAGCGGAGCACTATTTTGCGTTTTCAGAGAAAGGCCAGCCATGCTTAAGCCTCCTCATCTTCGTACTCGAAGTGATAGGGCTCCGGCTCAAGGTATGCCCAGCCCTCTCGCTGCGGTGCATCATGGTTAACGAGAATGGCATTGCCTCGGGTTGCCAAGACGCCTACCCCGCGATGAGTAAACGCATTCATCACCGCCTTTCTCGGGTGTTTAGGCTCGCCCTCTTTTGCGGTTGAGGCAATAGCGGTAATGCCGCGAGACTCTCCCTGTATTACTGGGTGCCCAATCAAGCGGTTCAAAACCGTGGTGCCGATATTACGCTTACTGCCATGATGAGGTATCTGCATCAACTTGAGTTCGGCGCCGCTGGTGCAACCATCCACTTGGTCAGCCGCCATTTCAAGCGCCTGAATCCCTGCATCCCCGGTAAACAGTAACCTTCGTCCATCGATAACCAGCTGGGTGATCACGCTGGAATTATTTTTTGCGGAAGTTACGCCCTCGTCATTGATCTGGTCATCACCCCAGGTCGCGAAGAAGCGTTTGAGCGCGGCCACAGCCTTATCAAAGATACTCTGTACTGCTTCGGTTATGGAGGCCCGTTCCGGCATACCTTCAAAATCGGGGATTAGGGATTCGTAATATTCGAGGGACGGGCCCAAGACCTTCAGTGTGCCGCTGGTATCCTGCTCGCCGGTAAAGGGCTCGCGAATAACCACCCCCTTTGACTCGGCAAGTTGAACCAGTGACCAAGCCTTTTCCAGGTTTTGTTTTAAGCGCTCGCCAAGGCTGCAATCGCTCACCCGGCCATCTTTGAAGTGTTGGGCCAGCCCCTGGTTGTGCTCCCAGGGCTGGTGAATCCACAACTCTTTCACATCCAGCTCATCCAACACCGTCTCCAAGCCGTTAATATGGTCCTGATCTGGATGGGTATTGATTACAATATCCACCTGATCCGTGCCGAAATGCTCCTTGATATGCGCCACCAGCGCCGCCCCTGTATCTTTAAAGCCCCCGTCGATTACTACCACGGTCTGCTCGTCCCGGCCGCCATGCAGGTTGCCGAAGCGGATCGCAATCGCATCCCCGCTTTTGGATTCATCACCCACACCGAGAAAATCAACTTCGTATCCCATAACTTATTTCCTTTTTTGATTAAGTTATGAGATAACAGTCAACTTCTATGCCAAGTTATTTTTTGTATATAAATCAGTATGTTAGAAGAAAAACCAAAATGATTGACGGCAAAATAGGATAACTTAATTTATGTAGAGGTAAATTTCTTTATGCTTGCTATTCAGTGGTTCACTGAAGAATACCTCTGCGGCATTTGAGTAGCTGGACTATTGCGGGGTAATACAATGATATTGGGGGAGCGTTAGTGGGGGAATTATAGTTCACACTTCGATAGGTACAGCTAGAGCGAGCATCAAAGTATAAAGTTTACGTGGATAAATAGACATATCACTATGGGAAAATGACTCTGCGGACCGGCATGCGGATAAATACTACCTCTTGACATTGCTCAATCACAAACGTGAGATGAGGTTCGGCTATTACTTGATTTCTTACTACGATGGGAAGGGCCCAAATTATTACAAAGATGGAACAACCCCAAAGTGTGAAGAATAGCTTTCTACCCAACAACAATTGATCTTAAGAAGATGATTTTCCTGATGGTGAAAAATCATCTTGCCGAGTGGTTAAAATAAAGTCACCTATAATATTTTTCCATCAAAGTGAGTTTTTAACACTCTTAACTAAAGCTCGATACTTCTCCTCTTCCTCTCTCAGAGACTCCCTTAATAAAGAAATCGATTCTTTTGTTTCAAAAATCATTTTAGAAATACCATCTCTGGATCTTTTATTAGGAAATGAAATTTTGATCCTTGCGATTCGATCAACAGTTAAAGATACATTTGCAGCCCCTTTCATATAAGGAACTAGAACGTCATCTTTATGAGATAAAAGATATGAATATACATATTTAGTAAGGCTGGTGTTTTTATAGCTCTCTTTTGGGGTCAACACTGCCATTATCGTAGCCGCTTCAAATTTCCCATCAATATAATGAATGTTATTGATGCTGGCATGGCCATGACCTGTAGATGAAACCAAAGGAATACAAACTGCTTCACTATCAAATGAGTAACTATTGTATTTTTTGAAATCTGCTGATGTAGTAATAAAGTCAAATTTTTCTGCTGAACTCATAGCTTCAGCCGCACCAATAGTACCCCTTGAAATATCAAACAACTCACCGAGCCTTTTGGTCGGTACATTTTTAGGGTGCTCATAATCTCTAAGATATATTTTAGGGCACAAATCAAAATTATTATCTTTAATTTCATCAATACTCACGAAGCGGTGCTTGGATCTAACTTCTTTGTATTTACTGCTAAATCTATTTTTATATAAAGACACTAAATTTGATAATTCAGAACCGGGGATTTTTTCCTTTTTAGCCCCATCTGAGTAACCATCATTTTGAAGACCATAGAACCATACCTTATCAGTATTCCCTCCTTTCGAGAAAATCAATACAGCTGTGGCCACGCTGGCATATGGCTTAAAAATCCAATGCGGCAAGCCTATAACGGCCTCTACTTGGTTAGACAATAATACTTTCCTTAACTTCGTATGCGCTCTAGTTTCTCCCTCTACTACTCCGATGGGAACGATAACAGCTGCTCTCCCTCCTACTTTAAGCATGCGCAGGATCAGGGCGACAAACAACAGCTCGGTCTTTTTGGTTTTCACCGTGCGCAGGATTTCCGGATCGACATCCTCCTCATCCAGGCTGCCCTTAAACGGCGGGTTTGCCAGCACCAGGTCGAAGCCCTCTTTGGCCTCTTTAGGGAAACTGTCTATAAAGCCCTGGCTCAGGGTGTCCTGATAGTGGATATCCGGCTGGGCCACACCGTGCATCACCAGGTTCATGGCGGCGATACGCAACATGGTGGCATCGAAGTCGAAGCCGTGGAACATATCGCGGTCCACATGCCGGCGGTGCTTGGACAGAAGATCACCGGTATAGAGGGTCTGCTCTTCTTGCTCACCTTTTTCATTGGTGACCCGCTCAGTAATGGTGCCCTCCGGCGAGCTGTACTTTTGCAGGATAAATTCGTAAGTGGTGCTTAAAAAACCTGCTGTGCCGCAGGCCGGGTCACAGATGCGGTCGGTTGCGTCGGGGTCCATCAATTCGATAATGGCGCGAATAATATGGCGCGGGGTGCGGAACTGGCCATTGATACCGGCGGTGGTCAGCTTGCTGAGCAGATACTCGTAGAGGTCACCCTTGGTATCCCCTTTCTCCAGCGGCAGGTCATTGACCATATCCCGCGCGCGAACCAGCAGCGAGGGCTTCTGGATCATCAGCTGGGCGTCTTTCATAAACTCGGCAAACAGCGTGCCCTCGTTGCTCACGGCACTGCTCTCCTTGAAGTAAGGGAACAGCTCATCGCGCACGGTCTCCAACAATTTGTCGGCGGACTCGATATGCATCAGCTTGTGCCAGCGCAGGTGTTGTTGCTTTCTGTTAAAGCGGCGCTTAAAAGTCTTGCCGGTACGCCGGGACCTTTTCTCGTCGGTGGTCTCGTTCATATCCAGCAGGCGTGCGTACATCAGGAAGGTGATCTGCTCGATCACGGTGAGGGGATTGGTAATCCCGCCGGTCCAAAACTCTTCCCAGAGTTTGTCGATATTGCTTTTTAGTGCGCCTGTAATCATGTTACTTCTCTTACTACTAGGTCGGAAGGAAAGGTCACTCTGCTCTCGATACGCGCTGTGAATACATCCCTGTACGCTCGTCATCGGCATCCATGCCGCATACGGTCCCGAGTGCAGTGTGAACTTTCCTTCCGCTTTTTTAGTACAACTCTAAATTACTCAACGGGCTGCGCTTGCTCTGAAGCTTTCTCTGAAGCTTGGCTTGGCACGTTGAGCTGTGATTTCTGTGTTTTTGTTTCGACCGTGAAGCCTGCCACAAATTTGGCGATCAGCTCCGCTTGGTGTTCCTGGAACAGTCCGTCGATTCCGTCCTGGTGCAGGCCTTTGAACGGTTGCTCGTAGAGATCTGCGATTGTCATCTGCCCTTTGCGGCAAATCTCGCTTTTAAGCAGCCCTAAAAAGCGTTGCTGGAGGGCGCTGAGATTGATGTGATGCGCTTGCACAAACGCGGTAAATTGCCGCTCAATCGCCACCACGTCCAGGCCGATAATAGTGCGCAGCAGCTGATCGACGCCGGTACTGGACTCCGGGTAAAACTCAGCCAATAGCCCAAGATCGACGCTGGGGTTTTGTGTGTGCACCAATGCATTGAGGGTATCCAGCTCCGCGGCTGTGACCGGCTCTCCGGCACGGATTTTCTGCAGCACCGGGTCTTTGTCGAACAACGGCGTCAGTGTTTTTTCCACTTCTTGCCGGTAGATTTCGTAGTCGATGGTGCGAATATTTGTTTTGCGTTCCTCCACCCGATATTCCGCCCTGTCCTCTTTGATATCGTAGATAGGGATCGGAGCCACTGGGGGCACTGCGCCCTTGTCCCGTAGATGGATAACCGGGCGGAGCTGCTGGCGGCTATGCTCCAGCTTCTCGAAGCTCGGTGTCGCCCAGTATTCATCTTGTTGCAGCGCATTGACATCCAAGGCCCTGTTGCGCACCTGGTTCAAGTGCATGGATAAGCTGCGCACTTTGCTGAGCACCTGCTCTCTGACGGGCTCCAATAATTTGGGCTGGCAGAGCTGAGCATACTGGGCCGTGGCGATATCGAGATCCCATTTTAAGGCCTCGCTCTCGCCCTGGATATTACGCCATTGCATCAACGGGGCCATTTGGTCATAAAGCAGCGCTATAGTGGCTGGGGCAAACTGCTGCAATACTTCGATCTGACTCAGCTGCTGCTTGAGCTTCCAGTTATCTTTGATCGCTATAGTGTTGTCATCCAGCGCGTCAATATCCTGCTTGATCAAGAGGACCATTTTACCAAAGCTTTCCATCTCGCCACGCTTGAGGGCCTCTTCCGCATAAGCCAGGCGTGCTTCGAAGAGTTTTTGGCTGAGCGATTTACTTTGGCGGGGCTCTTCCTCTTCCGGCTCCATTTCGAAGTATTCGAAATTGGCCCAGTGGTCAAAGATCAGGAATTTCTTTTTGTCATCGCTGCCATCGGTGGCGGGGCCAAAGAGATTCGGGCACAGGCGAGTGCCCCGCCCCACCATCTGCCAGAATTTCACTTTAGATTTTACCGGCTTGGCGAAAACAAGGTTGAGTACCTCGGGCACATCGATACCGGTATCGAGCATATCTACGGAGATGGCCACAGTAATTTCGGAGTCTTTACCATCGGTAGCCTTGAAATCATCGATCAGCTCTTCAGCCCGCTCGTACTTGGAGTGGATCACTCGACAGAAGTTACCCCCGTACTCAGGATACAACTCAGCAAAGAGCGTGTTGAGTAATTCCGCATGCTGAATATTGCGGGCGAACACCATGGACTTGCCCAGTGTTTGGCCATCGGCCAGGCGTTGACCATTTTCCATTAGATTGCGCAGAATGGCGCGATTGGTATCTTTGTTAAAAACGGCTTTATCGATTGCAGCCGCTTTAAAATCCAGCTCATTGGGATCAAAGCCCTGATCTTCCAGTTCAGCGATCTGCTCATCGCTGAGCTTGTTACCCTGAATACCCTCACGCAAAAATTGGGTGGTATGGGTGACGACTTTAAAGGGGACGAGGTGCTTGTCTTCAATCGCCTGCTCCAGCGGGTAGTTGGCGGTTGGCATTTTGTAATCACAACCAAACAACTGACTGGTGGAGCGGCTGATCATTTCAACCGGCGTGGCGGTGAGGCCCAGTTGAAAAGCATCAAAGTATTTAAACAGATCACCGAATACATTGTAGATAGAGCGGTGCGATTCATCGGCGATAATCAGGTCAAAGTAGCCGGGATCAAACTCCTCCATGATTTTCATCATGCCGGGGTAAGTCGCTACATAGATCTGCGATTTTTTGCGGTGTTCTTTTTTGCTCTTGCCGACAATATAGAGCGGTTCGTTGGTAAACTCGTTGTAAGCCTTACCCGCCTGTTTGCGCAGTTCTTTACGGTCGCAGAGAAAGAGCACACGCTTGGCCCAGCGGGCATCAATCATACGCTTGGTGAGTGCGATAGCGACGCGGGTTTTGCCGGTTCCTGTGGCCTGCACTATCAGAGCTTTGCGGTGACCTTGGCTGAATCGCTCACACACTCTTGATATGGATTCGAGCTGGTACATCCGACCAGCGATATCGGTTGCCACCGGTGTGGCATTGAGGTCTTGTCGGGTGCTGCGCTGACCCACAAGGTATTGCAAACTGCTCTTGGAGTAGAAGCCATAGAGTTTGCGGGGGGCGAGCTTTTGCGCATCATCCCAGATAAAGATGTCGTGACCGTTGGTATAAAAGATAACTGGACGCTGGCCGTACCGCTTTTCTAGTGCATCAGCATAAAGCTTGGCTTGCTGACGGCCCCTTTCGGCATTCTCGCGCGTGCGCTTGACTTCGATGACTGCGAGCGGTTTACCGTTGTCATCCCAGAGCACATAGTCACAGTAGCCGATACCCGTAGCGGTTGGCTGGCCGTCGACTTTTTCCTCAAAGCTGACTTCTTCGGTATTTTTGCCTTTAATAAGGTCAATATCCCACCCACGGCTGTGCAATTCCGTATCAATCAGGCGACGGCGTGTTTGCGCTTCGTTAAGCTCCAGCTGGTTTTTAGCATTATCACTGGCTTGTTTGTGCGCATTGATTGCCGCTTCATCGAGTTGTGCTTTTAGCTTGGCCGTTTCTCGCTGCGCTTCAATCTCAGCTTGTTGCGCGGCTTCAAGTTCGGCCATGGCCTGCTCGAGACGAGCTTTATGTTCAGCTTCACGTTGTTTACTGGCCTTCAGCTCTTTCACGGCAGCCTTGCTTAAGGCTTCAGCCGAAACAGTTTTGGCTGGCTCTTTGAAAGGCGTTAAGTCACCTTTGCTCCCCTTTTTAAGAGACAGCAGTAACCAGCAACTCAGAATATGCGTTTCCTTGAGTAACCAGGGGCCACTACCTTTGCCAAACTTACCCTCGTGTGCTGCCTTATTGCCTTCTTTGCGAATCGCATGCAATTTATCGATGATGGCCTGGTCGACTACCGAAGCAAAGGCGTGGTTTTCCAGGCGATCAATAAACTTCTCATTGGGCAAACTGGGCAGGCGCCATTCCCGGTAGACAATACCCACCAGCTTCTCGGCAAAACAACGAAGCTTGATCAATGCACTTTGCGGGTCGTCATAAACGTATTGCTCAGCGTGGCCCCCTAAACTGGCAAGATCTGGCCAGTAGGGTCTTAAGTGCTCAAAATTCTGTGACTGCATAAATTTTATTATTTCCATATCCCTGCTAGTGCAGGTGTCGTGCCAACAACTTAGCGACCATTGATTTACACCGAATTTTCCATTCAGGTGATCAATCCCTGAGGGCTCTTCAGCCTCAATAGTTGCGCTGCTTCCTTCTTTACACCACCACTTTCGACCGTCGAACACTCGCTATAGTGAATGCAAAATCTCGAAATAAGCTCTTTAATATCAACAAGTTGAAATAAAATCCACTCTGCGGGCGCCACCTCAGGTTAAATACTGCACACCATCGATCAGCCGCTAAGACCGCACCCTAAAGTCCCCAATGGAGGCCTGAAAAATGATGGAGCAACCCCATAAACATTGTTTGGCCGCAAACACCAAAAGATAACGTTTTTTACCTCAAAGTAAATTTATTTATTCTTGCTCTACTTCTCTTACCCCAACCAGCTTCCCAGTAGTTTATACGGCTACACCTATGCTCCAACTCCAAACTGACAGCAGCTAGCTAATACTCAATTTCTTCACTTTATTCTCAAGGGTTTGGTAGCTATTGAAACCCAATAACTCCGCTGCCTTGGTTTTCCTGCCTTGGGCTGCGTCGAATGCGAGGGGAATATAATGCCGCATTACATCATCACATAAGCCCTGTAAATCAATGCCTTTCGATACATCTTTATCCAGCAGTCCCGAGTTTTTCTCGGGCATTTGAAACAATGCCTGACGCACATCCTGCGCAATAATCGTATCCCCCTGACACCACAGCGCTGCTCGCAGTAAGCTGGACTGCAACTCACGCACGTTGCCCCGCCAGGGGTGCTTGAGGATAAGATTCATCGCATCGGGAGACAATTTCTTACCCTGCAAGCCCACATCTTGCTCGCTCAGGGCTTCCAAGATCATGCCAGCCAGCAGTGAAAGGTCCCCTTCTCGCTCACGCAGTGGTGGCAAGTGCAGCACGCCAACGGCAATGCGGTAGAACAGGTCTTCGCGGAAAGTGCCATTGGCAACGGCTTCCATCAAGTTGCGATGGGTGGCGCTGATCAGGCGGACATCCACCCGCTTTTCCCTGGTGCCACCAACAGGAACAAAAGTACCCTCCTGGAGTACCCGCAATAGCCGCACCTGTACGCTGGGCTCCAGCTCGCCGAACTCATCTAAAAACAGGGTGCCCCCATGGGCCTGTTCGAACACCCCAGGCTTATCGGAGGTTGCACCGGTAAAGGCGCCCTTGGTGTGGCCAAACAGAACCGAGTCCACCAGTTCCGGCGGAATCGCACCGCAGTTTAAGGGAATAAAGGGCCGGCTAGCCCTATCACTGGCATTGTGGATGGCGCGGGCAAACAGCTCCTTGCCGGTACCCGTCTCACCGTAGATCAATACCGGAACATCGCGTTCGGCCAGAACCTGGGCCTGCGCCTTCAGCTTCTGCATATCCGGGTTGCGGGTAATGATACTGTCGAAAGCAGCATCCACCGGCGTGCTCACCTCAGACAGCTGGCTGATTTTTGAGCTACTCAGATCTTTGGCTGCGGGAATATACTCCGCCGACAATTCAAAAGGCAGGGTTACCTCTTCAACGCCCTCCTCGATGGAGGCTCGATAGAAACGACTGGGGTAGCGCGTTTTACCCAGCAGTATCCAGATAGATTGCATAGCCGGAGTGCCGGGGCTTAGCAATATAGAAAGCTCGCTGCCCTCTGCCACAAGCCTGGCCAGGTTTTTATCGGCCGCCTCATAGATCGCCGAAAAATCCACCGGCGAGACCAGCGACTCACGATAGGCCTTAATCGGCATATCGACCTGCTCGGAGAGCCAGCGTAAATAGGGTTTAACTTCAGTTTCCGGATAGTTGTAGAGCAGCTCAACCGAATCAAATGACTGAGACTTTAGGGTGGAGGCGATAGGGCCCAGGGGCTTTCCATCTGCCGCACCGCCAGAGGTATTCTTCAAATCATTGGCGCCAATCCAACTGATCATGACATGGCGTTTACTACGGCTCATCGGTGAGCTCCAACATATCGCTAATATCACACTGGAACAGGCGGCAAAGCGTATCCAGGGCTTCGGTGTCGATTTTTTGTGCGGTTTCTTTGTCTATCAACATCACGGTATTACGGCTGAGACGGGTCTCATGCATGGTGTCGGCAATCTTCATTTTCCGCCCCCCGTCAGGTGAGCGAGGTGGCAACGGATCATGGCCGGACCTATTGTGAATGCAATAACGGCGGATCATATCGCAAAGAACTTGAAAAATTGAAGGTGAGCTTGAAAATTTCAAACTAAAAGCAGAAATGTCGAGATGCCTCTTAGCAACTGCATCAGGCGAAAGTGAGGCGAAGAAAATAGCCGAAGCTACTGCCAGCCCTCGGATTGATAAATTCACTTACATTAGTGCTGCGCTCTATCAAAGAGCGAATACAAAAAAGCCAGGCCGGGAAATGCGGCCTGGCTTTTCTCTGGCTTGAGACTTACAAAGCTTCCGCAGCTTCTGTCTTTTTACTGGCAAGAACTTGATCCTTCCCAGTATCAGTACTGTTAGCTTTACGTCCAAACAGCCTCTGCACCACCACAAAGAACAACGGAATAAAAAAGATACCCAGTAGCGTGCCCACAACCATTCCTCCCAGAACCCCGGTTCCAATCGCACGCTGTGCGCCGGAACCGGCACCAGTGGCTATCGCCAGTGGAAGAACCCCCAAACCAAAAGCCAGTGAGGTCATCAAAATTGGGCGCAGGCGATCGCGGACTGCCCGCATGGTTGCTTCTACCAATTCCATTCCACTTTCCAGGTTTTGCTTGGCAAACTCCACAATCAAAATGGCGTTCTTACTGGTCAAGCCGACAGTAGTCAACATGGCGACTTGGAAATAAATATCCCTCTCCATACCGCGCAAGCTGTTGGCCAATACGGCACCGAGAATCCCCAGGGGCGCCATTAGCAATACGGCGGTCGGCACTGTCCAGCTCTCGTAGAGAGCGGCGAGGCACAAGAATACGATCAGCAATGACAAGCTATAAAGCAGCGGCGTCTGTGCACCGGCGGCGCGCTCCTGATAAGAAAGTCCGCTCCATTCAAGACCGACCCCAGCCGGCAACTGGGCTACCAACCTCTCCACCTCCAACATGGCCTCGCCAGAGCTGACACCCGCTGCGGCCTGGCCATTGATCTGCATAGAAGGCACGCCGTTGTAGCGCTCCAAGCGAGGAGATCCATACTCCCAGGAGAAGCTGGCAAAGGAGGATAGAGGCACCATATCGCCTTTATTATTGCGTACCGACCAGAGCTGGAAGTCTTCCGGCATCATGCGATAAGGCGCATCCGCTTGCATATAAACCCGCTTAATCCGGCCACGATCGATAAAGTCATCGATATAGGAACCACCCCAAGCGGTACTCAATGCGCTATTTATCTCGGCTATCGACAAGCCGAGGGCCGCGGCCTTGGCATTGTCGATCTTTACTCGAAATTGCGGCGTATCTTCCTGACCATTGGGGCGAACGTTAGAGAGCAATTTGCTCTGCCCCGCCATCCCCAAAAACTGATTGCGCGCTGCCGTCAGCGCTTCGTGTCCCAAGTTGCCGTTATCCTGAAGATAGAAGTTAAATCCACCAGTGGAACCCAACTCAGGTAAGGGCGGCGGTGCAAAGGCGAAGGCCATGGCATCCTTGATTTGCATCAGCGCGCCCATGGCACGCATGGCGACCGCTCCAGCACTTTGCGATTCTTCTTTCCGATTGGACCAGTCTTCCATATTCACAAAAGCGATACCGGTATTCTGGCCGCTGCCGGCAAAGCTAAAGCCCTGTACCGAAAATACTGACTTTACTGTGTCCTGTTCATTATCCAAAAATTGATCTTCTACCTTGCGGATAGATTCCATGGTGCGTTCCTGGGTTGCACCCACTGGTGCCTGCACCATAGAGAAAAGCACCCCTTGGTCTTCATCCGGCAGGAAGGAGCTTGGCAGACGCAGGAACAGGAAAGCCATTACTGCAGACAATGCCACAAACAGCAGCATAAAGCGGCCACTGCGTTTCAAGATTCCCTTGACCCCACTTTGATAACGCTGGCTGCCGCGCTCAAAATTGCGGTTGAACCAACCGAAAAAGCCTTTTTCTCCGTGGACCTCGCCCTTAGATAGCGGTTTAAGCAGCGTGGCACAAAGTGCGGGCGTCAGAATAATAGCCACCAGCACCGACAGGGCCATAGCGGCAACAATGGTTGCTGAGAACTGACGATAGATTACGCCAGTAGCGCCATCCATAAAGGCCATAGGTACAAACACCGCCGATAACACCACACCGATACCAATCAGCGCCGCGGTAATTTGGTGCATCGATTTTTTCGTGGCTTCCTTCGGCGATAAGCCCTCTTCACGCATTACCCGCTCGACGTTCTCCACCACCACAATGGCATCATCCACCAGCAAGCCGATGGCTAATACCATGGCGAACATGGTGAGCATATTGACCGAGAAGCCCAATGCTGCGAGCACCGCAAAGGTGCCCAGCAGCACCACCGGTACCGCGATAGTGGGGATCAGGGTTGCGCGGAAGTTTTGCAGGAACAGGTACATCACCAGGAAAACCAGCACAATCGCTTCTATCAATGTGCTGATCACACCCTTGATGGATACCTCAACGAAAGGCGTGGTATCAAACGGTACTACCGAGGTAAGACCCCGAGGGAAGAAGGGTTCCAACTCTTTGAGTTTTGCCTTAACACCCTCGGCAGTTTCCAGTGCGTTAGCGCCGGTGGCCAGATTAATGGCGATACCGGTGGCGGGTTGGCGGTTATAGCGGGAGATAAACTCATAGTTTTCTGCTCCCAACTCTACGCGGGCGACATCACCGAGACGAAGCAGGGAGCCGTCATCATTGCCGCGCACCACAATTTCCCGGAATTGTTCCGGTGTCTGCAAGCGCCCTTGTGAGGTAATAGAGGCATTCAGCTGTTGCCCCGGTACGGCTGGCGCACCACCAAGACTGCCAACAGCAACTTGGGCATTTTGCGCCCGTACAGCTGTTGCAATATCACTGGGAGTGAGGTCATAGGTCGTCAGCTTATTGGGATCAAGCCAGATACGCATGGCGTACTTGGAGCCGAACACTTGCACATTACCAACGCCAGGTACCCGGCTGACCGGGTCCACAATGGCCGAATTGATATAATCGGCAATATCGCTGCGGTTCATGCTGCCGTCTTCGGACACAAAACCCGCAACCATCAGGAAGCCACCGCGGGACTTACTGACATTGACCCCCTGTAATTGCACTTCCTGGGGCAACAGTGGCATTGCCAGCTGTACTTTATTCTGAACCTGCACCTGTGCAGTATCCGGGTCGGTGCCATTCTCAAATGTCAGAGAGATAGACACACCGCCATTAGATTGGCTGGTGGCTGACATATAGAGGAGGCCATCCAGGCCTTTCATATTTCGCTCAAGAATTTGCGTGACCGAGTCCTCCACCACCTTTGCGGAAGCACCCGGATAGCTCGCCTCGATATTGATTGAGGGCGGTGCGATATTCGGATAGCGCTCCACCGCCAGGTTACTGATCGACAGGACGCCCGCCAGCATAGCGATAATGGCCAGGACCCAGGCAAAGATAGGTCGATTGATAAAAAAGCTCGCCATAAACCCTACCCTCAGGAACCCTGCCCAGCAGCGGCTTTCTCATCGCCGGCTGCCGCAGGTGGCTGTTCGTCCTGGCGCTCACTGGGCTGAACCGGAGCGCCGGGCCTGATTTTCTGTAATCCAGCCACCACTACACGATCACCTGCTTGGAGCCCCCCTTCCACCAACCAGCGATCGCCGACTGTGCGGCTAACCCGCACCGAACGCTGGGCGACAATATTTTCTTCGTCGACCACCATGGCCGAAGTATTGCCCTTGGGGTCCCTTGCAATGCTTTGCTGGGGCACCAGGATGGCATTCTCACGTACGCCACTGCCAATAATTGCGCGCACATACATGCCTGGTAGCAACATGTTGTCCGGGTTGGGGACGACTACCCGCAGTAACACACTGCCGGTAGAGGGGTCGACACTGGCTTCAGCAAACTCGAGCTTGCCCTGATGTTCAAACTCGCTGCCATCCTCCAACAAAATCTTCACCGGCAGATGCGTAGCATCGTCAAGGCTACCCGCCTGTAGGGCCCGACGCAGGCTAACCAGCTCAGCAGCCGACTGTGTGACATCCACATAAATCGGGTCCAACTGCTGCACAGTGGCCAAAGTTGCCGCCTGATTGGCCGTCACTAAAGCGCCCTGGGTAACGGTGGATTTACCAATACGACCGGTAATTGGAGAAGTAATTTGGGCGTAGTCCAGCTGGATTTCCGCTCTTTGCAACTCGGCCCTGGCCGACGCCACATCAGCGCGAGCCTCCTGTAAATCCGCCTCAGCAGCATCGTTTTCCTGCTTGCTGACCGCCCCGTTCTTGATTAGACCCAAGGTGCGTTCCGCCTTGAGACGGGCAATATTCATTGCCGCATTAGCGCCCTGTAACTTAGCCCGAGCACTATCCACATCCGCTTGGTAAATGGCGTCATCCAGCTGGTAAAGCGGCTGATTGGCATCAACTCGGCTCCCTTCACGGAACATTTGCTGTTTTATGATGCCATTAACTTGTGGGCGAACTTCCGCCACCTTGAAAGGTGAAGTGCGCCCAGGCAGTTCCCGGGTAAGAGTAACGGGCTCAGATTCCAGCGTAACCACAGTCACCTGTGGCGCCATCATCTGCGGCGCGACGGCCTTTTCATCACAGGCCGCAAGCAATGAGCTTGTGATCAGAAGACTGATGAACGCTTTTTTGTTGAGCATGTTTACCTCGGTCAGGGGCTGACAGCCTGGGTACTGCGGTCAGTTGCGGGGAAAAGAGAAAGTGACAGGAAGGTCTAACTCCAATGACTTCGTATTTTATGTGCAGTGATGAAAGCCGATCAACTATTCATCAGCGCGTAATTATCGACTACCATGCACTTTTACCCAGTGTTTTCAAGGGTTTGCACTAAGGTCTCATTTATTTTCATGCGGTGAACGGCAATGAATATGCGGTCAAATGAGGCGATTATGATAATGAAGAAGCTGCAGTGCCCATGGCTAAATATAGAGAAGAGCAAATACTCAAAACCCGGGATCGTATCCTCGACGCCGCGATTAGTGTTTTTCACGAATTCGGCCTCTCCCACGCCTCCCTGACGGCAGTCGCGAAGCTTGCCGGAGTCACCCGTGATTCCCTGCACAGCCATTTCCGCGATAGAGCCGGGTTGCTCAATGCCCTAACCGAACGTATGCAGTTACCCGGTGAAGCACTTTGTGCAGCTGCTGGTGATGAATTGAAAATTGACCCCCTGGGTATCTTGCGTACTCGCTGGGTTTGGTTATTTGATGAAATTTCCTGCAATGATGAATGGCAACGGCTACTGGAGATTATTTTCCTACCATGTGATTCGATCAATGAGGTGTGTGAGTCTACCCACCGTATCAAGCAGGGTCGTACAGAACGGCTGGAGCGTATGGGACGATTGCTGGAAATGGCAGTAGCTGCCGATCAATTACCTGCAGACCTGGATGTGGACCTGGCCCAACAAATGCTACATGGTGGTCTCTTTGGGGTCCTTGAAGACTGGTTGCTCTCCTCTCGCATTGCAGATCTGGGTGAGCTTGGTCAGCACTATATTGATGCCTTGCTGGACATGATTCGCTTCTCCCCCGCCCTGCGTATGAACAGACAATCGTTACAGACGCTGCACTAACCACTGAACCAGAAAGAATCAGTAATTGGGGCCGCTGCCATTTAATGGTAAGCCTCAGCAGCCCCGTGAGTAATTGTGGATTTTTATGGGTGGTAGCCCACCCACTGAGTAAATTCCGACCATGAGCGCCAGGGTAACTCTTGGCGCTGCCACTTGTTTGAGATTAAAAGATCACGGTCACCGATTGGTGAAACTCCACCAACTTTCGATGGCTGAGGGTGTTTTGAACTTAACCTTGTTCGAACCCATTCCCCAGCTTCTTCCGCGGCATTTATAGCGAGCCCCCAGTGGTTGGGCCAGACTGCCAGGAAATTTTGTAAGCCGAAATCATTGAGGTGGTATGGACAGGGGTAGCTCAATTGCATCAGTGGCCCGCCCTCTGGCCCTGGAGCATCCGTTTTCCAGCCTACATACACACTCCACTGGCAGCCCTCCGCCCAAGAAGTAAAATTCTCATCGCTCATTGCCTGGGAAAGTCGCTCAATGGATGTACGGAGTAAATCCCGATCAATCTCAGGAGGAATATGCATATCAATAGGCCCCGCCCGGAACTCGGGGTGCTCAGGGTTCAAGGTGAGAATCCAAAGTCCCTCATCGCCTTCCAGAGGGTGAAACATAACGACTAAATCAATCAAAAAGGCGGAGACTGCAGGTGTGCTGGGGCCTCTAGCCAATAACATATGCAGGGGTCTTACCAGTTGGGCATTCTGCACCTGCTCCGCACTCAATTGCAGCTGCTCCAGCACAGTGGTATTGCCTGCTCCGCAAGCAGATATCACCAACTCAGGCTTTATCCTGCAAGAGCGACCTCCAAGACCCAAATCCAAAGTCGCCTCCTTTATGCAAAGGCCATCATTGGAAAAAGAGGCTACCTGACCTCGAAAAATATACTGCCTCACTGAAGTCGCAACACTACGGTAAACCTCAGCATCCTCAAACACCAGGTCACCAGCAAAGCGAAAGCTACGGTGTTCAGGCAATCTGCTTGAGGAAAAAGGCTTCGGCAGCTTGGTCTCTTCAAAAGCTATGCCTGCCACACTCCAGTTTGGCTGAACGATATCCAGCATCTCCTGGGGAAGAGCTGCGTGAAAACCAGAAACCTGTCTCGCTACGCCAGAATTTTCCATCTCCTGCTGCCAACGATGGGCCGCCTTTTTATATGCCTCCGCTGCGTATGGGTTGGCTGCATTCCAGCCAGAGCTGAAATAGCCATGAAAATGTAGCGACTCTGCATCTCTGAGGTCATTGTCCACCAGAATCACAGAGTACTCTGGTGTCAACTCCCGCAGTAGAGTAATCCCCTGAATACCACCTCCAAGGATCAGTACATCAACGGGGATTTCCTGTGACATAGAAAGGCCTGCTTATTGGTTTGCCATGATGGAAGCGGTTATTAACCATAGTCGTCGCAATTACTTTTTACGGTAACGCTGGGAGAATGTTCAAAATTTAGCCCAACTTATGCTCGTTTACTGCTTCTTCTTTATCCAACAATTTTCAATATTCGAAGGATTTGGCAGCCGTAATCTCGCGAAAGGACCCACCAAATTGCAAGAACATAAGAGAAAAACCCACCCAAGATACAAAGAAGGTACTAAAGCCAGAAAGGTACCAAAACCAGTTAGGAAACACGTACCCTAGTTTATGTAAGACCGAAAACGGCATGTAAATTGGAATGTTGATAACGATCGCCCACCAGCTAAGAGCCCATGTCAGTGAGACGGAAGCCGCTAATGATGGCTTTTTACACATTTTTATTTCCTCGCAGTCCGGCCAATTAGCAGGCAAATAGTCATGTTTGCTCTTACTGTCATATGGTCTGGCTAAATTCCTCTGGCCAAGCTGACCGTTCTTGATGTTTTTGTGAAGCTTTCCTTCAAACCAATAATTGATTAATCCGTTACAGCTTTCCTCCCGTAAAGAGTTTGCCATCGCACAATTGGTACGGTGGATAGTGATTCAATCAAATGACAAGGAAATGTGACTATGAAGGGTTTGGTAAAAAGTTTGGGGGTTTTTCTACTGGCTTTAGGGGCCCATTTCTCATGGGCCGAAAATGAGCCGGAACTTGAGACAGTCCCCTACGTGGACGTTTATCAGTATGTCGGCAAATGGTACGAAATCGCCAGATTGCCACAAATCTTCCAGCCGGCTTGCACAGCAGTTACCGCAGACTATGGACTCAACGACGATGGCACCATTAGTGTCTACAACTTTTGCCGAATCCTACACCCGAAATACGGTTTCCCCATTAGTGTTCAAGGTACCGCTATTCCCATTGATGACACGAATAGCAAGCTGGCAGTTTCATTCTTCAATGGCAAGACTAACGGCGACTACTGGATTTTAGAGCTGGACCCGGCCTACCAGTGGTCTTTGGTGGGTGATCCCAATCGCAGCAGCCTTTATCTTTTGAGTCGCACCCCACAATTGGATGAGTCTGTTGTTAACGAATTGCTGGAACTGGCAGTTAGTAAGCATGGTTACAATATTGACCACATCATAATGACGAAACAGCTACCAAACTAACAATTACCCAAAAGGGGTTGGGCAAGGCCTTAGTTGGCCAGCCCAGCCACTTAAGAATTCACTTTAAGATTCAATAAATACATATTTATCAAATAGATAGATACATTTGTTAATGTATTTTATTCATTGGTAATTCAACTATTCAGCTTCTGGTAGCATCGGTTATGAGTGTTCTGCCGGGCCAACTCATTTCACATAGAGGACTAACGGCGGCATGAACAGACGGTACCGCCAACTCTTATTTTCGCCCCTTCAGATGCTCTGATCTGTTCTAACAAGCCCCTAACGGATAGCCACATCCCCCTACTGAACCTGGCATAACCTCAATCTAGAATACCCACACAAAGGGTGCTGGCATCGCCTTCCTATGTCTCAAACTTCTCTGTCAAAGCCTTACTGAAGAACACTTTGTCACGTAAATCATTGTTCACATTGATGATGACCATACATATCCAAGCTCACGAAATGAGAAAAAATGCCTCAGGTGACAGGTTTAAGGAAAATCCATTTTGCTAAATCGACCTAATTAGGGAAGGATCCATCTCTGATTGGAGGTATTTCATGCCCTTTGGAGCTTTCAGCCTTTATACTTGTCCTAAGCTATAGGTCGCCAAGCCATAAAGGCTGGTCGCCTATGAAGTAGGACGTATAAAGAGACTCCCTATGCTTACCAATCGGATCGCCGCTCTATTTTCCGGCTTCTTGGTCATTGGCCTGCTTTCCACAACCGCTCTGGCAGAGACCGAGCCCCTGGCTCCTGAAAAGGATCAGGGCAGTACTGCCAGGGAGATTGTCGGCAAGCTAGAAATGCTGCACTACAACAAGATCAAGGTCGGAGACGAAATGTCGGAAGACCTTTGGGATGAGTACATCGATGCTCTAGACCCCACCAAAAGCTACTTCCTCGCCTCAGACATCAATGAGTTCCGTGAATGGCAAACCAAGCTGGACGACCAGCTGCGTGCTGGTGATGTCAAAGCGGGCTTTGAGATTTACAACCGTTTCCGCCTTCGTATGGGGGATCGGCTGGACAATATCCTCTCTCAGTTAGAGGATGGATTACCCGCGTTCGATTTCAATCGCGATGAATCCCTGGAGCTTGACCGTGAGGACAGCCAATGGCCCACCTCCATCAATGATGCCGATGACTTGTGGCGCAAGCGCCTGAAGAGCAGCGTCCTGAACCTGAGACTCACAGGTAAAAAGGATGAAGAGATTCGCGACCTGTTGGAACGCCGCTACAAAGGCCAGAAGAAGCGTCTTGAGCAGCAAAACAGTAATGATGTGTTCGAGCTCTATATGAACTCGTTGACCCGTCTCTACGATCCCCACAGTAACTATCTTTCCCCTCGCTCCCTGGAAAACTTCAACATGAGCATGTCTCTGTCCCTCGAGGGCATCGGTGCAGTGTTGCAAGCGGACGAGGAGTACACCAAAGTGGCACGCCTCGTAGCTGGCGGTCCTGCTGACCGCACTGGCAAAATCAAGCCAAATGACAAGATCGTAGGTGTCGGCCAGGATAAAGAAGGCGAAATGGTTGATGTTGTCGGCTGGCGCCTTGACGACGTGGTAGACCTGATACGCGGTAAAGCCGGGACCTACGTTCGCCTGGAAACGGTTCCCACTGGCGGTGATGGCACCCACAAAACCATCCTGATCAAGCGTAGTAAAGTTAAGCTTGAAGACCAGGCTGCCAAGAAAGCCGTGTTCGAGTTTTCGGATGGCAAGAAGAACTACAAGATCGGCGTAATCAATCTGCCGACTTTCTATATTGACTTCGATGCCTACCGTCGCCGTGATCCCAACTACAAGAGCACCACCCGCGATGTGGCCAGGTTGCTCAATGAACTGCAAGAGGAAAAGGTTGACGGCATCATCCTGGATTTGCGCAATAATGGCGGCGGCTCTCTACAGGAAGCCACCATGCTGACCGACCTGTTCATCGACCAGGGTCCAGTAGTACAAATTCGCCACGCCAACGAGCAGATTTCGCGGCACAACCGCTCCCGCTCCCGCGCCATGTATCGCGGTCCGCTGATGGTATTGATCAATCGCTTGTCGGCCTCCGCATCCGAAATCTTCGCTGGCGCCATTCAAGACTACAACCGTGGTCTAGTGGTTGGTAACCAGTCCTTCGGTAAAGGCACCGTGCAGACCATGGCCCCCCTGAAAGAAGGCCAGTTAAAGATCACCCAGTCCAAGTTTTACCGCGTATCCGGTGACAGCACTCAGCATGCCGGTGTAAAACCGGATATCCCCATGCCACAGCTTATCGATACTGAGAGTGTTGGTGAGAGCTCGTACGATACCGCCCTGCCTTGGGATCGTATCCACGCGGTACCACACGCTAAGTATTTCAATCTGAAAACTTTGATTCCCGACCTGATCAGCAAGCACACCAAGCGCACTGCATCGGATCCGGACTTCGTTTTCCTGCGCGATCAATTCAAATTTGAAAGCGAACGCGCCGACAAAAAACATCTCTCTCTCAATGAAGTGATGCGCGAGCAAGAGCGAGAAAATGTAAACCAGCGCCTGCTCTCCATGGAGAACCGCCGCCGCGAAGCCAAAGGCCTAGAGCCCTACAAGGATTTCGAGGCTTATGAAGAGAGTGAGTCGGAAGAAGTGGCGGCCATCGGTGGTCCTGTAGAGATCAAGCTGGAAAAAGATCCAATCTTGAACGAAGCGGGCTATATAATGGCGGACTTTATTGGACTGGCAGACAAGGCCAGCAAGGCTCCACCGCAAGTAGCCAACTTCTAAAAATGTGATCTGCTCTGGGTGAATCACCCAGAGCGCACAGAAACTTATAGGTCGGGCAAGCCCGACCTTTTTCATTTGGGGGAAGAAATGAAAGTCGTTTCCTTTAACGTCAACAGCATTCGTACACGCCTACACCAGATGCAGGCTCTGGTAGATAGCCATCAACCCGATATCATTGGTCTTCAGGAGACCAAGGTTACCGATGAAGACTTTCCCGTGGATGCTATCCGCGACCTGGGTTATGAGCTGATCTTTTTTGGCCAAAAAACACACTATGGTGTTGCCCTGCTTTCACGCCTGCCATTTATTGATCGCGAATATGGCTTCCCAACTGATGACGAAAATGCCCAGCGCCGTATGGTGATGGGAAAATTCGATATTGATGGCCCCAAACCTCTCACGGTCATCAATGGTTACTTCCCCCAGGGAGAAAATCGTGAGCACCCGGTAAAATTCCCAGCGAAGGAGAAATACTACGCAGACCTGGATACCTATCTGCAGACCACCTGCGATCCCGAAGCGCCGGTATTGGTCATTGGCGATATGAATATCTCTCCAAGTGATCTGGATATCGGTATCGGCGAGCCCAATCGCAAGCGCTGGCTACGCGATGGCAAGTGTAGCTTCCTTCCAGAGGAACGCGAGTGGCTACAGAAGATTAAGGCCTGGGGCTTGGAGGATACCTTCCGCGTGAAGAACCCCGATACAGATGATGTGTTCAGCTGGTTTGATTACCGTAGTAAAGGCTTTGACCGTGAGCCAAAGCGTGGACTTAGGATCGACTTGATTATGGCTTCAAGTCCCCTGATGGAGCGCTGCGTAGCCACAGGGGTGGATTATGATATCCGCGCGATGGAACGCCCCTCAGACCATGCACCGGTCTGGGCGGAGTTTAAGCTCTAGACATTTTAGAAATAACCGGGGCTTACTCCCGGTTTTTTTATCCCTTTGAATATTCGATTTCCCATATATAATGCTGGCTAAGTTGAACGGTACACCGTTCTGGAGCACTCCTATGAAGAGGCGCATCCTGTTTATCTGCGCAGGAAATTCAGCTCGTTCCTTAATCGCCGAAGCTTTGTTGCGCTACTACGGGGGAGAATTCTTCGAGGTGTCCAGTGCTGGGACTGATCCCACACCTGTGGATGTCCGGGCTATCAGAGCACTGCGGCGTTTCGGTATTCCGATTAAAGGGCTTTATTCCAAGAGCTTACAGGAGGTTTCCAACCGAGATTTTGAGTTGGTCATTACCCTGTGCGACAAAAGCCACAAAGAGTATGTGCCCGCCGCAGGCCATGGCAAGCTAATAGCCTGGGATTTTGAAGATCCAGCCAACCGCCACTGCTTCCGGCCCTTTTACACAACGGTGCTAGAGCTAAGTACTCGCATCAAGCTTTTTGTGCTGGTGTATACCAAAGCCGCGAAAGTGGCATAACTAAATATTGGGGGAAGCATTGAACCCAGTTCAATTTTACAAGTGTCTGGCAGATGAAACCCGCCTACGCACATTATTGTTGATCTCCCACGAGGAGGAACTTTGTGTGTGCGAACTCACTGCCGCTATGGGATTGAGTCAGCCCAAAATTTCCCGTCACTTGGCCCTCCTCCGCGGTGCCGATCTATTGCAGGACCGCCGCCAAGGGCAATGGGTTTTCTACCGTATTAACCCGGCACTAGGCAATTGGGCCAAATCGATCCTTCAGGATACCCTGCAGGCAAATAGACATTTTATTGAGGAAGACCTCCACAATTTGATCCAGATGGGAGACAGACCCCAAAGGGCAACCCTGTGTTGCTAAGCCACACAGGCCCCAAATTCCCAGTAGGTAACTGTACCAAATCGCTGTAAAAATTTACCTGAATATATGCGCTTTTTCATATATCAGGAACACTTAGGAGATACAAAATGGCTATCAAAGTCGGAATCAATGGATTTGGTCGTATCGGTCGACTTGTTCTGCGTGCAGCCTGGGATTGGCCTGAAATTGAATTCATTCATATCAATGATCCCGCAGGAGATGCCCCAACACTTGCCCACCTGCTCAATTTTGACTCTGTACATGGGCGTTGGCAGCACAACGCAGAAGCCAGCGACAACACCATCACCGTTGATGGCCGGGAAATAAGCTGTAGCCGCAACCTTGCCATTGCCGATACCGATTGGAGTGTTTGTGACCTTGTCATCGAAGCCTCCGGGAAAATGAAAACCACCGCTCTTTTGGAGGATTACCTGAGCCAGGGGGTAAAAAGAGTATTGGTTTCGGCTCCTGTGAAAGAAGCCGGGGTGCCAAATATTGTTTTGGGGGTGAATCAACACATATATGATCCGGCCAAACACCGAATCATTACAGCTGCTTCCTGCACGACCAACTGCCTGGCCCCCGTAGTAAAAGTGATACACGAAAACCTGGGTATCAAGCATGGTTCCATCACCACGATCCACGACATCACCAACACCCAGACAATCCTCGATGCACCCCATGGGGATCTGCGCCGCGCCAGAGCTTGTGGAGTCAGCCTAATCCCTACCACCACCGGTTCTGCTACTGCAATCACTGCGATTTTTCCAGAACTGAGTGGTAGGCTGAACGGCCATGCCGTACGGGTTCCCCTGGCCAATGCTTCCTTAACCGATTGCGTTTTTGAGCTTGAACGAAAGACTACTGTTGAAGAAGTGAACGGCTTGCTAAAAGCGGCCGCCGAGGGTGAGCTGAAAGATATTCTTGGCTATGAAGAGCGTCCTCTGGTTTCTGTGGACTATAAAACTGACCCCCGTTCAAGCATCGTCGATGCTCTCTCTACCATGGTGATTAATGGCACCCAGGTGAAGATTTATACCTGGTATGACAACGAGTGGGGCTATGCAAATCGCACGGCAGAGTTGGCCCGCCTAATCGGTACTATGGACCAATAAACCCTTACCCAATTAATTCTCAAAAAGGCTGGCCTGACCTCCAGGCCAGATAGCGCCCAAGCAGTAAAAGTTAAGAAAAGCCAATGCAGTTTTTTTCCACTCTTTCACCCTCAGTACGCCAGTATTTATTGGTGACGGGCAATTATTGGTCTTTTACCTTGACCGATGGTGCACTGCGTATGCTGGTGCTACTGCATTTTCACTCTTTAGGTTACTCCCCAATAGAAATAGCCTTCCTGTTTCTTTTCTATGAAATTTTTGGGGTTGTGACCAATCTAGTGGGGGGGTGGCTCGGTGCACGCCTGGGTCTCAATCGTACAATGAATTTCGGCTTAACCTTACAGGTTTGCGCCCTGGCTATGCTGCTGGTTCCATCCAGCTATCTAAGCGTGCCCTGGGTTATGGCCGCTCAGGGAATCTCTGGCATTGCCAAAGACCTTAACAAAATGAGTGCAAAAAGCTCGATTAAACTCTTATTACCCCGCGATGCGCAAGGGGCACTATATCGCTGGGTTGCTCTGCTGACCGGTTCCAAGAACGCTCTCAAAGGTGTTGGTTTCTTCCTGGGGGGAGCCCTGCTCGCACTATTGGGATTTCGCGGGGCAATATTATTGATGGCAATAGCTCTCGCCGTGTTATTGCTATTGAGCGGGCAGTTTCTGCGAACAAATCTGGGCAAGGCGAAAACTAAAGCCCGCTTCCGGGATGTTTTCTCCAATAGTCGTTCGGTGAATATTCTAGCTTCCGCAAGGTTATTCCTATTTGCTTCGCGTGATGTTTGGTTTGTAATCGCCCTACCCGTTTTCCTTGCAAGCCAGTTTAACTGGAGCCATTGGCAGGTCGGTGCTTTTCTGGCCAGCTGGATCATCGGCTATGGAGCCGTGCAAGCCTTTTCTCCCAAAATCACTGCCAGTTTTTCCCCAAAAATTCCCGATGGGCGGACAGCCCTACTCTGGGGAGGTGGGCTGACTCTGATACCCGCCCTAATCGCCCTCGCACTATATGCCGGCTTCCACCCACAGCTCAGTATACTCCTGGGCCTAATGGCTTTTGCGGTGTTATTTGCTGTTAATTCTTCTGTACACAGTTACTTGATTGTTGCCTATGCCAGAGACGATGGGGTTTCGATGGATGTGGGCTTTTACTATATGGCCAATGCTCTAGGGCGCCTAGCCGGAACTTTGCTATCCGGTTGGGTGTTCCAAGTTGCCGGTTTACAAGCCTGTTTGCTGGTATCCACTGGCTTATTACTTTTGGCAACCCTTATTTCTCTTGCCTTGCCCAAGCATACAAAGAGAGATAATTCGATAGTCAATGCCCTAGCTTGAGCAGATACGGGATTATAGACTTTCTATTAATAGGAATAGCGACGACTTCTTCTCAGCTATGGGGTGGAACTCCCCCGGGGGGTCACAGCCTACCAGCAATAAGAGAGAGCTGAAGCACAATAACCAGCAGAAACAACTTCTCATAAGTTACCACTTAGGACCCTGGGACAAACAACCAATCCAGTTACGCCTTGGTGTCAACAGGGCCAGAACCTCTCAAAAGATCAGTGCCGTTTTACGGGAAGAAGATTAGAGAACCGAAAGCCAAACATCTATGCCAAATTGGTATCAAATCCTGCCAATGAGCAATAAACAAGTTACCCGAGTTTTATACATTTTAACTCTTCAAGAACGCATCAATTCAAGCGTCCAATGAGAGACCCCTTACACGGGTACATAAATCAATTGCAGGGACTATTTCGTAGCCGAGCGCCAATGCCAACCGTAACACTTTTTCAAGAGCGACCATGCGATTAGAATCAGTGCCTGTCACATGGGCATGGCAAATCAATGTTACAAAGCCATTAGCCTGTGCAATATTCCTGATCAGCTGGCTCCAGTAGTCGGATAAAAGTTGCGGATCTCGTAAACCATTGTCGGCAAGGCTGTAGTGAACGGCATCCACCATAAACCACTGCCAGGAAATACAGACCAAGCCATTTTCCTGCTGCTGGATTTTATCTCCAATGAATCCGCTTACATCATTAGGGATACATTTTGGTAGAGCGGTTTCCACACTTGAGTCATATATAAAACCATAATCAGCGAGTATCTGCCGGGTATAAGCACCCACTTGGCCACCAGGGGCCCTAAACCCAAAGGGCTGGATGCCACGCAACTGCAGGACTCTTAAACCATCATGAATAAATTGGCGGGCAGCTCTCTGATCCAAGCTGGCAAAGCGCTCATGAATCCAACCGTGCAGACCTATCTCATGACCCCCGTTGTGAATATTCTCAATGATCGCCTTATAGTGCAGCGCACTCCACCCCTCTACGAAAAAGGTCGCACGTATTTTCAAGCGGTCCAACAGCTGTAGAATTTGAGGAAATCCAATAGTGATCTCTGGGGCTTCCCAATCCGGAACAGCTGACTTCTTAAGAAACACGTTTCTAGCTTCGCCAAGATTGTCAAAGGTTAAACAGAGCACCCTGGATTTAAGGCTATTAACATCTGAATCCAAATCAGGGAACATTTGAACGATTATCGAGATTGTTGGTTTTAGAGGGAGTGGTTATTTCTCTTTTAACCAGTAGTCATTCGCACCAGGGTTCGATCTTTCTTTATAAAGTGGTGGTAAAGAGCTGCCAAAGTATGAACAAGAATAAGCAGCCATACCAACCATTCTCCCAGCACCTCTTTATGAATAAAATCGATAGGTTCCTCGAACTGCTTGAAGGTCATTCCCATCTTATTTTGCACAAGGCTTGTAAAAAGCGACGTGTCGGCGAATTGAGGGATTTCAAATAGGAAAAAATATTCGGTATTCACCCCGGTACCCAGGTATCCGGTGAGTGGTGCGATAATCATGACTAAGTACAGCAGAAAATGCCAAGTGCGGGCGGCAATGTGTTCTAACCTGGAACCAGGCTCCAGCCGGGGTGCAGGATTGGTGAAGCGCCAGAATATTCGTAGCAGTACAAACGCCCCAATCGTAATACCAATAGATAAATGAAGCTGTAACGCAGTCCAGTTTTCAGGCGTGTCTTTTTCGGTAAACCATTTAAGGTAATAGACGCTGACATAAGATCCAAGAAACAAAACTGCTATGATCCAGTGAAGCCATTTAGCGACGGTCCCATATTCGTATATAGTATTTCTGGCGCCCATAGAATAGCCTTCTTGTGAACATTACTATCTACAACACGATTTTTTAGAAAGATAACTCTGACCCTTATTATAAGAAATACCTGGGCACTACGGATGTCGTCGATAAGCTTTAGCAACTCTATCACTATCCCTTTTGTTCTAAGCAGTTTAGAGGCTACAACCAAGTAGAAAGCACTGCCCCACAAAAATTCATTAGATTACAGCCTGAAATGACTTCTTTATCCCCACAAAAAAGAACAACACGCCGACCGCCTGCACTAAGTGATAAACCCCATTGTGGTTAAACGTCCAAATAAAAGTAAATTCAAGCGACGTTCTGACCTGAAAAACCACGGCAGTGAAGGAAAAAACTCCACCCAGAGCCATGTACCAGGCACCTGGCAAACGACCGGTCCAGCCTAGCCAGGCATAACCGATAACAACTAGACTCATTGCAAGAGCCTGGTAAACAACAAATGTTAAGAAACCGTAGGTTTTCACCACCGCCAGAATGAAAAATATAAAACCTGCTAACAAGGCATAGGGGAGCGCCTTTTTAGAATAATATTCACCAATAAGATCATTTAATACGGCCAGGGTAAAAGACACCAGAAAAAGACCAAGAAAGATAAACAAGGTATACCACAAACCAACTCGAATATTTTGAGATGTCTCTGTCCCATGAATAAAACCAGCCAAAAGAGCACTTAAAAATAATAAAGCATAGAAACAAAGCCATACATACCGTTTCCAATAGGGCTGAAAATCGGATCGATATAAGTAGAACCAGATTATTGCCGCAATTATGACGAGGACAATATCTGTTGCGGCAGATGTTTGCTCTGTAGGTACCTTTGTAAAGCTAATCATATAGCCATCCTGACCCTTTGCCCTATCCCTACCAATTTTAGTCAGTAGGCTAAGAGTTGCTTAAAACTGGCCACTGTTCGATAATTTCTTCTCCATTGAAAACAGCGATATCTCCAAATTGAAGAAATACCGATTCACTTTGAGTTGGCCGCAGAAATACCCAGTCATCCTCTTTCAGGGCTACCTGGTTTGATGCATTGAGCATTTCCTGGTTTGTAGAGCGCCCATAGATAGGATTGATCGAAAGCCCTTTCGGAGATTCCGGCAGCGCCTTCCAATATCCCCCGGATATAAAGAATGTTTGCTCGCGGTTTGGGTTTAACCAGCGCATAGCCCCCGTCAAACTCTCCAAACCAGGAATCTGTGTTTGCGGTAGTCTCTTTAAGATGGGACTGGCAATAAAGGCAGCCGATCTATGATCATCCAAGGTTGGAATATCAAAATCCGTAGGCTTCACCAAACAGGAACCCGCCGCTAATTCATTGCAGGGTGCACTAATTGAACGGCTCTTATAGAGCTGGTAAGTTGGGCTACCGGCGCCATTCAATGTCAGTTCCTTGGGAAACTGCTCACCTATTATGCGCTTGGCCTGCTCCAATCTTTGACTGTAAATATTCAAGCCACGATCAATAGCCCGCTCTGGGCCACCCAGAATCCCCGGCATCTTAGCCGCGTGAGCGTCATAACCCATAAATCCCGACAAACTGAGCAGTGGTTCTGCCTGAATGATATTGAGCATTTTAGTCAGGCTCTGGGCATCACTGACACCACCTCGATGTAACCCCACATCAAGTTCGATATTAATCCGAAGCTTTTGCCCAATATTATTTGCCAATGCCGCATACTGTTGCATACGCATAGGGCTGTCGATTAGCCACTGAAGTTGTAGAGCGGAGTTAAATCCACTCGTTGGCGGGCTGCTATAAAAGCTTTTTGCTGCGGCAATAGGGAGTGGCTTACCCAGCAGTATGTCCGCCTGTGGTTGTGACTGTGCCAACTGCCGCAAAAAAGGCAGGTGGAACACCATAAACCGCTGGGTTCCTGTCTGCTTGGCTACCGTCTCCAGCAAGCCCAGGGCCGGTAAAGACTTAGCAACTATACGATAGTCAAAGTGTCCCCTCAGGTGCCCAGAGAGCACATCAGCATTGGCTTTAAGGCGATTTAAGTCCACCACCATTGTGGGGCCAGAGAAGCCAGCCGCATCCAGTGCCTTGGAGATATTTTGGAAATAGTTGCTGTGACCTCCCTGCCCCAAGGCTTTTGGCCTCAAAAGCGGCACTGCAGCCGCAACACCTAATGCCGCACCGCCCAGTATGAATTTCCGCCGTGCTTTCTCCAAAGTCCTCTCCACAGTTTTATTTTCAGTCCCTGGTTTGGGCAGTAACTCATGGTACTGGAGCCCTTATAGCATCAATCAGCTAACAAGTTCCTTCAGGTAAGGGTTTAAGAATTTTCCGTTGGGGTCCAACTCGTTTCTGACCTCAAGATAGTCTTGCCAACGAGGATATGATTTCGCGAAATCCTGCCTGTGCAAAGTATTGAGTTTGCCCCAGTGAGGCCTACCACCATGCTTACGCATGATCGGTTCCAGTACCTTGAACAAGGGCTGGTAATCCTCTTCAAAATAACGGTGCACTGCGATAGAAACAGAATCCTGCTGATAGAAAGGACTCAGCCAAATATCATCACCCTTCACAAAACGTACTTCAATAGGAAAAAAAACATTGAGGTTGTTCTTTTCTATTGTGCGCCTCAACTCTGCAAAAGCGGCTAAGCCAGCTTCTCGTGGTAAATGGTATTCCATCTCATTAAAGCGAACATTTCGCTCACTGGCATAGTTGCGCCAGGAGGACTCTACAACCACTTCCTTTTCAATATCCTCCATTGCGGACCGCAAGGCGTATTGGCGCAATTTAGGAGACCAACCAAGCCAATCCCTCACGGTTTTAAGGGTCATCACCGCATCATTGGTATCTTCCCTTTCAGTGGTGAAGATCTCCTCATCTGTCAGTTGATGGGTATCCGCCATACACATGCCGGAGAAAGGAATATAGTAGAACTCGAAATTCCGGTTCGCCCGCGCGAGCGTCTCGGCCTGCTCAATAAGCTCCTCCATTGGAGCCACCCAGGATTCTCGTCGCAGTTTGTAACTGGGCTGGTTTTGCATACGTACTTTGGTCACCAAGCCCAGGCTACCCAGGGAAACTTTTGCTGCAGTGAATACCTCTGGGTTTTGTTCCGCATCGCACCAAAGAGTGTTGCCATCTGCAGTAATTAGCTCTAGCCCCATAACATAGCTGGACATACAGCCCAGACCAGCCCCAGTGCCATGGGTGGCAGTTGCTAAACACCCACCGAGAGTCTGCTCATCGATATCTGGCTGATTGATCAAGGCTTGACCAATGTCTTCCAGCGGCTGGCCCAGATCGGCTATTCGAGTACCCGCATAAATCGTAGCCTGGGCAGTTTCTTGGTTGTGATCGACAACACCACTAATGCGCCCCAGCGAAATAATGGTGTCATTTGTTGGCACCAAAGCTGTAAAGGAATGCCCAGCCCCCACAGCTCTAATAGTTCCTCTGGCTTCAGCTACGCGTTGCTGCAGTTCGGCAATTGTTTTTGGGGCCAAGCGCTCACTGGGTACACACTCTTGCGAACCTGACCAGTTACGCCAGCGGATACCCTTGCGCTTTTCTGAATCGCTGGCCTGTACCAAAGTGCGGGCAATAGAGGAGATTGGAGCTGCGGCTATGGCTGTAGAGCCTGCGGCAATGGTAGTAATAAAGCGGCGACGTGATTGCTGCATATTCCCTCACTCCGCAGTGGCCATAAAGGCGATCAACTGCTCAAACTGATCCGGTGAACACTCGAAACAAAGGCCCAGGGGCGGCATACCCTGGAAACCATTAATTGCATGTTCAACCAGTACATCCATTCCCTTATCCAAACGCGGTTCCCAACTGGCAATATCTCCAGTGAGTGGCGCCGCACTGGCACCGGTACTATGACAGCTACGACAGGTTCGCTGATATATCTCGGCTATCTCAGGATCAGTCGGCGTCAGGGTGAGTGCTTGTTGAGCTAAAGCCAAACGGTTTTCGGGGCTATTCTCGGGGGATTCCGAACAACCAGCCATTAATACACCCAAAAGAAGGGGGGCGCAGAGAAGCCTGAGGCTCCGGTGAGGTCCTACCAGTTCCATGTATGTACACCTACTACATTATTGTTAATATTTCTCAGGTGCTTACACCCGAGGTTGGCGCTGTGTACTCAAGTTGTAACCATTGTTAATCAGGCTGGCAGCTAAGACAACAAGCGGAACTGGCCAGTCTAATATTGAACTGAAGCTACTATTCACATGGTACTAACTCGTATCACCTGCCCATTATTCTCCTGGTAATTACTATTCTCTAATTCTTTTGCACATTCCTATGTGTTAAGCCTTGGCCATTACGTCTCTTCTTATTTATTGGTGGATTATTTATTGATAAACAGCATTCAGTAACTATCATTAAACTCCCTGGAGACTCTATAAGGTTATATCCAAATAGACGCCATTTATATTCAGCCGCGACAATGAATCAAGGAGGTGGCAAATCAAGCATAAGCATACAACCCATATCGTCCTCAACCAAAAGCATGTTCCCAAAGAATAATTTATAAAAATTATAATCAGCTAACTTAAACCATGGACAACAATAAAATGAAAAATAAACTAATAAAAACTGCATTTATTGTAGGAAGCCTGAGTTTTAGTTTTTCCGCTTCAGCGATCACCTTTTCTGAAATTTGGGATATTTTGATTAGCTCCAGCACTCAGGTCGGATTTACAGGCACAGTGGGTAATCAAGGCTATAGCCAACCGGAGCACTTAGCTGGGCAGAGCGGTCAAATTAAAATAATGGCGGCCAATATCAAGGGCTTTCCAGAAGGCTTGCAGGGGATTTCAGATAGTCAAGCCTCGTTATTCTCTTCCACTTATATCACCGGGCAGGCCTACGATATTGTCGGGCTTCAGGAGAACTGGGTTAGAAACTATGCCGTTATGTCTTCACTTAGCCCAACAGAATACCCTTATAGAAGTGATCACTTCCAGGGTGGAATTTTCAGCTTTGGCGACGGTTTAAGTACTATTTCCAAACACCCTATCAATGGCAGACAGCTCCATATCGAATATTCAAGCTGTAAGGGTACCTATGCGGACTTTATAGCAAATGGTTCAAGTCCTGATTGTGAAACGGAGAAAGGCTTCACATTCACCGAAGTTCAGCTGGCAAAAGACTTGAAAGTTCACTTTTACAATACCCATATGGACACCAGTAATGGTCAAGAAAAAACGGGCCAGTTCAATCAGCTAAAACAGTTTATCCAACAAAATTCGGTGGGTTACCCTGTTATTGTGATGGGAGACTTCAATGCATGGATCGACAACGGTGGCTGGCAACCGGGCCCTGATCAGTCAGAATTGGGGCGCTGGGCCACAGATTTAGGCTTAACCTGGGCTTGCAGTCAGGTCAGTTACGCTGCTGGCAATACCAATATCAATGATATCAAGGGACCCTGTAAAGGCGTTGACCACATTGCATTTCGTGGTAATTCGCAAATTAGCTTCTCTACTAATCGTTATGATGAGGTTCATCAGAGTATCAGTGACCACAACCCCATTACTGCAACAATTAATTGGACAAATCACGCAACGTCTTATTCATCCACTTATGCAAGAGCCCATACCGCTTCCCTGCTCAACACTCACCACAACACACGTATTCAAGCAGTTTATGGTGGTAACGATGAGGCAAAAAACATGCCCGCTCCTGCTGCGGAATGGGAAACTTTTACTCTTGCATTAGAGCAAAAAGGCAATATTCAGCCGTGGGTGGATCATCGCTGTATTCAGAGTGGAGATACGGTTTCGATACGCTCTCATAACGGGCATTACTTACGCGCCACGCCGTATAACAATCATAATGTCGATGTCAGAGCTGGTGTCGCCATGAGCTGGGAAAAATTTACTCTTTACAACCATACCAACGGATGGGCATGTTTAAATGCAAACGACAGAGTGACTTTAAAAACAGCGCATGGAAAGTATGTAATGGCGGATGCAAATCGTAATTTATCCGCTTCAGATAACCAACAGGCCTGGGAGTTCTTTCAGGTTGAATTTGCGAGATAGCTGTAAATCCAGGCATCGCGACTCGTTTGTGGTCGTATAAAGCCCACTTAAAGTGGGCTAGTTCTGATTTTTCTTTTTTTCTTGGAGTAAAGCTGTAGTAACTCGGGCTTATATGGAAAATGCCTTCGAAGAAGTTCAGGTGTTATCGCGTAAAGCCCAAACTACAGCTTTAAACTCTATTGTTCCTAAAATCTGTGCCGAAGCTGTACTGACCCACCTGCCTGGCGTGTGTTTTCCGAAACAGCCCCTCGAGCAATGAAGGAGAGAATGAAGTTTTCGTTAACCGTCAGTTCCAAACCTGCTGAAAATTCACCGTAAACCCGGTCGTTATCAAGGTCAAACCCGAAAGTTGACAGGGCCCCATCAAAGCTCGAATAGCGAGCATCCATTTTCACATCCGGGTCGTTCAAAAACGCCGTTACTCCAAAGCGGGTATAGATTATTCCCGACAAGTCACCGTAATTTAGACTTTCCCCAAATTCCACCGCAGGCCTCACGGCAGCAAAGCCCTTAGACAAATTATCGATCGACCAATTAAAGTCGCCTTTGCCCTTTTCCCGGAAACTTTCTTGCCAAACCTGCATGGCCATCAGTCCAATAGCTGGCTTTATCAGATAATCACCATTGGTAAATACTTTCGAGGCACGCAACTCGCCGCCGATAAAGCCACCAAACGGGCTACTCTTTGCCTTATAACTGCCGCTATAGGTGTGATAGCTACGAGAATAGTTGTAATCAAAAAGGCCAGCGCTAAGCATGGCTGACAGTGTTGTCTCGCCGATTTCTTTCTTGATGGCGCCACCGCCCTGGAGGCGATAACCATCCTGTTTGAAATTGGTGTCATCCAACCAAAATCGATCGAAACCGACAGCCACCTCGTATAAGAGTTTTGGACGAATTTCCCGCTGGACTCCACCCATCAACCCCACCCAATGCTCGTCATATCCTGGGTTGTAATTAGTTCTGTCCTGGTCAAAATTGTTGCCCGTAATCATTCCCCATTCACAGGATTCCTGGAGCATAAACTGATCCAAGGATGTGTGGTCGAGATTCGGGCAACTATTCAGCAAGTCGTGTACGATTCTTACCGTCCGCGATGCAATGATTCCCGACGCACCGGATTCATTGGGGTTGTGTTCGCGATAATAGGTATCGAGATCAGAAGTCGAGTTGGTTTTCAGGAACAATGTCGTCATATCGGACATATCCGAATATTCATCCGAGCCGTCATCAAAGGTATCCCGCACATCGACAATGATCTTATCCAGATAAGAGACAAAAGACAGCGACTCTTTCGATAGTGGCGAACGGGTTTTGATCAAGGTGGTCTGCCCCGATGCATTGGCCCCCAGGGCAGTGGCACTATCCGAGTCATCGTCCGAGGAGGTGGTGGTAGTGGATGCGGAATAGTCCACCGTATAGGTCATATAAAGTTCGGTTTCGTCGTCATTAAAATCCAGCGCATAGGACACGGTGACGCTGTCGCTGTCGATGCTCAAGCCAATATCGCTATACACCTCATCCGCTTTGAATATGGTGACCGTGCCGCTTTCCCCAGAGGTCAGCAGGTTGGTGCCGGAGATGATATTGGGTTCCACAAAACCGTTCAGTATGGCCTCAAGGCTAGTCGAGATCAGGTCGGCACTGCCGTCGTCCTCGCTGTCGCCCATCTCATAGTCGACCCACAGGATGCCGCTGGTATCCTGGACGATCAACTTGACTGCCACATCGCTGGTCCAGATTTCATCCACGAATCCTGCCGTCATCAGCCCCTCGTTTTTGAGCTCATTTGTCGTTGAGTCATCTCCCATAGAGAAGTTGGTGCCGAGCTGCAGAGTGCCGGTACTCTCGTTGGTCAGGTATTGGTCATAGCTAAAGTCGAGAGAGACGGAGCCGGTAAAGGTGCCTGCATTTTGGATAGTGACCGTTCCACCCGTGGCGTCCACGGTATAGCCAAAGCCACCGCTGTTGTCGAGATCGCGCACCAGGGTACTGCCCTCCTCAATGGTGATGGTATTGCTGTCGCCATCGATCAGCACAATGGCGGAATCTGCGTCTCGGTCGGCCAGCACCTCGGCATCGTCTTTTATGGTGATACTGATGCTTCCGCTGCTTTCCGAGCCCTGGCTCTGTGCCAGAATGGCGCGGGAACTCGTGCCGGTTGCGCTAATATCGTCCCCCACAATGATCTCTACATCGCCGGCGGTGTTGTCATAATTACTGTTGCTATTGTCACCGGAGACACCGCCAACCGACTGGGCAAAGATGCCGACAGACCATTCCCCGGAGACCTCGATCTCTTCGGTGGTTTCGACCGTGACCTTGCCGCCATTTCCGCCCGCGCCGGCACTACCGCCCAGGTAGGTATCATCGGCTTCCGATCCAGCCGCGCCACCGCCGCCGCCGATCGACTGGGCCCAGACACCATGGGCGTAATCGCCGCTGGTGATGATTTCCCCATCGACACAGATGGTCACATCGCCGGCATTGCCGCCATCGCCGGAATCGCCCGAGGCCGCTACGCCGAGGCCGATATTGAGTTCGCTGGAAATCACGCCGAGCCCTAATTCAGGGTCCCCTGCAGTACCGCCACCACCGCCAACAGATTGCACATAAATACCCATGGCCCCCTTACCGGAAGTGGAAATGGTGCCGCTGTTGGTGATCGTGACGTCATCGCCATCACCGCCACCACTGCCGCCTTCGGCAAGGGCGACTTTGGTAAGAAAGCCGCCAGAGCCATCGCCTCCGGAGCCACCTCCACCGCCTACCGAAAGAGCAACGATGGCGGCACCGCTGTCCCCTGATGTAGTGATATCACCACTGTTGGTGACGGTCACCGCGCCGGCATCACCGGAGACACCGGCCGAGCCACCAACCTCAATCTCATAATCGGCAACCAAAGACGTCAGGCTAAAGCCGGCAACCGTGTCGATTGCACTGATAAAGGTGGCAATATCATCGGCCACATCATTGCTGGTAAAGGCTTGAATGCCACCGCCGCCGTCGCCGCCAGTACCGCCACCACCACCAATGGACTGAGCAAAAATGCCATGGGAGGCGATGCCTGACGTCGTCAGTGTTTCGGTGTTAGTGACGTTCACGTCTTCGCCATCGCCGCCGCCTTCACCGTCGCCGCCAATGGAAACCGTCAATTCAAAATCGGTATCGTTGGAACCGCTGTCACTAGAGGTTGCCACTTGCACCACATAGCTCGATGCGGAGCCACCGGCCCCACCGCCGCCGCCAACGGATTGGGCAAAGATGCCACTGGCCACCTCACCCGAGGTGGTAATACTTTCGTAATTGTTGACGGTTACGGTATCCGCATCCGCTCCACTGCCACCGGAACCGCCCACATCAATCGTTGCCGATATCGCCGCCAGGCTTTGAGCTGAATCGGTCGTGATATCGATTATGATTGAACCCGCATTTCCACCAGTACCCCCGTTACCACCAATCGAAGAGGCATGGATGCCATCTGAGCTGCCTTCTACGGTTGTCAATTCACCATAGTTATCCACGGTCACTTCTCCAGCGACAGCCCCTTCGCCACCGCTGCCACCGAGAGAAAGGTCAAAAGAAATAGAGCCATCTTGAGTTCCAATTAGGGAAACTGTGTAGGCACTCCCCCCAGAACCTCCATTACCACCGACCGATTTGGCAAAGATTGAGTGGGAGTAGAAACTAGAGGTACTAATAGTCCCGTAATTGGTGACCTTCACATCGCCACCCTGCCCGGAATCACCGCCATCACCGCCGATGGTGACATCGACATCGGCGGAATAACCGGAAGATGCCTCAATCTGGCCCGAATACACCGAGCCACCGGTACCTCCACTGCCTCCGGTGGAAACCGCGGTAATCCCTGTCGCAAAGATGTCTGAGGTAGTGATATCGCCAGTATTATCAATCGTGACACCCCCGCCGGTATTGCCACTGCCGGCATCACCACCAACAGTGACCGATACATTGCCGGCGACATATTCACTCGCATCAAGGCCGCCGGTAAAAGCAAAGCCACCATTACCGCCATCACCGCCGGTACTGGTTGCCTTGATGCCCGTCGCGTTCGGCATCTCCGTCGATAATGTGCCGCTACTGGTTACCGAAACGTCTCCGCCCGTGCCGCTGGTGCCTCCATTGCCGCCGATGGCATAGGTCACATCATCCATGGTCAAACCGGACGCCGAAATACTGCCGGTGGCCGAGCCGCCACCGCCGCCATTGGAGTTGGCATAAATTGCAATGGCATTGTTGCCCTCGGTAGTGATGCTACCGGTATTGTTCACGGTCACCGTACCGCTACTGCCGCCATCACCGCCGCTGCCTTCCACTGAACCTTCAACATTGCCAAATTCGACGACACTGCCAGAAACCGTCATACCCGCACTGCCCCCGGTTCCGGCAACACTCTGGGCAAAGATACCAAACCCGCTGTCACCCTCAGTTTTGATAGTACTGGCTGAAGTCACTTCGACATTGTCGGCATTGCCATCGGCGCCACCATCTCCCCCGGTGCTTAGATTCACCGACGCTCCGCCCGAGACATCACCGGCGATGGTAAAAGAGGAACTACCACCATTGCCGCCAATCGATTGGGCATAAATACCGTAAGACTGGTCTTCCATCACGGTTATGCTTTCTGACTCAGTAACAACACAGACTTGATCACCATCACCGCCGTCACCGCCTTCGCCACCGACGGCAACATTCACGCTTGCCATTTCGAAGGCGTCGCCAGAAAAAGCCCAACTTGCATCGCCGCCACCACCGCCGAGGCTCAGAGCGTAGATTCCGTGTGAGGAGTATCCGTCTGTGGAAATAGTGCTACTGCTGGTGACATTAACCTCGTTGCCATCACCGCCCTCACCGCCACTACCGCCCTGAGTGACTTCGAGGGAGCCAATATCCCAACCGGTACCATTGAAGGAGTAAGAGGAGTCACCACCACCACCACCGATGGATTCCGCCACCAGGGCCGAGGAAAAATCGCCAGTGGTGGTAATGGAGCCGCTAATGTCCACGGTCACCTCCTCACCATCGCCGGCTTCACCACCGGTCCCGCCGGTAGTGAAAGAAAAATCCAGCCCGGTGGCATCACTGACTGAAATGTCGTAGCCGGCACTGCCGCCGCCCCCACCCACGGAGCGGGCTTCGATGCCCTTGGAGTGGTTGCCCGAGGTCATCACATCGGCATCGATGTCGACCGTAACCGAATCAGCATCTGCACCGTTGCCGCCGCCACCACTCATGCCAAGATCGACGTCAACCAGAATACCGGCGCTGATCGAAATATCGGCGCCACCGGTGCCGCCACCACCTCCGATAGAATGAGCCACGATGCCAGAGGAGCGTGAGCCGCTGGTGGTGATGGACAAACTGCTATCCGTATCCGGCTTGATGATCACCTCACCACCCGTGCCACCATCTCCACCCGTGCCCCCATAAGCGGCCGAGAACTCGGCACTTAGGGAGAAGGCGCCACCACCATCGCCACCACCGCCGCCGAGGGATTGAATTAGAATCGCATCCGAATCATCACCCTCGGTAGTAATGGTTAGCTCGTCTGCTTCGAGCTGCACTTTATCCCCACTGCCGCCATCGCCACCGGTGCCACCGACTGACTCGATACCACTAGCGGAGCCCGCCGTTCCGCCACCACCGCCGATACTGGCGATACTGATACCGTAGGAATTGTCGTCTGCCGTGGTAATCGTCGCTTCGCTGACGGTGAGAAATACCTCTCCCCCATCACCACCACTGCCACCAGAACCGCCGACTGCTGTGATTCCTGTCGATGATCCGCCGCTGCCGCCACCGCCGCCGATACTCTGCAGTAGGATCGCCGTCGATTTTTCGGTCGCAGTGGAAAAGCTGGCGTCATCTATGGTGACGTTAACTTCTCCGCCGTCACCACCTGAGCTGCCCGAGCTGCCGAGCGCACTGATATCGTTAGAGGAGCTGCCAGCTCCACCGCTGCCACCCACACTGTGCGCAGTAAGGGCCGGAGCCACATCGCCGGTTGTCGTCAGCGAGCTGCCACTGCCAATGCTGACCGTAATGGCGCCGCCATCGGCCTCGGCAGAGGTAGTGTTCGCACCATAGGCATTGAAGGAGCTGCCGGCATCGCCGCCGTCGCCACTGAAACCGCCCACCGACTGAAACAGCATGGCCCGCGCTTCAGTGCCAGAGGTGGTGATAGAGCCGGTAAAGGCGATATTGACCTCACCACCGGCCGCCGCCGTGCCATCGGCGCCATTCACGCTAAACGCCACGCCGGGCTGCCCACCGGCACCGCCCGCTCCGCCATAACTGCGCACCAGCAGTCCCTGGGCCTCCTCACCGCTGGTGGTGATCGTCACTTCTTCCAGGGTAACGTCCGCATCATTGGCGACGCCGCCGTTACCACCATCCCCGCCATAACTGGTATCCCCCGAGCCAATCCCCCCCTGGCCGCCATCACCGCCAACCAGTTCCGCGACGATGCCGTGATCGTAGTCACCGCTACTGGTAATCGAGATAGAGCCTGTCACCTCGCCAGAAGAATCAACATTTTTGATATTGACACCCGCAACTTCGCCGCCATCCCCGCCGGCGCCACCATAAGAATCGGCAAAAAAATTGGTGTTAGCATCACCACCGTTTCCGCCATCACCGCCCTTAACACTGGCCTGGATACCGATGCCATCTTGACTGATAAAGGTCATCTCCTCCGAAAGCTCTATAACGACCGACGCCGCAACGCCGCCCGCGCCGCCAGCGCCGCCAGTGGTTTCATCGAGCTCATTCTCGTCAAAAGCGCCATCCCCTCCAGAGCCCCCATAACTGATACCCAGAATACCCGCACCGCCAGCAGTGACAGGCGCGTCATCAATGGTGACACTCACCTCATTGGTCATACCACCAGCCTCGCCGGCGGCGCCGCTAGTGCCGGAGGCGCTTTCTCCATCTCCCCCCTCGGCAATGATCTCAATGGCGGTATCGGTCACATCGATGCCGTAATCAGATTCTTCGATGGTGATTATCAGTTCGGATGCATCTTCGCCGTCAGATTCGATATCCGTCAAAATGATGCCATCATCGGCCGATAGCGCGGAGGTCTGATCCTCAAGGATCACTTCGGTCACAGAGCCATCGGTGTATTCAATGGTTTCAGTGATATCGCCGGTACAGGTGGCAGTGGTTCCAGAGACCGTACAATCTGCCCTGGCTGGCTCTATATTGGCGAGATAAACCGCGGTGACGGGAATAAGGGGAAATACCTGGAAAAATGAGGCGAGTAGTTTTCGGCACAATTGCGGCTTTTTCATTATTTTTTCTCATCACAAAGTGAAGTGACGAAAGATTAGTCACAGCCGCCGATTCCATCCATTTAGTAGGCGCCCAAAAACCTGCCAAACAAATAGTTAGACAGATTTCTCATCAATAGGATGGAAAAGAGATGCTGTTATATTCACAACATCTCTTTGGGAAGGGGTTATCTAAATGCCTTCTCGAATAATGCGCACTTTGCAAAAGCGCTCGCTACCTTTACAAAGAGCGCCTGGTTGAAATTATTTTGCTAAATACATTGTAAGCCTGGAGCTGAAGTTATCAGCTCCACTAAGAAATATTTATCAGTAATTTCTGATATTCGTATTAGTGATCGACCAGCTCAAGAGATCCCTCACCCAGGGCTCTATTAATCACGGCAGCCAGGCGTACACCACCTTGTTGTAAGCGCATTTCCACGGAATCCCGACAACGCAGGAAATACTTTTCGCCCAACTGAATTTCATTGGTATAAGCCAGTTTATGTGCCAGCTGGTGGGACTCTTTGGCCCAGTGTGCAGCATTTGTAGACTGCCAAAGCCGGCTCTGGGCCGCACCGATTTTTTCTGTCTGCTCTTTAGCATAACCCTGCCAATCGCTAACTATCCGTGAGACGAGATGGATATCCCAAAGCGCATGCAAATTGGTTTCCTCTCCAAAAAACTGCACCACTACATCATTCCCGCCTCTATCTGAGTAGAGACCTGTGTGCAGGGGTTGGTGTAGGTCGCCCACAAAGTGTGCGATAAACATCAGGGCCTCAGCGCGCTCTGTACCTGATCGACTGCGATCTGCAAGAACTTCTTCAAACTGCTGGATAGCCTTCAGAATACAACCCGCCGGAGGACAGTCTCTCGCCGCAACATAGCTGCGCCAGTCGCGCGACAGATTGATATAGTGCATGGGGGCAGCCCAGTTGTATTGCTCATTAGAGCGGATTCGATCCGCCCAGGTAGCCGACTCCGCCAGATGTGACTCCCCAACCTCGTCTAGAAGAAGTTCGACTTCTGCGGCTACATCTGGGGTCAAATAGCGCCAAGCAATTTCCCCAACCACTCTATGGCCATCGTCCCCCCAGGCATGAACCTTGAGAACACTGAACATCCCCACAAGTACAATATTTATACAGATTATTTTTTTCAGCTTACCCATCTCGAGTATCCGTTATAGAAATTTGCAGCTACCTTAATAAACATTTGTGACAAATGGTTATTCATAAATCGCGTTCTACTAATTTGTTACCAAATTGCAACAAATCGTTAACCTGCCCTTCAATTTCACCCGCTAAAAAGCACACTGGCCGAGACCTGGGGAAGCGTCTCGGGAGCCGATTACAACCAGTACCCTCTAAGCCACGCTGTTGGCTCATTTAAGACCAGGATTTAGTTATGAAACCTTCACTTTTCCGGCGCATGTGCTTATCCGCCGCGATTATCTCCGCGATTGGTTCAACACAAGTCACTTACGCACAAGAAACCGCCGCAGCCATTCGCGGTTCTATCACTGGTAGTGGTGGCGAAGTAATCAGCGATGCAAAAGTCACGGTGGTTCATACTCCCTCTAACAGCCGACGCACAACACAGGTGGGAGAGTCCGGTCAGTTTAATGTAAGTGGCCTTCGTGTTGGCGGCCCCTACATAGTGACGGTTGAATCCGATCAAGGAAAAAGGGTATTCGAAGATATCTACTTATCCGTAGGCGATACCCTGCCCCTAATGTTAACTCTGGGCTCATCCAGCCTTGAAGAAGTCAGCGTTCTTGGCCAGGCTTTGAGCAGCTCTCGATTGGCAGTGGGCCCCTCTTCCCACTTCAACAGCGACGATTTAACAAGTGCACCGACTGGTGGTCGTGATATCAAGGACCTACTGCGTCTTGACCCACGTGTTTATATTGATGAGGCCTATGCAGACTCCGTTCAATGTGCGGGAGCCAATCCTCGTTTCAACAGCCTGACTGTTGATGGCGTGCGAATGAATGACAACTTTGGTTTGAATAGCAACGGCTATCCAACTGAGCGTATGCCATTCTCCTATGACGCTATCGATCAGGTAGCCGTTGAGCTGGCACCATTTGACGTACAGTATGGTGGCTTCAGCGCTTGTAATATCAACGCTGTGACCAAATCCGGCAGCAATGAGTGGCACGGTTCTTTTTTCTATGACTATACCGATGATGGTTTTCGTGGAGACTCTCTAGAGGGAGAGGATATCAACGTCGCCAAGTTTGATGAAAAGCGTTACAACGCAACACTTGGCGGTGCCATTATCGAGGATAAGCTTTTCTTTTTTGCAGCCTATGAAAAACTCGATGGTGTAGCTACTTTTGACCGGGGCCCAGTTGGAAGCAATGCCGCTACTGAAGTCCAGGGCGTATCCCAGGCTCAACTGGACGAAATTGTACGAATTTCCAACGAAGTCTACGGTTACAATCCGGGCAGTCTGCCCAGTAGCCTTCCAGAAGAAGATGAAAAACTACTAGTTAAGTTTGACTGGAATATTTCTGAAAACCATCGCGCGGCATTTACTTATAACTACAACGATGGCTTTTCTATCGCCGAGTCCGATGGTGATCCCGATGAGCTGGAACTGTCCAATCACTTTTATGAGCGCGGTGCAGAGCTGAACTCCTACGTTGTACAGTTATTTTCAGATTGGAGTGACATTTTCTCTACTGAAATGAAGATTGGTTATTCCGAGCTGGATAACCGACAAATTTCCCTGGGAGGTACTGATTTTGGTGAAGTTCAAATCAGCACTTCCTACGATCATGACAACGATGGCAGTGACACAGATGCTACTGTTTATCTCGGTGCTGATGACTCCCGTCACGCTAACAAGCTGAGCTATGATAACCTGACCTTTAAACTCGCCGGCAAATTGCTTTTGGGTGAGCACAACCTGACTGCCGGCTACGAGCACGAAAATTTCGATATTTACAACCTGTTTATTCAAGAAGCCGCGGGTGAATATCGTTTTAGTAGTATTGAAAATTTTGAGCAAGGCGTTGCCGACTTAATTATTTATGAGAATGCTACTGGTACCAATAATATCTTGGATGCCGCCGCTGAATTTGCATACGACATCGACACTCTGTACGTTCAGGATGAGTACACTTTTGCCGACGTCGATCTCACAGTTGTCGCCGGCCTGCGCTACGATCGTTATAGTAGTGATGATGAGCCTGTTGCCAATACAGATTTCACAGCAGCCTATGGCTTCTCCAACCAACATACCATGGACGGTCTCGACCTGCTGCAACCCCGATTGGGCTTGAGCTGGAATGTCGATGACAACCTGGAGCTACACGGAGGGGTTGGCCTCTACTCGGGTGGCAATCCGAATGTATGGATTTCCAACAATTACTCCAATAACGGTGTTATACAAATTGAGGCAAGTGATAGCAGTGGCACACCTTTATTTGATATGGACTGGACTGGTAACGGCACTCCAATTTTCGACGTACCACAATCCCTTTACGATCAAGTTGCTAGTGGAGAAGGCTCTTTAGGTGGCGTAAATATGATGGACCCTGACTTTGAGGTTCCATCAGTTTGGAAATATGCAGTTGGGGGAAGCTATGAGTTTGAGTCTGGTTATCTACTCTCTGCAGACTATCTTTACAGCGACTATAAAGATGCAGCCATTATTCAAGACCTATCTTTAGAGCAAGTTAGTACAGCAGCCGATGGCCGTCCGGTTTACGCCAACGCTAATGGCCGCAGGGGCGACTACATGCTCACCAATGTTAAGGGTGATTCCGGTTATTCCAGTGTTATCTCATTAGGGCTCAGTAAATCCTTCGACTTCGGTCTGAATGTAGCGGTGGGATACGCCTATACCGATGCTGAAGACGTGAATCCCATGACCAGCTCAGTGGCCTACTCTAACTACACAACTATCGCCACCGTAGACGCCCAGGACCCAGGCACAGCGACTTCTAACTATGTGGTACCCCACCGTTTTACTCTGAAGTTGGACTACGCCCGTGAGTTTCTTGCCGGATATGAAACCCGCTTTACCCTCTTTGGTAGCGCAAATGAAGGCGTTCCCTACTCTTACACTTTCTCCAATTATATCTTTGGTGATGGGGGACGAGGCCGCGGTTTGCTCTATGTTCCAACAGGCTTAGACGATGCCAATGTTGTCTTTGGGGATGACTTCGATACCGACGCATTCTTCGCATGGGTCGACTCTGAAGACCTGGATAGCGGTACGATGGAGCGTAACTCCTTAAGCAGCGATTGGTGGACCAAATTCGACCTGCGTATTGACCAGGAACTGCCAGGCTGGCGCGCAGACGACAGACTCAATGCTTTCTTTATCATCGAGAACCTTGGCAACCTGCTAAACGACGATTGGGGAGTAATGTACGAGGGTGCCTTCCCACGCTTCCAGGCTGCTGTAGATGCGAGCATTGATGAGCAGGGTCGTTTTGTATTTAACAAATTTAACGATCCAGCTGGTCAAACCCGCGTTACAGACGCTTCTCTTTGGAGCGCCCGCATGGGAATTCGCTACGAATTCTAAGCACAAAAAAGCCGCGGCAATTGCCGCGGCTTTTTCATTCCCACAACTAAGTATGACAGCCTTGCTCAAACGGATTTAAGCACTACCCAACCAACGGGCTAAAGTCTCCCGTAACAAATCCTTACTCAAGGGTTTGGTCAGGTAATCATCCATTCCCGCCGCCAAACAACGCCCTTCAAACTGCTCTTCCGTAGTGCTGGTCAGAGCGACAATTGGCAATCGGTCATCGGGTCTGTGCTCTGTTTCCCAGCGGCGCAGCATCTCAATTATCTCGGCACTGTGATCGGTATTTTGTTGGCAATCCACCAAAGCCAGGTCGTAATGTCCTTCGGACAAACGGACCAAAGCCTCTTCACCATCGCTGGCAATGTCCACCTGGTAACCAAGTGCTTGTAACATCTCCTCCGTCACCCATTGGTGCGGGCGGGAATCTTCCACTAATAGCAAAGAATATTGCCGCGGCTGATCGGCGCCGCCTTTTACTACACGCCGGGTGGTTCGCTTGGCGCCGCCAAAGATTCTCTCCACCAGGGTATCGTGCAACTCTTTGCGGGTTATCGGACGGCCAAGGTAAAGCGCCGAAGGTACAAGTCGTTGCAGCTGTGCGAAGGTGGACTTCTGACCAAAGCCGCCGAGGCATATCAGCGGGCAATCACGATCTTCGGTATGGGCCTTTTCAAAGAAAGGAGTCACAGACTCAAAAAGAATGTCATCTCCCATAGCGGGCACCAGCATCACCAACTGACCTCGTTCCAAAGCCTGTTGCAGCAGCTGTTGTACCTCACATTCGCAGCCTTCGCACCAGCGCTGGGATTTCACATCCATACCGAAGGAACGCAACATCTGAACCAGACCGGAAATAAATAGGCCTTTCTGGTGAATCAGCAAAATCTCACTATCTTGTAAACGCCGATCCGGGGTGAGGTAAGTTCGCTGATTGGGTTCGATGCTGAACTTGACTACCGCCTGATAGCGATTGCCATCCTGGTTGGAATGCAGCTGCAGGTAGCCCCCCATTGCTTCCGCCAGTCCCTTTGCGATGGAGAGTCCGAGGCCCGTAGTCACTTGGTTCGTATCCATTCTGGAAAAGGCACCGAATAATTCACTTTCATCGGGCAGGATTTCACCACGGCCGTCATCTCTCAGGGTAATACTCAGCTGCCCTTCAACCGAAGTAATAGGGGTAAAACTCACCTCGCCCCACAGCTCTCCGCGCTGAGCGATACCTGTAGCGGAGTCCACCAGATTGCGAATCAGCTGGGCTGTCTTGCGATTATCCCCAGTGACCATCACCGGCAGGCTGTCATCAATCTGGAAATTGAATTCCAGAGCCTGGCTGTGTGCAGCACGCGCGGCAAATTTGAAGGACTTCTCAATCGTTTTCACCAGGTTAAATGGCCCCTGGCGCATACGGATGTCCTTGCGGGCAACACGAGTAAAGAGACCTACATTATCGACCAGCTTGAGCTGCTGGCTACTGGCGGTTTTGGCCAGCCCTACCCACTCTTTTTGTCGCTCACTGAGTGGTTCCGCCTCCAACAGAGACAGGGCGCCCAAAGCATCTGACAATTGGCTACGGAATTCCTGACCAATATTTGCGATAAATTCATTGGTCAATTCAACTGCCGCTTCCGAGTGCTTGCGTGCAGCTGCAAGGCTACTGGCGCGCTGCTGTAACTCCTGCATTGCCGACAGCCGCTCCCAGTAGTTTTCTGACTCCCGTCGCCCCTGGTGTGCAGTCAGCCAGATAAAGGCCAGAGTAAGGGTTCCGTAGATGGTGCCGAGGATCATGCCGGAAAAGAGTGCCATGAGGGCAGCTGGCAACAGGGAGGTCACGGTAAACCAGGTGAGAAAGCGATGATAGGGTGAGAATACCGTGGTAACACTGGAGCAAAAGATGACGGAGTAGATCCACAGGAAGTGGGTCTCTGGGGCAAACCCCATCAGGTAGACAAAATAGAATAGCGTGAGACCCCACCAGATAGAGCCGAGAATCGAGACGAAAAAATAGTGATTTCGCCAGCGATTCGGCCCCGAACTGTATAGGTGACCAAAGCGGAATACGTAGTAACCACGAATCAGCGTAAGTACTACTAGCCCGGCTCCCAGGATCAATAGCAACCTCGGGGCCTCCAACCGCATGTCACCTATGGTGGCCGCGATTAAAAAGGCACAAAATGAGAGCACCATGCCCCGCCGACTGTATTTGGCAATACGCATATCGGTGGCACGGCAGATGCGTCTATCCTTCTGCACCTTGAGTTCAGGGCGATCAAATAATGTCATAGCGACCTTCCCTGGAGCATTGGGTATCCCGTGACATAGAGGTCCCTAGCCTATCCCTAGTACTTCAACCAGTACTGTTTTTATAAGAAACCCGAGCAATCCAAGGCCCAGCGCGATGAACAGGATAAAGGTACCAAATTTACCCGCTTTAGAGTCCTTGGCCAGGTTCCAGACAATAAACACCATGAATAGGATAAGGGCGCCAATTCCCAACCACAGGGAATACTCTTCAAACTGCTCAAAAGTCATGCAAATCTTCGCTTATAAAAATTGGCGCGCATTGTACAGCGCTTACCAGCTGCTGGTAAGACTTGCCGAATAGTGCCGTCAGCATACCACTTCACATGACTGGCAGTTCAGGCGCCCTGATAATAGTCTCCATCTTCCTGAGCGTGGGTGCCACAGCGCAAGCGTCGGACTTCCTTCTCACGGTAGCGACTGTCATGCCAACATCTGGGCAGTGGCTCACCGGACAGAAAACACAGATCTGTCTTATCGAAAACTTCGGGGTCTTGGATCTCTTCTCCCCACAAATAACGCCCAACAACGGTCAGTTCATACGGATTTGAGAGCGTGACAACATCGGCCACTTCAACCAAGTGCTTGGTGGTTACATCTTTGAAAAGCATGATGGCACCTTTTTCCTTTTCCTGACTTCAGTATAGGGCTTTTGGCGACAATTCTGGCTAAATTAGGGGGGTGTGGGTAAGAAGTGGGACAGAGGAGTATCTTTTTGCCTGAGGGAAGCACGCTGTCGTAAAGAGGGGGAGACTGATAGAACACTCCCCGAGCCTTTGAGAAATGCCGAATTCACTCTCCGGCTTTTCCCCATTTCCATAGCAACTGGCAGAGTTACCCTCACCCCTCAATTGTCAGGCGCGCGGATACCATGCCCTGCTCCTGGAGAGCATCGAGATTGATAGTGCGAACACTTAGCTGCTCTTTCATCAGCTGATTCAACCATGGTTGAAGATCCTGGTATCGCACTTCTTCAACCCACAAGCGAATACGGGTTTCCCCTTCCGGCTCAAAACGCTTAATAGTAACCCGGTTTTGTTTGGCTGCATTCGTCACCCGCTGTAACAAGGTACCGGAGGCTTGACCGTCCATTCCATTGGGCTGTATACGGGAGAGTACGGGGCGTTGGGATTCCATCCACTGAACCAGCTCCCGAGACTCTTCTGCTCGAGCGCGGGATTCATCAAAAAAGCCTTTGGCCGGACTGAACAGGCCGTAGACAATAAATAATCCGCCTGCGAATAGGCTGAGAATACTCAGGGCACGTTGATCACTAGGGGACAGCGCCTGCCACTTCTGTTTCCACTGTTCGATTTGTTCTTTCATGCTGCTATAACTACCGAGTTCTTTTCGTCTAATACACTGCGCCTTTATTGCACGCGTACCCGCCCGGAAACGCCTTCCTTCAGTTCATTGGCACCGAGTAAATCAGCACGTAGACCATTACTGGAGAGTTTGCTGACAAAAGTATCCAGATCTGAGAGAGTTTGCGCTTTGAGCTGTAATACCATTTCTCCTCGTTGCCCATCGAAGCGCAGGGACTGCAGCTCCATCTCTTTGCCTCGCTGCTCAGTCCACACTTTACTCAGCTGTTGCATATGAGTGGCAAAAGCGCCACCCTGATTTCCTGCATTCTTCAAAAATCCATCAAGTTGACGGCGTAGCTGAGCGGAAGGGCGAACATTGGGAAACATCTCCGCGAACATAGTGCGGGCCTGCTCCTCGGCCTGCTCAGCCTGCCAGTGGTAATAGGCTCCGGCACCGACAAAGAAAAGCAGCTGGGCCGCAAAACAAAAAACGACTACTTTTGCCGGTTTTGCCCACCAAACCGACTCGGTTTTGCCGCTGGCTAGCTGGTAATCGCCACTCAGCAAGTTACTGAGCTTACCCGGCTTATAACGCTCCAGAAAAACTTCTTCTGGGGGGCGCTGATTCATCTGAAGGCGATCGGCAAAAAGGGACTCAAGCTCCGCTACAACAAGACCATCCTCTTCGCCAGCACCCAGCAGCAGTAGTTTTTTCCCCTCAGCCTCTTCATTGGCTTCTTCTTCAGCAGAAACAACCTCACCCAGCAGAGAGCCAAGTAGTGGCTGGAGGTATTCACGGCGGATTGATAATCCCTGGCCACTCGACTGCCAAACATGAGCCTGGTCACCATCGAGCCATAGAGAGACATCACTCTCCAACAGATCCAGCAGGAGATATTCCGGCAGCGCCGCAACCAACGGCCAGTTGAGCCGCTCAATCTGGCTGTGCAAAATTTCCATCTTGCCCTTGGAGATCGCATAAATACTACAGATATCGCCATTGCGCGGTGTGCAGACAAAGTGCAGATCTTCCACATCTTCCGCGAGCTGTTCTTCCACCATATAACCAATGGCATTGGCCTGGCGTCTCGCCGCCTTGGGAATAGACTCAACACCACTCCAGACCCAGTTACCTGGTAAAAGCAGCAGTGCTTTGCTGCCCTCTGGCAGGTTCAGAGAAGGGTGGATATCGGGCTCGGCCGACGCTTCGAAATCAGGATTAAAAGCTGAAAGGAATTCATCATCTAAAGCGGCTTCACGCCAAACGCCATCCCCCCATTGATGCAGGGCAAGTTCATTGGCGCTTGTCTCAGTGAGACGCAGCAGAACCAAGGCTGGCTTAGGTGGCACTGCAGGCATGCCGATTTCATTTACGCTTTTCTTCTTAAACATACAATCTTTTGGCTATCAACTATCTACTCTCGCTACGGTGCTTTGTAGTCGAGTAATTCCTGCATCATTGCACCAGAAAAAGTGCGGCGCTGGCGCTGCACAACTTTTACTTCGCCGTCCCCAGCCTCATCGAGCCATAGGGCTGTCTCCCAGTACTGGCGGTAGTCTTCGCTATCTCCGAGTTGGACAGCAATGCGCGCCAGAAAGTGCTGACTGTGAAACATAAACTGGCCGGTTTTGGTGATGCCATAGGAAGACAAGTCTCCCGACTGGCTGAGGATGCCGCCGGACTCACGAAACTGCAGTAACTTGCTCACACTTGCGGAGGGGTCCACCGCCTCAACCAGCTCCTGAGAAGCTAGATTGATATTGATTTTGGTCTCCGTCTCTGGCAACGCACAGAGGAATGGGGCCAGTTTTTGCCAGTCCTCCAATTCCATCCCCTGCACAGAAGACAGTTCTGATATATCACTGATCAAGGTATCTGGTGTGCGGTGGGCAAGATCCCTACCGAGATAGCCATCATCCTCAGTTGCGGAAGAGCGCGGCATATCATTGTCATCCATCCAATCAGCGATAGTTCCAGCCAAATCAGATTTTCCAGTGACATTGCTCACCAACCTGCGAAAGATATCAAACTGGTCATTGCCATTATTGCTTGAGACCAAGTTATTTACATTAAAACAAGAGTTTAAGTCTTTGATATTAATGCGTATTTTTCCGTTATCCGGATTGAACTGCAACGCCGGTGAAGCCCAGGCCTCGAGGGCATGATCGGCAGGTTGAGCTGCGTCTTTATCCTCTTCAAAATCCTTGAGTAACGCAACCCGGCTCCAGGCCTCGGCCCCCGCGACAAACTCAGCTAATTGTGTATTGGCTAGAAGAGCACCACTGCGGGTAATGGAAATCTGGTCACGGATAATGGCATGCGAGACCAGGGCAATAGCGATCACCATCACCAATAGTACGGTGATCAAGGCAACGCCTCTTTGACGACGCAAAGTCTTCATCGACTTACTTCCGCTCATCGTCATTTCCACCATCGGAGTTATTACCCCCAGGGTTACCACCTCCTGGATTACCACTTCCTGGGTTACCACCTCCTGCGGGGCTAAAGGCTACCGATGAGAAAGAGAAGACCCGGCGAATTTCACCGTACTGGCGGGTCAGTAATACAATTTCGATGGCTTTTGGTAGTCGGCTATCGGCGCTGGTCGGGGATGTAGGAGTGCCAGCAGGTGGCCACTGGGCAACCCAGGCATCAGAATTCGGGTCAAAATACTGTAAAGTCAGGCTTTCAACACCGGCTAGCAGGGGCTCTACAATGGGTTCCGAATCCGGTCCGCGATCCAGAACCTGCCAGCGGCTGCGTAATAATAGGGCTCCCGTGTCTTCCTCTTCTGTAAAGGAGCTCCGTTCATCACTCTCGGGGTAGCCAATACTGTAACCCAACCGCTGAAGTTCACCACGCGGCTCAGTAGTGAGGTTTGCCGCCCCCAGGCGAGTAAATTCGAATTCATCCTGATCGCCACGAAATGCAGGTTCATAACCCGTGTAGGCATTCTTTATCGGTCGCGCCGTAACTTGGCGCAGATCATCCTCCAGACGGTACAGCGCCATGGAAAAACGGCGTAGCTCTTCTGCGCGTCGCTCAACAACGCTATCGGTGCTATGGAAAATTTCCAGAAGGGAAAATGAGCCGACACTAATGATCGCCACCAATACCAGTACAACGAGTACTTCAACCAGAGTAAAGCCAGACTGGCCTTTTATTTGGGGAATCTGCATCGAGGCTACTCCTCCGCCGCCCAGGCATCCAATGTCAGGGTTGGGTTTTCGGCATCGGGATAACCCACTTTAATAGTGATATGGCGCAGACGTTCTTCAGTGGTTGCTTCCACTTTTGCGGTCACTTCCCAATCTCTCTGCGCAAAGGACACCTCTTCCTTTTTCTCACCAATCGGAGGCCAGGGAGTTTGCACACGAACCTGTGAAAGCACCTGTTGCGCCACCCAATTGGCAGCGAGCCGTTCCTCCATTACCCGCTGGCGCTGGACACTACTCTGCATGGTACGCAATACACTGGCGGCGATAACGCCAAAGATGACCAGGGCAATTAAAACCTCTACCAGGGTAAAACCACCCTGGCGATCCATGAGCTTGCGCTTAAAGGTCATCGGCTTGCCACTCTAATTGCAGGCCATACAGGCTGCTGTAGGAAATTGTGGCGCCACGGGCATAGTCGCCATCCTCGATTAGGAATACTGCCACCTTCACCGGTAGAACTTCACCACTCGATAAGGCAACAAACTGTGGCTTAATATTTTCTTCGTCGCCCTGCTCTTCGGCAAACTCGGTGGATTGAGTAGAGGGGAGTTCCGCCTCTTCAAGTACCTCAAGGCGCACATTGGCGGGGAATTCATGGGCAGCAAATCGCTGGCTGCGCCGGCCTGCGGCTGCCATATCCGGCGCCTGCCAGGTCATAGAAGACGGATCGAACCGCACCACGGTATAGGATTCCGGTTCAAGAACAACACCGTAGTGGACTTTGTCGATCAGCGCCCGGTCGGCGACCAGCTGTAACAGGGCGGAAAGACGCTGGGTCTCCCCTTCCCACACACGCGCCCCGGAACTACCGAGGGACATCACGGCCATCCCAGCCAAGCTGGCGATGATGACAATCACCACCAGTATCTCGACCAGTGTAAAACCGCGATTACGCTTAAGCCCAGTGCGGGCTAGTCGCTTATACATCGAGTGCTGTTTAATCCAGATTACAGGTCAGCAGCAAAAATATCGGCATTTTGACCCTCTCCACCCGGCTTGCCATCGGCACCCAGAGTGAACAGGTCGAACGCGCCGGCACTGCCGGGACTGATGTACTGATACTCATTACCCCAGGGATCCTTGGGAGTTTTTTTCAAATAGGGTTCAGTCCAGTTTTTTGCCTCAGGGAAACCAGAGGGGCGCGTAACCAGTGCTTCCAGTCCCTGATCAGAGCTTGGGTACACAAAGTTATCCATGCGGTACATATCAAGAGCCGTCTCGATAGCGCGAAGATCGACGCGAGCGGCCTTCATACGGGCTTCGCCGGTTTTGCCTAGAACACTGGGCACCACCATGGCGCCCAGAACACCTAGGATCACAATCACCACCATGACTTCAATCAAAGTGAAGCCGCCACTTCTGCGTAGGTTTCGCATTTTTCTCTCCAAGTTCAGCTGAAAGCTGGGAACCCCCAGGGCCACGAAAGGAATCGTGACCCCAATTTAAAAATATTCAGTTTTTGTAAAAAAAGAGGCTTATCTTCACCATCAAAGCAGTAGGAAGCCGAGCACCCCAACAAGACCGAGACCAATAAGTACCCTTGAGGCCTCGCGTAGGGTAAAGCCACGGCTGTTTAGTAAGGATTTCATCTTCTTCCCCTCCTAAATAACCTGCATCCCGATTCTGTGGACTACACCTCTTTGAGCTCTACATAGCCAGTTCGTTCATGCTCATGATTGGCATCATGATAGCCATCACGATAAATAGTACGATAGCGGCCATCACAAGTAACATAAGCGGTTCAAACAGACTCACAAAAGCGGTAACAGCCCCTTGTAAGTCCTGCTCCTGGGATTCCGCAGCCCTCTGTAACATCTCGTCCAGAGTACCGGAAGATTCACCACTGGCAATCATATAAATCATCATTGGTGGGAAATAGCCAATATCCTCCATGGCCCTGTGCAAGCTCCCCCCTTCACGCACAGTCTTTTGAGCAGTCTCCAGGCGATCTTTGAGAAACTCATTGGTCATTACCCCACGGGCGATACCCATTGCCTGCACCAATGGAACACTACTGCCGGTGAGAATTGCCAAGGTTCCCACGTAGCGGGCACTTTGTGCACCACGAACCATCCAGCCAATAACAGGCAGTTCCAGCAAACGGTGATGAAACTTGTACTTAATGGCGGGGCGACGCAGCATCATTACCACACCCGCAATTACAGCGCCCAACGTGGGCGGTATTAACCAGCCCCAAGCGGCAATAAAGTCACTCAGTGATACCAGTATCCGAGTGGGCAGAGGCAAAATTTGCCCGGTGCCAGTAAAGACTTCGATCACATCCGGCACTACGTAAACCATCAGGCCTGTAACTACCAGCACACAAATAAAAACCAATACCATTGGGTAAATCAGTGCTAGTTGTACCTTTTGGCGAAACTGTTGCTGACCTTCTGTATAGTCACCCAAGCGCTCCAACACCGCGTCCAGGTGCCCTGAATGCTCACCAGCTTCCACCGTAGCCCGGTAAAGCTTAGGGAAGGCTTTGGGAAAGCAGCCCAGGGCCTGAGCAAAACTGTGGCCCTCTAAAATTTTACCGCGTACCGCAAGCACTACGCGCCGGATCTTTTGGTTACGGGTCTGATTGGCAATTGCCCCCAGGGTTTCCTCCAAAGGAATACCGGCTCGCAACAAAGTGGCAACCTGTCGGGTGAGCAGAGCCAGGTTCTTAATGCTGAGTCCGGGGCTTCCCGACATGAAACCACCAGCGCTCTTCTCAGATTGCTCAGCGGCAGGGGTGACATCCAATGGCACCATGCCCTTGGCTCGCAACTGTTGCCGCGCGGAGCGGGCGCTATCCGCCTCAAGGGTCCCCTTGCTCTTTCGACCGGATGCCGCGAGGGCTGTGTACTCAAACGCTGCCATGATCAGGACTCCTGGGTTACCCGCATTACCTCTTCGAGAGAAGTCCTGCCTGCCAGGATCTTGGCAATACCATCATCACGAATACTTGGCCCGAGCTTGCGTGCCTCTGCTACCAACTTGCTTTCGGAGGCGCGGTCATGAATCAACTGGCGCATAATTTCATTGAGCGGCACCAACTCGTAGATACCGATTCGACCCACATAGCCGGTATGGTTGCATTGATCACAACCGTTGGGACGATAGATTAGGGCTTCATCACCGGAAGCGATACCGAGCACTGCCCTTTCCCCCTCGTCAGGGATATGGGGTTGCTTACAGGTGGGGCAAAGCACTCGGACCAGACGCTGCGCCAGGACCCCGATCAAGCTGGAAGACAGCAAGAAAGGTTCGATGCCCATGTCCATCAGACGGGTAACAGCACCTAGTGCTGTATTGGTATGCAGAGTTGAGAGTACCAAGTGACCTGTCAAACTCGCCTGGATGGCAATCTGCATAGTTTCTAGGTCTCGAATCTCACCAATCATCACAACATCCGGGTCCTGACGCAAAATTGCGCGCAAACCCCGGGCAAAAGTCATATCAGCCTTGGTATTGACCTGGGTCTGTCCAACCCCTTCCAGGTTGTATTCGACCGGGTCTTCCACCGTCAGAATATTTTTTTCGAGACTGTTAATACTGCCGAGACCAGCATAGAGGGTGGTCGTTTTACCCGAGCCCGTCGGGCCCGTAACCAGAATAATGCCGTGGGGGTGGGCCAATAGCTCAGTCATGACACTGAGGTCCCGGTCGGACATACCCAGCTTGGACAGATCCATTTTCCCCGCCTGCTTGTCGAGCAAGCGCATCACCACCCTTTCACCTGCCGAGGATGGCATGGTGGAGACACGCACATCTACTTCGCGCCCTGCCATCAGCAGCGAAATACGGCCGTCCTGGGGAATACGCTTTTCGGCAATATCCAGTTTGGCCATAACCTTGATACGGGAAACCAACAGCGGTGCCAGGGCGCGCCGGGGTTGCAGTACCTCACGCAGTACACCATCCACCCGGAAGCGCACTACCAAACGTTTTTCGAAGGTCTCAATATGAATATCCGAAGCGCCCTGCTTCAGGGACTCCGCGAAAATCGCATTGATCAGCTTAACGATGGGCGCATCGTCTTCCTGCTCCAGCAAGTCTTCCGTTTCTGGCAGAGAATCTACAATCGCAGCCAGGTCCAAGTCGTCGCCCAGCCCCTCCACCCCGGAGAGGTTACCCCCCTCACGGTTTTCGTAGAGGCGCTGTAGAGCCAACTGGAAAATCTCATCTTCAACTGATTCCAGACTTACTGCACCGCCATTAATACGCTGCACTTCTGCAATCGCAGAGGGACTCAGCGGCGCAACGTATTGGCATAGCGGACGCCCCTCCTGCTCCAGTAACAGAACCTTATGGCGCTTGGCGAAAGCATATGGGAGGCGACGAATTGCTGGAGTCCCTGTTCCTGTATCAACCGTCATTTAGATTCTTCGACCTCCAGCACCTCAACTTCTTCCGGCGTGCCTTCCAGAGCATCTTCCAGGTTATCGACAGCATTAATAGAGCCATCTACCGGCGCCGGGCTTTCGTTATAGGTACCTGTTGGCGGCATCAGGTCAGGCAGCGCATCGCCACGGTGCCAATCCCACAGCAAGCTGGTTCTGTCTTTCAGGAAGATCTGCTTCTGCTGCATATCCATATAACGCTTGCGGGTTTCCTCGTAGCCAGCCACTTGGGTGCTCAGGATTTTCGGCTTCAAGAACACCATCAGGTTGGTCTTGGTAACTTTCTTTGTTGTGTTACGGAATAAACGGCCTATTCCTGGGATATCCCCCAGCAGAGGTACCTTTTCTTCATTATCGGTAACTTTATCCTCAATCAGCCCTCCCAATACCAGGATGGCGCCATCATCAATCAACACCTTAGTACGAATCTCGCGCTTACTTGTGATGATGTCAGAGGCTCCAACAGCAGTGTCAACTGCTGCAGAAAGGAGATTTTCCACCTTCTGTTCGATTTCCAGAGTTACCGAGTTGTTATTATTTACTCGCGGAGTGACCTTAAGGGTGGTACCAATATCTTCACGCTGAATAGTGGTAAAGGGGTCACCATTACTACCGGACAACAACTGCTCACCGGTAATGAAGGGTACGTTTTGCCCTACGAGAATCTCGGCCTCTTCGTTATCCAGAGCCATAATGGTCGGTGTGGATAGGATATTGGTGTTGCCGGCTGAAGCGAGCGCATTAACTGCCACTCGCAGGTCGGTGCCACTCAGATAGCCCAAATGTAATGCATTGACCCCGGTTAAACTTTCATAAGGAAGAGAGAAAGGGTTGATATTTCCATCAGCATCTTCTGAAGGCAGGTTGTTCCAGCCAGCAACAGCATTTTCATCACCCGTGATCCAGCTGATACCTAGCTTATTATTAGTTTCTTCATTAACCTCAACAATAATCGCCTCTATCAAAACCTGCGCACGACGAACATCCAAACGTGCGATAACGCCTTTCATCGTTTCCAGTAGCGCTGGGGGAGCTGTGAGAATCAAGGCATTGAGAGATTCGTTGACCTGGATACTGACTTCAACGTTCGCAGCCTGCTGATCTTTCTCCGTATTCTGGATGCTGCCGCTCATGCCCTCCAGAATCGGCTTTAGGTCAGCGGCATTGGAATACTGGATATAAACCACCGCCGTATTACCGTCGCCATCCAGTGGCTGGTCCAAACGATCGATAACGGTACGAATTTGCTGTCGGGTTACCGGATCACCTGTCAGTAGCACACTGTTGGAACGCTCATCCACTGCGATACGCAGCGGCTGAACCTCTTGGCCTGCACTTTTACCTCCAGATGCTTGCAATAAGTCGTTGAGGATTTGCTTAACTTCCTTGGCGGAAGCAAACATCAAGGGAACCACTTCAATATCAATCGCACCGGCGCGGTCTAGCTGATCAACCAAGCGTACAATCTGATCAATATTTGCTGCACGATCGGCAATGATCAAAGTGTTGGTATCTGCATAAGCCGCCAAGTGGCCGGTCTGGGGAATCAGCGGACGCAGCATGGCGATCAATTGGGAGGCAGAAATATTTTCAACTCGAACCGTGCGGACAACCAGTGATTCGGCGGGAGCACGGGTATTTTCATCCGCAACAGGAATTGCCTGTTGTTTAGCGAGAGCATCGGGTACGACTTTCCAGGTACCACCCTGCTCTACCAGGCTGAAACCATTTACTTGAAGCACCGACATAAAAACATCAAAGGCTTCTTCGTGTGTCATAGGGTCACCGGCAACAACGGTGACTTTGCCCTTTACGTTGGGGTGGACAATAATATTTTTACCGGTGAAATCGGCTGCCCAGTTAATCAGATCGCGTACATCGGCATTGTCGAGAGAAAGAGTAACTCTCTCCGGGCCTTGAGCCAGCGTTGCAGTAGACACAAAAAAACCAAACCCGACCGCAATCAGCCGTCGATAAAACATCTTCATCATTATTTATCTGGCTCTAGTAAATGTTCAAAAAACTCAAAACAATCTAGTTAGACAGTTTTATTGGGGCTGGCGCTGAGCACGACGCTCACGAGCCAATTCACGCAGCTTTTCCATCCGCTCTCGAATACTTTCCTGACTCGCCTCACGCCTCGAAGAACTTCCCGCACTACTGTCTTGTCTGGACTTACTCGCCAGGCTTGAATAATTTTTCAATGGGACACTCGGGCGACCATCCATTTCGGGATATGTCAGCTTTTCCATCCTGCCATTACGACGAAGAACTACATGGTCTACCTCAACAGAATAAAGTTCGGCGCCACCGGGCAGGGAGTCACCCACAAACAATCGCTGAGCAGGCTTGCCCTTCTCAGCAACCAAAGCACTGGCTTTGCTCTTATCCGAGTTATCCAAAACCCCGGAAAGAACAATATTCAACTGGGTTACAGGGATGTTAGAGAGGTCAACCTCGGGGATAGTTTCTTGCTTCTTCGCTTCGGCATAACCAAAGAAAGGGGTATTTGGAATGGAAGCAGCCTCAGGGGCACTCACCCGACTATCATTGCGTTCGGTAAGCAGAGACTCCTCTGGCTCCACAGGAATCAGCAATGAGCCATAGGCGAGCAGATTGCCAGAGACCCAAAGCAGCCCCACAACGGATGCTGCCATGGTGCCGCGAGAGAATGATCTGCGCGAATCACCCTGGCCAAGGCCGTTACCAACTGAGCCAATGGCTCGCTTTAATGGGGACATGAACATACCCACGTACAAGTTCAACTTTCTTAGGTTATTGGTTTTTGACGCCTATTTTGTTGCCTTCGCCTTGGAAAGGCAACGCTCCTGCCCAGTTAAACGTTGCAAACCATCACTTCGTCCGCGAAATTGCACACTAGTTCCGTAGTCCAGAAGCCAAAAATGCGAAAAGGCGGCAACACGCCGCCTTTTCAATACTGACCAGTATACTAATCAGGAATTACAGCTTTGCTTCAAGCTCGGGGACCGCTTCAAACAAATCAGCTACCAGGCCGTAGTCAGCAACAGAGAAGATTGGAGCTTCTTCATCTTTGTTGATAGCCACGATAACCTTGGAATCTTTCATGCCGGCCAAGTGCTGGATAGCACCGGAAATACCAACAGCGATATACAGGTCGGGAGCGACGATCTTACCGGTCTGACCAACCTGCATGTCGTTGGGTACAAATCCAGCATCTACAGCAGCGCGCGAGGCGCCAACCGCCGCACCCAGCTTGTCTGCCAACTTGTACAGCATCTCGAAGTTTTCGCCATTCTGCATACCGCGGCCACCTGATACGACCACGCTAGCAGCAGTCAGCTCTGGGCGATCAGATTTGGCGAGCTCTTCACCCACAAAAGATGAGACACCAGCGTCGTCTGCAATATCCACAGACTCAACAGCCGCGCTACCGCCTTCTGCAGCCACTGCGTCAAAAGCAGTAGTACGAACGGAGATCACCTTGATGGCATCAGAGCTCTGCACGGTCGCGATCACGTTACCCGCGTAGATCGGACGCTTGAAAGTGTCGGCACTCTCTACAGAGATAATGTCAGAGATAGGCTGAACATCCAGCAGCGCAGCAGCGCGCGGCAGCATGTTTTTACCAGTGGTGGTAGCAGGAGCCAGGATGTGGCTATAATCTTTACCCAGATCGGCAACCAGTTTGGCGACGTTTTCAGCCAGTTGGTGCTCGTAGGCAGCATTGTCAGCCAGCAATACTTTGCTTACGCCATCAGCTTTGGCTGCGGCGTCAGCAACGGCTGAACAACCCGCGCCAGCAACCAGAACGGCGATGTCGCCACCGATAGCTTTAACTGCGGCAATAGTGTTGAGCGTAGCGCCCTTCAGTTCGGCGTTGTCGTGTTCAGCAATAACCAGGATGCTCATCAGATTACCTTCGCCTCGTTTTTCAGTTTCTCTACCAGTTCCGCAACGTCGGCAACTTTAACGCCAGCCTGACGCTCGGCCGGTGGCTCAACTTTCAGGGTTTTAGTGCGCGGAGTGATATCTACGCCCAGTTCATCCGGGGTGGTGGTATCGAGAGGCTTCTTTTTAGCCTTCATGATATTCGGCAGAGACGCGTAGCGCGGCTCATTCAGGCGCAGGTCAGTGGTCACGATAGCCGGCAGCTTCAGCTCTACAGTTTGCAGACCGCCATCGATTTCACGAGTGACTTTTACAGCATCGCCTTCAACAACCACTTCGGAAGCGAAGGTGCCCTGCCCCATGCCAGTCAAGGCGCCCAGCATCTGGCCGGTTTGGTTGTTGTCGCCATCAATTGACTGTTTACCAAGAATAACCATCTGCGGCTCTTCTTTATCGACAATCGCCTTCAGGCACTTAGCGACAGCCAGAGGCTGCAGTTCGGCATCGGTCTCAACCAGAATGCCCCGGTCGGCTCCCAGCGCCAGTGCTGTGCGGATTTGCTCCTGACTCTGCTTGGGACCCATGGAAACGGCGACTATCTCGCTAACAACGCCTTTTTCCTTCAAGCGAACCGCCTCTTCTACTGCGATTTCGCAGAAGGGGTTGATAGACATTTTGACGTTGGCGGTATCAACGTCAGTGCCGTCCGCCTTGGGGCGAACCTTGACGTTGTAGTCGACAACGCGTTTCACAGCTACAAGAACTTTCATGGAAATCCCGTCTCAAATATGCTTTTTAACAGCCGCGACTGACGATTCTCATCGCGAACGGATACGGTGTTCTGGTCAAACAAGTGTTTGAACGGCGTGTATGGTGGCGGTTCTATACGGCAAAATCAATAGCCAAATAGAAGTCACTGCTGCCATTCACGCTATCTATTTCGGGAAATAGAAACCATCTATTCGGTCTCCCTAAGCCGTTGAAATACAGCACATTTGCCATAGCAATTGAATAGTCATGCAATTGGTAGGGTTGAATAAACGCCTATATAATCCGCCATCTATATAAATGATAAGGCCGGAATGGCCGCAAAAAGTTGAATACAACTGCTGAGGAGAGTGCCGTGGAACGCGAATCAATGGAATACGATGTAGTGATCGTGGGTGCCGGTCCGGCCGGATTGGCAGCGGCCTGCCGTATTCGCCAGCTCAATGAAGACGTCTCAGTATGCGTTGTAGAGAAAGGCTCCGAGGTCGGTGCCCACATTCTCTCTGGCGCAGTTTTTGAGCCAACCGCACTGAATGAACTCTTCCCAGACTGGAAAGAGCGCGGCGCCCCTCTGAACACCGAGGTCAAGGGCGACGATATCTACGTTCTGCGTAGCGATGAGAACTCCATCAAAGTCCCTAACATGTTTGTGCCAAGCACCATGCACAACGAGGGTAATTATATTATCAGCCTCGGCAACCTGTGCCGCTGGTTAGCCGAGCAGGCAGAAAACCTGGGGGTGGAGATCTTCCCCGGCTTCGCTGCTGCAGAAGTTCTGTACAACGAAGATGGCTCTGTAAAAGGGATTGCCACTGGCGATATGGGCATTGGCTTGAATGGTGAGCAGAAAGACTCCTATATGCCGGGCATGGAACTGCACGCCAAGTACACTCTTTTTGCCGAGGGCTGTCGCGGCCACTTGGGCAAACAACTAATCGAGCGCTTTAAGCTGGATGCAGATGCCGATCCGCAACATTACGGTATTGGTATTAAGGAAATCTGGAAAGTTCCTGCAGACAAACACCAGCAAGGTCTGGTAGTTCACACTGCAGGCTGGCCTCTGGAGCAGAGCGGCACCCACGGAGGTGGCTTCCTTTATCACCTGGAAGACAACCAAGTTGTGGTTGGCCTGATCACCGATCTTGCTTACAGCAACCCACACGTAAGCCCCTTTGACGAATTTCAGCGCTACAAGCATCACCCGGTAATCAAACAATACTTGGAAGGTGGTCAGCGCGTCGCCTACGGTGCACGTGCCATTATTAAGGGCGGCCTGCAGTCCCAGCCGAAGATGACCTTCCCCGGCGGCCTGCTGATCGGTGACAACGCCGGCACCCTCAACTTCGCCAAAATCAAAGGCAACCATACCGCAATGAAGTCCGGCATGATCGCCGCTGAGTCTGTTGTGGAAGCCCTTGCCGCCGAGCGTTCCAGCGAAGAGCTGACCGATTACACCACCAAATATCGCGATAGCTGGGCCTGGAAAGAACTGCATATGCAGCGCAACTTCGGCCCGGCACAACACAAGTGGGGCAACATCCTCGGTTCCGCCTACGCATTTGTCGATATCAATATCTTCAAAGGTAAACTGCCTTGGACCCTGCGCGACACAAAAGCGGATCACGCGCAGCTGAAACCTGCTGCAGACTGCGCAAAAATTGATTACCCCAAACCCGATGGTGTACTCAGCTTTGACAAGTTGTCTTCTGTGTTTATCTCCAACACCAATCACGAAGAAGACCAGCCTTGCCACCTGACCCTGAAGGATCCGGAGATTCCGCTGAACCACAATCTTCCGATCTATGATGAACCGGCTCAGCGCTACTGCCCCGCAGGAGTTTATGAAGTGGTTGAAGATGCCAATGGCAAGCGCTTCCAGATTAACGCGCAGAACTGCGTGCACTGTAAGACCTGTGATATCAAAGATCCAACCCAGAATATTGTCTGGATTACTCCGGAAGGTGGCGGCGGCCCCAACTACCCAAATATGTAAGCAGTTTGCTTTCTGGCGCCTTCGGGCGCCATTTTTGTATCTGTATTATTGGCCAGAACTCTCTTAAGAACGCGAAACGGGATGAGCTCCCGCCTCCAGAAACTGGAAGCAGGAATTATCAGGAGGACAAATCAGAATTTATATTGAGCGCTCAAAGTGAAGGTCTGGCCCGGTTTTTCTTCAAATACAATGACACCATCACGCTCAATCTCAATAGACTCATCTAACAAATTTTGCATTTTAGTTTTTATTGTCACCTCTTCTGTTGGGTACCAGGAGTAAGTCAGATCCAACGAGTGAAATGGTTGCTCATAGGAATCTGGATCCAGGTTACGCCCTGCAAGGTGTAGACGTTCGCCAAATACGTTATAACCCAAAGTTGCAGAATGCTTGCCATCTGGGCTATCGAAACCCACTAGCATATTCACAACATATTCAGATGCCCCAGTCATTTCCCGAACCGGATTCGTAGGTGCATCCGCTTCATCTCCAGCAACCAACTCTGTCTCCTGTAGAGTGACATTACCCTGCACAAAGAAGCCATCCATAAAGCCACCGAGGAAACCAAGCTGCTTCATGCCTTCGATTTCAATGCCGGTAATTTCTCCAGACTCGGCATTAATAATTTCCCTGGCCACATTGGTATCACTGGAAGCCGCCTCAAAGAACTCGATTGGGTCAACTACATCCTTATAAAAAGCGGAAATCGTTAAGCTGTCTCCACTATCAAAGAACCACTCGGCACGCAGATCATAATTATGAATTTCGGAAGGCCTAACGTTGGGGTTACCTTTCACCTGTTCATCAGTAATAGGATCGATATAAAACGCATCAGTAATCTCACGAAGATCGGGTCGTACAGCTGTTTTCGATACTCCAAAACGGAGTTGGAAGGTCTCCGCCCAAAACGCTCCCATATAAATTAGTGAGAAAGAGGGATAAATATCATCCTCAGCATAAACCGCTTCCAACAGGTCATCTGGGTCTGTTATTACCTGAGGGTCACTTATTGAGTAGCCATAGGGGTTCCATTCAAGTGCCACCTGACTGTAATCTTCCCAGCGAGCCCCAGCGGAAACGCGCCAGGTTTCAAAAAATGTCCAATCAAACTTGCCAAATACTGCATCTGTAGCCGTGGCTGCTAAATAGCTTTGCTTGTTACTTCCCGCAAAGTCGAAAACGTAGTCATTACCGTCGCTTGTGATATTTTCATCACCAAATACCTCGTCCAGCGGGCCGGCTAGTACATCATCATTAACCACACCGAAGATATCTAAGCGCAGCTCAGTTTGCTTGTATGAGCGCCCCTTCTCCATCCTGGCGAAGCCACCCGTCAACTCCAAACTTGAAGATGAAAACTCTAGAGGCAAGACGACAGACCAACCATAATTTTTGACTTCGTCTTCAAGCTCTGTAAATCGGAATCCCGCACTTCGAGAGCCCGTGCTTACCTTAGAGCTAAGCACTTCACCCGTTGCAGGATCAGTAACCGTATCGGAAATGACATCAACCTGATTGGGTATATCTGTGGTCGCTGTTGCATCCGAATAAAACCAGTCAACAACCACTTCTTCCGGAACCCAGCTGAAGAGATCAAAGGGAAGAATGGTTTTGGTCTCAGGCCCCAGAGAATGGCTGCCCTTGACCTGATTCAGGACCAACTCTCTCTCTTCATACTTCAACAAATACTCACGATAACCAGAACCGTCCGATACCTGTCGGTTCTCATTAAAGTAGTCGGTGATAGAAGTGTCATCATCAGTATTGCGAAGAAATAAACTCGTAGTTTCAATCACATGCTCATCAGCAAATCGTAACCCTAAATTCAAATTACCGCTGATATCCACTGAATAAGTTGACTTGTTACGGCTATTCAATTGCTCTTTGGGGGATCCAAAGTTACGCAGGGTTCTCTCAGACTCCCTCCACTTACTTTTATAAGAAGCTCCAGCCAGAAATCCCAACTCCCAATGATCATTGAGATAAAAACGATTGCCTACATTCGCTTTCACATCTTTATCCGGATCACTGGAATCCTCTTCGATGGAAATATCACGATTGAGAGTTAAGGCCAGTTGACGATTTAGCGTTTGGGCTGCAGCATCGGCTTCCTGCGCACTGGCATACTGATTTCCCTCCTCAAGCAGAACTTTTCTGATATCGGAGATACCCAAGCCTCCCCTAAAGCGTTTTAGCGCTGCAGATATTTCTCCCGGGAGTGCCCTGGTACCATCATCGGTCCCGAAGATGTCATCATCCCCACCCTGATAACTCAGAACCTCTCCGCTGGTTTCCGTATTGCTTCCTGTGCCTAACTCTACAGAATAAGTCAGATCATCGGGAATTCCCTTTGTGCGAATATCCACATTACCCCCACCAAAGCTAGCAGCCTGATCGGCGGAGTAACTCTTCTGAACAGCCAGGGAATCCACTATAGAAGTAGGGAATAAATCGAGAGGGATCACATTTCGGGTCAGGTCCGGTGAGGGTACAGTCGCGCCATTCAGCGTGGTACTGGAGTAACGCTCTCCCAATCCGCGCACATAAATAAACTTATCGCTCACGAGTGACAGTCCCGACACCCTACGCAACGCAGCAGCCACAGTTGAATCCCCCACCCGGCCGATCATCTCGGCACCGAGAATATCGGTGACCACTTCTTCTTCCAGGCGCTCTCTGACCAGGGCCTCCGCGGAGTCCCGCAAGCGCCCCTGAACTACCACTTCTTCAATCCCTTGTGTTGTACCAGCACTTTCTTCCACCAGATCTGCATCCTGGGCGAATACACCAGGAGCCATAGCAGAGGCCGCGGTAATAGCGATTACCAACGGCACTCTCTGGAAATTTTCATATTTAGCCATTACACGGGCCTCTTATCATTCCTATTATTGGGTATCCAAACCAAACAGGGCGCCAACCCCATCAGCGCAGGCGGCGCCCTGTAAGTTCAGGAGAACAACTCCTAACAATCCCTAAAGCTAACTATTCAAACCAGAGAGGTTGTGCACGGTTACCCTGGTGAAGACCGTATGTCCAACCTTGAGTCCAATCAGTGCCATTTAAGTCGAGGGCACCCATGTATGCGCGCTCATATGCATTCACTGTGGGCGCATCATTATCAATACGCTGCTGGGCACTGGGCACGGTGAAGATCGCAGGGGTGCCATCCAGTAAAATGAAATCAGTATTGATAGTGACCGTTGGGCTAACAGCGCCCGAAATCGGAGCGAACTGGTTTCCGCTATTTACAGTCCAAGTCTCAAGATCAAAGGAGACTTCGTCAGTTTTGGTGCGGTCTTCACAAGCGAAGATATTGGAAGTCAAAACCACTTCTGTTCCTGAGGTCGCTTCGTTGCGGGTTTGAGCACTCTCCATACGCAGGCAGTAGTTGCTACCATCATCGGCGGTTTCGTCAGCTTTAAATGAGGCAACGATTATTGAGTTGGTAATCATCGGGTAAATACCCTCACGCAGGCGCCACCCAGCGCCCGGATCATGCGTACCCTCTTTTTGAGCAGAAACGATGCAAGTCAGACCATCAATCATAGGGCGGCTATTGAGCCCCTGATTAATCAAAGAGGTGTAATCAACCGTGTCTTCATAGGAGCCGATCCCATCCGCTTCAATACAGTGGTTACCATCATTTTCACTCTGGATAACCAGGGCATTGGTGATGCTTCCACGGTAACCTTCGTCAATATCGATTGAGTCATCTCGCACATAAAGGGCAACATAATTATTAATATCTACTGCACCACCAAAGAACTCAATCCCATCATCAAAAGTGGAATAAGCCTGCAAATTGTTTACCACAGTCCCATTTCCAACCGCATCAAATGAGATACCATTTAGTTCATCACCACTAGCGACCAAAGCTCCAGTATGTTTTACGACGACATAGGAAAGCTCACCAGAGTTATCCGCATTGTTGTCACCGCCGTAGTATGAAGTGTTATCATCAGTAGACCCCTCGGCAGCAACATGACACTCTCCATCCAGGACCAAATCTCCGTCATCAATAGAGCCTTTATATTTACATTTATTGGTAACCCCAAAACCATTGATAACCATTCCACCCCATTGGGATACTGCATCAGCAGTTACAGTACCGCGAACATCAGTTTCAGAGGTAAAAGTAATTGGTGCGGATTCAGTACCACGTGCAAAAACTTGTGAGCCACGATTCACGACCATAAAAGCCGAGTTATCCTTGAATGCAACGGTTGTCCCAGCCTGTATCTCCAGCTTCACGCCATCACCACCCTTGGTGATACCAGCTGCCTGTAAGTCGGTATCACTAGAGTAATTTTCACCAACGAAAAGACTACTATCAAAAATATGGGCTCCACCTTCTGAAAGTGCCGGGAGATACAAATCTTCAGTTAAAGGATTAGATGCAGAAACAAAATCGGTTCCATATCGACAGTTACCACTCTCGTAGGTACCTTGCACACCAGAGCTTTCGATAATTGCACAAGGGTTTTCTGAAGAACCGTTTCCAGTATTATCAACAGAGTTATCTACTGAATTATCTACGGTCTTAGGTTCAACACTCACACCACCACCATCGCAACCTGCCAATAAAGCCGTAATTAAGGCAGCCAAGACAACTCGATTTTGTATACGCTTCATACTTCCCCCTAAAGGAATTAATATCCAAAATATGAGCAGCCTATGAATATTGATCAAAGATTTTACTTGCAGGTAAAAACTTGAAATCAAATTATTGACTGCCTGAACACTTTGTTTGTTTTTACGCCTAAGCGAATAGGACTGAGGGGAGTGTAGAAATGACGTGTTGCGTATTTGTTAACTTTTTATATATTTTCGGTAATTTTTGCAATAAAAATTCTAACTTTACATTTAATTGTATTTTTTATTTCCCTTAGATTTACTTATGCTTTCAGAAAAATGAAGAAAATATAAAAACCATTCTATCTTGTCAATTTGCACAAAACTGCAAAAATCCAATAGATTCATGGAAAACTCTGACTGTAGAGGATTTATGTTATAAATGAATTCAAGAGGAGCTTATCTAAATAGTTAGATAAGCTTGGGAAATGAAAATAATCCTAGGCTTAGAAAAGGGCGTTTGTTAATAAGAACCCAATAGAAATTCACTACCTGCACTGCGTATAAACAGCTGCCCAGAGCCATTTCCGCCCTGCCTTCTCTCTTCCGCCCAATCTACTAGCTGGTAGAAAACATCACGGGAAACCCTGGCCATCAGGCCCTTTCGGGCTTCTACGTAGGGGACTGGTTGCGGAGGCGTGCCGAATTCTTGAAGTTGCCAATTACTGCCTTGATTCAGCTCGATAACATCGCCCACACTTGTAGTAAATAATAGCCGCTGCCCTTCACCCTCTGTGGCGCTACGTGCAACCTGGGTGGCCACAAAAGGGACATCCTCAACCTGAATTCGCAGCTTTTCGACAGGGGTGACCAGAAAATACTCATCCCCTTCCTTTTTCAAGATACTAGCAAATAACTTCACCAGTGGCTGCCGGCGAATTTCGGTTCCCTCATGGATCCAACGGCCATCGCTTTTGATCACCATATCCATGTCGCCACAGAAGTCCGGGTCCCACCGTTCAACCGGAGGGTACCCATGGAATTCCTCTTGTAACTTCTGTAGCTGCTGAAAAAGTGGTTCAGCCAAAGGAGGACCCCGCAGTGTCGCCAGAGTGGCCACTCTCCATGGGTTTACGCTGCGAGGTATCACCAATATGTACACCCACATCCATAATAAACTCCATCAAACCTTCACGATCTTCGATTACGTCGGCGAAGGATTTGGAGTGGTAGAGTTCAACGGCACCCTGCACTAGAGCCCAGTAGGTTGAGTAGTAGTAATAGGCAGGCACCTTCTTCAGCATGCCCTGCTCTATCCGGCGCTCAAACACACGGTTTAAAGCCGAGGTGTTGGAGTTTCGGATAGCGTGTAGTTCCGAGATCATCTCTGGGGCCAGGTTTAGAGAGATAATCTTCTCTTCCAAGCGCTGAAATAGGCGATCCTTGCCGGGATCAGCCATACGGGATTCAAAGTAGGCACGAGCGGGTGCAGTGATATCACCTTTCTCCGCATTCTCAACCGCAACCTTAAGGCGTTCTGCCAGGGACTTTTCATAGTCCATCAGCAGGCGCATATAGATTTCAGTTTTAGATATAAAGTGCTTATAGATGGTGCCTTTGCCGATATCTACACGCTCAGCAATCTGCTCGACCGTGACCTTTTCTTCACCATGCTCCAGCAGAAGCTCCAGAGCCGCATCCAGGATGCGCTGCTCCCGCGCGCGAAACCTCTGAACCTTCTCTTTTGCCTTATCCATACTTCCGACCTTCTCTGCCCGTAATGTTGGGGACTGAAATTGACTATTCATTCATGAATGATAGGCAATTCGAGTCGCTTGGAAAAGAGAATCAGGAAATTAGCCTAGAAAATACGCCCAAATAGGGATCGCTGCGCCTAATTTTTACCCTATTGCGACAACCTAGGCTCTCGCCGGAGGCTATTTAGGTTGTGATAGACCTCTCACCAATAATACAAAGTTATCGACAATGGTGGACCATCAGCCACTTGGAAAGCGGCGATGAAATTAGTGACCGATAATGGTCTTTACGTCATCTGCTGTTATCATCGCCTTTCTGGGCAGGCCTACAATACCAGCCCAGTCAAACCCGACTATCACTAATAGGTAACAGGTAGAGTCGTCCATGTTGGAAAAGCTGAGCAAACTTCTCGACGTCGAAGAGCTGGATCGCCACCTCTTTCGCAGTCGCCACCACGTCGAAAATTATCGAAAAGTACTTTTTGGAGGCCAGGTACTTGGCCAAGCCCTAATGGCCGCTGCCCGTACTGTTGAAGATCGCTTGCCTCACTCCCTGCACGCCTACTTTCTGCGCCCTGGCTCCAGTGAACTTCCGGTTATCTACGAAGTGGACCCGATCCGCGATGGAGGCAGCTTCACCACCCGACGCGTAGTTGCCAAGCAACGCGGACGCGCGATCTTCAATATGTCTGCCTCTTTTCAAATCCAGGAACCCGGCTTTGACCACCAGGCCGATATGCCCAGTGAAGGTATTCCCGACCCAGAAGGTCTAAAGAATACTCAGCAGCTGGCCCTGGAGGCAGGTCTTGTCAGTCCGCAATACGACCAGCGCCGCTATATGATCGATTTTCGCCCGGTTGATCCACAAAGCTACTTTGGCGCCGAGACCCGTGAGGCCAAGTGTATGTTCTGGCTTCGTGCAGAGGGTGAGATGTCTGATGACCCGATTGAGCATAGGGCGGCACTTTGTTATGCCTCTGACATGGGACTTTTAGGCACCTCCCTACAGCCCCATGATATTTCTCTGTTCGACCCACATTTGATGCCGGCCAGTGTTGACCACGCCATGTGGTTCCACCGCAATTTCCGCCTTGATCAATGGCTCTTATATGTCACTGACAGTCCCTCTGCCTGTGGCGCACGCGGATTTACCCGCGGCCAAATCTATACCCGCGATGGTGTACTGGTAGCCTCCACTGCACAAGAGGGCCTGATTCGGCAAATTAAAAGTTAAATCAATGGTTTACAGTGTAAAATTGGCTGCTATAATGCCGCCCACTTCGCTAGTCAAGCGAAACCAACAAGTCGGTGAGTAGCGCAGCCTGGTAGCGCACTTCGTTCGGGACGAAGGGGTCGGAGGTTCGAATCCTCTCTCACCGACCAGATTTAAAAACCCGCTTTTAGCGGGTTTTTTCATATCCAGAATTTATTCCCAACACCCCCCGTACGGTTTGAGCGCGGTTTACCTTCTTCCCGAATAACACCTCAGCCCACCAATTCTTTGGTAAAAACGTTAAATGCCGGAACGCACAGAGCCTCGGGCCTGCCACCTCCCACACCACTAGTTAACACTCTTGAGTTGTTTGGGTAAGAAAACAATCATTATGATAACGATCTTTTAAGTGTATACTTTTTACGTAGAGCTTATAGGCAGCCTTGATGGAGTCGCCAATACAACTGGGCGGGTTCCAGTACACACTGAGCTAGCAAAGGAAATTGCTCATCTCATTAAGGTCAACGAATCAGAATGGCTCTTTCCCGCCAGCGGGGGCGCACTGGAATCGTTGGTTTCACTACAAACCTAGCACTACCGATCTTGTCCCCCATTTAACTAACCCCCCAGCCATCCTTTCACCCATACAATCAAATTTAGCGATCTAAGGCGTATCAGTATTTGGACCTTAGGGTTAATGGCATGCCTCCAAGCACACTGATACTGTTAATGGGTTGATTTATTTAGAAAGAAAGCCCTATCAAAAAATACTTAAACCCTATAACAGTATAAAATCTTTGTCTTCTGTAGCGAGACCATATCAAATAATGGAGACTCGCCATTGATTCTTTCTTAAACATCCTGTTAGGCATTTAAACATTGCCAGCCCCCATGCATTCGAAAATAATTGTTAGTGTTTTTTTGCGCCCCATTGCGAGCCCCTACAAGAACACAAATTCAGCAACTCAAAACCCCCGCCCTCACCATCCACGAAAAAGATAAAAACATGAAATCATTTGCAACCTATGCAAAACCCCACCGCTAAAAAAAGAAAGTATTATCGAGTGAAATTCGTTACGTTTTCGATAAAAAATAAAGATTTTTTACGCCCCTTTTTTTTCCACAAAAATTTCTCAATCTTTTCCTGCACAACATCAAAGCTTCTCTATACTCTGCTCAGCCGGGCGGATACCTGACATCTAAAGCATTACTCCGACAATTGGCACCTGATTTATTTCCGGCCGGCTGAGTTGTAAGCGGGACTCTATTTAGTCTCGACATTCTCAACCCAGAAACCATGAAACACCCCAAGCGATAGATTTTTATATCGATAAAGGCCTACTTAAGGAGTACATTTATGTACCAACCATATGCTTACGCACAAGGAAATTTTGGACAACCGCTCAATTACTCTCTCCCACCGATTAGCACGGTTGCCGGATTCTCCAATCAATCCCCCTACCAAGTTGCGCCTCAGATGAACCCACAAGGTTTCCTGGGTGATATTGTTAGCCGTGCGGCACCAATAATTGGAGGGATCGTTGGAGGGCCTCAAGGTCACTTGATCAATTCCCTTGGCGGACTGGGCCAGCTACTTCCTTTTCAAGCGCTGCCACAAATTCATCCACAATTCTCACAGCAAATGGCGCCGCAAAATTATCTCGGAGAGATAATCAATCGCGCGATGCAACAATTTGGGGGGTATATGGGCGGTCCTCAGGGCCAATTTAATAACATAGAGAATAATCTCAGCCAGCTTCTGCCCTACCAGGCTGTACCCCAGTTCTCTCCCCAAGGACTCCTCGGTGAGCTGATAAGTCGTGCGGCACCTGCTATTGGCAACTACATTGGCGGCCAGCAGGGCCAATTTCTGAATAATGTGGCACGCTTAGGTCAGTTACTGCCATTTCAAGCATTACCGCAGTTCGCTCAACAGTTAGCGATCCAACCTTACTTAAACAGCCTACAAGGTCAGTTTTCGCCTTTACACCAAACCCAAGAACAATTTGGTGGCTTCCCAAACCAGATGATGAATCCCACTGGAGGATTCGGTCAGCCAACCCCTTATCAGATGATTCCACAGCAACATTACCAGGGATTTCAAAATTTTGGCGGAATGGGCCAACCCTACCCATTCCAGGCCATGCAACAACCTAACTCAGCATTTCATCAGCAGTCATATTTACACTAACTGTAGTGAATTGTAGGTGGCGGATAATCCGCCACCTTTTTCAATGAGGTTAATATTTCTTTCCAGAAATTTGACCAGCTTTTTTGTACAGCTGACTTCTATATCATTTTGAAACAGAGATTTTAGAGAAAAATAATGAAGAAATTTGAGCAGTATGTGGCTGTCCCAAATCGCAAGACATTAGCTACAACTATTGAATTGGAAGAATTGGCCAGGGAGGCAAAAAATTGCCCAGATGTAAAAGAGGTCATTTTGCGCAAAAGTAATGTCACTCTTCGGGCTACCCCAGATGCTATTGAAAACCTGAAGAAGAAGTTAGGCGGAAAAGTGATCATTGATCCAGACAGTCCTATTCATCCAATTAGCTAATATTGAATACCCTTTCGATTCATTACTTTCAGACTCTAAGTACATGCTGATAAACAGTACCGTACTGAAAGCGAAGGAACATAAACATGACTGAATCCCGACAAGAAAAAGCCGCAGGAGAACCTTCGGTCGAGGTAGCAGAAAAGGTAGAGTTACTTATTTCACCTCGCCGAAGTCAAATCGCGAAGTCCATGGGTATACAACCATTAAGCGCGGGGTCGATGCACAATGTAATCTCATACATTGCAAAGCAACCAGGTTGTGAAGTGCTTCGTGAAATCAGACCAGGAAGAAAATTAAAAACACTTTCCACCGCGGACGAAGCAACAAACATCTACAAAGTACGCATGGATGTTGACGCTGCCGCAACACTTTACCAAACAGCCCCACCTAATGTTGCAGTGGAATTGGATTCGTTACTCTCTTATGGGCAAGCAAATTTTTCACCCAGTTTCACCGCGATTTTTGCCCAGCAACCTGGCCTCCTACGCGAGTATCATGCTAAGGCTCAACAAGTTAGACTTCGGGTTGTCGGCTCTAAAGGCGAACCCATTCGGGATGCACAGGTTATTGTAGAAAGCGCAGGATTCCCACAGGAGGGGGTGACCAATAATAAGGGTGAAGTGGCGCTTAATATTTTTGCCCAAAGTGGCGGGGCCCAAATTAAGTCCCTACTCATCCGACCCGCTAAAGACTTTTGGAATAAATACATACGCTGCCCGTCACTGTCATTGACGGGGGTAAATCTGGTTAAGTTGCACTCGCTCAGCGAGGCAATTCCAAGTTTTCCCAATAATACGCCCTATGGTTGGGGGCAAAAGTTCATGGGCTTGGATCAACTGCCCGATGAATATACAGGCAAGGGAATAAAAATCGCCATTATTGACTCAGGAGCAGACAACCAGCATCAAATCCTTTCACACCTAAAAAACGGCATTGACGTTACCAACAATTATGATACTAAAAGTTGGGCAGAAGATATCGTAGGCCATGGGACTCACTGCGCAGGTATTATTGCTGGCCAGCCGTCTGGAACAGATGCTATTCGTGGTTTTGCACCAGAAGCAGAAATCTATGTATTCAAGGTCTTCCCTGGGGGACAATTTAGCAGCCTGATTGATGCCCTCGCCCACTGCATCGAAATTGGCGTTGATGTCGTCAATATGAGTCTGGGGAGCTCAGACTCCTCAGATGCGGTTGAGCAGCAAATTGAAGATGCCGTTCAACATGGTATCGCTTGTATTGTTGCCGCTGGCAATTCCGGTGGTCCTGTGCAGTATCCCGCAAGGTCCCCTAACGTGATGGCTGTGGGGGCAATAGGAATGCTTAATGAATTTCCAAGAGATTCCTGGGATGCACAAACGGTTATTGCATCAACGGTAACCGCCGATGGTATTTTCTTGCCCACATTTGGTTGTCATGGGCCGGAAATATCTGTTGCGGCCCCTGGGGTCGGCATTGTCTCGGCAGTGCCCGATAAAGGTTTTGATGTGCAGTCTGGTACGTCCATGGCGGCTCCTCATATCACTGGCCTAGCTGCCCTGCTACTTGCCCATCACCCACTATTCAAAGCATCTTTAAGACAGCGCGATGCCGCACGTATTACCGGGCTTTTCCAGCTGATCCGGTCACTGACATCGCCAATGAATCTGGGAGCAGAAAGAATTGGGGCTGGTGTTCCCAAGCTCTTTGGTGTCGATACAGTATTTGAATCGGCCAAAGAAATGGCTGCAGGTGAAAATATCGGGGTATCTGCATCTCAGGCCACAAGCCCTCACGCTTCTCCCTACACTGGATTTACCGTTGCCCCCATGCAGGGCTTTTCAGGTGTTGCAAACAATTGGTCTGGCCAATTTGTCCCCAACGCCTATTACGGGGCGGATATCCGAGCAATGCCTCCCCAGCAGCCTGTGATGGGCACCTTCCCAGATGGCTTTGCCTTTGGCGCCTATGGTGTGCCTTTTGTAGACCCGCGCTCGATTCGCTTTTGGTAGCCTAGATAAGGAGGGGCTACAAACTCTTGTGCCCCTTCCTTACGTTATCGCTTAATTTTTAGCCGAAAATCTACCCCTTCCCCAGATTACAGGTTCGCCATTCGCGAATCTGCCCTCCCATCTACAAAAAAGTTTCTTACACGCAACCACAACCCTTATCAACCGATGAGTGTTTCTAGATAGAAAAAAAGAGCTATGATAACGGTTTTATAAGTGTATTTATTTTTTGGCTAAGTAGTCAGCAGCTTCCTTTTCACTCTTCATCCCGCCTTTACCAGTGGCACTACATTTTGGATCAATGTGAGCCATTTGCTTGATGGCGACATGCGGGCACCTGTAGGCTTATGCATTGTCCAAATTGACACTTGTTGGATACTCTGCCAGATAATGATGCTTAAAAGACTCCTATCCTTTTCTCTGTTCGCTCTACTTCTCACTCCTGCTGCCAGGGCTTATGAGCTTCTTTACACAGCAACAATTGATCCTGAAACCAAGCTAGCCCGAGTCGAGTTAGCCTTAAAAGGGGAAGACATACCTAGCAAGCTTGTCCTTAACCTATCATCAGGGCGCTATAAAGACCTTAAAAGTACACAAGATCTACAGGAGAAAGGCGATAAAGCGATCTGGCGAACTGAGGGCAACGAGTCAAAACTCAGTTACAGCTTTGTCATCGACAATCAAAGGAAAAATGGTGGCTATGATTCTCGCATCACTGAGGACTGGGCAATTCTCCGTAGTGATAAATTAATTGCGCCAATTTCTGCAACTAGTAGCGGGCGTTCGTCAGATACCCGCCTGAAATTGGTGATGCCTGAAGGCTGGTCTTCTGCTCTACCCTACCCTGAAATCGAAGAAGGTCTCTATCAAATATCCGATGCCAAACGACGCTTTGTTAGGCCCAAGGGGTGGATGATTGTTGGCAAAATTGGCAGCCGCCAAGATTATATTGCCGGCACCGATACCAGAATCTCCGGTCCGAAGGGGCAAGACATTCGTCGCCAGGATGTGCTCGCCTTTCTCAATTGGAACCTACCAGAGCTAAAGAAAATTTTCCCGCTCTTCCCCGATCATTTATTGATCGTCACTGCCGATGATCCTATGTGGCGTGGCGGCCTCTCAGGTACACGCTCATTATTTATGCATGCCGATCGACCATTGATCAGCGGAAACCGTACCAGCAGCATGATCCATGAACTCATTCATGTGGGTACGGGTATTCATGGTGACGACCAGAGCGATTGGATTGTTGAAGGTATCGCTGAATTTTACTCTCTCGAAATCTTGAGAAGGACTGGGGGCATTAGCGATGACCGCTACCAGGAAGCTATGGACAAACTTATACGCTGGGGTGAAAAGGCCCCCTCTCTATTAGTGAAGCGCTCTTCCGGACCGATTACTGCCCGAGCAGCGGGAGTGATGCTTGAGCTAGACAAGGAAATACGTGAGGCGAGCAACGGCAAAGCCAGTATTGATGAAGTTGCAAGGGCGCTGGCGAGCACCCGCGGCGAAGTTACCTTGGAGAGATTCAGAAAACTATCGGAACAGGCGGCAGGAAGACCGGTGAAAACTCTCGCCCTAGAGAACCTAACCTCTAAAAGTAGCAAGACCCTCAAAGACCAGGCAAAAAAAAGCCCTGACGACGGGGGGGGAGAGCGTCAGGGCCAAGACCATTAGGAGTGAAACTTGGAGGATTTCATCCTTGCTACACTACGGGCAAATACCATCCTGGTGTGCCCTACCGGCATTACAAAACACATTTGGGGGGAGACGTGTTAGCCAGATAAAGACAGTATCGAACACCCTCAAGGGATTGCCAGCACCCCCCAAAATAAATTAAGAACAAATGGAAATAGGTTCATCTAAAGCAGTACTAAAAGTTATTACGCTTAATGCCAGAAGGTCATCCGTGTACTTTCCAGACTTTTTTCCTCAAGTTAGACAATTTGTTGAAATCAACGCTTGACTAATCTCCGATAGTCCATAGAATAGCGCCCTCTTACGCAGCCAAGTGCACGTAAGTATAAGAAAACGCTAGGATTTTTCAGATTTATCAGATAGAATTCGCAGCGTTCTCGTCCACACAAGATGTGGAACAAAGGCTAGGTGGCAGAGTGGTCATGCAGCGGACTGCAACTCCGTGTACGCCGGTTCGATTCCGACCCTAGCCTCCATTTTTCCTTTTCATTGCAGACTCCTGTGAACTGCATTGAGAGTGAGGATTCCGGGAAGAGCAAAAACGCTATAATCCCCCCTCGCAAAGGACCTGCCCGGGTGGTGGAATTGGTAGACACAGGAGACTTAAAATCTCCCGGCCTCACGGCCGTGCCGGTTCAAGTCCGGCCCCGGGCACCACTTCCACACCCTATGATCTTACATTTAAAAATTATCCCTTTTGATTTTCGCATCCATCTCATGAAACATTTTTGGTGAAAATGCACGCAATTCATAGTGGCTTGAATTGTCCTGTGCCCCATCCAGTTCATAACAGTGACAAGATTTACTCCTCACTCCACTTCTAGGCAGACTCATCTTCAACAATGTAATCATCACCTACTCAGTCAGCTGTTGTACCGTCTCCTAAGCGAACTTCTATCGCGCTTTCGGGGTGCTTTAATACTCATGGCAAACATAGTGCTTAAGCGGCTTTTTAAAGATACTCATCTGTGAGTATGAAAGCATTCTTATCAAAAACTTTCTCAGCCTGCTCTTTCAGCTCCCTCTTATAGAGCCTCAAAGCGATAATATCGTTGAGAGTGTCGGGGCCCCTATCAGAATCCTCTCCATGCTCTTCAACAACCTTGAGAAGCTCTGTTTCATGGGCGTGTAAAGACCTCCAAAGCATGGTGAAAGTACTTCTATCAATTCTCAGGTCAAGATGTCTCATGGCACCTTACTAAAGCTCAGGATGATTGTTTTGAGTCTGCATCATCGCTGTCCGACTCATCTTCCTCAAAGACCCTGGAGGGGTCGCCTGTATATTGAGGTTCATCAAAGTCAGGACCATTCTTAAAAATTTCTTCAGACCGCTTTTTAAGCCTGTCTTGGAGGTCTTTCATTTTCTCAGTGTGAGACTTCTTAGCTGAACTCATGATTAAAGCCTCTTGTAGAGATAGTGGGGATTGCGTTCATGAGCATCATCAAAATCCATGGTGCCCTTAACATACTTATAGCCATGGCGAGAGTAGTAATTCACAAGCTCTTGGTTAGATGGGTGCATTATACGCATCTCATCAGCACCAATTCGCAGAGCGTACGACTCCGCAGCAAGTAAATTAATCTGCATCACCTGCCCTCTTAACGGGCAGTTATCAGGTGCCCGCTCAGTGAAATCCAAGCGGAGACGCGAGCCATTGTAAGATGGTCTACCTATAGACAGGCCACATAGAATGTCGTCTTTCCAGATAGCAAGTTCAAAGCGCTTAGGGTAACGGAGGCTGTAGACTTCATAGCCTTTGGTCCAATTCCAGTCTACCTCACGCCTCTCACTTGCTTCCCAAGCCTTTGCTCGGGCAAGGGAAAGAAGGTCAATGCCTTTCAGGCTAACAACACCTTTATACTTTTGAGGAAGTGCGGCCTGTGCATACTGCCTAGATTCAGACCGGTAAAGTTCGTAACGCCTCTCAGCATCTAAATGAGTTGCCTGCATTGTATTCCCTTATCGCAAGTTCCTTGAGCGGTCCTCAATAGAGATTTATTGAGGCCGTTGTATGCTCTGACTCTTATCCGACTAAAGTAGATTGAAATTTAGTCAGCAGTCAGCTTACCACGTATACATACAACGACCCACATCTCTACGTGAAGAACGCGCAAGAAATGCTGCCTCAGCTATCTAAAAGTCTCTCTCAGCGCGATTAAGGTATACCTTGGCAGGATTGGCTTAGTAACCTGGGGGAGTGCTTAAAACTCTTCCCAGCCGCCTCTAATCATTCCTCAAGCACTCCATAGCAAAGTCGTAACCAGACCAGTTATCAACACCGGCGGCTTGTAGTGCGCAGAGCATATCCTCAGCCTCTTCAAGTCTATTAAGACGCTTGGCCGGCACAATACGTAAGTCCTCTTCCACAGTTTCATCGTGATTTGGAGCAGCCAGCAAAACCGCTTCCCAGATTTCCTTTGGAGGTCGTACAGCACCATCAACAAAGCAGGCTTCTGCAACAGCATTCTCCATCTTAGCGGTGAGCTTTATAGGAAGAAGTTTCCATTCTCCGTCCATCTTCAAACCTCCCATTCGGAGTCAAGTGAAACCAGACTGTCCTTAGGTGCCTTATCGCGAAGGCTCCGAGGGAGCTTAGCCACAACAGCATCTTCAGCGTCACCACAAAGGAAATCCCAATCACCATCCCAGCCATCGCCCTTGCAGCGATAAGTAGGCTCCGTTTTTACTTATGCCAATTGAGGTCGCTTTCCTTTGCCAGGAACTGATAACCCTCAAAGTCATACGGCTTCAGAATCTCTCATAAAGTTTTCACTTCGGGTTTAGCTGGGAAATCCGTCACAAATGGAGTGGTACCCTGATTAAGAGGTGCTTGATGTGTTGTGGTTTGTATAATCGGCATTGGTATCACCATTTAAAATTATCAGTACCCAAGTACACTTTGGCGGTACATGGTCAAAGTACTTGTTTGGTATGCAGGGTTATCGTTTGGGGATTAGGTGGAGAAATGAGCGGCTTCAAGGGTAGGCAGTATTCGTCCCCTTGCAAAGGCCATCGCTAAAGCCCTCCAAGTCAGTAGCAGTATCGTACTGGTTGTTGCTGGATTTGATTGAGCCTAGCTTGCTCGCTCCATACTCAATTAAAACACCCAGTACCACACAACCAATATGAGACAGTATCAGCATTAGAATTACCTTTTAGTTCATAAGAAAACCCTCCCTTCCAGGGATACCCTTTCAGAGCTTTTAATATTCTTTCTTTAGGTTGTTGGTAGTGGTGGTTACTTAATGACCCTTATAAGCCCTTATAAGCATTTAAAAGCCCTTTAAAGTGCCCCCTATAAACTTAAAAAAACAAAACCCCGGCGAACCGGCGAAAAGAAAAAATATTGCCTTAGGGCAACAAAACTCCAAGCCCAGTAACCATACGGGTTTCAGAGCATTTGGAGAGGGGATGGAAGGAGTGGAATTGGCGTGAAATTAGACGCATAAGAAGCTTATGTGATCCCCCAGGCAGCTTGACGCTACCTTTACCTAGGAACAGAATCCCTATCCATACGAATTAAGACGTTGTTAAGCAAGAAGGATCTCTATGAGCGAATCTGACGCAGCCGAACAAGTAACAAACAATGTACCTTTCCGTATAAAGGAAATAGATACTTCCAAAGAAGCGTGGCCTCCTCTTAGTGATCGACTTAGACGATGTGATGAGGTAGAAAACCTAACTCCGCTTCTGGAGACGGTTGAAGCCCCCCTAGTGTTTGCGATTGATAGTCCATGGGGAGGCGGCAAAACAACATTTATTGAGTTGTGGCAGAAATATTTAAAAGAGAAAACAAACTCTAAAACCTGTCTATATTTAAATGCTTGGGAGAATGACTTTGCGGAAGATCCATTGCTACCATTACTGTCATGTTTTGACGACTGGCTATCTAAAGAAAAGGATGACTCAATAGCAAAAGCATTGAATAATTTAAAGAAACTTAGCCCAGCAATAATCAAGGGAGGGGTTTCTGTCATCTCTAAGCTTGCAACATTGGGTACTCTTGACCTTAGCAAAGAATATGAAAAAGTAATTGCTGATGCAGTAGGAGGCAGCGTAGAAACATTAGTTGATCAGTTTCAGTCACAAAAAAACTCTCTAAAGTATTTTAAAGAAAACCTCCAAACAGTTGTATCTATCCTCCCAGAAGGACAGCAAAACCTAATTATTTTTATAGACGAATTGGATCGCTGTAGACCAACTTTTGCCATTGAGTTACTGGAGCGCATTAAACACTTATTTGATTTAGAGCGGGTAGTATTTGTCGTTGCAGTAAATCGCGAACAGCTTGGCAAAAGTATTAAATGTGTTTATGGAAATGATTTTGACGGACATGCATACCTAGATAGATTTTTTGACCTTGAATACCAGCTTTCTGATCCTGACAGACATGAATACATCAAGGCCGCCTCAATTAAAAGCGGGCTACACAAACACCTAAGCACTCGAAAACATATTATCAACTCAGATTATTTGCAAATACTACTGGTATGGCTCTGCAGCCATTACAGCCTAACACTAAGAGACATAAATAGGATTGTAAGTCGCCTAACATTAATTATTAAATCTACAGTTCAAGATACCCATATACACTTAGAAGCACTTACTCTTCTTCTATTTTTGAGAAATAAGGATGAGGACCATTACAACCAGTTTATAAATGGTACCTGCTCGGCTAATGATATTGTAAAGCATCTCCTTTTAGATGAACCTTCTAGGCTGGAAAAGCTCAAAGAGCCTCAAATAATGACACTTGTTATTGGGCGCTTGCTTGCCTTAGAAGAGAATGAAGCTATATTCAAGCAAAGTATCGCGCACTGGGAAGCTGAGCATAAGACTTATGAAGGAGATACACAAATGCAAAGATATATTTCCTCCATTTTAAAACATACTAAGAATTCATACGACCAACGAATACCAGAAAACATCATAAATATGATGGCTAAAAAAGTTGAACTGCTTCAAAAGATAGAAGTAAATTAATATCTAAAAATCTTAGCTCTCAGAAAAAATGCCTGCAAAGCCCCTCCCAGGCTTTGCAGAAATCTTCAACGAATCTTAAGCAGCCCAAAAACTCCAAGCTCATTAACCATATACCTCCAAAGTATTTTGATTAGTTGGAGTGGGATTAGCGTGGGAATAGACACTTCGCGCAATATACGGGTCTAGATGTCTATTTAGATACTTATGGGAAGATGCTTTCTAAGTCTAAAGTTCTCTTAATGTGTATTCCGTACTCGGACCGGCAAAATATCTCTTTTCAATCAAAAACTCTCCATAGATAAGGGTATGGATACAGCGTACTCAGCAGGCTCATCTTTTGTTAAATAATCTCTTAGCTCAAATACTCCAACAGCCAAGCCTACTAGTGAAGTAAGAATGAAAAGAAATCTCCTTAAGATATGCATTACCATATCTACTATTTCCTTCAAAGGCTTTTTTCGTTCACTCAAACTAATAACTAGCTTTTCCAGTTATCCTAGAAAACGCCCATTCAGAGAAAACCCGCTCAATCTGATATCGATTTGATACTACCCCTTGATGTATACTGTCAGCGATAATTGAATGGAAATTAGTAGAAAATTCATCATAAGCATCTGCAAGCTTTCCGCAAAGAGTATCCACCTCACTTTTATCGTCCACCATAAAAAATGGCAATGATACTATCGGGGGTTTGACTTGACTTTTTACCGGAGAGCCAAGGGATGGCACGGCAGATTCCTTTTTTCGCAGGTGCAAATATAATGAATATTTCAAGGTACCCTTCTCATAATAAAACAAGTCACAATAAAAACTTTTCTCCAGAGGAGCCTTGTGTTCTGGCTGAATAATATATTCAATATCAGGAAAGGGGATGCATAATTGTTCCTTCTGAAATATCAGGAAAGGGGATGCATAATTGTTCCTTCTGAAATCTCACCACCGGAACTTCATGTAATGTAGCGCCTTTAAATTTCAGTAAGTAATTAAATTTAATCGGCTCCTCGGCAAGCTCATTTTGCCACCAATAATTCCCCCCAGTATATTCTTTCTCGCCTATTTCGAGTTTATAATCCGGATCAAGGATATAGTATGCACCATCAATACCATTGTACTCCCAGTTATCCACATCCTCTAAGATCACTGAAAAGCGCTCATCCGGTCTCAAACCTAATCCAAACCTTTCATGCCACATTGCTTCAGCATCTTTAGGCCTAGCACAAGAGTCTTTCGGAGTATTTGTATCCCCTACTCTTGAATAGATGGTACCAGCCCTCAACAAATGCTTCCCCTTCCGTATTTCCTTAGTGAAATAGTAAGGCTTTAATCGTATATTCTTTACAGTAAGAATTGCTAACTTCTTTCCCTCGTACTCGATATCTGTAAGGCTAATTTGAGGTTCGCAATTCTCGGCATAGGGTTGCTGACGAAGATAATTAATTACATCAGCTTGCGTGTGATGATTATCGTCTTCTTCTAATCCCACTATTTCATAATCATCTGCTACGCCATAAACTAAATAGCGGTCACCATCATGAATTACGTTTGCTAAACAAGTAATGTCATGCAGCATATCAATAAGCTCAGAAGGGAATTTTTGTTTAAAATCCCACCATAAACCCTCGCATTGTTTTGAAATTAGGCTCTCAACTAATTCTTGCATATCACCCTACAGCACTAACTAGAATAATTAAATGTGTCTTACATCCTATGACTGTAATCTAACAGAACCTACCATGTCGTGAAATGGTAACTTCTGGACAGAAAAAAATGCCTGCAAAGCCCCTCACAGGCTCTACAGGCATCTTCAACGAATCTTAAACGGCTTACTGGACGTATCCATTCGGACGGCTGACAGTGGTTCCTGAGGCGTCCATAGCGGACACAACGGTACTGCCAGTACTCATAAACTTCTCTACATTGTTCAGCAGGTCATCAATAGCCTGCTCTCTGTTCTCCCTGCTCACCTTTGCAGTGTCAACTGCCATACGGTCTGTAAAGAACTTAACCCCCATTGCGAGAGGGTCAATAAGGTCATCATGTACGAGGCTTCCCTTCTCATACGTGATTCTGGTCATCTGATAAAATAGGCTGTAGCGAATCTCGCTCTTGTTGTTTTCGTAGTCCCTCTCAATAACTGAGGGAGCTACTACAAGCCTGTGCTGCATCATTACCGGTTCAAGGCAATCAATGATTCGCCTTTCTTTCTGCCCTTGTGATTTTGTCTCCTCAACACCACACGCGTAGCTGTCGTACAGGACCGGCCTCAGAAGCTCGGTGAACATGCCACCACCAAAGTTATCTTCCACAAGTGCTGTATGGACTCCATGGCGCTTTGCCATCTGAGCAATAGACCTGAGTGTTGGCTTTGCATAACCTTCTTTAAATCCTCTTGCCTCGGCAAGGAAGATGTATCCCCTGAGGAAATAAAGGACCACAACCCCTGTCAGGTCCTTACCACGGCCTAAAGGGTCGATTACAAACAGTTTGCACTCATAATCTAGGCATTCATCACTCGCCCAGACTGAAGAAGACTCTAAAAGAGTTCATTGGTGTCGATTATTATCCCATTTATTTAGCTAATCATTGTGGTTTTAAAGTTAACTGTAATGAAGCTTTATTTGAAACAGTTAAAGACAAGATAAAACTTTGAAAATACATAATAAGTGACTGTGGCTTTTCACATTCACTACTCAAAGCAATAGAATGAGAGAAGCATTAAGGCCCAAAGATAAAACTTTCAAAAATAATTCAAATCGATATCTTAAGCAGATCCCTCCACATAGCGGTATAGGTAGGCAAAGTAAACGTCTGCCGAATCTTCCACTTTTTCTAAATGCTCTCAGCACCTAAAAGCAGAGTGCCCGGCCGAAATTATTACTGATTCGATCATCACCCGCATAGTCTCCCTTTGCCTGATGAGACTCAAGCTATAATCAGAAACTCGCTCAAGGAAGATAGTTCAGGAAAAAGTTCCGCATATTCTCCCCCATCACTTTGCGAATCTCCTGCTCTGTAAATCCTTGCCTCAACATTTCAGCGGTTAATACATTCAGGTCCCCAACATCAAATGAGACTTCAACACTACCATCATAATCCGATCCAAGGGCAACATGATCTACTCCCAGCAGATCTATGGCATAACGAAGTGTTTTGGCAATATTGCCTGGGCTGTTATCACATACCGCCCCCGTCCAAAAGCCGATGCCTATCAAACCACCCCGCTCTGCGACTTCTTGCATCAAGCCATCGCTAATATTGCGCGGTGAGTTACAACTGCCTTTCAACCCTGTATGGGAAACGATTAAGGGTCGCTCGCTCAGTGTCAATACGTCCTTCACTACAGACTCAGAGGAGTGAGCAACATCAATAATAATGGAGCGGCGATCCATCTCCTGAACGGCAGCGCGACCAAACGCCGTCAAGCCTGCTCCACTCTGTCCATGCAATGACCCACCCAGCTCATTATCAAAAAAGTGTTGCAGCCCCATCACCCGAAAACCAGCATCATATAAACGATCAATGTTAGACAAATCACCTTCCAGTGGATGGGCTCCTTCAATACCAAGAATTGCCGCAAGAGTATTAGCTCCCTGCTCCCTCCCCTTAAGAACCTGACGCAGATCTTCAGCGGTATAAACAACATGGAACTGTTCAGGCGCGGATCTTTGTAAAGCACTTACCCGCTCGGAATGGTAAAGGGCTCTCTCAAGCAAGCTATCCCAGGTTCTAGGCGGCCACCCCTGCGCAACCGCTAGCAGGGTAATATTATCCCGAGCATCTGCAGAATTTTCGCTATAGTTCTGGCCTTGGGGAGACTTGGTGACTGAAGTAAAAACCTGTATCCCAAGATTACCCCGTTGGGCCCTAGGCAGGTCCAGATGACCATAATCAGCCTCCTTTGAAAGGTCACGAGCCCAGAGGAAACTATCCGCATGCAAATCACCAATAACAAGTGAACTATGCAATGCCTTGGCTTGCTCAGAAACCTCAAGGAAATCACCTAAGGTTATCTTGTTTAATTTTTGCTCAACCGCTGGAATCAAAAGCCATTTCCAGCTCGCGAACAATACCAGTGCCAGTGTTGTCAAACTTAAAAACCACTTCTTCATTACGATTTCCAGATATCAGTAGTGTTGCCCAATGTTGTGGTTATAACCGATAAAGTCGTGGTATGTCAGGAGCCATGTAGATTAATAAATGATCAACTGGCAATATACGTCCAAGATGATCAAAATATATTCACCTAGCCAACTTAACCGGTGGATAAACAAGTGGATAGAGGATTAGGGAATCACAGTGGAAAAAAACTACCGACTCACACTATTGCTATTGATTGCAATGCTCTTTAGCGTTAGCGGCTGTGCGACACTCTCACCAAATTTTCAAAAACCCGAGGTGGAAGTTATTGCGGTACAACCCCTGCCAGCAAGGGCTGGTAACAACCTACGGTTCCGAATTCACCTTAGGGTTTTCAATCCCAATAATAGTGAGCTGGCTCTTTCGGGTCTTTTCTATACCCTGCGGCTCGGTGGGCATAAAGTCTTAACCGGCACGTCAAACAATCTTATGCCTATTGCTCCCTATGGTCAGGACGACATTGCGGTGGATGCAACAGCCAGCTTAGTAGGCTCTATCTTTGCAGCAGTTGACCTCATTAACCTGAACCAAGACTCTATCCCTTATGAGCTGGAAGCAAAGATCGGCTTAAGCAAGTCACTACTCCCCTCAATCAAAGTAAATAGAAGTGGGGTCATTAGCCTGAACCAGTATCAGTATCAGTGAACCTTCTGCAAAATTTACCAGTAACCTTACGTTGCCATCGGCACTAGGTTCGTTACTATTTTTTAAGTAATAATATGAAGGTGGGTATCTACTACCCACCTGTTTACATAAGCCTCAAATTTGCTTGGTGAGAATCAAAGACATTACAAAGTTACCCATAGGTGCTCCATTATGGCTCAGGAAACCTTCATCGGGGAGCCTCTGGGAGGCGTAGAGCTTTGTGTTATACCTAATATCAAAACCAAACTCATAAGTCCCACGGCCAAAGAAAATACCAAGGTTTGTTAGTGTCATCTCTCTCTCTGGAGTAACACCATAACTGAAGATTTTTGTCCCACTTTTTACCTTTGAGTTACCCTCCATCAACACATTTCTTTGGACGGTTTTATGCTCCAATCCAGCCTTTAAATACCAATATCGCTCTCTTTCCGGAAGTGAAGATACTGAACTGAAAGTCGGCAAGGAGCTACCTAATAACAGGTGAACCCCAGCACCATAATCCCTTACGATGTTACCTGTTTTCCATCGAAGGTAAGGCACTAACCGGTAGCTTGTGCCACCAACCCCCCCCTGTAGTAGACGGTAATCCATCTTCAGCTCTGGCATCAGGCCCCACTCATTGAAAACCTGTGAATCCCATCCATCAGGTGGCGATGAGGAGACCATCCAGTGCATAAACTTCTGAGTTTCACGAGCACTTGCCCTAGGGCCAACGGTTCCGGCATCGAAAGTAAAATCGATCAACCATTGATCAGATAACAGATATTTGTAGTTGACACCAAGATAGGTCCACCCCGCATAAGGGTGTTCATTATGGATAGGTTCTGATCTACCAAGATGATCCGGGGTATAAATCTCCTGACCAAACCGAAAGGTGTAAGGCTTGCCAACAGGACTCCAACGAATAAAGATGCCGCCGGTATAGTCCCGATCTGTCTGAAAAGGTGCATCATTTTCCAACTCAATCTGCAACTTACCTCTTGGTGGTTCATCCGCACGGAGCGCTAAGTGATAACAAACTATTGATAGCCCGATAATCAAAATGGAGAGTGTATTTATTTTACTCTTCACCCTTAACCTACCCCTTCATATATGTAAATGAATTTCGCTAGGTCAACACATACGATTAATGTGCCACCGCCCATAACATTCGAGGTCGACTCTCCGATAGAACCCCACCAATGGAAGCGGCGTGATCGCACTAACTAATGGATTCACCATGAAAGAGCCGCAATGTCAGCTCCGAGCGACCTTTCATACTCACGAGTGGAATATCACTCAACCCAATCACCACCTAGCAAGTAAAAGACGACACAGTGGAGCACTGGGACAATTAAGCTCATCATTGAGAACCGTAGGCCCAGTTCATCACTGTAGAAGACGGATAAAGAGGAAAGGATGCTTCTAGCGGCAGATAAGAAATCTCTGTGACAAACTCTTCACATCAAAGAATTTGTCATTCTGCCTTTGATGAAAGAGGGAAAACGGAGAGAGGAAAGCAAAGAGAGTAACGCTCCGTGCAATTGGCAAGGAGCGTCAGGAGAGGTTGTATCTAAATTATGACGACTTGTGGTTATCCGCCATTAAAACCGGCCAGGCAGCCCGGAGATACATCACCATAGTCCACAAAGTAAGCGCTGCGGCAACATACAGCAACAAATAGCCCAGGCTTTCCATCACTGGAAAATCACGGACATCAAAAGCCAGTAATACGATGATGGCTGCCATTTGTGCCGTTGTTTTGATCTTGCCAATATAAGACACTGCAACACTACTGCGTTGTCCCAGCTCTGCCATCCATTCACGTAACCCCGATACTGCGATTTCACGGCAAATAATGATGGCTGCAGCCACGGTAAACCAAGCATTTTTATGAAGCCCCACTAGTAACACCAGCGCAGTGGCCACCATCAACTTATCGGCAACAGGATCGAGGAAGGCACCAAAGGCCGTACTCTGGTTGAGTTTTCTTGCCAGATAGCCGTCCAGCCAATCAGTGGCTGCGGCAGCAGCAAAGATAATCGCAGAAGCGATGTAACTCCATTTGTAAGGTAAATAGAAAACCAAAACCAAGACAGGTATCAGTGCGACGCGAAGCAGTGTGAGTTGGTTGGCGAGTGTCATGCTTTTCTCTATTCTTGCGGAGGGCGTACGTTATCAAGCCATGGGACAAATTGAAACGCTCAATGAGAAACCTGGAGAAAAATCCGCTACCTATGCCCTGCACTTTTATTCATGATGTAGTGCCGAGTATATATCCTGTGCGAGCTTGCGACTGATCCCCTCTACGCTCGCGATTTCAGTTACTGTCGCCTTCTTGATCTCCTGCAACCCGCCGAAATGGCGAAGCAATGCGCGCCTGCGTGCAGGACCCACTCCAGCAACCCCCTCCAGCGGAGACTCCCTGCGCTTTTTGTCACGCCTTGCACGATGGCCGGTAATGGCGAATCTGTGTGCTTCATCCCTAATCTGTTGAATCAGGTGCAACGCAGGAGAGTCGGCGGAGAGTACCAGCTCTTTATTACTGGAAACGACATGCAAGGTTTCAAAACCTGCTTTGCGGGTTGTGCCCTTGGCCACTCCGATTATCTGAACACCGACGACCCCTAGACCGTTAAGGGTGTCGACCGCTTGGCTGACCTGTCCCTTACCGCCGTCAATTAACAGAATATTGGGAAACTTACCCTCACCTCCCGACAGACGTGTATAACGACGTTTAAGCGCCTGCCCCATTGCAGCGTAATCATCTCCAGCCTGAATACCTTCAATATTAAAGCGACGGTAGTCTGACTTAACTGGGCCACCAGTATCAAAAACGACACAAGAAGCAACTGTGGCCTCTCCCGAAGAGTGACTGATATCAAAACATTCCAGACGTTCAGGCAACTGCTCAAGACCAAGCACTTCTTGAAGTGTTTCAAAACGGCTGAACAACTTCTGCTGCGCTGCCGTGCGGCTACTCAAGTTCTGTTGAGCCGCCTGCTGAGCCATTTCCACCCAGGTTGCGCGCCTACCCCGCAACTTATGAGTAACTGCAACTTCACGCCCCGCCTGGGCACTGAGTGCCTGCTGCAGCGGTACTAGATCCTCAATAGATTCCGATACTAAAATTTCACGGGGAATTTCCCTTGGACTCCCGAGGTAAAATTGAGGAACAAAGGCCGAAAGTAATTCCGGATGGCTTAGACCCAAGCGTTCACTGGGAAAGTAGCTGCGACTGCCAAGAATTCTTCCCTGGCGGATAAAGAGTACATGTACACAGCAGCTACCGCCCTCACTAGCAACACCATGGACATCTACATCCCCCGTATCCCCCTCCGCCACTTGGTGGGCCTGAAGGCGCCGTAGAGCGGATATTTGATCTCTCAAACGTGCGGCCTTTTCAAACTCCAACGCCTTCGAGGCTTCATCCATCTGATCGGCTAACTCGCGGACAATGTTGTCGCTCTTACCGGCAAGAAACATTTCTGCATGGCGAACATCCTGACGATATTCTTCAGGGCTAATAAAGTCCACGCAAGGGGCCGTGCAGCGCTCAATCTGATATTGCAGACAGGGCCTGGAACGGTTGCGAAAAACGCTGTCTTCACAGGAGCGAATACGAAAGGTCTTTTGCAAAAAATTCAGGCTGTCGCGCACGGAGGAAGCATTGGGAAAAGGGCCAAAGTAGCGGCCTTTTTTTCGCTTTGCCCCACGATGCAGGGCGATACGAGGGAAGGTATCAACACTGGAAAGAAAGATATAAGGATAACCTTTATCATCTTTCAACATCACATTGTAAGGCGGTCGCTGGGATTTGATCAGGCTCTGTTCCAGCACCAAAGCCTCTGTTTCACTGCGGGTGACCGTTACCTCAATATTAGAAATCTTTTGCACCAACGCCATTGTCTTGGCGGTGAGCCCGGTGCTTCGAAAATAACTAGTAAGCCGGTTGCGTAAATTCTTCGCCTTACCCACATAGAGAATATGGTTATCGGCATCAAACATTTGATAGACACCGGGCTTGCGAGTAACCGTGGAGAGAAAACGCTTGCTATCGAACATCTGGCAACCGGTCTTGCAATTTCAGTGAACACACTGATCTTTAGAGTGCCGCTTCAGGGTCGAGTATTTGGTATTTAACGGCAAGCAAGGTCAGTTCCACATCACTATTAATATTTAGCTTCTCAAAAATCCGATAACGGTAGCTATTGACAGTTTTTGGGCTGACCGAAAGCGACTTGGCGATCTCAGCGACTTTTGCCCCATTCACAATCATATCGGCGGTCTGCAATTCGCGCTTGGAAAGTTTTTCAAAAGGAGAAAGACTGTCCGATTGACCAGAGACATTGCGCAAGGCCATTTTAGTGGCCATTGAGTTACTGATAAAAACCCCACCATTCATGACGGTGTGAATTGCACGCACCATCTCTTCGAGGTCTGCGCCCTTGGTTACATAGCCCATAGCACCAGCCTGCATAAGGCGACCGGGAAACAGATCATCATCCAAAGCACTTACAGCAACCACTTTGACCTGTGGGCAGCGGTTAAGTAATTTTCGGGTAGCTTCAAGGCCACCCATCCCAGGCATTTTTACATCCATCAGGATGACATCGACCGCAGCCTCACGCACAAATTCCAGCGCTTCTTCGCCACAATTCGCCTCGCCAACAACCTCTATATCCTCGACGTCACTCAACATGCGCGAAATCCCCATTCGCACAAGGTCGTGATCATCCACCACTAAGACTTTGATCAAGCTATCCCCAACTACGGATAAGTGCAGTGGCTACGCAGCGTACAATCCCCTCGCGCGTGCTCTTTGAACTGCGTTCTTCTTTTTACTCACGGAGAAACTACCCCGTGTAGACCCACCCCAAGAATCCTGTCGAAACATACCAGACAAAAACGCTACTGCAAAGCTAAACCACCGTTTCAAATGCTGCTGAACGGATGTTTCACCGCAGGATCTTGGCCTATATATAGCGATTAATTATAGCTTAAAAACGTACCAAGTAATCTTCCTGCGCTCAAGGAGAACATTTCTGCAATGACTGCGAAAAATACTGTTCGGAGAAAAGAAAATTTTTTCTGTTTTTTTTGAAATATATAAATTTTTTTTAATTTCCTTGAGTTATAACATCATACTGTCCAGAAATCAGCATAAAGCCCTGCCATATGAAGATTGAAGGGCGGAGGGAGGTACATAACTCTGCACTCAGAAAATCCAACTCGGGTTCACTAAGCCTTAAGGGTAAAAACGCGGTTCAGGCTCGAGATAAACTCCAAATTTTGTATGAATATCCTCAGCAATGTCTTGGGCAAGTTGAACTAATTCACCACCAGCTCCCCTACCTGGATTAATCAGCACCAGTGCCTGGCGTTCGTGCACACCTACCGCTCTGCGACGCAAACCGCGCCAACCAGCTCTATCGATTAACCAGCCAGCAGCGAGCTTCCAATGCTCACCCGCTGCATAAGCAACCAAATCGGGGTGTTCGGCTTTCAAGCTCTGATAGAGATCAGTATCCACTACCGGATTTTTGAAAAAACTACCGGCATTAGGGATTTCATCTGGCAAAGGGAGTTTGCTACTGCGGATATCAATAACTGCCTGCGCAACCTGAATCGGAGTGAGACTATCAATTTCCCAGTTGTGCCCTACGATATATTGTTGCAATGCTGGGTAGTCTACTCGCGGTAACCATTCTTGGGGCAACTGTAGATTCACCTGGGTGATAATATACTGATCCCGCAGACGCCCCTTAAATACACTGTCCCGATAGGCAAAGTCACAATCGTCTTTGCCAAAATCATGTAACTCACCGGTGGCAATCTCCATGGCCTGCAAGCTCATAAAGCGATCGCATAACTCGACACCATAGGCGCCAATATTTTGAATCGGTGCGGCACCGATCTTACCGGGAATTAAAGAAAGATTTTCAAGACCACCAATGCCATTGTTAACGGTAGTCATTACCAGCTGGTGCCAGTTTTCTCCAGCAGCAGCTTCAATAGAATGGCTATTCGCTTCCGCCTGCAAAGACAGGCCGCGCAAATCCACCTGGATAACGAGACCGGGGAAATCCCCAGTCAACACAATATTACTACCACCACCCAAGGGCAAAATCGGTAGTTTCTTAGCCCGGGCAAAGACCAGGGCTTCGCGAAGCTCGTCCAAACTGCGGACTCTGGCAAAATGGGCACTGCGTGCCGAGATTGCCAGAGTATTGTGGGGTTGCAGGTCGATATCGGTTTCTATCATGCAAGTAATTTCTTAACCGAGCAGATCGCGCATACGCTGAAGATCCTGCTCAGTGTCTACACCACCAGGAACCTCCGCACAGGCATCAGCCACATGAATATGTTCATCGTGATATAAAAAGCGCAGCTGTTCCAATGCTTCAAACTGCTCTAACGGTGCTACCGGCCAGGTAACAAATCGCTGCAAAAGCGCTACACGATAAGCATAGATACCAATATGCCTGCGCGGTTCCAGCCCTTCTGGGAGTTCATTGGCGTGAATAGCAAATGCATCGCGGGGCCAGGGAATGGGTGCGCGGGAGAAATAGCGGGCTAATCCGGACTCCGCTGTGACCACCTTAACAATATTGGGGTTACGGAAATCTTCCACCGTATGAATTGGTTCGCACAAAGTCGCGACGCCAGCACGAGTATTTTCTGCAAGGTTCGCAGCCACCTGATTGATCACCTGAGCGGGGATCAAGGGCTCATCACCTTGAACATTTACCAGGATACGATCACCTTCCAAACCGAGGCTATTGGCCACTTCCTGCAAACGGTCGGTGCCCGAAGCGTGATCCGCAGAGGTCATGCACACCTCGCCGCCAAAGCCGCGAACCGCCTCCGCTACCCGCATATCGTCGGTAGCAACAATGACCCGCTCGGCATCGCTCTCGCATGCCCGCTCAAAGACATGCTGGATCATGGGTTTACCGGCAATATCTGCCAGGGGTTTGCCCGGTAGACGGCTGGAGCCAAAACGGGCAGGAATAATGACATCAAATGAGTGTTTATTTTTCATCATCAAAAAACTGTTGCAGATGCTGGTGCACCTTCTGATAGAAAAGATCAGGCATTCTGGCGCGCACTTCCAGCGCCCACCAGTGACTCTCCCAGAAATCGCGACATTTCACCGCATCTTTCATCGTCATAATCACTGGGGTCTCGCCATCGAAATGCAGCTCCTGGGGGCTGAATTGGTGGTGGTCCGCGAAGGACTGTTCCATCACCTTGTAGCCCATACGCTGTAACTCGCGGAAAAACCGCTGGGGGTTACCAATCGCCGCCACCCCGTGACAGGGGCCAGGCTCAGGACCGGAAGTTAAACGCAAAGTGGAAGTCTGATCGAGGTTAAACTGATGCCAGCAAGAGGGTTCCAAGGTCATCTGGTATTCCAGCAAGGCCCCACACTGCTGCTTCACCCTGGCTTCGGGCTCACCATTACTCACCACCAAGTCGACATTCTCTAGGCGGCTGGCCGGTTCACGCAGCGGACCTCGCGGAAGCATGTGGCCATTGCCGAGGCCTCGACTACCATCCACCACACAAATTTCCAGGCTACGCCAGAGACTATAGTGCTGCAGTCCATCATCAGAGAGGATGACATCGCACTGGTGGTAATCTATAAGCGCTCTCGCCGCTTCGCTACGATTAGGGGAAACCATCACCGGTACCCCAGTGATCAAGTGCAACATCAACGGCTCATCGCCGGACTCCAAGGGGTGCGACTGGGCCGTTACCTGATAGGGATACTGCTCCGCACGGCCGCCATAACCGCGGCTGACAATGCCGGGGTTTCTGCCGCGCTCTTTTAGCCAGCGAGCCAACTCCGCCACCAGCGGCGTCTTACCGGCACCACCGACAGTAATATTACCGACAACAATTACTGGAACGGGCAAAGGTTCGGGAGGGGTTCGGGAACTGATTACTCTGCGCCGCTTACTCACCCCGCTATAGAGCAACTCCAAGGGGGTAAGCAGAGATAAAGTGGGACTTGTGCCGTCTTTCTTATACCAGCGCTTGTTAAACCAGTCTTCCAGTGACATCCAGTGCCCTAACCCATTGTCTGCTGTTGTAATAAGGTTGCGTAACGCCCACCACGGGCGAGCAATTCGCTGTGCCTGCCACTCTCTACGATGCGCCCTTTCTCCATGACCAAAATGCGATCGGCGTTCTCTATGGTACTGAGGCGATGGGCGATCACAAAGGTGGTGCGATTCTTCATGACTTCCGTTAGAGCCAACTGAATATGGCGCTCGGATTCATTATCCAAAGCCGAAGTTGCTTCATCGAGAATCAACACTGGCGCATCTTTAAGGAGCGCCCTTGCTATCGATAATCGCTGCCGTTGGCCTCCGGAAAGCATCTGGGCATTGTCCCCCAGTACAGTTTCCAACCCCTGTGGCAGCTCTTCGATAAAGTTTGTCGCATGCGCCAACTCAATAGCCCGCAAGACATTCTCCTTCGGGGCGCCTTCCAGCTCGCCATAAGCAATATTGCGATAGACGCTATCGTTAAACAGCACAATATTTTGCGACACCATGCTGATGTGTCGGCGTAGATCTTGAAGTGGAACCGTTGAAATATCGACCCCATCGATCAGAATTCGCCCCCCGGTAGGATCGTAAAAGCGGGCGAGCAGGCTTGCCAAGGTCGTCTTACCAGAGCCCGAGGCGCCGACCAGTGCAACTGTCTCGCCCGGCTCTACCGAGAAACTGATATTCGATAGAACCTGGGGAGCGGCCTTATCGTAACTGAAATCAAGAGACTCAAAAGTAACCGCACCACGCACAGGTTTGGGCAATGCCTCACGGCCACCCTCCGGTTCACTGGGCGTATCCATTACCTCGAAAATACTTTCTGCCGCGGCAATCCCCTTCTGAATGTCCGCAAAAACTTCTGAAAGGCTGCGTACCGGTTTAGCCAGTGAAGCAGCCGCACCGATGTAAGCGGCAAAAACACCGGCAGTCATGGATTCCACCATGCCCGGTGCCAGTGCCAACCACACGATGGTGGCGGTAGACAACCCAACCAGAATTTGAATCACCGACACGCTGGCGTTATTAGCTACCACCAGTTTCATAAATTGTCGGCGGTTATTGTCGCTAGCCGATTCAAAACGTGAGTTTTCATACCCCTGGCCGCCGTACATCCGTACCACTTGATAGCCATTAATGGCCTCCTGGGTAACGTGGGTGACATCGCCCATGGAATTCTGGATGCGGTGGCTCAATTTGCGGAATCGCTTGCCCACAGTGCGCACAATAAGAGCTATCAGAGGGGCGAACAGGAAAAAGGTTAATGTCAGCTTCCAATTCACTAGCAACAGATATGCCAGTAATGAGATGGTGGTGAAGGTCTCACGAAATAAAACCTTGACCGCTTTGGTAATGGAGTTGGTGACCTGCTCGACATTGTAAGAGACTTTTGAAATCAAGTAAGCCCCGGTATATCGATCAAAATAGGCGCTAGGCAACTGGCCAATTTTTTCAAATAACTGGAAGCGTAACTGGTGAATTATCGCGCGTCCTACATAGGCAAGACCATAACTGCCAACAAAGTTACCAATCGCACGCAGCAGGATAATGATTAGCATGGCCAGCGGTACCAGCCAACGTGCGGTCTCCTGCGGCATTACCCCATCGGAGTAATAGGAGGCTACATATTTCGACAGAAAGCCACGGCTCTCCTGAATACCAGCGCCCACCGCATCGAGCAGCAGTTCCGTAACGGCAATCAGGCTGACTCCCATGACGGAAAATAAGAAAAAGCCCAGTACCGCAACACCAAAAATGGCCAAGTGCGGTCGGGCATAGGCGAGTAAACGTCGGTAAGTGTGTGCCCCGTGCTGAGGTTTACTGGGGGGCATGATTACTTTCTTCATACAGACCAATGACTGGACTCGCCCCCAAAACCTAGGGTAAGGGGGCGAGTGCGCTCGCAGGGCTAGCAGGGATAAGAGTCCATAGCGGACCTTAAAACGAAGCCAAGCGTGCTAGTTCTCTTCTGGTTGCCGTGTAGTAATGCTTAGGTTGACAAAGCCTAACTGTCCAGCGGCATCCATTGCCCGCACCACGGCCTGATGGTGAGCTGTGGCGTCGGCGGTTATCACAAGCGGGCGATTGTACTCGCCTGCAGAAACTTCCGACAGCGCAGATTTCAAAGTGGTCAACTTTTTATTGATCAACCCCTGACCATTCACTGAATAGGAGCCATCGGCACTGATCAGAATTTCAACAGCTCGTGGCTGTTCCTCTGCCTGGGGCCCTGCGGCCTCGGGCAGATTCAATTTCAGATGGCTCTCTTTGGTGAATGTGGTCGACACCATAAAGAAAATCAGCAGGAGAAAGACCACATCGATCAATGGCGTAAGGTTTACCCCATCCTGCTCTTTGGTTTGGCGGCGAAATTGCATGGATGGCTACCTCACTCAGGCCGCATTTTCAATTTTGCGATCACTGTGCAAAGCATCCACCAGCTTCACGGCTTCCTGTTCCATGGTGACCACGATAGTATCCACACGGCGCTGGAAGAACCTGTGGGCCATCAGTGCCGGAATCGCCACAGTCAGTCCCGCCGCCGTAGTAATTAGAGCCTGGCTGATACCACCGGCTAAAATACCAGCATTTCCGGTGCCTTCCAGCATAATGGCGGTGAACACCTGAATCATGCCGATCACCGTTCCAAGCAAACCAATCAGTGGTGCAACTGCAGCAATGGTACCCAGGGCATTGAGGAAGCGTTCCAGCTCATGCACTACCTGGCTCGCGGTCTCTTCAATACTGTCTCTCATTACCTCACGACCATAGCGGGAGTTGGAAAGGCCTGCGGCAAAAATTCTTCCGAGTGGACTGGAATCACGCAGCTCTTTTAGTTTTTCACCATTAACCTGGTTGCTTTTCAGCCACACCCACACTTCACCAAGTAAAGTGCGCGGTGCAATACGCTGGGGATTCAGCGTCCAAAAACGCTCAATGCTGATAGCAATAACAGCAACGGAACAGAACAGGATCGGCAACATCAGCCAGCCGCCAGATTTTATTATTTCAAACACTTTTCTTGGCCCTAAACAGCGAGAGGGATTTCTGGAATTTTTTTCTGCATCCTAGACGCAGGAGTCGCACTTTATCATAGCTACTCTCGGCGGCTAAGTCTTCCACCCGGCTCAGCCTCACCATTGTGATCCGCATACCAAAACCGTGGCGTGGAACGCCCCTGATTTATTACAGGTTCCGAAGCGCCACTACGCCAATAAAATTCGATAGCACCACTCTGTGCCGTATTGAAAATTTCTACATCCATCGCGCGGTAGCGTGTAACAACATCCGCATGAGGGTGACCAAAATGATGGCGGTATCCCGCACTGAATATTACCCGTCCAGGCCTTGCCCAACTCAACAAAGCCTGTGATGAAGATGTCCTGGAACCATGATGTGGTGCCACCAATAAATCCACCGGCTTTTGCATCGGATAGAGTTCCACAAGACGGCTTTCTACCGAGCTTGTGATATCTCCAGTAAGTAAAATGCGTATATGCTGCCACTCAATCAGAGCTACGCAGCTTTGGTCATTTTCCTCGCCATTAACCGCTTTTTGCAGTGGCCACAACCATTGTAAAGTGAGATCACCAAAGAAAAGCGATTCACCCGCGACACAGAAGTTTGTTCGAATATCGAAATCCCCCGCCAGCTTCTCTCCCAACTGCCCTGGAGCATAGAAATTACTGACAGACAAAGACTGCAACAGTGCATCCACCCCGCCGGCATGATCTCGATCCCCATGGCTTACAACTAATGCATCGAGTGCCCTCACCCCAACTCCACTCAGAAAAGGGGCAACAATGGCCCCTCCAGCACTCCAACCCGATGAGGAAACTGGGCCGGTATCGAAGACAAGACTTGCCTCCTGGGTGCGGATAGAGAGGGCCAACCCCTGGCCGACATCCAATGCGGTGAAAGTAAGGCCCTGACGACCAGGGGCCGACACAGGCAATAGCGGTTGCAGTATTGGGAGCAGAAACAAGAGCCCCAGATAGCGCCCCGGTACCCCTCTAGGCAAAATCAGTAATAGGGCTCCCAGTGCGGATAAGATGAGTAGGGTTGCGCTTTGAGGCGGCAACAAAGGCTGCCAGGTAGGTACAAGATCCCTAGCGTGCTCCAGCATTCCCATCAGAAGAGCCAGCTGCCAATCGGCAAACTTAAGGCACCAGATCCCTGGAACGGTGCCCATCAATAAGGTGCCGAGCATCAAGGCCGGCAGTATTACCAAGCCAAGCCAGGGGATTGCCAATAGGTTCAGCAGCATCCCTCCCGAACTGTACCCGGAAAAATACACTATCGACGGCAGAATCAGCCCTAAAGCCACCAGCCATTGACTGCGCAATAATTGAACAACGGTGGAGGACCCGCGGAGAAGCGAAGCTCCTATGCGCTCTTTCACCCCCACATCAACGCCCGCCCCAACCCCCTTTACACCGATCGGAGCCACCCTCGCTTTCCAAGCGGAACGACGCCCAGAAAAGCCCAAAAGAAGTGCACCCACGGCTGTGAATGACAACCAAAACCCTACGCCAAAGAAAGCCAATGGCTGGATAAACAGCACTAGTGCCAAAGCGAGGGAAAAGGCCATGCCAGCGCCTACCCGTCGCCGCCAATGCCAAGCCAGCAACAAGACCCAGGTCATCACCAAGGCCCGCTGGGCAGAAAGAGGGGCGCCGGCTAATAGGGTGTAGGCCAAGGTGCCAAGGAGCGCCAGAAGTACTGGTAACCACCTGGGGCTGGCACCCAGCAGCACCCCCAAAGCTCGCGCCAAAATCTGCCCCAGAAGAAGTAAGAATCCAGCCACCATGCCCACATGCAGGCCCGATATTGCCAGAAGGTGTGCTGTTCCTGTCTGCCTTAAGAGATCTTTGTCGGCATAGGAAAGATCACTGCGATCTCCCAATAACAGCGCTGTGACCAAGGCACTCTGATTTATCGGTAGCTTTTGGATCTTCTCCCTCAAAGTGTCTCTCAGCGCTGATAGCCCTCCACCCTGCTCCAACCACTGCGGATCACCATTTTGAGTGCGCACATAGCCCGTTGCATATACGCCACGCCGTAAAAGCCAGCCCTCATAATCAAAGGTATGGGGATTCACACTACCGCGCGGGCGCTTTAATCGCACCGTTAACACCCAGTGGCTATTACCGCGCAAACGCGCTTGTACCTCCCTGTCCGCACGATACCAGGTGAGGTAGAGGAGACTGCCTGAATCAATACCCCCTGCTCCTGCTTCCAGTACCCTCGCCTGGAAACGCACATCCTTGGTACTGACACCCGGTAATGCATGGTAATTTCTCACTTCGGGCAGGGATACAACCTCAACTTTTAGGCGTTGATCCATGCCATGTGCCGATTCGGCTAAACGCTGTTCAAGCGCTGCTTTATTGCTTATCAGTGCCCAAAGAGCTCCAAGTAATGAGAAGACGAGTAATAGTGAGAGAGAGCGTCTTTGAGGAAGGGCAAGCAACAGCAGAAAGGCAATAAGGTAAACCCACAGTACCCCCCCTATTTCCGGCAACACAGGCAGCACGCCAATAACCGCTATCGACAGAGAGAACACCCAAAGAGCTAGGGTAAGGCTCCATAGCCAGAGAGTAGATTTATGCCATCGTTCAACACCCAAATCGTGTATTTTTTGTACAAATTCTTTGGCTCTCATCCCTGTAAAAAGCCCTTTAATAGCGATGCATTCAGTATTTTGACTCGCCTTACAAAACAGGTACCGTAGAACTAAAAAACACCTGTAACCGACGCGCCATGCCGCATTGTGGCTGCCTTAACTGTTATTCATGGCACCTGTTGGTCATATTTTTTTAAGAAAAATGCCATGTTTAACATGTTTGTAATATTCAGGTCGCAAAATCCGCACCAAATCGAGGGGTAACCAAAAGACTGAACGGAAGGCTTCCCCTCAACCCACAACCATAAACTGTGCGAGACGACTATGAATAAGACCGCTCTCTCTCTGGCTATTGTTGCCATGATCCCTACTCTGGCCAGCGCCCAAGAAGAAGGCGATGTCCTCGACTTTTACGGCAAAGCCAATGTTACCTTTCAGTCTGCTGACGAAGGTGATGGCTCTGTAACCGACGTTCAAAGCAATGCCTCCCGCCTGGGTGTACAAGGTAAAATCGCTCTGACAGACGGCATCTATGGTATCTACCGTATGGAATACGAAGCAGATATGGATGGCGATGCTGACGAGACTTTCTCCCAGCGCAATATTTACGCTGGCCTGGAAGGCGGCTTTGGTCAGGTAATCGCGGGTAAGTTCGACACCCCTCTGAAAGCGGCCCAGAAGAAAGTTGACCTGTTCAACGACCTGGAAGGCGATATCAAAAGCCTGATCACCAACAGCGACAACCGCGAAGAAGACGCTCTGCAGTACACTACTCCGTCTTTCGCTGGCTTCAAAGCTTCTGCTGCTTACATCAGCAACAAAGATGAAGTAATCAACGAAGAAACTGGTGAAGAGCGCAACAACGGTATCTCTACTTCTATTGCTTACGATAACAATGGCGTTTACATGGCCTATGCTTTCGACCAAGACGTTGAAGGCCAGGACGTTGACGTTCAGCGCTTTGTAGCTCAATACAACATCGGCCCAGTACAAGTTGGTGCTCTGTTCGAAGACCAAGAAAACGCTGACGGCGAAAACGTTGATGGCTGGATGGGCTCTGTAGCTTACAAAATCGAGCAGTGGACTCTGAAAGCTCAGTATGGTCAGTCTGACATTAAGAAAGAAGGTGGTGAAACCTTCAGCCTGGGCGTTGACTACAAGTTCAACAGCGCGGCTAAAGTATTTGGCTTCTACACCGACGAAACTGCTGACACAGTAATTGATGATGATATCAAAATCACTTACGACCGCAGCTACGCCGGTATCGGTGCTGAATACAAGTTCTAAGAGCACTTGTAACGGCGGTCATCCAAATTGGGAAGAGCTGTTTGACCGTCGTATGACTTGAGAGCTTGAATTAGGCGGCCTATGGCCGCCTTTTTTTATTGGAAATCCCAAAGCCGCGTTGCGGTAGCCCATCAAATAACCAACTTTTCCATAAAAAGATGCACTGGCATTGCCTGCAACTGATGCTGATCGGCAAATAAAGCTAAGATATTTTCCGTTTGGCCTGAGGGGAAACGAGAAGCCAGGTTGGAGCGAAATTTATCCAGCAAAAGCGGTATACCCTCCTTACGGCGCCGACGATGACCGAGGGGGTACTCCACCACTACATTCTCTGTTGCCTTGCCCCCCTTAAAAAATACCTGCACACCATTCGCAATAGAGCGTTTATCCGGGTCAAGGTAATCCTTGGAATAGCAACCATCTTCCACAACCGTAATTTTCCTGCGCAGCGCATCAATTTCCGGGTGAGCCTGATGGAATTCATCCTCGTAATAGCCAGCCTGCAAATCTCCAAATAAAAGAGCCACAGCCACTATGTATTGCAGGCAGTGGTCGCGATCTGCCGGATTGGAGAGAGGACCGCTTTTACTAATAATTCGTATTGCAGATTGGTGGGTGGTCACGACGATCCTATCAATATCCGCCACCCTATTTTTCACCTGTGGATGTAAAAAAATCGCAGCCTCACAGGCCGTCTGGCCATGAAACTCCGCCGGAAAGGAGATTTTGAAGAGGATATTTTCCATTACATAAGAACCGTATCGGCGCGGAAACTTGAACTGCCGTTCTTCCACTGGCTTTACCGTCTGATCGGCATTGGTCTTACTGAAGGCAACGTCAAAAAAGCCCCATTGTTCCGCCGTAAGGACAGTTGGTATACCCATCTCACCACGCAGAGCCATATCCGCCAAGTACACCCCCCTTGCAGTAGCGTCTCCTGCCGCCCAGGACTTACGAGAGCCGGTATTGGGTGCATGTCGGTAGGTCCGCAGGGCGCTGCCGTCCACCCAGGCCTGAGAAATCGCTGCCAGTAATTCTTGCCGCTCTCCCCCCATCAACCAGGCAGCTACCGCTGTCGAAGCCACACGAACCAACAATACATGATCAAGCCCGACACGATTAAAGCTGTTCTGTAATGCCAGTACCCCCTGGATTTCATAGGCCTTGATCATCGCCTCCAATACCTTTCCCATTGTTATGGGCACTTCTCCTGCATTCAGCCGCTTTTGTGACAGGTAATCACACACTGCGAGTATGGCGCCAAGATTGTCAGATGGGTGCCCCCACTCAGCGGCCAACCAGGTATCGTTGAAATCCAGCCAGCGGATAGTGCAGCCTATATCCCAGGCAACTTTTACCGGGTCCATACGAAATTGGGTACCCGGCACACGGGCCCCATTGGGCACCCAGGTTCCCTCAACCAGGGGGCCAAGCAGTTTCGTGCACTCAGGAAAGCGCAATGCCAAAAAGGCACAGCCGAGAGAATCCATCAGGCAGTATCGCGCTGTTTGCCAAGCTTCATCGGAGCAGACTTGATTGCTAAGTACATAATCAGCGATATCCTGTATCACCTGGTCATAATCCAGGCGAACATTGTGGCTAGGGGTTGCATGCATGGTTATAACCTTGGGGCTTTATTAATGTGCAAGCCTAGACGCTCTCTCAATCCTGGCTGCAAATCGACGCTTGATTAAACTGAAATAACTACGACTTCCGCCCCCGATTTACCAGCCAAAGCTGAACACTCTGCTCAAGTAGGTGGTAAGAGCAGCACTCCCCTTTCGGCCTATCTTGTTTTCAAAGAGGATTCACCGCAATTTGTTGGCTTTTATCACTTCATAACAAGCATATTGAGATTTTTTAAGACGATAACAGTTTACTGATTGCAAGTACTCGATATGGATATCATCAAGCCTAAAAAACGCCCCCTATTCAAACACCCACTGATCCTCAGCGGTGTTGCTATTGCATTTGTCGCAATCACCAGTAGCCTCCTACTGACCTCAGAGGGAGCATATAAAGTTGCCCGTAAACAATTAATGATGGGTACTGTGCAGCGCGGGGACTTACAAGTTGTAGTGGATGGATACGGCATGCTGCGCTCAGACAAGCAAACCCTAATTACCGCTCTAACCGCAGCAAACGTTGAGAAAATCTTGTTGCGCCCCGGAGCGGAAGTGCAAAGCGATAGTGTCATTATGCAGCTGAGCAATCCAGAGTTAATACGTGCACTGGATGCAGCCAAAACCACTCTGGAGCAAGAGAAAGCCAATCTGCGCCGGCTTATTCTCAACAACCAGCGGGATGTCCTCGCCGAGGAAGCCATACTCGCCGAACTGAACTCCAACTACCAGGTCATCAAGCTGCGCCGTGAAGCCGAGGATGCTCTGGTAAAAAGTGGAGTGGTTTCCCAGCTCACCTACCAGACCACCGTTCTACGTCAAGAGCAGATGAAAAAGCGCGTGGACCTGCAAAAACAGCGCATCAACCACCTGCACAAGGTCACCGTGGAATCAGAGTTAATCCAACACGAGCAGATCAACCAGGCCCATACCCAACTGCAGAGTATCCAGCAGCGCGCAGACCGCCTGACCGTGCGCGCCGGCTTGGACGGCATACTACAACGGCTACCGGTAGAGCTGGGGCAAGGTGTCGTTCCCGGGCAGGAGCTGGCGCTGATCGGCAGCGAGACAGATCTACTCGCCCTGGTTCAAGTACCACAATCCAAAGCTGAGCAACTGGAGGTTGGCCAGACCGCTGAAATTGATACCCGCAGGGAAAAAGTCGAGGGTGTGGTAACCCGTATTACCCCTGAGGTTCGGGACGGCAATATTGAAGTGGAAATTGCTTTTAGTGCAGGCGCCCCTGAGTCTGCCAGGCCACAACTCAACGTCGATGCCCGGATCTTCACCACCACTATGGAAGATACACTGTTCGTCGAGAGACCTATCAATGTACAGCGTCACAGTGAGAGCAACCTCTTCCTGATCAACGAAAACGGGGAGGAAGCGGCACTCCAACCCATCAGCTTTGGAGAGGAGTCGGGCCGATATATCCAGATCACCCAAGGCGTTAATGAAGCGGACCGTATCATCCTCTCGGATATGACCCATTTTAATGAGGCTGAGCATCTCCAGATTGTTGACTAAAGCCTGAAACCTAAAGCGAGAACAGGGAGTTCGCTATGTCCAAGCCGATCCTTCATATGGCCGGGATCACTAAGGTGTTCAGCACCGAGGAAATGGAAACCCACGCCCTGCGGGGCGTTGACCTGAGTATTTACCAGGGGGAATTTGTTTCTATCTGCGGCCCCTCGGGTTGCGGTAAATCCACACTTCTCTCGATTCTCGGCCTGCTAGACCTCCCCACCAGCGGCAGCTATCAGATTGAGAGCACCGAAGTCGCTCAATTGTCGTTGAGTGAGGCGGCGACTATTCGCAACGAGAAAGTAGGCTTTATCTTCCAGTCCTTTAACCTGATTGACGAACTCTCTGTCTACGACAATATCGCCCTGCCCCTGCGATACCGACGCAATCCCATTCCCAAGTCTGAAGCCGACAAAAAAGTGAAACACTGCCTGGAGAAGGTAGGAATGAGTCACCGGGCCTCTCACAAACCTAATCAGTTATCCGGTGGCCAACAGCAGCGAATCGCCATAGCCCGGGCGCTAGTTGGCAATCCGTCCCTATTGCTGGTGGACGAGCCCACCGGCAACTTGGATTCCCACAATGGCGTTGCGGTAATGGAAATGCTGCGGCAGCTCAACAGTGAAGGGACCACCCTGTGCATGGTGACCCATGACCCTCGTTATGCAGACATGGCCAGCCGCCAGTTGCATCTGCTGGATGGAAAAATCTCAACGCCGCAGCCCATAAAAGAGCCCCATGAGATGGCCCTATGATCACCACAAAGGACCTGTCCATTGCCCTCCAGTCCCTCAACCGGGCGCGAAGCTATGCCACCACTATTATTCTGACTCTGGGCATCACCCTCGGCGCCCTGGTAACGCTCTTTAATCTCAACTACCAACTGCTAGCCGCGCCCCTCCCCTACCCAGACGAAGATCGGCTGTATGTCGTGAATGGTAATCTCTACCAGAACAAGCAGCTGCGGCTGGAAAACAACAGCCAATACCCCGCCCTGGTTGAAATCTATAAGAGCGACAGTTTCTTCGAGTCCAGCGCCCTGGTGTACTTCTGGGAAGATGTGGTCCGCAATTTATCCGGATCACCACGGGTTAAAGTTTCCTATGTCTCTCCAGAATATCTCCAGCTGGCTGGAGCACCCCTGGCCCTGGGCAGACAATTCAATACCGATGAAGGGCTCGATAGCCGGGTTCCCGTGGCGGTTATCAGCTATCAAACCTGGGAGCAGATGTTCCGGCGCAACCCAAATGTCTTGGCGCAAAGCCTGCAATTTGGGGAGGTGGACTTTCGTATTGTCGGCGTCACTGCCAAAGACTTCGTTGTACCCCAAATCTATAAACAGGGCCGACAAACGGCGGTCTGGCTGCCCTGGGACTTTAACGATACACAAATAGAGCACAGAAATAATTGGAGAGGCTTCCTGCCTTTTCGCATGCTCACAGGAAAGCTGAAGCCGGGCATTGACCCCGCCAGCGCGGGGCATGAATTGAGCACATTAATGGATGCCCAGTATCAAGCGGCCCTAGCGGGAAGATCCTCTTCGGTAGAAAGGTCCGTTGAATACCGACTCACCCCCTTCGCCAATAAAATCCTTGGCGACAGCGCCACACGAACCCTAATAGTTATGGGCGGTACACTGGTACTTCTGTTAATTGCCTGCGCCAATGTTACCAATCTGATTCTTTCTCGCGCTGCCAAACAACAACGTAATATGGCGATACAGGTCGCGTTGGGCGCACACAAAAAACATATCTTTTTGGCCCTGCTGTGTGAAATCGGCCCACTTATGTTAGGGGCTGCATTACTTTCTCTACTTTTAGCCCTGGGATCGACGGAAGTATTAAAGGTGATGGCTACGGAACAAATTCCTCGCATTCAAGAGCTCACCTTAAACTGGCAGACACTGGTTTTTGCACTGTTGTGTGCCTTACTTCTCGCCCTGTTCTTCTCAGCCATAGTCAATCGCCAGGTTAATTACCGCGCACTGAATCAAATGCTGCAGAGCAGCGGCAAAGGCTCCGGTGTACAGATCTCGCCTCTAATCCGCAAGGTACTCATCAGTAGCCAAGTGGCGATGACCAGCTTACTTATCGTCGCCAGTTTACAGATATTCCTGCAAGCCAATCGCCTGATTAACCAGCCATTTGGTTTCCCTTTTGACAACGTTCAGGTCATGACTCTGAATATCGGCAATCTTAGGAGCTCCCCCACTGCCGAGCGAGAGAGTTATCTGAAGGCCATCAGGCAGAGATTGCTGGAACACCCTAAAGTACAAAATGCCAGCCTGAGCTTAAACACGCCTATCTCTATCAGCCGGCCACTCTGGACCACATCCCTAAGCCATGATGCTAGCCGACAAAACCCGGTGATGGCCAAGACCACAGTAGTCGACGAAAACTACCTTTCCATTTTGCGTATGCCACTGGTAGCTGGCCGCCATATCAATGCGGCTGAGTTTTCCGATAACAATCGCATGATGCTCGTTAACGAAACCCTGGCCCAGCAGCTGGAACCGGATGGAGAAGTATTAGGCAAGCGCTACTACTGGCTAGGTGATTTGCCCTACCAAGTGGTCGGTGTAGTGCGTAACGCAAGCCTGCCCGGCAAAAAGGAACCCGCCCGCTTATTTGTGCGCGGTATCAATGTGAGCTATCCCCTACTCGTACTCAGGCATAAGCCTCACCAACCGCTCAGCACCACAGAGGTAAATCGGGAATTTGCTGAAGTAAACAGGCAGTACAAAGTTTCCGAGCTATTCTCCCTGGAGCAGGCGCGAGACCTTCTCCTAAGCAATGACCGGGTCTCAGTTTGGGTAACCACCGCCCTAACATTACTGGCACTCAGCCTCGCTGCCGTCGGTATCTTTGGTGTGCTCAGTTACAGCGTGCAACTGCAGCGTACTGAGCTTGGCGTGCGCATGGCAATCGGCGCCCGCCCAGCGACAATTTTCTATCACACCCTAATCGATAGCTTGATTCCCGTAATTATCGGTATCGCTGTAGCGACTTTGGTAATAGTCCCACTGGCACTTTGGCTTGAGCAAAGCGAGTTCAGTATTGAAACCAGCCTCTGGGGCTGGCTGCTACCACCACTACTTATTATCGGCCTAACCGCCTCGGTTACCCTGCTTTCTGTATGGAAGATAATCAACAAGCCCACGGTTTACGCATTGCAAGGAACAGGATAATTACTTTCCACCTGATAGCCGCTGCTTGAGGTTGCGCGCTTATCGTGCAATCTTTACCACAAATACAACGATAAGAAATGGAACAGCCAATGCAACCTCAGCAGTGGTTATCAAACGGAAAGATTTTTGAGCATCAAGGCCACCAACTTTTCTATGTCGATAGCAACCCAGGCTGTCGACATAAACCAGTACTGCTTTTGATTCACGGCTTCCCCACTAGTAGTTATGACTGGCAAAAGATATGGGCCGAACTGACAGAGCACTATCGCTGTATTGCTATGGATATGCTGGGCTTTGGCTATTCAGATAAACCCAAGCGGCATAGCTACAGTATCCACGGGCAAGCTGATTTACATGAAGCTCTTCTGCAACATTTAAACATCAACAAGGTCCACCTGTTGGCCCATGACTATGGGGATACTGTTGCCCAGGAGTTACTCGCCAGAGCCAATAGCGGTGGTACCACGGGGTATATCTCAGCATGCCTGCTGAACGGCGGCCTTTTCCCAGAAGCCCATCAAGCTCGTCTCGTGCAGAAACTCCTGCTCTCTCCCGCAGGTTTTCTGATCAATAAACTAATGAATTACCGACAGTTTTGCCGCAGCTTCAGTGCCATTTTCGGACCAGAGACACGACCCTCCGGAACAGATTTGAGAGACTTGTGGCAAACTCTCCAATATAAGAATGGCAACCGGCTCCTCTATAAACTGATCACCTATATGCACGACAGGCGCCAACATCGTCAGCGCTGGATCGACGCCCTGAACCAATACCCCGGTCCCCTGCTACTAATCAATGGCTCATTGGACCCAGTTTCAGGGAAGCATATGGTAGATCGATTTCGTCAGTTGATTGATCGTCCAGCAGATATTGTTGAGCTGGGAAAGATTGGGCACTATCCCCAGTGGGAGGCGCCTGATCATGTGATGAGTGCCTACCTAGAATTCACTGGGATGCGACTGGATAACCCTGCTCTTCTTTCTTTATTAGCAAAGTAGGATTATCTAACGACCTATCTAAACGCAACCAATTTGGTCAAAATTCGCTCAGAGCCATCGATTTTAATAAGGCTATATACTATCAGTAACAAAAGTATGAGTACTTCTATGGTTCCTACTAGTTGCCAAACTTACTAAATTTCTGGATAGTCATTAACTTACAATATTCATCAGAAAGCTACACGCTCTAAAATTGCTGACTTTAGACTCTGAAATGGTTTTCCAAAAAATTAAATTAACTCGTATATCCAAGACAAATGTTTAAGCCCAAGAATAAATGACAAAGAAATTAACATTATCCGCTGTATTGGCCATAATTCTTACAGGTTGTGCGCACCAGGAGGATACCCTAAATAACGAACTGTGGTCTGGGGATCTGAGTATGTATCAACTTAGATACTCTAATGAACCTCAGAATACCAGCATTCAGCAAACTTATAAGCAACCTGAGAATAAAGAATCTAATTATAAGCTATACCTTAGGTCTGACCTTATAGGCTGGCATATCAAACTTGGGGATATGACAATCATTTTTTGATGATAATTATAAAGCTTATAGTTCCCCCCCCTTTTCTTTAAGAAGGGGTCCATATTCACTTGAATTTCTACTCTCAAAAACGGAAACAATCAAGTGCCATTATTTAGAAACAGGCTGTAGATCTGAATATGAAATGTATCCCAATTAAATACCTACCTCTTTTTCTGATTTTTGTTTCTTTCTCCTCCCTCACTGTTGAAAAAGCGGGAGCTTGCCAAGACCATGACAACAAAATTTCGCAGGAAAACAGTCATCTCTTGGAACTATTTAACCAAGACCAAAGCGCGCGCAGTATTCCCCACCGTGAAATCGACTGGAGCTCACTTGATCATGAAGACAAGAATCGACGGGGAAAAGTCTTAAAAATGCTAGCGGATGGCCGAATTAGGACTTCAAAGGATTACTATCATGCGGCACTCATCTTCCAACATGGGAGTGATGTAGAAGATATAAGACTCGCTCACTCTCTTGCCACAATTGCTGCAATCTTAACTGAAAATAAGAGTAAAGCTAATTGGCTTAAGGCAGCAACCTGGGATCGCTTAATGATGAATCTTGATCAGCCACAATGGTACGGTACTCAGTTCATTAAAGACAACTCTGGGAACTGGAGCCTGTATAACGTTAATTCGGATATAATTTCAGATCAGCAGCGAATAGACTGGTCGGTTCGTACACTAGACGAATCGAAAGCTATGGAGAAATCACTAAACAGCAAGAAAGAAAGTGAACCTTAAAGAGACTTCAGGTATTCAGCTGGCAGATATCTTTTCGTTAATGAGACAACAAGCTACAATTAGGACCACTCTTAAATATAAGTAAAGAATAAAAGTATGATGCAAGCAGTTAACACTATCGGATTAAGGAATACTCAAAAGACAAGCTTCCCTGTCTAATTGTCGAATTTGAAGGCCGTATAGGTCGCTACTGTTATGTTTGCAAATGGAATTAAGCTTGAGCATACCATCACTAAATAAAGAGCCATGCATTTGGATACAGTTCCAACATAGGGCTCATTAGATGTATTTTTAGCAACATATAAATGTCATACTTTCTTCTTTACCCAGCATATCCTGATGTAATCATATCAATAACCACACAGGGCACCATTAAGAAAATAATATGATCTACTCGACAACTGAAAGCGTACCCGGACAAGAAATTAAAGAGATACTCAGGGTAGTTACCGGTAACGTTGTTCAATCAAAGCATATTGGCCGCGATGTTATGGCTAGCTTGAAGAGCATCGTTGGCGGTGAGATAAGAGGCTATACAGAAATGCTATCCGAAGCCAGAAATTTGGCCCTTCAACGTTTGATTGATAGCGCACATCAAAAAGGGGCAGATGCTGTGGTGGGCATTCGATTTTCAACAAGCGCCATTATGGAAGGCGCTTGTGAAATGATGGTATTTGGAACTGCTGTCAAGCTGAGGAGGTGATTTATCCTAAGCCACAGTTTATATATTTTGCGACAAATTTGGTAAAGAATAGCCATTAACTACTAATTAACATCAATTCTGGTATACGAGGCTTTGAAATTAGATTCAATGGGGTTTCAAACGTACAACCCCATTGCAGAGCCTCAATGGTCAAATTAAAATTTATAGCTAATTTGGCATGGACTGATGCCACAGTGGCTACAGCCGCTTTCTTATATCATCTAAAACCCACTCCAGTGGTCTATCGATCCCCTTCTTATAACTTTGCCAGTCCCGCTTGATCATTACATCCGGCTGCACACCCTCTGTAAAGGTATCCTGGAACCTATAGTTACGCTTTGAATAGGTTATGACCCAATCGGAGTTGGGCAATGAGAACTGATCCATATCCTGATAGCCAACAGGATTCCCACCGGTAGGCTCTCCCACCAACTTAGCATTCAGTATTTGGCGGTATTGAGCCGCATTACTCATCCCTGCGGAATAGGTCTTAGCGCTTATTAATGTATAAACACCATGATCCCAATCAATACTATCGACAAGGACCAGCCCCCAGGCCATAATCAGTCCAACAAAGAAATCACCACCACCATTATCCCTCAAATCAACAATCAAATTTTTTACATTATTTTTTTCCAAAAATTTTTCCACATCACGTACAAATTTCTCCATATTTGAAAAACTAGGATACTTTTTGAAGTATATATAAGCAGTTTGAGTATCCATATCAGCGGACATCCAGAGGTTGGATGACTCTTCGACCCTCTTTGACTTGAAGGGTGTGGTCTTTGGAAAAAGATGGTGGGTAATTTTAGAGTGGTAATCTCCCATAGACAAAGAAGACACCGAGACAGTTTCCTCCAGACCAGAGTCATCTGTAAATGTATAGGCAGCACGCTTAGTACTAGCTGAAATGCCTGCCCCCTCGAGAACTTGTGCAATGTTTATTTGGAAAGCTCTCCTTATTTTTAATGAGTACTCATTCTCAACCCCCTGTACAATAGGAGATAGCCGATCAAGAATGACGTCTAACGGAGTACCATTAATAGCAGTTAATTTATGACCCAATAACTGCCGATAGGGTTCGTCGGTAGCAATCAAGCGTAGATCCCCATCAAACTCTAAGAATTGAAATGGATAAAGATTTATATCCTGCTCCCAAAAAGCGAGCTGGGTATGGCCGTCCCCGATCATCCGGCTAATTTTCATCAATTCAACCATTACTTGATTTTCAGAAAGACTTGGCAGATCGGATTTTAGCTGGAATAGCTTATCAGTAAATTCTTCTTTAGAAACATTGTGATAAAGATTAATATGATTCCTCTCTAACTCTTTATGAAAGTAATCAATATCTTCAACCCAATCTCCTGTATTTGAGATCGCAAGTATTGTGGCGGAATGCATCACGCATAACCCAAAAACCAACCACTTCAAAATTTCAACTCCCATAGTGCCCTTTCCTTGATACACCTAAACTTAACCGGGAGAGATCGCAACTCCAACCAATCCCATTTTCCTGCTCTTTAAAAGAAAGGAAGTATAATCGGGGTTTAATCGACAAAATATATTGATAACTATTCTTTTGAGGTTATCATTAATACACACTCTTACAAAGTGACACGATCGTTCTTTATTTTAAACATACAATACTGGAAAATCCAAAAAATTCAGAAACACCGATATCAAAAATCAACATTCCGAGATAAACAGAAATCACCCCTAAATATTGGATACGTATCCTCTCAAATTAAATGAATCGTACCCAAAATTTAAATGCACAAGGGAGGTATCGCATGCTTACCTTGTATAATGACAAGCTATCTGAAATACTAGAAAATCTGTAAATAATCCTATTCAATACATGTAGCTTTCACAAGAAAAAGCAAATGCTCCCTACTTGAAAACATACTCATGAACCGGCTGACAAGGTGCTTATTAGTTTTATTTCAGTTAGTTTTAGCTCCCTCGGTGACAGGCATAGTTATTCGCGATGACGTAACTGACTCAAAATACCGTATAGATGCTTCTGAATTCCCAGCACTTGTAGATTTACCGGGAGAGGGGCACGGAGTACTTATCACCCCAAAATGGATTGTCACAGCTGCGCATGCCATTACTTGGCAACATTGCATTGAGGAAGTCGTCATTAATGGCACTCCCAGAGAGATCGAAAAACTAGTGATACACCCCGGCTACAAGAAGATACCTCAAAGGATGACTGATGAAGCACTAGAGACGGGAGATGCCAGCAAAATAGAAGCGTTTTTGATCACATCTGATGATATCGCCTTAATCAAACTATCTCAGCCTGTCGCTGATGCTAATCCGGTGGGGATTTACCGTGAGAATGATGAACAGGGAAAAATAGTAAAGCTGATCGGAAAAGGGGCAACGGGTACAGCTGACCTCGGCCATGACCCCAAAGGCCCAAATCGAACAGAACTCCGCAGAGCATTTAACATAATCTCATCAACTCAAAGTCGTTGGCTTGGCTATGAATTTGATCAGGCCCCGGATGCGTTGCCACTTGAAGGCATGTCAACGAATGGCGACAGTGGCGGCCCAGTACTAATTGAAATTGACGACCAGTGGTTACTCGCAGGTCTTACGTCCTGGAAGCATGCTGAAGACGTCGATATACGAACCTTCCGCCCCGGTACCTATGGGCAGACTTCCTATTCCATTCGCTTAAGTCATTATGCAGACTGGATTGACAAAATGATTTCTAAAGATTTATCTATTCAGCAATCTGTCATAGCAGAATCTGACAGTTCATCAACTAAGTAACAATCCCTTATTCTCCAAATCCAACAGCATGAGTTACCCGAGAAAATATTATGTACAAAACAATACCTTTCATCCTGTTAGCTTTTTTAACTTCATCTGTATATGCCAATTCCGCTGAGGACAATACCAAAATACGAAGATCCGTACTCGACTACATTGAGGCACAACAAAAAGTTGAACCAGACCTAATGGAAAGAGGTTTAGATGAGAAACTAGCCAAGCGAACCTACTGGAAATCCAAAAACGGCTCAGAATTCATCATGGAGACAGACTATGAAACTATGATTTGGTTAGCCGAAAACTACAATAAGGAAGGGGATAAGTTTCCAGTGTCCCCCAGAATTGATATCGACATACTTGATATTGATAACCGGGTAGCCTCGGTAAAGCTTACTGTCGATGATTGGATTGATTATATGCATTTATATAAGAATGAAAAAAATGACTGGAAGATTATTAATGTTCTCTGGCAATATCATGATACTGAGAAGCATGTGAACATAAAATAAGTAAAAAGCAGTTTGACATCAAGCTTGGTGAAAACCCCTGCAGCAACTCGGTCAATAATCCTTACTTAACCGGGAGGGGGTTTTTGTAATTGCAGCCACAGCAATTTCTTTCATACAAAAAATATTTATAAACAAATAAAATTTTTAACAGTTGGCGACTCGCACCCTCTATAAAGACAAAACCCTTAACTATCGCACAACGACTGACCTTAATGTATAATTCAGAGATATTTACATTAAGGAATAGCCAGTGAGAGTTACCTTTTTACTTTTAAGTGTCACATTAATGGCATCTTGCGTCTCAGCACCACCGTACACCCCCCCTACTGACGGACCTATTGCAAAATTAATAATCCCGTCATCAACGTCTTCATACAGGTTTATTGGCGGCGTCACTTCTAGAAATCTGAGGTTTGCAGTCGATAACGGCAATAATTGTAGTATTTTTGGGAAGCCAGTTATTGCTAAAGATGGTGCTCAGGCCACTGAAATTAAAATACCCGGAAACAAGACAATATTTGTTAAAACCGAGTATAGCTTTGGCAACTCAACGTGCACGCCTTCAGTATCATTTGAATCTGAGATTGACAAGGTTTACACCGTAATCCCAACACATCATGGGAAGTATTGCTCATTATCCATTTTCACTGAAGCAGATAATAAGGAACCCATTCCGGTTAAACTAGAAACCGCATATGTGGATTCATGGTCCGGCTTAAAAGTCTGCACCGATAAAAAAAATATTTAATTACCCACCACCCATATGCATCATACAACTAGAAAGTATATGGTGCATACTTGGCCATATATAATGGACTTTGAATTCACCCCAACCTCCACTATATAACAATAATTACCGACTTTTCATATGAAACATTCTTAAAAATTGGATACATTCGGTTTATATTGTGCAGTAATTGGATTAAGGCAACCTTAGTTATAAAGTTATATGTTCCCTGAGCACCAAATTAAAGAATATCACCGTCGCCCTACTATTTTTACTAGCAGCCATTACCTGTTATGTACTTGATGTACCTGTTGGCGGGGCCTTTTTTCTCGCTTTTGGTATTGTTTTTTGAGAGGATCTTCTGGATAAAACTGTTCAAACGCAGAAGAAAGTCAGCCTAATAGCTAGTATCTTGATATTTCCACCAAAGCAAAGAGGCGTTGGCAGCTTAATCGAGCCTCAGCGACTCTATTTTTGTTCCTCCTTCTAGCTCTAACGAACCACATTCTCCTCTCACCGATACCTCCTTAAGCTACTCATCCCACCTCTGTTGATATTCATTCTCAAAGCTCAATACCCTTACTCACTCACATTGAGCGATACGAAAGCTTGAGACAACTTTCAAGACCAACTAACTTGTCCGCCACTTCATTCCACCAACTAGGAAATAGCCATGCTCCCTCACCGCTTACCGCGTTGGATTGCGGTCACTCTTCTCTGCCTTGTTGCTGTAGCCTGCACGCCAGAGAAACCGGAAAAGCCGGGCGAGCCCTCTGCTGATATAGCATCTACGCATGGCCCACTCAAAAGCCGTGATGAAAAATCAACGGAAGAAACACCCCCATTAGTCTCTGCTCCAAAGATTAGTGGTAAAGAAGCTAGCAGTGAGACTGGATCAACAACTTCCGATACCAAATCCATAAGCAGGTCCAGTGAAGAAGCTCCTTCGCAGGCTACGACTTCCAACAAAGACACAATGCCGGTGGTTGCGGGTTCAACGGAGCGTGCTCTTACGGTGCTTCATATAGGCGAGCGGGTCTACAAAGATACACGAGCTATTGCGGTGATCTTTTCCGAGCCCCTGCTGGGGAATACCCATTTTGGTTCCTACCTGACCCTCTCCCGCGAAGATGGTGAAAATGTTGATGGGGGCTGGATTTTATCCGACAACCAGAAGACCCTTTATTTCACCAACATCGAGCCGAATACCCGCTACCGAGTAACGATAAACCCCGGTTTGCCCAGTGAGGATGGATTCGAACTACAGAAGTTGAAGAAGGAAACAGTTCACACGCGGCGCATCGAACCCAGTATCAGTTTCACAAGTAACGGCAGTATATTTCCGGCTACGGTATCTCCTGGTTTACCGGTGACAGCTGTCAGTGTTGAGGCGGTGCAAATCCATTTTCACAGGGTGAAGCCTGAGCACTATTCCGATTTTTTTAGCTTGGTCAACAATCAATCCCTGAGGTACTACTACCAGCTAAGCGCACTGAACAATGTTGCCGAGTTAGTCTACAGTGCACATTTTGACCTCACTCAGGAAAAATATGTTCAACGAGATTTCGATCTCTCCATCGGCCATATTGAGCCTCTAAAGCAGCTAGGCATTTATGTTGCAGTCATGCAACCGGCCGGTGTGTACAACACCAACCTTTTCGATGCCACTCACTTCTCTATTTCTAACTTAGGCCTACATGCCCGTTACTACCCGGAAAGCGTTGACCTCTATGTTTCTTCTCTGGATGAAGGGAAATCATTGAAAGGCATCCAAGTGGAGTTACTAGACAACAAAGGAAGACTGATCAAGCAGCATACGACCTCTAAAGATGGGCATGTTCGTTTTCTGCTCAGCCAGGAGCAGGAAGACTCCCAGCGCTTCTTTGTTGCGCGAGACCCAGATACCGGCCATTTCTCCTTGTTAGATTTGCGTGAACCGGCGCTGGACCTGTCGGACTTCAAATTAGGCCAGCGCCCTTCCAGGCCGATGGAGTTCTTTTTGTACGGTCCCCGGGACTTGTACCGCCCCACGGAATCCATCCAAGTTAGCGGCCTGTTACGCAATTACGACGGGCGCTATTTAAAAGACTTGCCGATCAAAGCAGACTTGATCAAGCCCGATAACACCAGTGCCCATACATTCACCTGGCACGCCAGCGCGCCGGGATACTACGAGAAGCACCTTCCCCTACTTCAAAATGCTCCGACAGGTGAATGGCGCTTGGAAGTTGAGCTGGCCGATGGACGCAAAGTGAATTACCCGTTCAAGGTAGAGGAGTTTCTGCCTGAACGTATGAAGTTGGTATTACAGGACGGTGAAGAGCGAAGCCTGGTTCAGGGGCACGATAAAGCCTTGGAACTGGAAGTTGAGGGAAGCTATCTGTACGGCGCTCCGGCAGCGAGCAACCGTCTGGAAACCCTAGTGCAAGTCAGCCACTACCGGGAACCCTTCCCTCAGTGGAAAGGCTTTTTGTTTGGGGACTCCACCGAGCAATTGCCGGTGCGTCAGTTTAATGCCCCCACCATCGAGCTGGATGACGAAGGTGTTGGCAAATTGCCGCTGCGCTCCCGTTGGAATCGAGCGAAGAGCCCGCTAAAAATCAATCTGGTTTCCAGCCTGTTCGAATCCGGCGGTCGTCCGGTAACTCGCCAACATCCGGTGCTGGTTTGGCCAAAGCATCCAGTAGTCGGCATTCGCCCGAACTTTGGCAAGGAGAATCCCTCGGCCAATAGCAGGCCAGAGTTCGAAATTGTCGTAGCCAATGCACAGGGTGAACCGGTCACCGGTCGTAACCTCAATGCAGTATTAATCTCGGAGGACCGCCAATATTTTTGGGAGTACTCCGCTAGCCAGGGTTGGCATTATGAATACTCCACTGCCGAGTTCGAATCTTTCAGCCGCCAGCTGCAATTTAATGAAGAGACTCCCCTGAAACTCACCGTGCCAGTGGAATATGGCCACTACCGCTTGGAAATTACCGATACTAAAAGCGGAGCCACAAGCAGCCTGCGCTTCCATGCCGGGCGCGACTGGTATTACTGGTGGCGTAAAGACCAAGTAGCGAAAGGCCAGGCGGCCCACCCGGATACTGTGGCTTTATCTCTAGATAAACCCAGGTACTCACCTGGTGATTTGGCGCAACTCACTATAGTGCCGCCGGCAGACGGTGAAGCGTTAGTGTTGGTAGAAAGCGATCAACTGCTGTGGTCCAAGCGTGTACCGGTAGAGAAATCGGGTACCAAGATTGTAATCCCCATTTCAGCAGACTGGGACAGTCACGATACTTATATTACTGTGACCGCATTACGTCCGGCCGATAAGAACGAGCGTATCGCCCCCAACCGCGCTTTCGGGCTGGCTCATTTGCCACTGGACCGGGAAATCCGACGCTTGCCAGTGCGCCTGGAAGCCCCAGCACGCGCCCTGCCCGGCTCGGAAATAGAAATCACTGTAATCTCGGACCTGGATTCCATCGGCAAAAATGGCGGCACAGCCTGGACCACTTTGGCAGCGGTAGATATAGGCGTGCTCAATATCACCCGCTTTGAAACACCAGATCCCTTTGAAGCCTTTTTCGGGCAACGCCGCTACGGTGTTGATGTCCGCGATGTCTATCACCGAATTATTGATTCCGGTAATGGCAAGCTGTTGGAGCAACGCTTCGGTGGAGATGCGGAACTGGCACGTGGTGGAGAAGAGCCTAATTCCGATGTGCAAATAGTTTCACTATTTTCCGGCCCGGTGGAATTTGATCAGCAAGGCAAAGCCAAAGTTTCCCTTCAGCTGCCGGAATTCAATGGCAGCCTGCGCCTAATGGCGGTGTCATTCAGTAAAGAGGGGTTTGGCAGTACTGAAGGAGAACTGACAGTCGCCTCCCCATTAGTGACCCAGGCAGCTCTACCCCGTTTTATGGCTCCCGGAGATACCAGTACGCTAGCTCTTGACCTGAATAACCTGAGCGGCCGCACACAAAAGCTGACTGTGGAAATGCGATCTGTGGGCGCCGTGGATATGGAAGTGGGGGAGCGCTTGTTAGAGCTGGCCGACGGCGAGCGCAAAACTTTGCGATTCCCCATAACCGCCAAAGACGCCACTGGTGATGCTGAATTCCAACTGGTTGTCCGTGGTGCGCTAGATGAAGATGGCCAAGCTATTTCCATTGAACGCCAGTGGAGACTGGGTGTTCGCCCAGCCTGGCCCGCCACCACGCACACCCAGCGACGCCTGCTGGGCCAAGACGAAAGCTTCAGTATTGATACGGCTTTCCTCGACTCACTGATGCCGGATACAGTGCAGACGCTGGTCTCCCTGGATAGCCGCCCGCAATTGCAACTGCAGGATCATCTGGCAAGCTTGCTGGGTTATCCCTATGGATGCCTGGAGCAAACTTCCAGCCGCGTTTACCCATTGGTAATGGCAACGCCACTACAACAAGAAAAATTGGGCATCGAACCTCTGGAAGAGAGTGAGCGTGCGAAACGTATCGATGCCGGCATCGAGCGCATCTTTAGTATGCAAAAAGGCAACGGTGGTTTTGGCCTGTGGAGCTCGGAATCTCCGGAGAACCAATGGCTCACGGCTTATGTGGCCGACTTGTTACTGCGCGCTCGGGACCAGGGTATTGTGTTCGATAACGCACGCCTGGAGTCCACCCTAAAGCGCCTGCAGGAATATGCCCGCGAACGCGGTAGCTTCTATCAGCAGCGTTACAGCAGTGACCCTGACTTTTACGCTTATGCTGCCCGCTCCTATGCCGCCTATGTGTTGTCCCGTGTACAAAAAATATCGCTCGGCCAATTGCGTAGCCTGTATGAAAACGGCAGTACTATGACCCAGTCGCCCCTGCCGCAATTACACATGGCAATTGCATTGCACGCGATGGGCGATACCGCTCTAGCTCAGGAAGCCTTACAAAAAGCCCTCTCCATTGAACGCAAACGTCGCGATTATTACGGCGATTATGGCTCCGATCTGCGCGATACTGCACTGATGATTTCCCTATTGCTGGAACACGATTTAGCTACCGACAAAGCCGAAGGATTACTGTTTGAAATGGTGGATCTACTTCGCGAACGCGAGTACCTAAGTACGCAGGAACGTAACAGCGTGTTTATGGCCGGCGTGCAGTTGCAGCTGAATAGTGGCGAGAACTGGTCTGCCTCTCTGAGTACCAATGATGGCTTGCGGGAATTAAATCGTGACACCCCATATAACACCCTCTTCCGAGGCCGTGAGGCTGCAGAAGCTATTGAGGTGACCAGCCAAATAGAAAAACTTTTCGCTGCTATGACCACCAATGGCTACAGCAAGCAGGCACCGGCAGAGGTGATGGATAAGGGCGTTAAGGTCAGGCGCAGCTACCACAAACTAGACGGTTCAACTGTGGCACCCACTCAGGTGCGGGAAGGTGAACTCTATCTGGTGCGCCTGCAAATCGACGCGGACCGACGCCTACCCGATCTTCTCGCTGTCGACCTGCTGCCTGCAGGGTTCGAACTGGAAAACCAGAACTTGGCCGATAGTATCAAAGTGGATGAGATTGAGTTCGACGGCAAGAACATCGCCCAATGGCAGGAAGATCAGGACAATGTTCAACACGTGGAATTCCGTGATGACCGCTTTGTGGCAGCGCTGGATCAATCGGAATGGAAAACCACCAACCTCTTCTACATTGCCCGAGCAGTAACTCCCGGTCGCTACCAAGTACCTCCTCCTTTTGTGGAGGATATGTACAACCCTGAGCGCTTCGCGATTGGCAAAAATCCAATGGCGCAAATGCAGGTAATCGGCAAGCAGTGAAACTGTTCGCCACTCTAACAGTCCGATGGAAAAACAGCAGTCGCGTATTTCGCGCGCTGCTGCTCTCTCCTTTCATTCTTTTGGGTTCACTCTTAGCCCTGGATACTATTTTTCCTCCGCCTTTGCCTGAAGCGCATGGTTTTGCGCGGGTAGTGGCCGATCGCCATGGCAAACCGTTGCGCTTCTTTGCCGATAATCGCGGAGTATGGCGTTACCCCATCACTCAAGAGGAGGTATCGCCACGATTTATTGAGGCACTACTCACCTATGAGGATCGCCATTTCTATCAGCACCCTGGAATCAATCCACTTGCTCTCGTTCGCGCTGCCGGCCAATACCTTGTTAATGGACATGTGGTCTCCGGTGGCTCCACCCTGACCATGCAGGTAGCGCGCCTGTTAGACCCTCATCACAGAACTTTAACCGGTAAAGCTAAACAAATGTTGCGCGCCCTGCAGCTGGAGTGGCATTTCAGCAAGCGGGAAATTCTCGATCTCTATCTAAACCTTGCACCTTATGGCGGGAATATTGAAGGCGTGGAAGCGGCCAGCCGTTTATACCTACGCAAATCGGCTGCCGACCTTACCCACGCCGAAGCAGCACTGCTGGCGGTACTGCCCCAAGCTCCTAGTCACCTGCGCCCGGATCGACACCCACATCGCGCTCAGAAAGCGAGAGACAAAGTACTGACCAGGTTGCAGACCTACGGCGTTTGGAGCAAAGACGAAGTCGAGCGCGCGCAGCTAGAAAACATCTATGCAGAGCGCCTGGAATTCCCACACAACGCGCCTCATCTATCGCGCAGGCTGATAGAAATGATCCGTGATAAAGAGGTGATTCACACCACCATCGACGGCAATATTCAACGTGGGTTGGAAGACTATCTGCACGACCATATGGAAAGCTACCCACAAAGGACTTCTGCCGCTGTTGTTGTATTGGAAAATACTGATTTATCTGTGCGTGCTTATGTAGGCGCCTCCCATTTCGGCGATGGGCGTCGATTTGGCTATGTGGATATGGCTAGAGCCATACGCTCGCCCGGTTCCACTCTAAAACCGTTTCTATATGGGCTGGCAATCGATGGAGACCTGATCCACAGTGGCTCCTTACTCAGTGATGCACCGCGAATTTATGGCGATTACCGCCCAGAGAATTTCCACCGTGGTTTTTCCGGCCCTGTCAGTGCCACTGCCGCTTTGCAACGGTCTCTCAATATTCCAGCCGTACAATTATTGGAGCACTACGGCCCCGGCCGATTCGCAGCAACATTGGAAAATGCTGGCCTGTCACTGCAATTCCCCAGCGGCGGCAAACCCAATCTGGCGATGATATTAGGTGGCGTAGGCGCCCGCCTGGACCAACTCACCGGAATTTATGCTGCCCTCGCACGCGGCGGACTCGCTGCAGCACCCCGCTATTTACCAGAAACTCCACTGAGAGAGAGACATCTGATGTCCCCGGAGGCCGCCTGGATCACATTCGAAATGTTGGCTTCCAATCGCAATGGCTCACGCCGCTGGCGCAATCTGGTAAGGCAAACCAAAGCAGATATTGCCTGGAAAACCGGCACCAGCTATGGATACCGCGATGCGTGGGCGATCGGTGTAACCCCCAGTTATACCGTAGGTGTTTGGGTAGGCCGCCCAGATGGCACCCCTCTACCCGGCTACTATGGCTCCATCAGTGCTACACCACTATTAAACGCAGTGATTGCAGCACTGCCAGGTAACAAACAGCAGCACCTGGCAAGACCAGAATCAATTGCTAAAACCGAAATATGCTGGCCGTTAGGTGGCCAGAAGTCGTTAACCGAAGATGAACAATGCCACCAAGAACACAATGCCTGGCTGATCCACGGCCGAGCACCCAGAACCCTACCGCCGAAAGGCGAGCCCTTGCACGCTGCGCAAACATACCGCTTCTTTACCAACCAACAGGGGTTGCGTGTTAAACCCAGCTGTATGGACTCATCGGCTGAAAAGCGAAGCATAGCCTTGTGGCCAAAAGAACTGGAATCCTGGCTGCCCACAAACCAAACTCGGGCCCAACAAATTCCACAGACAGCACCCGAGTGCAAAGCCCCTGCTGCAACTTCGGGCACACCATTAAAAATTGTCGGTGCCGACAATGGCAACCACTACCGCCCTACTGGCAACAATGCTCCTTTACCACGTTTAAATCTTAGTGCGATTGGTGGGCAAGGGAAACGCTACTGGTTCGTCAATGGCGAACCTAAAGGTGAAACTTTGGGCACTCAAAATCTTGAACTCTCACCTCAAAATGGCCAGCATCAAATTGCCGTGTTGGATGAGAGTGGGAATGTGAATCGGATTGAAATATACGTGGGGATAAGCTATTCAATTTAGCGCCAACGATATGGACAGAGATAAAAACTATCGCAGAGCTAATGAACTCCAAGCTTCCGGGAAGCTTTCTCAAGCTCTTAAGTTGTATTCACAATTAACGGCCTCATCTAATGACCCAAGATATCACACTGCAGAAAATTCACGGATCTTAGATATAACCAATCAATATACTAGCCTCCCCCTAGAGATAACACCTAGAACAGCCTAGGTGCTTGGTCATGGATGTCGAAGCATGAATGGTAAAGTAACCCGATTTGCTCATAGAAGCATTTTTTTGTGTCAGCCTTACTCTCTGCAGTAATCTTGCCCATGCGGAAATTTATCAGTCGGTCGATCAAAATGGGCATATCAGCTTTTCTGACAAAAGGCCCGCTGGTATAGCGTCTGTCACCCTTAAAAGAACCGGCAAGAAAAAGCGAGAGCGCAGCAGAACTGAAATCCAGCAGGTATTTGATAAACACAAGGGCCAGCTTTATCGTTTATACCTGAATGCGCGCAAACAAGACCCAGACCTTAAAGGCGGAGTCGAGTATATTATCGATATTGAAGCCAGTGGCGAGGTTGCCAATATCACATTAGCCAGCTCCAGCCTCAATTCCAAGCCGTTTACCGATCAGTTAATGGCCAAAATTCAGCAAATTAACTTCGGAGCCAGTGACGCACGGAGAACAACAACTGTCTACCCAATGCAATTTTACCCGCCCAATAACAGTCAGTAGACTCTTCAACCTTGCCCGCTAGGGATCAATTATCCCGCTAATTTGGATATGGATAATTGATTACAGCAGAGTCTACAGGTAGGAAATATAGATGCTAAGTCACTGCGAGTAAGTTACAGTCAAAAGCGGTTTTCAAATAAAACTTCATATAGAGATAGCTGGCCTTACACTCACTTTCCACTTTCGCTGCCATTCCGATTGCCTTCATTATTTCGAACAAATAACCATCAGTTATGGTTGATAAATTTAGCTATTTTTCGGATCAAATCCAACTATTGCGTCCACATCATAGATGTATGAGTTTTTGGCCTGTGCGGCGAGGTCACAATTGGGTATTGTTTCGTCCATTTGTAACTGGCACCTGCTCTCATAAAATTCGCCATGGTGGAGATATAATCTCTGTCCAGCAAGGATGGAAACCCCACAATCTTAATGAGGTCAATAAGTTTTTGGCGAACTCTAACGACACAAATATTTGTGGCAGACATCTTTATACATAGCCATATTTGATAGTTTATATTAAACAAACAAAACAACATGACTTTCTTCTTGACTTAATTCAAAAAATAGACTCAGATAGGTAGTAATCTCTTCAATCTTGACATGTGATTTTTCATTCTTTTACCTTATTCACAGCACCCACAATCGAATTCAGAAATACAGTTTTTAACGCCTTCATTGTGCAATAGACGTAAATATTACCTATAAATAGCAATCAACATACGCTGTCAAATTCTACCGAATATGGAGGTGCACTTTGATTAATAAAAAATCCAAGGATACATCTGCACTATTTCAAGCAAAACTACATCGCCCAAAAAAAGCTGAGGACAATTCTTCGTGGGCATTTATAGTTTTACCTAAGGACGCTAGCGATAAGCTCCCGAGACGAGGAAGAACAACTGTTGTAGGGAGTATCAATAACCATCAATTCCAAGCAATGCTTGAGCCTGATGGAAAACTGAGTCATTGGTTACAGGTAAATAAGAAGCTCCAAAAAGCGGCGGGCATTGATGTTGGCGATATCGTAACCTTAGAAATCAGACCAGTTGACAAAGAACCTGACCCGGAAATTCCCTCAGACTTAATGGAAGCATTGGCATCGACCCCTGAGGCAAAAGTCACCTGGAATGATACAACCAATATCGCTCGCCTTGATTGGATACATTGGATTACATCGGCCAAGCAATCTAAAACCCGAGCAAAACGAGTTAACGATGCTTGTAATATGCTTGCCAAGGGGAAAAAACGCGTCTGCTGTTTTGATCAATCAGGCTACTACAGCAAGGCCTTTAGCGCACCTGAAGCGGAGGATTGAACAAGTTAACTACGCTATTACAATATAGCAGTTAAGACTTTCTCTAACAGTCATCGGCTCTCACATTCCGGCTCATTAGAATAATTTAAGCTTAGGAACTAATATCTAAAAGTTTCAAAATAATTGATAGCATAAAGATTTTATTTAATCTTTTACTCGCAATACAACCCTTTGCCTTTTCCCTCCGCTGGTTAGAATTTTAATATTAAGGAGAGCTGATGAGATCATACATTCCATATTGGCACCAGCAAAAAACCAAACATACGTGAGAGCTCAAGCCTTGAACTCATTAAAAACCCAGTTGATATAGCTCGCTCAGCAAGCAGCTAGGTATTTAGTGCTCCAAGAACCTCCTAAAAAATCTGCAACCCCCTTCTGATACTTAGTGATTACAAGGCAGTCATCGAAGCCTTCTAACTATACCTAAAGGGGGTTACAGAGTTTTCTCAAGTATTTAGAAATTGTAGTTAAAGCGTACACCATAACTCATCGGAGTTGAGAAAGGACCGGAAACCAGGCCATCACTACCATCTGCATAATAAGGAACCACTTCGTCAGTGATGTTATTGCCAAAAGCTTCAACATTCCACTGGTCATCCGGGCTCACATACTTCACAGAAGCATTTACCATCCAGAAAGAATCGCGGCTGTCATCAAAAGCAGAAGTATCACCAGTGGGGAAGTCGTGCTTGTCAACATTCCAGTAGGTTAGATAAGACTCATCTTCCCAGTGAATACCGACAAATGGAATGATCGCTCCACCGTGAGCCAACTCAAAAGTGTGATCGTAGTTGATGGTGAAGCTGAACTCAGGTGACGCCGGCAGCTCATTTCCTTTCAGGTTACGGTAGAGTTCTTCGTTGCTGTTATCGTGAGCTGTGCTCCAGTCATCAATCTCAAATAGAGACTGGTTATTGAAGTTCCAGCGGTTCCTGAAATCAGAGGTGATTTCTGTTTTCATCCAAGTGGCAAAACCACTAATTCGGCCATTTGGATATGGAGCCCAGTCAAACTCAAACTCCATTCCCATTATTTCTGCTCTGGCAGCATTTTTTGTGAGGTAAATTACGGCAGGCTCTGTGGTAACCTCTCCCGTTAAATTGCCTTCATCATCAACCTCTTTAACATAAAAAGTATACGCAGTATCCGGCGCGGCCAGCTGCATATCTTTATACTTGGAGAAGAAGAAAGTATTGGCAAGGTTCAAACGACCATCAAGGAAAGTCCCTTTGGCACCAAGCTCCAAAGTGACCACAGTCTCTTCATCGTAGTTGGTATCAAAAGTTGCAGCTACAACACGGTTGCCATCACCATCATAAATATAGTCGGCAGTATCAGGGTCCTGCTCATACTGAGTAATTACATCGCCTAGACCACCTGATTTAAACCCGGATGCAACGTAAGAATACAGCATCACATCATCTGTCAGATCGTAATCAAGACCGATACGGAAATCCGCATTTTCCCAGTCGTCACTAACATCATTGTAAGTGTCTACGGAATAGATTGAGTCATCAGCAAAGTGACCGGTAGACAATTCATTAAAGAGCGCCTGACTGTATGCAGGGAAACAACCGTACTCGCCAGTTGCATCAGTATCAAGTGACCAGTCACGGGTACAGCTTAAGTTATTGCCGCCCTCATCACTTTTTTCGTCATATGTATAGCGGCCACCAAGTGTCAGGTGCAGAGTATCAGTGAGGCTATAAGTTGCCTGGGCAAACGCCCCTAGCGCATCGACATTTCTCTCTGGCTGACGCCAGAATACGGCATTATCCAGTGAAGCCAGGAAGTAACCATTAAGGTCATTGGACTCATGGAAGTAGAACAGGCCTGTAATCCATTGAAGCGGAGCATCATCAGTAGATTGGAGCTGAAGCTCATGGGAATATGAAACATTCTCTGCATCTGTGATGCTCATGCTCATATCCCAAGTATTGCGGCCGGCCTCAACATCGATCAGGTTGCTGCGGTTTTGCACTGCATAGCCAGTGTTGTACACAAACGCTATGCTGTCGCTAAAGTCCCAGCGGAAGTTGGAGCGGAATGAAGTCATAGTAAGGTCAAGTTCACCAGGAACGTTAACCGCTACCGTGTACTCGTCCGCACCAGAGCCATAATAAGTCTCGCAGTTTACGCCATCTGTCCGCAGTTCAGCCTTTTCACAGTCAATGGTATTAATGCCGCCAGCACTGCTGTCTTGGTAATGTTCAACCACTGCATACCAGGAAATATCTTCGGTTGGCTCCCACAGCGCACCAATACGTACTGCCTGCTGGTCAACATTCCCATAGAAGTCATCAGCATCAGCCCTTACCAGGGATACATCCTTAGATGCCCACCAGTTTCCATTTTGGGTGAAAGTACGATCTGCATCATCAGAAAGCGTGGTCGCCCCGAGACTATCTGCTTCGATATAACGGTTGTCATATTGGTTAGCATCGTAGTAACCAGTCAGATAGGAATCCCGTGTTTCATCCATAAAGGATGCGCGAAGTGCAAAGGTGTCAGAAACCGGAATATTAATAACGCCCTTGACTAACTCTTGGTTCCAACGGCCAAGCTCAATACCTACTGAACCTTCGAACTCATTAATTATTGGTCTCTTTGAAATAACGTTGATTGCACCAACCGTAGAGTTTCGTCCGTAAAGGGTACCCTGAGGCCCACGCATGGCCTCTACCCTCTCAGAATCAAACATCATCGCCATAGCAGACTGAGGACGCGATGAGTAAATACCATCAAAGTGTAAGCCGACTGCCGGATCACCCAGCTCGGACGTATTTGTGGAGCGCACTCCACGCATAGAAATTACTGGGGAGGACTGAGAGGCATCGTAGCCAATATCCACATTGGGAATTGTACTACCCAGATCTTTTACATTCTTAATACCCTGGCGATCCAGCTCTTCCTGGGTAAAAGCAGAAATGGCAACTGGGGTTTCCATCAGGTTGGTTTCGCGCTTCGTCGCTGTAACCGTCACCTCTTCTAGTGCCCATTCCTCTTTTTGCTTACTGGTTTCCTGCGCCCAGGCTGAGGCCACCGCTATATTGGCCATTGCAATCGCAAGGGTAATTGGTTTTTTAATTGTCATTGATGTCTCTCCAATCTGCTGCAACAGGAAAGCCGGATTTGATTGTTATAAATGGCTAACCTACGGGCCGTCGGCTGTACGTCGGCTAGGTTAAAATCTCAAAAAGGAGAGTTCTGTGAAACTGAGATACGATGGGGCGGATCGCGATTAGGATCAATCGGACCTTTAAACCAATTGGAAGGTGGTACAGTACCCTAGAGGCCCTGCGATAACCGCAGAGCGCTAGTATGTTTTCCCTCGATAGAAAGGAATTTTAGAGCTTCATTTCAAGGTGGGTAACCCAGTACTTTAACGGGGCGGATCAACTCGATCGGTTACTGAAGTATTTACCCGAAACCAGCCTGCAATAGAGTAGCGATCCCGATTAGCTGGTAGAACTTCGTGGGGAAACTCCTCGCTCAAGAAGGTCACCACCGTCCCCATCAGCGGGGTTACTTTGGTGCCTACCCTATCCTGCTCATCTTTGTAGAGTACCAGCTCACCGGCATCTGCAGTATTCCAGCTTGGATTAAGGTAGACTACCAATGAAAGCACCCGATTCGCTTCTCCGCGAAATGCATCGTAGTGTCTTTTGTAATAGTCCCCAGGCCGGTAATGGGCAAAATGACTTTCAAATGAGAAGAGCCCGAGAAAAAGACGCCTATTGAGATCAACCTGAAGTTGACCCGCCCAGTTGAGCCAGTCTCTACCTGTGACAGATTCCCCGGTAATCCAACAAATTTCATCCGTCCGAACGAACTCATTCAGAAGGTAATCGTCACCACGTCCAATCCCTGCATCAATAAATTTCTCTGCATTCATTTCCTGTTGATAGGTAAAGAGCGCATTGGAGAGAGATTCAGGGAGTGCGGCATGGCGAACACTATAGCCCTGCTCTGTAAGATCCCTTGCGATGTGTGCAAATAGAGTTTCATCGATAGTGTTATCGCCACCGAGCGACATTAACGATTTGGCTGCTACCAAGTTATTTTTCCTGCTAACAATAAGAGGCACGGCGATGGGTGAAAACTTCGCCAAGAGCGCTTGCTTAATAATCAATCTGTATTCTTTCAGAAACAGCGTAAGACCCGAGTGAGATTGCGGCCGATGGTAAGCCGGGTGCTGGAATGGGAGGCTCGGGATGCAGGAAAGGTAGCCCAAAGCTGCTTGAGAGTCTACGAAAGTATTGAGCGAGTCGGCTAATAAAATAGAGTCCCTTTTAGAGTCAAAGCCGACCACTCAAAAGGGGCGGATCCCGCCCCCAAAGATGTGATCAAACCAAGACTAGAAACTATCGCCTGGCACCCTCACCCAGCCTTCCATCAGGATACGGGCACTACGGCTCATAATGGCTTTGGTGGCAACCCACTGGCTATCAACAACTTTCGCATGGGCTCCAACCCGCAATGTGCCTGAAGGGTGGCCAAAGCAGATGGAATTACGATCACCCCCACCGGCGGCGAGGTTGACCAGAGTGCCGGGAATCGCCGCTGCAGTTCCGATAGCTACGGCAGCGGTGCCCATCATGGCGTGGTGCAACTTACCCATGGAGAGGGCTCGCACGAGCAAATCAATATCTTGCGCCGCTACCTTTTTTCCACTGGAGGCGATGTAGTCCTGTGGCTTGGCAACAAAGGCAATCTTCGGCGTGTGCTGCCGGGCCGCGGCCTCCTCCACAGAGGAAATCAGGCCCATCTTCACTGCACCGTAGGCACGGATGGTCTCGAACATGGCGAGTGCCTTGCTATCGCCATTAATGGCATCCTGCAGCTCAGTGCCGGTATAGCCAATATCTTCCGCATTGACGAAGATGGTGGGGATACCGGCATTGATCATGGTCGCCTTGAGCACACCGATCCCGGGCACGTCCAGATCATCGACTGGGTTACCGGTGGGAAGCATGGCACCCTCACCGTCCGAGGGGTCCATAAACTCAATTTCTACTTCAGCTGCCGGGAAGGTTACGCCATCCAGCTCGAAATCTCCGGTTTCCTGCACTTCACCGTTGGTAATAGGCACACGGGCGATAATGGTTTGGCCAATATTGGCTTGCCAAATGCGCACTGTACAAATACCATTCTCTGGAATTCGCGCAGCATCCACAAAGCCGCTATTAATAGCAAAGGCTCCAACAGCCGCAGTGAGATTACCGCAGTTACCGCTCCAATCGACCATGGGCTTATCGATGGAAACCTGGCCAAACAAGTAGTTCACATCGTGATCGGGCTTATCACAGGCAGACAGGATCACCGTCTTGCTGGTGCTCGAAGTGGCACCGCCCATCCCGTCGGTATGCTTACCGTAAGGGTCCGGGCTACCAATCACCCGCAACAGCAAATTATCACGGGCCTCTCCCGGAACCTGCGCAACTTCGGGCAGATCCTGCAAACGGAAGAAAACGCCCTTGCTGGTGCCCCCGCGCATATAAGTCGCGGGGATTTTGACTTGAGGAGCAAATTTCAACATTTAGGCGGTCGCCTCTGCTTCGAGGAAGTCTTTAGCAAAGCGCTGCAGAACACCGCCCGCCTCGTAAATGGAAACTTCTTCAGCGGTATCCAAACGGCAGGTTACCGGGGCCTCAACCGTCTCACCGTTGGCGCGGTGGATCAGTAGAGTCAGCGTGGCATGGGGAGTGCGCTCACCGATCACGTCGAAGGTTTCGGTACCGTCGATGCCCAGGGTTTCGCGGGTAGTACCCGGCTTAAACTCCAGCGGCAACACGCCCATACCAATCAGATTGGTGCGATGAATACGCTCGAAGCCTTCGGCAGCAATCGCTTCTACGCCGGCCAGGCGCACACCTTTCGCGGCCCAATCACGGGAAGAACCCTGCCCGTAGTCGGCACCAGCAATGATAATGAGCGGCTGCTTGCGATCCATATATGTCTCGATGGCTTCCCACATCCGGGTAACCTGCCCTTCCGGCTCGATACGGGCGAGAGAACCTTGGCGGATCTCGCCGCTGGCATCGCGCACCATTTCATTGAGCAACTTCGGGTTAGCGAAAGTTGCGCGCTGCGCAGTGAGGTGGTCACCACGGTGGGTCGCGTAGGAGTTAAAGTCCTCCTCCGGCAGGCCCATTTTTGCTAAGTATTCACCGGCAGCACTGCTGGCGAGAATGGCATTGGAGGGAGACAGATGGTCGGTGGTGATATTGTCACCCAACACTGCCAGCGGGCGCATGCCTTTCAAACTGCGCTCGCCTGCCAAGGCACCTTCCCAATAAGGTGGACGGCGGATATAGGTGCTCATCGGGCGCCAGTCATAAAGTGCTTGGCCCTGCTCTTCTGCGGCATCCCGCTCTTCGAACATGGGAATATATACATCGCGGAACTGCTGGGGCTTCACGCTCTGACGTACGATCGCATCAATCTCTTCGTCGCTGGGCCAGATGTCTTTCAGGGTAATCGGGTTGCCTTCGGCATCGTATCCCAGCGCATCTTTTTCGATATCGAAACGAATGGTGCCGGCAATAGCGTAGGCAACGACTAACGGCGGTGAAGCCAGGAATGCCTGTTTGGCATAGGGGTGGATACGACCGTCGAAGTTGCGGTTTCCGGACAAGACCGCGGTGGCATACAGGTCGCGATCAATCACTTCCTGCTGGATTTTCGGGTCCAGGGCACCGCTCATACCGTTACAGGTAGTACAAGCGAAAGCTACAACACCAAAGCCCATCTGCTCCAGGTCCAACAGCAGGTTGGCCTCTTCCAGGTACATTTTTACCGTTTTGGAACCGGGCGCGAGGGAGGATTTCACCCAGGGCTTGCGGGTCAGGCCGAGCTTGTTCGCATTGCGGGCAATCAGGCCTGCGGCAATCATATTGCGCGGGTTACTGGTATTGGTACAGCTGGTAATCGCAGCAATAATCACGGCGCCATCGGGCATCTCACCGGCTTTCTCTTCCCAAGCCTTGGCGATACCGCGATTGGCCAGTTCCGAGGCCGGCAGCAGCGCGTGGGGGTTGGAAGGACCTGCAAGGTTGCGGCCTACCGTTGTGAGATCGAACTTCAGCACGCGCTCGTATTCAGCATCCTTCAAGGTGTCGGACCAAAGGCCAGTTTCCTTGGCAAACTTCTCTACCAAAGCTACCTGCTCATCATCGCGGCCGGTGAGCTTGAGGTAGTCGATGGTCTGCTCATCGATGGAGAACATGGCCGCAGTCGCGCCATATTCCGGAGTCATATTGGAAATAGTGGCGCGATCACCCAGGGTCAGGTTGGAGGCACCTTCACCGTAAAACTCCAGGTAGGCACCGACCACACGCTCGCGGCGCAGGAATTCAGTGAGAGCCAATACCAGATCAGTACCGGTAATGCCGGGCTGCAATTTTCCAGTAAGTTCCACCCCAACAATATTCGGCAGTCGCATATAAGAGGCGCGGCCGAGCATCACACTCTCGGCTTCCAGGCCGCCGACACCGACGGAGATTACACCCAAGGCATCGACCATCGGCGTGTGGCTATCAGTACCGACACAAGTATCCGGGAAGGCCACACCCTCGCGCACCTGCACCACCGGAGACATTTTCTCCAAATTGATCTGGTGCATAATGCCGTTGCCGGGGGGAATCACATCCACATTTTCAAACGCGGTTTTGGTCCAGTTAATAAAGTGGAAGCGGTCTTCGTTACGACGCTCCTCTACCGCACGGTTTTTTTCAAAAGCATCCTTCTCAAAACCGGGGTGCTCGACCGCGAGGGAGTGATCCACAATCAACTGGGTGGGAACAACTGGATTTACCTTGGCGGGATCACCGCCTTTTTCGGCAATGGCATCGCGTAGACCGGCCAGGTCCACCAGTGCGGTTTGGCCGAGGATATCGTGGCACACCACTCGCGCCGGAAACCAAGGAAAATCCAGCTCGCGTTTGCGCTCGATAATCTGCTTCAGGGAGTCGGTCAGTTTTTCCGGCTCACAGCGACGCACCAGGTTTTCCGCCAGAATACGTGAGGTATACGGCAGTTTGGCATAGGCTCCGGGCTGGATCGCGTCAACGGCGGCGCGGGTATCGAAATAATCGAGGTCGGTACCGGGCAGTGATTTGCGGTAATCAGTATTCATAGCTAGGTAAATCAGTTCAGTCGAATCTTTTTAAAAATCGTGTCTCTTCAGGGAGCGACTCCAGGTCACCAACCAATGGCAACCTGAAGCCGGCACACTGGGTGTGCATCATTTCAATAAAGAAATGAAAATTAACCGCGCTCAGCAATAGGCGGTACTTTGCGCGGTTCGACACCTACATATTCAGCACTCGGGCGAATAATGCGGTTGTCTGCGCGCTGCTCAAATACATGAGCAGCCCAGCCGGTAACACGAGACATAACAAAAATCGGCGTGAACAGCTTGGTGGGAATTCCCATAAAGTGATATGCAGAAGCGTGGAAGAAATCCGCATTACAGAACAACTTCTTCTCGCGCCACATCACTTCTTCACAGCGCACGGATACTGGGTAGAGAACCTTATCGCCCACATCTTCAGACAGTTTCTCGGACCAGGCCTTGATGATCTCGTTGCGCGGATCGGATTCGCGATAAATCGCATGGCCAAAGCCCATGATTTTCTCTTTGCGCTCCAGCATGCCCAGCAGTTCTTTCTCTGCTTCATCCGGGTTGGCAAAACGCTCAATCATTTCCATTGCCGCCTCGTTGGCGCCGCCATGTAGCGGGCCACGCAGGGTGCCAATGGCACCGGTAATGCAGCTAAACAGGTCAGACAAAGTAGAGGCACAAACACGCGCAGTGAAAGTGGACGCGTTAAACTCGTGCTCTGCGTAAAGGATCAGGGAAACATTCATCGCCTGCTCATGCAGTGCGTTGGGTTTCTCACCACGCAACATATGCAGGAAATGGCCACCGATGCTGTCGTCATCAGTATCGGTTTCGATACGCAAGTTATCGTGGGTGAAGCGATACCAGTAGCAGATGATGGAGGGAAAAGCGGCCAGTAAGCGGTTGGCTTTTTCCAATTGCTGCGCAAAGGACTCTTCCCCTTCCAGGTTACCCAGCATGGAGCAGCCGGTACGCATTACATCCATCGGGTGGGCATCGGCAGGAATACGCTCCAGTACTTCTTTTAGCTCTTGCGGCAGGCCGCGCATGCCCTTTAACAGGGCCTTGTATTCCGCCAGTTGGTCGCTGGTAGGCAGTTCCCCATAAAAGATCAGGTAGGCAACTTCTTCAAACTCACAGTGTTGTGCCAGATCTTTAATATCGTAACCGCGGTAAGTGAGGCCTGAGCCGGATTTACCTACCGTGGATAACGCCGTTTTACCCGCTACCTGGCCGCGCAGGCCGGCACCACTCAATGCTTTTTCTGACATCTTCCTTCTCTCCCCTAAATTGACACAGTCTCTGTGTTAATCCGAAAACCGCCGTATGAGCTACCCAATCCGGTAGCTCATACGGATTGCAAAGTGATTTACTTCTTAAACAACTCATCGAGCTTCTGCTCGAACACGTGATAATTGAGGTAGTCGTATAGCTCCTCACGGGTCTGCATGATATCCACTACTGCCTTCTGGTCACCATTTTGCAGAATACTGGAATACACATTCTCCGCCGCACGGTTCATGGCGCGGAACGCCGACAGCGGATACAGTACGATATCTGCGCCTGCTTCACCCAATTCTTTAGCGTTATAGAGTTCGGTTTTACCAAATTCAGTGATATTCGCCAAAATTGGCATATTCAGCGCGTCTTTAAATGCGCGATAGTGCTCCAATTCAGTGACCGCTTCGGCAAAGATGCCATCGGCACCGGCTTCAATACAGGCTTGGGCACGCTCTATCGCCGCTTCCAGCCCTTCCTGAGCGAAGGCATCGGTGCGAGCCATGATAAAGAAGTCATCATCGGTGCGGGCATCCACGGCCGCTTTGATACGGTCCACCATCTCCTGCTTGGAGACAATTTCTTTATTGGGGCGGTGACCGCAGCGCTTCTGCGCCACTTGGTCTTCGATATGTACCGCTGCGGCTCCGGCACGAATCATTTCTTGAATGGTGCGAGCGATATTGAAAGCGCCGCCCCAACCGGTATCGATATCCACCAGCAGCGGAAGCTCACTCGCAGCGGTAATACGGCGCACGTCCTCGAGTACATTGTCGAGGCTGGTCATACCCAGGTCTGGCAGACCATAGGAGGCGTTGGCAACACCGGCACCAGAAAGGTAAATCGCCTTGTGACCAATACGCTCGGCCATGATCGCGGTATAGGCATTGATGGTTCCCACTACCTGCAGTGGTGAATTTTCTGCGAGTGCGCTGCGGAAACGCGCGCCGGCGGAAAGCTTTTGGCTCATGATCTACCTCAGTTTGTTTTCAATATTTTGCCTGGAAGCACGGATATGTCGGCGCATTAACAGCTCCGCCAATTCACCATCCCCCGCTTCTATGGCTTCGATAATGTGACTGTGTTCGCGAAAGGCGCGCTGAGCCCTGGGGCTGGCCATGCCCAGCTGGTAGCGGTACATACGAACACGGTAATAAAGACGGTTGCACAGGGTGTCGATCAGAAGATCGTTCTTGGAGGCCTGCACAATACGAAAATGGAAGTCGAAGTCTCCCTCCGGCTGGAAGTACGCCTTACCGGCTTGCAGCTCTTCCTGCTGCTCGTGGCGGGACAACATCTGGCGCAGTTCCAAAAGGTCTTCCTCGCTGCGCTGTTCCGCGGCAAGGCGGCAAGCCATTCCCTCCAGAGCTTCTCGCACTTCGTAGAGATCCAATAAACCGCGCTCACTCAGTTCTACCACGCGGGCGCCTACGTTTACCCGGCGCTCCAGCAAACCCAGCGACTCCAAACGCATCAGGGCTTCACGCAAACTGCCGCGGCTGGCATTGAAGCGACGGGCCAATTCCGGCTCACTGATTTTGCTACCCGCGGGAATATGCCCCTCCACAATCTCACCGCGCAGAGTCAAAAACAGGCGCTCAGCAAGGCTTTGATGTGGCTCCCGCAGGGGGCTGTTCATTCCAGTCAAACCCATAAGGTATCAATATTGTCGACAATTTTTTATGATGGCAGACCTTAAATGACAAAGACCTGAGCGTCAACTCGAATCATCGTGAACAATTGTTGACAATTTATGGCGCAAAATGACTTCTATCACAGTAGTAGTCTTGCCACCCTTAAGTGGGCATAATAGCGCCCGCGCCAGATACGGCATGCCCTACCACCCTGGGCGCTCTATGCTTATCTGGGGTAGGGAAAAAATCCCGACGAATGAATTTTCCAAACCCCGGTACAGCGCTCATTGACAAGGCTGCCAGCACCCAGGTTTCAGACAGAGTTATGCCGAAGAGTATTATCAGGCGATGGCTGCCAAGCCCCGAAGAAATCCGAGCCAAGAATGGGCTCAAGTTTCTGGGGACTCTTCTCCACGATCCCAACCTATTTCACCTGAACCGACACTCGGTTTCAGTTGCTTTTGCCGTTGGCGTTTTCACTAGCTTTCTTCCACTACCCGGCCAGATGGTTATTGCCGCACTACTGGCTCTATGGCTGCGCTGCAATCTGCCGTTGTCGATCATTTTGGTATGGATCAGCAATCCGGTGACTATGCCTGCAATTTTCTATAGCACTTACAAGCTGGGCGCCTGGATTCTGGGCACCCCCCCAGTCGACTTTAATATTGAGCTCTCATGGGAATGGCTTACGGATGAGGTAGGTAAAATCTGGATGCCGCTGTTTTTTGGCTCAGTACTGGCGGGAGTTTTCTTTGCCACAGTCGCCTACTTCTCTATGCGCGCCCTGTGGCGCTGGCATGTGGTAAAACGCTGGAAACTGCGTATAGAGCGACGTTCTGCGGTTAGCAGCTAGCTGGCCTCATTGCTGCAATATAAGTCGACACAACATAAAGCCACAGCACCTGCCGCAATCGATAGCAATGCCGGCAGGGCCTGATCAGTAAGACCTCCCAGCCCCAAGGCTGTAAACGTACCAACCATAAAAGATATCGATGCCGCCTTGACCCGATTTCCAGCGGCAGTTAGAGCCACCACCCAAACTACCGCCAAGGCGGATAGCATAGCGCCCAGGCATACCAACCACAGAGGAAGAATCTGCCAGCCCTCGGCATAGCAAACAGTCCCCTCGCGCATGCCATCCGGGCAGAAAGTCTTTACCCGCCAATTTTCAAATTTCAGGCTTGCTATAAGCACAAGAACCCAAGAGATGACTGCCGCCGGCAGCGGCAGTAACTTGCGCAGCATCTGTTGGGCCCTGATCAACAAGCTGTCTATTCGTTTCGCAATGCCGCTGCGGGCTGCACGCGACTGGCCTGGAGAGCGGGATAGAGCGTGGCCAACAGGCTGAGCAGGAAGCCCGCACCAACCACTAAAGCCACATCGCTCCAGGAAAGCTCCGATGGTAGATAATCCACCGGATAAACATCAGACTTTAGAAACTGGATGCCGAGCGTGGATTCAAGGCCTGCCACCAGATCGGTTACTGTCAATGAAGCCAAGACACCCAGTGCACCGCCAACGAGTGCACCTACCAATCCCACTAACGCCCCCTGACTGACGAAAGTAAGGAGAATCTGCCGGGTGCTAGCGCCCATAGTGCGAAGAATGGCGATATCCGCATGCTTGTCGATCACCACCATCACCAGGGTCGAGACCACGTTAAATGCGGCAATGGCGATGATCAACAACACCAGCAGCCCCACCAGATTGCGGGACATCTGAATCGCCTGATAGAGATTACCGTGAGTGCGACTCCAGTCCGTGCCGTAATAGCCATCGCGGGGCAGCTCTTTCAGCAGTCTCCGCATAATCCAATTGGCTTCCAGCATCTCGGTCACACGCAGCTGTATGCCAGCACCGCCTTTTTTGCCGGCCAGCCGCTTGGCCTGCTCCCAGGAAACCAGCGCCAGAGACTGATCCAAAACCGTTCCCGAGTGAAAGACTTCCGCCACCTTGAAGCCGGCCACATGGGCGGCGCGACGGCTACCTGAGGCGGCATCGTTGTTCGGTACTATCAAAGACAGATAATCGCCCTGCTCCACCCCCAGTTTTTCCGCAATACCGCGCCCCAGGATCACTCCCGGCTCAGAATCATCGAGTATCGCTGGAAAGGCATCAGGGCTGAGGAAATCACTGATGTTCGACACATTAATGATCGTGTCCGGGTTGACCCCCTGCACCAACAGTGGCGTTACCTCACTGCCACGACGGGCAAGCGCATTCACCTGCCAAACTTCCGCTGCAGACTCCACCTGGGCATCCGCCGCCAGCTGATCGCGCAAAGCGGACCAATCCACCTCCGCAGTGGCGTTGTAGAGAGTGGCGTGAGGCATGATGCCGAGAATGCGCTCACGCAGCTCGCGGTCAAAGCCATTCATTACCGACATCACCACGATCATCAGGGCAACACCAAGCACCAGGCCAATCATCGACAGACCAGAGATAAAAGAGACCAGGCCTGCAGAGTCATCGCTACGGCGCTGGGCTCCCGCATAACGCAGGCCGATAAAGGCGGGGAGCGGCTTAAACATGATCACCCTGGTGCCAGTCACTAAGAAGCTCGCCATCCACCAAGTGCAGGCAGCGGTCCAGGGCCGCGGCGAGATCTGGGTCGTGGGTGACAATCACAAAACTGATACCCATCTCGCGATTGAGCCGGTCCATCAACTTGTGAATCTCCGCTGCCGTCGCCCTATCCAAGTTTCCGGTGGGCTCATCCATCAGCACACAGGCGGGGCGAGCCACCAGTGCCCTCGCGATCGCCACACGCTGACGCTCTCCACCAGAGAGCTGTGAAGGCTTATGGCCGATTCGCTCCCCGAGCCCCACCGCTTCGAGCATAGATTTGGCCTCGGCTCGGGCATTTGCCACGCTGTGCTTGCCTATCAGCAATGGCATAGCCACATTTTCCAGTGCGGTAAATTCGTTGAGCAGGTGGTGAAACTGGTAGACAAACCCTAGGCTGCTATTGCGCAGCCAACCGCGCTCATTGGCATTGAGTTGCGCCAGGTTCTGGCCAGCCACCCAAACTTCCCCCGTACTCGGAGTATCCAGCCCGCCGAGCAAATTGAGCAGGGTGGACTTGCCTGAACCAGAAGCCCCCACGATGGCGAGTTTCTCGCCCCGCTCTACCTGAAGCTCCACCCCACGCAGGACTTCAAGGTCTCTACCTCCCTGGCGATAACTCTTGCGCAACTGGCGGCAGGCAAGGACGGCATCACCGGGAGCCTCTGCCGGCCTTGCCTGCTCGGTGTCTATTTCCACTCGACTATTCATCAATATTTGCCGCTTCCAAATTCTTAGAAATCACTTCATAAAACAAATATAATCAATTGATTTATAAAGACTTTACTCATACCGCAAAGCTTCAGCCGGCTCGATTTGCGCAGCCCGCCACGCGGGGAACAGTGTCGCCAGCAAGCTCATACAGACAGCGGCAGATAACACTACTACCGCATCGCCCACACGAAACTCGGAGGGCAGATAGCTCACAAAAAATACCCTTGGATCAAATATCTTGGCACCCAGCAGATTTTCGACCCAGCTCACCATCTCGGTGAGGTTGAGCGCCACCAGGATGCCCAGCAAAGCGCCACTGAAAGCGCCTATCAACCCGATAGCACTGCCCTGCACAACGAACACCACCATAATCTGGCGGGAAGTGAGCCCCAGAGTTCTAAGTACGGCGATATCGGAGCGCTTGTCCGCCACCATCAATACCAGGGCCGAAACAATGTTGAAGGCTGCCACAGCCACGATGATCATCAACATCAAAGTGACCACCGTCTTCTCCATCTTCACCGCCTGGAACAAGCTCCCCTGAGAATGACTCCAGTCCTCACCACTGAAACCCTCGCCGAAGGCCGCAGCATAGGACTCAACCCTGCCCAGGGCATTGTCCATATCGTCGAAACGCAACTGTAACCCCTGCACCTTGCCGGACATGCGCATCAGTCGGGCCGCGTCCTCAACATTTATTAGTGCCACATTTTGGTCCACCTGAGCACCCACCGAGAAAACTCCGGCGACGGTGAAGCGCTTGGTACGGGGGAAGATGCCAGCGGGAGTTACCACGACTTCAGGTAGGGTCAGAGTGACGGATTCTCCGGGGAGCACATTGAGCTGCTGGGCGAGGATACGGCCGAGCACGATACGGTAACTGCGCGGCTGCAGCTCATCCAGGCTGCCCATCACCATGTTCTCACCCACCTTGGAGACGTTGCGCAAGGCTTCTGGATCAACACCCTGGAACTCAACTCCGTGGCTGTCACCGTAGGCGCTCAACAGGGCAAACCCTTTTACAAAGGGGCTCACCGCCTCCACATGGGGCTGCCGCTCAAGTTTCTCGGCCACTCCCTGCCACTCCTGCAGGCCGCCTTCACGCTCGATAAAGCCGTGGGGCACCACGCTCAATATCCGTGTTTTCAGCTCACGATCGAAGCCGTTCATGACTGAAGTCACAACGATCAAGGCAAAAACACCCAGCGCCATGCCAACCAGGGAGAAGCCATTAATAAAGGAAATAAACTGCTGCCTGCGGCGGGCAGCGACATATCTCAGACCGATAAAAAGAGGGACAGGTTTTAACATAGAGCCGATTTAAACGGAAAATAGTCAAGAAATCCAAGGATTTAAGCAACTTCAAAGCTTTGGGTAAGTATTCAGCTTCGCCCGCAGACGCTTTAAATCTGCCTCACTCCAGTCTGGGGGCTCGGTCAGGGCTATCCAGGCGAGCGTGTACCCCTCCGGTGAGTAGCGGTGCCCAAACCCTCGCGGTGTGACTCCTATTTTAAAGTCCGCCAGCAACTGCAACATAGTAACAACTGGGAACCAGCGTAGATCCGGGGAGACATCGGGTCCTCTGGGTCGCTCAAGCCAATCCGGCCTGCTAAACGCCCACCGCAAGCTAAAGAAGACAATCGGATCACTGGCATGTTGAATAAAAGCTATTCGGAATTTACCCCAAGGCTCTTGCCCCAGATAGCCACCGTATTGATTACCGAAGCGCACCACCTCTCCCCCCTTAAACTGAGGAAGCCAGGCTGGTGTTCCCGGATCTCGATTATCGGTCATCAATCTCCAGGATCTCATATTAAATGGAGGACCTGCCCAGAGAGCACCATCAATGGGGCTATCGATAATATCGTAGAATTTAAATGAATCTCCGGAAAGCTTTGCTCCCAAACTGAGCCCAAACAAATACAGTCTGGGACGGGTGCTAGCAGGCAATTCCTCCCAATAACCGTAAATCACCTCGAACAGAGTTCTAGCCGAGGTCATGATATATTTATTATCGGTAAATAACGCGGTTGGGCCCGGCAGATAGGAATACTGTACCCCGACGGTCGCTACATCACCCCGGTATAGAAACTCGAGCGAATTCACAGCTCCAGGGTCTATCCAACCATCCCCCACAGGAGTTGCGATCAGCAAAATTTCCCGCTCGAATGCCTTGAGCCGCTTCAATTCCTCAAGCGCCAAGAATGCGCGCTGTTGTGGAGTATCCGCAGAGTGTATACCCACATAGACCCTGATAGGCTCTCGCCCTTCTCCCGCAACCTCTTGAATATCCTCGACAGTAGGTCCAAGAGTCAGAAATCGACGTCCCTCATGCCCCATACTACCCCAAGCCAGTAACGAATCCGCGCCACCCGTCTTAGCGGGGTTTTCTGGAGGCGGCAAGTCCTCCGCAATAATCAAGTCCAGCTTTTCATAGATGAGTGAAATGGCATATAGACTCGACTGTAGTAACACTCCACTCAACACACTCCAATAAACCAGCAGTGCGACTAGTAACCCTGTGAGCAAGGCCACTCGCTCTGGAATAGTCTCTTCCAGGCGTGCAGACACCACCAAAACTATCCGGCGAAAACCTTTTCCTACCACTCTGAAAAGCAAAAATACACAGAGCGCAACAACCCCGATCGTAACAGGGCCAACGCCTGAAACTGCCGGCATCCCCATCAATGAGCGCACCGAGTTCTGCCACTCTGTTCCTTGCCAGAGAAACCCCAAAATCAGACAGGCACCAAAGAAAATCACCAGAAACCTCAATCTTTGTCTCTGCTGACTCGTTAGGGAGATATCAGGGATTTCTAAATACTTCCAAAGTTGGCGAAAAAGTACGCCCAAAGAATAGCCAATGGTAAAGGCGACACCGGAAAGGATGCCCTGAACAAAGGCACTGCGGGGAATTAGCGAAGGGGTTAAGCTCAGCGCAAAGAAAATTGCACCAAGTAACAGGCCAGAAACTGATAAAGCAACCATTGTTCGCATCCATGCCTGCCCGCGCGATCAAGTTATACGTCAAACTAGCAAAGTACCTACCACCCCCTAAACACCCCCTGGTATTCCCACATTCTCAACGTACCGGGTAAGTTTGGAGTTTTTCCCGTAGGCGCTTTAATTCCTCATCACTCCAATCGGGCGGCTCTGTTAAAGCCATCCATGCGAGAACATATCCCTCTGGAGAATAGCGATGGCCAAACCCCACCGGCGCAAACCCCAGATTCAGATCTGCCAGTAGCTGTAGCATGGTGACCACCGGAAACCAGTAAAGATTTGGGGAAACATCAGGCCCTCTGGGAGTATCCAACCAGTCGGGCTTTTTAAACATCCAGCGAAAATCGAAGAAGACGATGGGATCACTGGCATGTTGTAAGAAGGCAACACGAAAGCCATTCCATGGCTCATGCCCCAAGTAACCGCCATACTGATTGCCGAAACGAATAACCTCTCCCCCCTTGAACTGAGGCAGCCAGGCGGGTGTGCCTGGATCACGATTATCCGTTGCTGTTCGCCAGATAAAGGAACCAAATTCTGGCCCCGCCCAGAGCACACCATCAATCGAGTCATCGATGATGTCGTAGAAGTCAAAAGAGGCTTCAGACAACCGGGCCCCGAGACTCAAACCAAAAAGATACAGCCTGGGGCGGGTATCAACCGGCAAGTCCTCCCAATATTCATAGATCACTTTAAATAGCGCCCTAGCTGATTCCACGCCATATCGATTATCCGTTAATAACGCAAAAGGGCTTGGCAGGTAAGAGTATTGTGTGGCAACGATAGCTACATCTCCCCGGTACAGAAACTCGAGAGAGTTCATCGCCCCTGGGTCCAGCCAGCCTTCACCGGTAGGGGTCGCGATCAGCAAGATCTCTCTCTCAAAAGCATTCAGACGCTTCAATTCCGCAAGCGCCAAAAAGGCTCGCTGCAAGGGTGTATCCGCCGCACGCAGCCCTACAAAAACTCTGATCGGTTCCTTGCCCAACCCAGCAACTTCACGAATATCCTCGACGCTTGGCCCAAGTGTCAGAAAACGCCGCCCCTGATGCCCAACACTCTTCCAGGACAAAAAAGAATTGGCTCCCCCTACTTTATTTGGGGACTCAGGTGCCTTTAGCCCCTCCGCAATCACTTGGTCATGCCTTTCCCAAATGATCGAGATGGTATGCAGTGTCGCTTTCAGAAGCACCCCATTTAAAATACTCCAGTACAGCGCTAGAGCCACCAATAGCCCCGTGAGCAAAGCCACCCTCTCGGGGATATGCCTGGAGAGATGATGGGCGACAGCGAGAATAATATGCCGAAACCCTCTCCCCAATAACCAGAAAGCCAAAAAAGTAAGCAGGGCCACTGATCCGACGGTAAAGGGACCAATCCCGGTAACCGGTTGCATACCCATCAAGGCACGCACTGAGTTCTGCCAGTAGGCCCCCTTCCAGAGGAAGATAACAATCAGGCATATACAAGCAATCAACGCAACGCGCTTAAGCACTTTACGCTGCCCATGGCTCAGAGGGATATCGGGAAGCTCAAGGTAGTTCCACAGCCAGTGCAAAAACACACCGATGGCATAGCCGAAAGTGAATGATGTTCCTGCTAGTACGCCCTGTATTAAAGTACTGCGTGGCGTCAGGGAGGGAGTAAGAGATAGAGCGAAGAAAATGGCGCCTAGCAATAGCCCCAGAACTGAAAAGGTTTTTGAGAGTCGCATCCATGCCCGCCCAAAGGACCAAGTCCAATTGTCAGCCTAGCACACACAACCGCAGACCCCATGAACCTTTTTCCCCCTTCAAGGCGCATTCATCGGTACAAAAACGTGAAGAAGTCCAAGTGTTTTGGCATTTTTTCTGTTCTAATGGCTTGGCGTATTCGAACACTTAAACCGGAGAACAATAAATGTTCAGCAGAAATCGCAACGGAGTGGCCCAAATCGCTGGTACCGTGGCACTTCTTATGGCATTTGGCGCCCAAGCAAAACCCCTAGAGATCCCTGTCGGCTCCCAGGGTAGTGAGCTGTCCTTTGGCGAAGCTCGCGGCATGAAGAAAAACGATATTAGCATTCGCCTTGGTGAGCCACTCAGTATCAAGGGCCCAATTGGTGAACCTGCGATTACCCGCTGGGAATACAGCGACTTCTATGTCTTTTTCGAACGGGACACTGTACTCCACACGGTGAAAAAGCCACGCGGCTGAAACTGTATTGCATTGGGCTAGGCGTCAAATTCATGCCTGGCCCCACCTCTTCCTTATTTGGCGAACAGCCCAATCCCCCTTCTCCGGTACCAAAGGGACTGGATTTCCCCTCGTCAAAAGGTCAATATGCCCGCCGTAACTTCACCTTGGTGGGGTGGTCACCTTTTAGGCAAGTTGACAGAACACCACCTACAGGACCAGCGAGAAACCGATAGAAAATGACAGTAAAAGTCGAATCCGTAGATAGCCTATTGAAATCCAGTGGCCGTGAAGGCGAAGAAATTCGTGTGCAAGGTTGGATCAGAACCCGTCGCGACTCCAAAGCCGGCCTTTCTTTCCTGGCAGTACACGACGGCAGCTGCTTTGACCCCATTCAAGTAGTAGCCGAGAATCACCTGCACAATTACCAGTCTGAAGTGCTGCGCCTGACCACCGGCTGCGCAGTGGATGTTGTTGGCACCATCAAACCTTCAGAGGGCAAGGGCCAGTCGATCGAGTTGTTGGCTTCCGAAGTTCAAGTGGTCGGCTGGGTAGAAGATCCAGACACCTACCCCATGTCCCCCAAGCGCCACACCATGGAGCACTTGCGTGAGCACGCGCATTTACGCGTTCGCACCAATGTCAGCGGCGCGGTGGCCCGTGTGCGAAATTGCATCGCCCAGGCGATTCACCGCTTCTACCACGAGAACGGCTTTAACTACGTACACACGCCCATTCTCACCGCCTCCGATTGTGAGGGCGCCGGAGAAATGTTCCGGGTCAGCACCCTGGACATGGAAAACCTGCCGCGTAACGAGCAAGGTGCCATCGATTACAGCAAGGACTTTTTCGGAGAAGAGAGCTTCCTCACCGTATCCGGCCAGCTGAATGTTGAGAGCTATTGCCTGGCTCTGTCCAAGGTTTACACATTTGGCCCCACTTTCCGTGCGGAAAACTCCAACACTACCCGCCACCTAGCCGAATTCTGGATGGTTGAGCCTGAAGTCGCCTTTGCCGATTTGGCCGATATCGCCGATTTGTCTGAGCAAATGCTGAAATACGTATTCAAGGCGGTGCTCGAAGAGCGCGCTGACGATATGGCTTTCTTCGCCCAGCGTATCGATAAAGAGGCTATCAGCCGCCTGGAGAATATCATCGAAAATGATTTCGCTCGCATCAACTACTCCGATGCCATCGAAATCCTGGAAAACTGCAACGAGAAGTTCGAATTCCCCGTATCCTGGGGCATCGACCTGGCCTCCGAGCACGAGCGTTACCTGGCCGAAAAGCACTTCAAGAAGCCGGTAATTGTTCTGAACTATCCGAAGGACATTAAAGCCTTCTATATGCGCATGAACGACGACGGTAAAACCGTGGCCGCCATGGATGTACTGGCGCCCGGTATCGGTGAAATTATCGGTGGCGCCCAGCGTGAAGAACGACTGGAAAAGCTCGACGAGCGCATGGATGAAATGAGCATTTCCAAAGAGCACCTCGATTGGTACCGCGACCTGCGACGCTACGGCACAGTGCCTCACGCGGGCTTTGGACTTGGCTTCGACCGTATCGTGTCCTATGTGACCGGTATGGGTAATATCCGCGATGTTATTCCCTTCCCCCGCACACCAAAGAACATCTCGTTCTGATAAAAAGCCCCGCTCTGCGGGGCTTTTTTCTTTCTGTGATTAGCAATCAGGTCGATAGCCCCATTGCCGTTGCAATAATGTCATCGCTAGCTTTCTCACTAATCATGTAGACCGGCACCACGATAAAGAAGCCGGGAATACGCGGGAAAACCGAAGCGTCCACCACTCGCAAATTGTTGGCGCCATGCACACGGAATTTACTATCAACCACAGCCATAGGATCACTGGCCGGCCCCATTTTATTGGAACAGGATGCGTGATGACCCCATGCCTGATTCTTAACAAACTGACCAATCTGCTGATCGGTCTGCACATCACTACCAGGCAATAGCTCTTTGGATACACGCTTTCTAACAATCGGGCCCGACATAATATCCCTGGAAATTTTTACTCCCTCGATTACCGCCTGCAGATCCTCCTCATAGGCTCCACTCCCCTCATCAAAGTAGTGAAAATTAATCTCCGGGGTGTCCTGCGGATTTGCTGAGCGCAAGGTGACCCGCCCAGCAGTATTATTAGTGTGACCTTTAAGTACAATCCAAGAGAAGCGATCTTTGTACTCCCTCAGCGCCTGGGAATAACCTGGAAAGTAACCATGAAAGTCAGAGGGCGCTCCAAAAATAAACAAATCAGGATCTGGTAAATCGGGGCGGGAGCGCTTCACCAGAGACAGTACAGGGCCATTGCCACTATAAGGACCTTTATTTAACCAGCCGTAGCGATATCGGTTCAAACAGGGATCTCCCTGCTCGCCCCAGGTACAATCTTTGAGGAGAGCCAGATCCACAGCCATCTCACTTACGATGCCCACTTCGTAGCGATCCTGTAGATTTTCACCGACACCAGGCAAATCTACTACCTGATCAATACCGTGCTGGAGCAGCTCTTGGCTTGGGCCAATTCCTGATAACTTCAATAGTTGAGGGCTGTTAAATGCACCTCCGGACAGAATCACTTCCCTACTAGCCCTAACTTGGCGCATTACGCCAGCCGAGCCCGAACCATCGTGAAAGGGGTCTGCTTTATAGAGACTCGCCCCTTCCATAAACTCCACACCAACAGCTGTTTTTCCATCAAACATCACCCGGGTTGCCAATGCATTGGTACGTATATGCAACAGGCTCGGATAGATACTTTGGGTGTCCAAAAGGTGCTCACGCACACTCTTTCGACGACTTCTACTATCCGCAGCCATCGGAGCGATAAAAGGACCCTCTTGTCCTGAAGCTACATCCCAGTGATTTATATCCAAACGCAGGTTACCTGAAATAATCTGCTCGAAAGCGCCCTCCAACCCGTATTTTGCCAACGCCGCCTTGACGATTTTTAATATTGCTGGGTCTTCCAGTAATAAAGCTGGGTTACCTCTATTGGTAGGTAACCAACCATCAAAGCCATGGCGAGAGGGATTTGAAAAAATGGGACGGGGAATATATTGGCAGCGTTCAAGTCGCTCAAAATATCGCCGCATATTGCCGCTAGCCCAACTACTATCCCCGGTGTCCTGGGCGATACGGTCAAAGTCATTATTATGGGGATAAACAGTAATCAGCGCATGATGTGTGGTACAGCCCCCTATAGTACTGGCTCGGGGATATAAAATACCTTTACCCGGGATGTATTTGTCATCCAGCTGCTGTTGATTGATATCCCCATAGTGTTTAACAAAAAAATCCCAGCTCAGCTTGCGATCCTCGGATGCAAATGGGTGCCAGGCAGGAATATTATGAGTGTCATCGCTAGGGTCATTAGCACCAGCTTCAAGCACCAGCACAGAAAAACCGGCTCTCGCCAGGTTTGCTGCCAGCGGCCCTCCACCAGCGCCTGAACCAACTATCACATAATCGTAAGTATCATAAAATTGGTTGGAACGGCCTGAAAATGCTGAGCCTAATCCAGAAGTAACAGCCCCAGCCGCTAAACCCGCTTGAATAGCACGCTTGGTAAAAGTTCTTCGGCTAACGCCCTCCGTACCCTTTCTTTTGTCGGGTGTTTTTTTTCTATCCATACTGGTTATTCGCTCTAACGTTTTTAAGATTGCATTGAGTACTTGGGAGTGAGAAAACGGTACAACCTGATAAAACCAACCACTGAAAAATCATCACTAAAGCTCCTCAAGCCTATCTACAGCAGATCTTTAAGCAATCATGGAAGCGCTGTTTTAAAACGAGCATCTCAAAAACAGACAAAGAACAAGACCCTACATCAATCTGGTTTTACTCTAAGACTCAATCTAGGCCTGATTGACCGCTCTAAATTCAAACAGGCTACACTTATAGATCAGCTTTCTTTCTTATAGGGATAGCGAGGATCTAAACCATCTCAGTATCCACCCAGGATTCAGCAATTCATAAATAGAAAAAATTTCACCCATCTAACAACCCTTACCAGAAAGTTATCGGCCACTAACCTCGCGAATGATCCAGCGGATAAATCCGCATCAAGAAATCTATATTGCTTTTAGACGGTTTTATTTGATTATTTTCCGCACTCGACCACCCTTCGGTTACAAATGGCGACAAATAGCCAATCAGTGTGAAAATTACACTCGGTAATTTTCAAATTTTCTACAATATCACAACAAAACAACCGTACTTGTTGCGCCACACAGCGAGGCGCAGTTATGATTGACACCAATAAGCAAAAAAATAAAGAAATCTTCTTGCTTTTAAAACCAGAAAAAACCAAGAGCAAGATTTTTAGTTGAATAATCGTCAATAATAACAAGAACACCAGCCCAACCGATTTTTTAAAGGGAGAGCGAGATGTCCCTCCAAGAAATGTATATCGAATCAAATTTCTTGCCTAAATTTGGTCACCTAGATCAAAGAGAAAACTTCGAATTTCTCACATCTCAACTGGATACAACCTTCCTGAGCAACAGAACTATTGTTATAGCAAACGACAAAGGAATACGGGTCTTCGATCAAAAGAGCATCAATCAATCAACCTTGAATGGATGGGTCTGCCGTTTTCCAGCGGGAACAACACTCCCCATCGGCCTTAAAATTGTAAAAAAAATTTCAGGACAATATTTTATTTCCCCAGAAAGAAACATGACCATTGAGCGTTTTATAGAGCTCTTAAAAGAAATGTCTCTCAGCGCAATAACATTATTTAAGCGAGCCGATAAGGCCGTTTAAACCAACGAAAAGTAAAAAATATCCTGCCGCTCTCAATAAGGCATGAATTTAATTGGTTTCATATTACATTGTTTAAACAACATGCACTCCAGAAAGAGTATTTTTCACGCAACTTAAGGGTGCTCGACACGGATTTCGAATTACTGAGCACCAAAATAAATAGTGCCTTATAAGCATATAAAGCTTGCTGTAAACCCGTATCAATCAGAATTTGCTGTTATTAATAAAATAAATCCAAAAGAACCAAAAAGAGCTGTATGACCCTCTATTAGTTAAAATAGGAGAATAGAAATGCCGAACCTTGTCCGGAGCCGCACCATTGCAACTAGCTGTAACGATATGTTAGGCGATTTAAGCGCTGCCCTTGGCGTAACCCAAGCAAATATGCGCTGTATTGGTGTAATGATACAAGCAGGCAAAACACTAACTTCATTTAGTAATATTAAAAAAACTATAGGTGGTGGGCACGTTTCACCTTTTGTAGTGAATGCCAATGGACTGCAAAGTTGGGATGAGATTTGTGGTAACAGCTGGCAAAACTGGGCACAAAACTCAGCCTCTGGTGAAAGTCATGGCACTGTCAATAATGTTATGTTCTATCCCAGCTCAGCAAATGACGTGACTATTTACGTGCATCCCGCCTCTGACATAGAAGTTGCAACTGTTGTCAGCAGAGCTCAACAACTATTAAATTCCACCAGCCTCGTTTACAACCATAATCCAACGCTGACCTCCAACTTCCCAACCTCCGGGGACTGCGTCACCAAGAGCGCATGGGTCATGGGAGCCTTTTCTTATTCAAAGCCCATGCAAGGTGCAGTGACTCCTTGGGGACAGGCGGTTATCTATGAAGCCTACACCTCTCCGGTCAACTTTATGAGTAAATGGGTTAAGATCAAAAACAAAGGTTGTAAGCTTGGAGTGATGAACTAACCTATTAAAAATTTCCCCAAAACTGAGCCCCAAAGGGAACGTCTTAATATAATTAGAAAGTAGCACCTTAGAGGACCGTATTACTCGATCCGGCTTCTAAGGCACTTTAGAAAAGTAAGAGCCCTTAATCCATATATGCAGTTAAAATATAAAGGGGACTAATTAATTTTATCCAAGCTATCTAGCCAGGGGGTACCCTCCTGGCGTGGGTAGCCCTCAAGAAAAGAGATCTCGGCTCCAGTGTCAGCGTGAATCTTTCTTACAATGTCCACAAAAGTTTTTTCAGTCCACTGCTCAGGAGTACCAACCATCGCGCTTGCAGCCTTACGAGAAATCTCCATCAACCCACCTTCTTGCTTTGAAAAATTTGCATATAAATCTAGATGGTATCCCTCAGAGTAAGGAAACAGACAAGCGGTTAATTTGAGCTCAGATTGCCCTTTAACCACTCTTGTTGCCCCCGCAATCCAAGATGCCCCGTCACAAGTAGCAATTTTATAACCAGCATGACCACCTGATTCAGCCAATGCAGATAAAGCTGACCCTTGAAGTGGATTAACAATCTTGAAGCGTCCTGGTACCTCTGGCAATTCGGCAGATTCAGGAATGGGTTGATTTTCATGAATACTGCCAACATTTCGACCCAAGCCATCACTAGCAGATTTTGCAATAGTATAACGATCAACATCTGTTTTTATATCAAAAATTCTGTAGTATTCGATATTTTTCTTCTTATCCGCAATGAAACTATTGAAATTTCCACAACCTACAAGACCAATCAGAATAGCAAAAACCAGTAAAAGACCTTTCATCCTTGACCCTTATCTCATTAAGGAAAATTATTCATATATGATTAATCTTTATAGTGGATTTTATTTTAATACTAGAGAAGACCTCCAAATAATCACCTAAAGAAAATCACAATCCAGGTTTCACAAAAGCAATACACTTGTAAATCATCAACTACACATCACAGTAGTAAATCTACCAATCCAGCAAATTCGGAGCAACCAGTAAAAGCGCTATCTGCAGTGAGATTTTCAGTTTATAAATTGCACAACCGTACATATAGATAGCAAGCCAGTTTAAAAATACGATTAAAAATTATTTTTTTGAACGCCCATACAATGTAGCCTCAGGTTTTTCAGTATGGTGATAACTTTAAATAAAAGCTGACTAACTTAAACTATAGTTAAGTAAATCACTATCTTAATCCTTAAAAAATCACACCAGGAAGAGCAAAATGGTCTATCTATTTATGCAAGCTTCAGTGGAAGATTTCGATAAATGGCAGAAGGCTCTTAAAGATTTCATGCCAATATTGAATCAGATGGGCAGTACAAATACATCAGTGTATCAAGAGATAGGTAGCCCCAAGAATGTGACTGTTATCCACGAATTCCCCTCCAAGGAGAAAGCAGAAGCATTCGTCAATAGCACCGAGTTACATGACTCTCGAAAAGAGGCTGAAGTCATTGGTACACCTAAGATTTGGTATACAGAAAAGCTATAAAAAGACTATTTTTATATAGCAAAAGACCTTCATATGAAGGCCTCTTGCTTGATAATATTACACTCATCAGTTCATTAGCACAGAATACGTCAGATCATATCTTAATTGCCTTATTCAAACTCACGAAATATCAAGGCATCTTCCATTGGTCCTGATAAATCCAACGAAGCCCTTTTGCCAAGCCAACAGGAAAGGTTGAATAGTGATCAGCTCCACTTACCACCTCATCATTGAGGTACATACCCTGATATTTTCGCGAGCGCAAACGCTCAACAAACCTCCTGTGGCCTTCCACCATGTTATGATTCATTCCAGAGCTTTCTTTAGTTTCCAGGGCGCCAGTTGCAAGGTAGATGTTTGCATTTAAAGACTTATGCCTCCTGCATTCAACTTTGAAGTGCATCAGTTAATCACCTGGAAAAGAACGGTCAGCTGAAGGTAACATCTGCCGGTTCTTCTCTGCCAAGAGATTAAGTGATGACAAATAGCTACCGACAGCTGACCGAAGAGCAACGATGCCAGATCTGGGCACTAAAGAAAAGTGAATGGAGTCAGAGGGCAATCGCCAGGGAGATTGGGGTTAGTCAGCCTACGATTTGCAGAGAGCTAGCACGTAATCGAGGTAGAAAAGGCTACCGCTATAAGCAAGCTCAACGGATGACTGAAGAGCGGTGTAGACAGGCGAGAAGACCAACAAAGATGTTACCTAAGACTATTGCACTGATAGAGAGCAAACTGAAGCTGCAATGGAGCCCAGAGCAAGTTTCCGGCTGGCTAGACCTGGAAGAAGGTCTGTCGATTAGCCATGAAACTATTTACCTACACATCTGGGCGGATATGCAGCGTGGTGGAACCCTCTACGAGAATTTACGGCGCAGGGATAGACCTTACAACAAACGAGCTAATGGAAAGTCAACTAGAGGGCATATCAAGAACGCCATCAGCATCGAACAGCGTCCACAAGTTGTCGATGATAAATCTCGCATCGGAGACTGGGAAATTGATACCGTTATAGGTAAAGGTCATAGTGGTGCTCTGGTCACTATTGTAGATCGTAAGAGCAAATTTACACTCTCTCAGCAAGTTGAGCGCAAGACGGCAGAGTTAGTTGCTCAGGCTACCATTGCGCTACTTGAGCCGTATAGGCACTTAGTACACACCATTACCGCCGATAACGGCAAAGAATTTGCTCTGCACGAGAAGATTAGTGAGGCTCTGGACGCGCAGGTCTATTTTGCGCATCCGTATTCATCTTGGGAGAGGGGCCTGAACGAGAACACTAATGGCCTGCTGCGCCAGTACTTTCCGAAAAAAACTGACTTTAAGCTTATAAATCAAGCAGATGTCAGAGCGGCTATTGAGCGTTTAAATAACCGTCCCAGAAAAACACTGGGTTATAAAACTTCTAGACAGATAATGGGAGAATACACGGCTGCCATAGCAGCCTAAAGGATGATGCACTTCAGAGTTGAATGCAGGCCTTTTTGAATACTCTTCTTCAATATTAAAAATTATTCCATTTTTATACCAAAGCGATGGGCTTGTCAGGATATAACTGGAGAAAAGCTTAGGCTTGTTTAACAATACCCAGGCTCCAAAAGAACCGCCTAAAGATTGACCAGCCAAGATTCTTCTTTTGGGGTTAGCACGATAATTTGCCTCAACAAACGGAATTACCTCACTCTCGATAAATCTCAGGTACTCCGGAGCACCGCCGGTTTTATAGCGCTTCCAGCTATCATCAGGCACAGGGGTAAGATCCCGCACCCGACTAAACTGGCCTAGTTCCTCTTTTGCAAAAGAGATGCCGATTACAATCGCCTTATTCATGCTTTTCAGGTGTGTTACACCTGAGGCAACTCTGAATGTATAGGGACCATCATTTAGATATAAAGATGGATAGCTTTTTCTTTTCTTAGCTTTATCGTAATAGCCAGCAGGAGTCTTAATATATATTTGATATTCTCGCCCCAAGATTTTTGAATGAATTGTAAAAACCTCAGAGTTTTCCAACTCCAAAGGCCCAGACCTTTGAACAACAAGCTCTTCTGCCAATATTGAAGCAGAATATAGAGAAAACACCAATACAAAAAAAATCAACCTATACATAACCCGCCCTGTATAACGTACTTTGACCCGAAAAAATCTTTGACTCAGTTAATTTTAAATAGATACTCTAATGAAGGCATAATTTGCCCCAAAATCTCCAGAAGAAATTACCAATGTTTTTACTATTTCTTTAAAACTGAAATTTATACAATGATCGTTGCGACCATTATCCACAATAACCTAGTAGCCATCTCTATTACCAAAACCCAACCATTGCAACAGCTTTAACAAAGCACACAAAATATTTTCATTCTTCCTGTGCCTTGTAAGCCTTTATAGCTTCATCTACCGTCTCAATAAATTCATAGTAACGTTCTAAGCTTTCTCCTGACAAACGACTGGAAGCTGGGAGGTCCAACCTAAGTGGATCAACTGCCTTACCATTTTTATGAATTTCATAATGTAAATGCCGGCCTTTAACCCTGCCTGTAGCCCCTAAATAACCTATCACCTGCCCTTGCTCCACTTTCACACCAGTCTTGATACCCTTGGCATAGCCTTTCAGATGTGCATAAATAGTTTGCACTCCCGATTTGTGGCTAATGCGAATGTAATTGCCAAAGCTACCAAAGTAAGAGGCTCTTTCTATAGTGCCATCTCCAGTAGCAAGAATCGGCATACCTGATGGAGCACCAAAGTCCAGGCCTTTATGCATTCTTGTATAGCCCAATACTGGATGTTTACGCCTACCATAATATGATGACAGGCGCGCATTCTTTAGTGGAGTCTTTATGAGAAAACTTCTTGAGCTTTTCCCTCTGGGGTCCAAGTAATCAACCATTCCAGTCTCACTATCTTCATAGTGATATAGGGAAACTGAATCATTTTTCAAAGTAACTTTAGCAAAATATATTTCATGAAAAACTTCATCACCTTCCACATCATCTCGCAAAGTACTATAAAATATAGAGAAACGATCACCTGAACGAACCTCACGTTGGAAATCTATCTCGTAACTTAAAATTTCATTGAGCTTTGCCAGAGCACCATTATTCAGGCCAAGCCGTAGACAAGACGCATATAAACTTCCTACAATCTCACCTTCTACATAATATTTTTTTAGAGTGGTTGGACTTTTATTCTTAACAACAATAAATTTTTGACCAGACCTCTTTACTTCAAGACTCTCGGCAAATGCTAATTTCACACCAATACTTTGAAACCTTAATTGCTCATCAAAAGTCAATTGAAATGCTTTTCCAGCTGGTATTGCATTCACATTAAAGTGCTCATACAAAATTTTTACAACCGCATAAGCATCCTTATTGCTAATCGAGTTTTCGGTTAGCAAGGACAGTAAACCTTGATTTTTAACAAGAGATACCGACTTTATTCGATCACTTTTCTCAATGGTAAGGACACCATAACCCATATTGGGTTCTCCAATTTGAATATTACCCTCCTTTAAATTGGATTGACCTGCTTTTACTGAATAGAATATTGATAGAACATCGTCATTGAGCTGAAAGATACCTCCTTCCTGCTCTAAGGACTTTGCCTGCAATACCGTTGGACAGAGCATTATTAACAATAGAACAGAAGCAAACTGAAGAATTAAATTGCCATAAAAAGCTAACAACTCCCTTGTAAAAACATGATCAATTAGATACCTTGCCATTGATCAACCAAACCACAATGTAAGCAAGTGTTCTGGATCAACTCTTTCACCCCGCTCAATTAACTCAAAATGCAAATGAGGGCCGGTCACGTTTCCTGTGACACCGACTGTTCCAATCTTCTGTCCAGCTTTTACTGTTTGACCAACGCTCACTTCCCGCGAGTCTAAATGTGAGTAAAGTGTCTGAGCATTGTTCCCATGATCAACAATAATAATCTTTCCATAATTTTCATGTTTGTAGTGATCAGTTGAAACAACAACGATTCCATCAGCAGCAGATGCTATTACCGTACCCAGGGGGGCGGCAAAATCTGTACCTAGGTGAGGTTTCTTTCTAAATTTCTCTAAACCTCCAAATTGACTACTTATACGCGCACCTTCAATAGGTGCCATCCAGATCTCTTTTTTAGAGCTAGCGATTGAGAAACTAGATTTTATAAGAATACCAATAAGAATGAGAAATATAGTAAAACTCACAAGTACCCCCCTAAAGATATCAGAAGCAAAGCTGTTAGGTTTAGAAGCTTCTTGAGCAGTTTCCCTGATATTCACCAATCTTTTCTTAAAAAAATTTAATTGGTTTGCCTCTTCAAATACTGAAAAGGCAACAACACCCTTACAGCTGGCTTGCACAGAGCACTGTTGCAATGTCCGCAGCATTGCCTGGGCATAAACCCTTCCACTTCCCACCTCTGAGGATTTCAATACTTGTCGATCACAGCTAAGTTCAATAGCCCATAATAATTGCCCTTTAACCCACCTAACAAATGGAATAAACCATAAGAAACACACCAAAATATGAGCAATCATGATTAACAATAGGTCTCGCCGACTTATATGCGTTAATTCATGCTCCATAATCAATTGTCGCTCCTTGGCATCCATCAACAACAAATAACTAGGTAGAACAAGATTCAAGTTAAATAAGCCGAACACGAATGGGGAGCACTTAGCCTTTGTTATAATCAGCTTTACATTCTTTTTAGATAAGTAATCAAGCTGCTGATAAGTTAGTAGGCTACCTATAGCTTGCGATTTAAATTCAATCTCATTAGCTATATTTAGCGCTCTAACCAATCTATCATGCCTTCGAAGTATCAGTATCAGGCTCAGCAATACCCCACCAACATACAAAATCATCCAGCCACCAGCTAGAATTCCTAGGTAATCAAAAGCTAGCCTTTTATCCACCAGCTGAGCGTTTTCATTTAATATATGACCAAAATCTGCATCCGGAGGAGTAAGATCATATCTAAATTCAGGTACCAAGCCTGCTGAAGAGAGATCTATTAATTGCGCAAGAAAAAATGGCAAGCCAATCACACATAAAACACACAACCAAAAGCTACGCCAACCAGAAACCCCCCTAGATTTAAAACTAGCCAGGGGGGTTATAGTTCTTACACCGATATAAATTAGGCATGCCCAAATTACAGAAAATATGGATGTAACAAAAAGGTTGGGCGCAAAGAATGACAACGAGGATAATAATTCCTGCATATAATCTCACTACCTCCCCGACTCAATCTACATCAGGCCAGGTATTCAATATTTCTTGTAGCTCTTCCAGGTCCTGATCATTCATTAATTTGCTGTTAGCAAACATAGCTATAGGGAGTGGACCATCCAGCTCAAGAACCCGTGAGGCGAAGTCTGTGGCATATTGCGCAAGCGTTTCGACTTTATCTAGGGCTGCCTTATAGACATGAATACCATGTACATCAGACTGAATCACAAAGGACTTATCTCGCATTCTATCCAATGTTTTCCTAGTGGATGAATAAGACCAGCAAAGTTCGGATTTCACCTTTTCATGCAATTCTTTTGCACTTAGCGGACTCTGCCTCCAGAGCGCCTTTAGCAGGGTAAGCTCTGAGGGGGAAGGTTTGGGTTCTTTCATTTATTTTCTTCTCATGACCTTAAGCGCAATCTTACTACATCAAGCGCAAGTGTGCGACACATGTCGCGCCGCGTCAAGCATAAGATTGCAACTAGTGAATTTTATTTAGCAAATAATTTTTTTACAGTCTTGGTTTCAAATATTAATTTTGCATTTAAAAGGTACGACCAATTGAAGATGACTTCTACCGCTTCCTCTCAAGTAAGAGATTAAGTGGCAACAAGAAGCTATTAACACTTAACCAAACAGCAACTATGCAAGATTTGAGCACTATTTATAAGGGTCTGTACTCTGAGCGAAATGACCTAAATACTTGTGGAGAGGTAATCAGCCAACAATCAATAGAGAGCTAACCCGTGACCATGGTGGTAGGAGTTATTACCATAAACAGACCCACCAGGTGACTCAGGGGCAGCGCAGGAAGGTTAAAAACCACAAGCAGGCTTTTTGAAATGACCGGGCTGCCTTCTATACGGGAAATAACGGCATAGGGAGAGGGCCTTCTTCTCTTCAACTCTATTCATAACCCTAGATGCGCCTGTCTGTCGAATGCCGAATGCCGAATGCCGAATGCCGAATGCCGAATGCCCACAATTGCCAGATTGACTCGCATATTCATTTACCATTAAATTTTTATCGGTTAATTATATTCCAAGGAAATACAGTTAGCTCCCGTCTTCTCTACTACCCTCATCCATACTTGACAGATGGATGTTTTAAGTAATCCACCAATTAACATTATTATTTGATTTTTTTATTCAGTAATGAAAATGGATAAAATACAAGATGCAATCCACTGCTAAATTAATTATGAATATTATTTTACCTTGCTCTAAACTGATGCTACAAATGCGCGCTTAGCAAACACGATTAGCACTTCAGTAATCTTAATCATCAAAATGGATCGAATAAAATATAGAAATTCCATTTGCAGCCTACATCCCTATAATAGGGGCTCTCATAACCAGAGCCACACGGAGAGATGGCATTTTTCCTTAAAAAAATAACCAGAACCGTCCCTCATCCAATATTTACAAAGCTTGTCAACACACAGGTTTTTTACTGATCGGCAATGAAGCAATATTCATCATTCTGATCAATTTGATTAGAAATAGCTTTTGCAAATAGCATATTTTTTGTCGCACAAAGTACCCTTGATTTTATATTAGAGGATCAGACCGAAATAACCACCATGGAGGGGATGCTTATCCAGTTGCTTCTACATATGGCGCGTCAATTGGGGCGTGAACCGATGTTTCATTTTTTAGCCGCTGCCCTAGTGCTATTTACCATCGACAATTGGCAAGATAACCAGGATGGGACCAACAGCGATATTGTCATCGGTGCGGATTACATTGAGTCTTTAGCTGAACAGCACCGCGACCGTGTAGGCCGAATACCAAGTGGCGAGGAGCTCAAGGCAATTGTTATTCGTCACGCCGAGGAAGAGGCGCTAGTACGCTATGGACAGTCATTGGGCTTACACCGCGGAGATCCAATCGTACGCCGACGTGTGATGCAGAAGGTTTACTTTATGGCCGAAACTCTGGCCAGGATCGATGAACCCTCTGATGAAGAACTTTCTGAGTATTTACAGGCGCACGCACACGTATATCAGCGGCCCGCACAACTACGTATAACTCAGATCTATTTTGATACTGAGGTGGTCAACAACGCCCTTATCACAGCGGCTCAAGATAGCCTCAGAGCCGGAGCTGATCCACAGACTATAGGCAGCATGCTGCCCATTGGTCATCGTCTTGGCTGGCAAACCCCATCTGATCTCGACAATCTTTTAGGCGTTGGCTTTGCTGATTCCCTGGCCGATGTGCCTATCGGGGAATGGATCGGCCCGATCGCTTCGCGCTATGGTCAGCATTTGGTATTGGTGATGGCGCGCAGACCTGAACGCACCCCCGAGCTCGAAGAAATCCGCAATCGAATTCGCCAAGACCTTATCACTGAACGTCGTTTGCATGCGCGTCGTATGACAGTTGATAAAATCATGAGCGAGTTTAGTATCCAGATAAACTGGCCTGAAGAGAGGCGACCTGACACCATCGCGATGCGAGAGGTAATGCCATGAAATGGTATTTGCCCGTCCTCATCGTAATCTTAGGATTAAGCACCACAGCCCCACGGTTGACCCATGCGCACGCCTTTGATCCTGCCATCGTCGAGATAGAGGTGATTGACGATGGTTCCACATTTATACGTCTATTGATGTCTCCTACCACTCCCGCTGATGCAGTTCTCAATGTCGAACTACCAAAGCACTGCATACAGGTGAGCAAAATAGATCGACGAATCACCACCGAGCGACGCATTCATAGCTGGAATGTCGATTGCGGACAACAAGGGGTGTTTGGCCACAAGATTAGTGTGTCCGGTAGCAAAGGCCGTACTACTGGGGTAATTATTAGTGTTCATGGTTACGGACTTGAACCTTTTACTGCAGTACTTCCATCACCTCAATCATCAATTCGCTTACCTAGTGAGCCCAGTGCAAAAGGGCACCTCTTCAACACAGCAGTTATCTATCTCCAGCTTGGTGTCGAGCACATCCTATTGGGTGTAGATCACCTGCTCTTTGTGCTCGGCCTACTGTTACTCGTGCGCGGGACAGGTCGGCTGATAGCGACGATTACTGCGTTTACCTTTGGGCACAGCTTAACCCTTGGGTTAGCCGTATTGGGTCTACTGGAGTTGAGGTCAGCTCCAGTGGAGGCGGCCATTGCTCTGAGCATCGTTTTCCTCGCACGTGAAGTTTTGCGAGAGCCAAACTCACTCTCACTAGCCCGTCAGCAACCATGGCTAATTGCGGCGGGCTTCGGGCTCTTACATGGAGTTGGATTTGCCGGAGCGCTTTCCGAGGTAGGAGTGCCAGGAGATGCCATCCCACTCAGTTTGGCCGCGTTTAATGTTGGTGTTGAACTCGGGCAATTGATATTTGTGATCGCGGTACTGTACTCCAGGCACATCTGGCGTAGATGGAGTTTTATCAGTAACGGACTATGGAGAAAAGTGCCTGCGTACTCTATGGGGATTCTGGGCGGTTACTGGGCTTTGGAACGTATAGCCAACGTTACCGGAGTCGGATCAGTAACCTAAAAATCAAGCATGGAGAGTGGATGATGAGTTTAGAAAACTGTGAAGAGAGCAATAGGGGTAGTAAAGGTTGGCTTTTGAAGGCCTTCTGCTCGTGCACAAACCTGTTCGTGTTTGCTTTTATCGCCTTCAGTACCAATGCAAGCACCTTCAGTGAGGTCAAGGCCAAAAAAACTGCGGCCATTGCCACCAGCTTTCGCCCTGAGTGTGATGACTTTGAGCCCCTGCGGCAAGCATATTTTGGAGATTTACATGTGCATACAGCTTACTCATTCGACGCCTATGCATGGGAAACACGCAACGACCCAGCACAAGCTTATCTCTTTGCACGCGGGGAGGCTCTGGACATCGCTCCTCTTGATGAATATGGGCAGGGTACGGTCACCATCCAGCTTGATCGCCCTCTTGATTTCGCGGCGGTAACAGATCACAGCGAATTCTTAGGTGAAGTTAACCTTTGTGTCACTCCTGGTTCTGAGAGCTACGATACTCGGGCTTGCCAGCTCTACCGCACCGGAGGGAAAATTGGGGTCATTGGCATGACTTCGCGCATTCTCAGCCCACTCCCACATCGCAGCCCGTTCCTGTGTGGAGACGATGGAAGTACCTGTCTACAGACTGCAGCCGGCCCCTGGCAGCGCATCCAGGAAGCCGCAGCGGCCGCCAATGACGCCTGTGCATTTACCAGCTTTGTTGGCTACGAATATACCGGAATGCCATTTGGCGCAATGCTGCACCGCAACGTTATCTTCCGTGGTGAAAGTGTCCCCGAGCTGCCAGTGAGCTATTTAGAAGCTCCCACCCCCGAAGATTTGTGGACCCGGTTGGATGCTGTCTGTACAGATGCTGGCACCGGTTGTGAGGTATTAGCTATCCCGCATAACCCCAATTTCAGCCAGGGACGAATCTTTAATGTAGAGTATGGAGGTAATAGCGACCCAGTTATTCAGGCTGAAATCGCAGCTCGGCGCGCCCGGCTTGAGCCGATAATGGAAGTCTATCAGCATAAGGGTTCTTCCGAGTGCGCATTTCCCTTTTTCACCAGCGATGAGGAATGCAGTTTTGAACTCCTCAGCGAAGAGGAAAATGAAGATCCGGGATTTCCCCCACAGGAATCTGACTTTTTACGCGGAGCTTTGGCCCTCGGTTTGAACGAGTCGTTACGACTCGGTGTTAACCCCTTCAAACTCGGAGTAATTGGCAGCACCGATACCCACAATGCCTCACCGGGTGAAGTTAATGAAGCAAACTGGCAGGGACATGTTGGCAAAGAGGACAGTGATGTAGCCAACTCAAGGATCAGCTTCAGCCCCGGAGGCCTTGTGGGAGTATGGGCAGAGGAGAATACTCGGGATGCCCTATTCCAGGCCATGCAGAGACGCGAGACTTTTGGCACTAGCGGCCCACGTATTCGGGTGCGTTTCTTCGGCGGTTGGGACTATGACGAAGGGTTGTGTACGGCTCCAGACATGCTTCAGCAAGCATATAAAAATGGAGTGCCCATGGGGAGTGACCTTCCTGATACGAATACCGATCACGGATCACCGCGCTTCATCCTTCAAGCTATGCAAGATGATATCCCACTGCAAGTAGCCCAGATTATTAAAATATGGTTGGATCAGGATGGCAGCGTGCACGAAAAGGTTTTCGATGTGAATGGAGACCGCGAGAACGGAGCTGGAGTTGACCCACACACCTGTATTCGTAATGGATCCGGTGCTCCCCATTTGTGCTCAGTGTGGCAGGACCCCAACTTCGACCCTACAGGTCCTGCCGTCTACTACGCACGAGTTTTAGAAAACCCAAGTTGCCGCTGGAGTACCTTTGCTTGCAATGCATTGCCGGCGGATGCCCGCCCAAGTCAGTGTTCCGATCCCGGAGTTGCCAAGGCCGTAAAGGAGCGAGCCTGGAGCTCGCCGATCTGGTACCAGCCATAGCTGTGGTCATAATTTCAGCGTGGGGCTCTGTTCTTACAGTCGTACTGTGCCAGAATTGTTGTTAGCCTCACTTTTTCAGATCGTATTCAAAAACACTGTTATTAGCTGACAAATTTAGATCTTTGATAAAGTTTTACAGTTAGCGGAATTAAATTTTCACCACCTTCCTACCCTATTCCTATATATTTGTTTTTTTACCTCTTCACATTTTCTTTATTCATCATCAAAGGCCAATTATTGAAGCTTTTTATATTTTAATCTCTAGACAGAGATGGAACGCCAGTTTAGGAATCCGGGCAACTTAACGGTTTCGGCAAGATGCCACAGTTAAGCAAAATTAAGCAAGGTCATCATACATTCTAATGGGCGATATCCTATGAGCAACCTAGTTGTACAGGCCACAGAAAATTTCTTCGATCTATGAAACAAGGATATCAATAGCCTCAAGAGGCTCGACTAATTACACAGATAACAAACAAACTCAAGGCTGGGTATGCTGATAAATATAAAAGCATGCACTAAGAAAGTAAATTATCTATATTTTAAGAATTAGAACAGTATTGGGCCCTTGCTTCATTTTCATTTTGCCTGTCTAATTAATAACACTAGCTAACGACCCTATATGGTCATTGGAAGCACATCGATATAATTATTTAAGCAGTTTCAACTGATCATAGAGCCCTAGCTTTTGCTAGTAGCAACTTGACTATAGCTCCACCACTTTTGATACCCACTGGTTTTTCACAAACTTTGAAACCACCAACGACGATTTGTCAATACCGGCAATAGCGCTCCCTCCTTTTCCACACCAAGCAGCACTCTTACCACTAGGCTGCCAACCTCCTGTGAGCTGATTGTGATTCGCCATGCTTACTAGCATATTATGTCGTTTAGCGTAATCGGCCAACTTTTTAGTTTCCGCAGTATAACCATGCTCACTGATTAAGACTCCAGCAACATAAACGGAGACTCCCAATTTAGCATATTCTTTGATATGCATTGGGTTATTGATATCCGCACAAACTGCAATACCAATTTTATGATTACAAATTTCAACGACCTTCAAATCTCTGCCCCCCTGAAAATATTCCTCTTCCCCTGGATGTAAATTTATTTTTGAATAAGAAGATATATTTCCATCTGGCGAAAGCACAATAGCACTGATTTTCGGCAAGCCATCTGATTTTAATGGAGCACCAACTACTATATACATGTTAAATTGGCCAGCTAATTTCTGTAAGGGCCGCAATCTTTCATCATCTATGGAAAAAGCCAAGTCTTGGGCCAACTCCGGTTCATATCCAGTTAAAGATAGCTCGGGAAACACAATCAATGAAACCGAGTTTTCACTTGCACGTCTAATCGCATCTCCGTGAGTTTTAGTATTCCTGGCAACATCACCCTTCAAGGAAGGGATTTGTGCTGCAGCAACTATTAAATTCTGCATCTTACAATCTCAGTAAAATAAAAGCTGTGTTTGCTGACTCATTGAGCTTAAAAAAATCACCAACTGATATACTATATTTCTAAGCTACCCTGTTGAATGGAAATCTTTATAAAGATCCTTGATCTTTAAGCTGAAACAGCCCATTAAAAGAACCTATACCCCCCTACTCCCTACCGTATAACTGATCTATCTAATGAGCATCCAAAGAAGTAGTGGTACTATTCATTTTCAATTTAAATAGCCATTTTCCCAAATACTTATACTCTCTCACTGATTTCATAGCCTGGGGTAACTTCAAAGATTGGTTTGTCGTTATCCTTTTTCATCGGCTCATAATGAACCAGTGGTCCATGCGGAAAATAAGGTTACGTAATTTGAGTTCGCGTATACTTGCCCCATGGATACTCCTGACGTTTTCACAATTACCGCTCATGATGCAGCGACCCTGGAAAGCTGGATTCGCAGCACC
>NZ_JAIVKI010000005.1 GCF_020524905.1 Microbulbifer variabilis | reverse complement strand
AGGCAGAAAAAATGGAGATAACTATGTATAGAAAGTAGGATTTCGAGTAAAAAATAGGCACTTTTAGCTATAGGAAGCTTGATACAAGGCTAAAGGCTGATTTTTCAGAGGATCCCTAATACAGTTTTTTCAATAACGTTAGTAGATCCTGCAATGCTTAGCTTAGCAAAATCACAGTCTTCATAAGCAGTATATGAGTCTCCCACTTTAAGTCGAACGTTAATTACAATGGAGTCCGATTCCCCTTGGCCAAAATACTGAAAGCTGTTAATTAATCTCCTTTTATAAGATATATTTTTAATTTCTTCCATAAAGTATTTTCTAATCGAGTTTTCGAGACAGTTAATGCTTATGTCTCTTAAACCTATTTCAACCTCTTCCATATCTTTTCCTTTCTATACTTCGATAAACTGAGGCCCTAACGACCACAACAGGCGCAATTATTATGTATAGCCGCAGGCGATGTGAGATAATTTTCGCTCTGATTGCGTTTGTTATGTGTTATCAAGAACATTGCTTAATACGGCACTCCAATTAGGGAATATACCTTGACCGAAATGAATCAATCTGCCTTCGAAATGCTCTTGTCCCCTACCACTAGCATGATCATCAATTAGAATATCACCCTTGAGCAAACCTTTGTTGCTGCACATTATTAAATTCTTAGTTAGATCATAGTCAAATTTATCTTCAACCCATATCCGCTTTTCTGTATAGGACAGTGGATTTCTAGTAGATGGGGCAGTAAGAATATATAAATCAATATGAGCTTCAGATCTCAATCTTTCAATTGATTCAATTGCCCCATTTATTGGATCTAAATCTTTGAAGAATCCAGGTTTGCTTTGTGGAAATTCTACCTCAGGACTCTTTTCTTTTTCTGATGCTATTGTTGTAGTGTAATCACAGAGAACATCATCCATATCTACGTAAATTATCATTCGTACTCTCTTGCCACATAACAGTGTATTCAAAAGCAGCCGCATTATATCACCAGTCAATATATTCCAAGAGGGAAAAATCCTTCTCGTCAGAAAAAAACATATAAACCAGTATGTTAGCCTACACCGGTGAAATGTTACTCTAGTAGATATATTGCGGCTGCATTATATCTCGATATTTCGCTGCTTATGATCAAAGGCAGCAATCATTCATAAGCAACAATTTAACGATCTTTTTGCTGTGAATATGTGCGGCTGCTCTTAATCTTCGAAATGGAGATTAAGAAAATGCAACAGAATGTATACAAAATCAGCAAAGTGAAGCTGCTAGGGAGGATCTATTGTTTCTGGGTTCCAAAGTGAAAGGCAGTGAGGGGTACCAGTCTTAGCGGCCATTTTTATGCGCAACCGAAATTTTCAAAGCGTGAATCACCAAAATATAGGCACAAAAATAATCTTATTGGATTTTATTAAGTTTGTTTTAGTGTCAAAGCTGCGTAAAATCGGTGGATATTTATCGATATTTGAGTCGTCATTGAGTTGCCTTGTGAAGGCCGATGAGCAAGGCGGTCCAAGAGCTTCAAGAACCCCAAGATTTTTTTAAAAGAACCATTCCCTCAAAGGAGAACGGTAGTGTGACCTAAGAGTAAGTAAAAGGCGCTGACCCAAGGTGCGCTAACACCCGGGGCCAGCTAACCAAATTGATACTATGACTATCAAAATGGCTATATGGATCATACGCTAGAAACCCGCTCGTCTTCAATAAAGTGGAGTCCATTCAGTAGTTTGGGGCGTGTCCCTTGGCTCTGGAAGCGTTGCGTCTGCCTTTTCTACCTCTATGCCTACCGTTCTCGCGCCCCACCTGACACTTCCTTAACAGTTACTTTCAAATCCTTCCATTGAGGGAGGTCTACGTATGATTTGAGTATTAATAGGAAGCAAATATGTTGATCTTAAAGCGCCGGACGGGTGAAAACTTACGGATTGGAGCGAACGTCTCAATTACGGTATTGGAAGTTAAGGGTAATCAAGTAAAGATAGGCATACGTGCTCCAAAATCTCTACCCGTTCACCGTGAGGAAATCTATAGACGTGTCCAAAAGGAGAGGGTGCTGGGGGAAGGAGTTGGTTGAGATTATTTAACGTCGCTAAGATACGGCGTGCGTTGGCGCGTTAAGTCCACGGGGCTTGTTAATAAGAGTGTTAACGCCGTTATGATCGGCGCAGCTTTGCTACGCCCGGCGCCGAAGGCGCATAATTGATGACCTTTTCAGCTGGAAATCTTGCACAGAAGTACTGCTTAAATTCATTGCTTGTGAACCGCTGATTGACAATTGACCGGTGCGCCCTCCACCGATTAAGTACAGGAAAACCTGACTCTACAGTTTTTTTCACCCAGCTCACCTCAGATTCGAGAGATTCATCCTCTGTAGGCTTAACATCTACAATCTCGAATTCGGGATCACAGCCTTCAGAATATAAAAGAAATAAATAAACTTTAATATCAAATGTTTTAGTTTTGGATAAAGACTTTTTAGCTCTACGTATATGTTGCTTTTTCCTCTTTTCAAAGTCTTCAGTCTGACCTACATATACAGGTACACCATCTCTAGGATCTTTAATTCGATATGTTATATATTCCATACTTTAGTCCGTGGTCTTGCTCACGTTTTATAGGCACCTCCATGTTAGGCTGAAACCTAACTATACAATGTGTCTACTAAACGTGAGTAAGCCTTACGCATAACGCCCGCAGCAACGACAGGCAAAATTGGCGCGGGCTTGCAGAATTCGCTCAGAGCCAAGATCAACCTTTGGCATTTCTACTTAGTAGAAAACCCATAATTAGCCATATGGAGAATGACACGAAGGCAAATAGTGGCAAAGTTGTTCCCATTATAAAGCCAGCATTTTCAATGCGTTGATCTTCAGTTAAAAAACTCCTTGTTAAAGAATTATAGCTAAAGGAAAATATTAAAAAATTTATTACCAACAATAAAATTGAAATTAAACCAGACACAATCCATGGATGATTTCTAATGCTCACTTTACCTCCCAAAACCAAATTTCTTTGGATTTATTTAGATCAGAGACGAACCCAAATAGTTCAATTACTGACCTATAAAGCATGGTGCCACTCGTAATTTTACCATCTTTCCAGAGGTCGATATGATCACCGCTCCTGCTTTCAAAGCTCTCACTGCCTCGCTGCCAGTAATCTTTGAAAAAAACGATTCCGTTTTTTCCATTAAGATCACTTTGAAAAGATCCAGGTGATATTTTCTTGGCTTTTTGCAAGCCAGGTAGCGGAGACGTTTTTAGCCAATTGGCGAGTTGTTCGGCAAGTAGTGCGTGCCTAGACCCTGTGTGAGACCAGCATTTATTACCACTAAAGCCATTGAGCGAAGCCCCAGCCTTGATAAGCGCTTCACTTAGCATAATTGCGCAGTAGTCACTAAATGGAGTAGATATTGTCTCCTGCCTGTTGTAGCAGGTTTGTTTAATCACATCCTTTTGTGGATAGCTGTTCCACAACTTCTCAAACGTAAGCATTTTTTCTCCTTATGCTTTCAGTTTACTGGTCCATTGACATTTATAGTCTAATCATTCTGACCACTATTATCATGATTACCACCCTGGAATCAATCTAACGAAGAGGTGCGTAAAAACTTTAAGGGATGAATAAACTACATACAAGACTGAACTATTGTCCCAAATACAAAATGACCACTTTCCCCAATTAATAGACTTTCTCTAACTCACTATCGTACCTAGAACTTTCAATTAATCGGGATCTCTATAAAAAATAACCGTCAAGCCGATTGAAAATCATATTGATTTCTTATCAGGTACTTAGGAGAGTTGAAAAATGGAGTGGTGCTTGAAGCGTTTTAGCGCGCTTTAGGTCGTATACCACTTGGGTATAGCTGATTTTGGAGCTGACAACCCCATAGGCGACGCAGGTACATTGAGCGCATACTCGGGTTTTGAAGTTGTTGGAAAATCGAAAGGTACTAGGGGAAGAATGGGTAGTTTGATTTATATCAAAAAAAGAAAAGGGGGCAGAGCCCCCTTTTTTAAATCAGATCCGCTCTTTAATGGAGCGGATTACCAGAACCATTAAAGGTTACTGATTTCCTCAAGTTGCTGTTGCAAACGCTCTTGGGCACCTTTCATTTCTGCAAGCTTGTCCTTCTCCTTGGCAACAACGGCTTCGGGGGCTTTGTCTACAAACTTGGGATTGTTGAGTTTGCCTTCAACTCGTGCGAGTTCTTTGGAAAGTTTATCAATCTCTTTTTGTAGACGGGCGCTCTCGGCTTTAACGTCGATGAGGCCGGCCATGGGTACCAGCAATTCCATATCGCCTACCAGGGCTGTTGCGGAGGCTGGTGCAGCTTCTCCACTTTCCAGCCAGGTGATTTCTTCTAGGCTCGCCAGTTTGATTAGCAGGCTGCGGGCTTGCGCCAGCAGTTCTTGGTCACGGCTGGAACCGCCGCGCAGGATAAGTGGGATTTTCTTCGCCGGGGAAATATTCATTTCACCGCGAATATTGCGCACGCCTTCGATAACCTGCTTCAACCAGGCAACAGCCGCTTCCGCTTCCTCGTCGATCTTGCTGTTATCGGCTTCAGGGTACTGCTGCAGCATAATGGTGTCACCGTTGGAACCGGCGAGGGTTTTTACACGCTGCCAGATTTCTTCGGTGATAAACGGCATCAGTGGGTGAGCCAGACGCAAAATGGTTTCCAGTACGCGGATCAGGGTACGGCGAGTGCCCTTCTTCACTGCGTCGGAGGCGTTGTCGTCCCACAGTACCGGCTTGGACAGTTCCAGGTACCAGCTGCAGTACTCGCTCCAGATAAAGTCGTACAGGGCCTGGGAGGCGAGGTCGAAGCGGTAGGTGTCCATGGCTTCGTGCACGGTGATTTCGGTGCGCTGCAGCTGGGAAATAATCCAGCGGTCGGCGATGGTCAATTCATAGTCGCTGCTGTTGTCCTGGCCACAGTCCTGCCCTTCACAGTTTTGCAGCACGTAGCGGGAGGCGTTCCAAATCTTGTTACAGAAGTTGCGGAAGCCTTCGATACGGCCCACATCAAACTTGATGTCGCGGCCGGTGGATGCCAGTGAGTAGTAGGTGTAGCGCAGGGCATCGGTACCAAAAGCGGAGAAACCTTCGGGGAAGTCCTTACGGGTTTGCTTTTCGATTTTCTCGCGCAGGTGCGGCTGCATCAGGCCGCTGGTGCGTTTCTGTACCAGGCTCTCCAGGTCGATACCGTCGATCAAATCGATGGGATCGATCACGTTGCCCTTGGATTTGGACATCTTTTGGCCGTGGTTGTCGCGCACCAGGCCGTGCACGTACACGGTGTTAAACGGTACTTCCTTCTTGAAGTAGAGGGTTAGCATCATCATGCGCGCGACCCAGAAGAAAATAATATCGAAGCCGGTGACCAGTACGGAGCTGGGGTGGAAGGCTTTCAGTTCTTCGGTATCTTCTGGCCAGCCCAGGGTGCCGAAGGTCCACAGGCCGGAGGAGAACCAGGTGTCGAGTACGTCGTCGTCCTGGCGCAGGCTGATGTCGGCGCCCAGGTTGTGCTTCTCGCGCACTTCTTCTTCGCTGCGGCCAACGTAGACTTTGCCTTCGTTGTCATACCAGGCGGGGATGCGGTGGCCCCACCACAGCTGGCGGGAGATACACCAGTCCTGGATATCGCGCATCCAGGAGAAATACATATTTTCGTAGTTTTTCGGTACGAATTCAACGCGGCCATCTTCAACGGCGGCGATGGCTTCATCGGCCAGGGGCTGGGTTTTTACGTACCATTGATCGGTGAGCCAGGGCTCGATCACGGCACCGGAGCGGTCGCCATGGGGTACCTTGAGGGTGTGGGGCTCTACTTTTTCCAGCAGGCCGAGGGCGTCCAGGTCGTCGACAATCTGGGTGCGCGCAGCAAAGCGCTCCATGCCGCGGTATTTTTCCGGCACGGCGTCGTTCAGGTGGGCGTCGGCATCGAGGATATTGATCATCTCGAGGTTGTGGCGCTGGCCCATCTCGTAGTCGTTGAAGTCGTGGGCCGGGGTGATTTTTACACAGCCGGTGCCGAATTCACGGTCGACGTATTCGTCGGCAATAATCGGGATTTCGCGATCGGTCAGGGGCAATTTGATGGTCTTGCCGATCAGCTGCTGGTAGCGCTCGTCTTCCGGGTGTACGGCCACGGCGGTATCACCGAGCATGGTTTCCGGGCGGGTAGTGGCAACTACCAAGTGGCCGGAGCCGTCGGAGAGCGGGTAGCGGAAGTGCCACAGGTGACCCTGCTTTTCTTCGTTTAATACTTCCAGGTCGGAAATCGCAGTGTGGAATTTCGGGTCCCAGTTCACCAGGCGTTTGCCGCGATAAATTAGGCCGTCTTCATATAGTTTGATAAAGACTTCCTGCACCGCTTTGTAGAAGCCGTCGTCCATGGTGAAGCGCTCGCGGGACCAGTCGGGGCTGGCACCCAGGCGGCGCAGCTGGCGGGTAATGGTGCCGCCGGACTCTTCCTTCCACTCCCAGACTTTCTCAATAAACTTGTCGCGGCCCAGGTCGTGGCGGGATATGCCTTCGGCGCCTAGCAGGCGCTCTACCACCATCTGGGTGGCGATACCGGCATGGTCGGTGCCCACTTGCCACAGGGTGTTGTCTCCCTGCATGCGGTGGTAGCGAATCAGGGCGTCCATGATGGACTCCTGGAAACCGTGACCCATATGCAGGCTGCCGGTGACGTTCGGCGGCGGGATCATAATGGAGTAGGGCTTGGCTTCTGTATCGCCGGAAGGCTTGAAGTAGCCGTTCTCCTCCCAGGTTTTGTACCACTGCTGTTCGATGGCGTTGGGCTGGTATGTTTTGTCCATGCGGGTGGGAAACCTTGTGTTAACTGACTGCGGGCGCAGCATTTTGGCTCAGGATAGTCTGGCGATTGCTCTGTCTGCGCGGAAAAGGCGGCAATTATACCGCCGGGGGTAGGGTGGGCAAAAGGCAGCTTTGGGGCTAAATCGCACTCAGTCCCAAATCCCCAGGTCGTCGACCACTTTTTCTATCTGGGCACGTAGCTGTTTTTCCAGCTGGGGAAGCTGCTGGGCTACCAGTTCTTCAATCAGGTCGCTGCGCTGGCGATCCTTTTCCGAGGGCTCCAGTTTTTCTGTGGGGCCCTCTCGCTCTGCGATCGCCTGGGCCATCACCAGTGCCTGGGTGCGGGTGCCTGCACTGGCGGTTTCGATCGCTTTGGGCTTGGGTTGGGCCGGCTCCGCAATTGCGGGGATTCGTCCACCGGTCAACCGCGAGCGGATATGGGCGGGCAGGAACGGGTTTTCGGGGGCAGGGGCAAGACGCTCCTCTGAGGTCTCAGCAGCATCAGTGGTATTTGGCTCAGTGTGTCCACTGTCCAGCTGGGTGTCATTGCCTGGCTGATCATCGCTCTCATCCAGCAACTCTACCATTGGGGCTTTTGCCTGGGGCTCGGCGGTCTTACCTGGCAGGTCCTGAAGGGGGCGCAACAGGGCAAGATCTGATTCCGCCAGCTGCACTTTATGTTCACCGGTAAGAGTTTCATCGACCGGGGAAAATAAAATTGGCAAATCCTCTTGTTCCAGGAACTCCTCCTCTGAGTCGTCTTCCATTGTGGGGGGAGTCGGGGATTTCGGCTCGACGGATAACAATGGAATATCTGCGAGAGAAGTGGTTTTTTGTGCTTGTGGCTTGGCCGGACCTGCTATCTGATTGAGCAGGGGAATTGCATCGAGATCGTCACTGTTAAGGAGGTCGTGCAGTGAGTTCAGTTCGTCGAGAAGCTCGCTGGACTGTTTGCGTGGTTGTCCGCGCTGCTTGTGCTTGTTTTTTCGACCGGACATGGTGGTAGCCAGTGATTACATGCTCTGGTTGATCTTGTGGGATTGTAACGGATATCCGCGATCGCGGAAGTGACCAAATCGCGATCGTGAGCGCTGCAGGGCCGTTGTTTCCTGAACAACGATTTCGGCGAGGCGCTCGAAGCGGCTGAACCAGTTGGGAACTTTGCTGCACAGGTTGATCAGTAAGCCGTGGTGCGCCTGTGGATCTTCGCCGCAGTTGATTTCGATCACGGCGAGCTCGCCATCAGCTTGGTTGGCGTGGGGCAGGAAACTGTCCTCGCGGAAGGTCCACAGCAATTGATCGAGATGTTCGGCACGCTCTTGGTTGTCGATCGCAATCAGAACCCGCAGGCCGTTGCGATAGGCCTTTTCCGCCAGGCGACAGGCGAAAATATCCGCTTGCTGGGGCTGGTCGGAGGAGAGAATGTAAAAGTCGATTCGGGTCATGCTGGCTTATATTTGTACTGAGACGACAACGGCCCGCGAGGGGCCGTTTCGACAGCCGCTGGGGGGCGGCTATTGTGCGCTTTTGGCAGCTATTTTCCCAGCAGGTATTCCACCAGGAGCGGTACTGGTCGGCCGGTGGCACCTTTGCACGCACCGGATTTCCATGCGCTGCCAGCGATATCCATGTGTGCCCAGGTGTACTCCTCGGTAAAACGGGACAGGAAGCAGGCCGCGGTAACAGAACCGGCATCGCGTCCGCCAATGTTTTGCATATCGGCAAAGTTGGAATCCAGAGCGGGCTGGTACTCATCCCACAGTGGCATTTGCCAAGCGCGGTCGCCACTTTTTTCGCCAGCTTTGAGCAGGTCTTGGGCGAGTTCTTCGTTATTGGCGTAGAGGCCGCTGGCGTGATGGCCGAGGGCGATAACGCAGGCACCGGTGAGGGTGGCGATATCGATTACTGCGCGGGGCTTGTACTTGCCGGCATAGGTAAGCGCATCGCATAGTACCAGGCGACCCTCGGCATCGGTGTTTAGAATCTCGATGGTCTTGCCAGACATAGACTTGACGATATCTCCGGGCTTGCTGGCTCGGCCGCTGGGCATATTTTCCGCGGCGGCAACCAGGCCCACCACATTGATGGATGGTTGCAGTTCCAGTAGGGCGTTCATCACACCGAAAACACTGGCGGCGCCACCCATATCGTATTTCATTTCATCCATGGCCTGGCCGGGCTTGATACTGATACCACCGCTGTCGAAAGTGATGCCTTTGCCCACCAGCACAATAGGTTTCTCACTGGTTTTACCGCCCTTGTAGTTCATGGCGATCAGAGCCGGGGGCTGGTCGCTGCCCTTGGCCACGCTGAGTAGGGCGCCCATGCCAAGCGCCTGCATTTTTTTCTCGTCGAGTACAGTCGTGGTGAGCTTTGCATGTTTTTTGGCCAGCGCGCGGGCCTCTGCCGCCAGGTAGCTGGGGGTACAGACATTGCTGGGCAGGTCGCCAAGTTCCCGCGCTACATTGCTGCCCAGCGCCTGGCCGGCACCGATGTCCATCCCCTTCTGGATGGCTTTCAGTTGTTTGCGGTCGGTGGCATGCAGGGTGAACTTAGCCAGGGGGTAGGGTTTGGCGTCTGTAAGGAACTGAGTGAAGCGATAGCAGGCCAATCCAGTGGCCAAGGCAATTTGCTGGGCCTGCCAGGTTTTGTCCGCGCCTTTCACTTCCAGCTCACACAGGTAGCTGGTGGCTTCCTTGAACTTTTTCGCAACTGCGGCACTGGCGCTGGCCAGTTTGCGAAATTCCGCCTGGCTGATATCTCCCTTACCGGTGCGTACCACCAGCACTCGCTCACTGGGGCCGTCCAGCAGATCAATTAACTGAGTGCTGCCAGGCTTTGCGCCCAGGTCGCCGCGCTTGAGAATTTTGCCAATGACTCCCCCTGCGAGTTGATCTAGGTTTTTACCACTGGGGCTTAAGCCATTTTTGGCATCTACCGAAATAATGGAACAGGCTGCGCGCTGCTTGGAGATATCCGAGACCTTTGCGGAGAACTGCATTTTTCGCTTTCCTTAAAATCTGACAATAGATTGCATGGCTCTGAACCGAGACATAGCAAGAATTTTTAGTGATAATGCGTCGCACAAGTGTAACCTGCCCGTCTATGGATTGCTGTACCCGGTAGGAAACTTGTTCGACTGGAGTCCAATTTCATCACACCGCTATCACCAAGGAATTCGTTCGCCCTGTGATTATTTTTCGCTATCTCTGCCGCGAGCTGCTGTTTGCCACGCTGGCAGTCAGCGCAGTTTTGCTATTAATGGTGATGAGTGGCCGATTCGTGAAATACCTTGCGGAAGCCGCCGCAGGGAATCTTTCGGCTGATATCCTTTTCTCCCTGATGGCATTTCGCCTGCCGGGATTCCTTGAATTAATACTGCCACTGGGCTTGTTTGTCGGGATTCTTTTGGCCTATGGGCGTCTTTATGTAGAGAGCGAAATGACAGTGCTGCACGCCTGTGGTTTCAGCGAGTGGCGCCTGTTGTTTTACACCTTGGCACCGGCTATGGCAGTGGCCCTGCTTGTGGCCTCAATGAGTTTGTACCTGACTCCCGCCGGCCGAGAGTATTCCAACCTGATGCTCAATGCGGAAAAGTCCCGAAGTGAGTTTGATCACCTGGAACCGAGGAAATTTATTTCCACCAGTGGTGGCCAGGCGGTGTATTACGCTGAGGCCCTGAGCGAGGATAAGTCCATCATGCTGGGGGTGTTCCTCGCCGAGCTGAGGGCTACAGAAGCAGAAACAGAAGCGAATCACCAGGTGGTTATTCGTGCCAAAGAAGGTGTTCAGCAAATCGATTCCGAGACAGGGCTGCGCTACCTGGTACTGCGCGATGGTTATCGTTATGAGGGAGTGCCGGGACAACAGGAATACCGGCAGATGGCGTTTTCCAGCTATGAAGTATTGATGGAAGCGCCACAGTTACGAAGTCGTTGGCGCGACCAGATGGAGTCGGCCCCCACTCTGCAGTTGTTGGGCAGTGATAACCCCAAGGAGACAGCCTACCTCTACTGGCGCCTGAGTTTGCCGGTACTGGTGCTGGTGGTTGCCGTGCTGGCGGTACCGCTCTCTCGCACCAATCCCCGCCAGGGGCGCTTTATCAAGATGTTTCCCGCGATACTCCTGTATCTCATTTACCTGGTGATTCTGCAGGGGGTTCGTGGGGCTATTGAGGATGGCAAGTTTGCCAACCCTGCGGTGATCTGGTTGGTACACCCTCCTTTCCTGCTGATTGGACTGCTACTCCTGGTGGCGAGGAACTGGCGACCTAAGCCCAAACCATTGCCGGAAGGTGTTAAGGAGTCGGCCGATGTATAAGTTGGATATGTATATTGGCCGTACCATTGCCCTAGCGGTTTTTGTGGTGCTCCTTATCATTGTCGGCTTGGATATCATCTCTGCCATCGTCGACCAATTGGGAGACCTGAAGCGCGATTACGGCTTTAGTCAGGCAATACAATATGTCATGTGGAGACTGCCGGGGCGCATTTATGAGCAGTTGGGCTTTTCCGCGCTTGTGGGCTGTATGGTGGGGCTGGGGACACTAGCCGGTACCAGCGAGCTGACGGTTATGCGCGCCGCTGGCGTATCTATAGGTCGTATCGCTTGGGCAGTGATGAAACCGATCATTTTACTGATTTTTATCGGCTTGGCCCTGGCGGAATTCGTCATTCCCAAAACCAACGTGATCGCAGAGAACAACAAGGCGCGAGCCCTGGGGGAATTAGAGGCGAGCGGACTTGAAAGCGGTTTGTGGTTGAAAGACAGCGGCGAATTTGTGCATTTTAATGCCGCCCTGCCAGATGGTGAACTCTATGGTGTAACCCGTTACCAGTTTGCGGATAACCGGGAGCTGAAGTGGGTGGAGTTCTCTGAACGAGGGCAGTTTCAGGGGGAGCAGTGGCAGCTGGAGAACAGCCGCAGCACCCAGTTCCTGCCGGAGGATACACAGAGTAAAAACCTGCCAACCAGTGTATGGAAAGCTGAGATCTCGCCCGAGTTATTTGCCCTCATCGTGCCGCTGCCTTCGGATCTTTCCCCGCGTAACCTCTGGGACTACGGGACTTACTTAGATCGCAAAGGCGAAGATTCCGGCCGCTACTGGTTGGAGTTCTGGAAGAAAATATTACAACCGCTGACCATTGCCAGCTTGGTTATGGTGGCAATTTCTTTCATTTTTGGGCCCCTGCGCGAGGTAACCACCGGGTTAAGAGTTTTCACCGGGATTATGGTGGGAATTATCTTCCAAACCTTGCAGGGAATTCTCGGTCCCTCCTCATTGGTATTTGGCTTCCCACCGCTGTTGGCCGTGCTCGTGCCCGTTCTTCTGTGTTTTGGCGCGGGCTGGCTATTGCTAAAGCGGGCCCGCTAGGGGGATTACTTTTTTGGCTTGGGCAGCAGGCGTACCTGGGACTCTGAAATCAGGTCATGCCAGCTGGCCTTGTCGGAACGGGCCCAGGCAGAAAAGTAGCCGAGGCCCAGGCAGGCAATAGATAGTGGTGCCACAATGGCGCGCAGGATACATTGGCGCCAGGAGAGCTGCATTCCATCCGGGTTGGCTAGTATCAGACGCCACGCACGCATACCCACAGTTTGACCGGCTACGCGCCAGGACCAGAAAAAGTATCCGGCGATAACCACTAGAGCACCCAGTTGATAAATCGTGCCACCGACACAGGGGCTGTAGTCCAAAGCCTCTGGCTGACAGTTCAACCCACCGAATATTGAAGCCACTGGAAGCGCAATAAACCCGTACACCATCATCAATCCCATCAGGATCAGTAAGTCGTACATCAGGGCTGCAAGGCGTCGGCCGACACTGGCGATTGGAAGTTCGGGAAATGAGGATGGGGTATTTGAGCTGCTCACGGCTATCTCCGCCAAATTTGATTGGCGGAGATTCTAACAAACCTGGAGGAAGGCAAGGACTAGTTGTCTGCCAGGGTTAAAATTCGTACTCGAATGAGACCTTGAATTTGTCGTCGGAAAGGTTGATACCATACTCAACCGAGTTGCCTATTTTGCCCCGATTGGTGGTGTATCGCAGGATACTTTTCTGCACGCTTCGTTTATTGCGCTGCTTGTAGGTATCCAGTCCGATCTTAAAAATTTTGAATAGTGCTTTACCTCCAGTGGTTGGTCGGAATTCACTGGGATTGGTATGCATTTGCAGCCATTGGTAGTTGAGGCGCCGCTGGGTGCTATTCATGGAGTTGTTGCGCAGGTAGTCCGCAGCCTGGAGTAGTGCGGCATTGTCCATGGCGAATGCGCTGTCGGAGAAATACAAATTTTCCGATTGAATGTTCAGGGCCTGTTGAGAATCGGGGATAAAAAGTTCGTCGGCAGAGCAGATACAGCAAGTGGGCAATAGAAATATTCCAACTGCCTTGGGTAAGGATTTGCCCGGTCTGATTCTGAAACTGCAGAGTGCCATTTTTTCTACCCCAGAGTGTTGCATCTCATTTCGGAAGGCCGCAAACGGTCGTTGAATTTATTATGGGATACTCACCTCAAAGCGTTTTCCCATTGAAATTAGGCGGCTTCTGCTACTTCACTTACTGGACAGTCGCAAATTGACGGAAACTTCCCCGAAAGCCGCATGAATTGGACTCTTTTCCATTTTTGTCCAAGCAGTCCTGGGTGTGAGCAGGGGAGCGCCAATGTTTTTTTATTATTATTTTGATATTGATACGCCACAGTTGATGAAAAATTGATCTTGTCTGAAGGGCTGTATTTTACCGAGCTTTAAAAGTGCCTTGTTGGCGTGAGAGCCTTGTTGTCGTTGAAAGCGTCTATGCTGTTAATCTGGCGCTGAAAAGTGGGTGCCCCTATCCCTGTCTTAGGGCTGACGAAACCAGGGCTAAAGACGAAACTGCCCAGCTAGGATTAGCGAGGCCGGCTTGCCGCTGGTGGGATTAATCGGTTCACGCAGGGTTGTGAGCTCTAAACCATGTTCAATGAACAGGTGAACCCAGCTGGATACCGTGCGGAAATACCAGGGGGCTGTCTCCTGAAAATTGCCCTCGATGCCCTCCCAGGAGCCAGGGCGCCAGCCATCCTGGTAATTTTCGGCTTCACAAGAAATTAGAGGATGTAGAGTTTGCACCAGCAGATACCCTTGCGGATTTAGTAGGGAGCAAGCATTTTTGAAAACGACGTTGGTTGATCTCTCTCCAATCAGAGAAAAGTTGCACGCCATTAAATCGAATTTATTCTCAAATGCCTGCGGGTCCAGCTCTTCATAGCTGAGAGTGTGGAAGTGCTGCCGCTCTTGCCCTCGGCGCCTGGCCTCACATATTAAGTCGGCTACGCCGTCGATACCCCAGACCTCTATTCCCTCTGCTGACAGGCGGCGGGATAACCATCCCTCTCCACAGCCAATATCCAGTACGCTAGTGGGGCTATGCGCCAGGATAGTTTCGACAATTGCCTGGTCGGTGATCAGTTTGCGGCTGGGTATTGCCTCTCGATCTATCACCTTGACCCACTCTTCGGCATTGTTATGCCAGCTGTGCAGGACTTTATTGTCACTGAATTCGCAATCCTTCACCTTTACGTTCCCTCATCCCTGTAATTTTATTGAGCTTGAGTGTACCGTCTTGGAAAATTCAGCTGCAAAGGTGCTGAGGTCCCATGTCCACTCAAATGGTGTTTGATTATGTGATCGTAGGTGCCGGCTCTGCCGGCTGTGTGTTGGCCAACCGGTTAAGTGCCGATGAGCAGCACCGGGTTTGCCTGCTTGAAGCGGGGCCGCCGGATCGAAGTCCGTTGATACATATGCCACTCGGCATCGGTATGCTGCTGCCGGGGACCAACTATAACCTGCATCATTACACGGAGCCTCAGGAACACCTGCACGATCGACGCCTGTTCTGGCCTCGCGGGCGAACCTTTGGTGGCAGTAGTTCCATCAATGCGATGATATATATCCGTGGTAATGGCGAGGACTACGATGGCTGGGAGGCCGCAGGTAATCCCGGTTGGGGCTGGCGAGATATCCTGCCGTATTTTCTTATGGCCGAGGGCAATGAGCGAGGCAGTGATGCGCATCACAGTGGCTTCGGCCCCCTAACGGTCAGCGATTTAAAATGGAAGACAGAATCGGGGCATGCATTTTTGCGTGCGGCAGAATCTGCTGGCCACCGGCTTAATAATGATTTCAATGGCAGTCAGCAAACCGGTTTTGGCTTTTACCAGGTTACCCAGCGCAGAGGCCGGCGCTGTTCAGCGGCAACAGCCTATCTACACCCGATAAAAAAACGCCCCAACTTGCATATTCGCTCTCGTAGTTCTGTGGCCAGGTTGATATTAAAGGGTGACCGGGCTGCGGGCGTAGAACTGATCAATGGAAAGAAGATCCATGCCAACAAAGAGGTTCTGCTCTGTGCCGGTGCCATACAATCTCCACAGATCTTGCTGCTGTCAGGCATTGGTCCGCAGGAAGAATTAAGCAAATTCAATCTAATCTCGCAGTACCACCTGCCAGGAGTGGGTAAGAATCTACAGGATCACCTGGATATCACGCAGGTCATTGAGGCTTCGGCACCGGTGAGTTTCTCAGAGGCTCCATGGGAAAAGGTTAAGAAAGCTCTGCGTGTACCTGAGTGGTTTTTCTTTAATCGGGGACCTCTGACCAGCAATGTGGCTGAAGCTGGTGGCTTTGCCAGCTCCTCTCTGGCCAACGGTCGCCCGGATATTCAGTTTCACCTGACTGCAGCGCCGCTGTTTAATCACGGTTTCAATAAACAGCCGGGCTATGGTTACTCTCTGCATGCCTGTGCTCTGCGGCCTAAGAGTCGCGGTGAAATTACTTTACAGAGTGATGATCCTAAGGACTTACCAAAAATTCAGCCGAACTATTTGTGCGAGCCTGAGGATATGCAAGTGATGATGGAGGCCTTTGACATGGCCAGGGATATCCTCAATCAGGAGGATCTGCTGCGCTATCAGAAGCGCACTTGGCTACCTGAAGAAAAACTCACCAGTGAGGAAGACATCAAACATTACATTCGTCAACGCGCAGAGTCTATTTATCACCCTGTTGGCAGCTGTCGAATGGGCGATGATGATCTCGCTGTAGTCGATGCGCAGTTAAAAGTACACGGTGTGGATGGACTGAGGGTTGTGGACGCCTCCATAATGCCGGCCCTGATCAGCGGCAATACCAATGCGCCGGTGATCGCTATTGCGGAGAAGGCTGCAGATTTGATTTTGCAGCGTACTTCTCCATCGATGATGAAGAATACAGAAGCTCAGGAAGTTGAATGATCTGGCAATGTCCTCTCTGCGCAAAGCCATTGACGTTGGGTAAAGATACCTGGCACTGCAGTAACCGGCACAGTTTTGATCGCGCGAGGGAGGGTTATGTTAATTTGTTACCCGTCTATCGTAAGCGGCGTAAGGACCCGGGCGATTCCACTGAAATGCTACATGCGCGTCGCCGTTTTCTCAGGGCGGGTTACTATCGCCCACTGGTGGACGCGATTACGGCATTGTTACCCTACCAATCTGGGCGCCGGCTTTTGGATATTGGCTGTGGGGAAGGTTACTATTTGCGCCAATTGGAGTCTGCTGGGTGGCACGGCCATGCGTTGGCCGGGATAGATATCTCCAAGTCCGGTGTCCGCATGGCTGCCAAAGCGGATAGCGGTGCACAGTTTGTTGTATCCAGTAATGCTAACTTGCCGGTGGCCTCGAATAGCGTGGATCACCTTTTACGTGTTTTCGCACCTGCACCAGATAGTGAGATGCTGCGGGTAATAAAAGAGGGGGGACACTTTCTGGATGTCTCCCCAGGTCCCGATCACCTATGGACTTTAAAAGGGCACCTCTACCGGGAACCACGCAAACATCCAGCGCCAAAACTGGTTGAGGGTTTGTATCCTGAGGTCGACATGCGCTGTTGTTTTCCTTTTGAATTGCGTGGACACGAAGCGATTGCGGACTTTTTGGCTATGACGCCTTTTGCCTGGAAGGGGAATAGAGAGGCGCGCGCAGAGTTGGAGCGGCAGGGTAGCCTGGTGCTTGAGGCGGATTTCATCCTACGCCGCTTTGTCAGAAGAAAATAACCTGGGAAAAATGATAAAGCTGTACTTTGTGAGTGCGCTGGTACTCGGTGTAGTAGAGGTCTAAGAAAGAATTATGGCGACACCTAAAGACTACGCATTTATGCGCAGAGCCCTGGAATTAGCGGAACTTGCCGCAGAGCGGGGAGAAGTGCCTGTGGGGGCCGTGTTGGTGCGGGATGGCAAGATCATTGGCGAGGGCAGCAACCGTCCTATTGGCAACTGCGATCCCAGTGCCCATGCGGAAATTGTCGCATTGCGTCGCGCAGCGGAGGCTGAGCAAAACTATCGTCTGCCAAATACCACGCTCTACGTCACAATTGAACCCTGCACTATGTGTTTTGGAACTTTGATGCATGCGCGAGTCAGTCGCTTAGTCTTTGGTGCCAAAGAGCCGCGTGCGGGAGTGGTTGAAAGTCAGATGAAGCTGGCAGAGGCCGGTTTTTTTAATCATAAAATCTCTGTGGAGTCTGGGGTAATGGCTGAAGAGGCGGGGAGGCTGGTTCGCGAGTTTTTCCATGATCGACGCTGAAATGACTTTCGCATTTGTGGTGAACACTATGATCGTTGCGATTGTGGTGTTGATTCACCACGAGGTACTTAACGCCCTAGTGCACCTTGGGCGTTGGCTGCCTGTGCGACACAATTTGGCTATCGTTCTCGGGGTTTTTGGTGCGCTACTGGCTCACATCGCAGAAATCTGGCTTTTTGCCTATGGCTATTACTTTATGGTGAATTCGCCCTATTTCGGCACTCTGGAAGGTAATTTCAGTGGTAGCTTGATCGATTGTGCTTATTTCTCATTTACCACTTATACCTCTCTGGGTTTCGGCGATATTGAGCCCCACGGACACTTGCGCTTTACTGCCGGCCTTGAGGCTCTCACTGGGCTGGTAATGATCACCTGGACAGCCTCTTTTATGTTCCTGAAAATGCAGCGGTTTTGGGATATTTAAGCCCTCGTCATCTTAGAGTTTTATTCGGGCCGTGCGTCCGAGGCGCTGCTTTGGTTTCTCTGCCGGATAAAATTCTTTTTTATAACGGTACAAGTAGATATGACGCTGAATACTGCGCCAAAATTTGCCAAAGGGGTGTAGCCAATAAAGCCACCGGGCAACGCTGGCTTTGTGAACGTTAGATTTTACGATGCTAGAAGTATGTTCGGTTTCCCACAGTAGGTGGGGTTCGACACCATAAAGCTTCAGGTCAAATTGCCAGAAGTGGTCAAAGACTTTATCTATAGGTTCGAAAATTCGATTGGCGTAACCGAGCACCTTTTCCATCCCTCTGCGATTGATCAGGTAACCCTGGGCTCCGCACCAGCCCCGCTCTGGTCGAACCAGCTTGTGTACGCCGTCATTAAGGCACCGGATGATCTTGCGCTTTCTCACTTTTAAGCCCATTAAACGGACCATCTCTACTTCTGGGGACAAGCGCTCCAACTCCGCCAGCACTCTGCCAAAGTCATCTTCTAACAGAACGTCGTCTTCGAGTATGCAAGCTCGCTGTAAGCCGGCTTGATAGGCCTGACGAATCGCACGAAGATGGGCCAGATAACAGCCGATTTCGGAGCTCTTTAGTTCGCACAAGTGGCGCCAGCGTGTGATGTTATTACAAATGACTTCATCGGCCTCAAGCTTGGGTATACCTCTGCGGCCATCGACGCCCGCGATTTGGCTGGCACGCAGACGTTGGGATTTGAGTGCGCTTAATAATTGATTTATTGGCTCCCCCTCTGGATACATAGTGATCACCCAACAGGGGGTGTGGGCTATAAAAAGAGGGATCTTTTGTTGTCTACGGTTGAGCGTGGGTCGGCTACGTAGTGGGAGCCGGGAGGTAAGCCGGTGGCGAGATCGAAGCGGCAATCGTTCTACATTGACCGCGGCCAATGTCCTGCTTGAGCCAAACTGACTCCTTCGACGCTTTTCTAGTGCCACTGCTTGAAGCCTACCTGTAACTGATTTCGGTGACTGTTAGAAGCTAGGGACTTGGAAGGTAAGTTAAAGTGCCTGTGCATGTGTCCATCTCATCATGTTCCTAGTGGAGTGAATTTGAGTGGGCATATCAATAGGACCCCAGAAAAACAGTCGCAGAGATACCATCTGAATTTGCCCGGTTTTCCGCTTTTAAAGCACTATCTCCCTACACCCTTGCCATAGGAAGCGTTGCATTTGTGAATATTAATGTCTGACTTCAAAGTCGACGCAGCCGGTGGGAACAGAGGTCGGTTTTTGATTGTATAAAGCTGTGTTCGCATCTAACACATAGAGAAGGGTATTCTTCATTTCCAGTGGGAGTGCTGAATGAATCAAAAGGAACTTTACCAGCAGAAATAAAAATATTTTCAGGTCGCTACTTCCCTATGTTTCTGAAAATTCTCTGAGCCTGATATTTGGAATCTTTTATGAAGTTGGATTTTATTAAGATGGCGCTCATTCTAGGCTTGTTGAGCTGTGTGGGGCCCGTTGCTATCGATATGTATCTACCGGCCCTGCCGGATATTGCCCAGGATTTAGGTGCGCCTGTGGAGGCTACACAATATACCCTGATGTCCTATTTTGTCGCTTTCGGGGTGTGTCAGCTATTTTATGGCCCAGCATCAGATATGTTCGGCCGAAAGCCTCCACTGTATTTTGGTTTGGTCCTTTTTACCCTGGCTTCTGTTGGTTGTGCTTTGGCCCCTTCAATAAAGGCCCTGATTGTCCTACGGTTCTTGCAGGGGGTTGGTGCCGCTTCCGTAATGTCGATTCCAAGGGCAGTGATTCGGGATTATTACACTGGTACTCAGGCCACTCGTTTAATGACCACGGTGATGTTGGTGATCTCCATATCGCCGATGCTCGCTCCATTGATCGGAAGTACTTTGATAGTTCCCTTTGGTTGGCGCAGCGTATTTCTACTAATTGCCCTGCTGACCCTTGCCAGCTTATTCCTGGCGGTAACCAGCTTGCCTGAGACCCTCCATCGGCAGCACCGTGTGCCATTTCGTTTTAGTGCCATGCTCGGGGCTTTTTCCACTTTGTTGCGTGATCCAGTGTATGTTGGCTTGACTTGTATTGGCGGTTTGGGCATCGCTAGCTTTTTCTCTTTCCTGGCTACGGCCTCTTTTCTATACACCGACTTCTACGGATTGACACCGACAGAATTCAGTCTTGCCTTCGCTTTAAATGCGCTGGGTTTCTTTACCTCAAGTCAGTTCGCTGCAAACCTCGGCGCGCGTTTTGGCTCTGTAGCCGTGGTGAAGTGGGCTACTGCAGGTTTTGCTATCGGCTCATTGACGATGTGTATGGTGGTCTTTTCAGGCTTTGACCAATTTGGGTTGCTGGTGGCTATGTTGTTGATTTGCAACATATTCCTGGGGTTGGTGATTCCTACCTCTATGGTTTTATCCCTGGAAGAGCATGGGCCCATTGCCGGCACGGCTGCCGCTCTGGGGGGGGCCTTGCAAATGTTGCTTGGGGCTTTGGCAATTGTTGTAACCAGCTTGGTTTTTGATGGAACACCCTTGCCGCTAACAGCAGCGATTGCTGCATGCGGTGCCAGCGCGTTGATCATCTCCCGCTTGACCTTGCGGGGAGTCGCTCACTTGGCGGTGCCATACTAGTGCTTGGATTTGATTAGAGTTGGAATTTAGTCAGGGTTTAGTGGCTTTACTCATAATGTCCAAGGCTCACTCTGGAAGCTAATTCCCATAATTCAAAGAAGGAAGTCGGCAGATGCATAATATTCTGGTTTATTCCGATAGTGTCTCCTGGGGCATCATTCCAGATACTCGCCAGCGGATGACTTTTGCCCAGCGTTGGCCTGGCGTTTTGGAGTTTCATCTCAATGAAAACCACCATAATGTGCGAGTGATTGAAAATTGTTTGAATGGGCGCAAGACGGTTTGGGATGACCCATTTAGGGAGGGCAGGCGGGGTGTCGATGGATTGGCTCAGGTCATTGAAATGCACTCTCCGCTAAAGTGTGTCATCTTGATGTTGGGTACTAATGATTTTCAGGATACTCACGATAACAAGGCCTGTATGTCTGCTCAGGGCGTGGCCAAACTGGTGTCAGTAATCCGGAATGCTCCCATAGAGCCTGGCATGCCAGTACCTCAGGTCCTTATTATTGCCCCTCTGACGATCAGTAATCCCTGCGGTATTATTGGTTATAAATTTACCGGCGCTGAAAAGCGGTGCGTCGGTTACGCCAAGGATCTGGAAAAAGTCTCGCATGATTTGGGAACTCTATTCTTGGATGCAAATAAATGGGTGAAAGTCAGTGAACGGGATGGTATTCACCTGGATGAGGATCAGCACTTGGTTCTGGGCAAGGTGGTTGCTGATTATCTTTCGGAAAACAAAGTCTTGAATTAGCCTTGGCAATTGTTTGGATAAGTCACCGAGTCAAATAGCCAATACTATTGGCACCGGAAGCGCCGGTGCCTGTCTTCGCCAGGATTAGTTGTAAGCACCGCTGCTGTAAACCAGCTCATAGCTGTGGCTGTAAAGCTCTAGAATATTGCCAAACGGATCTTCCATATAAATCATGCGGTAGGGCTTTTCCCCAGGATAGTAATAGCGAGGCTTGGGCATACGCTTTCTGCCCCCTGCGGCAACAATACGTTCGGCCAGTTCCTCTAGATTGGGGTCTTGTACACAGAAATGGAATACCCCAGTTTTCCAGTATTCAAAATTATTCTCTGGGTTTTCTTGATTGGGAAACTGGAATAATTCAATCCCTATACGGTCCCCGGTAGAGATGTGGGCGATTCGGAAACTGCCCCATCCTTTACCAAAAACGTCAGTACACATGTCGCCAATGGCGCTGTGGTCTTCCTGAATTGCTGTTGGCGGCATAATCAGATACCACCCCATCACCTCAGTGTAAAACTTTACTGCGGCCTCTAAATCCGGTACCGAAATACCGATATGGGAGAAACTGCGGGGATAAATGCCATTCATTTTTTTGGCTCCAGTGCTTAGGGTGGAATAAAGTTACACTCTAGAGTCGATTACATATAATTATCATTAGTGATTTTTTTTAGTAATTTTTGTAATGATTAACCCAGTATGGCTACGTAGTTTTTGTACACTGATAGAGGTGGGGCACTTCACTCAAGCGGCGGAGCGCCTGCATATGACGCAGTCTGGCATAAGTCAGCACCTCCGTAAGCTAGAGGAATTTCTAGGGGTGGCTCTGATTCAGCGGCAGGGCAGGCAGTTCACCCCAACAGAGGCGGGAAGAAAACTCTATGGTGAGGCTCATGAGATTGTGGAGTCTCTCTCAACTCTGTCGCAAAGACTGGGGGAGGACCCTGTCTACGAGGGTTTGGTGCGTATTTTGTCTCCTGGGAGTGTGGGACTGAAGTTATATCCCAGGTTCCTTAAAATACAGCAGGGCCACCCTAAGCTCATTATCGACTATCGATTTGCACCCAACCGGGATGTCGAAAGATCTCTTCTGGAATACCGTTGTGATATGGGTTTAATGACGAGCCCATCAGCGCTGGATGAGATCGCCAGTCAGCCGGTGGCAAGTGAGGCATTGATATTGGTGACTCCGGTTGCAATAAAAAATACTGACTGGTCAACTTTGTTGAAACTGGGTTATGTTGGCCACCCTGATGGTGCTTATCATGCCAGTTTGCTCTTGGGAGCCAATTATCTGGAATTTCAACATGTCGATATGTTTGCACTGAGGGGCTTCTCTAACCAAATTAGTTTGATTCTTGAACCGGTAAGTCTGGGACTGGGTTTTACGGTATTACCGGAACATGCGGTAAATGCGTTCGACAGGCCAGAATTAATCCGGTCGCACCGCCTGGAAACGCCAGTTAGCGAAACTCTTTTCTTGGCGACACGCCGTCATAGAGCTTTGCCGGCAAGGGTAAAAAACCTGATCGCTATGGCCCGGGAATGGCTTTGACCCGGGAGTGGCTTTGACCCGGGAGTGGCTCTGAAATGATGAGCCAATTGAATATGCGACATGGGTTAGTTTTCTTTTTTTTTATAGTCTTTTCTTCCCTAGGGATTTCTGAAGAGATGGTGGAATCTCCTATCCAGCGGGAGAGAGACGCTATTCTAATGTTGTTAGCATACTCTACTGCCTACTTAAATTGGGTTTCACCACAAGATCAAAATAAACGGGGTTATAACATTGCGGCTGTTTTATACGATCCTCAACAGGAGAAAATTGTGGGGGTACAGCGCAATGCTGTGGATCTGTGTGGAGATAAAACCCAGCATGCGGAAGTTAGGCTAATACAACAGTGTATAAATACAGACTGTAGGGGGAAGGGTAACCACTCTCTGAAAGGCACCACTATTTATACTACATTGGAACCCTGCATGATGTGTGGAGGAATGATGGTCTTCCTCGAAGTTTCCAGGGTGGTTTTTGGGCAGGCCGACCAAAAATTTGGTAAGAATATTGAGCGGCTTCAACAGAATTTCAGGACTGACTGTGAATATATGGCACAACCTGAAGAGCCATCCGTGAATAGTTGTAAAGTCGATATTCCAGCAAATTATCGGGCGCTTAAGATTCTTGTAGAACCCTCTCAACTATTAAAAAGGGCTCAACTAGATGGGGCTTTTGCGATTCACCAACTGCTATTAGGTAGTGCAATCACTGAATTTTTGATGAGTGTAGAGGCCCACGAAATCTTTCAAAAAGCCCATCAACAACTGAAAAGTTATAAGCCTAAATATCGGGAAAATATGTCTATATTGATGCAAGCACATCAATTCCTAGAAAAGTTAACCCGTGCTCCAGGTGAGATAGATCGCTGCTTTATGAAGCAGTCCCACAATCACTAAATATTTTATTGGAACTGCCAGTATCTTCACCATGTAACCAATTACTGGTGCAGCGCTTTGTGTGCATATTCAGCGAGAGTGTGAGTGATTTCTTTAATCAATTTGGATTTCAAATTCCAAACATGCCAGTACAGTGGAATTTTCAAGTGCTGATCTGGAGTCAGCTTGATCAGCTTCTCTTGCCTTAACAAATCTTCCACCTGAATATCTGGAGCCATTCCCCAGCCTAATCCCAAAGTGAGAAAATTGAGAAATCCCTTGGAAGAGGGGATCTCGTGGGATGGGTATTGGCCGGCCTCTATCCCCCAAAATTGCTGCAGATAGCGGCTTTGCAGCTGATCTTTGTAGTTAAATTCAACGGCGGGGGCATAGCGAAATTCATCCACGTCGACTGGGTCGGAGAAGTAGTGCTCTTTAAAAGCCGGAGTGCACACTGGGTAGTAAGCCATGTGCCCAAGCAGAATGGACTGGCAGCCCTGCAGGTTACTGGTTACCGAACTGATGCAGCCAATAACCTCCCCATTCTTCAATAGCTCCAAGGTGGCATCTTGATCATCGACCTTTAAGTCTACGAGCAGGTGGTGGGAGCGGATGATGGGGGTTACCGCTTTCAGGAACCAGGTATCCAAGCTGTCTGAGTTCAGGGCGATGCGTACCTTGTTTTGGTTACTGTAGCGGGTTTTGCTGCCCTCCGGGTCTATGTCTGTCAGCAACTCGTGCTGCAGGAGGTGCATCTGCTGGAAATAACCCAGTACCTTGAGGCCGGCCTCGGTGGGTCGCAGTGGTGTTGAGCGTATCAGTAGGGCCTGACCGACCTGTCCTTCCAAGGCTTTGATCCGCTGGGATACCGCAGACTGGCTCACGTGAAGGAGCGCCGCGGCCTTATCAAAACTCTGTTCTTCTACCACGAAAGCAAAGGCCTGAAGTTGTTTAAGATCTAACATAAGATATTCTTATGAGGTATCAATATAATTAAATTTACTTATTTTAGCCGGCCTCTTAATCTCTCGCCACTTTTCGACCCGCATACCGCGGGCAGACCCCAATGACCTCAGGAGGCAACGTGTTTTCGGGTTTGCTACTGGCCCCTCTGACAAAGGGCTTTATCACCACTATCAGCTTGATCATGGCAATTGGTGCGCAGAATGCGTATTTACTGACACAGAGCATTCGTCGCCAGTACCACTACAGCATCGCCGCGCTGTGTATCCTGATGGATATTGTTCTAATCAGCTGTGGTGTTTATCTGGTATCACACCTGGCCCAGGCTGAAGGAAACTGGATGGTCTGGCTGACCTGGTTGGGAGTCGCTTTCCTGGTTGGCTACGGCGCTATGGCATTTCGTTCCGCCTTTACCAATAAGGGACTGGAGGACAAGAAGGAGTGGGTTAAATCCAGGCGTTCTGCCCTCATCACCGCCGTGGCACTAACCTTGCTAAACCCCCATGCCTATGTAGATACGGTTGTGTTGATTGGCTCGGTCGGTGCCCAATACGCAGGGGAAGGTACTTTATTCTTTGTGATTGGTGCCTGCAGTGCCTCTGTCCTTTGGTTCGCGCTGTTATCGGTTGGTGGCAGTATGATGCAGCCGCTGTTTAAGAACCCAAAAACCTGGCGAGTGCTGGATGTATTGGTGGGTATTATGATGTGGTCGATTGCTGCAAGCTTGCTGTGGGCACAGTAGAAAGTCAGATTAACCGAGCGGTGACTGGTAATTTTTATAAGCTTCCCACTCTGATTCATACATGCCTGGATAAAACAGGCATGTATGAATAACCTCTAGTTTTCCACCACAGATAAGCGGAAAACCCCGTTTAGGCAATCGCCATCTCTCTACTTTCTGTCCTTCTACTTAAGTGGCGTCCCATATTGATGGCTGGCTTCTCAATCAGTTTGTACACCAGGCTCCCCAGGACAATACTCACGAGGGTCGTGGCCAACATATAGACCTCTACAGAATAAGTAGAAAATGCCTGCGCCCAGGACTGCTGTATTGTCCAGTTCAGCCCGCGCATCACAATGGGGTGGAACAGATAAACCGAATAACTAATGGTCCCTAAAGCCACTAGGCCACGCCATGGCTTAAAGGGTACTAGTAGGACAACAAAGAAAATAGCCAAAGCAATTAAGTGAGGTAGAGCAAAGCGCAATGGATTGTCACCAATGGGTTTACCAAGTATAAAAAGAAATAAAAACATTAATGGAATTGAAAAAGTGCCCGCTATAGCAAAAAAGGCATAATAATAATGTGTTTTTCGCATATAACAGTGTTGGATCAAGGTTCCACAAAACATGACAGCGATACAGAAAGGCAAATAGGTAATTGTTGGAGCCAGTTCCGGTAGGGGAATAGATAAAATATTTAAGAGCTGCCAACCTACGAATAGAGATAGTGCACCCCAGCAAAAAAGTAGTAAGATCAGGGGGTTAGCCAGTTGACGGTTAGCAAAAATTAGCGCACAGAGACCATAAAAAATTAATTCAACTGTCAGTGTCCAGTAAAGCCCTTGCACGTTATCAAACCCCATCAATCCCTGTAGCATGGTCGTGTTTGCGACAATAGTGGTTGTGGGATACATCCAGTCACTAATCAGCCATGTCAGCCCCACAGCCAGAAATAGGGATGTCCAGTATGCTGGATAAAGGCGGAAAAAACGACGAATGGCAAACTTCTCTAAAGAACTTTTAGTTCCCGAAAGGCTGAAAGGAATCACAAATCCAGAGATTAAAAAGAAGCAGATTACTCCTATTCTGCCAAAGTCTAACTGGCTGATAAATTCAGTCAGCTCGGTACCGTGCTGGGCGACACCGGGGTTTCGTATAAAAACTTCGCTACTGTGTTGCCAAACAACAAGAATTGCTGCGAGACCCCGCAGAGCATCAAGATTAAGTAAGCGGCTATTCATAGATTTGCTGTATTCCTTTAATCAGCAGTTTGAAATCCGTAGACTCGGGTATTTGGTTTCATTAATTCGGGAGAATTTGAAATATGTGGCTGCCACTAAGGGCAAATCGCAATTTTTTAAACATAAGACACGCCATTATACGGCGTATAATGTCTGGGATCAGGTCGCAGAGGCGAGTTTCATTCCTATAAAGTGCGAAGTCCTTAAGCTCAATAGAACGCAATACATTTTCCTGATTTTACCATAAATCTTTAAATCTGTGGATAACCTGATTTTAGCTTTTCGACCTTTTAGCGCTGATTATTAAATAGTCAATCAAAACTTCAAGGGTACAAAGTGATTAGTCACCAATATTGCAAGCAAAAGAAACAAGAAGGTTCCCACTATCCAAATACTAGAGACAGCAATGGGTAGTGAACGCATTATCATTCCATGATCCTCATGACCTATTTGTATAGAATGGGGAGGAGCGGGCTCAGTTGGCTTGTTACTGGCACCATGATTATCCTCTGGTGAACAGAAACCCAGGCATGGCGCAGGCCCATCTCGCCCCGGCAATGTCATACAACCGTGCTTCAAATGGTTTTTAACAAGCCAATAGTTGATTGGATAAGCAATGACACCACCGACGATACTTGCAAGGCTCATACGAAACCAAAACGTGGCCTTGCTAGGGTCTTCCGATTCAGGCCATAGAGAAGCCAGGATCACCATGGTCGGAATCATTCCGCCCATCACCATATTCATAGAAACGGTCTCGGCGAAGAAGGTTTTGCGCACTGCCCTTAGATAATTTCCCTGATACATACCAAGCATCATCATCGCCTGAAAAATAAACAGTCCACAAATAAAGCCGGCAATATACTCAATGGTGGCATCCCAGCCATTGGTGAGCCCAAAGAAGGGGACGATGGACGCAGCAATAACAATGCCGGTGGCATCCCCGGCCAGGCAATGCATTTCACTATTAACGCTTTGTTTCCAGGTAGCGCGTGTAAAGGCATCGTGCCCACCAGGAAAAGGGCGTCGACAGGTTAGTAGATAGAGGAAGAGTCCGACAACACCTGTATATACAACAACCAATATCCACGCCATACGCTGCACCCAGCTGGTTGGTGTATTGGTGATCGAATCCCAAATGACAAAGATCACGCTCATAGCTGAGAAAATAAACCAGACAAGCATTGCTCCATTTAGCATGCTAGAGTCCCCTCTAAGGATTATGCTGATATTTATGAAAGCCTTGAGTACTTGTCAGTATCGTAGCAATTTCATCTAGCTCTTTATCAAAATACCTTGCATTCATTTCTCCGGAATTCTTTAGCTTTATCAGATTTTTTGGTGATGCGTTATCCATCGCTGGGGAGGCATCATACAGATTTGGCTGAATCCGGTAGTACTTGGTGTTTTCTACGGTGGATGAAATTTGTTTCAGGTAATAATGAGTTAATTGAGCTCCGCCATTCAGAGCGATATCGATAGAGGGCCTTGCCCAGTTAAAAATGCCCCAGTCTTTCACCTCTTTGTATTTATAGCTTATTAGTTGTTTACCAGTACCTAGAGATACAATGATCATATCTTTAATTCCACCCACATCGCTGAACTTAATGGCCTCTGAATAGGCACATAAGGCTGGATCACTGGCTACCATTCCACCATCTACCAGGATATATTTTTTATTTGCAGGTGGTAACGAATAAATGCGTGCGGGTTCAAAGTAGGTTGGTGCAGCGGTACTACCTCGTAATAAGTCTCTTACCAAGAAATCCTCATTTTTCACTATGGCACAATGTTGTCTAAATATGATTTGCTCTCGTTTTTTGATGTCATAGGAGACGAAACAAGTGGGTTTTAATAGTTTACTTAACTTTGTTTTGCCAAAGTGCTTCTTTAGTACCTTTTCCAGTTCATGTGTGGAGTACTTTTCTCCCCTGAGTAGTCTCCATTTATCCAGGTAGGGCCAGATTCCAGTATCAAATACCTTACCTCCTTCTTTGAGGTAAATATCAACGGCTTCCTGTGCTGAGAATTTTGGTCTTCCCTCTTTGTTCGGGCAGATATATGCCGCGCCTAATATTGCGCCGGTACTTGATCCTGCAATTAGGTCAAAAAAATCCCCTATCCTGGCGTCCGAGTTACCTGATTTCACTTTCAGCTTATCTTCAAGAGAGACCAATATTTCACCAGGTAATATCCCCCTTATCCCCCCTCCATCAATAGATAGGATTCTGATCGCCACTGTTGACTCCCCTTCGCTTCATTGAATGCAGGTAACTGTAGAAAGATAGCACTCGAGTTGGTAATTTAAGCTTTAAATGATGAGATTTATCAATGCACTTCAAAGGAGGTCGCTGATATCAATAAAATACTATGTTAACTGTTTCCTTGTTAGTGAAACTTCTCATTAAATAATTCTGGTAGAGATGGTGATAACAAAGAAAATTGATGCGTGGATAAAGTCGAGTAACTGATAATTATCTGGGAGTTTTAAAGCACATATACTTAATTTTCTTAAGTTGTACATTCTCAAAATATAAAATTCACCAAAAAACTCGTTCTTAAATGGATGTGCTTACTGCAGCAAGACTATAAAGAAAATCTGATATTTGTGGCGTGATAAGACTTGTATATTTCCCTATTGCAAGAAAGTTCAAGGGTATCAGCCAGACGCCCGATTATCTTTGTAAATATATAGGAGCAGTTAGGCGCACATAATAACTATCTTGAGCCGGGCTACAATAAATCAGGTCCAAGAAAGCACCGAAAGGGGAGCTTCCCGGGCTAAGGAACTTCCTATAAGGGTACCCATTATGGCTATGAACCTCGCACAGAAACTGATCAAGAGCCATCTGGTGAGTGGTTCATTGGAACCCGGGACTCCAATAGAGATAAAGATTGATCAGACGTTGGCTCAGGATGGCACCGGTACTCTGGTAATGTTAGAGCTAGAGTCGCTCGGTTTATCACAAATCAAGACTGAGCTCTCCGCGCAGTATGTAGACCATAACCTACTACAAACGGACTTCAAAAATGCCGATGATCACTTGTTCCTACAAAGTGCTTGTCGCAAATTTGGACTGTGGTTTTCGCGTCCCGGTAATGGTGTCAGCCACCCAGTGCATATGGCCTGCTTTGATATCCCCGGCAAGACGTTACTTGGCGCCGATAGCCATACGTGTGCAGCCGGCTCTATGGGTATGCTGGCCATTGGTGCCGGTGGCCTACAGGTGGCAATGGCCATAGCTGGGGTTCCCTTTGCACTAAAAATGCCGAAAGTGCTGGGCGTAAGGCTTGAGGGAAAATTACCGCCCTGGGTCAGTGCCAAGGACATTATTCTGGAAATGTTACGCCGGCAAACCGTCAAGGGCTGTGTGAATAAGATTGTCGAGTATCATGGCCCTGGCCTCGCTCATCTGACCGCGATGGACCGCCATGTGATCGCCAATATGGGGCAGGAGATGGGTACCACTGCCAGTGTCTTTCCCGCCGATGAAGCTGTGAAAGCCTTTCTCAAACAGCAGCATCGGAAAGGCGATTATGTAGAAATGAAAGCAGATGAGGGTGCGAGCTATGACGAAGAGGATACCATCAATTTATCTGATCTTGAGCCACTAATCGCCTGCCCATCCAGTCCAGATAATGTGGTAACCGTACGTGAGGTGGCGGGCCGCCCGATTTATCAGAGCTATATAGGCTCCTCGGCTAACCCCGGGCTGCGTGATTTCGCCATAGCAGCGCGCATCGTTGCAGGTCGTCGCTTAGCCGACGAAGTCTCTTTTGATATCAACCCAACCTCGCGCCAATTACTCGAAGAGCTTAGCCGGAGCGGTGATCTCACAAAATTACTGGAAGTGGGTGCCCGTTTGCACCAAACAGGCTGTGGCGGCTGTATTGGTATGGGGCAAGCCCCCGCCACTGGCCGTATCAGCCTACGTACTGTGCCACGTAATTTCCCTGGTCGATCCGGCACAGCAGATGACCAAGTCTATTTATGCAGCCCTGAAACCGCTACTGCCAGTGCATTGAAAGGCGTGATCACCGATCCTCGTGACCTGGACATGGACTATCCCAGCTTTAATGAGCCGGAATACCTGCCAGATATAAGACCATTACTCCAGCCACCCCAAGAAATCCCAGTAGCTGTTGAGCTGATTAAAGGTCCGAATATCAAACCGTTACCAAACTTCGATAAGCTGCCGAATGTTTTAACGGGCCCGCTATTATTGAAAGCGGGTGACAACGTTTCTACCGATGAAATACTGCCCGCCGGAGCTGAGATTTTACCTTTGCGCTCAAATATCCCCGCCATCAGTCGCTACACATTTTCTCGTATCGATGAAAATTTTTACCAGCGGGCAATGAAATTGAATGGTGACTGTTTTGTTGTAGGAGGTGAAAATTACGGACAAGGTTCCAGCCGAGAACATGCAGCAGTAGCTTCGCGTTTTCTTGGGGTAAGATGCATCATCGCAAAAAGCATGGCTCGTATACACCGCCGTAATCTTATTAACTTTGGTGTACTGCCACTGCTTTTTGAGAATTTAGAGGATTATGCTCGACTTGAGCAAGATTCAATTCTTGAAATTGACAAGCCAATAGCACAACTGAAGTCTAACAATTCAATAGAGTTGCTGATAAAGTCCTCTGGAGAGAGCATTAATTTACGTAGTGATTTGTCAGCGGATGAACTCGAAGTGCTAGAGGCTGGCGGTATGATTAATCAAGTACGAGAAAAGTATCTGAGTAACGGGAAGTAGTAAATTTAACTGCATCCATAAATTACTCAGATAATTTCAGTGTTATTTTTGATATCAAAGTGGCCTTTTCCCTAGGTAGCATCCTGTTGTCCTAACCACTTTAAAATTATCTGATTTGTTTCTTCAGGTTTTTCCTGTTGAATCCAATGGCCGCAGTCGAGGCAGATTATATCAACATTGGGAACGAACTCTTTTAAGTTTGGAGCCTTAGGGATCAAGTCTTGATCGCCGTAAATCATAAGTGCTGGCTTTTGGATGATTGGGTCTACGTCTGCCAGAATCTGCCAATTGCGGTCTAAATTTCTGTACCAATTTATGCTGCTCGTAAAGCCTGTTTTCTCAAACGCCACAATAAAAACAGCCAGCTCACTTTCACTCATTAAGGGCTCGCCAAGTGGCGCTTCTGCTTTAGCGAGCTTGATCATCATCATTCCAGGCTCTGGTGCTACTGGAGGTACGTTCTTACAGAATATATTGCGAAGGAACTGGGAAGTATTTGCGTCTAACACGGTGTCCGCAACGCCTGGCTGTCGGTTAAAATGAACGATATAATAGTCGCTCCCTAGAAATTCTTCCATGAAGTCGACCCAAGGTTTCTCTGTGCGTGCTTGGTAAGGTAAGGCCATATTTATAATTTTATTGACCCGATTTGGATGCAATAGCGCAAGCCCCCAAACCACCATTGCACCCCAATCATGGCCGACAAAGGTAGCATCTTTGTATCCGTAGTGATCAAGAAGTGCAACAAGGTCACCCGACAAGTTTTCAATGTCATAGTCAGTTACATCGACAGGACGGGTTGAATTGCCATAACCACGCTGGTTTGGAACGATAACGTGGTAGCCGGCTGCGGCAAATACAGGCAGCTGGTGACGCCAAGAATAGGCATGCTCTGGCCAGCCGTGACAAAGCACAATTGGTTTTCCCTTATTCTGTTGGCCTGCTTCAAATACTTCTAACTCGATACCGTTGATTGAAATAAGGGTGGGCTTGGGGAAATCGGTTGAATTAAACAATTTAGTTCTCCTTTTTAAGGGGGCAAGGGACGCCTTATGTACCAGCTAACCACGTTATTTCCCAGGGGATTACAGGTTTAGTTTGTAATTCCAGGACCCCATTGCTGAAATATACGTCTATAGACTAAAGTCTAATAGTGCCAAATACTGGCACCATTTAATGTTATCCTTACAAAATGAGTGTTCGCCTCCGACAAGACGCCATTGTGCGCAGCCTTCGCCGAAAAGGTACTTCTACAGTTGCTGACTTAGCAGAAGAGGTCGGCGTATCAAGGCGCACGGTGTTGCGTGACATCAGCGCCCTGCGCGATGAAGGCTTTATAATTCATTCCGAACCTGGTCCCGGGGGCGGCCTGCAATTAGACCCGCAATCGGTCCAAACCACAGCGCGCCTCTCGGTTGCCGAGGTTTTTGCGCTTCTCATCAGCGTTGCAACAATGCGCGCAGCCGGAAGTTTGCCCTTTTCGGGCCTTGCAGACGCTGGGCTTGCCAAAATAGAGAAAGCTTTGCCACCGGATAAGATTCGTGACTTACGTCGGTTCCTGGATTGTTTATACATTGGTAAGCTCTCACCACAGGTAGACATATCAAATATCCAAGAAATGGAGCCCGCACTACTACCCACTTTCGAGACAGCTTTTCTCCAACGACTACCACTAAGTTTCCAGTACTGTGATGCAAAGGGGGCTATAACCAGCAGAGTTGTCGAGCCACAAGCTATGCTGATTTTATCACCACTATGGTATTTGGTAGCTTGGGACCCTGTACGCAAAGATTTCCGTCATTTTCGAATGGACAGAATCAGTAACCCGGAATACCTTAAGGGCAAAACATTTCGGTGGCGACATGTCTTATTCGAAGATGACGTCTCTTCAGTTCGTCATTTACCACGTTAGTCTTTGCGAGGTTACAAAAGCTGATCTTTGGGATCTGGATACAGTTTTGTTAGAGGGTGCAACATAGTGTCTTTAGCTAGGTTTCTTACTCAGAGCCTAAAGAGATATCAATATGCGATTAGTGTATTGGTTCAACCTGCTTAGCATCTGATTCAATATGGGTGGCTAAAACAAAAGTATTTTACTTTTCGCCCATGTTTATTTGAGTAAAAGCTTATTGTCAATTGGAATAAATTCACTTGACGCATTAAACAATGAGGCGGCTGTCAACTCTGGTACGCCATATACTTCAACCTTCTTGCCCCGATCTAATCTGAGTTTATGAGCAAGAATATCAAAATCACCATCACCTGAAACCAAAACTATTGTATCTACCAAGCTTGAATATTCCATGGCATCAATCGTTATCCCCACATCCCAATCACCTTTTGCAGAACCATCCGACCGCTGGGTAAAAGGTTTTAATCGTACTTCAAAGCCAATAGATCTCAAGATATTTTGAAATTCATACTGTTTTCTATCGCCGCGTTCGATGGCGTAAGCCACTGCCTTTACGACTTTTCTTCCATTAGTTACCTCAGACCAAAACTTATTGTAGTCAAAGTTTCGTTTATAGATTTGCCTGCAGGTATAATATACATTTTGTACGTCAACAAGGATGGCAATCTTTTCCATTTGAGAATCCAATAATTTTAAAAGCCTAGTGCTAAAACAGCGATGTTGAGTGCACTTTTTTAGGTGGACACTTTATGTTGCTAGCCTTAGATTTTCAAGTGACAATTGTTAGTCAATACTAAATCTTGAACGTTCTGGATTATAAAAACAGGATGTTAAGAATGACAGCCTGCATCGACAAGGTGATGATACATTAATTCAGTGCTGTATAAACCGAACATTTGGAATAACTCCTACAATTATTGAATAATTGTGCTGATCGATCAGTTCAGCGCTATCTATTTGCCAATATAAATCACGATATGCTAGTGAGTGATTAAATCCATTTTTGTATGGCTGCTCATAACTATGTTTTTGGATGATGTTATCTTTTTAATGAATAGAATATTGTTGAATTGATTTCAGTCTCCATTAATTGCTAGTAGTTGGTTCAAAGTCGGATTTCTGAATGGTCAATTTCAGTGATTTTATTTTCGGATTTTTCCTCATTTTGACTAATCTCAGTCTTTTTAGCGACTCATTTAAGCCTCAAAAATTTCTAAGCTTACATTTGCGATAACTGATTGATTTTTAGTCTATTCAGCCCTCATTAAGGATGTTGTGTCCATTGTGGGTTGACAGACCAGGAACACTATATCTTATACTGTATTTATATACAGTATATAGGTTGAGTTAGTCATGGGAACCAGAAGCATCATTTTCGACGGAGAGCCTATTCAGATGCCGTTATCGGTCGGATTATGACAACCGACCAATGTACGCTATCTGTATGCTGAACTATACGAAGTACGTACGCAGCTTTTCGGTTTCTGTAGGTGTGAATCTGCGCAAAGAGATGGAGCTGACCCTGACGCAGATGCGAGAAGTTGAGCGTAGTATGGATTGGTTGGCAGCCCCTGCATAAGGATGTAAGGGCTTAAGCAGTTATTACCGATTAGGAGAGAGATCATGGGAAGAAAGATCAATCGATTCGCAATTTTTGCTGAGCGGATTCATTTAATGAATGGTGGTGCAAAAAGTTATAGAGGCTCTGCACCAACTGACGAAGCGGCAATGGAGCTAGCGGAAGAAATTGCTAAATCTGAAAAAGCAGAGTTTTATTCATGGTTGCAAATTCTTGATATATCGACCGGAAGATTTATCGAGTATTCAATAAAGAGAGGTGGGGTGTTAGAGGAAAGGGAATAGCTTGTTTTATAAAGAGGATTTTTGTGCTGAGGGCATTCTGCCATCTTTTGGGTCGGGGATAAGTCAATGAAATTTGGATATCTTAGTATGTAAAAATTCATATTTAGTCTCATTTATTATGTGCTGATTGAGGTTCTCTGCATTGCTTATCATGGTATAAGTCCTTTTTTAAGTCTTTATCTTTTCTAGATCCAGCACCTACTACACTCTTGGCCAACCAGACCAGCCTTTTATTCGCACTGTGTTATCGCGCGGGGTAGGGGTTCCAGCCCTCGACCGTGAGGATTTACTTTGGCAGCAAAGCGACTCAGTGCGGCAAAAGGTGGATGCCAGCGCAGACTGGAGCCGGGAAACCCATGGGGGATATTCGTGAGAATTCATTGCGCCGTATTATTGAGTCCGCCGAAATACAGACAAGCTGTGACAGCGAGCACCGCCAAGCCCGTGAGCATTCCGTGGAAGAAGTGGCCGGGGTAAAAATAGTCGAAGCCCTGGGCGCTTTGCGCCTTTTGTCTGGTGGCAGCTTTAATATGTCTGCGCTGGATAATTTAAACCTGACAACTGCAAGCGACCTCAACCACTCAGTGGGCCGCGACCTAAAAGAGCAAATAGGGAATATTCGCGAGTCAGTGGCTAAGGTTCGCCAAACCATCAAAGTAAAAGACGGCGGCAAAGTTTGGTTAGGTAGTGAATCTTTAAATGTACTGAAGGTATTAGAGGATTTGATCGGCGTAGTGTCGGCCCCTGCCGGCACCCTCGCGACGCACCCACACCCAGGTAATAGGCAAAAGCCAACCCAAGAGGCGGCAATTAATGGGCACAAGAGTAGTACGGATGGTTTGAAATCTCAGCTTAGCGCGGTTCGGGCTTAAGCGGGTTATACACTTAAAAGGAGAGAAGTTATGAAAAGAAATAGTAACAGGTTTGAAATTTTCGTTGGTGGTGTTCATTTACTGAATGGCGGTGCAAGCAGCTTTAAAGCTGCTGCACCCACCAGAGAAAAAGCAAAGGAGCTGGCGGAAGAGATTGCTAAGTCAGAAAAGGCGATGTTTTATCGCTGGTTGCATATTTTAGATTCTGAGGCAGGGCGGGTTGTCTGCTATTCAATAAAGTTGGGGAGGGTGTTGGAGGAAAGGAAGGTCTTGTCATGCCATGGACGGGTTGCCTCATAACTTATATAAACTTTTTATGAGGAGCGTATACATGTCGATAGAATAGATAATATTTTGTATACGCTCGCCGGATATTACGCAGCTTTATATGCCTCAGTGAGACAGGAGTTTTCCAGTAAACTTTTGAAGGTTCCCATTAGACCCAGTACTTCATCAGCCATTTCGATAAAATCCTCCGTGTTAATTTCAATTGACTCGCCATGTGCTACGTAATTTCTTCTGCCGACCAACTTTAAATCTATTAATTTTTCTTTTGATTCATACAGCTCATAATTTAAGCCTAGGCACCACATAATTTCTTTTAAAACAGTTGTTGAGAGGTTGGATTGAGTGTCAACAACGTTCTTAATTGGTATTTTTGCTCTCGTGGATTGATTTTCAATAGTGTAGCGTGTTACTTCATCGAACGCTGAGTATTTATTTGAGTCGCTCGCTTTATCTATTTTTCCTCGAACAAGAAGAGTTATAAAGTTGCTCCTAAGTTCAGATATGTTGTGTCTTTGTGAGGCAACATACTCTAAAAAATAAGTCCCTGATTTTTTAACGAACCCCTCCCAGTGTGCATACAGCAGGGCTATTCCGGATCGGCAAAGGACCCTTTTTCTTATGTTGGATACAGACGGTTCTTCGATAAGGTTCTTTAGTTCTGATATCTCTCTCAATCTCCAGACATGATCTTGTCCAATTCGATCAACGAGATCTTCTTTTGTTCTAATTGCCGCCATTAAAAACCTCTCTGCCGAATGGCAAAATTCTTGGTAATCGACGTGTGGCAGTTATCCCAGATCCTGACCAGTCCGTTTAGCGATTATTGCTCCAAATATTTTTAGCTTTTTCACGTATGTTGGTAATTGAATTTCCAGCATTTAAATTGTAACCAATACCGTAGGCAACTACTTCATACTGAGATAGTAAAAAGCCGCCCGTAAATTTTGTTTTCTCAGTGCTGTATCTCTTGAAAGATTCCTCAGAAAGAGAGCCTTGAAGTAGGTCAAATGTTTCTTTGAATAATTGTTCCCACTGAGTGCGATCAAAGCTTTCATTTGTTGCGATTATTCTCATTTTTTCAGTAATAAATATACCTACGTCACCTAGTTGATCCAATTCATTCTCATCAATACAAGAAAAGATCAAAAATCTTAGTGCTAGCTCAAGGTCATAAGACTCTTGAATAGGTCGATCGCTGAGCGAAATACACTCTTGAAATGCTGGGTAAGAGGCCAATGACTTAAGCCATGTATAAAATTCTTTATTTAACATTACTAAAATGCAATTTCTGACTTCTTGCGGGCTTAGGTCTGTTCCTCCAGTATTCAACCTTTGAAATAGGTCATACTTTGAGGTCTCATCGCTCTCCTTAAGAATAATGCTAACATTAATTTTAGACCTTTTTATGATAAGTCTAAGTTCTTGTGTGAAAGAGGAACTTGAGTTATCAGGACTATTCCACATTTTACCATCCAAGCTCGGTAAATATTTTGTTCCTGAAAGGGTAAGAGGAGTTACGTTGTTAGAATTTTCATCCTTTAGGATGCCCATTCACTTATAGACATTGCGTATCCGTCAGTCCTTATTTCTCTTCTTTTTTCATTAACTTCTTCAGTTAGTGACATTGTCATTCCCTTTTTTTATATAAAAATGCGTTGGATTTTGTTGTCTATGCAGGGCGCTCATCTGAGTTTGCTGGAGTAGTTGTGGTTAGGGAGAGTTATGATTTTTACTCACTCTTAAATCATTGCGTTTTTAATCGTAGTGTTTATTCATTGCTGTTTAGATTTAAAGGTTATTCAAAATCATAAACAAAAACTTCGATGCCTTTCGATGTCAAAGAAGTATTTATAATAGGTTCTATTTGTTCCCATTTTCCGCCCGCAAGCCCGCAGCCAATTCTAGGCATATGAACAGATGCTGATTTTTCCAGTGCATAATCTGCGACTAATGTAAGGCCCTCTCGAACTGAATCATAACGAACAGGTGCAGGCGCTGTTTTGTTCCTAGGTGAGCGAACACCATGTTGGCCGATGATGTTTGCCACAGTTAGAGTTTCAGTTACTGCAACGAACTGAACATCACCAAGTTGTGGTTTTGTATTTCCATCAAACCAAGCTTTGTATTGGCTTTCAGGTTCTTTCCATCTTTTGCTAATCGCCAATACAAATCCACGCCCCCATTTTCCCAAGTCATTGCATACATGGGTAATAATCGCGTGCCCCTCAGTTTGAGGGGCGGTGGCATCACCTTTTACATAATGTATGCTCACTTTCCTGTAGCTTCCTTCCATTTGGCTTCAAATTGCTGAGGAGTAATGGTTTTTATATCAAACTCGGCCTGATTGGCAATTTCGGCTATAGGTGGTACTGCTGCAATTCCGAGTCTTGTTGTTTTTGATGAGGCTTTTTGGGAGGCAAAGCCTAGTGATCCATCTTTGAATATTTCTACTTTTCGAGTTTCAAAGCGATCGCTGTTGAGCTCACTGTAGAATTCTACTGGGCAGTTTTCTGGGCTGTTATGCCACTTTGAATAAATATAAGAAGACATGAGTTACCTCGATTTAGTTTTTCCCGTGGCCGGTCAGCCTTTCGGTAATGTCCAAGGGTTTTAAGTTTGGTATCAAGTGGACATGCTTTCGCCCATAAATGACGCTCAGCCCCTTCACATTAATATTGATGTGATGAGTGAAGCGGTGCCCCGCCCATGGGATATTAAAAAATATCATAGATAGTTGCCCCGGCCTTTTGCTGCCAGGAGTTATATCACTAAGGTATTGGCCAGCGCCGAAGCGTGCATCTTTTGGGTTGTTTGCCTTTAATGAAGGGCGAATGGATTTACTTTTAAGAATGCCAGAATAACCGGCTTCATTTGTGTAGTGATAAAGGATTCTATCCATAGAAAAGACCTTAGCGTTCGTTGCAATTACTTTTTGGTACGAAAGTGCCGCTGTGCATGCTGAGCCGTGTACTGACCCAGACTCAGATATTGTGATGCTTTTTGGTTGGCTTGCGAAGCCCTTAATAGTTGGGAAGTGCTACTTCAGTGGAGGGGGATATGTGGAGGTATCCCTTTTCATTTTCTTTCATTCCTAATTGACGGAGGTTTGGAGATAAAAGCTGGAAGAACCCCCAAAGAATTTTAGGATTTTTTGCGGCTTCAACCTCTTTCGATTGTTTTTCGATCACTCAAAATGGCCGCCGGTCACTCCCCCCCACGCCTGCCGATTTTGGGCGTTCTTTTAGTTGATGAAGTGACACAAGCGGCCAGGGCCTGAGCTGGTACGGGGTTAGGGTAAGAACTGGATTTCACACTTTGAAGAGTTTTGAAGAGAAGTGAAGAAGAGTTTCATCTAAGCCGGGGGCGGATAACCGGGATCCACAGGTGGGTCAAATGCGGGCCAAAAAATTTCTATGTGGACACAATGTGGACACTTTGGAGCTTTTAAGCGCCATTCTTCAAAATTAAGGGAAGGTAAGCCAAAATTAAAAAACCCGCGAAAGCTAGCGCTGACGCGGGTTTGAGAGATGGTACCAGAGGCCGGACTCGAACCGGCACGCTTTTAAGGGCGGGGGATTTTGAATCCCCTGTGTCTACCAATTTCACCACTCTGGCACTTTCGCTGCTCGACCTTGGGGTCGGTGCGAAGAGGGCGTGATTATAGCAATGCTTTGGCCGGGGTCAACCAGTGAATTCAATAACTTAGCGCATTTTCTGTCGCTCCAGTTAACAGCTCCTAAAATTTCCTATAACCTTCGCGACCTCTCCATAGCTTCTAAATTTCCAGGATTCCATGCAGCGTCAGGACTTTGACTTTCATCTGCCCGATGAGCTGATCGCACGCGCACCTACCGAAGAGCGCCGTGGCAGCCGTCTTTTGTGTCTGGATGGGCCCAGCGGGGCCATCGTTCACCGGCAGTTCCCAGATATTCTCGACCAGGTACAGGCAGGTGACCTGATAGTCTTTAACGATACGCGGGTGATTCCGGCGCGTTTGTTCGCGCAAAAGGAGACCGGCGGTAAGTTGGAAATACTGGTGGAGCGGGTGCTCAACGACACTGATATCTGGGCCCATGTGCGCTCCAGTAAGTCGCCCAAACCCGGCTCCAGTATCGTTCTTGAAGATGGCACTCGTATCGAGGTCACAGGCAGGAAGGATGCGCTGTTTGAGTTGTCCTTCCCGAAAGAAGAGGGTGTGCTGGCGATTTTGGATCGCCTCGGCCGTATGCCGCTGCCTCCTTATATTGATCGGGAAGACGAAGCCAGTGATCGCGAGCGCTACCAAACCGTATACGGCCGCAAGGCCGGTGCCGTGGCAGCGCCGACAGCGGGGCTGCACTTTGACGATGAAATGATGGGTGCGCTTCGGGCTAAAGGAGTCGAGGTTGCCTTCGTTACCCTGCATGTGGGTGCCGGAACCTTCCAGCCGGTGCGCGTGGACAATATTTATGAGCACCAGATGCACAGCGAAGTGCTGGATGTCTCCCAGGGTGTCGTAGATGCTGTAGCCGCTTGCCGTGCTCGCAATGGCAGTGTGATTGCGGTAGGTACCACCAGTGTGCGCGCATTGGAGAGTGCGGCGCGCAGTGGCCAGTTGCAGGCCACGGTGGGGGAGACCGATATCTTTATTTATCCCGGCTATGAATTTCAAGTTGTGGATAAGTTGGTCACCAACTTCCATCTGCCGGAATCCACCCTGTTGATGCTGGTGAGTGCCTTCGCGGGGTACCAGCATACGATGGCCGCTTATAAGGCCGCTGTTGAGGAGCGTTACCGCTTCTTTAGTTACGGCGATGCCATGTTTATTACCCGTGATCCCAATGCCGTAAAAGAAGAAGTAGCACCAACGAAAGGAGATACCCAGTGAGCCGCGAATGTTTTATGCAGTTTGAAGTGGATACCACTGATGGCAAGGCCCGTCGTGGCCGCTTGCGTTTCCCTCGTGGCGTGGTGGAAACCCCGGCGTTTATGCCGGTGGGTACTTACGGCACTGTTAAAGGTATGTTGCCGAGGGATATCGAGGGCATCGGTGCGCAGATTATTTTGGGCAATACCTTCCACCTGATGCTGCGCCCGGGTACCGAAGTAGTTAAAGCCCACGGCGATCTGCACGATTTTACCCAGTGGTCCGGCCCGATCCTGACCGACTCCGGCGGTTTCCAGGTATTTAGCCTGGGTGAGCTGCGCAAGATTACGGAAGAGGGGGTTTCCTTCCGCTCGCCGATTGATGGCAGCCCGGTATTCCTGGACCCGGAAGAGTCCATGCGCGTTCAGCGTGACTTAGGTTCCGATATCGTCATGATCTTTGATGAGTGCACCCCTTATCCGGCCACTACCGATGAAGCGCGCAAGTCTATGGAACTTTCCCTGCGTTGGGCGGAGCGCTCCAAGAAGGCCCACGGTGATAGCCCGTCGGCGCTGTTCGGTATTGTGCAGGGCGGTATGTACCCGGAGTTGCGCGATGTGTCCCTGCGCGGCCTCACCGAGATTGGTTTCGATGGTTATGCCATTGGCGGCCTGTCTGTGGGTGAGCCGAAAGAGGAGATGATCAAGGTCTTGGATCACCTGGCACACAAGATGCCGGAAGACAAACCGCGTTACCTGATGGGCGTGGGCAAGCCGGAAGATATTGTCGAGGCGGTGCGTCGCGGTGTGGATATGTTCGACTGCGTTATGCCCACGCGCAATGCGCGTAACGGCCACCTGTTTACCTTTGAAGGTGTGGTGAAAATCCGCAATGCCAAGCACCGCCACGATACGGGCCCCTTGGAGGAAGAGTGCGATTGCTACACCTGTGAGAATTTCTCCCGCGCCTACCTGCATCACCTGGATCGCTGTGGTGAAATTCTCGGTGCCCAACTGAATACGATTCACAATCTGCGCCACTACCAACGTCTGATGCAAAAGCTGCGCGATGCAATTGCCGCCAATGCGCTGGAGGATTATGTCGCGGAGTTCTACCGCCGCTTGGGCCGTGAGGTGCCGCCGCTGCAGGCCTAGTCCTGTCGCACTTTTATCCTATTTGGGGCGCAGTCGAGCGCATCGCTGTGCCCCCGTCATTTGTTCAGCCCCCTGATCTCCGTATAATCGCCTCCACCTTTGTCGGGAGCCCGGCACCTTGCAATCCGCTCGCTGTGCCCACATATCCAGGCAAATTGCCAAGCTTTACCGGCCCTCGGGGTCACACTAGAACAATGAGAACAGCATGAATCGCTACCCGATCTGGAAGTACTTTCTGATTCTCGCGGTTGTGGCCTTCGGCCTGATCTACGCCGCGCCCAACCTCTATAAGCCGGACCCTGCGGTGCAGATTTCCGGGCAGTCCAGCGCCATGGTGATGGATGAGAGCGTCCTCACTAAGGCGCGCAAAGCCCTGGATGATGCAGGCATCCAACACTTCGGCGGAGAGGTGGGTGACAAGGCGATCCTGATCCGTCTTGACTCGATCGACCAGCAGTTGCCCGCCAAGCGCGCTATTCAAGAGGCATTGGGGCACAGCGATTACGTGGTGGCTCTGAACCTGGCATCCACAACCCCCAAATGGCTCAGTGATATCGGTGCGAGCCCCATGAAGTTGGGTCTCGACCTGGCTGGTGGTGTGCACTTCCTGATGGAGGTGGATACCAACACCATCGTAAAAACCAATATGGAAGGCTACGCGCAGGATGTGAAAACCAAGCTGCGTGCGGCCAAGGCCCGCTACCGCAGTGTGGACCTGGTTGATGATCGCGAGATCGTGGCGCGTTTCCGCAACGATGAGTTGCGCAGCCTGGCCCTGTCCACTATGCGCAAGGAATTCCCGCAGTTACAGCTGAGCGAATCCGGCAGCGGCGAGAACCTGGAAATTCGCGCTACCTTGTCCGAGCAGGAAATCAAGCAGCTTGAAGACTACGCCGTATCCCAGAACCTCACCACCCTGCGCAACCGGGTGAATGAGCTGGGTGTGGCCGAACCGATCGTACAGCGCCAGGGGCGCAACCGTATCGTGGTGGAGCTGCCTGGTGTTCAGGACACCGCCGAGGCCAAGCGGATTATCGGTAAGACCGCCAACTTGGAATACCGTATGGAGGCCAGCCCCGATGAGCTGGTCACCAATAAGGAGTACTTCGAATATCGCGGTGAGCGCCAGCAGCAAATGTACGGTGGTGCCTGGCTGGAGCGTAAGATCATTATCAAGGGTGACAGCGTTACCAATGCTCGTGTTGGCTACGACGAAAGTGGTCTTCCCCAGGTAAATATCACCCTGGATTCCCGCGGTGGTGAACTGATGCACCGGGCTACCTGGAAAAATGTTGGCCGCCGTATGGGTACTCTGTTTATCGAGACCCGCTTTACCCCGCAGACCAAAATGGATGCTGAGGGTAACCAGGTTACCGAGCAGGTTAAGACCGAAGACAAGAAAATTATCAGCCTTGCCACAGTGCAGAGCGCCCTGGGTAAGCAGTTCCGTGTAACTGGACTGGATAGCCCGGCGGAAGCTCAGGAATTGGCCCTGTTGCTGCGTGCCGGTGCCTTGGCTGCGCCCATGTACTTTGTGGAAGAGCGAGTGATTGGTCCATCTTTAGGTGCGGATAACATCAAGGTGGGTGTGCAGTCAGTGCAGATCGGTCTGCTCGCGGTGATTATCTGTATGCTGATCTCTTACCGGCTGTTTGGCCTCGCCGCCAATCTTGCCCTGGGAGTTAACCTGATTCTGTTGGTGGCAGTGATGTCGATTCTCGGTGCCACCCTGACGTTGCCGGGTATTGCCGGTATCGTTCTGACTGTGGGTATGGCGGTGGATGCCAACGTACTGATTTTCTCGCGAATACGGGAGGAACTCAGGAATGGGATGCCGCCCCAGTCGGCGATCAGCGCTGGCTTCGATAATGCCTACAGCACTATTGTGGATGCCAACATCACCACCTTAATTGTGGCGGTCATCCTCTATGCGATTGGTTCGGGTCCGGTACAGGGCTTCGCAGTGACTCTGTCGATCGGTATTCTTACCTCCATGTTTAGTGCCATTATGGGCACGCGTGCAATCATCAACTTGTTCTACGGCGGTCGCCGTGTACAGAAGCTCTGGATTTAAGGAGACTGGCCATGAGTGAGACCAAAGTGGAAAGCGGTAAAATCACCGAGTATATGGGCAAGCGTGTGTATGACTTCATGCGCTGGCGTAAGCTTGCCGCAGCGATATCCATCCTGCTGGTGCTGGCCTCAATTGGGGTGCTGGCAGCCAAGGGCCTGAAGTTTGGCCTGGACTTTACCGGCGGTACCCAGGTTGAAGTGGGTTTTGAAGTTACCCCATTTATAAATGATGTACGCACCCAGCTGGAGGATGCCGGCTATAAAGGTGCGACGGTGGTGAATTATGGCTCCGACAACGAGCTGATGATCAAATTGCCTCCGGAGGTCACTGAAGAAGTCACCCAGATCAGCGCCACCAATCAGGAAGCCACAACGCCCATCGGCAATAAAGTGGTTGAAGTGCTACATGCGGGCAGTGATGGCAACGTCACCCTGCGTCGCGTTGAAATGGTGGGTCCGCAAGTGGGTGCCGAGCTGCGCGACGATGGCGGTTTAGGCATGTTGGTGGCTTTGGCGCTGGTGATGCTGTATGTGACTCTGCGCTTCCAGTACAAGTTTTCTATCGGGGCGGTTACGGCACTGGCACATGATGTCATCATTGTGTTGGGATTTTTCGCGCTGCTGGGACTGGATTTCGATTTGACTGTGCTGGCGGCAGTGCTGGCGGTGATCGGTTACTCCCTGAACGATACCATCGTTGTGGCTGACCGTATCCGCGAGAACTTTCGCAAGGTCCGTAAGGCAGACCCGGAGGAGATTATTAATATCTCCATCAGCCAGACTCTCGGCCGTACCTTTATGACCTCGTTCACCACTTTGTTAGTGCTGTGGGCGCTGCAGTTTTTTGGCGGCGAGCTGATTCACAACTTCTCCCTGGCTTTGATTGTCGGTGTGGTTGTGGGTACTTACTCCTCGATTTATGTGGCCGCAAATGTATTGATGGCATTGCATATCTCCAAAGAGGATCTGATGCCGGCAGTGAAAGAGGGCGCGGAGCTGGAAGAGATGCCCTAATTCGGGATAGCTCTTCAATAAAAAAGGCCGCTAAATAGCGGCCTTTTTTTATGGTCCCGATTTCGCAACCGCTGATGATCAGGTGCTGAAATCGGGGCCTTAAACTGTGGAGCAGGAAATGGAAGCCGTGGTGTAAAGTTAGCCGCGGGGCTTCTTGCCTAGAGTGATATGTTTGGGGCCGGAGGTGTTAGTCTGGCCGCTCACGCCCTTGGGGACCTGTTCAATTTCACCGCCTTTCGCCAAAAAGGCCTGCACCTGCGCCTCAATACTCTCACTGGTCTCTAGAGGTGTGTTCTGCTTGCGACTGGAAGAGGAGGATGCTTTTTTGGCCACGTTGACTGTCCGGTGTTTTGGGTTAGCGAGTCATCATACAGCAAACTGCATAAAAAAGCACCCAATTGTCTAAGTGGCATCCATAGTGCGCAGTTTGCCGCCACGGGAGTGGCTAAAGGAGAAGGGTGCAGAGGGGGGCGGAACGGACTGCTCCGACCACTGACAGGGGAGTGCTCGCAGGAGGCTAGTTGGCCTCCTGCTCCTCGAATTCCGTGCTGGCCACTGGCCAGCCACCCAGTTCCCGCCATTTGTTGACGATACCGCAAAATAGGGTTGCGGTTTTTTCCGCATCGTATTCGGCGGAGTGGGCGCAGCTGTTATCGAATTCGATACCGGCGACCTGGCAAGCTTTGGCTAACACGGTTTGACCGTAGGCAAGCCCGGCGAGGGTGGCGGTATCGAAGCAGGAGAACGGGTGGAAAGGGTTGCGTTTAATACCGGTTCGCTCAACTGCCGCATTTACAAAACCCAAATCGAAGTGGGCATTGTGGGCGACCATAATGGCGCGGGTGCAGTTGTGCTTCTTCACTGCGCTACGGATCTTGCGAAACATTTCCGGTAGGGCGATTTCCTCGGGCCAGGCTTCGCGCTCGGGGGACTCCAGGTCGATGCCGATAAAGTCGAGGGCCGACTGCTCTACATTGGCGCCCTCGAAGGGTTCCAGGTGGAAGCTGTGGGTCTCCAGTGGGAAAAGTTTCCCTTCTTCATCCATATCCAGGATTACCGCCGAAATTTCCAGCAGGGCATCGGTGCGCGCGTTAAAGCCGCCGGTTTCCAGGTCGATCACAACCGGCAGGAAGCCGCGAAATCGCTGGGCAAGTGGGCTCTTTGGTCCTGTGGGTTCTTCCGCGGGGGTCACTTTGGGTCCTTGTAAATCTCAGTTGTGTCGATACAAATCCGGCGAGCAGGGATTCGCGGGCTTGTGACCCGCGAAGGTTCGAGCTGGAATTATACGAGCTTCCAGTTCAGGGTTTCACCGGCGGCCAGGGGGATCAGCTTTTCGCCGCCCATCTCCAGGGCTTCCGGTAGTGCCCAGGGCTGCTTAACCAGGGTAATGGTGCCCTGGTTGCGCGGCAGGTCGTAAAAATCGGGACCGAAATTGCTGGCGAAGCCCTCGAGCTTATCCAGCTTTCCGGCGCGTTCAAAGGCTTCGGCGTAAAGCTCGATGGCAGAGTAGGCGGTATAGCAACCGGCGCAGCCGCACTCGTGCTCTTTCTTGTGATGCGCGTGGGGAGCCGAGTCGGTGCCGAGGAAAAATTTCGGGCTGCCACTGGTGGCTGCTTCAATCAGTGCGGACTGGTGATCGCCGCGTTTCAGGATCGGCAGGCAGTAGAAGTGCGGACGAATGCCGCCTACCAGCATATGGTTGCGGTTGTACAGCAGGTGATGTGCGGTAATGGTTGCGGCAACCCCTTCGCGGGCACTCTGCACGAACTCGACCGCTTGGGCGGTGGTGATATGTTCAAACACCACTTTCAAAGTCGGGAAATCATCTACCAGGCGGGACAGAGTCTTCTCGATAAAAACGTGTTCGCGATCGAAGATATCGATATCACTGGTGGTTACTTCCCCGTGCACGAGCAGCTTCATGCCGTAGGACTGCATTTCTTCCAAAGCCGGGTAAATATTGGCGATATCTGTTACTCCGGAGTCGGAGTTGGTGGTGGCGCCGGCGGGGTAGAGCTTCGCTGCGATCACACCGGCTGCGTGAGCCTGGCGAATGACTTCGGCATCGGTCATGTCGGTGAGGTAAATCACCATCAGCGGTTCAAATGAACGGCCGGTTGGGACATGCTGGAGAATACGCTCCCGGTACGCGGTTGCGCCCTCGGCGTTGGTGACAGGCGGAACCAGGTTTGGCATCACAATTGCGCGGTGGAATTGTCGGGCGGCATCGCCAACGGTGCGCTCCAGAGCGGCGCCGTCACGCAGGTGAATATGCCAGTCGTCAGGGGCGCGAAGAGTGATTTGCTCCGTCATGGTACTCCAGGATATCAATTGCTGTAGAAGAGTCTCTGTGCGGCGCGCATGCTACCCGATGCGGGGTGAAAATGCGATCTGCGGGCCGGTTGAAAGTTAATCAATTGTGTAGACTCACACCTTGGCGCTAGTCGATTGCGAACAGAGGCGCTACAATCGCGCCCCGATAAAGTATGTGGGTATTTATTGTGCCCATAAATACCGATGCTGGGCATACCTCCAAAAATAACCTCCCCCAGAACAATACGAGCTTCACAGAAAGGTGATCCAGGTCGCCGCACTTTGGTCGTGGTGACGAAATCCGGCAGCAGAGGACAGCAATGAGCAAAATCGAGAAGGTGGTACTGGCATATTCCGGCGGACTGGATACTTCAGTAATCGTGCGCTGGTTGCAGGATACCTATGACTGTGAAGTGGTGACCTTCACCGCGGATATTGGCCAGGGTGAAGAGGTTGAGCCGGCGCGAGCCAAGGCTGAAGCCCTCGGGGTTAAAGAGATTTATATCGATGACCTGCGCGAGGAATATGTGCGGGACTTCGTTTTCCCAATGTTCCGCGCCAATGCCATCTACGAGGGCGAGTACCTGCTGGGCACTTCTATTGCACGCCCGTTGATCGCCAAGCGTTTGATTGAGATTGCCAACGAAACCGGCGCCGATGCCATTTCTCATGGCGCCACCGGCAAAGGTAACGACCAGGTGCGCTTTGAGTTGGGTGCCTATGCGCTGAAGCCAGGGATTCAGGTTATTGCGCCCTGGCGCGAATGGGATCTAAATTCCCGCGAAAAGCTGATGCAGTACTGCGAGCAGCACAAAATTCCCGTGGACTTCTCTTCCAAGAAGAAAAAGTCCCCCTACTCGATGGATGCCAACCTGCTGCATATCTCTTATGAGGGCGGCATTCTCGAGGACCCCTGGGCTGAGGCCGAGGAAGATATGTGGCGCTGGAGTGTGAGCCCTGAAGCCGCGCCGGATGAGCCGACTTATATCACTATCGGATTTGAGAAAGGTGATCCGGTCTCTATCGACGGCGAGCGCCTGAGCCCGGCCACCCTGTTGGAAAAACTGAACAAGCTGGGCGGGGCCAACGGCATTGGCCGTCTGGATATCGTGGAGAACCGCTATGTGGGTATGAAGTCCCGCGGTTGTTACGAAACCCCTGGCGGCACGATTTTGATGAAGGCACACCGCGCTATTGAGTCCATCACCTTGGACCGCGAAGTGGCACATATGAAAGATTCCCTGATGCCGCGTTATGCCGACTTGATTTACAACGGCTACTGGTGGTCTCCAGAGCGCCGCATGTTGCAGGCCGCAATTGATGAATCTCAAGCAGTGGTAAATGGTGAAGTACGCCTGAAGCTCTACAAGGGTAGTGTGAGCGCTGTTGGGCGCCGCTCTGCTGATAGCCTTTTTGATGAGCGCATCGCTACCTTCGAGGACGATGCCGGGGCCTACAACCAGAAAGATGCGGAGGGCTTTATCAAGCTCAACGCCCTGCGCCTGCGTATTGCCGCCGGTAAAGGAAGAAAGTTGATTTAGTCGACTTAGTTGATTTAGATCAGCCAAGGCCGGTGAGGGATGCGTTTAAATCCTTATCCGGCCAACAGTGACAGTTGTGTGTATGCCCGTGGCTTCGTAGATAGGTTCACAAGTAGCTTCATACATAACTGCCGCAGACCCAGTGGTGGGCCAGGCCCGCTCAGTGGATCCGAATTTTAAAAGCAACGGAAGTAAAAACATGACGACAACGGTGGCAAAGACCGGCCATGTGCCGGACTATGACTACAAAATCGTGCGCCAGTTCACCATCATGTCCGTGGTCTGGGGCATCTTTGGCATGGGCATGGGCGTATTGATTGCAGCTCAGCTGGCCTGGCCAGAGCTCAATAATTTCTGGCAGCCCTTCTCCCATTTCGGGCGATTGCGGCCACTGCACACCAATGCGGTTATCTTCGCATTCGGTGGTAGTGTTCTGTTTGCCACCTCCTATTATGTGGTGCAGCGCACCTGTCAGGTACGCCTCTGGGGTGGCTGGCTGATTCCTTTCACCTTCTGGGGATGGCAGATCGTTATCATCGCAGCGGCAATTACCCTGCCGATGGGCTTCACCTCCACCAAGGAATACGCTGAACTGGAGTGGCCGATCGATATCCTGATCGCCGTAGTTTGGGTCGCTTATGCGCTGGTGTTTTTCGGCACCATCATGAAGCGCAAGACCTCCCATATTTACGTTGCGAACTGGTTCTTCGGTGCTTACATCATCACCATCGCCGTACTCCATATTATTAATAATTTGGAAATTCCGGTTGCTCCGTTCAAGTCTTACTCCATCTACTCCGGTACCAAGGATGCGATGATCCAGTGGTGGTACGGCCACAACGCGGTAGGCTTCTTCCTGACTGCGGCCTTCCTCGGCATCATGTACTACTTCGTACCCAAGCAGGCAGGTCGTCCTGTTTACTCCTACCAGCTTTCTATCGTTCACTTCTGGGCTTTGATCTCTCTGTACGTATGGGCCGGTGGTCACCACCTGCACTACTCAGCGCTGCCCGACTGGGCGCAGAGCCTGGCGATGGTAATGTCCTTGATCCTGCTAGCGCCTTCCTGGGGCGGTATGATCAACGGCATCATGACTCTGTCTGGCGCCTGGCATAAGCTGCGCACCGATCCGACATTGCGCTTCCTGGTGGTATCCCTGTCCTTCTACGGCATGTCCACCTTCGAAGGCCCGATGATGTCCATCAAGACTGTGAACGCGCTGTCTCACAACACCGATTGGACTGTTGGCCACGTACATTCCGGCGCATTGGGCTGGGTTGCGATGATCTCTATCGGCGCTCTGTATCACCTGGTTCCGGTTCTGTGGAAGCGTCGCGAAATGTACAGCACCAAGCTGATCAACGCGCACTTCTGGCTGGCGACTGTGGGTACTGTCCTGTACATCGCGGCCATGTGGGTAAATGGTATTACCCAGGGGCTGATGTGGCGCGCCTTCAACGCCGACGGCACCCTGACTTACAGCTTCGTTGAGAGTGTTGTGGCTAGCCACCCGGGTTACGTGGTGCGCTGGTTGGGCGGTGCCATGTTCCTGGTAGGTATGCTGCTGATGGCTTACAACGTTTACCGCACGATTACCGAAAAAGTAAACGATACCGAAGCCGATAACACCGTTCGAGCAGTGCCTGCGGCATAGGAGTTTAGATCGTGAAGAATCATGACATCGTAGAAAAAAACATCGGCTGGATGATCTTTTTCACCATTATCGCCATCAGCTTTGGTGCTCTGGTGGAGATTGTTCCGCAGTTCTTTACCAAGGCTAACTACACCCCGCTGCCGGGCCAGAAGCCACTGACCGCACTGCAGCTGGAAGGCCGCGATATCTATATTCGCGAAGGCTGCCACGTTTGCCACACGCAGATGGTGCGTCCGCTGCGCGCTGAGGTGGAGCGTTACGGTCACTACTCCATGGCTCAGGAATCCGTGTACGAGCACCCCTTCCTGTGGGGCTCCAAGCGTACTGGTCCCGACCTAGCCCGCGTGGGTGGCCGCTACTCCAATGAGTGGCAGCGTGCCCACCTGTACAACCCGCGCAGCGTCGTGCCTGAATCCATCATGCCGGCCTACCCCTGGTTGTTCGACAACGTGGTTACCGGTAACTACACCGCACGCAAAATGGAAGCCCTGCGCCTGGTGGGTGTCCCCTACACCGATGATGATATCGCCAATGCGGCCAAACCTTTCGCCGGCGGCAAGGTGAAGGAAATTGATGCTCTGGTCGCTTACTTGCAACAGCTGGGTACTCTGGTCACCCAAAAACGCTAATAGCGAGGAAGGAAACTCGTGACTATCGAAACTTTACGGGAAATCGGACTGGTTATCGGATCACTGGCCTTCCTGGCTATCTGCTGGTGGGCCTTCTCTCCGAAGCGCAAGAAGCGCTTCGAAGAGGATGCCAATTTGCCATTTGCCGATGATGAGCAACAAGCCGACAAGGACGCGTCAGCCGCTCAGAAGGATGAATCCAAATCCGGGCAAAAGCCCGGGACTGAACGAAAACAGGGGCAGGACAAGTAATGAGTACATTCTGGAGTTTGTGGGTTATTGTGCTCACCCTCGCCAATCTGGCGTTGATTACCTGGGTGCTGTTCGCCAACCGAAAAGTGGCAGTGGACGACCAGGCTGAACCGGAAAATAAAACAACCGGCCACGTATACGACGGCATCGAGGAGTACGACAACCCTCTGCCCAAGTGGTGGTTCATGCTGTTTATCGCCACACTGGTGTTTTCAGCGGCGTACCTGGTGATCTATCCAGGTTTGGGTAACTTCAAGGGTCTGGGGGGCTGGTCATCTGTCGGTGCACTGGAAGCTTCCCAAGCAAAAGCCCAAGAGAAGTTCGATGAGCACTTTGGCAAATACCTCGATATGCCCATTGAGGAAATTGCCCAGAGCCCAGAAGCACTGAAAATGGGCGGGCGGATCTTCGCCAACAACTGCGCTGTGTGTCACGGTGCGGATGCCGGCGGTAACTTCGGCTTCCCCAACCTGACAGATAACGCCTGGCTTTACGGCGGCACCCCGGAGAAAATTCTGGAGACTATTAATAATGGTCGTCAGGGCATGATGCCTCCGCAGGGGCCGGTTATCGGTGAAGAGGGTGTGCGCAATGCCGCCGAGTTTGTGCTCTCCCTCAATGGCCTGGAGCACGACAAGGCGATGGCCGCCGAGGGCCAGAAGGTGTTCAACACCGTATGTATGGCCTGTCATGGATTGGATGCCAAGGGCAACCAGGCCATCGGCGCACCTAACCTGACCGATGACTTGTGGCTCTACGGCAGCAACCGCGAGCAGATTCAGCACACCATTCGCGGTGGGCGCTCGAATAAGATGCCAGCGCAGAAGGAGAAACTGCGTGAAGACAAGATCCGCCTGGTGGCGGCCTATGTCTACAGCTTGTCCAAACAGGACGAAGAACAGCAGTAATCGAATAAGGCCCGCCTAATTAGTCGGGCCTTATTTTTATACAAGGAGCTCCGGGTGCTGCAGGGACGGAGATAAAAGCCTCAACATAAGTGGCTACCTGTGCCCGCGTGCAGTTTTTGCCCGTGTGAGAGTGAGGTTTTTGTGAGTGACTTGATTCCCACCCGCGAAGAGCAGGAAGGTAATGGCGAAGTTCGCTACCGCATGCTCTATGAGTCGGACGACAAGATTTATATTCGCCATATTCGCGGTATTTATACCCGAATTCGCAAGTACACAGGCCTGCCGCTGTTACTGGCTTTCTTTTTTATCCCCTGGATCAATATCGACGGGCGCCAGTCGGTCTTTTTTGATCTTCCCACCCGCCAATTCCATATTCTTTGGACAACCTTTGGCCCACAGGATGGCTTCCTGCTGGCTTGGTTGCTGATCATTGCAGCCTTCGCCCTGTTTGCCGTTACCACCTGGATGGGACGGGTCTGGTGTGGTTTCACTTGCCCCCAGACCGTGTGGACCATGATGTTTATGTGGGCGGAGCGGGTCTGTGAGGGCGACCGCAATAAGCGTATGAAGCTGGATAAAGCACCCTGGAACGCAGAAAAGATTTTGCGGAAGGGGGGCACTCATGTTATCTGGTTGTTGATCTCGCTGGCCACGGCCCTGGCCTTTGTCGGTTACTTTTACGGTATACGCGATCTAGTGGTGGATCTGGCTACTTTTAACGCCCATCCACAGGGTGCTTTTTGGGTTGCCTTCTTCACTTTCGCTACTTACTTGAACGCTGGTTTCCTGCGCGAGCAGGTGTGCAAGTACATGTGCCCCTACGCGCGTTTCCAGTCGGTGATGTATGACGAGGACACCCTCGCAGTCTATTACGATGCCAAACGTGGTGAGACTCGCGGACCGCGCAAGAAGAATGTGGATTACAAAGCCGAAGGGATGGGCGACTGTATCGACTGCTACTGGTGCGTACAGGTCTGCCCGGTAGATATCGATATTCGCGATGGTCTGCAGTTTGAATGTATCAACTGCGGCCTCTGTGTCGATGCCTGCAACAGCGTGATGGACAAGATGGGGTATGAGCGCGGTCTGATTCGCTTTACCTCCGAGGACGAGCTGCAGACTGGCAAGACAAACTTTTTGCGACCGCGCCTGTTTGGCTACGCAGTCGTTTTGCTAGCCATGGTAGGATTGTTTTCGCATCAGGTGGCAACTCGCAGCCCTATCGAGGCGGAGATCACCCGTGACCGTGGTGCCCGTATGTTCCGGGTATCCCGCGGGGTGGTGCAGAACGTATACACCGTGAAGATCAACAATATGGATCAGGCGGCCCATGAGTTTACGATCCTTATTGAGGGCAACCCGAATTATGACTATTCGGTGCGCAAGCCGCGTAACATCTACCTGAAGGCCGGTGAAATTTATCCGGTGCCGATTCGGGTGAGTGTGCCCAAGACTCAGCTGAAGGATACCAAGCACGATATCGAAATCGTGGTGCAGGCTGTCGACGACCCGGAGTTGGTCACTAAGCATCGAACGGTATTTATTGGTCCTAAGCAGTAGACGGGACACCGTTCCCGTTGCAAAGTACGGGCCCGCCCTGGCGGGCTCTGCTTTTCTGCACAAAACGGTAATTTGGTAACGCGATGAATGAACCAACGTCGAAACCCTGGTATCGGGAATTCTGGGCCTGGATGGTCCTGGCACCGCTGATTGCGGTGATTGTAGTCTCCTCTATTACGGTCTCTATTGCCGTTCGCTTCGCTGATGATCAAGTCAGCGATACCTACTACAAAGACAGCCGCATGTACCACTTTTCTGCCGAGCAGGACCAGCGGGCCAAAGCCATGGGGCTGGCCGCCCTGGTGCAGTTCCAGCGTGCGGAGGGCAATGTTACTGTCGAGCTCAATGGCAATGCTGATTATCCAGAAAAATTGCTGCTCACCCTGAGCCACCCGGTGGAAGAGGATCTCGATCAGCACATCGTATTATCACAACTCTCAGTGGGGCGTTATTCCGGTGAAGTTCAGGGCGCATTAAAAAGCCGTTGGTACCTGCGTCTGATGCCAGAACTGGACCCGCATGAGCACCAGAGTGCTGAGTGGCGCTTAAAAGGCGAGATCAACTTCGATCTGGGCAATGCGGCGCCCATGAACCCCGGTAGTCAATGACCTCCCCCTGTTATCACTGCGGGCTTCCCGTTCCCGCTGGCAGTAACCACTCGGTTGTAATTGAAGGTGCCCCGCGCAGCATGTGCTGCCCGGGCTGTGAGGCCGTGGCGAGCGCGATCGTTTCTGGTGGACTGGATGGTTTCTACCGCTACCGGGAAAAACAAAGTGATCGCCCGGAACAGAAGCAGCCACAGGATCGCTGGAGCGCCTACGACCTCCCCGAGGTACAGCAGCAATTCGTGCACGACTGGGAGGGGGGGCGCCAGATGGCGGCCCTGCTGATTGGCGGTATTACCTGCGCCGCCTGTGTATGGTTGATAGAGAAGCATCTGGGCCAACTGGCCGGCATCGAGAAAGTCTCGGTCAATGCCAGTACCCAGCGTGCACAAATCGTATTCGACCCCGAACAGTTGCAGCCCAGCGCCCTGTTTGAAGCGCTGGAGCGCATTGGCTATCGCCCGGCGCCGGCCACTGCTGCCAATCGGGAACGTGTGATTCAGAGTGAGCATCGTGCCGCCCTGCGCCGCCTGGGTGTTGCCGGTCTCGGCACTATGCAGGTGATGATGTTCGCCATCGCCCTCTATTTCGGTGCCGGCAGCGGCGATGTGGGCGAGTTTGAGCGCTACTTCCGCTGGGTCTCCCTGTTGGTAGCAACTCCCGTAGTGTTCTATGCCGCGCGGCCTTTCTTCAGCGCGGCCCTGCGCAGCCTGCGCGCGCGCCATCTGAGCATGGATGTGCCGGTCTCCCTCGCCATTGGCCTGGCCTACAGTGCCAGTTTTTATGCCACCGTATTCGGTACCGGCGAGGTGTATTTTGAATCCATCTCGATGTTCACCTTCTTTTTGCTGCTGGGGCGCACCGTCGAGATGCGCGCGCGCCACCGCGCCGGACTCGCCAGTGGCGGCCTGGCCCAGCTGTTGCCGATGACCGCGGCCCGATATGACGGCGCTGAAATTGAACATATTCCCGTGGCTGCCTTGGCAGTAGGCGACCGGATTTTACTGCGCCCCGGAGACACAATTCCCGCCGATGGCGAGGTGCTTGAAGGAGAGAGTGGTGTGGACGAATCGCTGCTCAGCGGTGAGTCGGCCCTGCAGCAGAAGTCCGTGGGCAGCCATGTGTATGCGGGCAGTGTCAACGGCGACTCCAGCCTTACCGTGCGCGTCACCGCAGCCGGGAAATCCACACGGCTATCGGCGATCGAGCGCCTTGTGGAGCGCGCCCAGTTGGAGAAGCCGGCTCAGGTAGCCCTGGCTGATCGGGTTGCCGGTATTTTTGTCGGGGTGGTGCTGGTTGCGGCCTTGGGGGCTTTCGCTGTTTGGTGGCAGTTGGACCCGAATCGGGCTTTCTGGGTAGCTCTGTCGGTATTGGTGGTGACCTGCCCCTGTGCCCTGTCTTTGGCGACACCTGCGGCATTGGCCTCGGCGACTCTGCGGCTGCAGGAGTTGGGACTTCTGGTTGCCGGCGGCAGTCTTTTAGAGACTTTGCCGAGTATCAGCCGCGTGGTGTTTGATAAAACCGGTACATTAACGCGCGGTGAGCCGCGCATCTTGCGTATTGATTTACTGCGTGATGGTTGGGCTGAGCAGCGGGTCAAGGATGTGGCCGCTGCCCTCGAATCGCAAACCCATCACCCCTTAGCGCGAGCATTTCGAGCCTGGCGCGGCAACCTGACCGCGAGCCAACTCAAAGTTCATACTGGCTGTGGCCTGGAGGGGCTGATAGAGGGCAACCGCTATCGTTTGGGGCGGGCGGATTTTGCCGTGTCTCAGTCCGACTCCCCTCCCGAAGGGGAGGGGCAGTGGTTGTTGCTCGCCGATGATCAAGGCGCTATCGCCTGGATCGTCCTTGGGGATCAATTGCGGGTGTCTGCCGCTCAAGCCGTGCGTGAGTTAGAGCAGATGGGCTTGTCGGCTGAATTGTTGAGTGGAGATGAGTCGGGGGAGGTGCAACGCTTGGCCCATGAAGCGGGAATCGATGGTTTCCGTGCTGGCGCATCGCCTGAAGACAAGCTCTCTCATATAAAGCAGCTGCAGGATGCTGGGGAAAAGGTCCTGATGGTGGGGGATGGCCTCAACGATGTACCGGTGCTGTCAGGTGCGGACGCCTCGGTAGCGATGATGTCTGCCGCCGATCTGGCCCAATCACGCGCCGACGCGATTCTGCTTAATGGCGATCTGCGGGTATTGGCACAGTCAGTCGCCCTGGCGCGCAAGTGTCGTCGGGTGGTCCGTCAAAACCTGGCCTGGGCTCTGGGCTATAACGCCATCGCACTGCCTCTGGCAGTATGTGGCCTAGTACCCCCATGGGCTGCCGCTATCGGTATGTCTGTGAGCTCCCTGGTGGTGGTAATCAATGCATTGCGCTTGTCCCGAGCCGCACCATCGGCAGAAGATGCCACCCAAGTTGTGCCTAATCTCCGTCCCGGCTTGGCGGATTAATGCAGAGGAGTGATGTGTGGACAGTCTCTATTTCCTGATTCCTATTGCGGTGTTGTTCGTCGCTCTCGCCGTTAAAGTCTTTTTCTGGGCCGTGAACAACGGCCAGTACGACGACCTGGAAACCGAGGGGCGGCGGATTTTATTTGACGATGACCTGCAGGCGTCATCTTCAGAGACTGAGGAAAAGGAGCGGTAATTCGTGGGGGATTGGGGGTTTTTGGCGGCTGCGCTCGCCATCGGTTTTCTCGGTAGTAGTCATTGTATCGGTATGTGTGGAGGGATTTCCGGCGCGCTCGGTATGGCAGTACCCGGTAGGCAGACCGCCTGGGTGCAATTGGGCTCTTATCAGTTAGGGCGCATTGCCAGCTACACATTAATGGGTGGGCTCGCCGGTGCCTTGGGGGCGGCGGTTATTCCGGTGTTGACGCCCCTGCGGTTTGCCGCAGGCATTATGTTGATTGTGATGGCGCTCTATGTGGCGGGTATCTGGCGCGGCCTGGTGTGGCTGGAGAAAGGCGGCAGATACCTCTGGCGCTACGTGCAGCCGCTTTCGGCAAAATTACTGCCAGTGCGTTCTGCCGGCCAGGCCGTTGCCCTGGGTTCTCTATGGGGCTGGCTACCCTGCGGCCTGGTCTACAGCGCTTTAACTTTCGCCCTGGCTCAGGGCAGCGCCGAGCGTTCGGCGCTGGCGATGCTCGCCTTTGGTCTGGGCACTTTGCCGGCCATGTTGGCGACCGGTGCCGCCGCCGTGCAGGTGCGTAATATTGTGCAGAAGCCAGGGGTTCGCCTGGGGTTTGCCGCTGCAATTATGCTGTTTGGATTTTGGACTTTGTGGGGTGCCCTCGGCCATGGTGGTCACGGAGATCACAGCAACCACGGCGCAATGAATACTGTGGAGTCTGTCGAAGAGAAGTCCCAGGAAGAAAGCCACCACCATCATCACTGATGACTATGGGTTGTTTATGGGGCACCGCAGTCGCAATATAGCGCCGTGCCCCGTTTTAACGTGCCCCTTTCTGAGCGTGCTTAAAAGTCGATACGCAGGGATAGATCAATAGCGCGCAGGTGCTTGGTCAAGCTGCCAGAGGAAATGTAATCGACTTCCAGCTCTGCCAGTTGTGCAATTCTCTCCCGATCGACACTACCGGAAATTTCAATTTTCGCGTGCCCTTTGGCCAATGCCAGAGCGCTGCGAGTGTCTGCATCGTTGAATTCGTCGAGCATAATCACATCGGCACCGCTATCCAGTGCTTGTTGCAGTTCCTCAAGGGTTTCTACCTCAACCTCTACCAGCGCATCCGGTTTGATGCTTCTCGCCTGAGCTACCGCCTTGTCGATACCGCCGGCAGCGGCAATATGGTTTTCCTTAATAAGGAAAGCGTCGTACAGGCCGATGCGGTGATTGTGGCAACCACCGCACAATACGGCATATTTTTGCGCGCTGCGCAGGCCAGGAATGGTTTTGCGGGTGTCGAGGATTTTCACTTCAGTACCGGCAGCGCGGGTGGCAAACTCTGCGGCAGTGGTGGCGGTACCCGACAGGGTTTGCAGGAAATTGAGCGCGGTGCGTTCTCCAGTGAGGATTGTGCGGGCATTGCCTTGCAGTTCGAAAATCACACTGTTGGCGGCAATTTTGTCGCCATCGGCAAAATGCCAGGTTAGTTGTAGATCGGGATCTAGCTGCCGAAAGATCTCCTCAACCCAGGCGCGTCCGCTCAGGGTGCAGTCCTCGCGGGTGATTACGCGGGCGCGGGCACTGCGATCGGCCGGGATCAGCTGGGCTGTAATATCACCACTGCCAATATCCTCCTCCAGTGCCGTTCGCACAGCCCTTTGCAGGTCGGTCATGATGTTCGGGATGGTGGAGTCTTTAGGGTGCATTGGCAAATCTCAAAATAAACGCGCGGGCAGTTTACCAAAACCCATAGGGTTTGGATTGTCTGGAGCCGAATGCAGTCGCACTTCGCACAATTGTCCCGTTAACAGTTGCCCCAATATTTCGCTGTGACAAGTGTCTCAAATGTGTCGCGAAACTGTGTCAATAGGGCGGTTATCATGGGTAAAATTCTTGGCAAATAGGTATCGATGCAAGCGCGTGCTAACCTCTTCCTCACTATTCAACTCGTCTGCATTAAAAAGCTCGAAATCTGAGCAAAATCAAGAAGTTATTGGTTTTTTTTGAGCGGAATGCCGACAAAATTTAATTAGGGTGGCGAAGTGTTGCTCTGCCCGTAGTCTCCCTTTGATAGAAGTGGTGCGGGTAAAAAGTAAGGCTTGGTTATTTACCGCGACTTATACGGCTAACAAGATTTAAGCCAGCGAATATGTAAAAGCCGGATGGTATTTGAAGGACCTCTTGGAAATGAGTGAATCCAGCAAGGTAGTTTCCCTTTCAGAAAAAAGTGCAGAGCGGTCGGCAGGGCTTACGGGCAAGCCTGCAGTACTGCCGTCGGCTGTTTCAATGTTGAAAGAGAAGGCCTGCGCCGAGCTGTTCGAGCGGGTCAAGGCACTGTTCGGCAAAGTAGATGACTCACTTTTCGCTATGGCCGAGCGGGCCCATGGCCAGGAGGAGCAGGACGGCTTGTTCCAGGCCCTGCGTCTGTTGCGGGTTGAACGTCGCAATATCGCCGAGCGTTTTATCGACAGTGTCCAACAGGCTTTTCAGATTCGCCAGGAGGCTCAGGCCGAGGCCAGTTTCGTCTCGGATAATCTATCGCTGGTCCATAACGATGACCTCGAGCAATTGGTGGCCGCAGATACTATGGTGGCCAATGCCAAACGCGACTTCGCAGAATCTTTAACCGAGTTGTGCCTTCGCCTGGACACTCTCTATGCGGTTAAAGTTTACGACAAGAATAATCCCCTCGGTCCAGATGTTATCTGCGATGCCTTTGTGGAGGCTATCCAGCCCCTCGACCTGCATATCCGCGCCCGCCTCACCCTGTTGAAAAAATTTGAGCAGCTGGTGATGCAGCAGCTGCGGGGTTTTTATGAATTTTGCAACCAGTTGCTGGTGGAGCAGGGGGTGTTGCCCTACCTGAGGGAGCAGCAGCGCGCTGCGCGCCAGCGCTCTGTTTACAGTGCGCGAGGTCCAAGTGGTAGTCAGGCCCCGGCAGTTGCGGGTGAAGGTCAGGGCCAAATTGCCCAGGGCGTTGCAGTCAGTGGTCATTTTGCGCCGGGCCTTATACCAGCTACCGCGGGTATGGCGCCCATGCCGGCAGGAGATCTGCTCAGCCATCTGGGGGCCCTGCAAAACGGCGTTCATTACCAGGGCGGCGGTGCTGCCCAGCTGCTCAACGTGGGAGAGCTATTGCAGCAGCGTCTGATAGAGGCCAACCAGGCGGCATCGTTGGCAAAAGTGGACAGCGATGTCATCAAACTGGTGGAGATGTTGTTCTCCTTCATTTTGGAAGACCGTAGCCTCGCAGCTCCAATCAAAACTCTGTTGGGGCGTCTGCAATTGCCTTTGCTGAAAGTGGCTATTGCCGACAAATCCTTTTTCAGTAAGGGGGGCCATCCCGCGCGCAAGCTGCTCAATGAGCTCGCCGATGCAGCGACAGGTTGGCAGCCGCCTGAAAGTTATGAGTCCGACCCGCTTTATCGCGAGATTTCACAGATTGTTGAGCGCGCCCTGAATGAATTTGATCAGGACATCCATATCTTTTCGACGCTGTTGGAATCCCTGCGTGAATTTATTGCCCGCGAGCGCAAGCGTGCTGAGATGCTAGAGCGCCGGGTGGTGGACGAGGCCGATGGTCGCGCAAAAACCCAGGCTGCGCGGGCACGAGTTGCCGCTGTAATGGATGCGTTAGTGGCGGAGCGCGACCTGCCACCAGTAGTGCAGGACTGGCTCAACAAGGTGTGGAATAACGTATTGTTCCTCACCTGCGTTAAAGAGGGCACCGACAGCGAGACCTGGAGTCGAGATGTGCGTACCGCTCGGGATCTGGTTTGGAGTGTGCAGGCACCGATGCCGGAGGCACGCAAACAACTTTTGAGCCTGCTGCCTTCTTTGCAGGAGCGCCTGCGAGAAGGCATCGAGGCACTTTCCTACAACGCATTCGAGGCGCGCAGCCTGTTTGCCGGCCTTAAAGAAATTTACCGCGAGCGCTTTGCCTTGGCGCAACGCCTGACTGAGGAGCGCGAGCGCCTGGTCAAAGAGCAGGTAGCACGGGAAGTCCAGGCGGCCACTGTTGTGGAAGCTGTGACGGAAGCTCCAGCTGAAACGTCCGATGTGTCCGATTTAATTGCTGGTGCAGAGTCACAAGTAGCCGAAGTCTTGCGGACTGATGATCGGGTAGAAGTCGACAGTATCGAAGTCCAAGCGGAAGTTGCTGTGCCGCCCATGGAGGAGATAGAGCAGGCCGTTGCCCAGGCAGAGGTTTCCCCTGCTACTGAGGAACAGGGACTGACACAGCTTGCCGAAGACGACCCCCATTGGCAGATGACTTTCCGCCTGGCCCAGGGCAGTTGGTTCGAGTTGAAGCGCTCCGAGGACGAGCAGTTCCGCTGCCGTTTGGCGGCGGTGATCCGCGATATCGACCAGTTTATTTTTGTAAACCGCAATGGCGCCAAGGTGGCGGAATTTGGTCGTTTGGAATTGGCGCATGCCTTGCGCTCGGCACAGTTGTTACCCTTAGACGATGGTATGTTGTTTGAACGCGCACTGCAGTCGGTGATCGGCAACGTGCGCAAAAAACGCAGTGAACAGCGTTAAGGCATAAAGAGCCAATTTATTATGCCCGGTCGGTCTGCTGCTGGGCCGCCACTTCTGTCGCGTGACAGCTCCAAACGGATTGGCATATCGATCAACCCTTCCATAAAATGGTTACTGCTGAAATCCCGAGCTATTCGGGGTGTTAGTTTTTTGGAACGGAGATCGCAGATTGAAATATCAAGTGGATGCCGGCTGGTTATCCGGGGCGCGCCGGGTTCCCAGCCCTCACTGCAACAGCCGGCCGGAAAACTGCCCTGTGGACCTGTTGGTGATTCACAGTATCAGCCTGCCCCCTGGCCAGTATGGTGGCCCCTATATCGATACGTTTTTTCTGGGGCAGTTGGATATCGATGCCCACCCTTATTTTGCAGAAATTGCCGCTTTACAGGTTTCTGCACACCTACTTATCGATCGCGATGGCATCGTTACCCAGTATGTGCCGCTGGATCGACGTGCCTGGCATGCGGGCAAGTCGGAATTCAGGGGGCGCAGCAATTGCAATGACTTTTCCATTGGTATCGAGCTGGAGGGCCTGGATACGGATAGTTATACCGATGCCCAGTATTTGGCGCTGGCAGAGGTGACCCGCGCCATTATGCAAGCCTATCCAGAAATAGGGATCGATAAAATTACCGGGCACTCCGATATCGCACCTGGGCGCAAGTTAGATCCAGGCCCGGGTTTTGACTGGGAGCGTTACCTGGGGGAAGTGAAAAAAATCTCCGGGTAATCTTAGCGCGGTGTTTTGGCGCAAACCTGCTGTTACTGTCTGTGTTGAGACAGCATTACAATCGGGCCCCGGCACCTTTGTGTCGGCAATTTAAATTCTTTGAAGATTATCGCGGCAACGTTATGACCTTGCTGATTATTTTATTAACTTTGGCCTTGGTACAAATTTGGGGATCGGGTGCGCCTTTGCACCGCGATCACTGGTTTGATCGCTGGAGTGCCTATATAGAGGGGCTTTCCCAGCTGCGCGGAAAAGAGGGTTTGCAGCTCGGGTTCAGTGTCCTGCCGCCAGTTTTGGCCGTGGCATTGGCAATGGTTTTAGTAGAATCTTCCTCCGGTGCTCTGGGGGTGCTGTTGCTGAGTATTCCCCTGCTTCTCTACTGCCTGGGGCGTGGCAACTTTAATGACATCTTGAGCGCCTATCTACGCAATTGGTACCGGGGCGATTTTAAAGGTGCCGCTGAAGCGGCAAGCCCCCTGCTGGGAGAAATTCACGAAGGCGTTGCCGAGGGTGGGCGCCTGCATGAACAGGTCTTTCGTGGTGCGGCATACTGTGCTTTTGAGCGGCTTTTTGCCGTATTGTTTTGGTTTATTTTGCTGGGAATTCCTGGGGCGTTGTTGTTTCGACTAAGTGCCTTGTATGCAGAGCGAGTTCGGGGAACCGAGAATGAAACTGCGGCGGCGCGCTGGTTGTGGTTGTTGGAGTGGGTACCTGTGCGGGTGATGGGGCTCAGCTTCGCAATTGTCGGAAATTTTGCCGGATGTTACCGGGCCTGGAGGCAGTGCCTGATGTGTCGGGAGCGAGATACTGCCCAGGTGCTTGAAGCCTATCTTGAGGGCGCCCTGGGAGGTATTGACGCCAATGAGTGCAGCGCCACTGCAGACCTCTCCCAAATCCAGCGCCAAAGCGGTGCGGAAATTGAGGGTTTACAGGCGCTGCTATCCAGATCCCTGTTGCTTTGGATAACCGTACTGGCGTTGGCAGTCCTATTTTTCTGAGTGTGAACACTTGCACCTTTTGGGATCAAAATTCTTTTTTTTGGTTAGTTATTGGGAGAAATTGCTACCAGTTGCTTGACTTATAACCAACTTCCAAGAAGATTGCGCCCGCTGCAGAAGCCCGGTCCTAGGCCTGGCTGCGGGAGACATATACTCATTGGGGGATAAAGGGTTGAAGGTTTCATTACTGGAAGCGCAAATGCTGTCAGATCTCAGTGTGGGAAGTGGTGGCAATGCCGCAGCCTTGGTTGCCGGCCTGAGGGCCTATTTTCGCAGCGGTGTCACTGTAGAACTGGGTTGGAGGCGTCGGCAGCTGAGCCAGTTGCGCAAAATGCTCAGTGAAAATGAAGCCCGCTTTATTCGTGCCCTGAAGGAAGATTTACACAAGGCCCCGCAGGAAGCCTATCTGACTGAGATCGCTTTCCTCTACAGTGATATCGATCATACCCTCAAGCGCTTGAAGCGCTGGGTTCGCCCGCGCAAAGTATCCTCACCATTACTGACCCAGCCCGCAGCTAGCTATATCCGTCCAGAACCTCTCGGAGTGGCTCTGATAATTGGCGCCTGGAACTATCCTTTGCAATTGCTGCTATCGCCATTGGTTCCCGCAATCGCTGCGGGAAATTGTGCTGTGGTTAAGCCATCAGAGCTGGCTCCCAATACCTCTCAATTGATCGCAGATCTGTTGCCGCGTTATCTCGACCGCGATGCGTTTGCCTGTGTTGAGGGCGCTGTAGCCGAAACCACTGAGCTATTGGAGCAGCGCTGGGAGCATATTATGTACACTGGCGGTGGTCGGGTCGGGAGAATTGTTATGGCCGCCGCAGCCAAGCACCTGACGCCAGTTACTTTGGAGCTCGGGGGCAAGAGCCCCTGTATCGTGGCGGACGATGCCGATATTGAGCTCGCCGCCCGTCGCATCGCCTGGGGTAAGTTCACCAATGCGGGGCAGACCTGTATCGCACCGGATTATGTACTGTGCACCCAGCATACCGCCGATTTATTGGTACCGGCTATTCAGCAAGCGTTGATAGCAATGTTTGGCGAGAACCCACAGAAGAGCCCTGACTATGGGCGCATCGTCAATAGCCGGCATACGCTGCGCCTGGCGGATCTTCTCAGTGGTGGAGATGTTATTTACGGCGGCGATGTAGATATTGAAGAGTGTTATATGGCACCGACTCTGATGCGTAATGTCAATCTTGAGGCGCCTGTGATGCAAGAGGAGATATTCGGGCCAATCCTGCCGGTGATCGAGCTGGATGAGTTTGGTAAGGTAGAGGCTTTTGTCAATCAACGAGAAAAACCACTAGCCCTGTATATCTTTACCAAAAGCGATGACTTAGCCGATCGCATTATCTCAAGCTGTAGCTCTGGTAACGCCTGTGTGAATGATTGCATGATGTTTATGTTGGCCCAAGATCTGCCGTTTGGCGGGGTGGGAGCCAGCGGAATGGGCTGCTATCACGGAGAGCATGGTTTTAAAACTTTCAGTCACTACAAGGCCGTAATGAAGCGCAAGAATATTTTGGATTTCAATCTACGTTACGCCCCTTTCAATAAACGAAAATTTAGTTTGTTGAGAATGTTGCAGAAGTAGACACGCTGAAGCTTGTGGCTGGAAGAGGGAAATTTACTGGTTTTTTAGGGGAGTGAATTGGTACATTCAGCAAAAATTATTTAGATCAAGAAAGCTATGCCATCGGACCGTAACGACCTGCCCACCAGTGCGGATGTTTTTTGCGCCGCTCAAACTATTTCCAACTCTGTTCATAGAACGCCACTCATTCGCTCCCAATTACTCGATGAAATAGGGGGGGCTAATCTCTGGTTCAAGTGTGAACACCTGCAAAAAGTCGGCGCTTTCAAGGCCCGCGGTGCCACCAACGCCCTTGCCAATCTGCCCGATGGGGCTCAACTGGTGGCAACACATTCCTCGGGAAATCACGGTGCGGCCCTGGCCTGGGCGGCAGCTGAGCGCGGCCTAGCTTGTATTGTTGTGATGCCAGAGACGGCGCCCAGGGCCAAGCGAGTGGCTTTGCAGAGTTACGGCGCCAAAATTGTCATTTGTGGTCCCAGCCAAACCGAGCGTGAAGCCGCACTGCAAGCGGTGGTAGAGGAGACTGGCGCTCATGTGGTACCGCCTTTTGATGACAGTCGCATTATCGCCGGGCAGGGCACCGTTGCATTGGAGATGATGCAGCAGTGTCGAGACCGGGGCTTCACTCCAGATGTGATCCTGGCTCCGGTAGGGGGTGGGGGGTTGCTGGCAGGTATCGGTCTGGCCATGACGGCCCTTGCACCGGATGTGTTGGTGATTGGCGCTGAGCCCGCAGGTGCTGATGACGCCCAAAGGTCTCTGCGCGGTGGTGTGCATATCACTACCCAGCAACCCAATACCATTGCCGATGGTCTGCGCACCACACTGGGACGCAGGAATTATTCCGTGATTCGTCGCACCGTGCGGGATATTGTGACAGTTTCTGAAAATGGTATCGTGCGGGCAATGGAACTGTTGTGGACACGCACCAAGCAACTGGTGGAGCCCTCTGCGGCGGTTGGCCTGGCTGCGGTACTTGAGCACGGTGCGCGCTTTCGCAATAAGAATGTTGCGATTGTCCTCACCGGCGGCAATATGGATCTGGATAAGGCCTCGAACCTGTTGGCCGGTGTAGAAGAATAACGGTGTAGAAGAATAACTTTGGGAGCATTGGAAATGAATTTAGGATTTCGCCGTTTTAGTTACCGCAAACTCAGTAAAGGCCTGCTGGCATCAGCCCTTTTCCTGGCGACAATGGCTACACAGGCTGGACAGCTGACCCTCTCTTCCAGCTCCCTGAAACCCGGTGGAAAGATGCCACTGGCCCATGTGTACAGTGGATGTGGGGGGGAGAACCTCTCTCCCCAATTGAGTTGGAGTGGTGCCCCGGAGGGAACTAAAAGCTATGCGGTGATGGTCTATGATCCCGATGCGCCCACTGGTAGCGGTTGGTGGCACTGGGTGATGTTTAATATCCCCGCTGATGTAACCAGTTTGCCGGAGGGGGCGGGTGATCTTAAAAATGGCTTGATACCTGAGGCGATTCAGGGGCGCAATGATTATGGCAACCCCGGTTATGGGGGTGCCTGCCCACCAAAAGGTCACGGCGATCACCACTACCGATTCCGGGTCTATGCCCTAAAGGTGGATTCGCTGCCGCTGGATGAAAACTCCTCCCCCGCCAAGGTAGGCTTCAATGTCAATGCCAATAAACTGGCGGAAGCCGAGCTGGAGGTTCTGTGGGGCCACTGAGTTGTCCTAGCTTCGGTAAAGAACAAACAATGAGCTGATTGAGTGGCCTGTGGGCTTCGGGAGTGAACTTGGAAAACATGCAGCAGAACTTAACCTGGGGGCAGACACTGCGGGTTTACCTGAAGCCCAAAGTCCTCACCATGTTTTTCCTCGGTTTCTCAGCTGGACTTCCTCTACTGCTGGTTTTTTCCACTCTGACCGCCTGGCTGCGCGATTACGGTGTGAGTCGCACAGCCATAGGTTTTTTTGCCTGGGTGGGTATCACCTTTTCAATCAAGGTGTTGTGGGCACCGATTATCGATCACTTGCGTCTGCCTTCTCCAATTGCGCGCTTGGGTAAACGCCGCAGTTGGATGCTGGTCTCCCAACTAGGTATAGCCCTTGGAATTGTCGGAATGGCCAGCGTAAACCCACAATTGGCCCTGACCGAGGTGGCCCTGCTTGCGCTGTGGGTGGCATTTTGCTCGGCTTCGCAGGATGTCGCCATTGATGCCTATCGAATCGAAGCGATCGATGAAAACTATCAGGGCGCCATGGCGGCGAATTACGTCTTTGGCTATCGTGTAGCGATGTTGGTGGCCGGCGCTGGTGCGCTCTTTATCGCGGATATTGCCAGCTGGTCGGTATCTTACCTGGCGATGGCGGGATTGATGGGCATTGGTGTGATGACCACATTGGCGATTGCCGAGCCCGATCACTCCCAGGTCAATCGCGAGGCGGAGGGCATGCAGAATGAATGGGTTGAGCGCCTGCTTGGCAAAGGAGAGCACAGTCGCCTTAAGGAGTGGTTTATTCGAGCGGTGGCCTGCCCGTTTATTGAGTTCTTCCAGCGCAATGGTCGTTTTGCCCTTGTCTTGTTGATTTTTATCGGAATATTCCGTCTCAGCGATATTGCCATGGGCATAATGGCGAATCCCTTTTATTTGGATTTGGGATTTACCAAGACCGAAATCGCCGAGATCAGCAAGGTTTTTGGGTTTTTCTGCACGGTCCTCGGTTCGTTTCTTGGTGGGCTGTTCGTCGTGCGCTACGGCATTATGCGCCCCCTGATCCTCGGCGCGGTGATGGTCGCGTGTACCAACCTCCTATTTGCCCAGCTCGCGCTTATTGGCCCTGACAAGGCCTGGCTGGCTTTGGTGATCAGTGCCGACAATATCAGCGGAGGCATCGCCAATGCGGTTTTGATTGCTTATCTCTCCAGCCTCGCCAACAAGGCTTACACCGCCACACAATACGCACTTTTTAGTTCCTTGATGACGTTGCCCGGTAAATTTATCAGCGGCTTCTCCGGTATCGTGGTGGATGCTCAGGGCTACGCCCACTTCTTTATCTACGCGGCATTAATGGGGCTGCCGGCCATATTCCTTTCTATCTATTTTTGGCGGCGGGAGAGACGCGGCTGGAGTGAAGAACAGCCACAGCCAGGTTAAAGCCCCATCGGGGCTATAAGATACCCTCTCTCTTCCTGTTTTCTTGAAGAAGCTCTTATCTATTTTCCTTTTGGCCACTAATAAGTGGCCTTTAACGTTTTTTACTGCCAGTTATTTGTGCACGGGGTGACGGCTGTCACCGAGCTTTTTCGCTGGCTTATGTCTATGTTGGTGGAGGGGAAAACCACTACTTCTCCTGAGCATCGTTATTACTCTTCCGTATCCGGGTTTCCCCTTATGGGGAGTAGGAGAGTGCACATTTTCAATTGCAGAGTTAACGAATAAACGCGACAAGCTATGGCTCACGAAACAGTCAGGGAAGCGATATTCAACCGGCGCATGCTGATCTGTATCGGCACCGGCTTTTCCTCTGGGATGCCGTTGTTTGTACTGATACAGCTGGTGCCTGCCTGGCTGAGAAGTGAAGGTGTGGACCTGGCGACGATTGGTATTTTCTCACTACTGGGATTGCCCTATACCTGGAAGTTTCTTTGGGCGCCGCTAATGGAGCGCTACGCCTTTCCGATACTGGGGAGGCGCCGGGGCTGGATGTTGGTGATGCAGCTCCTGTTGATAGTCTTTATTGGCGCACTGGGGATGTTCAACCCCCAATTTAAAATTTGGACGATCGCGGCTCTGTGCTTTGGCGTTGCCTTTTTTAGTGCCAGCCAGGATATCGTCCTGGATGCCTTTCGCCGGGAAATCCTACCGGACTGGGAGTTGGGGCTCGGCAACTCCTTTCACGCCAACGCCTACCGTATTTCCGGCTTAGTGCCGGGGTCTCTCAGCTTAATTCTCTCTGATCACCTGGCCTGGGGGCAGGTGTTTTGGGTGACGGCAGCCTTTATGCTGATTGCGGTATTTATGACATTGATCGTTTCTGAGCCGCAGCACCCAGCAGCTCGACCAAGATCATTGCGTGAAGCTATTGTTCTGCCTTTTGTGGAGTTTTTTAGTCGCAATGGTGCTAGGCACGCCATCCTGGTGCTGGCATTTATGTTTCTGTACAAGTTGGGCGATAGCATGGCCACGGCCCTGGCGACGCCTTACTACCTGGATATGGGGTATTCCAATACAGATATCGGTATTGTTGCTAAAAATGCAGGGCTTTGGCCGGCGGTGATTGGTGGCTTTCTCGGTGGGCTGTTAATCGTGCGAATAGGGATCAATAAATGCCTGTGGATTTTTGGTGTTGTTCAGATTGTTTCTATCTTTGGCTTTATTCTTCTGGCCCAGGCGAATGAGGGCTTGGTCGATACCCCTGGCTTTGAGCCCAGCCTCTGGCTATTGGCAGTAGTTATTGTTTTTGAGTATTTGGGAGTGGGGCTTGGAACGGCGGTGTTTATTGCCTTTATTGCTCGCACCACCAGTAAATTACATACTGCGACACAATTAGCGCTCTTTACCGCGCTGACCTCCCTGCCCAGAACTTTTGCCAATGCCTCTACGGGATATTTGGTGCAGGCAATGGGATGGACCAATTTCTTTTTGTTGTGTGCTGCCCTTGCGGTTCCGGGGATGTTGTTACTCTTTGCCGTGGCCCCGTGGAAGGGGGAGGGCGAAGAGGCATGATGCTACAAGCCATATCATTCTTTATCTTAATCACCGGGTGCCAGATCTAGGGTTTCCACCGATATCTTGCCATATCCACTCGCCCTTTAAGAAAACTAACTCCTTCCTTCTGTAGTCGTTCCCGTTGGCGGGAGGCTCCGGGTTCAGGTAGGGAGATACGACCCTGGGCGTTGATCACTCTGTGCCAGGGGAGATTGGTGTCTTTGGGTAACTTCCTCAGTTGTTGGCCGGCGAGCCGGGCTGCCCTGGGAAAGCCGGCCATCTCCGCTAAATCTCCATAAGTGACTACATAGCCACTCGGGATTGAGGCCAAAACGCGACATATCCTGGCAAGTGCATTGTTAGTTTGTTCTTCGCTCACAAAATCTCTCTGCTAATCCATTTGCCGGAAGTTAGCCTCAGTTTGCCGCAATTGATGCCGTATAGGCTATAAATGAGCATCTAAAGTGGCCGTGTCCGTATTTTGATATGGACTGCTGAGTAGTAACGGCGTGCCAGATTATTGACAGTTATGGCATTATTGCAGCTTGTTCCGTTTTTCTTAGAACGGTTTTCACTGTTGGTTCACCCAGAAACTTTAAGGTCCACCTGTGGTTCTATCGACATGTTTGTCCAGGTTTTTCACGCGCACACTTCTCTGTCTGGCCCCCTTGCCGCTTCATGCCGGAGTGCTCACCCTTGAGAATGGAGATCGGATCCAGGGAGAGTTGGTTTTGGTTGATTCCGAACAGGTAGTTTGGAAGTCGGAAACTTTCGGCCAGGTGAAAGTCAATAAATCCAAGGTTGTCTCCATGGATGTTGATACCGATTTAAAAATTGCTGGGCGCGATGAGCCCTGTACTCTGGCGGGCCACCACCAGGAGCAGTGGGAGGTCTATTGCGCCGAGGGAGATGGTTGGCTGATTGATTTCCCTGGGGTTGAGCGCGCGGAGCCCTATCCCTACTTTGTCAGCAACCCAGTGGTATTCCATGGCAATGTCAGTGCGGGCGGGGTCTTCGAATCCGGTAACCGTGAGCGCGAAGACCTGGATGCGAATATTAACCTGGATGTGCGTCACGGGGACTTCCATCACTTGCTCGGTGCTCTTTATCAGAATCAGGACAGCGAAGCGGACGGTGACTTGGAAAAATATCAGTTCACTTATGATCTCCGTTGGATCTTTGCGGAAAAATGGTTTGCCGCGGCGAATACTGCGCTCGAACACGAGGAGGCACGGAACTTAGATTTGGGCACTACTATGGGTCTCGGTCTGGGTTACTTGTTTTACGATACCGATAAAACAGCTTTTTCCTTGGAAGGCGGTGTCAGTAGCCTGCAGGAAGATTTTATCGATACGGAACTGAGTCAAGGCCAGGATGACCAGTATGTTGCGGGCCGTATAGCAATGAATTACCGCTATAAATTCTCCCTTGGGCCGGAGATTTACTTTGACCAGGAAACACTGCAATCTTTTGATCACGGAGATGACTACCAGGCGAATGCCAAATTTGGGGTGCGTACCCCCTTGGTGGAAGGTGTTTTAATGGAAATTGGCTATCAGTGGCAATATGACAATACCCCGTCACTGGAGAGCGAAAAGGAAGATACCAAGGTAACCGTGGGTGTCGGTTATGAATGGTAAGATTTTGCTGGCACCGTCTGTTAGGGATGGTGCCACGGCACAACCGCAATAAAATATTAAAAAATAAGGAGTTCATCATGCAGATTGCCGAGAGCATAGTGGCGATTACTGGTGCGGGCCAGGGTTTAGGACGTGCAATGGCGGAATATCTGGCTGCGCGCGGAGCCCGGCTGGCATTGATTGATGTCAACGCCGAAGGTCTTAAGCAAAGTGTCACCGCTTGTGAAAAGCACGGCGCCGAGGCGCGTAGCTACGTGATCAATGTCGCCAATGAAGAAGAGGTGGACAAGGGCTTTCTGCAAATTTCCGAAGACTTCGGTGGCCTGCAGGTGCTGATAAACAATGCCGGTATTATGCGCGATGGCATGTTGTTGAAATGCAAAGATGGCAAGGTGACCGACCGAATGTCTCTGGCCCAATGGCAATCGGTAATCGATGTGAACCTGACCGGTGTTTTCCTCTGTGGTCGAGCGGCTGCGGGGATTATGGCGGAGAGTGGCAAAGGTGGGGTGATGATTAATATCTCCAGCCTTTCCCGTGCCGGCAATATGGGACAAACCAATTACTCTGCCAGTAAGGCGGGGGTTGCCGCAATGACCGTAACCTGGGCTCGTGAACTGGCCCGCTACGGTGTCCGGGTGGCCGCAATTGCGCCGGGCTTTATCGGCACCGATATGGTTGCGCAGATGCGCCCAGAGATCCTGGAGAGCTTAGTAAAACAGGTACCGTTGCGCCGCCTCGGGGATCAGGATGAAATTGCCTCCACTGTTACCTTCATCCTGGAAAATGACTTTATTACTGGTCGTGTTCTGGATATTGATGGTGGCGCGCGTCTCTAGTAGCCCAGAGGCTCCCTAGTTAAAAGGGTGAACCGTGTTCACCCTTTTAACTTATTCCTTTCCCAATCCTGATATTTCCCTCTGGCTTAGCCTGACTCAGTCCATTTTAACAGCTGGCCTATAGCTTATTTTTTTGGTTTTCCTGTCTACTTAGTTGGCCAAATCTCTTGCGAAAGATTAGATAAATTATTAAGCAGACAACGATCCACACCAAAGTTGACATGACTTCGTGGAAAACCGTTTTGTTTAGCAATAAATGGAAGTCTCTGAATAAAAAACCTTTTATCAGTGTTATCCAGGCAAGAAGCATCTTACTCATGTGTAGAACCCACCAGGGCCTTCCAGAAACATGAGGGCGAAAAGTAAATGTGTAAACGTCGAATGCGACAAATCCCAGCATGATCGCTGATGGGGTAAGAAAGATGTTGGCATAGCTGGGATGCTGGCCAATATCATATAAAAATACCTGAAAATAAAAAACGGCCACCCAGGCAGCAACCAGGGTTAATAGCCAGTCGATAATGTTGGAAGTAATGCGATCATCTTGTGAGTGTTTAGTTCTTGGCCAAACCCGATACGCGGAAAACATCGCGTAAATAAACATGGAAATCAGTCCAGCTAATAAAAGGTCAGGGTGGGTATTGTAAACATAGGCCGTGTCGATCTGATATTTGGGGATGTCTGCTGTTAAGTGTGGAATAAGAAAGGGGTTAAAAAGCATCAGTATGGCGCTGCCAGAAAATATAACGGCTAATAACAATGAGGTTATGCCGCAGGCGCGATGGTAGATGCTCCCTTTCTTCATCAGTATTGTAAGCGGAATGGCGATAACTGTGAGGATAATTGCTGTGAAGGTGTGAATTTGTATCAGTAGCTTTAAGCCAGCGGCGGTTTCAAATAAGAAGTGCATGGATTATATTCTCAATCGGTGCAGCTGGATCTTAGGGGGAAATATGGCAGTCAATAAAGAAAGGAGGGGCTGTAAAATTGTTTAAATCCAATTGCCAGCCCAACACCTATAAATATCTGTGAGTTAAAAAGTCTCTATTTTGTGCTTGTTTAAGAGATTCTTTCCACACCGTCCGCTCTATAGCACGAAAACATCCATTGCCACAGTTGCAAGGTGCGGCTACGGAAAGCCCCGGCATAACATAGCAGGTAGTAACGCCACATCCTGTAGAAGCGTTGACCGTATCGGTCGGCAAAGCGCGGCCAGTTTTCCTCAAAATTCTGGTGCCAGGCCATTAGAGTTTTATCGTAGTAGTAGCCGAAGTTGTGTAGATCCTCGCACACTAATAGGCGATCTATGGCGTCCCCCAGTTGCCCAACAGAAGGTAACTCGCCACCAGGGAAAATATATTTTTCAGTCCATAAGTCAGTGTATGCATTGCGATGGTTGGTGCCGATCGTATGCAGCAGCATTAGCCCATCTTTATTTAGGCAGCGTTTCGCCGTTTCCATAAAGGTGCGGTAGTTCTTTCGTCCGACGTGTTCAAACATCCCCACGCTGGCGATACGATCAAAGGGTTCTTTTAGCTCGCGATAATCTTGGAGATAGACAGTGATTGGCAGATTCCGGTAACGTTCAGCCACATAGGCTTTTTGTTCGCGGGAAATGGTGACACCAACACACTCCACTTGATACTTTTGCGCAGCGTAGCTAATTAGGCTGCCCCAGCCGCAGCCGATATCCAGCAGGCGCATTCCGGGCTCCAATCCCAGTTTGCGGCAGATCAGGTCCAGCTTGGCCTCCTGAGCTTGATCGAGAGTCTCTGCCTCTTTCCAGTAGCCGCAGCTATAGGTAAGCCGGCTGTCGAGCATGGCACTGTAGAACTCATTACCGAGATCGTAGTGCTGCTCGCCCACATTGAAAGAACGGTTCTTGCTCTGGAGGTTCACCAGGTAGCTGCGCAGGGCGCGCCAGAAGTAACGCCAGTTCTTGACGCGCTGGTTTAGCTCGGATCTGAGTAATCGGTGGAAGAATTGATCCAAATCTTGGACATCCCAGTCGCCTCGCATATAGGTCTCGCCCAAGCCTAAGCTGTGCCGAGCGATAACTTCATCCAGAGCAGCCTCTCTATGGAGCTGCAGATCCCAAGGTCTTTCTCCATTTATTTGAATATCCGCTTTTGCCAATATTTCATCTACTAAATGGCGACTGCGGCCGATGGCTGGCGCCTCTATTGCATCCTGCTGCTCGCTTGCCATTCAATCCTCCCTAATTCTCTAGTTATTGTGGGGTTGAATAAGGCGCCCTTGAATAATTTGCCTCCCCACTCCATTTACTACAGCATATTGAAAAACCTTGATCATCCCGGCTTCGTAGAGCTGGCTTATTAGGAATTCCCTCAATGCGCCCATTACTGCTTCTATTTATAGTCCTACCTGTACTTGAAATGTGGGTGTTAATCACCGTAGGGAGAGAAATCGGCGCCTTGCCCACCATTGGACTGGTATTTTTGACGGCCATTGTTGGTGTAGCCCTCTTGCGTCGCCAGGGATTGTCGACCCTAATGCGGGCTCAGGAGAAGATGCGCACCGGTGATATTCCCGCCAAAGAGATGGTTGAGGGGATTTTTCTCGCAGTGGGCGGCGCGTTGCTACTGACCCCCGGATTTATCACCGATGCCCTCGGGTTTGCCTGCCTGATACCGGGGTTACGTCAACTTCTACTAGGAAGACTATTGCGCCACGTCACTATAGTGAGCCCCGGCGGTCCCCACAGATCCAACCCCAGCCAGCGTGGTCCTGACATTATCGAAGGAGAGTTTTCACGAGATGAGAAAAAGCCTAGGGAGCAAGTGGACCACAAGCAACACAAGGACTGAATTGGTTAAATAGTGCACATTTTCACTTTTCACCCAGTACTTTTGTAGTTTTTTCACTGAAGAGTGTTGAAATCTATTCTCGCGCCCATAGATAGGGATCAACTCTGAATTAAGCCCCGCCCCTGATAACCAGGGAGGGGTGAGGTTACTGGTCCATAGGGCTGGTACCGCCGATGTTGAAAAACCTTAAAAAACGACTCAATGGAGAACTTATCCATGAAAATTCGTCCTTTACACGACCGCGTCGTAGTACGCCGTAAGGAAGAAGAAGCGATGTCAGCTGGCGGTATCGTACTGCCGGGTGCTGCCAAGGAAAAGCCGAACCAAGGCGAAGTGGTAGCCGTGGGTGAGGGCAAACTGCTGGACAATGGCGATGTTCGCGCACTGTCAGTCAAGGTGGGTGACACTGTTGTTTTCGGTCGCTATGCCGACAGCAATACCCTCAAGATGAACGGCGAAGAGCTGATCATCATGAACGAAGGTGACATCTACGGCGTGTTGGAAGGCTAATTTAAGCATCCAACGTTACTCGCACAAAGAATTTGAGGAATAAGAATCATGGCAGCTAAAGACGTAATTTTTGGTGACGACGCTCGTCAGAAAATGCTGAAAGGCGTAAACATCCTGGCAGATGCCGTTAAAACTACCCTGGGTCCTAAAGGCCGCAACGTAGTTCTGGACAAGTCCTTCGGCGCTCCTACCGTAACTAAAGACGGTGTTTCCGTAGCCAAAGAAATCGAACTGAAAGACAAGTTTGAAAATATGGGCGCGCAGATGGTGAAGGAAGTCGCTTCCAAAGCTTCTGACACCGCCGGTGACGGCACCACCACCGCTACCGTTCTGGCCCAAGCTATCGTCACTGAAGGCCTGAAATCCGTAGCCGCTGGCTTCAACCCGATGGATCTGAAGCGCGGTATCGACAAAGCGGTAGCTGCAGCTGTAGACCACATTGCTGGCCTAGCTACTCCTTGCGCCGACACCAAGTCTATTGCTCAGGTAGGTACTATCTCCGCTAACAGCGACGAGAGCGTAGGTACCATCATCGCTGAAGCCATGGAAAAAGTTGGCAAAGAAGGCGTTATTACTGTTGAAGAAGGTTCCGGCCTGGAAAACGAGCTGGACGTAGTAGAAGGTATGCAGTTCGACCGCGGTTACCTGTCTCCTTACTTCATCACCAACCAAGAGAACATGACTGCCGAGCTGGATAACCCATTCATCCTGCTGGTAGACAAGAAAATCTCCAACATCCGCGACCTGCTGCCCCTGCTGGAGCAAGTAGCCAAAGCTTCTAAGCCGCTGCTCATTATCGCTGAAGACGTAGAAGGCGAAGCGCTGGCAACTCTGGTTGTGAACAGCATGCGCGGCATTGTTAAAGTCGCTGCCGTTAAAGCACCTGGCTTCGGCGACCGTCGTAAAGCCATGCTGCAGGACATCGCTATCCTGACTGGCGGAACTGTAATCTCTGAGGAAGTTGGTCTGGAGCTGGAAGGTGCCACTCTGGAGCATCTGGGTACCGCTAAGCGCGTAACCCTGTCCAAAGAAAACACTGTGATCGTTGACGGTGCTGGCGAAGTTAAAGACATCGAAGCGCGCGTTGGTCAGATCCGTGCCCAGATCGAAGAGTCCACTTCCGACTACGACAAAGAGAAATTGCAAGAGCGCGTAGCCAAACTGGCTGGCGGTGTTGCGGTCATCAAGGTAGGCGCCGCTACCGAAGTGGAAATGAAAGAGAAGAAAGCCCGCGTTGAAGACGCCCTGCACGCTACCCGCGCTGCAGTAGAGGAAGGTGTAGTACCTGGCGGTGGTACCGCTCTGGTTCGCGCTACCCAGGCTATCTCCGTAACGGGTGACAACGAAGACCAGAACCACGGTATCGCTGCTGCTCTGCGTGCTATGGAAATGCCTCTGCGTCAAATCGTTGCCAACGCCGGTGACGAAGCTTCTGTAGTTGTAGACAAAGTGAAGCAAGGTGAAGGTAACTTCGGCTACAACGCAGCTACTGGTGTGTACGGCGACATGCTGGAAATGGGTATCCTGGATCCGGCCAAAGTAACCCGCTCTGCTCTGCAAGCGGCTGCTTCTATCGCTGGTCTGATGATCACCACCGAAGCCATGGTTGCAGATACCCCGGAAGACAAGCCGGCTGTTCCTGACATGAGCGGCATGGGTGGTATGGGCGGTATGGGCGGCATGATGTAAGCCGGCCTTTAAGCCTACCAAAAAAGCCTCGCATTAGCGGGGCTTTTTTTATGCGAACCTTTGGGTTAGGTTGGTCTTTGGGATACCCCAGAGTAGATTTTCACCTTAGTATAAGTTCGGATATTTTTTCTTGAAGTTATCCACAGCTTCAATATTGAGAGGGGTGGCTACGCCCACCTTACGTCCCAAATCAATAATAAAACCATTCAAAAAGGCAAGCTCTGTAACTTTGTTTTCCCTGACATCCTGGTAGGTTGATGCATAGTGGTCCAGATTGCTGGCGAGTCGGTGTAGATTATCCCACATCACTTCTTTATCTTGAGAAATTTCCATTTCTTGTGAGAGAACTTCATGGGATTCATAGAGAATTTTTTGCATGCGTTCAGAGATTTTTTCGTCGGCGAACAGCTCCCTAACAGTTTTTGAATAAGTCGCAGAAAATATATTTATTGCACAGTTATAAATGGCTTTTTCAATCCGGTGCTGCAGTATGTTATCGGTTGTTTTAATTTCTATATATGAGTCTTTAAATAGGTGAAGTAAGTTTTCTGAGTGCTTGTCACTCCCAATAAGAAATCCAGAACCTTTGGTATGTTTCAGCTTGTTGTCGGTTAAATTAAAACCGTCATACACTAGGATACTAGTTAGATCTTGATTATAAATGCGTTCAAGTTCTGAAATATCATAGAGGCAGTTTTGCAGTAAAATAATAATTTTTGACTTTGGGCTTCTTTTCTTTAAGTTGTGCAAATTTTTCTTAAGATCAAAGATCTTGCACGTTAAGAAAATAAAGTCATAGGTCAACTGTACATTGATCTCACTTGAGGTGAGTGGAAAGTCAAATTTCTTGTTATTGATGTAAAGTCGTTCTCCAATCCTGTCAGCCTTCCTTCCTATAACATCTACATGATAATTTGCATGAAAAAATTTAGCTGCTAAGTATGATCCAATTGAGCCGGCTCCGAGTATTAGTATCTTCCCTTTTTTCATTGGCTCCTTTGGAATTCTCATATTGCCTATTTAGCTGGGCGATCCGCAATAATAATTCCATTGTCTGGATTCACCTCCAGGGCTCTGAGTTCCCCCTGGTAAACCGCTTGAATCTTCCAGCGGCCACCAACAAAGTGCATGCTGGTAATTGGTTTAAACCCCAAATTGTAGAGTTTTGAGCGAATAGTGGAGGGATCGAGTGCGATCACCGAAGGGGTGGCCTCATAGAGGTCCGGGCTATCGTAGATGGGGGCTGGCTTGTTTGGGTCCAGCCCTGGGGGAATAGGGTTTGTCAAATTACTAACGAGCATGATCGTTACAATAAAACTCACACAAGGCTCCACACTACAACCAAGCCATGTTTTTAGTGTGGACAGAGGACGATCATTACGCCAGTGATTTTAATGGAATATCCGAAGGAACTAAAAATTAACCCGGCGAGAAGGCTCGCCGGGTTAATTTTTTAGGAAAGGGTTTTGACTGCTCGCAAACAGTTAGTGCCTAGTTTTATTGAGTCATTTTGAGCATAAAATTTAATAGTTTGTTAGAAAATTTTCCATAGGGGGGACGCATTAACCTCAGTAAATCGATAGGTCCCTGTTGATAAATTGGCCTCAGTTTGGAGAAGGTGAGGAACCCTTCGTAACCGTGGTAGTGCCCCATACCACTCTCTCCAACACCGCCAAATGGAATATCGTGCTGACCAACATGTAACACGCAGTTATTAATCGACACACCGCCAGACATAATCTGCTCAATATAGCGATTTTGCAGGTTCTTATCGTTAGTGTAGGGATAAATTGCCAGTGGCCGTGGCTGGGCATTGATATAGTCTATAACCTCTTCGGGCCTGGAATAGGTCATAATCGGCAGGAGAGGCCCAAAGATTTCCCGCTGCATTACCAGCATATCTTTGTTTACGTTGACCAACAGGTGGGGGGGGAATTTTCTCAGGCTGTCGTTCCGCTTGAGCTCCCCCTCGCTCAGATCATAAACCTTAGCTCCCTTGGCGACGGCATCATCGAGGGTTTTCCACAGGCGCTGGTAGGCGGGACTGTCGATAATGGAGGTGTAGTCAGGACTTTGCCAGTTTGGAAAGTGTTTTTTAATTAACCGGCCCGCATGGGCGATAAAATTATCCAGCTGGTCTTCAGGTACGAAGAGGTAATCCACATTGACACATATCTGACCCGCATTGACCATTTTCCAATGGATAAGACGCTCCGCGGCTTTTTCGATGGGAAAATCTGGGGCGATGATAGCCGGTGATTTTCCACCTAACTCCAGTGTGACTGGAGTAAGATTTTCTGCGCAGGAGCGCATCACGGCTCGACCTGTGGTGCTGGAGCCGGTGAAAATCAGGTGGTCAAATTTCAGGCTAGAGAAAAGTGGGCCTATTTCGCCGTAGTCAGCAATAAAGGAAAGCTTCTCTTCGGGAAAATACTTTGGGCTGACCTCTTTTAACAATTCAGCCAGCCGGCAAGAGTTGGTCGACATTTTGACCATTGCGTGATTGCCGGCGGCAAAGATATTGGTCAGCGGGGAAATGCTCAGATTAATCGGAAAGTTCCAAGGCACTATTACTCCGACTACCCCCAGGGGTTGGGGAACTACCGTATTTTTTGATAGGGGGTAGGCCTTGAAGTCGATATGACGTCTTCTGGGTTTCATCCATTTCCTGACGTTCTTGATCGCATCCTTGATGCCGGCAAGTGCAGGATATATTTCCAGCAGCAGTGTTTCCTCCCGCGAGCGATTGCCGTAGTCACAGCATATGGCTTCTACGATGGCTTCCTGCTGTTCACGTAGCATTCGTGCCAGGGTTTTGAGGTCTTGCACCCGCTGCTGATAGCTGGGAACGGGATTGGCATGATGGGCTCGGCGCTGGCTGTCTAGCTGGTTCTGGAGAAGCGCCTTGTCTGCATCCTGCCGGGTGAGGGTCTGGATGGTCATATTATTATCCTTGGGCGTTTGTCTTAGACCAGACTAACCCATTCATCTCAGCGGAGATTGACCAATTACGTCAGCGGATAGACAAAATCACTACGGTTACGTGAGTTACAACCACAGGTGTAAAAACTGTGAAGTATTAAGGACTACACCGGCGCATCCCTACGCCAGGGTAATAAGGGCTAGGGGAAATGGTTGAGGATTACACGTATTAGCCGCTGTCAGGTTCGTCGGATATGATCTCAGCAGAGTTTGGGTCAACCACCAGGTCGTGCTTCTGATCACCTTTATAGGCTTCAACTTTCCAGCGCCCCTTTTCCAAATCCACCTCAACGACAGGGGTATAACCCTGTTGCTCAAGTTTGGTGAGTACCATCGAAAGAGCCATGGCGCCGGGAGGGGGTTTTTCATCGGCGATGGCGGTTTGTAGTGTAGCCACGGCGATTATTGCCAGCAACATACTGCTGAAGAACTTCATTTTGAACTACCTCGCTTATGGGCCCGGTTCAAATATTGGCCGGGCAACAAAGGTTCACATCATTTAAGCCTTAGAAAGGGCCTATAGGCTTATAGATAACACTACATGTCCTGACCGCTGGATTGACTCAGGCGTTTCTGAATTTCCAGGCACCATTCTGGGCTGCCTGGCTTCACATCGGCCATATTACCGCCTGTTAACTTGGTGATCGCATCAAACCATTCTGCACTGCCAATAGGGGGAAGGCCTGATGGATACATCTCTTTGAGATCGCCATCCTGCTGGGCAGTAACTTGTCGTTGTACCCAGGTAAACCATCCCGGTGTACAAATTGTTTCACTACCGTTAGCGGAAGTCTGGGCCTGGTTGGGAGAATCCTCCGTAGAGCTGTTCGCACTTTGCGTAATTGGTTGCTTCATTGCATCACTGGCTGTTTGGCCTGCGACTGCTGTGCTATCCGATTGCTGTGACTTATGATACTCGCCCTGACGGCCGCACCCAGAAAGGGCAACAACCAATGAGAGTGGCAAAATAAAGTAGTACATAGGGCCTCTGCGAGTGGCTGGCTTGAGTCTAAGCATAGGTGGGATTCTGCGACTTTGCCGACAAAGGAGGGACAGGCTATCGAGCTGACAATGCGGCCAACCCTAATGAGAATAATTCTCAAATCAATTTGCTCCTGATGAGATGTTGTAACGTTCGGCCCTGGGGACTTTATTGATTGTCCTGGTGGAATTGATGCCGGTGATTTTGTTGAACCGCTTCATTAATTGGCGAAGAGGCGAGGAGCACACAGCCCTGGCGGGCTCTGAAACGCCCGCTTTGTTCTGATAGCTGGGGGTACTGCTGCCCGAAGCCCTCCAAGCGCACAAACTGTAGTAACAACTAAGTGCGGGATTCGGCATTGACTGCATACCGAAGGCAATATTCTGTTTAGCGGTAAGATGTAGGAAGAGGGCGTAGTCCTAAAATACCACCCCAATTTTTTGCTGTTCTGCAAGAACCTGTAACTCGAGAGAAGAGTTTGCTTCTCCAGAAAGACGTATATTCCCCACTCATGAGTATTAAGATCTCGTCTATTTCAGCATCACAATGCTCAGCGGAATAGTATCGATATCCAATTGTAAAATAAGCTGGTCCAATTCCGATTGTACCATCAGCCTCGGCGTTCAGTGCGTATATTGGGCTATGAGTGATTTCTAGTATTGATAATAAGATACCAATTGCAATGTATTTTTCAGGAAGGTTTATCTTCACTGGATGATCATCAATAATGCGATTGATATGATGAATGGAATTATCTTTTGAAACGAGAGAAACTTGAAATGAAAACTCGCTGAAGGGACAAATCAAAGTTTCGTATACGCCTAAGTTCTCTTCTTAGCCAAGGTACACATCCATGTTAGGTCGAAACCCAACTATTCAGGGGGCTACTAAATGTGGGGAGGTCTTAATCCTTAAAATTAGCACCCCAATTAACTTTGCCACTACAATCATGGTGCTTGTTTTTTCAGCTTTAATTTGTGATCTTTTTTTAACAGAAAATAAATCCATAAAGTCGATATCGCAGCAAAGAAACACCAGGTTGATACCCATGCTTCACGCTGAGTAAAGTAGGTGATGACACCGAGTAACATGACAAGTGCCCAAAACTTTCTAAATATTATATTGCTTGACAATAAAAATAAAAAACCAAGTGAGGAATAAATGACATGTCCTGCCTTAATGGAAAACAAGTTGTCATCGGACATGATATAACAAAGGCTATGCCCACAAATGCTCGTTTTTATTAAGTGTCTTGGTCCTGTTTCTAATAGGACGGGTATCCAAAGATATAAGCCAAAAATAAAGCCTATAATGATTAATATGATAAAAAGAATTCTTTTCCATTTTTTTGTTTCAAGACTATAGGCTACGATAGGTATCCAAGTAAGCCAAAAAAATAGAGCAAAAAATAAAAATAAAATAGAAGATGCTGTCGTAAGTGACATTAAGTTTTCGTTGTGCCCAATCCATACCGCACCTTCACTCGCTTGTTGTAACGCAAAAAGGAGAGGGGTAATCGCGAGCAATAAATAGGTTTTATCATTTTTTATGGTATGTGTTGTACACAAAGCACCGCCGACAAGAAGCAGTGCTGCTGATCCGAATGATGCTGTGGCTGAAAAACACATAGTGGTTTTCTCTGTATATAAAATATTGCCATTGGAACCAGAGCCTTAAAGCTTGATGTACAATATAATAATAGCCTTAACCTAAAAAATTAGTTGAAACTCGCTAATTTGTACTAAAATTTTGAATTTATCTGAAAGGTCTATGCCAATTTTAACCCTTCATTTCAGCCTGTGGATGAAATCAAAAACACCATCAAAAGGCATCGAGTTTCCCCTATGGAATTCGATGCTTATGCAGGTAAAGTCTATGTCGACTGGGGCAACAAGCCAGTTTGACGCCGCTAAGTCAGTTGCAGAGTTTTATTCACCTATCAACGTTGGCCACTGTTTTGACCCTTGCGTCGGGGGTTGCCTATTGCATATTAAAGTAATAATGCTCTCACAAACATTAAATGTATTTGGGGTATTATTCTTATCTGTACTATATGGTCATTTTAGCTTGCTGCTGTGAAGCTGTCAGCGTGACCGCTGACTCATAATTAGGACCAACTCGCTAGCCACGATTCTGGATACCCAATATATGGCCCATGTAGACCTCAACCTGATCCGTGCCTATATCGTCAAGATGCCTGAATAGTCTGATTACACTTTAATTCAACAGGGGATTCGTGCGGCAGCCTAATGTGAGCAACCCAAAGACTTATCCCCGTTTGTGGGCGGCGAGAGCCTTAATATGCAGAAAGGGTTGCCCTTTCAGCTGGATCACTATTTAGCGCTTGTAGATTGGAGTGGCCGGCATTTAGCCCCAAAAAGCACGGTGCCATTTCTCAAAAGACGACCCTTATCCTTGAACGGCTGGGCATCTCAGCAAAACACTGGGTACATGGCATAGGCGACTGCCAACATTTCCTTTCGGTAATATCTCACTAAATTCCTCCTGGCCTTTCGATGCTACTCCTTCCGATTTGGACAAAAATCACCCAATTTTCAAACCTAAAGCATAATTTTTCAGCATTTCACCTCGTCCGAACCGGACCAGGAGAGATGGCTGTTAAGGTGGAAAGCCTGTACTATTTCCGGTTTCACCTTTCAATCTGTGGGTGTCCTAGTAGTGTGCACCCTCAATCAGAAACGATTATTCATTTTTTTCAACCTTCTGATTGGTGTTTCAAAGGTTACGACTGACGTTAATTGGTGTTCTCAGGTTTTGATAGGATTAATTATCTGTCTTGGGTTCGGAAAGGTAATCGCATAGCTGCAAATTCTGGCTATAGTATCCAGTTTTGGGGAGTACTAATCTTTTGTCCAGCCATCGACAATCAATAATAATCTTCCCGGTCTCGAATGATTTGTAAAGAGCATATTATGTCCAGAAAAATATTATCCTTAAAGGTAAAAAGAAATACGGAGCCTAAGAAGGCTGATAAAAAGCAAGAGGATACTTCTGATCCAAAGAAACGGTTCTTAAATGGAGTAGCTATTAATCCATCTGAACCTATTCGCCTTGAGTCAGGTTCTCAGCAACTTACGGTAAGGGCGATGGATTTGATTACGCCAATTGGTAAGGGGCAACGAGGCTTGATTGTGGCTCCACCGGGCTGTGGCAAAACCACTATCCTGAAACATATCTGCCAAGCAGTGGGGGAGGCTTACCCCGAGATAAAGCTGTACACTTTGCTTATTGATGAAAGGCCAGAGGAGGTTACTGACTTTAAGCGAAGTGTACCGGCCGAAGTTTATGCGTCTTCTTCTGATCAAAGCTATGAAGAGCATGTGAGGGTAGCTAATGAACTTCATGGTAGGGCCTGTAAGGAAGCTGGTGAAGGCCAGGATGTAATGATCGTGGTTGACTCGTTGACAAGGCTTGCACGGGTACATAATGCGCAGCAGAGTGGTCGGGGGCGTACGATGTCTGGCGGGATAGATGCCAGGGCTATGGAGATACCCAGAAAGCTGTTTGGCGCTGCGAGGAAGATTGAAGGTGGCGGCTCACTTACGATTCTGGCAACGATGCTCGTGGATACCGGAAGCCGAATGGACCAGGTGATATTTGAGGAGTTTAAGGGGACGGGAAATATGGAGGTAGTATTGTCAAAGGAAGTTGCGAGACAGCGAATTTTCCCTGCCTTGGATATAGCTAAAAGCAGTACTCGCCGTGAGGAAATCTTGTTTAACTCGAAAGATATTGCAACGATAAGAGCTTTACGAAGAACGCTTGCCAGCCTAAAGCCTGTGGATGGCACTAAAAAACTTATTGAACTTCTTAAAAAGTACCCGACCAATGCAGAGTTACTTGACCATTAATTTTTAGTTAAGCTTAAGGGGAGTATTTAGCCGCTTAGCATTTTAGGAGTTAGTTGCTTAACGCCCGAGTCCTTATTTGGATAGCAGTTATTCAGTCGAGAGCTTTACACTTCAAATCTCTGGTGTGTTTTTACAAGATACTGCTCAATGAGGGGCTTAGTGGAAAAGTGGCCTTAATATGCCGAAAGGGGCGCCCTTTCAGCTGGATCACTATATGGCGTTAGCGGTTTGGAGTGGCCGGCATTTAGACCCAAAAAAGTGCGGTGTCATTTCTCAAAAGGCGCCTCTTATCCTTGAGCGGTTGGGCATTTCAGCAAAACACTGGTTCTATCTCAGTTGGAATTTTGAAAGTCGCTTTAAAGGTTTGGTGGGATCAGTGGAGACGGTAAAGCAAGCTTGCATCTAACTCGATAAACGCTGGGTGCACGGAATAGGGATTGCCGACGTTCCCTCTCAGCCACACCCTGCTAATCTACTCCTCCCCAAATACTTTATAACACGATTACCACTCATTTATCCAAAACAGCATTTCCAAAAATCTGCATATCAATTCCCAGAACTTAATCTCTATTACCTATAAATCAAAGGGTAAGAGCCCCCAGAAAGAGAGCTTGCTACAGCATCCTCCAGCCTTTGAGTGTCCTAATGTGTGTGTGCACTAATTTGTGCAATAGGGTAATAAACAATACCCGCAGTAACCAATAAGGTTACTAAACCAGGTGCTTTCATCTAAATTTATGCATCTTCTGAAGATTCACGTATGCGCTCTTTTCGTTCCAATTCCTCTTGCATCACTGCTTTGATTTCTTCTAGAACGGCGTCGACATCGGCGTTGTCATCGTCATCATCAAACTTGCCGCTGAGCGTTGAGCTAGTCGTTAAGTTACCCTCTTCAAACAGTGCCCATATTTCCTTGGCGTATTGAGTCTGTAATAAAGAGGGGGCAAATTTGCCATAATAACGACGCATATTGTCGACGTCGCGAGTGAACATTTCTTGTGCACTGTTATTGGCAGCGGCATTAACAGCTTGGGGTAAATCGATAATCACAGGGCCGGAATCATCCACTAGTACGTTAAATTCAGATAAATCACCATGTACAATTCCCTCGTAAAGCATGAGCATGATGTAATGGATCATTAATGTATGATCTTGAACTGCTTGCTCTTCTGACATTGTCACATCGCCAAGCCGTGGTGCGACATTGCCTGCTTCGTCAGTGATTAACTCCATCAATAATACACCGTCAACACAACCAAAAGTCTTGGGAACTCGTACATGAGCGCGTGCTAAACGGGATAAAGCATCAACTTCGGCATTTTGCCAAATCTCTTCCTGTTGTTGGCGGCCATAATTCGACCGTTTTTGCATGGCACGTGCTTGACGACCACTGCGAACTTTACGCCCTTCTTGGTATTGTGCGGCCTTTTTAAAACTACGCTTAGTTGCGTCTTTATAGACTTTGGCGCAACGAATTTCGTCACGACAACGGACAATAAATATATCGGCTTCTTTGCCGCTCATTAGGCGGCTGATAACTTCATCGATTAAGCCATCATCGATGAGAGGCTGTAGACGTTTGGGAGTTTTCACTAGGTACCAGCTTCGAGTGTTCGGCAATTAATCATATATGCTATTGACATATTTCCATGTGTATTTGAGGCAAGAAATCTAATCCTGCTTATGGATAAAGAGCGATTATGGGGCCCTATAATGCCCGCGTAAAGGATAGGGGCAATGAGAATCGCACTTGACATGTTATGAACAATGCAGTGAAAGCCCCCAGCAGGATGATCACCGTTTAATGACCTCTAACTACTAGCGAATGACAATTGCAATACTATAAGGTTTTTTGGGGAGGAAGCCGCGAGCAAAACTATGAGTTGGCGAACAGAAACATCCTATATGGTTTAGTCAGGAGGCCAAGAGTGCCGAAGCCACTTGATCTAATGGGTAGGGTTAATGATGCATCTGATTTGTGAAATTTTATACTCTTATCTTGGGAAATCTGTGTAATTTGTTTCAGTGATTCTGCTAGCGTGGCTACTGGCTGGTAAGTAGGTCCAACCGGTTAGTATTCATGACCGGTACGCTGGGTGGGCATGGGAGCGGTAGCTGGATGCTATCGACTTCCTGCTTTAAATTTACGTGCACCAAACATCTAATGCCCCCTTAATGTACAAACCAGAATCATTAGAAAAATATCATCTACATCTTGCTCCAAGCTTGTCATATTAAGCTTACAGCCAAAAGGGCTACCCTTTCAGCTGGATCACTATTTGGAGCTAGAGGACTGGAGTGGTCGGCATTTAGACCCCAAAAAGCGCGGTGCCATTTCTCAAAAGGTGCCCCCTATCCTTGAGCGGCTGGGCATCTCAGCAAAACACTGGCTCTGTCTCAATCGGAACTTTAAAAGCCGCTTAAAAGGGCTGGAGGGATCAGCCGAGGCTGTACGGCAAGCCTGTATTCAGCTCAATAAACGCTGGCTACATGGCATAGGCGATTGCCAACGTTTCCTATCTGCAACGTCCCACTAATTCTCTCTTAACCTTTCGATACTATTCTTTCCGGTTTTGGCCAAAGTTACGCAATTCCCAAACCTTAAGCGTAATTTTTCAGTATCTCACCTTGCCCTACACCAGACCAGGAGAAATAGTAGTCAAGGTAGAGGGCTCTTACTATTTCCGGTGCCACCTTTCAATCTGTGGGTGTGCTTGTGTTGCCCTTTACGGATAGGGAACCCCCCATAGCGGACCCGCACGATAGGTGGCGTGGGGGCCGGTAGCTAGACTACCGATTACCCGACTTATGTTACGCTGTGTTCTATACCTGTTAGCGATTCATATTTTCTGATTAGTTCGCTTCTATAAGATGGAGACCAACTTTGTGATTCATAAGCTCTCTCAAAGTGTTCACTGGGTTGAGATGCGATTTTCTCTATATAGCACACGATATCTTGCGGTAGAAAATCCTTAAAGCTATCTAAACAATCTGCTTGTTGAACCTTGATTGATTTTCTTAGCACAGCATTGAATACTTTGTCACCACTTGCGAACATACCCTCCTGTTCAGGATCTCGCTCAGTCCACATCCTAAAATAGCGATTCAAGTTATAAATATCCCATGTCATATTAAACGCACTACGTTGTTTAGAGCATGGATCATCTGTTACCTTGTACTTCATCATTCGTTTCATTGGTGTTTCACTAAAGTAGATGGCAGCAAATGTGATACCAACAAGAGATAACCTAAACTCGGCAATCATCCACTCAACCACTTTTTTAAGCTTGTCTAGTCTACTAAGATTCTGCAGTTGAGATGTGTAGATTACATACAAAACAATTAAATATAATGAATTCCATTCGCGCAACCGGCTATATTTGGTAAGGTTTTTTTTAGTAACGGTGGAATTCATCGTATAAGAAGCCATTGGATTAATGGCATCAATATAACCCAAAGCAAATTCTAGCAGTGAGGAATTGTTGGTATTATTTATGCGATGAAACAACTCTAAGTCAGAAATAACTTCATTCAGAAGTTCATTGTCACTTCGATAGTTGATTTTTTCATATACTGCATAGGTTGGATCTAGCTCGATCTCGGCGAATTGGCAAAAAACAACAAGTCCTATTGCATCGCGGAACTCTTTTCTAGGCTTACTTTTCTTAAATGCGTTCACGATGAACTGATAGATATTTAGGTCAAGGTATATCGTGTATGTAACACCATTCACTTGTTTGTTATACAGATAGCTTGCAAAATTATATGTATCCAAGTCATCAACACTATCAAAATTATGAACAAGCCAATCTCTGTCCATTAAATTTCCAATGATTTCTTCCAAATGACTTGGATAAGTATATAAAGCCTGCATTCTAAAATATCCGTTTATAAACTTGACGCCAAGCATGGGCGTGGGCTAATGAAATTAACCTCCCCCCTGTAGGAAGATCGCCATTTAATGGGCTCCATTAAATGCTAACTACTAATGAATGGCAACTTCCACACATGAGGTCTTGCGAATAGAAAGCCGCCCATTGCGGACTCATTAAGTGGATTGTGTGGGGGCCGGTAGCTAGAGACTACCGGCTAACCGATTTAGGTGTCATTGCTCTCAAGCTCAGCAAACTTTGCTGCCATTGTTGGATTCTTTTTTGTCAATTTTTTAACTGTTAGATCGTCTGCCTTTTTGTTCGCGAGGCGAAGGTTATTTTCAGAGCTAAGCAAGGCATCCTTGGTTTTCTGAAGGTGAGTGATAGTCTTGTCAATTTCATCAATAGCTGTTTTAAATTTCCTAGATGCTAGATCGTAGTTCCTTGCGAAGCCTGACTTAAATGCATCAAGTTCATCTTCGAAATTAGTAATATCAATATTCTGAGCTCTTACTACAGCTAGCTCAGCTTTATATTTCAGTGAGTTTTGAGCAGCATTTCTCAAAAGAGTGATTATGGGTATGAAAAATTGGGGGCGGATAATATACATCTTAGGAAAACGGTGGGAGACATCGACGATACCAGAATTATAAAGCTCGCTATCTGCTTCTAGCAGTGACACCAGAACTGCGTACTCGCAGCCTTTTTCATTGCGGTCTTTGTCCAGTTCTTTAAGGAAATCTTCGTTCTTCTTTTTTGTTGCCGTTCCATCATTTTCATTTTTCATTTCAAACATGATGGATACGGACTCAGTGCCAGAATCATCTAAGTCTCGAAAAATGTAATCCCCTTTGCTTCCTCCTCTCGCATCGTTGTCTTTTTCAAAATATGCCTTGGGAAAAGCAGTTGCTCTTATTCGATTAAATTCAGTCTCACAATGTTGTTCAAGGGTTTCACCAATCATTTTGGTGGATAAACGGGCTTTCATATCCTTAAGTCGCTCGATTGCATCGTCCCGATCCTTGATCTGAGTCTCATACTTCTCTTTTAGGGATGTTTCAGAAAGCTGTTTCTCAAGCTTTGCCTTTTCTAGTTCACTCTTGAGTTCTTCGCGTTCCTTCTCTGTTGCATGTACGGCCTCTGTAACTGCTTGTTTCTGGATTGCTTGTTGGGCACTTAAGTTTGATTCAAGCTCCTTTATTTTAAAATCTTTTCTCGCAGAAGTTTCTTTGAGTTGGGATATATGTTCAGCCTTTGCCAGCTCGGAAGAGGACTCATAGTCTTTCTTGGCTTGTTGTAACTCGGAGGCAAGTGAGTCTCGTTCCCTCTCAACCTTTTTAAGGGCCTCTGTCACAGCTAGCTTCTGAGAGACCTCGGCAGCTTCAACCCTGGCCTTCAATTCTAGTATCTCAGTATCTTTTATTGCGGAGGCTTTCAGCATTTCATTTGTTACTTTTTCCTTCACAAGCTCTAAGGCAGCTTTCTTTTCTTTTTCCGCAAGCTCAAGCCTCTCATGTAACTCCTGATCAAATTCATTATCCCGAACTTGTTTCATTATGTCGGCATATCCAGCCTCATCAATTTTGAATGCTTTTTGACAATGAGGGCATTTGATTTCATTCATAATTCTTTATCCTTTAGTTTTGCCACTTGTTCTCAATGACGGATAAGGCCTTGCTAAATGGCAGCAGGAGGCGGTGTAGGCTGTCCGGTGGAGGGCGCGATCATTGCGCCCGAAATAAATTTAAGAAATTTGGTGCGCCCAGCATGGGTGTGAGCTAATGGGGTAATGTCCACTAAGGGAAGATTACCGTTATATGGGGTCTATTAAATGCTAACTACTAGCGAATGGCAACTGCAATACCGTGAGATTTTGTGAAGAGGAGGCTGTTCGCAAAACTATGAGCTGACGATCATAAACATCCTATAAAGCTTAGCCTGGAGGCGTGTTAGTCAGGGACATCGAAGCCATCTGATCTTAATGGATAAAATAGATGATGCAGTTATGTAATGAAATTTTTACGCTCTTATCTGAGTTGGTCTGTTTAACCTGCCACTATGAATCTACCATTGGGGGCGCTGACTCATAAGCAGATCCAACCCACTAGCCACCATCGCGGGGGTTGAAAAAAGTGGTGGGTCATAACAGTACCTCGGTCAGTAATGATCAAGGTGATTAAACGTAGATCAGCCGACGGTATGGTAGCCTAATGCCAAGATTAATAGCTTGTATATGGCGAAGGTCAGAACTTAACTCTGCAAATTAAAAGACAGGGCTAGCCTACCGATTTGTTTCCAATCAGATATCACGTAGAGGTAGCATACTGTTATGGCACTCAATTCAAATGAATAGTTGCTCGATACTACCGTTGAATAGAGATTTATTACGGATAGGGAACCACCCATTGCGGACCCGCACGATGGGTGGTGGGGGGGGAGCTAGAAACTACCGGCTAGCCGATTTAAGGGGCCTCTCGAAGGTGGTCTAAATATGGACTGCATAAGGTGATAAAAATAGACTTCCAGTCATTGGGTAAATCAATAAATTCATCACCCCAATTTTTCTGTATATGCAGGTGGGCCTTGTATGGTTTTTCGCTACTTGGTGCATCATAGCCCAGTAGGTCCTCAATGCACTCCTCAATCATAATTCGACGATCTTGACCTGTTTGGGCCAGAATTGGGGCGTTCATCGCTTCAGCGCGCTCTGTCCCTTCATCGCGATCGTGCATAAATATGTAGTTTATATTTAGCGCATTCAAATATTTTGCAATCGATATAAGAACTGCTTTTCCTCTGGCTCTAAGAAACTCACAGTTTCCTATAACCTTTGCCTTGTCTTCATGAGATAGCCTCTTAATGGTTTCACGCACAACAACTTCTTCTGTATCTCCTTCAACAAACACACATTTCTTGGAAAAGAACATTCTTGATATGTAATCATCGACTTTCAAGAGCATCTTCAAGTTTTGCTTTTCGTCTTCAGCGAGTTTAACGAAAGCTTCTTCTAGATTGAATGAGTTGGATGTTGAGAAATTGTTTTCAGTAAAGTTAAATTTCGTGAGGCTCATGCTTTTTTCTGAGCCGAGATTGACCATGTAAGGCGAGTGAGTAGTCGCTATGATTTGGCAGTTTGGTCCCGCCAGATCATATAATGAATCCCGCATTTGGTTAGCAGCTGAAGGATGCAAATAGATTTCTGGCTCCTCAAAGCAAAAAATTGTTGCTCTAGGGTTGTCAGTATTTCTGTTTATAAAGTCTTGCACGAATCTTAAAAGCTGGAATGCGGTTGCCCTGATCATTCCATGACCTTGATAGTTAACAGCAGTTTTTACATTGCTTTCCATTTCCACTTTAAATTGAGGCTTTATGGATTTTTCAGGCACGTCAAGTGTTGCACTAACATGTACAGCCGAATCAGGAAAAAGCGTATCAACCATTCCATTAAGGTCACGAATTAGTTGGCCAAAATCAGTTTCCTGGTCATTTGGGTTGAGCTCAGCTGCAAGGTTATTTAGAAAAGCCTGTGCTTGAACGTAATTCTCAGAGTTACTCCTTACCTGATCAAATAGTCCCCCTAATAGGGTAAATAGTGCCCCTCCGGGGCTTGTCAGCTCAGAAATGCAAGATTCTGCTGGTATTACAACAATTATGGGAAGTTTTGATAGAACATTACCGGGAATTCCACCGGGATTTTCAACCCAGGTAGCTTCCTCGTCTATTTGAACATCCCAACATTCTGGCAGATCCAGTAGTTTTGATTTTGTTGCTGCTACAGTTAAGCTTTTTTCAAAGTTAGAATCGCCAAAATGCTCTTTCAAGAATATTTCCGAGTAATGTTCTCCTACGAGGTCTGATACTATTCTGCATTCTGCATTCTGCATTCTGCATTCTGCATTCTGCATTCAGCATACAATGCACTCCTTGTTCGCGGATATTCCTTCATGAATATCTTTGGTTTGCTTTGGTTAAGGGACCAAACTTTCTTGTAAATGATGGAGTTTCCGGTTTCTCCATCTAGCTGATCTTGAGATGATATGACCCTGCCTTTAAATCCTATCCAGCTGTGAGCGGCAGCTGGTAAATTGTGATACTCTGCCACAATCTCAACTTCATCTTCATAGGTATAGCTCTCTTCCTCTTCGTTATACTCTTTTGAATAATCTTCTCTATCCAAATTTGAATTCTTATGGAAGTAGTCTATCGCAGAAAAAACACTTGATTTTCCTGCATTATTTGGGCCGATAAGAAAAGTTGTATCCCTAAAATTTATTTTGCAATTCTTGAGTTTTCTAAAATTATTTATTTGAAGCTCATGCAATCTCATTTAAACATCCTTATTCTGGTTTCAGGCGCGCAGCCCCTTAACTGCGTATTCAAAAGAAGCTGCATTATATCGCTAGTCAATATACCTAAAGTGCAGCAAACCCTCTAGTCGAAAAAAGACAAATAAATCAGTATGCTGGTCAACACTGGTGGAAAATTTCTCAAGTGGATATATTGTTGCCGGATTACATCCTGATGTTTTGCTGCTTTTGATCATGGATGTAATTGGTTAAAAATCAACAAGTTGACGCTCTTTTGCAGAGGATATGTTTGGTTTTTCTTGATGTTCGAAATGGAGAGTACAGGCAAAAAATAGAATATATTTAACTAGCAAAATGAAGCTGCTATGGATGATCTATTGTTCTGGTTTTCAAAGTGAAAGGCGGGGATGAGCACCTATCTTAACGGCCATTCTCAAAAGTGACAGACATTTTGCAAATCTTGAGCAATTAAATATAGGCACAAAAATAATCTTATTGGATTTTATTAGGTTTGTTTTAGTGTCAAAGCCACGTAAAATCGATAGATATTGATTGATATTTTTGCCGCGATAAAGAAGCCATCTGAGTGCGACAATCAAAGCGGCCCAGTTCAAGAGAATCAAGAGCCCCAAGAATTTTCAAAAAAACACCCTCTCAAAGGAGAACGGTAGCGTGAAGTAACAATAAGTAAAAGGCGCTGGCCCAAGGTGCTGGAACACCTGGGGCCAGCTAACCAAATTGATACACGAACTATCAAAATGGCTATATGGATCATACGCTAGAAACCCGCTCGTCTTCAATAAAGTGGAGCACAATCAGTGGCTTGGAGAGACTCCCCAAGCCCTGGGGGCGTTGTGTCTGCCTTTTCTTTTTCTATGCCTACCGTTCTCGTGCACCTCCTCGAAGTTACTCAAATCATTTCTATTCAAGCTTTCCCATTGTGGAAGGTCTATCCATGGATTGAGTATCAGTAGGAAACAAACATGTTGATCTTAAAGCGCCGTACAGGCGAAAACTTACGGATTGGAGCGAATGTTTCAATCACTGTATTGGAAGTTAAGGGTAATCAGGTGAGGATAGGAATACTTGCCCCTAAATCCCTGTCCGTACACCGCGAGGAGATTTATGTGCGGATCAAAAAGGAAGGAAACCTGGGTAATGGAAGCCGTTGAGAATCAGATTGAGACTGTGGCGGGGTGGCGTTACCTTTGAAGCGCTAACTTCTGATAGTTAGCGCTTTCAGTCGAGTTTTTCGCGGCGAAAAGGGCTGCTGGTTAAACTTGGGTAAGTCTTCCCTTTAACGCCCAAACCTTAAAGGTTGATAAGGCATTGATCGGGCGAGGTGAGTGCCTAACATTTAAATAGTGATCATTTTGGCCACTTTGATTGCTATCGCAAATGCAGAAATTGCAATCAAGCGGATCGAAGCTTGTAAAGGTTAAGAAAATTGAATCTGAGTGCCACGAGTGGGGGAGGAGCTAAAGGAGGTCTTTTGCCCAAGAAGAGGCGACCCCCATGTTAAGGAACTTAATCTGATAACTATCTGTTCGCCGTAGTAACAGTGAAGGTTATTTACAGAAAGAGCCGGTTTATCCGGCATTAATGAGATCGGCCTCATAAATCAATTGGTACGGAAGTTAAGAGATCTCTCCCAATACATCAACCATCGACGAGGTTAATTGGCTGAGATCTTCTTTAGAAATCACATAGGGTGGCATGGCGTAGACCAGCTTGCCAAAGGGGCGAAGCCACACGCCTCGTTCAATCAATGCTTCCTGCACCACCGCCATATTTACAGGTTTATGCATTTCCACTACGCCGATAGCGCCGAGTGCACGTACATCGGCTACGCCCTCTGCTTGCACCAGCGGCGTCAGCTGTTCTTTGAGTTGAGCTTCGATATTTTCTACCCGTTGTTGCCATGAATTGCTGAGCAGCAAATCAATACTGGCATTGGCAACCGAGCAAGCCAGAGGGTTGCCCATAAAAGTGGGGCCGTGCATAAAAACCCCGGCTTCGCCATTGCAGATGCCCTCGGCAATGCGATCACTGCAGAGCGTGGCGGCCAGAGTCATAGTCCCGCCGGTGAGGGCCTTGCCGAGGGTGAGAATATCCGGGCTGATCGCGGCATGGTCGCAGGCAAACATCTTGCCACTGCGGCCAAAGCCGGTGGCGATTTCATCGGCAATCAGCAGCAGGTCGTATTCGTCACAGAGTGCACGAACCCGACGCAGGTAATCTGCGGAATAAAAGCGCATACCGCCGGCGCCTTGTACGATGGGCTCAAGGATCACCGCAGCCAATTGCTCGCTGTTTTGCGCAATCAGCTGTTCCAATTCGCGGATATCTTCATCGGGGCAGGCCTGGCCATAAGGTGTTTGCGGGGCGGGGGCAAACAGGTGTTGGCTCAATTGCCCGGCAAACAGGTGGTGCATACCGGTTACGGGATCGCAGGTGGCCATGGCTCCAAAGGTATCGCCATGGTAGCCATTGCGTAGGGCCAGCAATTGGCTTTTGCCCGGCTTGCCTTGGGAATGCCAATACTGCAGGGCCATTTTGATGGCGACTTCTACAGACACGGAACCAGAATCGGCAAGGAATACCCGGTTCAGCCCCGGCGGGGTGATTTCCACCAGCTTTTTGCACAGTTCAATGGCTGGCTCATGAGTAAGGCCGCCAAACATCACATGGGACATCTTCCCCATTTGATCGCGCATGGCCTGATTCAGCTCGGGTACGTTGTAGCCATGTAAGGCACTCCACCAGGAGGACATGCCGTCAATTAGGCTGCGGCCATCTTCCAGGAAAATTCGAACCCCTTCAGCCCTGGCCACCGGATAGACTGGCGGCGGGTTGATCAATGAGGAGTAGGGATGCCAGATATGTTTGCGGTCGAATTCCAGGTCCATAAAACAGCTACATCTCTTTTTATGTGGTATGGCCAATATCCGGGCCAATGACCAATGTATCGAATCAGGCCAGTTCCCGCAGCACCTTCAATGGAGGCTGGCTCACAGAGCTGTAACAGGCCAGGGTGCCGGCAATGCCTACTAAAATGGCGCCTACTAATGGGCCCAGCAGCCAAAGGCTGGGGTGTAACATCAGTGGCAGCTCGAAAACCCGCTGCGAAAGTACGATTAGGGTTGCCTCGGCCCCAATGGCGGCGAGCAGGCCAGCGGCACTGCCTAGCAGCCCAAATTCCAGCACCAAGCTTTTCAATAGCAGGCGCCTGCGTCCACCTAGTGTGCGGATAATTGCCGCCTCCTGCAAACGCTCGGCGATGCTGGCACGGACTCCGGCAATTAAAACCAGTACCCCGGCGATGAGCATGAGTGCCATAACGGATTCGATAGCGAAAGACACCTGGTCGATGGTGTCGCGAATACGCAGGATAATCTTATCCAGCTCTATCACACTGACGCTGGGGTAGCTGCGCACCAGGTCGTTGATCAGTAGCTTGTTTTCTGGGGGAAGATAAAAACTGGTGATATAAGTGGCGGGGAAGCCCTCCAGGGTGCCTGGCGCAAACAGCATGTAGAAATTCGGACGCATGCTGTTCCAGTCCAGGGAGCGGAAGCTGGCCACTGGGGCCTCGACTTCCAGCCCGCCAATGGAAAAGCGCAATTGGTCGCCAAGGGCCAAGTTGAGTTGCGCCGCCAATTCCACCTCTACCGAAACCCCCTCGCTGGTTTTGTCCCACCATCCCCCTTCGAGAATACGGTTATCCGGTGCCAGGTTTTCTGTCCAGCTCAGGTTGAGTTCCCTGCGTACTCCGTTGGGTCGATCCTTGAGCTCTTTGGTGGGAGTGTCGTTAATAGCGATCAGCCGGCCGCGTACCATGGGGTAGAACTCGGTGCTACTCACCTGCTCTTTTTCCAGCATCTGTCGCATCCCGTTCACATCTGTGGGGGCAATATTCAGCAGGAAGTGGTTTGGGGCCTTCTCAGGCAGTTGCATACGCCATTCGTCAATCAGCGCAGTGCGCGCAAAGACCAGGGCCAGCATGGCCAGCAGGCCGGTGCCGAAGGCGGCGATCAGCAGTGTATTGAATGCGGCGCGGCGTTGCAGGCTGCCCAGGGCGATGCGCCAGGCGCCACCAAGAGAGGCCAGCTTACCGCGTACCAGCAGCTGGTTGACCAGGGCGCTGCCACCTACCAGCAGGGCCATACCGGCGAGCAGGGCCAGAGTCATGGCTAAACTGCCCGACAGCCACCAGATCAGCAATAGCATGGCGCTGGGGCCGAGTATCAGCCCCAGCCACTCGCGTTTGTCAGGGTTGCTCCAATCCTTGCGTAATGTCTGCATGGGGTCGGTGCGTGCCAGGCGGAAAAGAGGCGGCAGGGCAAAACCCAGTGCGCAGGCCAGACCGGTGGCGAGGCCGACTAACAAGGGACTCCAGTGACTGGTGGGCGGTGCTACTGGGAAGAAGCCGGCCATCAGGTTGACGGCCTGAGCCTGGATAAAGCTTCCCAGGGCCAAGCCCAAAGCAGTGGCAATCAGGGTGAGAGCGCCCAGCTGACCCAGGTAGATGGCGAGCACCTTGTTACGTCCGGCGCCAAGGCTTTTCATCACCGCCACATAGGCGGTATGTCTCAGCCCATAACGGCGAGCGGCCAGCCCTACGGCGACGCTGGCCAATAGTACGGCGAGGCTGGCGGCGAGAAACAAGAAGCGCTCAGCGCGGTTTAGCGCTGAGGCTACTCGCGGTTGCCCCTCGCGCAGGTCCAAGATCCTTTGGTGCTCGGTCAGTTGCGGCTTCAACCAGGAAAAATACTCTTTTAGCGCCTGGTCGTCCCCGGCAAAAAGATAGCGGTAGCGTACCCGGCTGCCGGGCTGGATAACGCCAGAGGCTGGCAGGTCATGCACATTGGCCAGTACCCGCGCACCCATATCGAAGAGGCTGGTGCCCCGGTCCGGTTCCCTCTCCAGCAAACCGGTTACTTTCAGTTGTGTATCTCCCAGGCCAATAGAGTCCCCCAAGTTAATTTCCAGCAGGGGCATTAGGCGGGATTCTATCCAGGCCTCTCCTGGAGGAGGGCCCTGTTGCACAATTTCACTTGAGGCATCTTGTGAGCGCCGTATCTCCAAGTGACCGACCAGGGGGTAACCCGAGTCCACAGCCTTTACCGAGACAAACTGGAACTGGTCGTTGGCGGAAATCATTGAGGCAAATTGAATAATCTGTCCCTGTTGCAGCCCTAGCTCCTCGGCCTTATCAAGCCAGGCGGTATCAACCGGCTGGCTGCTGCGCAGTACTCTTTCCGCAGCCAGGAAGGTGAGGGACTGCTGCTCCATGGCGCGGGTGAGGCGGTCGGTGAAATGGGCAATCGCGGTTACGCAGGTCACGGCCAGTACCAGGGCACTGGCGATCAGGGCCAACTCGCCACCGCGCCAGTCCCTGAAAAGCAGTCGCAGCGGCAGCATCAGGCGGATACCTCCGACAAGTTGTCGTCTCCAGTGAGGGACTCGTAGGATTCCACTGCTCCAGCAGACATTTGCAAGTGCGTAGCGCAGCGTTCGGCTAAGCGCTGTTCGTGGGTTACGAGTACCAGGGTGGTACTGGACTCGGCATTGAGCTTAAAGAGTAAGTCGATGATTTTGGCGCCGTTGCCCGCATCCAGGCTGCCGGTAGGTTCGTCTGCGAAGAGAATAGCGTCTTCTCCGCTGAAGCTGGCAAAGGCCCTGGCAATGGCGACTCGCTGCTGTTCCCCACCGGAGAGCTGGCGTGGGTAATGGCTAAGGCGATGTTCCAGCCCCACCTTGGCCAGGAACTCTTCTGCGCGTTTGGCAGCGCCACGCTCGCCACGCAGTTCACTGGGCAACATGACATTCTCGCGTGCGGTGAGGCCGGGGAGCAAGTGGAAGGTCTGGAATACAAAGCCCACGCAGCGGGCTCGCACGGCTGCGCGCTGCTCTTCGTCCATGGCGGTAATTTCTTCGCCAGCCAGCCAGATTTTTCCCTCACTCGGTTTGTCCAAACCCGCTAGCAGGCCGAGTAAGGTGGACTTGCCAGAGCCTGAGGCACCAGTCACAGCCAAGCTCTCCCCCCGCGCCAGTTGCAGGGAGATATTGTTTAATAGGGTCAATGGCCCTTCGCTGGTGGAGACTCTGTGGTACAGGTTTTCTGCCGAGAGAATGGCGGACATACTGTGTTCCCTATTACGGATGCACGAATTTTTTGGAGAGTATGACATGGCGACAGGCTTTTTTCGGCAGTTGGCGGCTCAATTCAGCTTGGTACTGTTGCTGTTTATCCCTGTCGGAGCAGCTCAGGCGAATACTTCTGAAACTCTGTTGGTCTTGGGTGACAGTATCAGTGCAGCCTATGGCATCAATGAAGAGCAAGGTTGGGTGCAGTTATTGCGGGAGCGCTTGCAGGAAAAAGGTAAAGAAGTTCGTGTGGTCAACGCCAGCATCAGTGGTGAAACCACGTCCGGTGGCTTGACGCGTCTGCCGCGCCTGATGGAGGAGCACAACCCGCGTTGGCTAATCGTGGAACTTGGTGGTAACGATGGTCTACGGGGCTACCCGCCGCAGTCCTTGCAGCGCAACCTGATGGAAATGGTGAAATTGGCGAAGAATGCCGGTGCCGATGTTCTATTGCTGGGTATGCGTATTCCCCCCAACTATGGCCGAGCCTATACCAATGCGTTTGCCGCTGTTTATCCCAAAGTGGCCAAGTCTGAACAGGTGGGGCTAGTGCCCTTCTTCCTGGAAACCGTAGCCCTCGAAGACGGTGCCATGCAATCGGATGGCATTCACCCCACCGCCAAGGCGCAGCCGGCACTGTTGGAGCATGTTTGGCCCTGTATCGAGTTCCTTTTGACGGAAAAGTCGGATGGGGAGTCGTGTACTCCGTGATCGAAATGCGTACAATCGCGCCCCCAAGGAATATGAAAGCCTCGCACCACAATGATTGGCGATGGCTGTGACCCCCGGTCCCGGTCACTGGTACCGAAATAGTTAGAGAGACACCATGCCCGAAGTGGAAAATCGCCGCGAGCGACTCGAATTCAACAAACTGCAGAAACGCCTGCGCCGCCATGTGGGCCGCGCCATCGCCGACTTCAATATGATTGAAGAGGGCGACAAGATCATGGTCTGCCTATCCGGCGGTAAGGATTCCTACGCCATGCTGGATATTCTGCTGAACCTACAAAAAACCGCTCCGGTGAATTTTGAACTGGTGGCGGTGAATATGGATCAGAAGCAGCCAGGCTTTCCTGAACATATCCTGCCAGAGTATCTGCGCTCCCTGGGCGTGCCGCATCATATCGTAGAGAAAGATACCTATTCCGTGGTGCAGGAAGTGGTGCCAGAAGGGAAAACCACCTGTAGCCTCTGTTCGCGGCTGCGTCGCGGTACTCTCTACGGCTTTGCCGAGGAAATCGGTGCCACCAAGGTGGCTCTTGGCCATCATAAGGATGATATCGTCGAGACCCTGTTCTTGAATATGTTCTATGGCGGCCGCCTCAAGGCGATGCCCCCCAAGCTGCGCGCAGATGACGGACGCAATATTGTGATTCGCCCGCTGGCCTATTGTCGCGAGGAAGATATTGCCCGCTATGCGGAGTTCAAGGAGTTTCCCATTATTCCCTGTAACCTGTGTGGCAGTCAGGAAAACCTACAGCGGCAGGCCATTAAGCAGATGTTGCGGGAGTGGGATAAGAAATTCCCGGGACGTAGTGAAAATATATTCGCTGCAATAACGCGAGTATCCCCGTCGCAATTGGCGGACAGGGATCTCTATGATTTTGAAAGCCTGGAGTTGGACCGCTCTACGCCGTCGGCTGCCGAGCGCCCTGACCATTTAATTCAGCGCCAGGTGAACTCTTGGGAGCCGGACGATGCGCAGGAGACTGAGCCCCAGTATATCTCGGCGCTGAATTTGTAGGGTCGGCTCCGCTTACCAGTTGGGCGTAACTGCATTCGAAATCCTGTGTAGTGGCACTGGGTCCATGATGGAAGTGTTGGTGCCACAAGCGCGCCATTTTGGCCACATCGCAGTTATCTGATTCGGGGATTTTATGCACATCGGCTGAGCGATACACCAGCCAGGCAATGGCCGTGGCGTAGCGCAGGTTGGTGGTCAGTTCACTGTGGGGGTGATCGAGAAAATCCCGCTGGCTGGCGAGGCCCCGAATTTTGGAGGCCAGTGCGGGGTGATCAATCAGGTAGTCGTCCCAGATTTCTCGGTGAGTGTGGGGCTGAATTTGATAAATTCCCAGTCCGTGGCGCCGCCCTTGCTTAAGGTGGAAGCCCAGCTGTGATTCCTGCGCGGCAGTCCCCAGTAAAAGGTTTTCCATGCCTTGGCTCCAGGCTCTCAAGTGCTTGAGGGTCGGACGGATAACCTGGAGGCGCAGTTCGTCCAGACAGATTCCCATAGTATTTTCTTTTTTCTGTGGTTGTTCTGAATATGTAGTTTGTGGATTGAGTTGGCGCCAGCCATTAAGTAGATTTACGCGCAATAAACATAATTATTTTTGAAGTGGCTCCGGTTCTGTAGCGCATTTCGCTCAAAAAGCGAGCAGGGCGTCACAGCTATTGCCTTCTTTCGGTGCCATTCCGTTTTGAGCAGAAGGAATTCCTATGTCCGCAGAGTGGCTCGTTGCCCTGACTTTCATTGCTTACCTGGCCCTGATTCTGGTGATTGGCGTTTACGCTTATTTGCGTACCAAAAACGCCAGTGATTATTTCCTCGGAGGGCGTTCATTGCCTCCGGCGGTTGCCGCGCTATCGGCTGGCGCATCGGATATGAGCGGTTGGTTGTTACTTGGATTGCCCGGTGCCGCTTATGCCGCGGGTCTCTCCGCTGGTTGGATCGCTATAGGACTTTTTTCCGGCATCCTGCTGAGCTGGGTGAGCATGGGGCGCCGCCTGCGCATTTATACCTATGAGTTGGACGACTCCCTTACGATTCCCGCCTACCTGGACCGCCGTTTCAAAATGGGCCATCCCTACCTGCGAACGGTATGTGCGATATTTATTCTGCTGTTCTTCCTTTTCTATGTGGCTTCGGGCCTGATTGCCGGCGGTAAGTTATTCCAAAACGTATTTGGTTGGGATTATCACTGGGCGGTGATTGCCGGTGCCATCGCAGTGATTTCTTACACCCTGTTTGGTGGCTTCCTGGCGGTGTCCTGGACCGATGTTTTCCAGGGGCTGCTAATGAGTGTCGCCTTAATTGCCGTGCCAATGGTGGTGATTTCCGATCAGGGTGGTCTCTCCGCAAGTTGGGCCCAGCTCCAGGCGCAGCAACCGCAATTAACACAATGGCTCACAGATAGCAGCGGTCAGTCTTTGGGGTTGGTGGCCATTCTCAGCTCACTGGCCTGGGGGCTTGGTTACTTTGGTCAGCCTCATATCCTGGCACGCTTTATGGCGGTGCGTAGTCCAGATGATGTGCCGGCAGCGGCGACCGTTGCGGCAGTATGGTCCCTGATTGGGTTTCTCGGCGCTATGGCGGTGGGCCTTTTTGCCCACCTGCAGATGCAGCAGGGGCTGCCAGATGGTGAAACAGTCTTTATGGAATTGGTTCAAGTGCTGTTCCACCCGGTAGTTGCCGGTGTGCTGCTGGCGGCGATCCTCTCTGCCATTATGAGCACTGCAGATTCTCAGTTATTGGTGTCTTCCGCTGCGCTGGCAGAAGATATCTATCATGTCTGGTTTGGTCGCAAGACGAGCCCGGAAGCCATGGTGAAAGTCGGGCGCTGGGCGGTGGTTGGTCTTTCTTTGATTGCGGTATGGATTGCTATGGACCCCGATTCCAAGGTTCTGGATGTGGTGAGCTATGCCTGGGCCGGGTTGGGTGCTGCTTTCGGCCCCGCTCTGCTGATCAGCCTTTATTGGTCACGTATGACGGGTAGCGGAGCCATTGCCGGGGTGATCGTGGGCGGTATCACTGTAGTGGTCTGGGAGCAACTCTCTGGGGGAATCTTCGATATCTATGAGTTGTTGCCTGGCTTCATTTTCTCAGCAGCTGCTATCGTCATAGTTAGCGCGTTGACGAAATGCCCGGAAACCGTGGCTTCTCAACATAAAAAATTGTTGGGATAAGCCTGGGGGCTGCAGGGTCCTGTTGTGATGGGCCCAGTTATTTGTCTGCAGCGCGAAGGGCGCGCCCTATTGTGGGCGCGACTGTTGTGAAGCGAAAAGGATTTCCATCCGCAGCGATTATTCAAAAATAGCGGTTGGAGATACTGAGTGATCAAAGTTCATCTCGGTGATATCACACGATTGAATGTCGATGTCATCGTCAACGCCGCCAATACCCGCCTACTTGGTGGCGGCGGTGTGGACGGAGCCATTCACCGCGCGGCAGGCCCTGAATTACTGGAGGCATGTCGAGATATCGGCGGCTGTCCGGTTGGTGAGGTCCGCGCTACCAGCGCTTTTTCGATTCCCGTCAAGCGTATTTATCATACTGTCGGCCCCGTCTGGCGTGGTGGCCGCCTGGGTGAACCGGAGTTGCTGTCGAGCTGCTACCGTCAATGCCTGGCCTTGGCGCGGCGGGAGAGTATGCGCTCTATTGCCTTCCCAGCGATAAGCTGCGGTGTTTACGATTACCCTCCAAGGTTGGCAGCGGAAATTGCGGTGGAGCAGGTTCAGCACCACTTGGAGAAAGAAGGGGAACCACTGAGTATCGTCTTTTGTTGTTTTGACGAGCAAATGGCTGAGCTCTATCACACCCAGTTAGGTGCCTATGTGCGGCGTTAGCTGATTGCTTTGCGCTTTTCCCTGATACATTCGGCCATTGATTGCACTGCGAGTGTTAAGCAAGATAAGTGCCCGACAATAAAAAATAAGAAAAGGAGATTGTCATGCGCAGTGCCCAGCAGTGGTTTGCCGAATACGGTGAAAGCCATCAGAACCCCATCAACAAGTCTATTCACTGGATCGCGGTGCCGGTGATTTATGCCACCGTTGCCGGCCTTCTATGGGGTATTCCACAGCCGCAATTTATGGCCGCAATTCCCTGGCTAAATTGGGCGGTGGTGATCACGGTACCGGTGATGTTGTTCTATTTTGCCCTGTCATTCGCAATTGGCCTGGGGATGACGGCATTGACGGTGGTGTGTTTATGGGCCTGGTCTGTGGTGGAGCGGCAGGGGATTCCCGTGTGGCAGACAGCACTGGGGTTGTTTGTGTTGATGTGGATTTTTCAGTTTATCGGTCATCATATCGAAGGAAAAAAACCTTCATTTTTTAAGGATGTCCAATTTTTGTTGATCGGCCCTGCGTGGGTAATAGGCTTTATTTATCGTAAATTGGGTATTCAGTACTGATAGCGTTTGTTAATTTGGGAGGGGTGAATGACTTGCCGCCCCTCTCAATCTACCTCTACAACTTAGGGGGCTAGCGGTTGTAATGGACCGGTACCTCTAGGGTCTCTTTCACTTCCTCCATCACTACATAACTAGTGCACTCCTGTACCTCTGGTAAGGTCAAAAGCGTTTCGCCATAAAACTTACGGTAGGCACTCATATCTGCGACCCGGGCTTTTATTAGGTAATCGAAATTGCCTGAAACCAGATAGCATTCCTGCACTTCTGGCAGTGCTGCCACAGCATTGCGGAAATCTTCGAATGCATCTTGGGCGGAGCGGTTTAGGCGAATCTGTACAAATACCACTAGGGCAGCGTCGAGAAACTCTGGATTGATCAGTGCGGTATAGCCTTGAATAACTCCGTCGTTTTCTAGTCGTTTCACCCGCTCGACACAAGGCGTCGCAGTTAATCCTACCTGACGGGCCAGTTCTGCATAGCTGGTACGGCCATTTTTCTGCAGGACTCGCAAGATATTGCGGTCCACGGTATTTAGCTCCCCTGCGCGCTTGCGCATGCCTTGTCTCCTTTGTGAGCGATCAGCTCAAAAAATGGTCTTACTGTGAGTGCAACTAGTTGATTCCACTAGTTTGATAAAAATTCTTGTAGAAATCCACTTTTAAAATGGCCCTATACTGGGGAAAACGCAGAAAGTAGGTGTGGCTCTAATCCTATTGAAGAGACTATGCCAAACGCAGAGATTAAGGAGCAGAAAATGTTGATTGGCGTCCCGAAAGAGATCAAAAACCACGAGTACCGTATTGGCCTGACGCCGTCGAGTGTCCGCGAACTGATCGGCCATGGCCATCAGGTAATCGTACAGAAAGATGGCGGTGCTGCTATCGGCTTTACCGACGAAATGTACGAGCAAGCCGGAGCCAAGATCATCGATACTCCGGAAGAAATTTTTGCCACCGCTGACATGATCGTCAAGGTAAAAGAGCCCCAGCCTCACGAGTGCGAAATGCTGCGCCCCGGACAGGTTCTTTACACTTACCTGCACCTGGCTCCAGATCCCAAGCAGACCGAGCTTCTGGTGAAATCCGGTGCTACCTGTATTGCTTATGAAACCGTGACCGACCGCTTTGGTGGCCTGCCGCTACTGGCGCCGATGTCTGAAGTTGCCGGTCGCATGTCTGTACAGTGCGGTGCGCACCACCTGGAGAAAGCCCAGGGTGGCCTGGGTGTATTGCTGGGTGGCGTTCCTGGTGTGGCTCCTGCCAAGGTGCTGATTATTGGTGGTGGTGTGGTTGGTACCAATGCGGCCAAGATGGCGCTGGGTATGGGTGCCGATGTCACTATCCTGGATCGCTCCCTGCCGCGTTTGCGTCAATTGGACGATATCTTCGGCGGCGCTGTGCGTACCGAGTACTCCACGAACGATGCGATTGAAAAGCACGCGTTGGATGCGGATCTGGTAGTAGGTGCAGTTCTGATTCCGGGCGCCGCAGCTCCGAAGCTGTTAACTCGCGACATTATCAGCCGCATGAAGAAAGGTGCTGTGGTTGTGGATGTGGCTATCGACCAAGGTGGTTGTTTCGAAACCTCCAAAGCGACCACTCACCAGGAGCCCACTTACGTTGTCGACGGTGTGGTGCACTACTGCGTGGCCAATATGCCCGGTGGTGTAGCGCGCACCTCTACTATGGCGCTGAACAACGCTACCCTGCCTTATGCTGTAGCTTTGGCAAACAAAGGCGCCAAACAGGCGTTGCTGGATGATACCAACCTGTTGGAAGGCCTGAATGTTCACGCGGGTATGGTGACTTACAAGGCGGTTGCCGATGTATTGGGTTATGAGTTTGTAGATCCCAAGCTGGCTTTGCAAAAAGTCGCCGAGGCTGAAGGCGCTGTAGCTTAATGATTTGCGGCTGCGTGGCAGCCGCTGCTTAACTAGATAGCGGTAACGCGCTTGTTTTGAAGGGAATTTTCCCCGGAGCGCTCTTTGGCGTTCCTCTCTGTGAGACCTGGTGGCCTCTGCCACCATTGTAGCCGCGTTTGTACGCGGCTTTTTTATTACTGCTGTATTGCTGTCCTTTATCGGGGGCCGCTGCTCCTGCAAGATAAATAGTCCACTTCCCAGCTGTATTTCTCCCCTCAATAAATACAATTATTGGTATCGAAATAAAAAAGGGAGGTCTTGCTGACCTCCCCATGGATATTTATACGCCCAGTTTCTATCGTCTCGTCTTCCCTGAGTCTGGCCGGGCTTTAAGGGTTAGAGCAGCCAGACTTCAACTCGGCGGTTCTTGATCTTGGCACTGGAATTATTTGAGGCAATAGGGAGATAGGCTCCAAAGCCCTGAACGGGAGCGGTATTGATTTTATGATCACGCAGGGCTGAGCGGACGGTAACAGCGCGGAGCTTGGACAGGATAACCGAACGCTCTGGACTGACTTTTTCATCGCCAAACCCGACAAGTAATAGCTCTCGCCCCTGGTTTTTTGGTTTTTCCATAAACTTTGCCAGCCTCTCGATATCTTGCTGGGCCTTGTTGTCCAGTGAAGCGCTGCCTTCGGAGAAACGAAAATTAATACTTAATCGTTCCGCATTTTGGGTCAGCTCCAAATATTCACTTGGCCCTTCCCGCGACTCCTCCGGTTTAACCCCGATGGGAGTTTGTGCGACAAACCCAGTAGATTTCACTTGTTTTTGTCCCGCTTCGCTTTGCACAAAGCGCAGAAATTCTTCGGCCTCTGAATTCGTTGAGTAAACCGGGGCGTATAAGAATAGGCGCCGCGACAGGGGATAATCCTCTGTGGCAATAGTCAGGTGCTCTGGCGCTTGCGGCAGAGTATTTTCATCAGAAACGGCAATAGCTTTTGCCTGACGAATCGATGCCAGTCCGACAAAGCCGATACCACGCGGATCAGCAGCAACAATATCGGAAAGTTGGTCATTGGACTCAAAACGCTTAGCTCTGCTGGAGAGAGAGTAACGTTTGCCTAATACTAAACTTTTAAAGGTATCCCAGGTCCCTGACTGATCATCTCGGGCATAAATATTAATGCGGCCCTTGCCTTTACCGAGTTCCGCCCAGTCTTTTATTTGACCGGAAAAAACAGCGCTGATTTGTTGTAAGGTCAATTGGTTAATAGGGTTGCGTGGATGTACGATAATCGCCAGTCCATCAATAGCAATGACATGCTCTGCTCTGCGGCTGCGCATATCACCCATTTGGCTTAGGGCTTCGAACTCACTGTCTTTGATAGGGCGTGAAGCCATGGCGATATCAGCTTGAGCCAGTGAGACTCCCTTAAAACCGGTGCTGGAACCGTGCGCAGCAATATCGACAAATACAATGTTATTGCCAACCTTTGCCTGCACACGCACTTCATTGAGGGTTCCGAGTGGCTTGATATTGATATCGGTGGCTCCTTTTGCGGTGAAATAGTCGCGAACCAAGCTGGGTGCCAGCTGAGCACCAATGGTATTAGAGCCTTGCAGGCTGAATAATTTTCCATTGCTGTCTGAAGAAAAAGGGGAGACTGCAGCTGAGGCAATAGGGTTTAGAAGACAAATAAGGAGAAGTGTTATTGGGCGGCATAATCGCTGGAAAAAAAGGTACATGTGATCTTGGACCCTAGGGAAGTAAAACGAGGCCGCAAAATATGTCTTATTTATGACAAAATGATGAAATCTTGATGAACAAAGCGTGCAAAAGTCACAAACTTAAGTTCAGCGCAGGCCATGGTGCTGGAGCAATACACGGTTAATGTTGCCGAGGCTTTTTGAATGCAAGAGGTTAGCGATATTAACAGTTTGTGAAAAAATTTGAGAAAAGCGGGTCACAAACACTCTGAAGCTGGCTTGTGACTGCTCCGCAAGATTTTTATTTTGGGCCTGTTAACACTAACTGGAGGGGAAAAGTCGGCTTACCAGAACCGGCAGAGCCGTCTCCACCCGGAGAATCCTTGGGCCCAAATGTACAGAATGGAATCCGGCTTCTTTGAGTTTTTCCACTTCGTAGGCGATAAACCCCCCTTCGGGGCCAATCGCCAAGGTGCAGTTCTCTCTGAGATCTACCGGACAGACCGTACCACCAATCGGGTGGGCTACCAGTTTGTGTGAATCTTGAGATAGCTCGGGTAGCTCATCCTCTACGAAGGGTTTAAAGCGTTTGCGCAAGAGAATTTCCGGCATTTGAGTGTCGACAGCCTGTTCAAGTCCAAGTAGGCACTGTTCGAACAGTTTCTCCTCGTCCAGCCATGGGGTTTGCCAGTAGGATTTTTCCACCCGGTAGCTATTGATCAAGACCAATTTCTTAACCCCCAACGCGGTGACATGCTGGATAATGCGCTTTAGCATTTTGGGGCGTGGCAGTGCTAGGATCAGGGTAATCGGTGGAGGTGGGGGAGGACTCTTTGTGAGTCCTACCTGTAGCTCAACTTGTTGATCGCTGAGACTGGTAATTTGCCCAAAACCGATATTTCCATTCAAAAGTCCCACGCGCAGTTGCTGGCCGGACTCGGCCCGGTGAACTTGGACGATATGTTCAAGCCTGCGCCCAGAAAGGCGGACAATGTCGGAGCTGATAAAGTCAGCTTCATATAAAAGAATCAGGTTCAAAACCGGGGCTCTTAAGAGTGTGGGAGATTATGGTTGTGAATGAGCTTTGCAAAGCTCACTGCTTAGCGCTGGCAATGGCGCCCTTGCCGAGGCCTTCATAGGCGCGGACTTTGATTTCACTGCCCGGGTGCTTTTCCGCGAGAGTTGTGGCGATATATTGAGCCAATTGTTCAACGGTGGTGTCGCAATCCAAAATTTCACAAGCACTGGCGGGTAATTCCAGAGTGAAATCTCCCTGTTGAGCCTGGTAGGCGAAGACTAGGTTGTGTTTACTTTCTTTATCGCCTTGACGCAGGTCTTCCCGGGTTCCCAGATAGATATCTTTCCAGCGTTGTGCCCATTCTTGCTCTAATTGCTTGTTTCGATTTCCCTCGACAAATATCTGGATGCGTGAGCGGTGGCCGTGGGCAATGCGCTGGCAGTTACCCTGGTGTTTTTTCAGGCCATGGCTGTAGTGGTAAAAGGCATCCTGGATTTGTTCATCTTCAAATGACAGCTTGAGCTGTTCAACGCTGGCGGGGAAAGAGCTAGCCAGTTGTTGTACGCTCCAACGGGCAACATTTTCTGCATTGATTTTGTCACTCTCCACCAAGGCGAATGCCTGCTCGGGTCCCGATACTGAGATTTGTTCGCCACTTGCGAGCAGCCACTCGAGAGAGATATTGCCGTCTTTATGGGTCAATGTCAGAGCGGGGGCAAGGGTGGGAACCAAGAGGCGGTGGTCGAGCTGATCATCTAACCAATGACGCAATGTCTTTTTAACGACACCAAAATCGCAAACCATACCCTGGTTATCGAGTGCGCCATCCAGGGCGGCATTCGCCAGCCAGGTTTCTCCTACGAGGCCACGCTGATGGTCCAGGTAGCTGAAATCAACATTGGTCAAATTATCGACAAACAGGTGCATGGGTAACTCTTCAGAAGGGGGTAAAGTAGTAGTCGCCTATTATAACCTGTTAATAGGGCTGGAACTCGCGCCTTTAACCCTCTATAATCGCGCCCTCTTCGGATGCACCGAAGATTGTTGTGGTGGCCCTTCCGGTCCCCTCGCAATGAACAGCTGTGAACCCCGCCAGGCCCGGAAGGGAGCAACGGTAGCAGTGGTATCATGTGCCGAGGGTGTTGCTGGTTGGGCTGCCTCCTTAAATGCCTTCCTTATTCAGTTATCCTCCTTTTCCTTTATTCCCATATTTCCTAGCCGCTGGGTCCGACTCTCCCTGCTTGCTTGTAGTTGTTTCCGATAGCACCGTATTTTTCCCCAGAAAATGTCAAATATGGGAGATTTTGTGCCGATCTGCCTTTAACTTCAGGGTTTACCATCGATGGTGACGGTATGCTTATGCTATAAACGGCGACAGTTATAAATAGGCCCAATAATGATTATCTGAGGGGAAGATGAAGAAAGTTGCTCTTGCCATTGCAGCTGCAATGGCGCTGTCTGCCTGTGACAGCGGCCAGCAGTCGCCAAAATCCATGGGAGTGGCCCAGGCCGCTGCAGAAAGCCCTGCGGCCAAAAAGGGTCCGCTGACGGCTGACGATGCCAAGGCGTTCCTCGATGATGCCCAGGCTCGTTTGGAAAAGATCGCGGAGGAGGTGAATCATGCCTCTTGGTTGGCGTCCACCTATATCAATATTGACTCACAGTATGTAGAGGCTCTCGCATCTGAGCGCTATACAACCATGGCTGTGGAGCTCGCTTCTGAGGCGGCAAAATTTAATGATTTGAAGCTCGATTCAGATACCCGCCGCAAACTGACCATGCTAAAGCAGGGATTGGTGTTCCCGGCGCCGAAGAATCCGGCCCTGACGGCAGAGCTGGCCCAGATCGGCTCGAAAATGCAGGGTATGTATGGCGCCGGCAAGTACTGTCGGGAAGAGGAGGGGGCCGATAAGTGTTATACCCTGACCGAGATGGGGCAGGTAATGGCGACCAATCGCGACCCAGAGCTGCTCAAGGATCTTTGGGTTGGCTGGCGTAAAATTTCTCCTCCCATGAAGCCATTGTACGAGCGACAGGTTGAGATCGGTAATGCCGGTACAGAAGAGTTGGGTTACGACAACCTGAGTGTTTTCTGGCGCTCCAAATACGATATGGAGCCCGATGCCTTTGCTGCCGATATGGATGCTCAGTGGAACAAGGTGAAGCCTCTTTATGAGGCATTGCATTGTCATGTGCGCGCCAAGCTGAATGAGCGCTACGGTGACGAGGTGGCGCCAGCCCAAGGCAAGATTCCCGCACACTTGCTCGGTAATATGTGGGCGCAGGAATGGGGCAATATCTATGATCTGGTCAAAGACGAAGATATGCAGGCGCCCTATGACCTGACACAGCTGGTAGTTGACTCAGGAATGAGTGAGCAGGATATGGTTAAGGCGGGTGAGAATTTCTTCACCTCACTTGGCTTTAAGCCGTTGCCAGAAACCTTTTGGGAGCGTTCTCAGTTCACCCAGCCCCGCGATCGGGATGTTGTCTGTCACGCTAGCGCCTGGGATTTGGATGGCCAGGACGATATCCGCATCAAGATGTGTATCAACAAGACAGGCGAAGACCTGGTCACCATTCACCACGAGTTGGGACACAACTTCTATCAGCGTATCTATAAGGATCAGCCGTTCCTCTATAAAGAGGGTGCTAATGACGGTTTCCACGAAGCTATTGGCGATACCATTGCCCTCTCCATCACGCCGAAGTACCTAAAGCAGATTGGTTTGATGGATGAGATGCCGGATGAAAGCAAGGATCTTGGCTACCTGATGCAGCAGGCACTGGATAAAATTGCATTTCTGCCGTTTGGTTTGTTGGTCGATAAATGGCGCTGGCAGGTTTTCAATGGTGAGGTTCAGCCCGCCGATTACAACAAGGCCTGGTGGAAGCTGCGCGAAGAATACCAGGGTATTCAGGCTCCGGTAGAGCGCACCGAAGCGGACTTCGATCCGGGTGCCAAGTACCATATACCTGGTAACACGCCTTATGCTCGTTACTTCCTGGCTCGTATCCAGCAGTTCCAGTTCCATCGCGCGTTGTGTGAGGCTGCCGGTGAGACCGGGCCGCTACACCGCTGTTCTATTTACAAAAATAACGAGGCGGGTAAGAAGTTACGTGCCATGCTGGCAATGGGTGCCAGCAAACCCTGGCCGGATGCAATGGAAGCTCTGACTGGACAGCGTGAGCTGGATGCCTCGGCTATTATCGATTACTTCCAGCCTTTGATGGCGTATTTGGAAGAGCAGAACAAGGGGCGCCAGTGCGGTTGGTAAGTGAGCGCTTCTAGAGGTTTGCCTGTCTGGAAAAGGGGAGTTTAACTCCCCTTTTTTTATGGACTTTGTTCTGCTAATCACTGTATTGGCGTTTCTCTGGAGTCTAATAGCTCTGCATACTGAGCGGTAATAACGTTCATATTCCGAAGCATCAGATCTGTTGTGCCAGTAATCACCTGAATCTGGCGCTGTTCAGAGATCTTCATCTCCCCCTCAAATCCGCGGCTGGCATAGCTAAGATGATCTTTTGCTTTCAGTAGGTTGCGGTTTATATCTGGGGTATTGAAAGGGCTTTCAAGTAGTTGGGTTAGGCGGCTGGAGTACTCGACAAGATCCTGTTGTAGCCCACTCTCTGCATCCTCTGGAGAAATACCCCAAAGTTTAGCGGCGTAGTTTTTTCCAATTCGTTGAGAGAGCATGCGCTGCCGACCGGCAATATTGATCAGTTCGGCCGAATTGTGATTAGCCAGTTGCTGTAGTTTTACAACGTAAAGATGAGCTTCTGATAAAAGTCTATTGCTGAGCTGGAATAATTCAGTTGCCCTCTCTCGGCTCACTGGTTGTTGGCTGATTTTCTTAAAAGCTTGCCACTCACTCCTTACTTTTTCTAATTGAGTTTTAATTTTTTCTGCTGCAGGGAATGCTCCGAGTTTCTGGTTGTTTCGCTCAAATTCCTGTACAGATCGCGTTAAGACCTTTTGGTGGCGCTGTGCATCGGACTGTATGCCGCAGAGAATATAGGCTTGTGTTATACGTTGTGACAGCATCCGCTGACGCCCCGCTATATTAATCGCTTCACCCATGGTTAATGCTGCAACATCCAGGCTAATCACTAATAGGAGAAATACTGCGGATAACTTCATGGTTTTACTCTTGAATTTTGGTTTGCTTTGTTTGGGTGATTCTTTTAGGTGTTTTCCGTTGGTGCATCCTGGGGCACTTTATCCGTTGCGAATTGCCAGTGGCAAAAAACAATTACTGGCTGGACGTTCTGGGCTCTAGTTTTCTTATGTCTTCAAGGTAAAGGCTTGTGTCTCTATTTTAGCGGGACCGCTATTGCGCACTATGATGGGTCGCAAAAAACGATTCAGTGTTATTTATTTTTCGATGAGATAAGGGTTTTCTATTTTTGGAAATGCGCATTTAATTTATTTGATTTGATAATAAATCGATTTCTGGTTTGATTTTTTTGGGGGTGGGGGAGGTATAACAAATTTTTGTCGGTAGATATCTAACCACTTTTCTTGAGGGTAATTCTTTGGTGGTAAAGAAATTAGGCTGGGTAGGAGGGGGATAGTTGAGAGGGGAATTAAAAAAGGCCCTACCGGGGTAGAGCCTTTCGTATACCGACAGGGGCAATTAGAAGCTGTAGTTTACAGCTGCGCTGAATAGCCAGGCCTCGGTCTTGGTGGTGCCGCCGTCGTAATAAGTAACGAAGCCGTTGATATTGGAAACTTCCTGAATTAACTCGTCGTCACCCCAGAGGTAAGCAAAGCCAGCATCAACGCTTAGGTGATTATTGTGCTTATAGGTGCCACCTATGGTTAGCCACTGGCGGTCAGTATCAGGAATTGAGAGGGTGCGCCAAGTAACCGGTAGGTCCAGCCCCGTTTCCTCCAAGAGTTCCTCTTCCTCGTTTCGGTTGAAGCCATCACGTGCCGCGCCTTCATCATAGGCGTAGCCGAATCGAACAGTGAAACGATCATTGTAGAAGTACTCGCCTGCCAGGCTGTAACGGGAACCACTCATGAAGTTCTCTTCTTTAATAGGAAGAGGATTATATCCTTCGCCGCCTGAGGGAATGAAGGCTTCAAGGCGCTCAAAGCGGCTCCAATTGGTATACATATAGCCAAAGGCGATTGCCCAGTTGTTCTCGAAGCGGTGGTACAGGCCTAGCTCCAGAGTATCCGGTAGGTTCAGGGTCAGATTACCACTGGCATCATCAAACGGTGTTATTGGGTTGGGAGCGATATCGGAACTCACATCCCCTTTCAGTTTGGGATCATATTTCGCATGATAGGAAATACCCGCGCGGGTGTTGTCATCAATACGCCATAAGCCGCCAACGCTCCAGCTTACATCCCAGCCGTCACCCTCAACGTTTAGGATGGTGGCCCCTTCAGGATTAAAGCCTAAGTTTCGCTCTAGCTGTGCGCCTACAGGAAAATCGGTGGGGAAGGTGGTTTTTAGTTTCGCATCGGCGTAGAGGAAGTTGATAGATGCGCCAATGCTAAAGGTATTATTTATATCATAGGCGATGGATGGCTGAATATTCAGAGTCAGCAAATTTGTATTGTTGGCAATAATTGTCCCGGGGAAGCTGTCGGGAAAATCAGTTTCCAGGCCAAAGTCGGTATACATAGCCAATCCCCAGGACCAATCGTCGTTGATTGGGGCAGCCAGGTAGCCATTGGGGATAAAGGCGCTGCTGGCATAGTCGCTAGCATCGGCTATTTCGCTGGATTCAACGTAAACAATGCCATCTGGGCCGACGCCGGCAGGAAGATAATAAGTAACATCACCGGCTACATCGATTTCGGGGTCGACATAAGTAATGCCGCCGGTCAGAGTGTAGGTATCAAACAGTGCAGAACCCGCTGGGTTACGAGCGAGGATGGCGGCGTTATCACCGATAGTGTTTTCGGCAGCGAAGGCGCGGCCAAGGCCGGATGCGCTGGTTTCCTGAAGGTAGAAGCCCGCGGCCATAGCGCCTTGGGAAACGGAGCCGATTGCTGCGGCTAGAACTGCATGTCGCAGGTATTTCTTATTCATGAGAGCCCATCTCTAAGTCTGCTGATTACTGATAACCATAATTAGCATTGGAAATGCCAGGATATGGAGGGAAGGCCATTAGATTTATATAGATACCTTCCGTTTTCGTAGCAAATCCCTCGCTTTAAAACAGGGTAGGCAATAAGGAATTGCCCGCGCAAGGGAATGGAATCACTTTATAAAGAGAACAGAGGCAAAAATCCATCAAATGTGAATATTTTTTTTGCCTCAGTAAAAAAATGGTAATTTATTGGCCTGCACCGACAGTTTTGCCGTTAATAGTTAAATTTTTCAAGGTGATTTGGTATTTTTTGCCATTTTCTTCCAGTTGCACCAGTTTCACCAGGGCGTAATTCCACTTGGGGGCAATCCAAACGGTCGTCTCTCTTTCTGAGTCGGCATCCCTAACCCGGCGCACCTTTATGGTTTCTACTTTCCCCATAGGTGTTTTCAAGATTTCGGTTCCTTCCTGGGCAAAAGTGTATTTACGAATCTTCTTACCATCGGCAACTTCGTACTGCAGGTTTTCTTTGCCTGAGGCGACATCTAACGCCAACTGCATTTGATAGCTCAGTTTGTCCAGGATGTTTGGCGATACATTTTCCATGTCTCGCTCGGGATTGGAGACATTAAGGACCATATTTTTGTCGGGCTCAAAACTGAGAATGGTACCGCGATCGCGACCAAGGCCCTTTCTGCGATATTCATAGTGGTAGGGAGTAATACTACCGTCCTGATTAGTGAAGCGAGAGTACTCTTTAATGCTGGCAAAAAGCGCCGACGTGCTAAAGTCCAGTCGCCAATTGCCTTCTTGCCCTGTAAGTTCACGGGTGGCAGTGACGCTGATACCGTTGTACCTTGCGGTATATGTTGCCTTAAAAGGCTCCAGTTGACTGGCGATTGATTGGCTGGAGAGAAGAAGGAAAAACAGAGAGGAGATTAAAATGCGCACGACAGAGCCTCGCAAAATCTGAATCTCCTTGAATATTAGCTGGCGGGAATCGCAAAGTACACTGCAGGGCTAATCCCGCCAGCTTGGCTTGAGCTAGCTGTCTATTCGGGCCCCGCTGGGTGGCAGAAGCTCGCCGTCCAGTTGCGAGCGGTCTTCAAGCATCTTTAGGCGCCCTTGAGCAAACCAGGTGACAGCCATAGGGTAAATGACATGTTCCTGTGCCTGAACCCGCTTTGCCAGGGATTCGGGAGTATCCCCTTCCTTTATAGGCACAGCGGCTTGAACAATGGGTGGTCCGCCATCGAGTTCTTCGGTGACAAAGTGGACAGTAACGCCGTGCTCACTATCTCCAGCTTCCAGGGCGCGTTGATGAGTGTGTAGCCCTTGGTATTTCGGCAGTAGGGAGGGGTGAATATTAAGGAGGCGACCGCTGTAGTGGCGAACAAACTCGGGAGTGAGGATGCGCATAAATCCGGCCAGGACAACCAAGTCTGGCTGATGGCTGTCGATTTCTGCGATTAGTGCCTGGTCGAAACTTTCTCTGCCGGAGAAGTTGCGATGATCAACCACCGCTGTGGGAACCCCGGCTTCGGCAGCGCGCTTGAGGCCGAAGGCCTCGGGCTTGTTGCTGATTACTGTGCAGACGGAGAAGTCTGCCCCGGCATTCGCCGAGGCATCCAGGAGCGCCTGCAAGTTGCTGCCGCTACCGGAGATCAGTACGGCAACTTTGCATACTCCTTGTGACATTACAGGCCCGCCAGCTCTACGGCTTCTGCGCCTGCAGCGGCATCTTCGATTGTGCCCACTACGAAGGCATCTTCGCCGGCTTCTTTCAGCGCTTGCAGCGCTTTATCGGCTTGTTCTGCTGGAACGCAGATCACCATGCCGACACCACAGTTAAAGGTGCGGTACATTTCACGTGCGTCAATATTGCCCGCCTGCTGGAGCCAGCGGAATACCTCGGGCATCTCCCAACTGGTGACGTCTACGCGAGCGAGGCAGCCTTCCGGGAGGACGCGGGGCAGGTTTTCCAGCAGGCCGCCGCCGGTGATATGGCTCAGGGCATTTATCTGGACGCTCTTCATCAGTTGCAGCAGGTTCTTAACATAGATGCGCGTGGGGGCCATCAATGCCTTGGCAAGCGTTTCGCCGCCCATTTCCTGTTGTAGATCGGCGCCACTAACTTCGAGGACTTTTCGGATCAAGGAGTAACCATTGGAGTGGGGGCCACTGGAAGCGAGTCCAATCAGCACGTCTCCGCTTTTTACCTTTTTGCCATCGATGATCTCTGACTTCTCCACCACACCGGTGCAAAAACCGGCTAGGTCGTAGTCGTCGCCTTCGTACATACCTGGCATTTCGGCGGTTTCGCCACCGACCAGGGCACAGCCTGCGAGCTCGCAGCCTTTGCCGATACCGGAGACAACCTCAGCGGCAATATCCACATTCAGCTTGCCGGTGGCGTAGTAGTCGAGGAAGAACAGTGGCTCGGCGCCCGCTACGACCAAGTCGTTGACGCACATGGCGACCAGATCGATACCAATAGTGTCGTGAATGCCCAGATCCATCGCCAGGCGCAATTTGGTGCCCACGCCGTCGGTACCGGAAACCAGGACTGGCTCTTTATAGCCGCTGGGAAGTTGGCACAAAGCGCCAAATCCGCCCAGGCCGCCCATGACTTCCGGGCGGGAAGTACGCTTGGCGACATGCTTGATACGCTCTACCAGGGCGTTACCCGCGTCGATATCGACACCGGCATCTTTATAAGAGAGGGATGTTTTAGTGGATTGCGGCTTGGAATCGCTCATGATTCTTCCTGCGGTGGGTATTCGAAGGGCGCGTATTCTAGCCGGGTCTTGGCCCGGTAGCCACGCCCAGTGGGCATCTCAGTGTAGGAATCTGGTATTTATCTTCAGTAAACCCTCTAATAGTGAGAACTCGGGGCTGAGAGAAGTCGCTGACGCTGATACAATAGCCCCAATTTTTATCCCGACCGTGGATTTTGGCGTCTTGCGCAACAGCATCGATTTCGTGCAAGCTCACGGGTTGGAATGAGGTTTGGAGAGAAATCCTATGCACAAGCTGCTCCGGCAGGGATTGGTGTTGCAGTTTTTGGTCCTGTTGTTCGGCGCCCTAATTCTGCCAGTCCAGGCTCGAGTTATCTCGGACCTGTATGAAGTGGTCGAGGCTGTACCGAGCCGTGGGGCTACAGACCGCGCGAGTGCCGGCAGCCGGGGGCTGGAGCGGGTATTTGTGCGTGTCACCGGGGATGCTGCCATCGGCAACAACCCAAATCTGCAGCCTGTTTTACAGAAAGCCCAACATTTTATCCAAGGCTATCGCTACACTAGCGAAGATAACCAGCTCTACCTCCATCTCTCTTTCGACCCTCAAGCCATCTCCAGGCAAATACATCAGTTGGGGCTGCCCATGTGGCCTAATAATCGCCCCGGCACCCTGGTATGGCTGGCGATGGATACCCTGAAAGAGGGGCGCAGTATTCTCCGGGAAGAGGATGCTCCAGAGCTCTTTTCCGTATTGGATGCCATGGCCGTGGAGCGCGGCGTGCCTCTGGATTTTCCCGTGATGGATCTGAACGATCAACACAATATGCCTCTGGGCGACCTCTGGGCGCAGAGTGAACAGGCCGCTGAACGTGCCGGTTTGCGTTACAGGCCGGATGCCACCTTGATGGGGCGTTTGCTCCAGGCTTCGGGACGGCGCTGGCAGGCCGATTGGTTGTTACTGCACGGCGGCCGCAGTTACGCTTTTGACAGTAATGGCGGCTCTTTAGAAGAGGTTGCGTTGCGCGGCGTCAACCAGATGGCTAATCTACTCGCCCAGCGCTATGCGGTGCGCCCCGGTGTTGAAGATACTGAACAAGATTCAATTTTTGTGGAGCTATCCGGTGTGGATAGTTTTGCTGATTACGCAGAGGCCTCGGCCTATTTGCAGGGGCTGGCGCAGGTGAGCAGTGCAAACCTCCTCTCAGTGGAGGGAGACCGGATGCGCCTGGCTCTGGACACTACTGTGGGACTCCGCAGCTTACGCGATGCTCTAGTGTTAAATCATAAGCTGCGGGCACATGGGGACGGGGACGCCATTGAATTGAATGGACACCGTGCGCCCCTGGGCAGCGCTGAAAATCCGTTGCGCTATCGCTGGGACTAAGATGAGTATTCCGCAACAGCTGCCGCTGGGCGTATCCCTGCGAGACGATGCCACTTTCGATAACTTTTATCTGTCTGAGTCGGACCCCAACCGCCAGGTTGTAGCCTTACTGCAGTCATTTGCCAGTGGGCAAAACCCCGAAGCGGTGATTTATGTCTGGGGGGATGCGGGTAGCGGCGTCAGCCATCTGCTACAGTCCGCCTGCCAGAGTGCCGAGGCTAATGGCCGCAGTTTCCAATACATTCCCATGGCCGAATTGATGACCATGGACCCGGTAGTGCTTCTCGATGGTCTTGAGCAGCTCGACCTGGTGTGTATTGATGACCTGCACCTGTTAGAGGGGCAGCCTGAGTGGCAGACGGCGATGTTCCATTTATACAACCGAGTGAGAGACAGCGGCAGGCAACTATTGCTGGGGGCGCGTAAATCCCCGCGGGGAATGGATATCTCCCTGGCAGATCTGCTTTCGCGCCTGCAGTGGTCGCTGGTATTCCAGTTGCAGCCGATGAATGATCTCGACAAGGTAGCCGCCCTGCGCAGGCGGAGCCGCCTACGCGGTTTTGACCTGCCGGAAGATGTTGCCCAATATATTTTGCACCGCGCACCTAGAGATACTCGCGCGTTGTTCCTGCTTTTGGAGCAACTGGACAGGGCCTCTCTGATGGCACAGCGCAAAATCACTATTCCTTTTGTCAAGCAGGTGCTGGATATCTAGGGCATATCCAGGCAACCCTGAAGTCCAAATAGTTGACCCGGGAGACCAGGCCTCCTGGGCCACTCCCTTTTCTAACAGCCCAGCCCAAACTCCCTGGTTACTCCTTCTTGGTGCGCTTGCTTTTTTCTCTTTTTTTGGCGACCAATCTGGCCTTTTAAGTCTTCCTCTGTGAATTGAACTGTTCGCACAGTATTAAATGGTGGTGGCCACAGGGGGCACATGGAGGTTTCCGCCTGCTTTTACCTCCAATGCTCACAGTTTGAGGAAAGTGTTATGCCAAATATTTATAAAGTCCTCTATGTGAGCCATGCCGCTGAAGATGAATCCAGTGGCTTGCTGCAGGCATTTGCTATCGCCCGTAACAATCAGGCGGAAATTAAGGTGCTGCTGGTCTGCCCTGCGGTACCGGAGGGGTTTGAGGATTTCAGTAACTTTTGTGTTAAGGCGATGCTCGAGCGGGTAAATGGAGGGATTGCGGCAGCTCGGGAGCGAATGAATCTGCCGGAAGAGCAGGTGAAGGTAGAAATTGAATCGGACTGTGGTCCCCGCCCGGCGGAGAGGGTTATTCGCCGAGTGCTCACCGAAGACTACGATCTGGTGATTAAGAATGTAGAGGGGCTGAGTCAGCTCAAAGGCTTTAAAGCCATTGATATGGAGCTGCTGCGAAAGTGTCCATGCCCGGTGTGGCTGTGTCGCCCCATAGAGCGTACGCATACGGAGATAAGGGTGGCAGTGGCGATCGATCCTGAGTGTGAAGAGGCCAGCACTTACGATCTGGCGATTCGCTTACTGCGCTGGGCGCGAGTATTGGCAGACAGTTGCAATGGTGTTCTGCATGTTGTTTCCTGCTGGGATTATGATGTGGACGAGTACTTGCGTCGCCATTTCCCCATCAGCGCCTCCGAAGAGGAGTTGGACCAAGCTACCGAAGCAGCTCGTGCCCAACATCGCTCAAAATTGGATGTCCTGATACGGGCCTCGGGTATCGGTGGTGATATCCAGGTTCATCATATGATTGCCCACCCAGATAACTATATCCCCTTATTGATCGATGAGGAGGGGCTTGACCTACTTATCATGGGCACAGTGGGGCGTGCCGGTATCCCAGGCTTTATTATGGGAAACACTGCGGAGAATATCCTACAAAAGGTGACCTGCTCTCTGCTTGCGTTAAAGCCCAGTGATTTTGTTTCTCCCATCAAGAGTTAGTGCTTAATATGGGAGTGCGGTATGTCGGCAAGATGGTTTTATGGCCGACCATAGCGCTCTCAGGGCGGGGCCGTCATGGGGCGGGGAGGCGTTAGCACCGCAATATCTTAATTAGGAGAATAAAAAATGATTAAAACCTTAGCCAAATGGCTTGGTGGTATTTTGTTATTGGGGGTTGCGGCAGTTTCTGTTTTTGCAGTCAACGCAATCTATTTTAAGCCCTGGTCGATAGATGTGTATTTTGAACGGGCTTTTTTCAAGCTCGGCAGTACCAGCCCGGAAATCCTCTCTCAATTGCGGTTGCTCGAACAGTTTGGGATCGATGGACACAACGCCCATCTCGATGATGTCTCTGAGGCAGAACAGCAGCGCCAGATGCAGATGATTAAGGATGAGCTTGCCGTATTGCAGGAGTATGATCGTGCAGGCATGAATGGTCAGCAAGCCATCTCTTACGATGTTTTTGCCTATTTCCTTGGCAATATGGTGGAAGGCGAGCGCTGGAAATACCACGATTATCCGCTCAACCAGATGTTTGGTGTGCAAAACAGCCTGCCGGAATTTCTCGCGGAAGTGCACCAGATTCATAATATTAAAGAAGCTGACTACTATCTTTCCCGCCTGAGTGAGGTCGACCGTAAATTTTCACAGGTACTTGATGGCCTAAAAATTCGCGAGGAAAAAAATATTTTGCCTCCCCGCTTTGTGATCGACAGTGTGCTGGAGGAGATGCAGGATTTTATTGCCGTACCGGCCCATGAGAATATTCTTTATACCTCCCTGGAGGAGCGTCTCAATAAGATCGAAGGCCTGGAAAATGAGGAGCGTGTACGTATCCTTGGTCAGGGAGAGGCCCTGATTGATGCAGAGGTATATCCTGCCTATAAGAGTCTGATCGCTTACTATCGCGAGTTACAGCCTAAAGTTTTCGAAAATAATGGTGTTTGGGCGCTTCCTGATGGGGATGAGTTTTACGCTTATCAGGTGCGCAGTCATACCACAACGGATTTGTCCCCCGAGGAGCTGCACCAGATTGGTGTTGAGGAAGTAGCAAGAATAGAAGGGGAGATGAATCGTATTTTCTCTTCGATTGGTCAGGATAGTGGCAGTATCAGCGCCCGCTTCTCTGCAATTAACAATGACCCCCAGTTTTTATACGAAGACTCGGATAAGGGCCGCGAGCGGATAGTTGCCGACTACCAGGCGATTATCGATGAGATTAATGCCGGGTTAGGAGGCTACTTCGATGTGAAGCCGGCAATGGGCGTTGAAGTACGGCGAGTTCCAGAGTTCAAAGAGCAGGGCGCGCCGGGTGCCTACTACAATCCTCCGGCCATGGATGGCTCCCGTCCAGGGGTTTTCTATGCAAACCTGCGCGATGTACATGAAACCAAGAAATTTGGTATGCGTACACTGGCCTATCACGAGGCGGTTCCCGGCCACCACTTCCAGTTGGCAATTGCTCAGGAGCTAAAAGGTGTGCCGACTTTCCGCAAGTTGGGTCTGTTTACGGCTTATGCAGAGGGTTGGGCGCTTTATGCTGAGCAGGTAGCCAAGGAAGCGGGTTTCCAGGAAAACCCCTATGATGATCTCGGGCGTTTGCAGGCCGAGATGTTCCGTGCAGTGCGCTTGGTGGTGGATACCGGTATGCACTACAAGCGTTGGAGTCGTGAAGAGGCCATCGAGTATATGGTGGAAAAAACCGGTATGACAGAAACCGAAGTAACCACTGAAATTGAACGTTACCTGGTTATGCCTGGACAGGCGCTGGCCTATAAGGCTGGAATGTTAAAAATTCTGCAATTGCGCGATCGAGCTCAGGTAGAGTTGGGCGAGACATTTGATGTTCGTCAATTCCACAATGTGGTGCTGACCAACGGCGCTCTGCCATTGGCGGTTTTGGAGCGCCAAGTGGATGACTGGATTGCGGCAAAAAAAGGATAAAGTAATTATTTATTACTTTTTATAGTCGTAAAAAAGGCCACTCTGTAAGTGGCCTTTTTCATTGGGCACTACTTATCTGATGCAGTTAGCTCTTAGCTTTGACACCAGCAACCCAGTCGTCCACCAATTCTTCGAGAACGTTTAGCGGTACCGCACCATTAGCCAAGATGGTGTCGTGGAAACCGCGTACATCGAATTTGTCACCCAGTTGGGTTTTGGCTTTCTCACGCAGTTCAATAATTTTTAGCATACCGATCTTGTAAGCCGTTGCCTGACCAGGCATTACAATGTAGCGTTCGATGGCTTTAACTACATCGCCTTTCGGGTTGGGTGTATTTTCAACCAGGTAATCGATGGCCTGTTCACGAGACCACTTCTTGGCGTGAAGGCCGGTGTCTACGACTAGGCGGCCGGCACGCCACAATTCCATTGCCAGGCGGCCAAAGTCGGAGTAGGGGTCTTCATAGAGGCCCAGTTCCTTCGGTACCAGCTCAGAATAGAGGCCCCAGCCTTCGGTGTAGGCGGTGTAACCACCGTATTTGCGGAATTTGGGGATATCCTGCAGTTCCTGGGCGATTGATAGCTGCATGTGGTGGCCGGGAATGCCCTCATGGTAAGCGAGTGCTTCCATTTGGTAGGTGGGCATATCTTCCATCTTATACAGGTTGGCGTAGTAGATACCTGGGCGCGAACCGTCCGGAGCCGGGCGCTGATAGAAGGCTTTGCCTGCGGATTTCTCCCGGAAAGGCTCTACCGCTCTCACATTCAGGTCGGCTTTGGGTTTGGTGATAAACAGCTCGTCCAAACGCCCCTTCATGGTGTCGATAATGGCGGTGGCCTTCTCCAGGTATTCTGTTTTGCCTTCCTCGGAAGAGGGGTAGTAGAACTGTTTATCGGTGCGCATGAATTCGAAGAATTCCTGCAGGCTGCCCTCGAATTTCACTTTGCGCATAATCGCGCGCATTTCATCGTGAATACGCGCTACTTCCTTGAGGCCCGTCTGGTGGATCTCATCGGCAGTCATATCGGTGGTGGTATACACACCCAGGCGGAATTTGTAGAAATCGTCACCGTCGGTCAGCTTCCAGGCACCGTCGTCGGTAGTGGCTTTCTTTTCCAGCTCTTGTAAGTAACTGATCAGTTTTTTGTAAGCCGGGCCGGCGCTCTCCTGTAAAGCCGTGCTGGCTTTATCTATCAGCGCTTTTTTCTGTTCGGCACTAATCTCCAGTTTTTCTACCTTGCCTTTGAAATCAGCAAAAAGCGGGCTGTCTTTTTCACCCTCAAACGGTGCGCCGCTGATCAGGTTTTGTGAATCGCTGATCACATAGGGGAAGACAAACTTCGGCACAATGGTGCCGGCCTTGGCATTGGCTTTCAGGTTTTCTTCCAGCTGGGCAAAGTATTGGGGCATGCCATTCAGGCGGGCGATGTAGGCCTCGGCATCACTCACGTCATCAATACGGTGCTGGCTAATCAGCAATGTGGCCGCACTGGTGTGGGTGGCATACATCTGGTTGACAGGGTAGTAGTGGTTGCGCCACTTGTAGCCTTCAATATCCTGCTCCAGATTACGCTTGGCAAGACGCAGGCTCAGGCGGGTCGCTTCATCCAGAGTATTTGGATCAATTTTATTCAGTTCGGCGAGCTGACGCTTGTTAATCTCCAGAGTCTCTTGGGCGAACTCCGGGGTGAGATTATCCCACTTATCGTAATCTTCTTTCTTGCCGAGGAAGGTTTTGAATTCGGGGCTGCGTGATAGGTGCTCTTGGAAAAAGTCCTCGAACATCTGGTTCACCTGCTTGATGGCCTCTTGGTTCACCTTAGCAGTGCCGCCATGGGTGGATTGGTTTTCCGCAGTGGCAGAGGCCGCATTCTGTTGCGCAGCTTCAGGGGCACTGCGGTCACAGCCGCTGATAACCAGCGCGCTTATGGCGGCTGCGATCAGGGTTGGTTTCAACTTCATAAGCATATTCCCAGTGTTCGGATAATCATTGCTACTTTGTGCCACTTGGGTGGCATTCTTTAGATTTTCTTGGCTGTTCTCTGCCGTGTTTAATGTATCTTTAACAGCACAGATCAGCGGGTATTGTGCGCACTAGTGCGGTCTTTGGCCAGGGGTAGTATTTTGGCGTCAAACCAGGAGTGACTTTCACCCGCTGAAAATAAAAAAAGCGGGCTTAGCCCGCTTTTTAGGTGATCTCGCGATTAGGCGAAATTCTGGTTTACAAATTCCCAGTTCACCAGCGCCCAGAAAGCTTCCATATACTTAGGACGCAGGTTGCGGTAATCGATGTAGTAAGCGTGTTCCCATACATCGCAGGTCAACAGTGGGGTAATGCCTTCTTCGGTCAGCGGAGTGGCCGCATTGGAAGTGTTTACGATGGCTACTGAGCCATCGGCTTTTTTCACCAGCCAGGTCCAGCCAGAACCGAAATTGTTTACCGCGCTGGTAGTGAACTCTTCTTTGAACTTGTCAAAGCTGCCAAATGCTGCAGTGATAGCCTCTGCGATAGCGCCGGTCGCTTCGCCGCCGCCGTTGGGGCTCAGACAGTTCCAGTAGAAGGTGTGGTTCCATACCTGGGCGGCATTGTTGAATACGCCACCGGAGGAGGATTTGATGACTTCTTCCAGGGATTTGTCGGCGTCTGCAGTGCCTTCCAACAGGCCGTTCAGCTTGTCAACGTAGGTCTTGTGGTGTTTACCGTAGTGGTACTCCAGAGTCTCTTCAGAGATATGGGGGGCCAGGGCATTCATCGCGTAGGGGAGTTCGGGCAATTCGAAAGCCATGGGGTCTTCCTTCCTTTGTTTCGGGTTATTGGTGAGAGCATTCTACACGCGCCGTATGCCAGAATTAAGCCGGCGCAGTTGAATAGGGGATTTTGGGACGTTTTCCTCGAACTCAAGGGGTGGTATCTGATGTCATCCTTGTTTTGCTGTCGTCTATTCTTACTTGTGGCCGCTTACTTTTTCGTCAATTTTTGGTATAACTGCCGCAGAATTCGACGAATCTGTCCCGGCTTGATTGTCCCTAAGTAGTGAATTTAGCGGTGCCGGGCGGGACAATCCCGAACTGACCAGTACCGAACCACCAGATTAGTTACCGGGTGTATTGATACATGCAACGTAGAGAGCCCACATTGGACGGCAGTGCCGCCATTGAACCCACACTGGAGCCCAGCGCCCCCGAGCGCACCGAGCCGACCCGTGAGTCACAAGTAATCGTTGAGGAGCGCCGTGGAGGCTTCTCCTTCCTGGGACTCTGTGCCCTGGTCCTGGCTATGGGCGGCCTAGCTGCTTCTGGCTTCCTTTATCAGCAGTGGCAGGAAAGCCGCACCCAGCTGGTCAATGCGGAGAACCGCATCGCTGATGCCGAGAATCGCATTGCCGAATTGGAAAAACGCTTCAGCCTCTCCGATGAGGAATCCACCGCTTCTGTTGAAGTACTGAGTGCCAAGGCCAAGGAAAATGCCTCTGAGATCCGCAAGCTCTGGGGTGTGGCTTATGATACCAACCGCAAGGATATTGCCGCCAATAAGGAGGCAAACGATGCGAACAAGAAGCAGATGGCTTCACTAAACAGCAAGCTCGGCAGCCTTGATGCCAGCGTGAAAAAGATCGCTTCGGTGGAATCTGCCCTGGCGGAATTGCGCAAAGGCAGCATTGAGAGCAAGCGTGAAATGACTGATAAAATCTCCAGCTTGGAGCGTCAGCTGGCTTCTGTGCGCAGTGACTTGACTATGCGTGTCGGCGCCAACGAAGAGGCGGTGGAGTCGATCGATGCCTACCGTCGCTCGGTGAATAAGGATCTGGTACAGCTGCGCGATGCAATTCGCTCCTTGCAGTCCAGTGAGCCAACAGCTTCCTCGATGTAAACTTTTAATAGGCTATGAAGGGCGAACCTGGGTTCGCCCTTTTTTTTTGCCTGGGGAAAATCTATTAAGGCCCTGAGTAAAACCAGTAGCCATATCAATAACGGGCCAATACCCCTACATTTCGTGTAGAATCGCCGGCCTTGAGACGTTAATCGGAGTTGGCCATGACCACTATCCGCCAGGATGATCTGATCGACAGCGTTGCTGACGCGCTGCAATTTATCTCTTACTACCACCCACAGGACTTCATTCAGGCCCTGAACAAGGCTTATGAGAAAGAGGTCAACCCGGCGGCCAAGGACGCCATGGCCCAGATCCTGATCAATTCACGTATGTGTGCCGAGGGCCATCGCCCTATCTGCCAGGATACCGGCATTGTCACCGTGAAGCTGAAAGTGGGCATGAATGTGCGTTGGGAAGCGGACATGAGCGTTACCGACATGGTGAATGAAGGTGTGCGCCGTGCCTACCAAAATGCCAGCAATGTGCTGCGCGCTTCTATTCTTGCCGATCCGGATGGTGCCCGTAAGAACACCGGTGATAACACCCCGGCAGTGATTCACTATGAAATCGTTCCCGGTGATACGGTGGAAGTTTATGTGGCAGCCAAAGGTGGCGGCAGTGAAGCTAAAACCAAGTTTGCCATGCTCAACCCTTCCGATTCCGTAGTGGATTGGGTTCTGAATATGGTGCCTCAAATGGGCGCTGGCTGGTGCCCGCCGGGCATGTTGGGTATTGGTATTGGCGGTACCGCCGAGAAAGCGATGCTGCTGGCTAAGGAATCCCTCCTCGATCCTATCGATATCCAGGAACTGCAGGAGCGCGGTGCCTCCAATCGCGCAGAAGAGTTGCGCTTGGAGCTTTACGATTCCGTCAACAAGTTGGGTATCGGTGCCCAGGGTCTTGGTGGCTTGACCACAGTGTTAGACGTCAAAGTGAAGGATTATCCCACTCATGCAGCCAATAAGGCTGTGGCGATTATCCCTAACTGTGCCGCTACCCGTCACACCCACTTTACCCTGGACGGTAGCGGACCGGCTCAACAGACTCCGCCAAAGTTGGAAGACTGGCCTGAAATTACCCGCGAAGCCGGCAGTAACACCCGCCGTGTGAATCTGAATACCGTGACCGCCGAAGACGTGCGTAGCTGGCAGCCCGGCGAGACTCTGCTGCTCAATGGTAAAATGCTTACCGGTCGTGATGCCGCGCACAAAAAGATGGTGGATATCCTTGCTAAGGGCGAGAAGCTGCCGGTGGACCTCACTGGCCGTTTTATCTACTACGTAGGCCCGGTAGACCCGGTGCGCGACGAAGTGGTTGGCCCGGCTGGCCCAACTACCGCAACCCGTATGGACAAGTTCACCCGCACTATGCTCGAAGAGACCGGCCTGCTTGGCATGATCGGTAAGGCCGAGCGCGGTCCTATGGCCATTGAAGCAATTCGCGATAACAAGGCGGTTTACCTGATGGCTGTGGGTGGCGCAGCCTACTTGGTCGCCCAGGCGATCAAGGCTTCAAAGGTCATCGCATTCCCGGAACTGGGAATGGAAGCTATCTACGAATTCGACGTGGAAGATATGCCGGTAACAGTCGCCGTGGACAGCGAAGGTGAGTCAGTGCACACCACTGGCCCGCTGATCTGGAAAGCCAAGATTGAAGAAGGTGTGGTTTAAGGGGTAGGTTAACCCGCCGCCCCTCAATAGTTGCCCACTGAAAAAGTCGATTGCCTCTGGTGATCGGCTTTTTTTATAACGGCACTTTTTATAATTGCACTTTGATTTACTGAGGCTACATAGGTATTGGGTTAAAGATCACCCTTCTCCTCAATTTTGGCCAGCATAAGTTCACGGATAATAGGCACTGGTGCGTTCCCGAAGCTTAAAAAACTCTCATGGAATTTTTTTAAATCGAATTGATCCCCGAGTTTCTTTTTTACCTCTTTACGCAGGGCGAGGATATCGGTAAAACCAGCAAAATAGCTGGTGAGTTGAACCTGGCTGAGGGTAGCTCTGCGCCACTTACCCTCGGCTTCCGCCTGTTGTTGGAAAGCTCCATCAATCATTAATTTCATTGCTTCGGCTTCCGTCATCCCTTTAACCTGTACACCGTAATCCAAAATGGTGTTGGTGATCACACGTAAATTCCACTTGTAATACATCAGCCAGAGTTCAGGCGAAAAATCACCATAGCCAGCATCCAGCATCATGCGCTCCGCATAGACAGCCCAACCTTCAATCATGGCACTGTTTCCGAGAATAGTTTTAATAATGCTGGGAGACTGGTTGGCGTAGACCAATTGTGTGTAGTGGCCGGGGATGGCTTCGTGGATATTTAGTATTTGCAAAGTGTAATGGTTGTATTCCCGTAGCAAGCTATTCGCGAGCTCATCGCTGTATTCCTCTATGGGTAACACATTGTAATAAGTGTTAGCACTTTTATCGTAGGGTCCGGGAGCATTTATAGAGGCAACGGCAAAACCGCGTAGATAGGGCGGAGTAGTGCGCACTATCAGTGGCTTCCCCTTATCCAAGTAGAGCAGGTTGTGTTGCGTAACAAAATTTGCCAGTTGAGGTATCTGCTTTTCTATCACATCTTTAAACGTGTCCTTGCTGGCATGGTTAAGTGAGAGTTTCTCGAGTAGTTTACGGATTTTTTCCATCGCGTCGGTTGGTGCCTGGGTATCGGGAAAATGCTTAGGCCAAAGTTTCCCGGCGAGTTCTGCCATTTTATTGTGAACCTGATTTTTTTCTTCCATTGCGCGTAGGTAGAGCGCACTGGCACTCGTATCGATCTGAATGTCAAAACGGAATTTTTCCTCGTAAAGCTTTTGCCCAATACGGAAATCGCGAAATCCAGAAGATTTTTCCAGTTTGGTTTGCAAGTTTTCTAGAAAGTTGATGTAGTCTTTTATCGCTTCGCGTGAAGCTTGTAGGCGCAACCTGAATACTTCTTTTTCATCGTCAAACATCTGACTGTCTTCCACCAGCTTCTCTACCTTTTCCCCGAAAACCTCCAGGGCACCTGTGTTTTGCTGAATGGCTAGTGTTAATTGTGGCGCGGCGGGATCGCGTATTGCCTGTTTTGCGGCCTGATAGTAATCGGGCACTAGGCGCATACGAGTGTTGAAAGTGCGTAGTCGATTTTTCAGCGGTGCGTATTGAGTATTTAGGATCAGAGAAAAGGGATGGGATACGTTATAAATCGAAGGATCCCACTGATAGGATTTAAAAGAAGTGTATTCCCATTGTAGGCGTTGCAAGAAATTTTTAATGAGCGCTAAATCCGTAAGGGAATTGATACTGAGCAGGTTGCTATCCAGGGCGGCAAATTTGCGCTCATAAGTTTGAGCAAAGTCCAGTAGATAGGCGCGATAGGTCTTATCGGGCACTTGTATATGTATGGCGGCTTCATAATAACCTTCACGCACTGCCCAGGAAGGGAAGAGTTTCCAAAGGCCATTGATGAACTGCTGGCTCAGTTGCTGAAAAGTCAGCTCTGTCTCGGCGCGCATCTCACTCATCGTTTCAGTTTGCGGGGGGACTATGCGCTCTTTGTCTGTACTCTGGGGACCGCAGGCACACACAAGAATGAGTGACATTAAAGTCAACATCGTAAATAGGGTTTTCATGGCGATCCTTGCCCTGGGGGTCCGTAATCACTTATGCGGCTGTTTAAAAGCTATCACATCTGCCAGCACCCCTTGTCCAGCCTGACACTGGATGTTTCCACAGCGAAGCGAATTCCAAGCATTTAGCATACTGTTCCATATTGGCAGGAAAAAACCGTATAAAATGCGTTTTTACCGCCTGTGCTTGTGTCGTTGAGAGGGCCCGGTTAGAGTGGCCCTCACGCGAAATAACCGATAATAAACAAGGTTTTGAGGACTTATTCATGACTGAACTAGCCCAACAACAGTGTGAAGCCTGCCGCGCGGATGCCCCTCTCGTCAGCGACGATGAGCTCCCTGGGCTGTTGCGCCAAATCCCTGATTGGACGCCAATGACTCGCGACGGCATTATGCAGCTGGAGCGAGTGTTTAAGTTCCGCAACTTCAAGCAGGCACTGGCTTTCACTAACCGCGTTGGCGCCATTGCCGAAGAAGTGGGACACCATCCGGCACTGCTCACAGAATGGGGGAAGGTAACCGTTACCTGGTGGAGCCATGAGGCTAAGGGGCTACACAAGAACGATTTCATTATGGCAGCGCGTACTGACCAACAAGTGGATGCCGAATAGGCAGCTACCCTGGGGCGCATCTAACGCCCCAATTTTCTACCAATCAGGCTGGCTCCTAAACTGATGTTGGTAAAGGGGGGTCTTTACCCCTCTACTCACAGCTAATACCTTTACCTCTATAGGCCTGAGCGGGAAGTTGTTCTGGAGCCTCTGAGTATCGATAGTTGAAATTGTGTGCCCTGGATAGAAGGAGATGGATATTGTCTGAGTACACTTCCACGGTAATCTGGCAACGCGACGACCAGATTTTCACTGATAATCAATATAGTCGCGCCCATACTTGGCAATTTGACGGCGGTTTATCTGTCCCTGCCTCTTCCTCCCCCCACATTGTCCCAATTCCTTATTCACACCCGGAAAATGTCGACCCAGAAGAAGCCTTTGTGGCGTCGCTATCCAGCTGTCATATGCTGTTCTTCCTCGCAATTGCAGCCAAACGCGGCTACGTGATTGATGAATACCGCGATGAGGCGATAGGGGTGATGGCCACGACTGAAAAGGGCAAACTGGCCATGACAAAAGTCACCCTGAGACCCTTGGTACGCTTCTCCGGCGATAAAAAACCCAACCGGGAGCAATTAGAGAAAATCCATCACCTTTCCCATAAGCAGTGCTTTATTGCTAACTCGGTAAAAACGGAAGTGGTTACCGAAATTCGGGAGGTATAGCTACTCATTGAAGTGGCTAGGTTTCATAAGCATTCATATAGACAGCAGTATGTTTACAGTTATTGAAACGGTGGTCTCAGTTGAGGATTTTCTTCGCCTCAGGCAGATTAGTGGGCTCTCCCCAAGAAGTAGGGAGGCAGCAGAGAAGGGGTTACCAAACAGTCTCTACGGTATTCACATTCAAACCCGCTCAACCACTATTGCCATGGGGCGGGTAGTTGGTGATGGAGCCCTGAACTTTGAGATTGTGGATGTCGCTGTCGACCCAGTTTATCAAGGTCAAGGGTTGGGGAGGATTGTGATGGAACACATTATGTCTTACCTGGATCGTGAGGCCCTTCCTTCTGCTTATATTACCCTCATGGCGGATGTCCCTAAGTTATATAAAAAATTTGGCTTTGAATTGAGTAGTCCAAATACAGAGGGTATGTACCTTATTAAGTAGCTTGTCTAAATGTTGCCGATAGTCGTTAGACTGGACTTCTCAGTTTCCTTGGGGATTTTGGCTAGTAGTGATCATTAAAAATTGAGAGTGTGGTTTATGCCGAAAAACACGTCCAGAGTGTTATTTTAAAAGTAAAATAATATCACTACCGACTATTTTATTTCTAGGGGTATATAAGTTTGGCAACGTGAAACCTAATTTTATTTCGCCTATATATTTTCCTTTCTTGCACCATTTTATGTAGCTTCACCTTGTCGTATTTTTATTATTGCCGTAAACATAAGTATATTTACATTGAAAGCTTATTCCCTGAATGAAATTTACATGCGGTAACATCGGACGACGCCAATCAAATTCTGGTGGCAAATATGTACCCTCATTGTTGAGTATTGCAGAAACTTTAAAATGGTTTTTCTTATCATTAGTTTTAGTTACAAAAATATGAAGCCAGGATGATTTTAAGTCTATGGTTTCACCCATTACGAAATCTTTAACGTTTATTGCTGGCAGAGTACTTGAGGTGGATTTGTTTGTCTTTAAAGAGCTAATAAATGACCAGCAGGTGATCAGGGTTCTTATTAGCATGAGTATGGAGGTGCTTACTACCAACCCCCATTCTGTAATTGTTCTAAACTATCGCCTTATAGGTGCTACTGAAAAATAAAAACTCAAACACCCTAATTTTGCCCCTACGTTACAATAGTGGGCCAGTTGAAGAAGCGCCTACGGGTATTACATGGGCGATGTTTATAGAGTGGAATTCCGTCAGTATCGAATTCATAGTTAATTATTTTGGCTCAACTTTAATATGGTTGATGTCCCAGATATATAATTCATGTTTAACAATTCGGTTGATAGGGCAAGACTCCAGCCGGCCTTGACTTCTATAGGTTTTGTGAGTGAGTTTACGCATGTTCACTAAACGCCAGTTTTAAGCCGAGCGCGGCAAAGCAGCTAGCAAAACCTTTTTGTATGTTGTTGCTCGCTTTTTTAGAACTTATTATAAACTCGCTGAAAAGGCCTGACATTAAACCGTATACTATAAATACCACGAAAGTCATTAACATAAACACGGCGCCTAGGATCAGCATATAGGTTAGAGCACCATTAGCTGTGGCCGGAATGAATTGCGGTAAAAATGCAAGAAAGAAGATTGAGAGTTTAGGATTTAAAATATTTAGAAGGAATCCTTTTAAGACAATGTCAGTAATTTTTTTGTTAGTTTTTTGTTCATTTGCAGATAGAAGGGTGGATGATTTCCACATTTGCCAGGCGAGATAGAGTAAATAGGCGGAGCCGGCATACTTTATGACCTGAAAAGCAAGTATGCTTGTATGAAAGATAGCGGCAAGGCCAAATGCGCTGGCCAGTAGCGCCGGAATAATGCCAAGGGTGCAACCCAGTGCTGCAAAAAGACTGGCTCGCTTTCCTACAAAGAGACCAGTTGCGACAGTATATAAAACGCCTGTACCTGGAATTAAAGCTACGATCAGAGAAGTGATTAAAAACTCAACAGAAACCATTCTATGTTCCCTTTTCTTGGGGGGGAATTTCTTAATGCTAAATTATCAAGTTTATATAGGTTTTGCACGGATAATTTTATAGTAACTGAGACGGTCCATGTAAGTTGGAAAGTACATGAGCTGCATGCTTATGATTGGATCCTATAGTAGGTGTTTATTAATGTAGAGGACTTCAAAGTTGATAATAAGGTTATGGTAGCAACGTTGTTACTTCAGTGGTATGGACTCTTATGTCCTATTAGGGTTTCCTTTGCTGGTCAGTCCCGCAAAAGTAACTTCAGTTTCATTATTGAAGTTTGGTGTGTTTGTTGATGGATTTGTATATAATTATTCCTCCATAAACTTTTAATCGGCTTTCGTGCCTTTTGCGATACCAAGTGTGTTGTATTGCATATTGATTTCTTAGAAGTTAATCGGTATGAAAGTTGGGTTGAGAATTAGTCATCAAGAATAAAATTGTTTTCCGGGTTGTAGTAGCAGAAATCTCGATCCATATTTTTGCGGAAACAATAGGGATCTATTGCGTTAGAATCCTCCCATAGCCCTAGATTAGAGTAGTAGGCAATATCCTGCTCAAGTTCAAACTTGTTCCCACAATAGTAGGCGTAATTCCAGGCGGCACCCCGTGCAACCATTTCCTGGTTGATGTTATAACCGTTGACGAAAAGATAGCCTGTTTCCCTGCCATATTGGTCCCTCCCTGTTGATTGGAAATCTACAGGACCATATGACAATAAGCTGATCAATGTTTGAGTGGATTCTGGCCCATAGGATTGGGTGCTAGGATAGGTTTCCGGTGCATCAATACACTGTAGGCGTATCTCTGTGTACTCACTTCCAATATAACCGTGAACCGTATCACCATCTATGATCCGATAATTGGTAAGTGGCGCGGCTTGTAATGTGGTAGAGAATGCACACAACAGAAGGAGTCTTTTCATTAGATTTATCCTGGTTGTTATTGGATGTGCGCAGGATAAGGGTCGGTTGTTACATACTTATTGAGTGTTCGTGATAGAAAAATTATTTTTTATTAAGAAAAGGATGGAAGCTTTAAATAGATAACTTTTTACTGTGTAAGATGTTTGTGTCTTTGTTTATTTTCTTTGATTATCTGGGCCCTTTTTATTTAAGGGCCCAGTGATGTGTGTAAATTTAGAGAAAGTAGGACATAGGTTATGAAAACCTGGCTTAGATGGTTTGCTCTCTTGATTTCTCTGTGTTCTCAATGATTGTTTTTCTGAACAGCCCAGAGTAAAAATTCCCGGTTACCGTCCCCACCTGTAATTGGGCTATCAATATATTCTTTTACCTCAAGGCCAAGTTCATCACATAAAGCTGTAATCCTTTCTTGCACTTGAGGATAGAGTTTTTCGTCACGCACTAACCCACCTTTACCAATACCCTCTGGTCCCACTTCAAACTGCGGTTTTACCAGGGTTAATAGTTGGCCTTTGGGTTTCAGTAGGGCTGGCAGTTGCGGGAGTATCAGTGTTTGGGAAATAAAGGATACATCCATAACGATGGCATCAAAGCCATCATCCGCATAGGGAGAAAGGTGTAATGCCTCTAAATGGCGTGCATTAACTCCTTCAAACAGGTGCATGCGTGGATCATCCATTAATTTCTGAGCAAGTTGGTCTCTCCCAACATCCACCCCCACTACGGAAGTGGCACCTCTCTGCAACAGACAGTCACTAAAGCCGCCGGTAGAGCAACCCACATCCAAGGCATGCCAACCATGAGGGTTCAAACCTGTTTGGTCGAGAATTGCGGCGAGTTTCAAGCCGGCGCGCGAAACATATTGGTCTTCGGGCAGTGCTGTGACCTCCAGATCGCAGTCTTCACTGACAGATTGACTGGCTTTACGTGCCGGCTCCATGGGACCGCCTTCGGATAGCATGACCCTGCCGGCATCAACCAGCTTCTTGGCGTGGGTGCGGGAATTGGCGAGTTTTCTCTGTACTAGCAGTTGGTCCAATCGGGTCATGTTTTGTTACTGGGTCCTGTCAATATGGTTAAGAATACAGTGGCCATGCTAACCTCTGGCTCCCATAGGTAGAAGTGTGGCCCCACATTTAGTAGGGCTAATCTTTAGGAAAGAGGATGTTTGTCGATGGCAAAAAGCGTTCTGAACAAGTTCAAGGTTCGCAAAGGAAAGGTTTTTGAGGCGCCGCTGGAAGAGGCATTTGGGCGCCTGGTGACACCTTTCGAAGAGTTCATCCATCGACAAAGCAGCAGTGGCATTTTACTGATGCTTTCTGCATTGGCGGCGTTAATTATCGCAAATTCCCCTTTGGAAGATACTTATAAGCACTTACTACATATGCCCATCAGCCTAAGTGCAGGAGATTGGGAGTTTTCTCTATCTCTGCACCATTGGATTAACGATGGACTGATGGCGATCTTTTTTTTCCTGGTAGGGCTTGAATTAAAACGCGAATTTATGGTGGGGGAGTTATCTGACCTGCGCCAGGCGGTTCTCCCGGTAATGGCGGCCATTGGCGGCATGGTGGTGCCGGCATTGATTTATAGCACTTTCAACTCTGGTGGTGAGGCTGAGCGCGGCTGGGGCATTCCCATGGCGACGGATATCGCTTTTGCTGTGGGTTGTATTGCGCTGCTGGGCAACCGGGTTCCCCGTGCGGTGGTGACTTTTTTGGTCGCGCTGGCGATTGTGGACGACTTGGGCGCCATCCTGGTAATTGCCATCTGGTATACCGAACAGGTGAATGTGGCAGCGCTTATCGCTGCAGGCTGCCTGATCGTGATTATGTGGTTGCTCAAGGCCGCAGGCGTACGCAACTCTCCGGCTTATGTATTCGTGGGGATTCTGCTGTGGTATGAGTTTTATCTGGCAGGGGTACATGCCACCATTGCGGGTGTTATTACCGCCATGGCGCTGCCGGCTAAACCTAAATACGATCCAGTGGCCTTTAGTACCTTTGTTAAAGATATCATCCGCAGCTTCGATCGCTGTTTTCGTCCCGGAGATAAAATTATTGCCAACGACGCCCTGCGCGCTCGGGTTATGGCGTTAGGTAATGGTGTAAATCTGGCGCAGTCTCCCTTGCAGCGTATGGAAACCCGCCTGCATATTCCCGTGGGCTTTCTGGTAATTCCCATCTTTGCCTTGGCCAATGCGGGAATCCCCTTCGACAGTTTCACCAGCTCCGCTGCAGTGTTTAATCCGGTGACCCTTGGGGTTATCGCGGGCCTGGTGTTCGGTAAACTCATTGGGATTGTGGGCGCCACCTGGATCGGTTGGAAATTGGGCTTGGGCAAATTGCCTAAGCTGGCCAGCTTCCAACATATTGTCGGCGTGGCACTGCTCGGCGGTATTGGCTTTACCATGTCGATCTTTATCTCCGAGCTGGCCTTTAGCGGTCAGGGTAACCTGCTGATTCAGGCCAAGGCAGGCATTTTACTGGCCTCTGTAATCGCCGGCATTGCTGGTTTCCTGGTACTGCGCGCTGCGCCGGTTTCCGAGGAGTTTGATGCCCAGACAGAAGATGAGGCGGTCGAGGAAGGGGAGGGTAGCAGGGCCCAGTCCGAGAGCACCGAGAAGCAAGATAATGCCACCCAGGAAAACCCCGGTCGCCAGAACTGAGGTTCTTAGCCGGCAGGCCCCGATATTTTGGGAAGGGGCCTGGCTTCCCTAACCTCTTAGCCCGGCAAATTATCTAATAAGAAATCAATTCCGAGAGAAACAATAATGAAACGAGTGGTAAAGGCGGCGTGCCTGATTCCTGTACTGGCCGCATCATTATTCTTTGTCGCCTGTGAGGGTAAAGAACCCCAGGAGGCAAAGTTACAGAAAGCAACAGATGTCGAGGCGGTACTGGCCGCAGATAAAAGGAACGGAGATATGTCGATGGGCTCTGTGGCCAGGGACTATGTTGCCTTGGTGCTGGAATTGGGTAATCACGATAAAAGTTATGTCGACGCTTATTATGGCCCGGCGCAGTGGCGAGAACAGGCAGAGCAGAGCCAGGCCAGCCCGGCGGATATTGCCAAACGCGGCAGTGCCCTGATCGCTCAGCTACCTGGGGAGGGAACGGCGGATGGTTCCCTTGACGGTCTGCGTCTGCACTACCTGCGAACTCAACTGGCGGCACTAGTGGCTCACGCCCGCAGCCTTGCTGGTGAAAGCGAGCGTAACTTTGTCAAAGAGGCCCGCGAGCTCTACGACACCGAGCCCCCAAGGCAGGACTACTCCAGTTTCGACCCTCTGTTGCAGGAGTTGAATGAACTGTTGCCCGGAGAGGGGCCTTTGAGTACGCGAGTACAGGCGTTTCGCCAACGGTATGAAATTCCTGCGGATAAGCTTCAGGGGGTTTTTGATGCGGCGATTGCGGAGTGTCGCCTGCGTACTAAGCACTATATCCCGCTGCCGCAGGATGAAAATTTTGCCCTGGAGTATGTCAGCGACAAACCCTGGAGCGGTTATAACTGGTACCAGGGAAGTTCGCATAGCCTGATACAGGTGAATCGCGGCTTGCCGATCACCATTGATCGCGCTATCGACCTGGGCTGCCATGAGGGCTACCCGGGCCATCACACTTATAACGCTCTGTTAGAACAGACTTTGGTAAAGGAGCACGGTTGGGTGGAATACAGCGTCTATCCGCTGTTCAGCCCCCAATCTTTGATCGCTGAAGGCAGTGCCAATTACGGTATCGAGCTGGCTTTTCCCGGAGAGGAAAAAACCCACTTCGAAATGAAGGTGCTTTATCCCCTCGCCGGATTGGATCCGCAAAGTGCACCGAAATATGATCGGGTAATGGCTCTAGTCGATAAGCTTAGTTTTGCCGGTAATGAAATTGCGCGCCAGTATATCGACGGTGAAATTGCCGCTGATCAAGTAGCGGCTCTGTTTGAAAAATACACTCTGATGAGCCCTGCTAAGGCAAAACAACGCAAAGATTTTGTCGATGCCTACGGTGCCTATGTGATTAATTACAACTGGGGCAAGAAGTTGGTAGCGGATTATGTGGAGCGGGATACCAACAGCGCAGAAGAGCGCTGGCAGCGCTTCGCTAAGCTGTTGTCTTCGCCGCGCTTACCCTCCTCGCTGGATTGGTAGGGCCCAATGATGCAAAGAGCGGAACTGAGAAGTTATCTACTCGCCCGGCCCGAAGTGATCGAGGATTTCCCTTTTGGTCCGGAGGTTGCGGTGTTCAAGATCAAGGGGCGTATGTTCGCTACTCTCAGCCGCTATCGTGAAGTAGATGCCACCAATTTGAAGTGTGATCCCGATGAGGCCCAGGCCCTACGGGATATCTTTCCCGGTGTGTTACCGGGTTACCATATGAACAAGAAGCACTGGAATACTGTATTGCTCGATGGCACAGTGCCGGATTATGAAATTGAGCGGATGGCGGATCGCTCCTATGGCCTGGTGGTAAAGGGGCTGCGCAAAGTTGAGCGGGAATCCCTTGAGCTGGCTTACGGCACGGATACACTCTACCGCTAGAACAACAGCAGAATAGCAAGACATTACTCAGGAGAGTTTGTGAACGATTTTATTGTCGATGTAACGGCAGAAAACGCCCAGCAGGTACTCATCGAAGAATCCATGAATCGCCCGGTCTTGGTGGATTTTTGGGCCGATTGGTGTGAACCGTGCAAACAGTTAATGCCGGTTTTGGAAAAGCTCGCGAATGAATACGCGGGCCAGTTTCTCCTGGCCAAAGTGAATGCCGACACTGAGCAGATGATCGCCGGCCAGCTGGGGGTGCGCAGCCTACCCACAGTCATGCTGCTTAAAGAGGGGCAGCCGGTGGATGGCTTTGCCGGGGCGCAGCCGGAGAGCCAGATCCGCGAAATGCTCGATAAATATCTGCCAAAACCCTGGGATATCAAACTGCAGCAGGCCCAAGCCCTGATCGGCGAGGGTAAAGTGGATGAAGCCCTGCCGTTGTTGCGTCAGGCGTATAGCGAGTCCTCCGAGCGGGTGGATATCGCTAAGCAGTTGGCGGCGTTATTACTCGATCAAAACCGCACACCGGAAGCGGAAACGGTGCTCGGTAAAATCCTTCTGGCGGACCAGGATGCAGAATACCAGCGCTTAATGGCTCAGTTGGAACTGAAGCAAAAGGCGGCGGATACACCGGAAATTCAGGCGCTGCAAAAAGCCTTGGAGCAAAACCCGCAAGATTATGATTCTGCCTATAAGCTGGCGGTTCAGTACAGCCAGGCCAACCGCCATCAGGAAGCTTTGGAGCTGTTGTTGGATATCCTGCGCAAGGATATGAATTTTGCCGATGGTGCGGCCAAGCAGGCATTTCTCGATATCGTGAAAAGCCTGGGTGCCGGCGACCCTATCGCCACCCAATATCAGCGCAAGCTGATGACACTGTTGTTCTAAAGCGTTTCAATCGTAATGCACTACTAAGGGGCCCTGATGGCCCCTTAGCTTTATCCATCTGTGAAAAGTGAATAACCGGAATGCATAAGCTTTGCATCTATATACCCGCAACGCATCTGGAAGTTGTGAAACAAGCCCTGTTTGACGCTGGAGCCGGCAGAATTGGAGATTACGACAGTTGTTGCTGGCAGGTTTTGGGTGTTGGCCAATTTCGTCCATTAGAGGGTAGCCAGCCATTTATTGGCGAATCCGGGCAGGTTGAACAAGTGGAGGAATATCGGGTTGAGATGGTGTGTGCCGATGAGTCTGTGGATGCGGCCCTTGAGGCCCTGTACCAGGCGCACCCCTATGAAGAACCGGCTTTCGATCTTTGGCGCCTGGATAGCCGTTGTGGCGGTAAAAACCTCTAAAAGCAGGATATGATCGATATCCTGCCATTCGCTTGAGAGGGTTTTAGAGGTTATCCAGTGCCTGTTGTCGCTGCTGGCTCTTTTCTTTTAGTGCCTGAACCTCTTTCAAAATTTGTGAGATTCGGTTTTCGCTTCCGCTATTTTCCTGCAGGAGTTGCGCTTGGGGCTCTTGCGGTTTTAGGTCGCCACCAGTCTGGCTGGCGGGCAGGGTATTGATAGGTTTTATCTGGTGAATATGCACATCGGTATCCATCCCCTCGGGGATCGAGTCAGAGAAGTGCCAGTTCCCCTCACTATCCTGCCAGCTAAATACTTCCCTGGTTGGCTTGTTTTGCTCTTCCGGCAAAAGGCCACTGGACTCCACCAGGGTTTCCAATTGCCCGGCTGACTTCTGTGTGCTGTCGCTCACCGCCTGAAAGGCGCGCTGGCCTTGCTGGCGTACTGAGTCCAGGGTCTGTTGATCTGGTAGCCAATCCTGGGGGGACATTATCGGCTTGCCGTCGGGGCCAGGAATAATCATAGGTAAGCCCACGCCCACCAAGAGCAGGACCGCAAGCATGTAGGCGTATTTCATCGAAACATCCTTTTTATATTTATTGAGCAGGGTTAGTACTTTTCCCGCCCAGCGCCCTCAATCAGCGCTGTTTATTCGCGTGGCTTGCGGAGCCACTATAGTTTCCGCGAAATAACACCTCGGTGCAGCTGGTATTGCCCCTGTTCTGTGTCGGCGAAATAGTGCTTGAGGGTCTTATGCATAATCGGGAAGGCAATTTCACCCCAGGGGATTTCCTCCTGGCGAAATAGCGATACCTCTAATGACTCCGGTCCAGGGCCGAAATTGGTATCGGTCAGTTCTCCGCGATACATCAGGTAGACTTGATTGATATGGGGAATGTCGTAAATCGAATAGAGTTCATCCACACGAATACTGGCGCGAGCTTCCTCCCAAGACTCCCGCAATGCCCCCTCTTCACTGGTTTCCCCGTTTTCCATAAAGCCGGCGGGCAGGGTCCACAGTCCCAGGCGCGGCTCAATGGCACGTTTGCACAGTAATACTCGGTCTTCCAGGTAGGGCAAAACACCGACGATCACACGCGGGTTGATGTAGTGAATAGTGCCGCAACTGCCACACAGGTGGCGTGGGCGGTCATCCCCTTTGGGGATGGAAAATGTGACGGCATTGCTACCGCATTGGCTACAGAATTTCATGGCGTCAGTATACCTATGCAAGATTCCAGCGCCAGCTCCCAGCTTTTTGACGCCTATAGTTGTTAAAGATGTTGAAGTTCATAAGGCGGTGCCTGCTTCACTATGGCGCGTATTTTATTTTTTGGGCTCTTAGTGATCGCCTTGTTGGCCTGTGGCGGCAAAGACGATGAGAAAAAGACACCACCGCCGCCTCCCGTAGAGGTGTTAGTGGTGCGTGAGCAGCCTGTCATTCCGCGCTTTGAATATGTTGGCCGGGTAGAAGCTACCGATGAGTATAAGGTGCGCCCACGTGTAGAAGGCTATATCCAAAGTCGCGATTTTAGGGAGGGGGAAACCGTCAAGGAAGGGCGCCTGTTATTTGAAATAGATCCGCGCCCCTTCGTTGCCGAGCTGGATAACCAGAGCGCGAACCTGGAACGTGCCGAGGCATCACTGCGTATCGCTGAGCGCAATTATCGCCGTGGTCGCAAACTGGTGGCGACGGGCGCAATCAGCCAAGTGCAGATGGATGAACTGCTGGGCACTTTCGAAGAGGCCAAGTCCCAAGTAGATGCAAATCGCGCCAAAGTGGAAAGTGCCCGGTTGGATCTTTCCTATACAAAAATATACGCGCCACTTACCGGTCGCATTGGCCGCACACAATATACCGAAGGCTCTCTGGTGGGGCCCAACTCGGACCCACTCACTACCATCGTCAAGATGGACCCGATCTATGTATTGTTTGAGGTTCCTGAGAATCAGCTCTACGCCGTGCAGGTGGATGCTGAGCGCCGCCGTCGGGAGGGGCTGCCACCTACGAGGTTGGATGTACGCATAGAGCTGCCGGATGGCAACTATTACCCCTATGAGGGGCGGATTGTGTTTATCGACAACCAGATAGATCCGAATACCGGTTCTGTGGCCGTGCGCGCGCTTTTCCCTAACCCAGGCAGTCTGTTGGTGCAGGGGCAGTTTGCGCGGGTTTCCATCCGTTTATATACCGGCAGCGAAGCGCTAAAGCCACTGGTGCCACAATCGGCGGTGATGGAGGACATGCAGGGGCGTTATCTCTTCGTTCTTGGTAAGAAAAATATCGCGGAAAAGCGCTATGTCACCCTGGGGCAGCGGGAGGGTGAGCTATGGGCGGTTAATCACGGTCTGGTTGTCGGTGAGTCGGTGATCGTCAACGGCCTGCAGCGGGTTGTTGCAGGTAAACCGGTGACTCCGCAAAACACCCCACGCGACCCCTATGACGTGACAGAAAAGCCGGCGGAGCCTGCACGCGGAGGCAGCTCACCGGAGAAAAAACCGAGTTCAAAACAGCCAATTAGTGGAGGGCAGGGGACGCTGTTGCCGGATGACATGGAGCTTCCTGAAGGTGTTGAAGACAGCGAACGCCATCGATACGAGGGAGAAGTCGATGATTATAAATAGCCCACCCAGGGCGGGGGGCTCTTAACGCTTTTATGATCAGTGCTTTTTGTATACGGCGGCCCCGATTCGCCTTTGTTATCTCTATTCTGATCACCCTTGCGGGCATCCTTTCACTGCCAATGTTGCCCGTTGCTCAGTTTCCTGAAATTACTCCAGCCACCATTAACGTCGCCGCCAATTACGCTGGAGCCAGCGCCGAAGTTGTGCGCGATAGTGTTGCCGTACCCATTGAATCCCAAGTGAACGGGGTCGAGGGTATGGAGTATATGTCCTCCACCAGTGGCAACGATGGTTCTTATAGTCTCACGGTAACGTTTAAGTCCGGTTATGACGACGATATTGCTCAGGTCAATGTCCAGAATCGAGTGGAGCAGGCTACGCCACAATTACCAGAGGATGTAAAGCGCGATGGCGTAGTGGTGTCAAAGCAGAGCAGTACTCTCTTGTTATTGGTTAATTTATTTTCACCAGATCAAAAATTCGATGACTTATTTTTAGCAAATTATGCGGAAATTTATTTAAAGGATGAGTTGGCACGTGTATTGGGTGTGAGCGGTGTAGTGATTTTTGGCTCGCGCAATTATGCAATGCGTCTGTGGTTGGACCCGAACCGGATGGCCTCTTTGGATGTCACTACCCAAGATGTGATCAGTGCGGTACAGGCGCAAAATGTGCAGGTAGCGGCAGGGCAGATTGGCTCACCTCCTATCCGCAAGGATCAGCAGTTTCAATATAACATCCTGGTGCAGGGGCGTTTAGTCGACCCTAAGGAATTTGAGGATATTACCATTCGCGCCAAGCCTAATGGCGCCATGGTCAAGGTGAAAGATGTGGCGCGGGTGGAATTGGGCAGTGAGTCCTACTCCTCCTACGGGCAATTGGATAACCAAGCATCGGCGGTAATCGGTGTTTATCAACTGCCGGATGCCAATGCGATTAATGTAGCCGAAAGCATTAAAGCCAAGGTGAATGAGTTATCCCAGCGTTTCCCTAGCGGCTTAAAGGCCGAGATTTTCTACGATACCACTCTGTTTGTGCAGGCCTCTATCAAGGAGGTAGTACTGACACTATTTATCGCCTTGATCCTGGTGATTGTGGTGGTCTTCCTATTTTTACAGGATTGGCGATCGACCCTCATTCCCGCGATAGCCATCCCGGTGTCCCTGATCGGTACTTTTGCCTTAATGTTGGCGTTTGGCATGACCATTAATACCATCACCTTGTTCGCGCTGATCCTGGCAATCGGTATTGTGGTAGATGATGCGATTATTGTGGTGGAAAACACCCAACGCCTTATGAGCGAAGGTCTGATGCCAAAAGAGGCCGCGTTGCAGTCCATGCGCGAAGTGACTGGTCCGGTGATTGCCACAACTCTGGTATTATTTGCAGTCTTCGTGCCAGTGATGTTGATGCCAGGTATCACCGGAAAAATGTACCAGCAATTCGCTATAACCATTTCTATGTCAGTGGCAATCTCCTCTCTGAATGCACTTACTTTAAGTCCGGCACTCTGCGCCAGTATTCTCAAGGTGGGTAAGGATGGCGAAGTGGCAGGGGTTAAAGAGACCGGCATTTTTGGTTTTTTCAACCGCGGACTGCATCGCTCCACCAACTTTTATGTGGGTATGGTAAAAGCCTGCGTAAAAATACCTTTGATCGGGATTGTCTCTGTTATCGGTATTTTCCTACTGGCCTTTTGGCTATTCAAAAGTATTCCCACAGGGTTTATTCCCGATGAGGACCAGGGAAATTTTATGCTGCATGTGCAGCTTCCGGATGGCTCCTCTCTGGAGCGCACCGGGCCAGTGGTGAATCAGGTTGCGGAAATATTGTTGGAAGAGCCCGCTATGGCGAATGTAGTGGGGGTGCCCGGATACAATCTTCTCACCAATAATGTCGCTTCCAATGCTGCTGTGATGTTTGCCGTATTAAAACCCTGGGATGATCGCCCCAGTAAAGAGGATCATCAGTTTGCTGTTATGCAGCGGGTACAGAAAAAACTGTCGCAGATCCCCAATGCGCAGATAATGTCTTTTGCTAGACCAGCCTTGCCAGGTATTGGCACTGTTGGAGGATTTCAATTTGTTTTGGAGGATTTGCAGGGACGCAGTATTACGGAATTATCCCAAGTACTCTTCGATCTACTGGGTGCCGCTAACCAGCGCACCGAAATATCCCAGGCTTTCACCAGTTTCCAGGCGGCTACACCGCAGTTGGAATTGAAGATCGATAAGGAGAAAGCCCATGTGCTTGGCGTGCCGCTACCGGAAGTTTACTCGACCTTACAGACTTTCCTGGGGGGCTATTACATAAATGACTTTAATTTATACGGCAAAGTATTCCGTGTTATTGCCCAGGCGGATGCGCAATTTCGAGATGATGAACAAAACCTGGCGGGCTTTTATGTGCGCGCTAATAGTGGTGGTTTAGTACCGATCACCTCTGTTTCTACTATTGAACCTGTCGTAGCCCCACAGACCGTTACTCGATATAACCTTTATAACAGTGTGACTATTAACGGCGCGCCGGCGCCGGGTTATTCCAGCGGCCAGGCTATGGATACCATGGAGGAATTGGCCTCCAGATTGCCCGAAGGATATGGTTACGAGTGGACGGGGATCAGTTTACAGGAGGTTACCTCGGGTAATTTGGCACCAATTCTGTTCAGTCTGGCCATTATATTTGTGTACCTGTTTCTGGTGGCCCAGTATGAAAGCTGGAGTATCCCTATCGCCGTGCTTTTGTGTGTACCTATTGCTATTTGTGGTGCCATGTTGGTGGTGTGGTTGGCGGGCTCCATTAATAATCTTTATACCCAGATTGGCCTGGTATTGTTAATTGGCATGGCAGCGAAGAGCGCCATTCTGATTGTTGAATTCGCTTGTGTGGAGCGCGATAAAGGCAAGTCCATTGCCGAATCCGCGATTTCCGCCACTCGTTTGCGTTTCCGAGCGGTATTGATGACGGCGATGTCATTTATTCTCGGAGTGATACCGTTATTGGTAGCCACTGGTGCCGGTGCTGTGAGCCGTATTTCTCTGGGCCTAGTGGTGTTTGGCGGCATGCTGGCCGCCAGCTTGTTTGCCACTCTACTGGTCCCGGTGTATTACGCTCTGGTGCAGGCGATTAGGGAAAAGCTCAAGGGGGGCTATACCCCTCAGTCGCAGCAGGACACAGGTGCGGCTGAACGGCAGTAACAGGCAGGGAGCCGCAAATGGGAATTGCGGCATACAACTCGGTGTTATCACCGGGAATTAGTATGATGAAAGTTAGGGAGCCTTCGTTGTTAAGGGGGCAGGGCAAGTGTATATGTTATCGATTATTGAGAAAAAAATTTCCCAGCAAATTGAGGAATTGGAGGCTGGTGTACCAACGGGACCGGAGTTGTACGGTCACGCTGCCGTGTTGATCGCACTCACTGAAGAGCCGGATCCTCATGTAGTACTGACCAAGCGCGCCGATACGCTCTCCACCCACTCTGGCGAAGTTTCCCTGCCGGGAGGACGCTGGGATGCTACCGATCCCTCCCTGCAGTACACGGCCTTGCGCGAGGCTGAAGAGGAAGTGGCTCTTCCCATGAGCCAAGTGCGGATGCTTGGCCCCCTGTGGCCCCGCACCACGCGTTGGCAGGTGCATGTTACTCCTTGGGTGGGGGTAATTCCTCCGGATACCCACCTCAGCCCCAATCCCGGTGAGCTGGACGCCATTTTTCGTGTACCCTTGTCGTTCTTTCTCGCCGATCCCCGTATCCGCACAGATCGAGTCACAATTGATGATCAGCCTATTTATCTGCCTGCCTATCAGTTTGGTGACTACGAAATCTGGGGGTTTACGGCCGGAGTGTTAACCGAGTTTCTGGTAAAAATACTGGGTGCTTCTATTGGGCGCAGGGATGATGTGCCACTGAGGACATTAAATTAGTCTCGTTCTGGAGGGGTATTTTACAATTTAAGATTTTTGGGTTCCTACTAGGTGGCAGTATTAATCCGATATCTGTTCACCCAGGTCCTTCCAAGCATCCTCCAATAGACTTATCTGATCGCGAGTATCCGGATCAGCAGTGATAATTGGAAAGTCAGGATCTTCCGGCAACTTAGCCACATCACCACGTCGACATTGAAATAACCAGTTGCCATCTATCTTGACCAATTTATCCCGGTATTCTGCAGCTACAGCAACATGATAACCAGACCGGGTCGCTAAGATAAACACGGTGGTTGCTTTGCCTGAGGCAGATTGTCCATCTTCCGAAATATGGTGTAGTGGCGAGCAAGTGATATGTCGGCTCCCCAGTTTGTTGTGGATTACGGCATAGCGCTCTAGTTTTTCCCTTCCTTGAATCACACGATTGCCATGTTCAAAACGGCCATCAGGTGTAAATAGTGACGCCCAACCATGGGCATCACAATTATCAATGGTTAAGGTGTAGCGAGCGAGCAGATCACTAATTGCAAATCGATCTTTGATTAATTGAAAATCATTCATTTTTCTATCCTGATAATTGATATGGGGAGATGTTTTTGGAAATAGCTTTTACTGAGCGTTTCAGAGTGTATATCTATTGCAGGTGCCTTCTTCCAACAAAACATAGGTGTATTTGATACACTTTTCTTATTTGTTGTCATTTTTTATCACCATGCTCCACGCTGGTGGGAATCAAGCTGCCATTGATGACTCCGCTATATTTTTATATCGCCCTACAGATATGGTGGTTATGGTAGTTGGGTATTTAGACTTGGAGTAATAATTAGGATTCCAAATGAATATTTTGATACCGCTATAAGGCCAAACTGGAGGTGGGTGATAGAGGGGCTTTTTATTTAAACGAGTTACGCTTTATGCAGCGGCTGGCCGTAGACTGCCTTTTTTGCAAGAGAGATTTCATTGAGAATCTATTCTCGTCTCCATAAAATTGAACCAAAATTTATTCTTCTGGTTTAATGTCAAATGTGGATAGCTTAAGGATAAGCGCGCCATGCAGAATGAGTTTATAGGCGGCGTCACTAAAAAACCGTTTTTTGATTGGGTGGCAAAGACTGAAAGCTTCCCACCCAAAGAGCGTTGGCGTCGCTGGAAAGATCTGATGGAAACAGGTCTACCTTACCGCAGTGAGCTTTTACTGAAATCTCATCACTGTCGCGAGTATTTTGGAGAATTTGCGGTTTCTGCAAATCCGAATACTGGCGATTCTTTTGCCCGCGCCTGTTTTTCAGGAAACACTTTTCGACGAGCGAATAATCATTTGAGTGATGGTTATGCGAATTACACATTGATTTATTTGTTGTCGGGGCGTGGCGCCATACAGCGTGGTAAGTTTTTTACTCCGCTGAACCCAGGTGGTCTCTACCTGGTAGATTTGGCGCAGACGATTACTCATGACCTAGTGCATGAGAGTCGTTCGTTGTTATGCCGGATTCCGCGGCATAAACTTGAGACGTTTCGGTCTGGCCCCGCGGATAACCGCCCCCTGGAAATCGATGGCAGTAATGGGCCTGGGCTTTTGTTGCGCAATTACCTGTTATTGTTTCCCCAAGCCAAGCAGCAATGCACTTTTACCTCTCCAGAGATACTTTTTAACCCGATTGCTGAACTGATAATTGCCTGCATCCAGGAGAGTCGTGGTAATTTGCAGGCTGAGGCGGAAACTCCAAGTCGCTTAAACGCTGTTTTTTATCAAGCCTGCCGGTTAATTCAAAAATACTGCTGTGACGTAGACTTGTCCGCTCCCCAGTTGGCCACTTCACTGGGCATCTCTCCCTCATATCTACATCGAGCAATGCGATATCATAATACCTCTTATATCAACGTGCTGCGGCGCGCCAGGGTGGAGGCGGCATCGGCCCAGTTGTTGGCCGCAGGGCGCGATGCCAGTATTTTGCAGGTGGCATTCAACTGTGGATTTAACGGTACCAGTCAGTTTTCACGAGCTTTCAGAGAAGAGCTGGGGGTTAGCGCCTCTGAATTTTTAAAGCGCTCTTTTGTGGAGCGGGGAAGAACCCTGGCACTTGAAAATTGATCCTATCAATAGGATTTGTTCTTTTCATCCATAGTGGAATTTTATTGAATATCAAGTGCAAGGTCTACCTATGCTTGTTAGGTCCTCAGTCGAAGATAACTCGGAAGCTAGTGATAAGCTGACATTAATGTTCTCAAAATCTTGGTGAAATGTTGAACTTTTGGCGGAGGCCTTTTAGAAAAAAGGTGCATATAGTGAACGGGCGTTGAAGCTACTGTAGCTAGATGCCTCAGAAGACCTTCCCTTACCAATTTTGCTGCAATAATGTCTGGTAGTCTCGCAATCCCTAAACCTATCGTTGTCATTTGTAGAATGTCATGTAGGGAGTTACAGCGTATCTTTGGAATAACTCGAATTTCTTTTTTACTATCCAGCTGATATTTCACCGGGGTGCCTTGCCAGTCATTGATGATGTGTTGCCATTTGAGTAATTCGGTGAGATCTTCAGGTACACCTCCCTGTTGCTCTATATATCCTCTACTCGCATAGAGGCTTTCCCGGAGTATTCCCAGCTTTGATACTTTGGCGGATTGCATATCCAAGTTGCCTACCCGGACGGCCAAGTCTACTTGGGCGTCAATCAAATTCATTTGGACATCATCCGCCAACAAACGAACCCCCAGTTGTGGATGCTGTTCGTTAAGCTGCCTAATTGCAGGGACTATAACCGGCTCACAGAGAGCGTGGGGAGCTGTGATTGTCAGCATGCCCGAGAGTTCCTTGTTACTACTTTTTAAATCGGCCAGGGCGTTGTTGTAGATATCCCGGATCTCGCGACAGTGAGCGTAGAATTGGGTTCCTGTCTCAGTCAGGGAAAGCGAGCGGGTGCTCCGGTAAAGCAATCTTGTGCCGAGATCTTCTTCCAATCTAGTCACTGCCTGGCTGATTGCCGACTTGGTACGTACCAGCTTGTCTGCTGCAGCAGTAAAGCTGCGGGCCTCTACTACGGCTAAAAATATCTGCATGTCCTCTAGGCTGGGTTTCATAGTTTAATTTCGCTAAACACTAATTTGATTAAATGCGGGTTTATCACAGGGGTTGCAACAGGGCAATATGCTTATGCAAATTAAGGATCAAGCCTTTATCTAGAGGAATCAGATATGAACAAGCTACTTATTGAGAAAACTATTGTGGCCAGCGAGCAGTGGAAGTCATTTTTTAATCATGGGAATGCTGAGGGTTGCGCTTCAATGTATGAACAGAATGCTCAAATGAATGCCAGGCCGTTTGGTGTATTCCATGGTCGGGAGCAGATAAAAGCTTTTTGGCAAAACCTAGTGGCTCAGGGATTCTCTAATGTGGCTTATCAGGATACCGAGATTGAGGTACTTGATGGTTCCTCAACAGTTCTCACCAGTAAATGGAAGATGAACAACGCGCAAGGAGTTATCACTCGGGAACTCTGGGTCCTGCAAGAAGATGGAACCATGCGTCTGCGCGAGGACGACTTTGAAGCTATAGAGCCAGGCTGAAGGTAACAGTGTAAATACTACTGCGATTTTTAGATTCACACTAGCGAGCTAGCAGTAACGTTAATACTCACTGCCAAAGAATTTTTGGTCAGATTTAATGGGTAGATATTTTTTATATTTATTTGATGTAACAAAAATAGATCTATCCTCGACTAAGAGATGCCTTTTCAGTTAAAAGACGTATAGCTTTCTTTGAAAATCGAAGAGAGCAGTTTTTAATATTTTAATTAAATTGGGTTAAAGTAAAGGATATACGAAATGCCAGAATATCATCATAAGTTTCAGTGTAATAAGTGTGGTATTTTTGTTGTTGAAAATGGTTCTCCGCTACCTCCTCCGGTGATGGAGCATGCCTATTACCATGCCCACAATGTTATCAGTCAGTTTGGTCCTATCTACAAGGGGATAGCCCCTAAGCGCCGGCCAATGTTGCACTGCCAGAAATATGTGAAATATATTCAGACAGTACCTAAGGCTGGATCTGCCCAAAATTTGGGAAATCAGGCCGTCAATAAAGTCAGAACACTAGCCAGGGATCGTGGCGGAAATGGCTCGAATACACCCAGTATGGTAGCAGTTATGTACGACAGTGTATTAGAACAGTGGTTTGAAGGATCAACGGGGAATGGAACCAGTCAAGGACATATCCCGAATACGATTTGGAGCACTATTCCGACAGAACTGGATGTGGACCGATATATCTTTGGCCGAACCTGTGCTGAGGTAGACTGCCTGAGAAAGGCATTCAGCCAGCGGCGTAGATCAGGAGAAAACAGCCAATCTATCAAAGACAGTATCTTTGCGGCTCGTCAGCCCAATAAGCACAAAGGTAAATCGGATAGAAGACCTCCTTGTGGTGCATGTAAAGCATGGATAGCCAGAGCTGGAGCTAAAGCACATTAATTCTTTTATTTCGTTATCGAAACATTGCAGCTTAGCGCAGGGAGTGGGGCAGGTTATCAATGTGTTTCCGCTCGCTGCACAAAGTGCACTGACTAATGCGTAATTGAAGCTCTATCTTCACTCTCTTATTAGACCTATAAGGCAGGTTTGGGAGGCATTATTTACTATATTGTCGAAATTGGAACAGATCACAATATCAGAGCCAATTACTTAAGGCCTATGCAGATACTGATTGAAGCGATTACCTCTCCTCAGGGCAAGCATAGAATACAGTAAGTTTTATTTCTGTTTTGGTAGAGCGCTAACTTGTTGAATTCTGATTGATTTTTATATCCGAAGTCTTACTGTGCCTTTGGTTGCTCGTGCAACCGTCATAGGGACCTAGAAGCCATCTCATCATTTCTTTAACGAAATCAACATACATGGAATATAGAAAAAACACGATAAGAGGACAAATAGTGCTCCCATCTAACAACCAACGACAGTAATTTACCAACCATGCAAAAGTCCGCTCAACTTTCAGTGGCGAGCTTGCTCTCTGAGCTTTCTACCATCCTGCCTTGAGGCTTTTTCCCTATTTCTCCTGTGTGGAAAGATAAGGTCGATTCAACGACTAGACAATCTATCTCGAAGATGATCAGAGACCGCCGCTTTGTCATACACTAAGCGATAAATTTTTGTATTTTTATACGGAGCATCAAGTTATGGGTGTAATAACTTCACTTTCGCTGGTGAGGCCGAAGTAATGGTGCCTCTCCGTGGAATACCTTTACCATCGTCCGCCACCATTTACTTTTGAACCCTTTCCTCTTTTTGGCCCAAGAAGGCAATGTCCTCTCAATTTCCATTGATCGTCGGTTTACTCTGACTTGAATCGGCTCACTATTGCTGGACTTTTTTCTATGTAAATGCGTGAGAATAGACGATTTCAAGTTATGAAAACGTCTCTCGGCAAATGATGCTATCAATACTTGATGGGTTCGCCCAGTTGCTGCCATGCATCTAATAAGGGTTTTATTAAATGTGCAGATTCCTGATCTGCACTGAGCAATGAAAATTCTGGTTCTTCAGGTAAACCAAATGCCTCTGCACTCCTGCGCAGGAATAGCCAGTTACTACCGATTTTGACCAGTTCATCGTCATATTGCCCAGCCATCACTACGCGGTAGCCTGCTCGGGTGGCACCTATAACTACCGTTGTCGCTTTACCAATGGCGCTGATTCCATCGGAAGAAATTTCATAGTGAGGTGAAGAGGTGATGTGTCGTGTGCCCAGCTGGCTGTGAACAACCAGGTATTGACGCAGCTTTTCCCGCCCTTTGATCATAAGTGTACCGTTTTCAAAGCGCCCGTTCTCAGTGAAGAGAGAGGCCCAACCAGTGGCATCATGGTTGTCGATGCAAAGGGTGTATCTTGCCAGTAAATCCTGGATGGCCAGCTTCTCAACGCATTTTTGCAAAGCATTCATAATCTTTCCAAGTTGGTAACCTGAGATGGAAGGTAGGCCGGAAGAAGTGCAATTGCCAGGAAATAGTAAGAAACTATTATACAGTTTGAATCGGTGACTCTAGTACAATAACGGATTAAAAAATGGATAATAGATTCAAGTCAGAGTCAACCGACGGCCAAAAAAATGGATTGAACTTTTTCTTCCTCAAATTAAGTCTGGATCGAGGGTAATGCCCATTGAATGCTAAGTATGTTGTGAAAATACTATATAGCTTTTGAAAATATTTCTACCTATAAGGGGGGAGTCTTCTCTCCTTTCTTTGCCCGGCAAAAGCTGAGTTTTAGAAAAAGGTAGATAGTTTACCTGGTGCGTGATATTACAAATTGATGAGGTATGAAGATATTTGTTGTTTAATAAAGAGGCGAAGGCTTTATAAGTTGATATTTAAACAATATGTTAATTGTACTGTTTTTTAAGGTTTCTCTCGAATTTGAAATTGGGTATGCTTGGTTAATGATGGCTTTTTCAAAGCTTTTTATACAGGCTTGCTTTGCATCACCGATATTTGTAAGCATATAACAAGGGAATAAATATGAAGATTGGCATACTATCTAGAAACAGAAAACTCTATTCTACCCGTCGACTTGTGGAAGCGGCGACATCACGTGGTCACGAAGTGCGGGTGATTGATGCGCTTAAGTGCTTCATGAACATCACCGCCAATGATCCCAATGTTTATTATCAGGGCAAGGAAAGTTATGTTGAAGAGCTTTCATTCGACGCAATAATTCCTAGAATTGGAGCAAGTATTACAAGTTATGGTTGTGCGGTTCTAAGGCAGTTTGAGGTAGCCAATACCTACTCAATCAATGAATCAATTGCAATTACACGCTCAAGAGACAAGTTGCGAGCGCATCAATTACTAGCTCGAAAAGGCATCGGTCAACCCGTCACAAGCTATGCGCACTCCGCAAGGGCAACTGCACCATTGATTGAATCTGTCGGTGGTGCGCCCCTAATTGTTAAGTTAACTCAAAGCACACAGGGCAATGGCGTGTTGCTGGCAGAAACTCAAAAAGCAGCGGAAGCGCTTATCAACGCATTTCGCGGTATCGGCTCTGATTTCCTTGTGCAGGAATTTATCAAGGAAGCCGGTGGCTCAGATATTCGCTGCTTTGTCGTTGGTGAAAAGGTGGTGGCTGCAATGCAGCGGAAAGCTGCCAAGGGCGAATATAGATCAAACCTTCACCGCGGCGGTAGCGCCGAAATGGTCAAACTCAGCGCGACGGAACGTAGATTAGCAGTTAGTGCATCACGAGTGATGGGGCTTGATATGGCCGGAGTCGATATTCTGCGCTCAGCACACGGCCCACTAGTCATCGAAGTTAACTCATCTCCAGGGCTTGAGGGTATTGAAAATGCTTCAGATATTGATGTTGCTGGTAAAATTATCGAGTACATAGAAATCGATGCGAAGCGTGGGCCGAATAAGCCTAAAGGTAAGGGTTAGCTTACTGGAAACTACTACATAAATTGAAAATGATTATTCCGTTTGGCTCACAAAGTAAAAAGAATTGTGAGTAGACTTAAGTCATAATTGATGAGCAATAATGGAAATTAATTGATTTACACATTCCTAGCTAAGATGTATGAAGGGTAGCCCAAGGCTCATTGATCAGGGAGCTTGTTTTTTTGTGGGGCCTTCATTCATGAAAGTATATTTTAAATGTAAAGAAGGGTTAGGAGAGGATAATTTTTATAAAGAATGAAAGGGTGCGATGTGAATAGGTAGGGATTAGGAGTAGATTTGGCTTTGCGGGCTGCTTTATGTCAATTTAAAACAGCCAAGCCATTTTTGGAGATAGAAGTTATGGCAAGAACCTACCTAAGGATGTATCCATTTAATGTGGGATTGAGTCACGCGGCGCTTAGTAACTTGGCGATTGTTCAAGTAGATTATGCTTATACCGGAGTGATGGAAATAACGACAGGGATTATCGATTTGTGTGGCGCTGCAGGAACAAATCCCCATTACAATACGAGAACACCTCTGCAGACCAATACATTCCCTCAATTTGTCGGTACAAGGAATGTAGCTCCGATCGTTCATGGTGGCACTGGTAGCGGGAATACCAGCCATCAAATCTTGGCACGTGAAATTATTAATGAGCCTAGACGCTTGGCATCCTCAGAAGATGATTTCTGTGGGTTTACGGTGAGGTTTAACGGCAAACCGAATGCAGAATTTTCAGGAACATCCAGGTCCCTTAATACCGGTACTGGATTTTCAAATGGTGAGCTGGAGGTTTGTTTAAGAGTAGCCATTATGAATAGGTTGTCACCTATACTAAGACTATATGAATGGAGAAATTTCATCCATGTTCCCCCTCGTACCAACCCCCATGCTGCCCAGTTGGCCAGAGGTGGTCCATTGATTCCGAATGGACTTCTGGCAAGTATAAATGCGATCCCTAAGGTCAACTAAAAGACTGAGTAAAATGAGAGCGCTCGCAAAGTGAATCATTATTCCTGCTGATGAGCGCCCTCTGAAGATCAAAGATTTGTACATATTTATTATTTGGATTGTTATTAAATTGCTTTGTGGGTCCATTCTCTTTGTGGCTTGTAATTTTCTTTTTTACTTACAAGGTACTTAGTGGTTTAAGGCGGCTAGTTCGATGACTGCCTTCAAGATAGATGGGGTGTTGGTGGGTGAGTGCTGAATCTTTATGTTGAGCCTTCCTAAGGAATCTATATTTTCAATCTATTCTAATTTTCACTTGGTTATTTAATTTTCGCTTTATCTCTGCTTAGGGGTTAAGTGTTCGCGTTAGATTATTTAGGCTTCTTTCCCCCTTTCTGGCTAATCTTACAATCACCAGTTCTTATTACATCAGAGGCATTTATACAAATGCTAGAAAAACTACAGGGCAAAGTCGCCATTGTCGTTGGCGGTAATGAAGGTATCGGTGAGGGAACTGCTCGTCGCTTTGCGGTGGAGGGCGCCAAAGTTGCTATTTTGGCGCGGCGCGCTGTAGAGGGGCGTAAGGTTGAACAATCTATACGGTCTTCCGGTGGGGAGGCCATTTATATTTCCTGTGATGTCACTGATAACAACTTAGTGAGCCAGGCTGTGATGGAGGTTATCAGCCGTTATGAGGCAATTAATATCTTATTTTACGGTGCAGGCACCGGTGCCCCAAATATGTTCCCTTATGAGAACTTACCAGAGTGGGAGGAAGTGTTTAAAGTCAATATGACTGGCTGCTTCCTAATGAGTAAGGCTGTCTGGCCCTATCTGATCGGCGCCGGCGGTGGGGCGATTATCAATGTTTCCTCACTTGCAGCACAGAGCGCACCCACGGATAACCAATTGGATCAAGTCGGTTTCCTGCCCTCGGCTTCTTATTACGCTTCCAAGGCAGGGGTGGAAGCCTTTACCCGTTATATTGCTGGGATTGGAGCCCGCCACAATATAAGAGCGAACTGCTTGCGCCCGGGGCAAATACTCACCGAAGCAGTTACCTCTGCCGAAGACAAGCATGTTTTTGCTAACTTCCTCGAGCCCGCACAGATGCTCAAGGGGCCGGGCTACCCTCTCGATGTAGCTAATGCGGCAGTATTCCTGGCCTCTGATGACTCCCGTTTTATTACCGCGGAAACGATTAATGTAGATGGTGGTTTGGTAGCCAAGGTGTGAACCGCGTTGGTTCGGTAGTGAAGCAAAGACTTCGGGTCTAGCCAATTAAAACGATTGAGCGTCTATATAACTCATCCAGTCTATTTATAATGGGCGGCTATTTTGCCTTCCGGAAATGATTATGCCGAGATCCAAGTCCACTGTTGCTCTGGATGAGGTGCACTGGGGTGCGCTTAAAACCCTGTTTCCCTATTTGTTGGAGTTCCGCCGGGCCGTCGCCCTGGCAATTTTGTGCTTGATTGGGGCGAAAGTGGCCGGAGTTACCTTGCCATTTATCCTCAAGCATATCGTCGATAATCTGGATAATGCCGGCGGTATTGCTCAGGCCATTGCTCTGCCGTTGGGGCTCTTATTGGCCTATGGTGCAGTCCGATTCTCCAGCACCTTATTTGGTGAATTACGGGATACCATTTTTGGCCGGGTAACTGAGCGTGCTCAGCGCCGGGTTGGCCTGGAGGTATTTCAACATCTCCACAAGTTGGATCTTGATTTTCATCTGGACCGACGCACCGGCGGTCTCTCCCGGGATATTGAACGAGGCAATAGCGGTATTGGCTTTCTGATGCGCTTTATGGTGTTTAATATCGTGCCAACCCTGGTGGAGATTGCCATGGTAGCCGGTTTGCTTTGGTGGAATTACAGCGGTGTGTTTGCCCTGGTGGTAGTAGTCGCTGTTGTTGTTTATATCGGTTTCTCTGTAGTGGCTACCGAGTGGCGCACCCGTTTTGTGCGCGCCCTGAATGAGGCCGAATCCCAGGCAAGCAGCCGTGCGGTGGACAGCCTGCTCAACTATGAGACGGTAAAATATTTTGCCAATGAGCGGCATGAATCGAATCACTATGATCGAGAGCTTGCAGTCTGGGAGCGGGCTCGTCGTAAAAATCGCCTATCTCTGTTTAGTTTGAACACAGGGCAGGCATTGATCATCGCCAGTGCTACGTGTGCGGCGATGATACTGGCAGCGCTAGGTGTGACCAAAGGGCAGATGACCATCGGGGATTTTGTTCTGGTTAATGCGTTTATGATGCAAATATTTATTCCGCTGAATTTTCTCGGTTTTGTTTACCGGGAGATGAAGGGCGCTTTGGCCAATATTGAAAAGATGTTCTCCCTGTTATCGGTAAAGCCAGCGGTGGCAGATAAGCCTGAAGCCCCGGATCTATTGGTACCGGAGGGGCGCATTGAATTTGATGCCGTGCGTTTTGGCTACAAAGACAACCGTGAAATTTTACGCCATGTCAGTTTTTCTGTTTTACCGCGCCAAAAAGTGGCGATCGTGGGGGCCAGCGGGGCTGGTAAATCGACCCTGTTTAAGTTGTTGTTCCGCTTTTATGACGTGAGTGACGGGGTTATTCGTATTGATGGCCAGGATATTCGCACCGTCAGCCAGGAATCCCTGCGTCGCGCGATCGGTGTGGTGCCCCAGGATGCGGTGCTATTCAACCAGTCGATCAGAGAAAATGTGCGCTATGGGAGGGTAGATGCCAGCGATGAGGAAGTAATGGCCGCAATTCACCATGCACACCTTTCGGACTTTGTTCGTCAGCTTCCCCAAGGGGTAGATACTTTGGTGGGCGAGCGTGGCCTCAAGCTTTCCGGTGGTGAGAAGCAGCGGGTCGCCATCGCACGGGCACTGCTCAAAAAACCACCAATTATGATATTTGATGAGGCCACTTCCTCCCTGGACAGCCGTTCAGAGCGCAGCATTGTCGCCTCCCTGAAGGAAATTGCCCGCGAGCAGACCACGCTGGTAATTGCCCATCGCCTCTCCACCATTGTGGATGCCGATAAAATTTTGGTGATGGATCAGGGCCAGATTGTGGAGCAGGGCTCCCACAGTCAGCTGCTAGAGGAGGGCGGGCATTATGCAACCCTGTGGCGCATGCAGCAACAGGAGCGTACGTCTGGAACCGGGGAGGAATCCTCTGTGGCTACCCAAGTGACGGAGCCTTGAGGGCCTATCTTGATAATTGTGCGCTGCCAGACTAATGTGGCGCCGAAACAAAAAAACGATAGGCAGAGCGATATGACCATTCCATTTCACACCACCAAGATCGCTGCCGCACTGCTGGCCCTGGCGCTGGTGGGCGGCTGTAGCAAAGACAAGCAGGCCGAAGAAATCCGTAAAGATGAAGCCGAGGGGCAGATCGTTGAATCTGAGACGGTAGCGCCACCCGCCGGGCAAACGATCGAGAATGCCGATAAGCGCTTTGATATTTATGTTCCGGTAGAGCTCACAGCTGACATGAGTGATCTCACCGCGAACCAGCGCAAAATGATTGGCTTACTGATCGATGCCAGCCGGGTCATGGATCGCCTGTTCTGGTTGCAGTCCTATGGCCCGGCGGAAGTACTGCTGCCCGATATCGAAGACAACCGCGCGCGCAAATTTGCCGAGATTAATTACGGCCCCTGGGATCGCCTGAATGACAACAAGCCGTTTATTACAGGCTACGGTTCCAAACCCCTGGGTGCCAACTTTTACCCGGCGGATATGACCCGTAAAGAATTTGAGAACTGGGATCAGCCAGGAAAGGATGGCCTCTATTCTTTAGTGCGTCGCAACGATGCAGGCAAACTGGAGTTGATTCCCTACAGCAAAGCCTATAATGCTGACCTGAAAAAGGCTGCGGATCTCCTGCGCCAGGCGGCTTCGCTGGCGGAAAGTAAAGAATTCGCTAATTACCTGGATATGCGTGCTGACGCGTTGCTTACCGATAATTTCCGTCCCAGTGATATGGCCTGGATGGATATGAAGGAAAATGATATCGACGTAGTGATCGGCCCTATCGAAAACTACGAAGACCAGATGTTTGCCTATCGCACGGCTTATGAATCTTATGTTCTCCTCAAAGATAAAGAGTGGAGTAAGAAGCTAGCCAAGTTCGCTGCGCTGTTGCCTGAATTACAACAAGGTCTGCCGGTAGAGGAAAAGTACAAAGCTGAAGAGCCGGGTACTGATTCTGACCTGAATGCCTACGATGTGCTCTTCTATGCGGGCCACAGCAATGCGGGTTCTAAAACTATCGCCATTAATCTGCCTAACGATGAAGAAGTTCAACTGGCTAAAGGCACTCGTCGCCTGCAGCTGAAAAATGCTATGCGCGCTAAGTTCGACAAGATTCTAGTGCCCATCAGCGATGTGTTGATTGCTCCAGATCAGCGCAAGCACATCACATTCCCGGCTTTCTTTGCCAACACCATGTTTCACGAGGTGGCTCACGGGCTTGGTATTAAGAAAACTATCACTGGCGGAGAGAATGTGCGTCAAGCACTGAAGGAGACCTCCTCCTCCCTGGAAGAAGGTAAAGCGGATATTCTCGGCCTGTATATGGTGACCCGCCTGCATGAGAAAGGGGAGATCCAAGAAGGTGAGCTGATGGATAACTATGTTACCTTCCTGGCGGGTATTTTCCGCAGTGTGCGCTTTGGTGCAGCCAGCGCACACGGTAAAGCCAATATGGTACGTTTTAACTTCTTCAAGGAGCAGGGAGCCTTTACTCGCGACCCGAAAACCGGGCAATACAGCGTGGATTTCGAAAAAATGCAGCAGGCTATGACCAACCTGTCGAGTTTGATTCTTACTATCCAAGGCGATGGTGACTACGATCAAGCTAAAACCCTGCTTGCCGAGAAGGGAGTTATTGCTCCCGAGTTACAGGCTGATTTGGACCGACTGGCTGAAGCAGATATTCCTGTAGATGTGACTTTTATCCAGGGCAAAGAAGTGCTTGGATTAAAATAAGCAAAAAGTCAGCCAAAAAACCCGGCTCCTGCCGGGTTTTTTGTTTTGATATTTTTCCAGGGGAAGGGTGTCTAAATAAATGTGTGGAGGATGGAGGATAAGTAGTGATCTGGTGATGACATTTTTTCTGTTGTGATTTTTCAGATTAGTCTTTTTGTGCATATTTGCTTGGAATGAAAGCTTCAATAGGTTGAGAAATCTATCGGCAGTAGAGTTGAATTTATTGTAATTACCATGCTATCTCGGCATACAATTGCTTCTTGAGATTTTCAAGGGCAATACATGGAACGTGTTTTACACATTGATACAACGAATGCCTCCAGTTGGGCATTTCGAGCATGGCTTCCTTTAAGAGAGCTGGGTATTGAGTTTAAAGAATAGGCTGTTGATATTCGCAAGCCACAGCTTTTCGACAACCTTCGTAGAATTGGTGAAATTTCCCCAGCGGCCTCAGTACCTGTACTGGAGGAAAACCAAAGTATCATCTTTGATTCCCAGGCCATTATGGAATATGCCAATGATATTGGCGATGGGAGTTTATTACCTTCAGATCCCTTGCTGAGGGCTAGAGCGCGATCCTTCTTAAGCTGGCAGCATGCGGGTCTCTCAGGGCTATGTCCACGGCTATCTTTTAAAAGTGCTTTTTATTCCGACAAACGGCAGATGGCCAAGGAAGAGCAAACATGTGCAGAGCGATCGTTTCGTTGCTGAGAGCAAGAACTTAACCTTAGTGGTGGCCCTTACCTGTTTGGTGATCTCTCCCTGGCCGATCTCGCACTGGTGCTCACGGTAATCAGACTTTATTCACACCGTCCTCAGATGCGAAGTTGGCCCCTGACCCAACAGTGGATAAAAAGGATTCTTGCTAGAGAGAGTGTGGAAGAGTGGATGTCGGAAGCTACGAGCTTGCCCCCGATCATTCTGGATAATTATCGCTAATCAAGAAGAATTCATTGCTATTGCATTGGGCTGCATAGAGGGCAAATCTTTAGAGGTAATGCTCCGGTCTTTCTTCCCATCTTCTCCCTGTTATCTTTTAATGGCGTGTATAGCCTGAAAAAAGAAGGAAGCTACGTATTTTCTGTGGGGAATCCCGCAAATGTGAACCTATTGGTTATCCAAGAAAAAAAGGTGACTAAAATAGGGTGTGATATACGTCAGATTCGCCTAATGGAGTTGGGCGGCCAATACTTAAAAATTAAGGATAATCATTGGAACAATGAAAATACCAGCCTTGGTTCTCGCCTTTTTCTTCAGTCAGTATGCACAAGCATCTTGCCAGTTAGAGGAGTATGAGCGTTTTCTGAACACCCAGAGTTTGGTGATGTTAGAGGCGTCTGTGCAATTGTTTGAAGAGGATAAAGATAAGTTCAAGACAATAAAGCCGTTTGTAAAACTGGAAGTTAGAAATAATAAGCTGAAAGTTTATATCGCCAAGAAGCTGAGTGAGCTTAATCCAGAAATATTAAATCTAAATGGACCGATAGCAAACTATGTTCCCAGTGTCTCTGTTCAAATAATGCCGGATGGCTCAATTCGGGATAAGGTTGACCTGGCAATGTCCGAGGATGAATTTTATAGAAGCGAAAAATCGGCGATGAAGCCAGTTGAAAAGCTATACCTTTATCATGAAGGTATGACAGAGTCGGAGAAGAAACGCTTTCTTTCTGCCAGGAACTCATTGAGTGAACATATGGAAGCCAATGAGCAGTTTGAATTTATGAAGCGTGCTTTTACCACTTCCCTGGCAAGTGTTTGCCCTTTGGATTAGCAGACTGAAAAACTTTCTTTGTTTGCTTTAAACTATTGCGCATACCTCTTGTGAGATTTTTTGTAAAGTACTGAACACGCATTATTCCATTGTTAGCGCATCTTTTTTATTCAAGGGGCATCTGAATGCCCCTTTTTAGTATCTGCTGTGGTTGCATCTTGATGATCGTCCTGTATTGTCAGCGCTATTGATAGTAATCTCTGCTTTTCCCCTTAGTATGGATAGTGCAGGAGCATATGGAGATTAATCTTTATCAGGTGGATGCTTTTGCATCTGAAGTGTTTTCTGGTAACCCAGCAGCAGTTTGTCCTTTAGAAGAGTGGTTGCCAGATATACAGATGCAAAGAATTGCTGAGGAAAATAACTTATCTGAAACAGCATTTTTTGTACCCGAGGGTGATGGCTACAGGCTGCGTTGGTTTACTCCTGAAGCTGAAGTGGATCTCTGTGGTCATGCCACTCTGGCGACGGCCCATGTGTTATTTAAGCATTTGTCCTATAAAAGGCCTGTCATCCACTTTGAGACTCGTAGTGGCCTGTTAAAAGTGGAAGTTTGTGAAGATGGCTATAAGATGTGTTTTCCTGCAAGTGTGCCCACTCCGGTTGAGTGTCCTTCCAGTTTGCCCGACGCTTTGGGTGTTTCACCACTACAAACTTTGGCTGCGTTTGACTATATCGTTGTGCTAAATAGCGAGGCTGAATTAAAGAGTATCAAGCCGAATTTTATGCTGCTTGCCGAGTTAGATTTAAGGGGCGTCGTCATTACCGCACCGGGGGATCACTGTGACTTTGTCAGCCGCTGTTTTTACCCCAAGCTGCGGGTAAATGAGGACCCAGTAACCGGTTCTGCACATTGTGAGCTTGCCCCCTATTGGAGTCAGGTATTGGGGAAATCGCATCTCAGTGCCAGGCAGCTGTCAAAGAGAGGTGGTGTGTTGACGTGTGAGGTTTTCAATAATGAGGTCGCTCTTTTCGGCCAGGCGGTAGATTATATGCGTGGTAAAATAGTGCTTTAATTAACACTTTTAATAAAAAAGCCCCGAAATATCGGGGCTTTTCTGGTTTGAGTAGAAAATAATTACGGCTGGATTATTGGTGCTGCACAGGTGAGATAGACATCTAACTTGTTGTTGCTAAGCTCCAGGCCTCTAAGAGTCAGGCGCACCTGATTAAAATCTGCCCGGGTATTTGCCAATAACAGGCGGTGATTTCGAGCACCATTGATCTTAAAGGGTGCCAGCATGTAGCCGCTGATACTTTCACCCGTGGCTGTTCCATCCAGGTAGGTACTGATGGTAATGCTATTCAGGTAAATAAGATCCAGCAGGGAGTTGGTATTCTCCACCAGGAAGCTGACCATATAGCGCCCAGTTTTTACATCGTCATGGTTGACCTGGATATAAGTGCTTCCTCCAGCGCCCCTTGCTACTTCCATTCTGGCGGCATCGGATAGTATACCGTTGCTAACCTTGCCCAAAGAGATTACCGAACAGCCTTCGCAGGGGGCATTGATACCATGCTCCAATTCAGTGCTGACCCCATCCATTATTTCTAGCCCCTCGAAGGTTGTGCAGGAGAGGAGGGTGTCAAAGTCACAGGCATCGCCAATGCCGTCCTGATCAGAGTCTTCCCCATTTGGATTCCAGCTTTGTGGACAGTTGTCGAAGGCATTTTCCACTCCGTCGTTATCAACGTCGGGGTCGCAGGCATCGCCTAGTCCGTCTCCATCACTATCGGTTTGGGTTGGGTTGGAAATAGCCGGGCAGTTATCTGCGCTGTCATCGAAGCTGTCGTTATCGACATCACTATCACAGGCGTCCCCATTGCCATCATCATCACCATCTTCCTGCCCTGAATTTGGCACATAGGGGCAATTGTCTAGGTTGTCCTCGACACCATCACCGTCGAGGTCATTATCACAATGGTCACCGGAGCCGTCGCTGTCGCTATCGGTTTGATCGTTGGGTACAAAGGGACAGTTATCTTGCCCATTAGCCGTTCCGTCTCCATCCCGGTCGTTATCACAGCTATCTCCGCTGCCGTCCTTATCCTGATCCGCCTGATCCGGGTTAGTTACTGTTGGGCAGTTGTCTACACCGTCGTCATAGCTGTCATTGTCACTATCGGTGTTCGTATCACAAACATCGCCTATGCCATCCCCATCCCGATCCTGTTGTAGGGTGTTGGAGGTGTTTGGACAATTGTCGTTAGCATTCTCGATGCCGTCATTATCCCGATCGGAGTCACAGGCATCGCCGAGGGTGTCTCCGTCGCTGTCTTTCTGGTCGGCATTGGAGGCGTAGCGACAGTTGTCGATAAAGTCGTTGATGCCATCGTTATCATCATCGCTATCACAGATATCACCGTACTGGTCGTTATCATTATTTGCCTGATTCCGATTGGGAATAGCCGGGCAGTTATCTGCTTCGTTGTCACTGCCGTCGCCATCCAGATCACTATCACAGGTGTCACCAATACCATCACCATCTCGGTCGAATTGGCTGGTGTTGGCAACGTTTACACAGTTGTCGACGCTGTCAGGAATTAGATCTCCGTCAATATCGGCGTTGTTATCACAGGCATCACCGAAACTGTCACCGTCGCTATCTACCTGATCTGCATTTGGCTCAAGTGGACAGTTGTCCGCTTCGTTGTCTACACCATCGCCATCTCGATCCGAGTCGCAGAGGTCGCCGAGGCCATCGCCATCGGTGTCGGTCTGGTCAGCGTTGGCTTCCAGTGGGCAGTTGTCGCTCTGGTCATAGATGCCATCTGCATCATCGTCAGCGTCGCAAAGGTCGCCCTGACCATCGGAGTCAGTGTCATTTTGATCGGCGTTAGAGACGTTGGGGCAGTTATCGGTTTCATTCTCAGTACCGTCGTTATCCCGGTCCGGATCGCACACATTACCTAGACCATCGTTGTCCTGGTCCTCCTGGGCGGGATTCGGAGTGCTTGGGCAGTTATCACTGTTGTCTTCGATACCATCACCGTCATCGTCGTTGTCGCAGGCGTTGCCAACGCCATCGTTGTCAGTATCCACTTGATCTTCGTTGGGTAATTGCGGACAGTTGTCTACGCCATCGTCCAGACCATCGTCATCAGTATCGCTATCGGCATCGCAAAGATCTCCAATGCCATCACTGTCTTGATCAGCCTGATCTGGGTTGGCGACATTTGGACAATTGTCGAGGGTATTGGTGTAGTCGTCGCCGTCACGGTCATTGTCGCAACTATCGCCTACACCATCGTTGTCCATATCACTCTGCTCATGGTTCGCATCTGCCGGGCAGTTATCCTCTTCATTTACCACTTCATCGCCATCGAGGTCCTCATCACAGGCATTGCCAAGGCCGTCGCCATCACTATCTGCTTGATCGGAGTTGGCGACTTGTGGGCAGTTATCCTCTGAGTCCAGGTGGTTATCATTGTCATCATCGCTGTCACAGGCGTCGCCGCTGCCGTCACTGTCCAGATCCTCCTGGGAGGCGTTACTGATGCTCGGACAGTTGTCGTCGGAGTTTCGAATGCCGTCCTTATCGCTGTCTGTGACATTGGAGCCAGGGGGTAAATCTTCGGCTGCCCTGCCTCTCCCTTTGTCGGAACCGCAGGCACTCAATAGCAGTAGCGAGAGAATAAATACAATCAGCGATATTTTGGGCATTTTGAGAATCTCCGGGACAAATACTTTTTTGTTATCTGCAGGGGAAGAGAAGGCTTATGCCTTGCGAAAAGAGAAGTGAAAATCAAATCGTCACTTTCCTATGAGTTCTTCCCGCTAGATAGATTCCGAGGGATAAATATCTGATACTTATTTCTTTTCAGAATAGATAAACCACCGAATTTTCGATGTGGGTAAATATGTGTGTTTTCTTTAGATAAAGGTAATGTTTGAGGAAATAAAGGCGGTTTATTTTGTGGGTTTTATTTTTTGTTAATGAAAAAATTAAACGGCCGACACTGCTGTAGAAGAAATGGTGACCGGATGTCGCTGCGAATTTTCGCCATTACTATCAACCAGGTAGGAATTAATGACTTTAATTATTTTTATTGTCAAGATGAGAGCAGTCGGCTTCGCCAATAAATCGGCTAAAAAGTTACAGCTAGTGTGGCCATAAACGCTATTTACTTGATCTTATCTATCCAAAATAATGAAGGTTGGACTCTTGATTTGACCACTAGGTCGGAGGTTTTTTTGGCCAGTTCCGTTTTTGACTAGTTTATTGTGCGGCGTACAAATAGACTGGAAGTCATATACGGGAGGGGCATATGAAAATTGATGCGGCAATTTGTTCCAGCGCGCGGCTTGCCCGCGATCGGCGCTTTGATGGGCGTTTTTTCACGGCGGTGAAAACGACCGGAATCTTCTGCCGCCCCATCTGCCCTGCGCGACCGCCCCTGGAGCGCAATGTCACCTATTATGCCACTGCAGCCGAGGCAGCCAATGCGGGTTTTAGGCCCTGTCTTCGCTGCCGACCGGATTCTGCGCCAGGTAGCCCAGCATGGGGTCTAGTATCGACCACGGTGCAGCGGGCCTTGAAGTTAATGCGCAGTGAAAGGGAGCCGCAATCGGTGGAGCGATTGGCCGAGCGCCTCGGCGTCAGCAGCCGCTATCTACGTCGTTTATTTGCCGAGCACCTGGGTGTGAGCCCCTTGGCGGTGTGGCAGACTGAGCGGGCGTTGTTTGCTTTTCGCCTGTTACGCGATACCCACTTGCCTATCGCTGAAATTGCTTACGAGTCCGGTTTTAATAGCCTGCGTCGTTTTAATGGCGTTTTTAAGCAGATATATCAGCGCACCCCTTCCGAAGTGCGCAGAGAGGGGAGTGGTGATCAGTTAAAACCGGGAATTGCCACTCAAGTTCGCCTGTATCTTGATTACCGCCCACCGTTGGACTGGCCTCAACTGTTGTCCTTTTTGGGAGCGCGTGCCCTGAAGGGCGTGGAGCAGGTGGATGGAGAAGTCTATTCGCGCAGCATTGCCTTGGATGGCTGCCGCGGTTCGATTCGGGTAACCAATGACGCGGAGAGAAATCGCCTGATGGTGGAGATCTCCGGCCAGGAAGGGGGGGCGGGACTCTACCTGCTCAATCAGCGCCTGCGCCGGCTATTTGATCTGGATGCGGATATTGAGGAAATCCAAACGGTATTAAATGCCGATCCGCTGCTGGAAAGGCAGCTAACCCTACAGCCTGGGTTGCGCCTGCCCGGCGCCTGGGACCCGTTTGAATATGCACTGCGGGCGATCCTCGGCCAGCAAATCAGTGTGGCGGCGGCAACTACTATCGCTGGGCGCTTGGTGGCTCGCTATGGGGAGTCATTTATGGATGTTGCCGGCGAAGAGCGATTTTTATTTCCTACGGCGCAACAGCTGGTCGGGGCGGATTTTGCCGGCTTGGGATTAACGCGCACCCGAGCCAAAACCCTGCGTGAGTTTGTTGCGGCAACTCTGGATGGCCGGGTGAATTTTACCGAGCAATCCCTGGAAGCCTGGTGTGAGCAGGTTACTGCGCTGCCAGGTATTGGCGATTGGACCGCGCAATATATCGCCATGCGTGGGTTATCTATGCCGGATGCCTTTCCGTCTTCGGATCTGGGTATTCTGCAAGCGCTTGGCAGTGAGGGTGAAAAGGCAAAACCCAAGCAGGCCCTGGCACGGGCGGAACAGTGGCGGCCCTGGCGGGCTTATGGAGCCATGTTGTTATGGCAATCCCTGAAATCAGGAGATAAGAAATGATTGTTTACGAGTGTTACACCACGGAGTTGGGAGAGGTCGCCATCGCAGCCTGCGAAGAGGGTAGTGAAGGGGATAGTAAAGGGATCGTCGCTTTGCAGTTTTTTGATACGGAGCGGCCGCTTCGTGTGGGTGTTGGTTGGCAGAGGGGAGCTTCCGAACTGGCCGACAGGGCCGCAGAGCAACTGCGCGAATTTATTGCCGGGCAGCGTCAAAGCTTCGATCTTCCCCTGGCACCTAAGGGGACCGAGTTTCAGCGTCGTGTCTGGGAGGCACTGTTAAAAATTCCTTTCGGCGAAACCCGCAGCTATAGCGAGCAGGCCCGGTCGCTGGGTCAGCCCCGTGCGATTCGCGCAGTGGCGCGGGCCAACGGCGCCAATCCGATAGCGGTGGTGATTCCCTGTCACCGGGTGATCGGGGCCAATGGCAGTCTTACAGGGTATGCCGGCGGCCTGCCACTAAAGGCTCGATTGCTTACCCTTGAGGGTGCTCATTTTATCGCTCAGGGTGCGTTGCTTTAGGTCACAGTTGCTATGCGCTAGCCACATCCCCTTCGGAGCAGGATAATAAGCGGTTCGTAACCAGATCGAACCGGAGGCCAAATGCTGTACAGATTGGGGGATAAACAGCCACAGCTGGAAGGTGAGGGCCACTATATTGCGCCCGGCGCCCATGTGATTGGCGATGTACGCATGCTCGCCCACAGCTCTGTGTGGTTTAACGCGGTGGTTCGCGGTGACTGTGCGCAGATCACTATCGGTGAAAATACGAATGTGCAGGATGGCGCCGTGCTGCACGCCGATCCCGGGACGCCATTAACAATTGGCACCGGTGTCACCATAGGCCATAAAGTGATGCTGCACGGCTGTGATATCGGCGACTACAGCCTGATTGGTATCAATGCCGTGATCCTAAACCGGGCCAAGGTCGGCAAGTGCTGTATCATTGGCGCCAATGCGCTGGTGACCGAGGGCACAGAAATCCCCGATTACTCTATGGTGCTGGGCTCTCCCGGCAAGGTGGTCAAAACTCTCGATCCCGCCACCTATGAACTGCTCAAAGCCAGCAGCGATCACTACGCGGCCAACGGCAAATATTTTGCCAGTGAGCTGGTCCCGCTCGAGTCTCTCGAGGCTAAATCTTGAGGTTTGAAGAAGTTGTCTGAACAACCGGTAAAAACCGTGCAGCCGAAAGAGCGCCCGGTGAAATCCCCCTGTATCTCTGTCTGTGCCCTGAATGAGCAGGACCTGTGCGAGGGCTGTTTCCGCAGTGGCAATGAAATCAGCCGCTGGGGTTCTATGAACAATGATGAGCGCCGTGCAGTGTTAAAGCTCTGCACTGAGCGCGCGCGGCAAATGGGCCGAATCTGGTAAACAATCGATAGCGCTTTGTCGGGGCCGGGCCTCGCAGGGCCCGGAACTAAACGCGACTATGACCCATCCCTTTGTCCACTTAAGAATTCACTCTGAATTTTCCCTGATCGATGGCCTGGTACGTATCAAGCCTGCCATTGCCCGTGCCCAGGAGCTGGAAATGCCGGCCCTGGCGATTACCGATCAGTGCAACCTTTACGGCCAGATCAAATTCTACCGGGCCTGTTTGGGCGCCGGTATCAAGCCGATTACCGCAGCGGATTTCTGGCTCAGCGAGGGTGGTGAGGGCAAGCCCACGCTGATCACGCTTTATGCGATGAATGCCGATGGTTATCGGAATGTCACCGAGCTGATCTCCCGCGCCTGGATGGAGGGGCAATACCACGGCAACGCCTATATCAAGCGTGAATGGGTCAAAGAGTACAGCGAAGGGGTGCTGATGCTGTCCGGTGCCAAGTACGGCGATGTAGGCCGTGCCTTGGTTGCGGGGCGTCGCGCCCAGGCGGAGGAACTAGCGAGGGAGTGGGCGGAGTTGTTCCCCGGTCGCTATTACCTGGAGCTGCAGCGCACCGGTCGCGCCGGGGATGAGGACTATTTGCACGCGGCGGTGGATCTGGCGCAGACACTGAATTTGCCAGTGGTGGCCACTAACGATGTGCGCTTTATGGAAGAGAGTGAGTTCGAGGCCCACGAGGTACGTGTCTGCATTCACGAAGGCCGTGCACTCGACGATCCCCGCCGCGAGCGCCGCTATTCCACCGAGCAGTATTTCCGTACACCGGAAGAAATGTGGGAGCTGTTTGGCGATATCCCCGAAGCCCTGGAAAATACCGTGGAGATCGCAAAACGCTGCTCCGCGCCAATCCAGTTGGGCAAATACTTCCTACCAGAGTACCCAATTCCCGCAGGTATGACCGAAGACCAGTTCTTCGAGAAGGTCTCATACGAGGGCATGGAGCGGCGCCTTGCGACCATCCTCGACAAGTCCGCTGCGGACTATGCCGAGCGTCGCAAGGTCTATGAGGATCGCCTGCGCTTTGAGCTGGATATCATCATCCAGATGGGGTTCCCCGGCTACTTCCTGATCGTAATGGACTTTATCCAGTGGGCCAAAGATCACGATATCCCGGTGGGGCCGGGGCGGGGTTCCGGTGCCGGCTCGCTAGTGGCTTACTCACTGGATATTACCGATCTGGACCCGCTGCAATATGATCTGCTGTTCGAGCGATTCCTCAACCCGGAGCGGGTATCGATGCCTGACTTCGATATCGACTTCTGCATGGAGAAGCGCGACCGGGTAATCGGTTATGTCGCGGATAACTATGGCCGCCAGGCGGTGAGCCAGATTATTACTTTCGGCACCATGGCCGCGAAGGCTGTGGTGCGCGATGTGGCGCGGGTACAGGGTAAGTCCTACGGCCTCGCCGATAAGCTGTCGAAGATGATTCCCCCCGATGTCGGTATGACCCTGCAGAAGGCTTACGACCAGGAAGAGATACTGCGCGAGTTCCTCGAAAGTGATGACGAGGGGCAGGAAATTTGGGAGATGGCGCTGCAGCTCGAAGGGGTTTCCCGTAACGTGGGTAAACACGCCGGTGGTGTGGTTATCGCCCCCACCAAGCTTACCGACTTTGCGCCGCTCTATTGTGATGAAACCGGCGCCGGCCTGGTGACCCAATTCGACAAAAACGATGTGGAAGATGCCGGCCTGGTGAAGTTCGACTTCCTTGGCCTGCGGACACTGACCATCATCGACTGGGCCAAGCGCATGGTGGATGAGACGCGAGCGCGCGAGGGGTTGGAACCTCTGGATATCGCCGCGCTGCCACTGGACGATGAAGAAACCTTCAAGATGCTCAAAAGAGCGGAGACCACCGCGGTATTCCAGCTGGAATCTCGCGGTATGAAGGACCTGATCAAGCGCCTGCAGCCGGACAACCTTGAAGACATGATCGCCCTGGTGGCCCTGTTCCGCCCGGGCCCGCTTCAATCGGGCATGGTGGATGACTTTATTAACCGGAAGCACGGCCGTGCCCAGGTGGCCTACCCGGATGCCAAATACCAGCACGAGAAACTGAAACCGATCCTGGAGCCCACTTATGGGGTGATCGTCTACCAGGAACAGGTGATGCAGATCGCCCAGGAGCTGGCGGGTTATACCCTCGGTGGCGCAGACCTGTTGCGCCGGGCAATGGGTAAAAAGAAACCGGAGGAAATGGCCAAACAGAGGGCCACTTTTGAAAACGGGGCAAAAGAGCAAGGCATCGACCCCGAACTTGCGATTAAGATCTTCGACCTGGTAGAGAAGTTCGCGGGTTATGGCTTTAACAAGTCTCACTCGGCAGCTTACGCGCTGGTGTCTTATCAGACGGCCTGGCTGAAAGCCCATTACCCGGCCCAGTTTATGGCGGCGACCATGTCTTCGGATATGGATAAGACCGATAAGGTAGTGACCTTTATCGAAGAGTGTCGCGCCATGGAACTGGTGTTGGTGCCGCCTGATGTCAATCTGGGCAGCTTCCAGTTCTCGGTGGATATCGACAACCGCATTATTTACGGTCTCGGTGCCATCAAGGGCCTGGGTGAGGGGCCGATTGAAAATATTATTGCGGCGCGGAAGGAAGGCGGCCCCTTTACCGACCTGTTCGACTTCTGCTCCCGTGTCGATCCGCGCAAGGTGAACAAGCGCGCGTTAGAGGCGCTGGTGCGCTCCGGTGCTTTTGACAGTATCGGGCCGGATACTGGCGGCAGTGATGGACTGGATTATTCCCGCGCGGTGCTGTTCAACGCGCTGGATGAAGCGGTGAAAGCGGCGGAACAGCAAAAGGCCAATGCCAATGCCGGCATGATGGACCTGTTCGGCGAGGTGGTGCCCCAATCTTCCGACGGCGATGTGTACGAGGATTTCCGTCGTACCCGCTGCTGGAGCATTCGCGAGCGTTTGGAAGGTGAGAAAAATACCCTGGGTCTGTACCTCACCGGACACCCCATCGACGAGTATGCCAATGAGTTGCAGCACTTGGTGAAGGCGCGAATCGCCGACTTAAAACCCGGCCGTGAAGCGCAAAAAGTGGCGGGTCTGGTGGTTGCCATGCGGGTGATGAAGACCAAGCGCGGCGATTCCATGGCTATTGTTACCCTGGATGATCGCAGCGGCCGCATTGAGGCGGCCATGTTCAGCGAGGCATTTGGCGAACACCGCGATAAGCTGGCCAAGGATGCCCTGCTGGTTCTCGAAGGCCCGGTAGCCAATGACGATTACAGTGGCGGTCTGAAAATGACCGTGAATGGGGTCTCCACCCTGGATGAGCTGCGCCAGAGCCGGGTGACCGGTGTGCGGCTGCAAATCGATACTGGTGTTGTGGCACCTGGGCTAGCCAAGCGTCTAGCCTCGTGTTTACAACCCTATACCGGCGGACAGTGCGGGGTTAGCCTGGAGGTGTTGCGCCACAATGCGCGAGGGCTCTACCGCCTGCCTTCACAGTGGAATGTGGAGCCGAATGACCAGATGGTCCAGTCCCTGCGGGAGCTGCTGGGCCGGGAGCGGGTGGCGCTTCAATACGCCGAACGGCGTTAAAGTCCACTAGGCTCGACTGGTCGGTTCTGTACAGTTAAGCTATGTCGTTGTGATTGCCCAGTGGCATGGAAAAGAGTTAAGGCGCAGATTTCATGAATTTCAACTTTCTCGAGTTTGAGCAGCCGATTGCAGAGCTGGAAAGCAAAATTAAAGAGTTGCAGCTGGTCGGGGACGACAATGAGCTGAATATCGCCGATGAAGTGACCCGGCTGCGGGATAAGAGCAGAACTCTGACCGAGTCTATCTACTCAGACCTGAGCCCCTGGCAGGTAGTCCAGGTGGCCAGGCACCCGCAGCGCCCTTACTCCAAGGACTATATCGAACGCTTGTTCACCGATTGGGACGAGCTGCACGGCGATCGTCATTTCGGTGATGACAAAGCGATTATTGCCGGCATCGCCCGCTTAAATGGCAAGCCGGTGGCGGTGATCGGCGAAGAGAAGGGGCGCACGGTTAACGAAAAAGTCGCTCGTAACTTCGGTATGCCCAAGCCTGAGGGCTACCGAAAGGCTCTGCGTATTATGGAGATGGCGGAGCGCTTCAAAATGCCGGTGCTGACGTTGATCGATACTCCGGGAGCCTATCCCGGAATTGATAGTGAAGAGCGTGGTATCAGTGAGGCTATTGCCCAGAACCTGGCGGTAATGTCTCGCTTACGTACGCCGATTATTTGCACCGTGATCGGAGAGGGTTCCTCCGGTGGTGCCCTGGCGATCGGTGTTGGCGATCAACTCAATATGCTGCAGTACTCCACTTACTTTGTGATTTCCCCGGAGGGCTGCGCCAATATTATCTGGAAAACCGTAGAGAAGGCCCCGCTGGCAGCCGAGGCGATGGGGGTGACTTCCAGTGTATTGGAGGAGTTGGGTATTGTGGATGAAACCATACCAGAACCACTCGGCGGTGCCCATCGCGATCCGGATGCTATGGCCGCGAGCCTGAAGGAGCGCCTCAGTGCGCAACTGGAGCAGCTGAGTGCTATCCCTATCGATGAGCTGCTGGAAAAACGCTACCAACGCCTGATGAGCTACGGCAATATCGTTTCTTAATATTCTCGAAGGGACAGCTCCTGACCACGGAGCTGTCCCTTTTCTCGCTCCTCAGAATCTTCCCTCTTTATCCGATTCAAGCTCTCTGTTTGAAGATTTCCCCTTGTATTAGACTGGCCATTCGCCTTCAGTTATTTATTCGCCTCCCCGCAAAACCACGCCTGTGGCACTTTGCGTCGGGCCTATTTCCCCCATTTTTGACCCCCTTTATCGAAAACCGCTGCAAAGCCTCAATGCCCCCATGGTAGAAAGTAAAAAGAATAACAAGTGTTTAGATGTTGGCTTGCCATTTACGGTAGCGCCACGGCAGAAGTTTCTGGAAAATAAATATGGCAATTTTGCAAAGTAATACGGCAACGGATGCTGGTCAGTTGCAAACTGGTGATCAGGCGGGGCAAAAATTTGCACTGCTAGCTTTGACCTCGCTTTTTTTTATGTGGGGATTTATAACGTGTTTGAACGATATCCTGATTCCTTATCTTAAGGGCATTTTTGAGCTGAACTATGCCCAGGCAATGCTGGTGCAATTCTGCTTCTTTGGAGCCTATTTTTTAGTTTCCCTGCCGGCGGGCAGCCTGGTGAGTAAAATCGGTTATCAAAAAGGTATCGTTACTGGCCTCACTATTGCGGTACTGGGTTGCTTGTTATTTATTCCCGCGGAGCGTATGGAGGTCTATGGATTATTCCTTGGGGCTCTGTTTATTCTCGCTTCCGGTATTACTATTTTGCAGGTATCGGCCAACCCCTATGTCGCCGCTTTGGGGGATGAGCGCACGGCGCCTAGCCGCCTGACATTAACCCAGGGATTTAACTCTCTCGGTACCACTGTAGCCCCACAATTTGGCGCTTTGCTTATTCTTCCGGCTGCGGGAGTTGCCGTTGGCGCTGCCAGTGCCTCGGTGATTGAGGTGCCCTACCTAATTCTGGCGGCTACCCTAGCCATACTAGCCCTGGTTTTTGCGTTTCTGAATCTGCCAACTATTGTCAGCAATACTTCTCTGACATCGGCAGCGGTAGGGGAGGCTTCGGCCTGGGGTTATCGTCATCTGGTTTTAGGGGCGGTAGCGATTTTTGTCTATGTCGGTGCGGAAGTTTCTATTGGCAGTTTCCTGGTGAATTTTATTGGCGAAGACGCCATTGCCGGTCTTGAAGAATCCGAGGCGGCCTTTTATATCTCTCTCTATTGGGGTGGGGCCATGGTTGGTCGCTTTGCCGGTGCCCTGATTATGCGCTTTATTTCCGCGGGAAAAGTACTGGCAATTTGTTCTCTGGGCTCCTGTCTACTTTTACTTATCACCGTAGCGGGTACTGGCTACCTGGCAATGTATGCCGTTTTGGCGGTGGGCCTGTGTAACTCCATTATGTTTCCAACAATTTTCAGTTTGGCTCTTGCGAAACTTGGCAAGGTGGCCAGTCAAGGTTCTGGTATTTTATGCCTGGCTATAGTCGGTGGTGCTATCGTGCCGTTACTACAGGGATTGTTGGCAGATCAAGTGGGTATCCAGTTGGCATTTGTGCTGCCTATTTTCTGCTACCTCTATATTCTTTATTACGGTGCCATTGGTCACCGCCCAGACAAGCGCGCTTAATTATTTCTTCTCTTCTGAGCTCGTTTAGCCGGTATTTTTATACCGGCTTTTTTTGCTCCTAAAGAAAAGGATACTTTGTATTAACTGGATGGCGATGGCCTGATATTTCTTTGTTTGGATGTTTTATAAGTGAATTGCAAATCCCTGCAGTATTGAATAGGAAGTCTGGTAATTTTTTCAGGAAACTTCGGAAGCTATACGCCGGTTGGCTTCGAGAAATTCCTTGATCGGTAGGCGATAGTTGCGGCTGACTTTGACTTTAGCGCCGCTAGTTAAGGTGAGAAAGTACTCGCCCTTGGTAAGCACTTTGATGTGTTCTATATAGTTGAGATTCACCAGTGTCGAGCGGTGTATACGCTTAAAATTATCCGGGCAGAGCTGCTTCTGTAAGTCTTTAATGGTGCTGCGCATAACATGGGTTTCCCCTTTTACATGCACGCACATATAGTCACCGGCGGCATCAATCCATTCGATATCCTGCTGATTGACCATGGTAATACAGCCGCGATCTTTAATCGCCAGGCGATTGTTGATCGCTGGACTGGGAGTCTCAGAGGCTTGTTCCTTGGCTGTACTCAATTCTTCAATAGAGCGCAGCAGTCGATTTTTTTCTTCCTGGTGGATATCCTTTTTGCTGACAAGTGCCAATTGCAAACGCTGGCGTGCGCGATCAATGGCGGTTTCTAGGCGAGCGATATCTAAGGGCTTTAAAACATAATCGACAGCGTGAACCTCAAAAGCTTTCAGGGCATACTCGTCGAAAGCGGTGGCGAATATTACCAATGGCATGGTATCGGCCTGTAGACGACTGACCACATCAAAGCCATTCATACCAGGCATTTGCACATCCAGAACCAGCAGGTCTGGACTGTATTCGGATACGGCTTGCAACGCTTCACGCCCATTGCGGCAGCAGGCGGTAATTTCTATATCCGGGAATTCCTCAAACATGCTTTGCAGCAAGCGCAGGGCTAGGGGTTCGTCGTCCACCAGCACGACAGTGAGTTTGTTCATCGGGCTTCTCCCTGTGTTTTATTGGTGGGGTGCGTGGATATTTCCAGCGGGATATCAATTCGTATCGACATGCCACAATCGGGCTTTTCCTGTTGTTCTATATGGTAATTTTGCGGGTAGAGGCTGGAGAGGCGCTCCCTTACATTCTTTAGGCCAACACCGGTGGAGTTGGCCTGAAAATTTCTCTCGCCGGCGCAATCTTCTGGGCAGCCCGAGTCTTGTACTTCCAATAACAGGCGTTGGCCACTACTCTTCGCATGGATTCCAATGGTGCCGCCCAGTTCATTGGGAGCGATGGCATATTTAACTGAATTCTCAACCAGTGGTTGCAGCAACATGCTGGGCACTAGTGCATGCCGGGCCTCCTCATCGATACTGAGGTCAACGGCCAAGCGGTCAGCAAAACGGGTTTTCTCAATATCCAGATAAAGTAACACCGCTTCAACTTCCCGTTCGAGCTCTACTTTTTGCATGGGGCTCTCCTTAAGGGAGAGGCGTAAAAAATCGCTGAGGCGTATCACCATTTCGCGGGCTTCGTCGGCCTGTTGAAAGCGAATCAGGGCATTGATGGAATTCAGCGTATTAAACAAAAAATGAGGGTTGAGCTGATAACGCAGCATTTTAAGCTGGGCTTCATTGGCGATGGCCTCTGCCTGGAGTCTGCGCAGCTGCTCACGCTCGTTGACCGCAGCTACCTCAAGCATCTTCTTGTGTTCACTTTGAAGCAGTATGTGGTATTTAACCCCGCAATAGAGTGCACTCCAGAAGAGAAAGACAAAGAGGGAGGCATAATACCAGCCGCCGAATTCAGACCAGATGGAGTGTTCCCCGCTCAGGCGGATATAGGCCTCCATGCGCACCAGGGTCCAGATGCCGGAAATTACTGCAACAGCGAGTAGATAAATAACTGTGCGAACGGCCAGTTCAGAGTCCCAGGCGATATCAAAAATGGGTCTCAGGAATACCGAGAGAACAAAAGCCACAGCACACTGGAAAATAGTATTTGCCGGCTCGAAGCGCGGCCACTCAGTGGGTGAATGCCAGAGGGTCAGGGAGAGGAATGTCACCAACAAAATTCCAATCCAGCTGACCAACTGTAATTTCCAAAACCAGCGGGTCGAAGGAATTTCCGCAGTTGCATTCCAGTATTGACGGGTAGAGTACTGCATGATGTCCCGTATATTTAATTTTGTGAAAATGACGGGATAGACGCTCATCATCGCGTTCATTATTATCCGGAAGATATTACCTTGGCTTACAGGTGCCCGCTAGTGGGCCTGTACGCCGGGATTCCAACTTAGCCCTTATTTGGTCCTTTTTGTCGTTTTTCGGGGTGATTAGTCAAGTTACTTTCGGCAATCTGGACCCATATGACAACTTTCATTGAGTGAAAGTGTTTTTTATTAAGGGCTTTAAAAATTTGCACATTTTGTCCTTAATTTTCCACTGGCGACTCAAAAGCGTTTAGGAAGAACAGTATAATCGCCGAGAAACGAGTTTGAAATTTGGGGATCGGTTTCCAATGCGCCAGATGTTGCCCGAGTCGAGTCTACACTCGAACGATATGGCTGTTTGTGATTCGGGTGCCCAAGCTCAAGAGGGGCGCTCTCCAGGGTATTTAAATCTTGCGGCGTTGACTTCTCTTTTTCTTCTGTGGGGTTTCATCACCGGGTTGAATGATGTTCTGGTGCCACATCTTAAAAATGTTTTTGAGCTGAGTTATACCCGCGCTGTCCTGGTACAGTTTTACTTTTTTGCGGCCTATTTTCTGGTTTCTGTTCCAGCTGGGTTGCTGTTGCGTAGAGTTGGCTACCAGTTGGGGTTGGTCTTTGGATTATTAGTGGCTTGCGCTGGTTGCCTGGTTTTTATTCCTGCGGCACGCCTGCAAATCTATGAAGTGTTTCTATTGGGGCTTTTCGTACTGGCTTCCGGTATTACAGTATTGCAGGTATCGGCAAACCCTTACGTTATTGCTCTGGGCAGTGCCCAAACGGCTCCAAGTCGTTTAAATCTGACTCAGGCATTTAATTCTCTGGGAACCACCTTGGCGCCGGTTGCCGGTGGTGCCGTTTTTTTTGCCGCGATTTCAATGGGGGCCGATCCCGATACGGCAACTAATGTTGCTGAATTTCGTGCCAGGGAGGCGGCCCTGGTGGAAAAGCCCTATTTCTGGTTAGCGGTAGTGCTGTTGATGATGGTGGCTTTTTTCTCCTGGATTCGACTGCCGGCGATCCCCGAACACCGCCTTTCACACAGTACAGATCCATCTTGCAGTACAAGCCCATCCCGCAGTGAGACTTTTTCCATCTGGCGCTTTCCCAGGTTGACACTGGGGGCGATTGGTATTTTCGCCTACGTGGGCGCTGAAGTGGCAATAGGAAGTTTCCTGGTTAGCTTTTTTAGTGAATCCTCTGTTGCTGAAATGCAGTTATTTGAAGCAGCAAAGTATGTTTCCTACTACTGGGGTGGCGCTATGGTAGGCCGCTTTGCCGGGGCTCTGCTGCTGCGCTATGTCTCTGCGGGAAAAACACTGGCAGTGTGTTCGCTGGGTTCCGTAGTGCTTATCGGGGTGGCGATGCTCTCCTCTGGTTATCTGGCTGTATGGTCGATTGTCGCTGTGGGGGTTTGCAACTCCATTATGTTTCCTACCATATTCAGCCTGGCCCTGCGAGGTCTGGGCCAGTACACCAGTCAGGGCAGCGGTGTCCTGTGCATGGCGATTGTTGGCGGTGCGATTATTCCACTGCTACAAGGAGTGCTCGCCGATGAAGCGGGTATTCAGATTTCTTTTTTAGTACCACTGCTGTGCTACTGCTATATCGCTTATTACGGTGCTTTTTCTCCGACTCTGCGTGGTGCTGCGATGGAGTAGTGGGCAAAGGCAGTTGAAACTTTGCACCAGGCTATTTTTTTTAGTAGTCCGGCTAGAAAATGTTTTCCGCCTTGTCTGTGATTTGGCCCAATCCATCGGATTTCTATTGGCGCTCCTCGGCAAGTATTGCACTTTGCTCCGTTGATACCGTTGCGTGGAATATCTGAAATCCAATTGAGGCCTTATTGGCTGTGACTGGAGTTTGGGATTTACACTGAAATAATAATATCTGTGTTACTCATTCTGGTAGCTATGGAATTGGTAGGGCAGAAGGATAAGCGTGGGAAAACTTTGGGAGTTATCCGTGAAATTTAAAAAACGATTTTCACTGGGCTTAATGCTCTGTGTCTCGGCACTTGTTGGCTGTCAGCCGCAGGGGGAAGAAGTTCCGGCAAAAGAAGATAACTCCCAGATAAACAGTGGCGGTAGCCTGGAAAACTGGCCACTACTCGAGCCCGCATTTGCGCGCAGTGAAAAGCTGGAAGCGCGTATTACCAAGATCATGTCGCGCATGTCTCTGGAAGAAAAAGTGGGGCAAATGATTCAGGCGGAGATCCGTCATGTCACGCCCGAAGATGTTAAGAAATACCATCTGGGCTCAGTGCTAAACGGTGGGGGTGCCTTTCCAAACAACGATAAGTTTGCGACGCCTCGTGATTGGCTCGCACTTTCCGATGCCTTCTTCAAGGCTTCCATGGACACCTCCGATGGAGGTGTTGCTATTCCCCTGATTTGGGGCTCCGATGCAGTTCACGGTCACAATAACGTTATTGGGGCAACCCTTTTCCCCCACAATATTGGCCTCGGGGCGGCGAGGGATGCCGAGCTGATTGAGCGTATTGGCCGCGCGACCGCCCGCGAGGTCGCGGTTACTGGCATCGACTGGACCTTTGCGCCCACTGTGGCGGTAGTGAGAGATGATCGCTGGGGGCGTACTTACGAAAGTTATTCTGAAGATCCTGCTGTAGTGGCTGACTACGCGGAAGCCATGGTGAAAGGATTACAGGGGGCCAAGAATGACACAGGTTTCCTGCGTGGGGAAAACCTGGTGGCCACGGCTAAGCATTTTGTCGGTGATGGTGGAACGACACGTGGAATCGACCGCGGGGATAACGCTGTGCCTGAAAAGGAACTGGCAGAAGTGCATGCGGCTGGTTACCTGACCGCTTTGCCTGCTGGTGTGCAAACGGTAATGGCTTCTTTTAATAGTTGGAATGGTGAGAAACTGCACGGCCATAAATATCTGCTGACTGATGTTCTGAAAAAGCGTCTCGGCTTCGACGGCTTTGTTGTAGGGGACTGGAATGGACACAGTTTCGTGCCCGGATGCACTGTGGAGAGTTGTGCGGCGGCAATCAATGCCGGCCTGGATATGTTTATGGTGCCTGCGGATTGGAAAGCCCTCTACAGCAATACCTTGGCGCAGGCGAAGAGCGGTGAAATCCCAGCTGAGCGTTTGGATGATGCGGTGCGCCGCATACTACGAGTGAAGCTTCGCGCGGGTCTGTTCGAGCGCAATATGCCTCTGGCGGGTAAGGCTGGTATTCTCGGTAATGCAGAGCACCGCGCTATCGCCAGAGAAGCCGTGCGCAAGTCTTTGGTGTTAATGAAAAACAATGATCAATTATTGCCGCTGGCCGCGAAGCAGAATGTTCTAGTCGTCGGCGATGGGGCCGACAACCTCTCCAAGCAAAGTGGCGGTTGGACAATATCTTGGCAGGGCACCGGTAATAGCCGTGAAGATTTTCCTGGTGCCACTTCCATCTTTGAAGGCATCGCCGCAGCGGTAAAGGGAGCGGGTGGTGATGCCATACTGAGTGAGGATGGAAGCTTTAACGATGCCAGCTTTGCCAATGGCAAGGCACCCCAAGTGGCTATTGCCATTTATGGTGAGGCACCCTATGCGGAATGGCATGGGGATATCACCAACCTTGAGTATCAGCGGGGCAACAAGAAAGATCTGGCACTGTTGAAGAAATTACGCGATCAGGGCATTCCGGTTGTCAGTGTGTTCTTATCCGGTCGCCCGCTCTGGGTGAATAGTGAACTGAATGCTTCGGATGCTTTCGTGGCTGCTTGGCTACCGGGCTCTGAGGGCGCCGGCGTGGCCGATGTGTTATTCCGAGATGCCAAAGGGAAGATTCGCTACGACTTCACTGGTAAGTTGCCCTTTAGCTGGCCGATGTACACCAACCAAACGGTTTTGAACCCATACCACGAGCACTACGATCCCCTATTTGCCTTGGGTTACGGCTTGAGCGCGAGTGAGGAGTCACTGGTCAGCAACGATTTGCCGGAGACCAGTGAAAATATGGCTGTGGGTGGACTGGAAGATGCCTGGCTATTGGTTTCTCGTCCCCGGGCTCCCTGGGTGATGAATATTGTCGAGGATGGAGCCGAGGTGGTTCCAGTGTATGGCAACCGTGCGGCCAGTGGTGAGGATAACAATATCGTTGTAACTTCGATTGATATGTCCTCTCAGGAAGATGCGCGTTTGATCGAGTGGAAGGGCTTGCGCCCCGGTGCCGTGCAGTTGTCTGCGGAGTATATGCAGAACTTGGGTGTTTATTTGGAGGAGGGCTCAGCCCTGAGCCTGAATATTCGCGTTGATCAGGAGCTGCGAGAACCGTTACAAGCTGCAGTGACCTGTGGAGAGGGCTGTATTGCCAGGGTGCCGCTGCAGTCCGCCCTGAAAACCATGCCGCTGAATGATTGGACTCGTCTCTCGGTAGACCTGCAATGCTTTGCCAAAGCTGGTGCCGACTTTAGCAGGGTTTCCAGTGCGTTCCGCTTGGAGAGTGAGGGTGCCGCAGCGATAGCCGTAGCCAATGTGCGATTGGTGCCCGATGCGGCAGTGTCTGCCGATATTCGCTGTGAGGGCTAATTCCTAGCTACTTTTATTAATAAAGCGCCCAGGCCAGTCAGCATTGTGGCCTGGGCCGCATCTCTTAAACACTCAAGCTTAGAGGTTAAAACTCCAGCATCGAAAGTGTTGTACCCGTGGTGAGTCATTGCGCAGGTGCCTATCAAGAACCTATCTGATAGCTTGCTGGCAAGCCGCAGCTCTTCAATATTCTGCTTCCCGCTTAAAAGTCCATCAACGCTAGTTCCCTGCATCGGTATACTGTGTCGATCTCAGTTCCAGGGTATAAGCAGTGATCTCCAAATCTGCAGCAAATTCTCTTCCGCAACTTATAAAGTCCGCGATGCAGCGTCACCCGGCAAAGGGGCAGTTGTGGGTAGGGTTTTCTGGTGGTTTGGATTCAACTGTTCTACTACATCTCCTTAGTCAGAATGGTATTCCTGTTAGGGCAGTGCATGTACACCACGGCCTCAGCAATAATGCCGACCGCTGGCTTCGCCATTGTGAAGCCTTTGCCGGCGAACTCCAGGTGCCTTTCAGTGCGGTGCGTGTGCAAGTTGATAGAAGCGATGGAGGGGTGGAGCAGGGGGCGCGCGAGGCGCGCTACAAGGCTTTTGATTCGGTGATGTCCCCAGGTGATCAAATTTTGCTCGGCCACCATGGGGATGATCAGGCGGAAACCTTTCTATATAGGCTAATGCGAGGAGCGGGTGTGCTCGGGCTTTCGGGTATGGCGGAGAGTCGGCCGTTGGGTGAGGGTAAATCCTTGCTCCGCCCTTTGTTGTCAGTCGGGCGCAGCGAGTTGGAGGCTTGGGCCCTTGAATACGGGCTCAGCTGGATTGAGGATGAGAGTAATGCTGATGAGGCCTTTGAGCGCAACTATTTACGCCGACAGGTCATGCCTCTGTTATCCGCACGTTGGCCGGCGCGGCAGAGTATTCAGCGGGCTGCGGATAATCTCAGAGAGTCAGCGTTACTACTGGAGGAGTTGGCACTTGGAGACTTGCAGGCCTGTGATATCAGGAAAGAAAGGTTTGGGGAGAGCCTCCTTATTTCGGCATTTAACGATTTGAGTCTTGCACGACGCAAAAATCTATTGCGGAGCTGGGTTTTGCGACAAGCTGGTATGGCGCCGGAATCCGTGGCTTTACAAGAAGCGTTGGCGCAGATTGAGAGGGCGAGTGCCGATGCGCAAGTGGAAGTGCGCTTGAGTCGACGCGTTGTACGCTGCTTTCAGCAGCGTTTATACCTGACCCCCATTCTGGAATCCTTTGCCAGCACCGATGAAGAACTCCTTTGGGATGGTGTGTCAGTACTACCTCTCCCTAGAGGCGGCGTGCTGGAACCGGCGCCAGACTGGCCCCAGGGAGCATATCAAGTCGGGTACCGCCGGGGTGGTGAGCGTACTCAGCCTTGCAATCGGTCACGTTCCCAGACGCTCAAGAAGGTTTTGCAGGAGTGGGCACTGGAACCCTGGCTGCGAGACAGGGTACCCCTGGTGTATCGGAATGGGGAGCTGGTAGCTGTCGCCGGGTTGTTCTGCTGTAAGGTGGGCTCAACTGTGCCAGGAGCGCCTTTGCTGAAACCGCCCAGCTGGCGGTTTTTCGATTGAGCGGGAAGGGGTTTTCTGCTACCCTGGCGCCCCGTCTCAAAGGCACCGGGAGAAGCTGGATTATCCGCCCGGGCCAGCCCTGTAAGCTCGACATTCATCGAGCGCTCAACTGACCAAGGTTTTGCATGACGCGCTATATTTTTGTAACTGGTGGCGTGGTTTCCTCGTTGGGGAAAGGTATCGCCTCCGCCTCTCTGGCCGCCATTCTGGAGGCCCGTGGCCTCAAGGTTACCATCCTCAAACTGGACCCCTACATCAACGTAGACCCGGGTACCATGAGCCCCTTCCAGCACGGTGAGGTGTATGTCACCGAGGATGGTGCCGAGACTGACCTGGACCTGGGTCACTATGAACGCTTTATCCGTACGCGGATGTCCAAGCGTAATAACTTTACCACCGGCCGTGTGTACGAGACCGTACTGCGCAAAGAGCGCCGTGGTGACTACCTGGGTGGCACCGTACAGGTGATTCCCCATATCACTGACGAGATCAAGCGTCGTGTGGTAGAAGGCGGCCGCGATGTCGATGTGGCTATTGTTGAAATCGGTGGCACCGTAGGTGATATCGAGTCCCAACCATTCCTGGAGTCCGTGCGTCAGCTGCGTGTGGAAATGGGCATCAATCGTGCTCTGCTAATTCACTTGAGCTATGTGCCGTTTATCGCTACTGCTGGTGAAACCAAGACCAAGCCAACCCAGCACTCCGTAAAAGAGCTGCGTTCTATCGGCCTGCAACCGGATATCCTGTTGTGTCGCTCCGAGCGCGAGATCGACGAAGATTCCCGCCGCAAGATCGCATTGTTTACCAATGTTGAAGAGCGCGCTGTAGTACCGCTGCCCGATGCCAAGACAATCTATGGCGTACCGCGTCTGCTGCACGGCTATGGCCTTGACGATATCGTTGTGGAAAAGTTGCAGCTGGACTGCCAGACACCAGACCTGTCCGAGTGGGACGAAGTGGTTGATGGCAAGTTGAATCCTCAGCACGAAGTGAAAATTGCCATGGTTGGCAAATACATGGAGCTGCTGGATGCTTATAAGTCCCTGATTGAGTCCCTGACCCATGCGGGCATCAAACACCGCTGTAAAGTGGATATCGACTTTATCAACGCGGAAGACGTTGAAGGTGAGAATGGTATTGACCTGATCAAAGAGGCCGATGCAATTCTGGTGCCCGGTGGTTTTGGTGAGCGCGGCCTGGAAGGTAAGTTGGAATCCGTGCGCTATGCCCGTGAAAACAATATTCCTTTCCTGGGTATCTGCCTCGGTCTGCAGTCGGTGGTTATCGAGTATGCGCGCAACGTGCTCGGCCTCGAAGGGGCCAACAGTACTGAATTCAATACTAAAACGCCGCACCCGGTGATCGGCCTGATCACCGAGTGGATTGATAGCGAAGGCAATATCGAGAAGCGTGACGAACAGTCTGACCTCGGCGGTACCATGCGCCTGGGTGGCCAGGAGTGTCGTCTGGCGAAGGACTCTAAGGCCCGTGAAATTTACGGCGCGGATGTCATTGTTGAGCGTCACCGTCACCGTTATGAAGTGAATAACAACTATGTTGATCGTCTGCAGCAGGCCGGTTTGAAAATTGGTGGCTGGTCTGCCGATGATACTCTGGTTGAAATGGTTGAGTTGCCGAACCACCCCTGGTTCGTTGCCTGTCAGTTCCACCCGGAGTTTACCTCTACCCCGCGTGACGGCCACCCGCTGTTCGAAAGTTTTGTTGCGGCTGCAATGAAGCAGCGTGAAAACCAGGGTTAAACAGTAGTTTCCCCCTAACCCAAGTGGTTGGGGGGAGATGACAGGGAGCAGACAATGAAAACCATTGAAGTCGGAAATATCCAGGTTGCCAACGACAAGCCTTTTGTATTGTTTGGTGGCATGAATGTACTGGAGTCCCGCGACCTGGCGATGCAGGTGGCTGAGCACTATGTAAAAGTCACTGAAAAGCTGGGTATTCCCTATATTTTTAAAGCGTCTTTTGATAAGGCCAATCGTTCTTCCGTTCACTCCTATCGTGGACCGGGAATGGAAGAGGGCCTGAAGATTTTCCAGGAAATCAAAGACACTTTTAACGTTCCTTTGATTACCGATGTTCATGAGATCTATCAAGCTGCGCCTGTAGCTGAGGTCGTGGATATTATCCAGCTGCCAGCCTTTCTTGCTCGCCAGACCGACCTGGTTGCAGCTATGGCCGCTACCGGTGCGGTAATCAATGTGAAAAAACCGCAGTTCATGAGCCCACCCCAGGTAAAAAATGTGGTGGAGAAATTTGCGGAATGCGGTAACGAAAACATTATCCTGTGCGAGCGTGGAGCCTGTTTTGGCTACGACAATCTGGTCGTCGATATGCTGGGTTTTAGCACCATGATCAATGCTTCCGGCGGTGCACCACTGATTTTTGATGTGACGCACTCTTTGCAAATGCGTGATCCTTCCGGTGCAGCCTCTGGTGGTCGTCGCGCCCAGGTTACCGAACTGGGCCGTGCAGGCCTGGCTATTGGCATTGCTGGCTTGTTCCTGGAAGCACATCCAAACCCAGATAAAGCCCTGTGCGATGGCCCCAGTGCATTGCCCCTGGACAAGCTTGAGCCATTCCTCGCACAGATGAAAGCCGTGGATGATTTGATTAAAGGCTTTGCGCCTCTGGATACCGAATAAAAGTAAGAAATAGTTTGTGTGCGCCCTTTTGGGGTGCTTGATACTTACTCTGAGGCTGTTTTATTTATAGAGGCGGCCATCAGAAACATTCTCAATAACAAATTTTGAAATAAGTATCCCAGAATAAGCGTCCTTAGTTTTGCGCACAGTTGTTTGTAAATTTCTTACAGTAATTACCTATTTTTAATAAGTAACAAGTTTAGTTAGTACCAATACGGAGCCCATTGTTAATGAGCAAGATTGTCGCTGTTAAAGCCTATGAAGTGCTGGATTCCCGCGGAAACCCTACCGTTGAAGCCGATGTAATTCTGGAAGATGGTTCCATTGGTTCCGCCTGCGCTCCTTCTGGCGCCTCTACCGGTTCTCGCGAAGCTCTGGAATTGCGCGATGGCGATAAGAGTCGTTACCTTGGCAAAGGGGTATTGAAGGCGGTTGAGAATATCAACACGACTATTGCCGACCTGCTTAAAGGTATGGATGCAACCGATCAGCGTGCCCTGGATAAAGCGATGATCGATGCCGATGGTACTGAAAACAAAGCCAAGCTGGGTGCCAATGCCATCCTGGCAGTTTCCCTGGCGGCAGCCAAGGCTGCAGCAGCTTCCAAGAAAATCCCGCTGTATCAGCATATTGCCGAAGTGAATGGCACTCCCGGTCAATACACCATGCCGGTGCCGATGATGAATATTCTCAACGGTGGTGAGCACGCCGACAACAATGTAGATATTCAGGAATTTATGGTGCAACCGGTTAAGGCTGAGTCTTTTTCCGAAGCTCTGCGTCAGGGTGCTGAGATTTTCCACTCACTGAAAAAAGTACTGTCTAGCAACGGCCTCAGCACCGCTGTTGGCGACGAAGGTGGTTTTGCTCCGAACCTGCCTTCCAACGAAGCTGCTCTGAAAGTCATTGCTGAAGCCGTGGAGAAAGCCGGTTACACCCTGGGTGATGACATTACCCTGGCTCTGGACTGCGCTTCCTCTGAATTCTACAAAGATGGAAAGTATGACCTGGCAGGTGAAGGCAAGCAGTTCGATAGCGAAGGTTTCGCCAGCTACCTGGCCGAGCTTTCCGCAAACTATCCGATCCTGTCAATCGAAGATGGCATGGATGAAAGCGATTGGGATGGTTGGAAAGTGCTCACCGATAAGATTGGTGACAAAGTACAGCTGGTAGGTGACGACCTGTTCGTAACCAACACCAAGATCCTCAAAGAAGGTATCGAGAAAGGTGTGGGTAATTCTATTCTGATCAAATTCAATCAGATCGGCTCCCTGTCCGAGACTCTGGATGCGATCAAGATGGCTAAAGATGCCGGCTACACCGCTGTGATCTCTCACCGCTCCGGTGAAACAGAAGACACCACTATTGCCGACTTGGCTGTAGCTACCGCTGCCGGTCAGATTAAAACCGGCTCCCTGTGCCGCTCCGATCGCGTAGCCAAGTACAACCGCCTGCTGCGTATCGAAGCTGAATTGAATGGTTCTGCACCATACCGCGGCCGTGCTGAATTCAAATAATCAACTTTTGAATTGCACACGGGTATTGCAGAGGGCTTCCTCTGCAATACCTCTAATACGAACAAGCGAAATATCGTAATCTCGTATGAAATGGCTGCTGGGAATTCTTACCTTTATTCTGCTTGCCACTCAGTATCGTCTCTGGGTCGGTGATGGCAGTCTTGCCGAAGTTACCCGTCTCAAACGACAACTCGCTCAACAACAGGAAAAAAATGCAGCTTTGGCGCGGGAAAACCGCCAGTTGTTGAGGGAAGTGCGAAGCCTGAAAGAGGGCACTGATGGTGTCGAAGCCAAGGCACGCTATGATCTGGGGTTGATTAAAGAAGGGGAAACCCTGTTTATCTTCCTGGATTCGGAAGAGGCTAAAAAGTGATTACAGATTATTGGGTGATTGTACCCGCTGCAGGCATTGGTAAACGCATGGGGGCAGACCGTCCCAAACAGTATTTACCATTATTGGGGCGCCCCTTGTTGTCCCTCACCCTGCGAAATATTTTAACCTGGCCGGGGCTCGCTGGTGTTGTTGTGGCCTTATCAAAAGATGATGCATTTTTTCCACACCTGAAAGAAGCTTCACACCCGCTAATACATACCGTGATTGGTGGTGTTGAGCGGGCAGATTCTGTCCTCTCGGCCTTGGAGTTTCTCGCCCAACGGGAGCAGGCAGATACCCCAGTGCTGGTACACGATGCCGCGAGGCCATGTGTTGCATTGGAAGACATTCATGCACTGTTGGATAGCCAGGTTGCACAGACTGCACTGTTGGCGCGTCCCGCCAGCGATACAGTCAAGCGAAGCCGTGAGATAGGCGGCATTCAATGTGTTGAGCAAACCCTGGATCGCAAACAGGTCTGGCTTGCGCAGACCCCCCAGCGAGCCCCTCTTGAGCTACTGCGCTCCTGTCTTAGCCAGGCCTTACAGCAAGATGAAGCTGTTACCGACGAAGCCAGTGCCCTGGAAATTTTTGGTCACTCTCCCCAACTTGTTGAAGGGCGGAGCGACAATATCAAAGTGACCCATCCCACCGATATTGTAGTGGCAGAGACCATTTTACGCCTGCGCTACGCTCCCACAGAGGATCATCGATAGTGAGTTTTCGAGTTGGCCAGGGCTTTGACGTCCATGCGTTTGGCCCTGGTGATCATGTTGTGCTTGGTGGAGTAAAAATCCCCCATAGCTTTGGTTTAAAGGCCCATTCTGATGGGGACGTGTTGCTACATGCCTTGTGCGATGCACTCCTTGGTACTTTGGCCCTCGGTGATATCGGTCATCATTTTCCCGATACGGATGAGCGCTATAGTGGTGCTGATAGCCGTATCCTTTTGCAGCATGTTATGGCCCTTCTTAGAGAAAAGGGATATCGCCTGGTGAACGCGGATACCACACTGGTTGCCCAGGCACCCAAGATGGCTCCTCATATCGAAGCCATGCGTGACAACATTGCCGCGGACTGTGGCGTGGATGTCGCTGATATCAGTGTGAAAGCAACGACTACGGAGAAACTTGGTTTTACCGGTCGGGGCGAAGGAATTGCGGCTCAGGCCGTTGTGTTAATTGAGCGAAGTGATGTCTGAGGTTTGGAATCTGAATTGGCCCCGCGCTTTGGGTGGGGCGGCAATCTCCGCTGATTTCCGTACGGTTGCGGAAGATTTTGTTGTCGATGAGCTGGCATTTCCCGAGCCATCAGAGGATGGCGAGCATGTCTACCTGCATATCAAGAAGCGGGGTGCCAACACTGCCTGGGTGGCAAAGCAACTGGCTAAACTCGCCGGAGTACGTCCTCTGGATGTGAGCTACTTTGGGCTAAAGGATCGGCATGCAGTAACCACGCAGTGGTTTAGTGTTTGGCTCGGACAGAAGCCAGAGGTGGACTGGTCACAGATCAATAGTGATGAGGTTTCACTTCTGCAGTTTTTCAGGGGTGCCCGTAAGCTGCGTCGCGGTGAGCATGCTGGTAATCGGTTTAAAATTCGTCTTCGCAACGTCTGCGGAGATCGGACGGCTGCGGAAAAGGTACTTGAGCAAATTGGCGGTGGAGTGCCAAATTATTTTGGTGAGCAGCGCTTCGGTATTAATGGCGGCAACCTGGATTTGGTACGTAATCTGGCAGAAGAAGAGGGGCGTTGCCGCAAGAGTGAAAAGGCCTTCGCGATGTCGGCTGCACGCAGCTGGCTGTTTAATCAGATATTGGCTGAGAGAGTTACTATCGATAACTGGCAGCAAAGCCTTGAGGGTGAACCGCAAAGTGAGTCAAGTGGCCCTCTGTGGGGGCGCGGCAGGAACCTCGCCTTGGGTCCTCAAGGCGAAATAGAGCAGCGAGTATTAGAGAAATGGCAGGCTTGGTGTAACTGGCTGGAGCATTGCGGGCTCAAGCAGGAGCGCAGACCTCTGATTCTCCGCCCGGAGGCCTTTCGTTTTGAGTGGCAGTCTGACGACCTCCTTTTGGAGTTTGCTTTACCGCCCGGCGCATTTGCAACAGCCCTACTCAGGGAGGTGGCACAGCTGGTCAATGTGAACTCGGACACATAAAATTTGTGGCTGAAAGCGAGAGAGTTATACAGGGGATGGAATTAAACAGCTTATGGACCGCTTGAGACACGAAGGCTTGGGAATGACCTCCCAGCGCACCCGTAATCGCTTGATCCAGCGATTGCGGGATGAGGGTATTAGCAATGAAGAAGTCCTCGAGGTAATGGCTTCAACCCCAAGGCATTTGTTTCTGGATGAAGCCCTGGCGATCCGCGCCTATGAGGATACCGCCCTGCCAATAGGTTATGGTCAGACGATATCCCAACCCTATATCGTTGCCCGTATGACGGAATTGCTACTGAGTAGAGCCAAGTCCCTGCACCGGGTTTTGGAGGTAGGCACTGGTTCCGGCTATCAAACCGCCATACTCTCTCGACTGGTTGAACAACTTTTTTCTGTCGAGCGTGTCGAACCGCTATTGGATAAGGCCCGACAGCGCCTGACCGAGCTGGGATACCAGAATATTGAATACAATCTCAGTAGTGGTGGTTTTGGTTGGCCGGAAAAAGGCCCCTACGATGCAATCCTGGCAGCAGCGGCTCCTTCGACAATCCCCGATGAACTGAAACAGCAGTTAGGCCCCAACGGTGTCTTGGTTATTCCGGTGGGGTCGGAGCAGCAGCACCTGATGATGATCTCCCGGCGCCAGGATACTGATCAATTCGATGTGGAAAAGCTAGAAGCAGTGCGTTTTGTACCGCTGCTAAGTGGTATTGTTCGATGAAATTTAGTGAGTTATTCAAAAGCCGTTACCCGGGCGTAGTACTGCGTGGAATGGGGATGGGCGCAGCAGATGTGGTTCCGGGGGTTTCCGGGGGTACCATTGCTTTTATTACTGGTATCTACCAGGAGTTACTCGACTCTTTGAGCCGGATAGGTCCCCACTGTATCACAATACTGCGGGAGGAAGGGCTGTCGGCAACTTGGAAGCATATTAATGGCAGCTTCCTGTTATCCTTGTTTTTAGGGGTGTTGATCAGTATTTTCAGTCTGGCAAGGATAATTAGCAGCCTATTGGAGCAATATCCTATTCTGGTTTGGTCTTTCTTCTTCGGCCTGGTGTTGGCTTCTACCTTCCCGATCCTTCGCAATATTCCCAAGTGGTCTCTTTCGACGGTTGTCTTTCTTTTGTTGGGGATTGCGCTGGCAGTTGCTGTCAGTGAACTTCGTCCCGGAGATATCCCAGCGACTCCGCTCACATTATTTTTTTCAGGGGCACTGGCTATTTGTGCGATGGCATTACCCGGAATTTCAGGCGCCTTTATCCTGCTCATGATTGGGATCTACCCTAAGGTGCTTACTGCAGTGCATGAGCTGCAAATATCGAATTTATTATATTTCGCTGCTGGAGCAGCTTTGGGACTTATGCTCTTTAGCCGATTACTTTCCTGGTTGATGCATAAATATGCTGCAAGAACGTTGGCTTTTCTTGCCGGAATTTTACTGGGTAGTCTAAAAATAATTTGGCCTTGGAAGCTCCCAATGGATGGCGCTGAACCAGTTTCCAGTAAGCTCACGCCTCTGCTCGCTAATACGTCTCCGTCGAACTTCATGGCCCAAACTGGTGAAAATGCGAGTCTGGGGCCGGCAGTTATTGCGGCCCTGGCAGCAGCAATACTGGTTCTTGCGGTGGACTATTTTGGCGGGGGGCAACGAGGAAAATCCTACGCCACGCCGCAATAAGATCTGGAATATCTCGGTATGGCAGCTTTTTATGAAGCTTTTTCAGAGATTTTTAGAGCTTTTCTTTAGACACTTTTTCCATAAATGCCGTGATCTGATGTAAAAAGAGAATAATGGAATGTCATCTTTTACGACATGTTAAGGGCCTTTTTTGGCGGAACAATAACCCTAATATTGGTCATTTTTTAACTTTGCCGTTAAAAATATTAGGCGTCGCTATAGTGCTCCTGGCCCTGGTTTCCTGTGCCGGCCACAGGGCACCCAGCAGTTCCCTAAAACAGCCTCCTAGTATCCGCCTCAACCATCATACTGTGAGCCGCGGGGATACCCTGTATTCCATTGCCTGGCGTTACGGTAAAGACTTCCGGCAGTTGGCGGCTATTAATGGTATTAAACACCCTTACAGTATCTATCCCGGTCAACGTTTGAAACTTAGTGGAGACGTACCGCTCCAAACTGCATCAAAACCTTCTGTGATCACTAAAAAATCAGTGGTTAAACAGGCAGCCACAAAGAAAGTTATTCCCGCCAAGACTAAAAAATCTTTAACGGAAAGTTTTACGCGCCAGCGGCCCAGTACTAAGCACGCGGGGGCTATTCATTGGCGCTGGCCTGCCAGTGGGCAAGTCATTAGTAAGTTCCGCCCTGGAGATCCCTTGAGGAAGGGTGTTGATATCGCCGGTGAAAAGGGAGAATCTGTATCGGCAGCAGCTGATGGCACCGTTATCTACGCTGGTAGCGCGTTGAGAGGGTATGGAAAACTGCTGATCGTTAAGCACAGTGAGGTATACCTCAGTGCTTATGCTCACAATCACCGGTTACTGGTGAAAGAGGGTAGTAAGGTCAAAGCTGGACAACGGATAGCGGAACTGGGTTCGAGTGGTACCGACCGCGACAAGCTCCACTTTGAAATACGAAAAAACGGTCAGCCAGTGGACCCTCTTACGTATCTACCGTGAGTCGGGAGGGTGCTCTAAAGCTCTGCAAATAAAAATGGACTTTTAACTAATACCACTTGGGGTAGTCACCGTAATCGTGGCGACCAAAGGGTCAAGCCGATTCAGTGGCTGTCGCACATGTGCACATTGTTGGTTGTATTTTTGACCGATTCTGAGCTCATGCTATGCGGTTGATATTGGCAAAGTACAAGGAGCAGGGGAAATGGAAGCACAACGGCAAGACCAGTCCTTGGCGGCTGGCCAGGCAGAAGACTTTCCTCCTGAGTTGGCGGTTGAGAATGATGAGCAGAAACTAAATCCCAAAGAAGGAAAAGGTAGTGGCCGTACGCGGAGAAACACGGCAAAAAATAACTCCGTATCCTCCCCCACTGAGAAGAGTAGGGTTAGCAGGTTGGATGGCGATAGCCATTTGCAGAAGAACCTGGACGCCACCCAACTCTATCTAAATGAAATTGGCTTTTCCCCCCTACTGACCGCTGAAGAAGAGGTCTATTACGCTCGCAAGGCTTTGCGTGGTGATGCTGCGGCAAGAAAGCGTATGATTGAGAGTAATCTACGCCTTGTTGTAAAAATCGCTCGTCGCTATGTCAGTCGTGGCCTTGCCTTGCTGGACCTGATTGAGGAGGGCAACTTGGGGTTAATTCGCGCTGTTGAGAAGTTCGATCCAGAGCGAGGTTTCCGCTTTTCTACTTACGCTACTTGGTGGATACGTCAGACAATAGAACGAGCCATTATGAATCAGACTCGTACTATTCGCCTGCCAATTCACGTAGTAAAAGAGTTAAATGTGTACCTTCGAGCATCTCGTGAGCTTGCGCAGAAGCTGGATCATGAGCCATCCGCAGAAGAGATTGCTAACTTGCTGGAGAAACCTGTAGAGGATGTTGAGCGGATGTTAGGGCTCAACGAAAGGGTCACTTCCGTTGATACCCCTATAGGTCCCTCTTCAGAAAAGACATTGGTTGATACCATTCCTGACCAGCAGGAGTCTGATCCCGCAGAGCTTCTTCAGGATAGCGATCTTTTCGACAGCATTAACCGTTGGCTTGGTGAGCTTCCAGACAAGCAGTGTGAAGTTGTTTCCAGGCGATTTGGGTTGCGTGGTTTTGAAGCGAGCACTCTGGAAGAAGTTGGGCGTGAAATTGGCCTTACTCGTGAAAGGGTTCGTCAAATCCAAGTAGATGCACTCAAGCGATTAAGGGAAGTTATGGAAAAGCAGGGACTTGATGGGCAATCCCTGTTTGGAAATCTTTAAAGTTGGCCCCTAGATAAGGAAACCCCATGAACGGCGTGTTCTATGGGGTTTCCTGGGACAGCTTGGTAGAGTCATGTAATTTGTTAGAGTTACAATTTCCTCTGGTCCAGCTTATTTTCTTACCCAGCGACCAAGATTATCCTGATAGTACTCACCTCGGGACAAACGAGCCTCTAGTTTCTCTGCAGCACGTGCCGCGACCTGGGCAATATCCACATTGTTGCTTTTGGCGATTTCGGTATATGCCTGCTTGCGCTCAGCATTGACCTTTTTTACCAGCTTCTCAAGCTCGGGTGAACTGGCGTCTACGATGGCGATGTAGCCGCTATTTGCTTCACCCACCAGCCCTTGCTTTTTGGCCTCATCCAGGGAGATCGCCATTGCGGGTAACGCCACTATCAAGCCCAACAATAATAGAGCTCTTTTAAACATACTCATATTGTGTCTCCTCAGAAAATGCCTTCCTTGTCGTCAAACAGGTTTTCAAGATCTTTGTCTACTTTGACTCGGATTTCATGCTCAATCTTAACATTCAGGTTAACAGTAATCGGCTCACTAGGGGCCTTTACTGCCACAGTGGGCGTACACCCTGCAGCAACCATAACGTATAGCAGTCCTATAGGAATCAGCCGGCTGGCCCTCATCTGATACTCCTTATGGTACCTCTTTGGCACCTTATATTTGTTGCTACTTAAGCAGTTACGTCAATATTCAGGCCAGGTTCGCCAACTGTGTCGGGAATGACCACATTTGCTTATTGTATAGGTCCTACCTTAACCAGCTCTGAATTAGCCGACCTTTCTGCCTCGAATGGGGAAAGCCTACTTTACTACTAACCTATTGGTCCAGTTGCTTTTCCAGGGCTGTGGTCAGGTCGCGGCTGGCCTGCAAAGAGCGCAACATCGTAGGGATATTATTCTCAAGGTTGAGATTAATAATCAGGTCTCGCTCTGCGTCCATCGACTCACTACGCCCTACAAGTTTTAGGTTGAGTTGTAGGTCTCCACTAGGGGGATATTGCAGATTGCCCTCCAGTGTGCGGAAATCGTAGTCTTCAAGAGCGTTGGAAATCAATTTAAGTTGCGGGTTACTTGCGAGCATTTGCGGAGAGAATGCCCCGTAATATCTAAGCTCACCACCAGGCTCGATTGCTTCCAGGTGGCCATTTTTTACAGTAATCCCACCGGGACCAGTAGTGACAGGAATGGTCAAGTTAAGGCGCCCTTTAGCCTTAAAACTTTCAGACTCGGTTACCTCAGCTAGTTGCTCTAAAGATACATCCTTTGCGTACAATATACTGCTGCGTTCTTTATTATCCAGATTCCAATATAGTGCATTGGAGCTTAACATTCCTTCGAGAAATTCTGCGGAAAAATCTTTCAAAGCAAGATCTTTAGCTCTGTCCAAGAACAGGGAAAAGGACACATTACTTAAAGGTAAACCAGCGTTGATGGATTGTATTGTCAAAGGTTGTGGCTCAGGTGTAAGCCAATGCTCACCATGGTTTTCTACCAGGATATTCCCGTCAATCCCTGTAGCAAAACTACCATCATAAACCACAGCAACCTTGTTAAGGGTCATATCAATAGTATCCTTTGGCTTTGAGGGCCAGGATAGAGTTCCATTGGCAGTAAGGCTTCCAGAAACAATATCTACAGGTAAACCACGGACAGACTTGCTGAGAGGCGTTTTGGAATCAAAATTGACTTTTGGTAAAGAGAATCGAATTCTCCCATTAGCCCGCTCTAGATCATGTTGCCAGCTCGAATTAAATTGTAAGGTGCCGGCCTTTAGCTGGCTTTGCCCTTGTAGTTTATTTCCGTTTACAGAGAATGACCCAATAACAGAGGCCTGCAGGGCATAATTTTCAGGTGATTCTATTTCAAGCCTACTACTGCCAAAGTTGCCACTGAACTCTGTGTTTCCTAGTGAGGATGCTAGCTTAAAGTTGCTAACATCGAGATTTCCAGAGAGAGTCGTATACTCGCTAGTGAAAGTATTAAACTGGTTACTCCATTTCTCACTGGTGCAACTTGTAGTATTTTTTGAAAATTTGCAGTTGGCATTAGGGGACTGAATTTCCCCTTGGCTAATGTGGAAATCTTTAGTCTTTATCTCATCGAATGATGCTTTCACCTGCTCAAGTTTTATAGTCTGGGTGTTAGCACTTGTCAGGAAGTGAACTCTAGAATCTATATTTATTTCGCTTAAACGAATATCGGTCTGCTTGTCGATAAACTCAGGTGACTTAGCTTTTAAGTCAAAAATGCATTCGACATTATCGTCCATTCTGCATTGAATTTGTTCAATCTTTGCGTGTATTGAAGTAGGAGAGTTTTTAGCTTTTAGTTGAGCATCAATTGCCCCTTCGGTGGCTTTTAATTTAAAGGAATCAGACTTTGAGGACTCCCCGATAAGTAAAACCTCCTTCATGATCTCTATTTGAGCCTGACTATGGTCTAATCCGGTCGAAAGTAAGGGAGACTCTTCCTTTAGCCCAGTGACTTCTGTGTCAAGCTGTAATTTACTGTTGGGTAATAAGGTTAAGTGAATTTTTTCAAGCCAGTCTTGCTCGGTGAACGAAGTGCCAGTGAGATTCAAAAAAGCTTCACTTTGGAAGTTAAGCTCACCCTTGAGATTAGTAAATGTTACTGAGGGAAAGTATTTCTTCACAAGCTGTGATTCTAATAGTGGTTTTGCAGCAAACAGATCAACAGAGCCGGTTACCTGCAGCTTAGGATCGGCCACGAGGTTGGCAGAGTTAAATCTTAAGCTTGCTAAATGGCTTTTAGTTACTGCGTCTTTAACCGTTGAGAGCTCAATAAAGCCGGAACCAGTAGCAGATTCAAATTTTACTGGGTTGAGAGTTTTTAATTTGAGTTCTATAGGTGATTGAGCCGATAAACGAGCCTTTATCTTGCTATTAAGAGATTCGCTGAGAAAGGTTAACTCTAGTCCATTGCTTTCAACTTTAACTAGGGTGTCCTGATAGTTTGCTATGGATAAGAAGTTGTTTGGTATAATAGATTTGGTATCAATGGAAATTTTTCCGTTTGCGCTCATTCCATTCGAAGGGAATACAGCCAACGCCTCAGAAAAACTTAGAATAGGATCAATAGACTTTAAGTTCGAATTCGCAGTCGAGTGAAATTCCCACTGATCAAGGTTAACTCTTGAAATGTTTATCTTTAGTTGAGAAGCTTCTTCAGAGAAATCAGATGCTACTTGTGCTTTAGCAGTTATACTATTTGAAGTTAAATTAGCTATTAGAGTGACATTGAGCTGCCCTGTTTCTGTGGAATTATATGGTAGCTCTACAAAGAGCTCTGTATTGCTTCGAGTAACCCTTAGTGGGCCGGCTTTAAATTCCTGGCCAAGTGTGATTTTTTCTACGGACACCACTCCAGGCATATATCTGGTAATACCTTGAATAATATTATCTAGAGTTAAAGCACTTTCCTCATTCGGATCAATTATCGACGGGTTATTTATGATAGAGGTTGTCTCTTTGACTTTTTGATAGGTCAGTTCGGCAATAGATAGTTCAACCTCTTGAATATTATCCCGATCAAAAACTATATGAAAAGGATTGAGGATCTGAACCTTATTAAGGACTAGATTGCTATCATGACTGGACTGAAGACGGACTTGCTCGATAGAGGCTTCCCTAAAACTCAACTTCAATCCGGATAGTTTCTGAATAACAATTTCATCAGCAAACAGATTGATCAGCTGTGAGGCAACAATATCTTTTTTCCACCAGCTAGCAACCAATAAGGTGATTACACATGCTATAAACGTAGTGACAAGAATGCGGGGCTTTCGCACACTAAACCTCTAAACTCCTGGACGGAGGTAACTTTGTAATACCGCTAGTAAGCCGCAGTAGTCTGTGAGTAAGTGACGTCTTCTGCGTACTTGAGAAAGGACATCTTATCAAATTGGCAGGATAATACCGTGTGGAAATTGGATTATTAACGATCGAAATGGTTCATTAAACTGCCAATAAGCATTGAAATGAATGTACGGTCATGGGCCATCAGTCATGGTTTCTTGTAATAGTTTCAGGCGCCATATGTTCTGCTCCTTAACCCAGATACTGGATGTGAATAGCCAAGAGGAGACTGGGTCACCTTCAAAGCTGCCTTCAAAAGAGGTATACATAGTCATCAAGGCAGTTTTAGGTCCCAATGGCATTACAGCGATCTTGTAAGAGGGGTGCTTTTTGATATCCAAGGCCTCGAATTTCGCAGCAATTTGCTCAGAAGTTAAGGGTTTCTTGTAATAGGGAGTAACTATCAGTCCATCTTTTGTCATTATTTCCTTGATGGCTTCCCCATTATGTTCCATGAATGCCACTTTAAGGCTATCCATACGCGACTTTAGCTCCATATCCAAGTTAGAGGCCAGGATTGAGGTGCTAGCGAACAACAAACTTGCGGCTATCAAGAGGTAGGAAAAAAGTTTGTTGCCCATTGAGTCATCCTCTCAATCTGAAGCCTATAGAGGTCAATGAAGGTCGCCTTGATCATATTCGGCAACCAGTAACGAGATACTGTAACTACTGAAGAAATTGCACCAATGCTAGTGTCCGCTAGGGGTCTAAGCAAACGATGCAGCAAGGCTTGTATCGGCTGAGCATTTGGAGAGGTTTAGCCCTGTGAAACCGATAGAAAAGGAGGGGGATTCGCAGAGCATAAATTCTGAAGAGGTAAAACATACACAGAGTTTTTTACTTGTATTGACATATTTTACCCCAACTTATAACGCCCTACTGTTCCATTGGGAACGCACTTATCGAGGATTTTTTAAAATGCAAGACGCCCAGCCGAAGACTATTTATCTCGAGGATTATCAAGTACCAGATTACCTGGTGGATAACACCGTTCTGCACTTCGAACTGGAGCCCGAAGCAACCCTGGTGAAATCACAGCTTAAAATCCGAAGAAATCCTAAAGCCGGTAAAGATCTTCCGCCCTTGGTGCTGGATGGCATCGATTTAGAGTTGTTGTCTGTAGCCATTGATGGCTCCATTCTCTCGCAGCCTACTTATCAAGTAACACCCCATGGGTTATCCATTTCAGTAGAGAAACCTGAATTCTTACTTGAGATCCACAACCGAATTAATCCTGAGGACAATACATCCTTAGAAGGCCTGTACCTATCCAATGGCATGTATTGCACACAGTGCGAGGCGGAAGGGTTCCGAAAGATTACTTTTTACCCGGATCGACCGGATGTGATGTCAAAATTCACCACTACCATAGTGGCACCAAAAGATCACCCCATATTACTTTCTAATGGTAATCAGATTGATCGGGGGTATTGTGACGATGGGCGTCACTTCGCTACCTGGGAGGACCCTTTTGCGAAACCGGCTTACTTATTTGCTTTGGTAGCTGGGGATCTGGAACATGTAGAGGATACCTTTACTACAAGCAGTGGTCGAGTAGTCAAACTGCAGATTTTTACTGAAGAAAAGAATATCGGTAAATGCGATCATGCTATGCGATCCTTGAAAAAAGCCATGCGTTGGGATGAAGAAACGTATGGCAGAGAGTATGACCTGGATATTTTTATGGTAGTGGCGGTAGACCATTTCAATATGGGGGCCATGGAAAATAAGGGGTTAAATATATTCAACTCAGCTTGTGTACTGGCGAGCCCGGAGACTGCAACTGATTCAGCTTTCCAAAGAATAGAATCTATTGTCGGGCATGAATATTTCCACAACTGGTCTGGAAATAGAGTTACATGCCGAGATTGGTTCCAACTCAGTCTAAAAGAAGGTTTTACCGTATTTCGTGATGCAGAATTTTCTGCAGATATGAATTCCCGAGCAGTAAAACGTATCGAGGATGTTTCTCTGCTGCGCACCAATCAGTTTGCAGAAGACGCTGGTCCTATGGCCCACCCGGTACGGCCAGATTCTTACATGGAAATATCGAATTTCTACACGTTGACGGTATACGAAAAAGGTGCGGAAGTCGTTCGGATGTTACATACCCTGTTGGGGCCGGAGAGATTTCGCAAGGGAAGCGACCTTTATTTCGAACGCCATGATGGGTGTGCAGTAACCTGTGATGATTTTATTGTAGCGATGGAGGATGCCAATCAGGTAAACCTTGCACAGTTTCGGCATTGGTACAGTCAGGCTGGTACTCCAGTCTTAGATGTTACAGATGACTTTGATCAGGCCAAGGGAGTTTATAGAGTTAAAATCTCCCAATCATGCCCACCAACACCTGATCAGGAGGAAAAGCTACCTCTTCATATACCAGTAAAAATTGGCTTATTGGACGAGAATGGTAATGATTGTGTCCTGAATACAGAGGGATCAACTGAAGAAGTACTTGAAATTACTAATTCCGAGCAAATATTTCAGTTTAGTGGCTTTCAAGAAAAGCCTTTACCTTCACTATTACGTAGTTTTTCAGCACCAGTCAAGGTTCGCTACCCTTATACTGAAAAACAGTTGATTTTCCTAATGCGCCACGATTCCGATACTTTTAATCGCTGGGATGCTTCGCAGCGGCTAGCTTTTTTAGCGCTTTCGAAACTACAGAACGACTATCGGAATGGGAAGGCATTGCAGTTGCAGCCAGAACTGGTTGAGGCGTATCGGGATGTGCTGAGTAATACCGCACTGGATCCTGCCTTAGTGGCTGAAATATTAAGATTGCCCAGTGAGCAATCCATTGCCGAGATGAGCGACATAATTGATGCTGAAGCTATAGTGGCAGCTCGAGAGTTTACTTATAGATCCTTGGCTGAGGCATTATTCCCAGAGTTTTGGTCGAAATACTCTGAATTGAATATTCAAAAGCCTTACAGCCCTAATGCACAGGATATCGCTGAACGTGGCTTGAAAAATACCTGTTTGACCTATCTTGCGGCCACAGAAAAGGGTGATGCCCTAAATCTTGTGCAAAAGCAATTTGAAACGGCTGGAAATATGACCGATAGTGCCGCCTCACTAAGCGCATTGATTAACTTTGCAGATGCTCAAAAGGCTGATGCTGCCATCCAAGATTTTTATCAGCGCTGGAAAGATGATACACAGGTTGTAGAGCTCTGGTTGGGATTACAAAGTGGTAGTGCTCGAAACGGCACTTTGAATAAAGTAAAAGACCTTATGAATCATCCTGCCTTTGAGTTTAAAAATCCGAATAAAGTTCGGGCGGTAATCGGGGGTTTTTCTAATAGAAATTTTAAACAGTTCCATAAGGAAGATGGAAGTGGATTTCACTTTGTTGCCGAGCAGGTGATTTTACTCGACAAGTTAAATCCTCAAATAGCTGCTCGACTTGTGGTTCCGATTACCCGTTGGAAAAAATATAATGAGACCATTTCTGAAAAAATGAGAGCTGCACTTCAGCATGTTCTTGATGCGGGTGGTTTATCAGCAGATGTTTTTGAAGTGGTGAGCAAAAGTCTTAAGTAAGTTTCTTTGAAGGAGTTAATATATGTGGGGGCGATAAAGCGCCCCTATTTTCTGTTTTATGAAAAGCCTTAATTTGTTAGCTAAGAAATTTTACTAATACGCTCTCTGCCAAGTTGAACTAGATTGAGGTTTCCTTTGGTGAGTCTGAGTTCGGTGATTGATGTGTAATCAGGCCGGAATTGTTGGATTTTAGAGTCCTCTAATATGTGTGCTATTACAGAATTGATCACCATGAAGTGGCAAAAGACTATGGTATCTTCATGAATACTTAGTAGGTAACTAATGATCTCGTTACGCCATTTCTTTTGTTGTCTATTGTTTGGATCCCAATTCTGAGTTAGTAAGGAGCGTAGCCAAGGTAGGCGTTGCTGTAACGAGATTCCTTTGGGGGTGGGTATTTCACTAACCCTGCTTTCTATGGTAATTATTTGCCCCCACTTTTCAGCCAACGGTTGTGCAGTTTGTTGAGCGCGTAATTTGGGGCTGCTAACCAACTCTAGATACGTATCTCTAGGCAGGCTTTGAGCCAGAAGAGAGGCTTGTCTATGTCCCAGAGTAGTAAGGGTAGGGTCTGAAATTGAGGGGCCTTTTGCTGCCTCTCCATGACGGGCAAGTAGAATTTTTATCATATTGCTACTGAATTACAGATACTTATTTAAGACTTCATCGGGAATATCTTGCCACAAACTAAGAAGTTCAGGGGTGTTAAATTTTCTGGCATCTGGGTAATGACCAAATCTCTTGCTGTTTATACCAGAATAAACGGGCCAATCCACTCCTGGATCACCCTTTTCGGCGAAACTTAACCAGGCCTCCTGGATGGAAGCACTTAGCATGTGAGCCTTGGTTTCACAGCCATAAAGTGTCTGAAGGGAATCTTCACCATGAGTTCCAAAGACATAACCGAGTTCCACCGCATGGCAAGCGCCCAGTAGGGGTTGAGCGGCAAGTGGTTGAGTAAAGTGGTAGTGATAACAGCTTCCTTGATATATACCTAGATGCCTCAGCCCTGGAAGGGTAAATACCATATCTGTAAGCATGAGATTCCAAGTCTTACTCCATTTGGGCCAGAGGTTGTCTTTTGTGATTGATGCCTGCTGGTAATAGTAATCAATGATTGGCTTTAAGCTGCTCTCGGGTATTAACCACTCTAAGTGCTTACAGATTTTCTGATAGGTTAGGGTGTATATTTCTGGGTTGGGGGCGCTAAATAAGTTCCATTCATCTAAATTGCTCCCTAAAAGAAGGGGTATTTTTTTTGAAATAGCTAAATCGTTAGGTTTGTTATCCTTTATAAGATTGTGGTCAATGACCGGTTTAAAGGGAAGTTGCCCCCAGTGTTTAGTCATTTGAGGATCTTTGAGTATTTCATTCTGAGCTCTAAGAAGATCTTTTACAGGGTAGTTTCGAAGTGATTTTTCGCCGCAGTTTTTTCTTAGATGGGAAATAAAAGCTTCGGCCATATGGTTGGCCCGATCAATAGAGTGAAGGGCCTTAGGATGGCCGCTTTGTACAATTGCACGAGAATAAAGGCCTTGACATTCGGGTATGTTTAAAAGTGAAGCAATGCTCATAGCACCAGCAGACTCACCAAAAATTGTAATGTTATCGGGATCGCCACCGAATGCGGAGATGTTATTCTTTACCCATCTGAGGGCAGCAATTTGATCCTGAAGTCCCTCGTTACCTGTAGAAGGAATATCGCTGATATCCTTTAGCCTTAAAAATCCCAAAGAACCAAGCCGATAGTTGATGGTAATCACAATCACCCTACTACTGGAGGCGAGGTAGCTGCCGTTGTAAATAGGTTGGCAACCAGATCCCATATAGAAAGAGCCTCCATGAATCCAGAACATGACAGGGAGCTTTTTACTGTTCTTAATAGGTGGAGAAAATATATTGAGATATAGGCATTCCTCACTTTCCGGGAGGGCTCCATCTCGTCCGCGCACTTCCATCAAGGTGGAAGGGTTTTGTGCGGCTGGCGTACCAAACTCTTCCGCATGAAATGGAGCTGTCCAGGGAGGTAGCTCTTCAGGTGCACTCCAACGCAGCTCTCCCACTGGAGGTCTTGCATAAGGTATCCCGAGAAACTTATAAACACCTGATTTTGTATCTCTAGTGCCGATGATCGGACCGGCATTTGTTTCAACAATTGGCGTTAGATTTGTATTTAAGTGCTTTCCAATGCCTGGGTCCGTTGTCATTGTTGGCGTCCACTATATGAAAAGATCAATTAGCTTCTTACTCTTACATTTAAGTCCCTGAGGAGTCTTTTGTAAGATTGCGTCTGGGTGATGTTTAAGCGAGAGAAACATATATGAAATAATTGGCACTGATATACCTTTGCCCTTCTTGTAAGTTAATAGTAAATTTAGTTGTGAGTGGATAGTTGGTGCGGTAATAAATGTCTTTTGGTCCAGTTCTGTAGGTTTTATTACGATTTGCTGTTTTGTTAAAATTTTATTCTGCGAGCAATATGCCAGTCGACCTTGTGAAAGGTGGCGCTAATTGTCTTTCGGGATTTATTGTTTGGAGTGGTCTGGCTTTCTATTCATATAAACGTAACAAACTAAATATTAATTTGTACTTTCTATATTTTTAGTTTGGTCATGTGTTAATGGAAAAGGGCTAGGATTGAGGGTGATTGCAATTGGTTGAGGCTCATTTAAGTCCAGGCTTTAGGTGGAAATTGTAAACATTTCTTTAATGAGTTGTTTTTGTGAGTGTGGAGTAATGGTATCTGGGTTTTGTCAGCTGTACAGTTTGCATATTTCCAGGGGGCATCAGGTATTTTGTATTGTGGTAGATGTTGGTCTGAATGTATTGCTTATTATTGTGTTATTAGTTGTAAAGTTCACTGTTTTGAAATGGGATGCACGAAGTAGATAATGTAAGTGTATTTGCAAGTGCTGGACCTTATTTGTGAGGTCGTAAATGGTTGAGTGTTACTTGTGTGCACTAACCTTTTATGAGTTTTGGTTGTTCTGGTGCAGAATATCCTAACTGGTGTTTAGGGGATCATTGATCTTTCTAAAAGTGCAAAAAGCCCATGGTTTTTGTATGTTTGGTTTTATCAGGCTGAGTTGGGTTGTCGGTATATTCCAGCTTTTTATGAGCCTGACTCAGTAAGAATTCTCGATAAGCGATAAGCCCAGAAAGGTAGTGTCCAATATCATCAATCTGAATTTTAAAGGCATGGTCGCGAATAAAAAAGCTGCCTGTTATTTTCTTCGGATTTTTGAAGAACATGGTAAATTCTGGCCAAAAGTATCCATTTAGTAAGTGTTTGGCCCTTTTAGTTAATGCGTGATAGAAATACTCTAGATCAAGCTGGTCGAGAAGATCTTGGAATAACTCTTGAGAACGTAGGTGGGAAATCATCTTCTCTGCGGACATCATCAACTCAAGCAGGGTTGGAAAAGTGGTCTTGCAGTTTTCAACAAAGTCCAGATGATTAGCAAAGTTGCGGATGCCAAGTTGATAATACTTTTCCTTGGGTCGGTACTTGGTGAGTTCATTTACACAAGAGTTTAGCTTATAGTCATGAGTGCGCCATTGTTCAGTAACTATAAAGTGATCAAGGGCTTTTTCTACCATTGTGAGCCAGCGGGGGTTTTTGTCCCAGCTATATAAACGTATCAATCCGAGGGCTGCCTCACTGTCGTATTGTATGGTTAAACGCTGTTTTTTGATATTGAGTGAAGGGTAGTCGAGGACATGAAAAAACTGGCCGCTGGCTTGGTTTTGCATTAATTCGATGCCTTTAGCCAGCTGTTCCATTAGATCCGCATAGGCTCTCCCCCCCATAGCCTCGGAATATTTAACCAGTGCCAATAGACTTAGTGCATTGCCTCCTAAATTGATTTCACCATTGGATTCCACCAAGAAGGCAGCGGTTTCTCCTGTTTTTATCGGTATCGTCTTGATCAAATCTCTGGTGAGTGCCTGTAATGATCGCTCTATTGTTGCTAGTAAGGCGGGGTCTTTACTGACTTCCCAGGCTTCTATCATGGCATAAGTACAGCTGACGTGACGTAGACTGTTGTCGTCTTCAATTTCAAGATCGAAACAGGGGTACCAACCAGGATGAAAATGGCCGCTGGACTTAAGTTGGCGCTCTAGGTAGGTGCTGGCATTTTCGATGAGTTGGGTGAGAAGTTTTGTATTGAAGTTATTGATGATCCTTCGTCCAGTATTCGGGCCGGTCCCATAGAGATATACTGGCTCTGTATGGCTTTCGCAAAAAAGCCCTTCTGTGGATAAAAGAACAACATTCCTTTCTTCGGCAAAATCTAGTTCGACTTGATCTCCAAATCTATGCTGGTAATAGGATCTGAAGTTTCTTTTGTTGAGGACTGCATGATCTATACGGTTGCTCCCATAGAGCATGGCATTAGCATTTAGTTCTTGCTCCAGAAAAGCAATCTTGCAGTCTAGATCCAATGCTAGACCGTAGCGGAAATAACAGCGTTTGGTGTCAGAAAGAATTTCATAGAGGTTGGCAAGGGTGGTTGAACTTCTTCTGGTAACCCAGTCGATCCTCAGCCAACAGGGGTTCATCTTAGCTTGCCAAACAGCCTGATGGATATCGGTAGTGAGGGTTTGCCAGGCGCTGGAAAAGTCTGCAGCGGTAGTATGCCTGACTTCGGCGCGCTGTTTGCTGTCGCTGATTGAAAAAAAAAGTGTATAAGGTGGGGCCACCTTGCTCAAGGCCCGCTCCACCAGTGGGCGTGCCCGCATAAGCATGCTGGATAGGGACATATGCTAGTGCTCTCTTTGGATCAAGGTGTGGGCAGCTTTTCCATTTTATTTATTTTGATAATCATCGGAGGACTTTTCTGCTGGAGTATAGACTTGTGTACAGATCCTGCAGGATAGGAAGCGATGCCCGTATGGGAAATTGCTTTCAATTAAATTTTTTAAATTTAGTGAATATTGGGTTTTCAAAATGAATCCACTTGGATAGTATTGGGATACCTCGCTAGAGAATGAAAGGCACGCAAAGTGCTGAAGGTTTTCACGATTAACCCTTAGGGAATTTCGAGGGTTAATATCCAGGTTGAATGATTTTGCAGGTTTTAAACTTGCCAATCCCTAAAACCCGAAAGGCGATCCTTTCGGGTTTTTTGTCCGAAAACTATTGACCGATCAATTGAATATCGGTTTTCGTGGTTGATTACCCTGTCGACTTTCAATGTGGCACATGGGCGTTAGGTCTATGTGACGGGCTGTCCTCCCTGGTTTTTAATGGGAACTTGCCTCTTTGGCGCGGAGTTCAAAAAGTCTCTATGGGCTATTTGAAAACAAGGAAGCAATTGATGTGGAGTAAAAGGCAATGCGTTGGAAATGGTGGCAGAACCTCAGGGGTTTTCCCCCTCTGGTCTGGATAATATTAATAGGCAGTTTTTTTAGCCGTGGCACTTACTTTATGGTTTGGCCTTTCCTGGCCATTCTTCTCTTCAATAAATTTGAGTTGGGTGCAGCGGAAATAGGCTTGATTCTCAGTGCCTCGGCTATTGGTGCGGCGCTGTTGGGGTTTTATGTGGGGGCACTGTCTGACCGCTATGGGCGTCGGAATATTCTGTTATTAGGTTCGCTAATCAATCTGTGTTCTTTTGCTCTACTGGCAGTGACTGAGACATTATCGGGATTTATTCTGGCAATGACTCTTTGCTCGATCGGTCGCGCCGTTTGGGAGCCACCAGCTAGTGCATTAATTGGCGACTTAATCGAGAATCAGGCAAGTCGTGAGTTAGCCCTGCAGCTGCGTTACTTCCTTATAAATGCGGGAGCGGCATTAGGACCCATTGTTGGTGTCTGGGCGGGGCTCAGTGCACAGCAGTCCACCTTTGGCTTAACTTCTCTCAGTTATTTGCTATTGGCGCTGGCGTTTATCTGGGGATTTGCAAAAACAGAGACGGGGCAGCTCGTAAAGAGCAAAGGCGATGGCTCTGTCGATTTGGGCAATACCCTATCGATATTGCGCAAGGACCAGGTGTTTATGGTGGTGATTGTTGCCAATATCCTTACGATGTTTATCTATGCCCATATGGATTCCAGCCTGGTGCAGTATCTGACACGGGCAGAGGCTCCGAGCTTGGTTGAGCTGATCTCCAGCATGATTTTTGTGAACGCAATGACCATCGTATTGTTGCAGTTTCCGCTCATGCAGTTGATGCGTAAGCTGGATATTAATGGTCGAATAATGATAGGACTGGTGATATTGGCTGTAGCTCAAATGTGGTTTGCCTTAAATCCGGTGCATTGGTTTTGGGGCTGGATGGGGGCGACCTTTGTCCTCAGTTTGGCTGAAGCGATTCTCTTTCCAACCATGAGTGTACAGATTGACCGGTTGGCACCTGAGCACTTACGCGGTACTTACTTTGGGGCCTCTTCCTTTTATGCCCTAGGCTGGGCCCTGGCCCCCTTGGCTGGGGGAGTGGTTTTAGAGTGGTGGGGTGGACCGGCGCTTTATTGGATATTACTGATGCTATGTGGTGTCGTTTTCGTGCTTTATCGCACTACGGCTTACCTTACCCGTCCGCAATGGCCGGAACAGGCAGAACAAACACTATCCTCAAATGAAAATGCCAAAGCGACTGGATAGTTAAGGCACTCTAAATATTGGGTATGCGGATGAAAAAAAGTAGAAAAGTGCCGACAAGACATAAAAAAACGGGAAATCCAAAAATTAGTAGCTGGAGTATCCCGTTCTGATTCGCCAGAGAAAATCCCCCGGCAAGAATACTGCCGGGGGATTTTTTTAGATCTCTGCTGCGAGGCGTGAGCCCTGGTCGATCGCGCGTTTGGCGTCGAGTTCTGCGGCTTCATCAGCACCACCGATCAGGTGGGTTTTCACACCGCGCTCCTGCAGCGCTTCATACAGTTTGCGAGCAGGTTCCTGGCCGGCGCAGACAATAATGTTATCCACTTCCAGCAGTCGCTCTTCTTCGCCAACGCGAACATGCAGACCCTTATCGTCAATTTTGTCGTAAAGGGCGCCGGCAATCATCTCTACGTTGCGGTGTTGCAGGCTACCACGGTGAATCCAGCCAGTGGTTTTACCCAGGCCTGCACCCACTTTGGTGATTTTACGTTGCAGCAGGTAAACCTGGCGTGGGGTGCTTACCGCTTCGCGGGGTTTCAGGCCAGAGCGTTGTTCCAGCTCAATATCCACACCCCATTCGTTGAAGAACTCCTCTTTATCACTGGCAACCACTTCCTCTTCGTTGGAGTGAGGTCCGTCGTGAGTCAGGTATTCGGCCACATCGAAGCCGATACCACCGGCGCCGATAATGGCCACTTTTTCGCCGACTGGCTTCTTGTGCTTCAGTACGTCCAGGTAACCCAACACCTTGTCGCTCTCAATACCGGGGATCGGTGGAGTGCGCGGCTCGATGCCGGTGGCGATAATCACTTCGTCAAAAGACTGTAGGTCTTCTGCGGTAGCGATAGTGTTGAGTTTGACCTCAACGCCAGTTACTTCCAGGCGGCGCTTGAAGTAGCGCAAGGTTTCCTGGAATTCTGCCTTGCCGGGAATCTGCTTGGCGATATTGAACTGGCCACCGACTTTGTCACTGCCTTCAAACAGGGTTACCTGGTGTCCGCGCTCGGCGGCAACGGTGGAGGCAGCCAAGCCGGCGGGGCCGGCGCCGATAACGGCAACTTTTTTCACGTTGTCGGTAGGCAGGTAGTTCAGCTCCGTCTCATGGCAAGCGCGTGGATTAACCAAACAGGAAGTGAGCTTCAGCTGGAAGGTGTGATCCAGGCAGGCCTGGTTACAGCCAATACAGGTATTGATTTCATCGGCGCGGCCCTCTGCGGCCTTGTTGACGAAATCAGAATCTGCCAGGAATGGGCGTGCCATGGAGATCATATCGGCCTGTCCGGAGGCCAGCACTTCTTCGGCCACTTCCGGCACATTGATACGGTTACTGGCAACTACCGGGATAGTCAGGTGCTTTTTCACCTTGGCGGTAATATCGGTAAATGCGGCGCGGGGTACATTGGTGGCGATAGTGGGAACACGCGCTTCGTGCCAGCCGATACCGGTATTGATAATTGTGGCTCCAGCTTTTTCGATAGCTTGGCCCAGGGCTACTACTTCATCGAAGTCACTGCCGTCTTCCACCAGATCCAGCATGGATAGGCGGTAGATAATAATAAAATCCTCGCCAACAGCTTCGCGCACACGGCGAACGACTTCGATTGGTAGGCGGATACGATTTTCGAAGCTGCCGCCCCACTCATCGGTACGCTTGTTAGTGCGTTTCACGATGAACTGGTTAATGAAGTAACCCTCGGAGCCCATGATCTCCACACCGTCGTAGCCGGCTTCGCGGGCCAGGGTGGCACAGCGTACGTAATCGTCGATTTGGCCTTCGATTTCCTCGCTGGTCAGTTCGCGCGGAGTGAAAGGATTGATCGGAGCCTGGATGGGGGAGGGGGCAATCAGGTTCTCGTTGTAGGCGTAGCGGCCGGTGTGCAGGATCTGCATACAGATCTTGCCGCCTTCGGCGTGAACGGCCTCGGTCACTTCCCGGTGCTGTTGCGCTTCTTCCGGGGTGTTCATTTTGGAAGCACCCTTGAATACGCCACTCTCTTCGTTGGGCGCGATACCCCCCGTTACAATCAGGCCAACGCCACCGCGGGCGCGCTCAGCGTAGAAGGCCGCCAAACGGGTAAAGCCACCGGGGTGTTCTTCCAGGTTGGTGTGCATGGAGCCCATCAGCACCCGGTTTTTCAGGGTGGTGAAGCCCAGGTCCAGGGGGGCAAGCATATTAGGGTAGGCTTGGGACATGGCAAAATTCTCTTCTTGTAACCTTTGGGGTTCATTTATATATGCAAAAAAGTGCATATCGTTGCCCTGCAGGATAACAAGAGCCTTTGACGCGAAACAGTGACCTTTCCGGTCGAATTCAGTGATCAATTCCTGACGTTTTATTAACCTATTTGCGTCCCATTCTCATTTGACGAAAGTGCCTGTTTTTAAAGGGATTTTCGTCTGCTCATTTACACAGCCAAAACCGCCAGAAGCTGCTCTCGCAGCCAGCGATTGGCGGGATCTTCTTGTAGATTTTTGTGCCACAACAAATGCCAGTCCATCAGGGGTATTTGGAACGGCAGTTCAAATAGACGTGCAGAATACTGACTGGCCAGACTCGCTGGTACGGTTAGGGCCAAATCCGTGCGTAACACGATTAAAGGTGCCACTTGGTAGTGTTGTACACGCAGCTTGATAGTGCGTCGCCGCCCCAGTTTATTCAGTGCTATATCCGCCAACCCAGGACCTGTGCGCCTACTGGAAACATGGATATGTTCCAGTTGTAGATACTGTTCCAGCATCAGGCTCGACTCCCCAGCCAAGGGGTGCTCATTGCGCAACATGCAGAGATAGCGGTCCTGGTGAAGGCGTTGTTGTTGTAGCTGGGGTGCTGTTGCCAGAGGGATATCCAGGGCGAAATCCAATGTATTGGCTGCCAGCTCTTTGGCCAGTTGATCCCTAGGGACATGAAATGACTCTACTGTCACACCCGGCGCCTCTTTTTCCAGGCGCTCTAAGAGGGGCGGCAGCAATAGGGTTTCCGCCATGTCGTTCATAGATAGTCGCAATGTTTTGCGTGCCAGGGCGGGGTTGAATTGGCGGTGTTCATTCAGGCTGGTACCCAGTAGGGAAAGGGCCTGCTGCACCCTGGGCATAATGGACTCCGTAAGAGGAGTGGGAGTCATGCCGGATGGGCCGCGAATAAATAATGGGTCGTCAAGAGTACGGCGCAGACGTGCCAGGGCATTACTCACCGCCGGCTGGGTAATATGCAACTGCTCAGCCGCACGGGTGAGGTTGCCCGAGTTATAAATGGCCTCCAGAACCAGGAACAGGTTCATATCCATTTTTTGCAGCTGCATCTGTGTCTCAATCATAATCAGTGTGAATGATCATATATTCGCATAATAAACTTTGATGATTCAAACGAGAGGACTAGGGTTGGAGTTCCATAAAAAGAGGAACTCGCTGTGGCCGAATCAATTGTGGTGCGCCATGGACAGGCGTCCTTCGGCGCCGATGATTACGACAATCTCTCCGATGTTGGCTGGCAGCAATCCCGTTGGCTGGGAGAATACTGGCGGGGCACTGGCCAGAAGTTTGACCGGATTTTCTGCGGCAGCCTGCGCCGTCATCGGCAGACTACCGAGGGTATCTGTGCAGGCCTTGGCATCGACTTAGAGAGCCACTTGACGGTGGTTCCCCAATTGAATGAGTTCGACTTCCTTGAAGTAGCTCGCCTCTACAGTGAGAAAAACCCCGCAGCTACACCTAAACCCGATGCTTCCCGTGCCGACTTTTACCGTTTTTTAATGCAGGGCATGCTCGCCTGGTCCGCAGGGGAAATTGCGCCGGCAGAGAGTTGGCAGACATTCGAAAACCGCATCCGTGAAGTTTTGGATTTAATCAGTGATAGCCCCAAAGGCAGTAAAACTCTGGTGGTCAGTTCCGGTGGAGCTATTGCCATGATGGTGCGGCAGGTATTGGGCGGTCCCGCCGAGTCGGTAATCAAACTCAATATGCAGATACAGAATACCGGCACTACCCGTTTTTTCTCTAGCGCAGGGCAGGGGCTGAGCTTAAACAGTTTTAACCACGTGCCTCATTTGGAGAGAGATGAGCGCCACACTTCCGTGACTTACAGCTGAATTAAAACCTACAGCACAATTAAAGGTGAAAAGACATGGAGTTTGAATATTCAGAAAAGGTACAGGGCCTATTGCTACGGCTCAAAAACTTTATGCAGGAATATGTGTATCCCGCTGAGAGTTCCTATATAGAGCAGTTGCAGGATGACCCTTGGGGCGAGCCCCCTATCATGAAGGCCTTAAAAGAAAAGGCCCGTGAGGCTGAGCTGTGGAATTTATTCTTACCCGATTCCCGCTATGGTGCCGGCCTTACCAACTTGGAATATGCGCCTTTGGCGGAGGAGATGGGCAAGGTCTTATTTGCCTCAGAAATTTTTAATTGCAGCGCCCCGGATACCGGCAATATGGAAGTGCTGGCCCAGTACGGATCGGAAGCGCAGCGGGAAACCTGGCTGAGGCCATTATTGGCGGGCAATATTCGTTCGGCATTCGCCATGACCGAACCCAAGGTGGCCTCCTCCGATGCTACGAATATCGAAACTTCTATCGTGCGCGATGGCGATGAATATGTGATTAATGGCCATAAATTTTATATTAGTGGCCTGATGAATAAGCGCTGTAAGGTCATGATTGTGATGGGCAAGACCGATCCCACTAATCCGGATCGGCACCACCAGCAGTCGCAAATCCTGGTTCCCACTGATACCCCAGGGGTAAAAATAATTCGGCCCATGCAGGTATTCGGCTACGACGATGCCCCGGAAGGTCATGCGGAAGTGATTTTTGAGAATGTTCGGGTGCCTGCGTCTAATCTGATTCTCGGAGAAGGGCGTGGTTTTGAAATTGCCCAGGGGCGACTGGGACCAGGCAGAATTCACCACTGCATGCGTTTAATTGGCCAGGCCCAACGCGCCCTGGAAATGATGGCGGGCCGTGCGGAAACCCGTATTGTGTTTGGTCGCCCCATGAGCAAACAGGGCTCTGTACGAGAGGATATTGCCAAGTCCGCCTGCGAAATTGAGCAGGCGCGCCTATTAACTTTAAAAGCTGCGGCACAAATGGATCGGCTTGGCAATAAAGCGGCCAAAGACCTGATTGCCATGATTAAAATTGTTGCACCGCAAATGGCCTGCAAGGTGATTGACCGCGCTATCCAGATTCACGGTGCGGCAGGGTTGAGCCAGGACTATAGCTTGGCCCATCACTATGCTTACGCGCGGACTATCCGTTTAGCCGATGGACCAGACCAAGTACATATGATGCAGCTGGGACGCAACCTGGCTGCCCGTTATGCCGCAGAGACTGCACAGGGAGAGGAGCATGTCTGAAACCGTAAAGGAGTCACGTAACTCAGTGGAAGCTTTGCCACTGGAAAAGTTGCAGGAATACCTCAGCGCAAATGTTGAAGGTTTTTCTGGGCCACTAAACGTCAGTAAATTTTCCGGCGGTCAATCCAATCCCACTTTTAAGTTGGAAACCCCTTTAAATACCTACGTGCTGCGTCGGCAGCCGCCGGGAAAACTGTTGAAATCCGCCCATGCTGTGGATCGAGAATACCGCGTCATGTCTGCATTGGCCAATACTGATGTGCCGGTGCCGAAGGTTGTGCATTTATGTGAAGACCGGGATTTGATCGGCTCCATGTTTTACCTGATGGAATACTGTGAGGGGCGAATTTTCTGGAATGCGGCAATTCCCGAAGTGGAAAATCCTGAGCGCAGTGCCATGTACGATGAAATGAATCGGGTTCTCGCCGCTTTACATAGTCTCGATATCGATTCTTTGGGGCTATCCGATTACGGCCGCCCAGGAAATTATTTTCAGCGGCAGCTGGAGCGCTGGACGGGGCAATATCGGGCTTCCGAGACACAGCCTATTGCGGCGATGGAAGAGTTGATTGAATGGCTTGGTAGTGCCCTACCGAAAGACGATGGTCGGGTAGCTCTGGTGCACGGTGACTACCGCCTCGACAATATGATTTTCCATCCTAAAGAACCCAAAGTGATCGCCCTGCTGGATTGGGAGCTTTCTACCCTGGGCCACCCGTTTGCGGATCTTGCCTACCAGTGTATGCAGATGCGCATGCCTGCTGGGGGTGACAAAATGTCTGGACTGTTGGGGTTGGATATTGCCTCGCTGGGTATTCCCTCGGAACAGGCCTATGTGGCCAAGTATTGTGAGCGTATGGGCATCGAGCGTATTGATCACTGGCCCTTTTTTTTAGCGTTCAGTTTTTTCCGCCTGGCGGCGATAGTCCAGGGTGTAGCTAAGCGCGCACAGGATGGCAATGCCTCCAATCGCAATGCCGCGAGCCTCGGTGCTTTGGTGGCGCCCCTGGCACAAACGGCAATGAGCATAGCCAGCAAGGCGGGTTAGAAGGTCATTCCAATTTAATGTATTACGCATTTGAAAAAGTGATAAGGATAAATAATGGCAAAGAATCTTTTTGATCTCACCGGAAAAATTGCCCTGGTAACCGGTGCCAGCCGAGGTATTGGTGAGGCAATTGCAAAACTGCTGGCTGAGCAGGGCGCCCATGTGCTGGTATCCAGCCGAAAAATAGAGGGCTGCCAAGCCGTTGCCGATGCAATTATCGATGCCGGTGGTATAGCGGAAGCGGTGCCTTGCCATATAGGTAATATGGAAGACATCCAGAGAATGTTTTCCGATGTCCGCGAGCGCTTCGGAAAATTGGATATCCTGGTAAACAACGCAGCAACCAATCCTTACTTTGGTCATATTCTAGATACCGATCTCGCAGCTTTCGAAAAAACCGTTGAGGTGAATATTCGCGGTTATTTCTTTATGTCTGTGGAGGCGGGTAAGTTGATGCGTGAGCAGGGTGGTGGTGTGATTGTCAACACCGCCTCAGTCAATGCCTTACAGCCTGGTGTGGGCCAGGGAATTTACTCTATCACCAAGGCGGCGGTAGTCAATATGACTAAGGCCTTTGCCAAGGAATGTGCCCAGTTCAATATCCGTGTTAATGCCCTGTTGCCTGGGCTGACCAAAACCAAGTTTGCTGGGGCACTCTTCACCCATGAGGATATTTACAAAACCGCAATTGGCCATATCCCCATGCACCGCCACGCTGAACCGGAAGAGATGGCGGGGACAGTGCTCTATCTGGTTTCCGACGCTTCCAGTTACACCACAGGCGAGTGTGTAGTGGTAGATGGTGGAATGACTTCTTGCGGGGGAATTTAACATGCAAGATCCAATATTGGATTTCAGTAACCAGATTGCCCTAATTACCGGCGCGGCCAGTGGTTTTGGCAAACTGCTGGCTAAAGAGTTGGGATCTCGCGGAGCGCGGTTGGTGCTTGGAGATATCAATGAAGAGGGGCTGATGCAACTCACCGATGACCTTGGGAGTGATGATATCCAGGTGCGCGCTCAACGCTGCGATGTTTCCTCTGAAGCAGATTGTGTTGCCCTGGTGCAGCTGGCTGAGTCTGAATTCGGTGGCCTGAATATCGCAGTTAATAATGCTGGTATCGCTCCGCCGATGATGTCCCTAAAACAGACTGACGAAGCGATGATGGACCATCAATACAACGTAAACTTAAAGGGGGTATTTTTTGGTCTCAAGCACCAGTTGCCACTAATGAAAGATCGTGGCGGTGTGGTGCTCAACGTTTCCTCTATGGCCGGACTGGGTGGCGCACCCAAAATTGCCTCATATGCTGCAGCCAAGCATGGTGTTATTGGGTTGACCAAAACTGCGGCAATGGAAAATGCCAAGTATGGTATTCGAGTCAATGCGATATGCCCCTTTTATTGCCTGACACCTATGGTGACCTCTGTGGAGGCCCCAGGGGCCAGCGCGGAAGATGTTCAGGCCTTTCTCGCTCAGGGTTGCCCGATGAAGCGCCTTGGCGAGCCAGAAGAGGTGGTGGCGGCCATGTTAATGCTGCTCTCCCCGAAAATGACTTATGTTACAGGGCAGGCACTGGCGGTGGATGGCGGTTTATCGGCTTATTAACTAAAGAGTAGGAATAGCTAGTTTTTTTGGTTGTGTTTTCTTTAAGGGCATAGCCAAAAAACTAGTTAGTGATAGGTAGCTCCAAGCGTTATTTTACCTCTGGTACTTTTGACAGATATTAGTCTCTGAAGAAACGCCGTATACACAGGTATATCTTTATCAAGAATCTCCTGGAGGAAATGTCGACCCAATTTCTGCGAATCATTCAGACAACAGTAAGCTGGGATGATTGAATTTAAAATTTCAGAGGGACGTCAGGGATTGACGCACGATATTTAGATGAGAAACCAGTATTTCTTTTTTGAAATAGTCCCCGGTAAAATCTATTTGCTGTACTTCAATATAATTTGATTTTAAAGGACATCCCCAGTAAGGGTTTATTCCCCACCAGCCGTATTGACCCGCGCTTCTCGGATTTCTCTGGAAGAAATTATGTGCCTGGTTGATGTTGTTGTATCTCAGAGTGAAGGTTTTGTTATCGAAGACACTGTGCGCATCGAAAATGACCAGATGGCTCAGGGAGACTCCCAGACGCCCGAGAACATTTGCTAATTTAATAGCAGAGGTCCCACCCCGGCTGTAACCTATCAATATCAGAAATTTTCCCTGTGAAGCCCCCTGAATAAGATATTGTCTTGCTCGTCGTTTAGCTATTGGGCTGAACATGGTTCCTCCCATTTGCGAGACCCAGGCGTTGAGCGTTCGATTGTCCCCTGCATTAGGGCCGCCGGCACCGTAAAAGCCAGCTACTGCCAGAGTGTTTTTTGATACTAAATTTTGGGCGGTGGGAACTCTGTTAATGGTCAGGGTCATTGCAATACAAATGCACTATCCCGAAGGGGCATAACTCTCTAAGTCATACAGTTTTCTAAGCCATCCAGTTTTGCTTAAACACTTCCCGAGCACTGTTGGGCCTGCAAGAGCCACGAAAATTTCCAACTCCTATTGCTAGGGCAGAATGCGGCAGCGCTTCTGGGCAGCTTTTCGCAGTTCGCGGGGTAAGCCTTGCTCCGCGATATTATTTTGTTGTTGCCGCCATTCCTGGCAGAGAGCAACATAGTTTTCGGCGCTGACCTGGTTGCGTAGTGTTTGCCAGGGGTCATCTTGTATTTCGGGCTCTGGGGCTGGAAGTTGCCACTGGGCTATTTCCTGGGCGGAAAGCTGGAATTCATTATTTTGAGTCATTGTGGGGGTCCTGGCACCTAGGTGCTGTGCCGGATGGGCCAACATCAATAAAGCGGTCACTAGAGCGCAACTCATGGAGGTACCGGATAACATCCGACCTATATCCTTTTTCGGCTGATAGCCCTTTGCCTGTAGTAGGACTTCACAATCTAACTGTTGCGGTGAGGTAAAAGCTGACGCCTCTTCGCGGTATTGGTGCTCCCAGTTACTCATGCTTCTACCTCTATCACTCTTTAATGGCCTCCACTTGCCAGGGTTGTGCTTGAGATCCGTAAATTAGGGTTTCAATTTGCTGCCGAGCTAATTGGTAATACTCTCGACATTTTTTCAGTGATATGCGCTCTATATCTGCTACTGCAGCCAGGGAGAGTTTGCACTCTATGTGTAGCAGCAATACGTTGCGTTGAAGTTTGGGGAGTTTCTGAATAGCTTCGATAACCTTATTTTCCCCGGCTAAAATCTGAGGTTGTGTGGTGTTGCCAGTTTGCTCCTGTAGAGATTTGTTGATTTGAATAAACAGCCAGTTTCTAAATAGCCGGCCGTGGAGCTCAGGAGGGTTTTCCATAACCCTTTGCCAAAGTGTTTGTAATAATTGTGTAGTCGAAGTTGGCGCCATCTGGATGCAGTAACGGTATAGGGCATCCTTGTGCCGGTTATACAGTGGCTCAAAAGCAGCAAGCCGACGTGACTCCCGGTAGTGGTCGAGTAGTCTCTCATCGGAATAGTGTTGGAAAGCCTTGCGAGACAAAATGCCGTGCCTCCGTACGCAAATAACCCGCAAGCCAGAGGTGGCTTAGACCTGGGTTTATGCGTCGTTGATCATAAAAATTGTAGTCGGTATAAACATTAAACTTGTCACCTTTGAGAACGAGCGGGATTCCTATTGGTTTTGGAGTAGACCGAGTTCTCTTGGCCTGCGAAGTATAGATGGCCCAGCTCTTCAGGGTCTTACACAGGGTAACGGGTAACGCCATATCTTGATAAACGGTCGTTTGGCGCGTTAAGTCTTTCCCTTTCAACAATATGGCGCCAAAATTTTTATTTTGGCAAATTATTTCTTTATTAAGGAAGGCGTTTTCTGGCTCGTGATTAATGTTTAGCTTGTTGGAAACTACGACCGATCTGAAAAGTTCAGAGTGAATTATTTGTGAAAAATTAAATTGCCTGAGGAGTGGCCAGGTTAGTGATGTATCAGTAAATCTGGCAGTGGGAGAGGGAGTTGTAATGGGCCGCGTTCGGCGCGTAGGTCTGTTAGTCTTAGGCCCACGCCTAGTAGACGAATAGGGCTAGAGCGTTTATCCCAGCACTCCTGCAGTAATTGACGAAATTCAGAAATACGCCCAGAACGACTGTTGCGCTCATGAGTACTCTGGGAAAAATCGGCGTATTTTACCTTTATAGTGGCACCATTTATTTCATAGCGATCACCGAGTTTTTCCAGGCGCTCCAATAGGCGCATATATAAGCTTGTCATCTCTTCCAGCCAGTCATTAAATTCACAGAGATCCTTGTTAAAGGTGCGCTCCACACTGACACTCTTGCGGGAGCCATCTCCACTCACCGGGCGATTGTCGATACCACGGCTCAGTTCGTAGAGGCGACGCCCAAACTTCCCAAAGGTTTTACTTAGCTCTACCTGGGAATAGCGCCTCAAGTCGGCGCAGGTATGGATACCTTGGCGGTGCATTTTCTCTGCTGTGACTCTGCCTACCCCATGAATCTTATTTACCGGCAAACGTAATACGAACTGGTCAACCTCCTCGGGGGTGATCACCGTAAGCCCATCGGGTTTGTGCCAGTCGCTGGCGATCTTGGCTAGGAATTTATTCGGGGCAACTCCGGCGGAGATAGTAATACCAAGGGTCTCTCTAACCCTCTGGCGGATCTCCTCAGCCATCAAAGTGGCGCTACCGTGGCAGCGCCCACTATTACTGACATCAAGAAATGCCTCATCCAAGGAAAGTGGCTCAATATCGTCACAGTAATCGAGGAAAATCTCGCGAATCTGGTGGCTGACTTCCCGGTATTTGGCCATGTTACCGGGTACTACAATCAAATCAGGACAAAGCTTCTTGGCCTGGGCGGTGGGCATGGCGGAGCGAACACCGTAACTGCGGGCCTCATAGTTGCAGGTGGAGATCACTCCGCGTCGGTCACTGCTACCGCCAACAGCGAGCGGACGCCCACGGAGGTTGGGATCGTCTCGCATTTCGACCGAAGCGTAAAAACAATCGCAGTCGCAGTGGATGATCTTTCTCATGCTGTGATTATATACAGTGTTTTGTGGCGCCAGGAAGCTATTTCTGCCAGTAGGCAATAGACAGCTGGATAACAGGAAGGTGAATGATGAGCAGCATCCCTTTAGTGGAGACCCCTGACTCGGAAGAGGCTTCCAGGGTATTTGCGGAAATCCAGGATGAGCTGGGTGGAATTCCCAGTCTGTTTAGGGTTTATGCCCATCACGAGGGGCTGTTATTGGCCAATTGGCAGAAATTCAAGGCGCTGATGCTCCATGGCTGCCTGTCGGCTCAGTTGAAAGAAGCCATTGGTTTGGCGGTTTCTGCGGATAACCACTGTGACTATGGCATTTATCACCACAGCACCTCCCTGCAAATGCTTGGGGTCACCCCCGATGAGGTGATGCGTATTCGTACAGACCCAAAACATGTGCACTTTTCTGAGAAGGAGCACGCGCTGTTTGACCTGGCCCGCAATGCCAATAAGTCACCAGATGATCACCGACAACACTTAATTGCAGAGGCACGCAAGCTGGGGGCGGGCGATGACGAGTTGCTGGAGGCCCTGGGGGTGATGGAATTGGTGTTGGGTTTTAATCACTTGGCAGAAATGTTGAGTCTTGTGCCTACCAGGACACCGCACCAGAAATAACCCCGGCAAGGTGCCGGGGTTTGGTGAGTAGAATACTGCAGAAACTCTATTTAGGTGGCCGACCCCTGCCGAAGATCAATGCCAGGACAAAAAGTACAATAAAGACAAAGAACAGGATTTTGGCGATCTCTGTTGCCGTAGTTGCAACACCGCTAAAGCCAAAAAAGGCGGCAATCAGCGCAATCACCAGGAAGATAATGGCCCAACGTATCATGGTGGTCTCCATATAAGATAGAGGGAACCGGTGGTAGTACTTTGGGGGCCGACTCCCAACGACTTAATTGGTAGTGTATTGAGACGGTAATTACAAATTTCCGACACTGCCAGTATCAATGATCTGCGCCAGGCTGACAAAGTAAAACCCCCGTTCTGTGACCTGTGTATAGATCAACGGCAGCGCCTCCGCCACTTCTTTGCTGTGCTCATACATGGGGTGCAGCATAATTACACTGCCATCTATGGCATTTTGGACTATATAGTCGGCAATGGCCTCGGGCTTGTTCATTTCTACATGCAGATGTGGCTCCAAATCCCACCGGGCCACCTGAAAATTTTGAGCGGCCAACAAGCTACCAAGTTCTTTTGAAAGGCTTCCAAATGGGGGCAGGATGGTTGGCCGTTCCTGATATCCATAGTGCTGCAGTAACTTGCAGGTTTTTTTTATTTCGGCTTTGGCGCTGCTTAGTGGCAGGCTTGCCAGGTCGATATAGGAATAGCCGTGATTTCCCAGCTGATGGCCGGCATTGATAATAGAGCGAGTCTGTTTGGGGAAGCGCTCCATTTCTTTGCCCACCAGAAAGAATGTTGCAGGTATTTGCAGGGTTTCTAGCTGTATGAGTAGAGACTCAGTGACACCTGGTACTGGCCCTCCGCTAAAAGCGAGAGCGATGCGTTTACCTTCGCTGGATTTTGCAGAGACTGTGATAGATAGACATAAGAATATACTCGAAATCGCAGTTATTATTATTCTCATTTACTATCCCGAATTTTTCTGACCCAGAAAAGAAAAAAGCCGTCTGAGACGGCTTTTTTGTGTTTTGTTATCGCTCGAGAAGTTCGAGCTTGCCTTTCTTGCCATCCCACTCCTCGGCGTCTGGCAGGGGGTCTTTTTTCTCGGTGATATTGGGCCAAACCTCAGCGAGTTCAGCGTTTAGCTCAATATATTCCTGTTGGTCGTCGGGCACTTCGTCTTCGGAGAAAATCGCATTGGCGGGGCACTCCGGCTCGCACAGGGCGCAGTCGATACACTCGTCAGGGTGGATCACCAGGAAGTTGGGGCCTTCGTAAAAACAGTCTACCGGGCAAACTTCTACACAGTCGGTGTATTTGCACTTAATGCAGTTTTCCCCAATTACGAATGTCATGATTGTCCCTCAATAGTGCACTGATTCTTTCGTGCACGGATTTTATCAATTACTGGCGCGAATTGTAGTGGCTTTTCAGTCGATTTAGTTCGCTGTTTATAACAAGTTGCATGGGCGACATTGTGTCGCCCAGCCTTTTACTTCAATAACTTACGTAACGCATAAAGCGCTTCCAGCGCTTGGCGCGGCGTCAGATCGTCCGGGTCCAACTCCTCTAGGGCATCCACGGCCGGGTGGCTGGGGCTGCCGAACAGGTCGACCTGTTGGGGAGAGCCGGGCTGAACTGACGCTGCAACCACCGGAGTCGCAACCGCTTCAGGTTCTTGTTTAGGCGTTGCATCAGGTTTAGAAACAGCCGCGGGTACATCTACCGATTGGGCACCAGCTTCCAGCGCTGCCAAGCGGGCGCGGGCCTCGGTCAGTACATCCGTAGGAATGCCCGCCAGCTTGGCAACCTGCAAGCCATAACTCTTGGACGCGGGCCCCTCCTGGATGCGGTGCAGGAAGACGATGCCCTCGCCGTGTTCGGTGGCATCCAAGTGGATATTGGCCGCTTCCGCACACTGGTTAGGCAGATCGGTCAGTTCGAAGTAGTGAGTGGCGAACAGGGTGAATGCGCGCACTTCTCCGGCCAGGTAGTGGGCGCAGGCCCAGGCCAGGGAAAGACCATCGTAGGTGCTGGTACCGCGACCGATTTCATCCATCAGCACCAGACTGTGCTCGCTGGCATTGCGCAGGATATTCGCGGTTTCGGTCATCTCCACCATAAAGGTGGAACGGCCCCCGGCCAAATCATCGGCGCTGCCGATTCGAGTGAAGATGCGGTCGAGTAGGCCGATCTGGGCACTGTCGGCAGGGACATAACTGCCGCAATGTGCCAGCAGGGCAATCAGCGCAGTCTGGCGCATATAGGTAGATTTACCACCCATGTTCGGGCCGGTAATGACCAGCATGCGGCGATCGTCGCGTAGTTCGATATCGTTGGCGACAAAGGGCTCATCCAATACCTGTTCCACCACCGGGTGGCGTCCGCCGCTGATATGCAGGCCCGGCTCAACACCTAGCTTGGGGCGGCAGAGACTCAGGTTATCGGCACGTTCGGCCAAACAGGCCAGAACATCCAATTCAGAAATACCTGCCGCAGCGGCTTGTAGCTCTGCCAGGGATTCGTTCAGCTGGTTGATCAGCTCCTCATAGAGGGCTTTCTCTCGTGCCAGGGCACGGCTTTTGGCAGAGAGTGCCTTGTCCTCGAATTCTTTCAATTCGGGCGTAATAAAACGCTCGGCATTCTTCAGGGTCTGGCGGCGAATATATTCCGCCGGTGCCTTATCGCTCTGGCCACGGCTAATTTCAATAAAGTAGCCATGCACTCGGTTGTAACCCACTTTCAGGGTGGGGATACCGGTGCGCCCCTTTTCCTGAAGCTCCAGTTGTACCAAGTAATCGCCCGCGTTCTCGCTGATAGCGCGCAGCTCATCAAGCTCTTCATCGTAGCCGGTAGCAATGACGCCGCCATCGCGTATCACGACAGGCGGGTTTTCAATAATGGCTTTTTGCAGCAGTTCTACGGTTTCCGGCCACTCACCAATCTGGCCGCAAAGCTCTTTGATTAGGGTGGCACCCGAATCCGCTAGCTGTTCTTGGATTTCGGGGAACTGCGCCAGAGACTGGCCCAGTCTTGCCAAGTCGCGGGGGCGAGCAGAACGCAGTGCCAAGCGACCCAGAATACGCTCCATATCTCCCACGGGTTTCAGGGCATCACGCAGTGGCTCGAAACCATACTCTTCAATCAGCGCAGCAATGGCATCCTGGCGGTTGTGCAGCGTAGTGAGCTGGCGCAGCGGGTTGTTCAGCCAGCGGCGCAGAAGACGGCTACCCATGGCGGTTTTGCAACTGTCGAAAACAGATAGCAGGGTATTGTCATCGCCGCCATTCAGGTTCAGGTCGATTTCCAGGTTGCGTCGGCTGGCGCCATCCAGAGCGACGGTTTCGTCGCCGCTTTCGGTGTGCAGGCTGCGAATATGGGGTAGCTCGGTGCGTTGGGTATCCCGTGCGTATTGCAACAAGCAGCCAGCAGCTACTATGGCGCCGTGCATATGGCTGCAACCAAAGGCTTCTAGATTCATAGTGCCAAACTGCTGATTGAGCAGGCGCAGGGCGGTTTCCAGTTCAAACTCCCAGGGCGCACGACGGCGCACACCGGCGCGGCGCTGAATTTCTACTGGCAGAGTGAGGTCTTCTGGAACGAGCAACTCAGCTGGGTTGTGACGCTGAACCTGTTCGGCCAGGGACTCCAGGGTTTCGGTCTCCTGAACCACAAAGCGACCGGTCGCCAAGTCCAAGAGCGCGAGACCGAATACATCTCCTAAGTGGGAAATAGCTGCCAGCAGGTTATCGCGGCGGTCATTCAACAGCGCCTCATCGGTGACGGTACCGGGCGTGACAATACGTACCACCTGCCGCTCCACTGGGCCCTTACTCGTCGCCGGATCGCCAATCTGCTCGCAAATGGCAACAGACACACCAGCCTTGATCAAGCGCGCTAAATAACCCTCGGCCGCATGGTAGGGAATGCCTGCCATGGGAATTGGCTCACCACCAGATTTGCCCCGCGCGGTCAGGGTGACATCTAAAAGCTCCGATGCCTTCTTGGCATCGTCATAGAAAAGCTCGTAGAAATCCCCCATGCGATAGAAAACCAGCTCCTGGGGGTGCTGGGCTTTGATGCGTAAATATTGCTGCATCATTGGGGTGTGTTCGGGTTTCGCGGCCTTGGTCTTGGTTGCGGTTTTTGGCATTGTTCTAAGAAAATCAATAAGTTACAAAAGTGTTCGCAAACCTCGTAAGCCCCGCAGGAAGTGCGGTCAGCTAAGGTCGAGGTTGAGGGCAGGCATGTTTAGGGGCTTATTAATGGAAAAGTCCGCTTAAAAATCGAACAGTAAGCCCAAGCCTGATGTTCCTGAAGCACACAATCGAGGCTGAACTGAGCCGAGAGGCCCAGCCCAAAGTTCGAAGGGCTTCTTTAAGGGGGCGCAGAATAGCAGAGTGGGGGGCAAACCACTACGGATGGCTGATCACTACCAAGAGGGATGAATTGCAGTATCCCAATTTTTGGGGAGGAGTTTTCATTGGGGAGTAAGGCTCTTAACTTATGGGATAGCTACCTATAGCCATACATCCTCCTTTGGGAGGATGTTACCTACGAAAGTAATAGCATTTAATTCCGGCTAACTTTTATTATTTTCTCATCGTTAGTGTGAGCAAAGAAACCCATCAAAGCGGCTGCTTGTGCTTTCAATTTAGACACATATACATCATCAAATGGAAAAATATAGTATTGAACGCTATGTCCTGCTGCATATATCAGAATTAAGGAGAAGCTTCTCCTATTTCTTTGAGAAGTTGTCTAAGTTGTTGATTTTTAAGTGGGCTGAAAAGTGATATAAAGCAGAGAAAGCTTGGAATTTTAAAGAGGCTGCTATATATCTACCTGTTTGAATTCATGCCGACTGGTGTAGCCCTTTGATTTTGTGGGCTATTTAAGCTGATTTTGGTTGAAGGCTTTAGAATTATATAGAAGGGTGATATAGAGACGCTTCTTTTGAATTAACTGTTACAACTACTAGAAGACTAAGATGATCGAGACAATTCTGAAGAAAGGATACTTCCCTAGAGAGCTTCCTCCACCATTCAGTAGTGGTATGTTTTCTGCGATAATTCAGAAAAACATCGCATCACTTCCAAGTGGATATGATTGGTCAGGCAGCAAAAAACCGAATTACGTTAGTCGTCCGACAGTCTTTAACCTAGCAAGGAATGGTGACTTAAGGAGAAAACTTTCTATTCCAAATCCAGTAAATTCTTTTCAGCAAGCAAAAGTTGTAGCTGAAAATTGGACTGAACTTGAAGCACACTATCACACAAGCAATAAATCACTTAGTCGGCCGGAATTTAGCAAAACACAGGTTAGAGCTTTAAATTGGGCAAAAGGGTTTGATGTAGCAAACCTTGAAAGGCTTAGGATAAGAGCTTCTAAAAGATATATCCTCAAAACGGATATAAGCAAGTTTTACCCAACACTTTATACCCACAGTATACCGTGGGCATTACATGGAAAACCTATTGCAAAATCTAAGCGCGCCTTTGCTGATCTTGCTGGCAATAAGTTAGACAGGGTAATTCAAAATGGTCAAGATGGGCAAACGAAAGGAGTTCCAATTGGCCCTGATATATCTCATGTAATAGCCGAAGTTATATTAACGAATGTTGACGCATCTATCTCTAGAGAAATTGGTAACAATTATTTTCGGTTTATGGATGATTACGAGTTTTCCTTTAATACATATACTGAAGCGGAAAGAGCTTTAGCGGTTCTTTCTGAAATATTTAATGAATATGAGCTTGATCTATCTTCTGAGAAGACAAGTATATTTAGCTTGCCTCGATTGATTGAGGAAGCATGGGTAACCGATTTGAAGGCAATAGAAATTGGGTCCTCTCATTTAGCCCAGCAGAATGGTCTGATTTCATTGTTCAACAAGGCCATAGAGCTTCAGGCGAAGGACAGCAGTCAGGCGGTAATAAAGTACGCTCTCCAACGCACAACACAGTGTGAAATAAAAAGCGAAAATTGGGATTTGTACCAAAATATACTTTATAACTTTCTCGTCGCGGAATCCGGCACGATTCCCGTACTTATAGATATATTGAAGTATCATGAAGAAAATGGATTTGCCATTAACAAAGAACTACTCAATGAAGCTCTTTCAAGAACAATACTGGAGCATGCAGCTAAACTCCATTCTAGTGAACTGTCCTGGGCTGTTTGGGCTTGTTTATGCTTTGGTATAAAACTGGATTCTGAAGTTACGAGAGCGCTATGCCGAGTTAAAGATCCTGTAGTCGCATTAATATGTCTTGATGCACATGATTCCGGTTTGTTGCATTCGGATTTCGATGCCACATTGTGGACGCCTATTATGGTGGCTGAGGAGTTGAAGGGACCATTTTGGATGTTGGCATATGAAGCTTTGTTCAAAGGTTGGCTGCCTTCAGCGGGAACAAAGAATTACTTAGACACACAAAAAGAGTTTAAATTTTTAAAAGATAACAATGTTACTTTTTATAATAGAAAAAGGACATCTACATACAAAGGTGGCTTGAAACTTAGGGGTAAGAAAAATAGCACTCTCAAGGAATTGATTGAGAAAATGAAGAGTCAGAGTGGCCCGTACTAAAAAGTTGTAACAAAGCAATGCAGGGGATGGCCAAAAGCTGTCATTAATTTTGTTCCAAAATTGCCGCCATCTTTCGTCCACCCCTGATTGCGGCGTTATGTCAGATCCATTTTTCTCAGCTAACTAGTCGACCCTGAAAAAAACCAAACACCAGCCTCCAGTACAGTGTAATAAGGGCTTACGGAACGATTCGCACTAAATTCACCTTCCAAAACATGAGCAAATGAACCGTATTGTCAGCCA
>NZ_JAIVKI010000004.1 GCF_020524905.1 Microbulbifer variabilis | reverse complement strand
CCCAGATCCAGGCACTCGATCGCACTCAACCAGGGCTTCCACTTGCCCCGGGGCGCATTGGAAGTCGCACCCACGATTACAAGCGTAATGGAACGGCGGCTCTCTTTGCAGCCTTCAATTTTCTGACTGGCGAAGTGATTGGTCGCGTCGAGAAAAGATCGCGCTCCAAGGAATTTCTTGCATTTCTGAAACAGGTCGAGCGGCAGACACCGAAAGACAAGGAGTTGCACATTGTGCTGGATAACCTCAGCGCTCACAAAACCAAAGAAGTCACAGAGTGGGTAGCCAACCAGCCGAGAATTCATTTCCATTTCACGCCCACAGTGCATCCTGGTTGAACGCCGTAGAAGGATGGTTTGCACAGCTCGAACGGCGGGCTCTTTACCGAGGCATATTTACCGATGTGGCGGACTTGAAGGTCGAGCTGCAGCGATTTATTCGTGTTCATAACCGCGATCTTGCCAAACCATTTAAATGGACAAAGAGCGCCGACACGATACTGGCTTCAGTGCAGCGAGCCAAAAATGTGTCACCTAATTAACCGCATGGTCCACTAGGCACTTTTTTACAAAAGCTAAGCTTGATTTTAAAAAATAAGATTGAGAGATTTATCGCTGAGGGAGGGGACCAGCAGTGATAGCGAAAATAATTGTTAATGAGGTTAAATAAAAAGCGTTTTTGATTTTTCATGTCACCATATTTCAGAAGCGGAACTTCGCTAAGAAAAAGTCATATAAAATGGCGAACTGTTGATTGATTTATAAAGTTGTTTTCTGTTAGGTGAGTTTGAATAACTCAAAAGGCTTCTCAATGATTCTCTAGTAGATAAAAGGATCTACAGTTTCGAATAGGGAGAGAATTTTGCAGGAATATACGTTGGCCCGGCCTGAGTTTATTTTGTTGACGCGATCAGTTGATTATTTTTCCTGAAAGTAAGTTTAATTGTATTGATGTTTAATTGCAGTTTGATTGTAGTTTAAGAAAGGAGGTTGTAGCCCTCACCAAGAAAGCTACAACAAATAATTTCAGATTTTTCTCCAGGATATTATAGTGAGTATTTGTCTTGATTTTTAGCTGGCGGTCACCCAGATTTCTCTTGATTTTGGTTGTCAGTTATCCTCAGTCAATTGACTTCTATGTTGCCGAATTTCGCTTGTGCAAATACTGTATACGGTAAGACAACAGTATCGGCTGCAACCGAAAATGCAGAATCAAGTAAAACGATAGGAACACCATTTATAGTTGAGCCAGTATTTACAGTTTCGCTTGGCTCGCTATTTAGTAGGCAAAAATTATACGAGGTGCCACTATAAATTCTCGGTATTTCTTCGCAGTAGCTTTTTTTGCCTCTATGAGTAATCTCTATTTGATTGTCTTCTGGGTTAATGGTTTTAACCGTGGCGCATGAGGTGGAAAAGATAGAGATGGATAGTGTAAGAAACGCTTTCTTCAAGAGTGTACTCCTTTGTATGTAGTCATCAATATTCAATTTTTAACCCAATATGTCGGTGTTGTTGTGAAATACTTTTAATTTACCGATTCACAGTAAGTCAGTTTATCTTTGATGATATCAATGGGTTGTTAGATATGCTGCCTGTATTGCGAGGTGACGTCATTAGGTCAATTGTAAGATCCATACCTTAACATTTTCGACTTAAACATCCTTTCTTGGGGGTAGAGATCTTTCTGACGGGATTTGACCTGTAGCGTAGGTAAAAGTTAGAAGTTCAAAAGAGAAAAAATATAACTGGCACGATATTGCTATTTATGTCAATCCTTATTGTCCAAGTGGTGACAGTTGTCGAAGCTATTCCTTGGGTAATCCCTGGTCAAGATACCCACTATCCACACCGAACCAAAAACTGCCGTCTTTATTGTCAAAATACATGTGACGGATGTTTCCCCCACTTGGTACCGTGGTTTTACTGATGAAGACTCCTGTTTTTGTGTCAAAACCATATAGGGTATTCGGAATAGTTTCGGTATCCGCGACCCATAGGCGCCCTTTATTGTCTAGTGCTGTGCCATAAGGTCGTGGATTTTCACTAGGGAGTTTCCATTCTTTGAATTCTTTTGTGCCAGGCGTGTAACGCCCCAGGTAGCCATCCGAATAGTCCACATACCAGATATTACCAGTAGGATCGATTTCCAATCTACGCGGGCGGGCTTTTGAGCGCGGGAGGGAAACTTCTGTTACGGCCATGGTTTTGGGATCTACCCAGGCAAGTTTGTTGGTGCCAAATAAGGCTACCCAGGGGCGATCTTGTTGGTCTACCTTAATGCCATAGGGGCGAGCATTGCTGGTTTGTGGTGTTGCGATCTGTACACGACCATTGGTTACATTCAATAAGCCAATCCGATTACTCTGTTGGGCAGTAAACCAGATATTCCCCTCCCGGTTAAAGACCAGTGTATGCGGATCATTAACTCCTTCAGGCATAGCATATTGATGAATTTTGCCGTCCACTGGATTCATCCGGCCAATATGTGCGTTGCGGTTGCCGGCGTACCAGATCTGATCTTGATTATCCACAATCAAGTTGTGTGGGTGAGTCCCTTCGGGTACTTCAAATTGCTTGAATTCTTTGTTAGCCGTATTAAATCGACCAATATAGTTGCCTGCCTGTCCACAGAACCAGACTTGTTGTTGGTTATCCACATGCGGGTCCCTTGGTAAACCTGCCCAGGGCACCTTCCATTCCTTTAAGGTGAGGTTATCCGGCAGGACACCGGCCCGGGGTGTGGCATAGGAGACTGTGGATAACGCATAAAGAGTAGAGATGGCAATTTGAAGCAACAAGCAGGAAATCTTTGTGAACATATTCATTTAGCAACCCCGTTGGCTTAGCACCTCTAAAGGACAAAGACATGCTACTGTAGTTGATATCGAAGGTATGGGTGGTAGAGGTTGTTCATAGCTTAGATGATAAATGGTGTCTCATAAGAAAAAAGATATTGGAAGTTGTGCAGACGCTTTCCAAAGAATCCTTGAGTGTAGTTTTCACGCGCGACCTGCAATACCTTTTAGCATTTTTATACCCTATAAAGCTTTATATTCTATTGCTTGCTCATCATTAAAGAGCGCATGGCTCTCACGGCAAGTGACTGAAAGGTTCTTCTTTTCAATGGCCAGGATCAATAACCTATTTAAATCCCAAATGCAGAGTATTATTTCCCTTCATGCAGTGAGTAATTCGATTCAATTTACACGTCTGTAGCCTATAGCGTATATTGCAGCCCCTAATGTAGGAGTCTCGCTATGTTACAACGTCTCCGCCGGCCAGAGATATTATTGTTGCTCCTGGCTGCTTCAATGCCCCTTTCTTTCTCCGTATGGAATACTCTGCTCAATAATTTTGTAATTGCCAAGGCTTCCTTTACTGGAGCTGATATTGGTCTGTTGCAAAGTGTGCGGGAGATTCCGGGCTTCCTCGCTTTCACGGTGATCTTTGTTTTGTTACTCATTCGTGAGCAGCGGTTGGCGCTTCTTTCACTCATCGCGACGGGAGTGGGAGTCATGCTGACTGGATTTTTCCCCTCAATCTCGGGGCTGTTACTGACAACCCTATTGATGTCCATTGGGTTTCATTTCTATGAAACTTTGCAAACTTCACTAGCTCTGCAGTGGTTTCCGAAACAGACCTCGGCAATATGGATGGGGCGTATGGCTGCGGCGGGTTCGTTTGCGGCATTACTGGCCTATGGGCTGGTTTGGTGCTTAATGAATTTGGCTGGATTAGATTATTCCTGGGTTTACCTGATTGGAGGTGGCACTACAGTCTTAGTTGCTTTGGTGGCATGGATACTCTTTCCTCAGTTTCCCCAACCCCACAGTCAGCGAAAGCAGTTGGTAGTACGGAAACGCTATTGGCTTTACTACGTTCTGACAATGATGAGTGGCGCACGCCGACAAATCTTTATTGTCTTCGCTGGTTTTTTGATGGTGGAAAAGTTTGGTTACAGTGTGGGTGAAATAGCTGCCCTCTATACGGTGAACCACTTGCTTAACTTGTATATCGCACCAAAAATTGGCCAGTTTATTGTCCGCTTTGGAGAGCGCCGCATTCTTACCTTGGAATATTTTGGCTTAATACTGGTTTTTGCTGGTTATGCACTGGTAGAGAGTGCGGTGTTGGCAGCAGCGCTCTATGTTATTGATCACCTGTTCTTTTCTATGGCGATAGCGATCAAGACTTATTTCCAAAAGATCGTGGATGAGCGTGATATTGCCGCATCTGCTGGAGTCAGCTTTACAATTAATCATATCGCAGCGGTTGTTATACCGGTTCTGTTCGGTCTACTTTGGCTCACTTCTCCGGCCATGGTGTTCTTTGCAGGATCTTTGATGGCCTTGGTTTCTTTGGGGTTGGCGCAGCTGGTGCCGGAGCAACCTGGCCCAGGCAACGAAGCGCGTTTGGGGCAGAGAGTAGCTGCAACATAGCGGCGCTCTGCTATTTTTGGACCCGGATTCTTTGGTCGTTATTAGAGATTGTATATGCGTCTAGTCTTGCTATTCATAATGCCTGTTCTTCCCCCGGGCGTTTTTGCGGTACCAGAACAAATTTCTGTTGGTGAATACCGTATTGAATAGGAGATCAAAGGGTCTGGCGAGGCTACCTCATTTCTAGACGCGGGTGGCCCGGCTGGTATGTCTGATTGGAATCCAATCTATGACAAACTGGCGGAGCGTGCACAAGTCATACGCTATTCTCGTGTAGGTAATGGAGATTCCACAGGGACGGGCCATTTTAACAGAGAAGAGTTATCACTACCCATCATAATGATGAGCCGGATATGGTCGTAAACGAAGTTCTAGCACTTATTTACAGGGCTTCTAAATAGGAGTGACTAATAGATGGAAAATGCATCCATATTACATTTTTATAGTCGACAAATTGCAGATTTTTAACGGTAGCCGGTATTTGCCATCTATCCCCAAGCCTTAAAATAGAAGCCATTTTATCCATAGGGCTTTTGTTGTGCTTAAAAAAATTGTTTTGGCTTTTTCTATGGCTGTTTTCTCTGCTGGTATTGTTTATGCAGAGGATGCCAATAAAGTTCAAGATAATTTATCTGATGCAGATAAATTATTTGGGCTTTCTCTCTATTGGAAGGAGGTTAGCTATAAATTCGCTTTCTTCGACAGGTTCCCGAGTTGGACTTCGATGCTAAGTATCGGGAATTTATTCCACGAGTTTTAGCAACACAAAGCACCTATGAATATTACCGCGAGTTGAAGCGCCTCAATGCTTTCCTTCAAGATGGTCATACCAATATTTATTACCCAAAGGGTATGTCCTCCAGCTATATAGACTGGCTAGCTATTCGCTTAACTGAGGCCGGGCGTAAGGCAGTGATCACAGGAGTTGAAAAGGGGCTGGAGTCACAAATTCCACCTGGCTCAATTATTGTCGCGATCAATGGGCAGCCCGTGGAGGCTCATTTAAAAAAGCGAGTGATGCCATATATTGCCAGCTCTACTCAACATATTCTCTGAAATACTACGGTTCGAGATGCTCTCGATGGAAAGCCGGGCAGCATGGCCAAATTCACTATTGAAACTCCAAATGGGGCGACCAAGAGTGTCCAGGTTAAGCGGGATGCACGGGGTAGGGAGATCGAATATGCCTCAATCAAACAGCCCGCCTCCAATGGTGAACTGTTTGAGTTCAAATGGATGGAGAATGATATTGGCTATGTGGCGCTAAATGGTTTTCATGATGAAGCAATTGTTGAGCAATTTAAATCTCACTACGATGAGATTACTAAGTCTAAAGGGCTGATTATTGACTTGCGTTTTAATGGTGGAGGTAATTCTGCCTATGCCGGGGAGATAATCTCTTATTGGCTGATCGGGATTTACCCGGCTCTGTATGGAAAACTCCCAAGCATGTTGCAGCTTATAAGGCCTGGGGTTCTTTTGCTGATCAGTTTGAAGATTTAGAAGAGTATCGTCCCTATGCTGAGGGTGCTTCATGGGAATTTGGCAAAGTTTACAGGACAGTTCTTTGGAGGGGGTTTTACAGGTCTTACGCTTGGGATGTTGTTTGCCTTAGCTCTTTTTATTCCGCGCCTAGATTCTGTTACAGAATACGGTCATAAACACTCAGAAATGTATGGAGCGGCTCTGCACGATATAGAGGAGCTGAAGAAGGTTTGCGGCGATGAATGTAGTTCAGTAAAGCTGGGTCATGAGGTGATTTTTGATCGCTATTATCGCCACCGTCAAATGATTACCAGGGATAACTAAGGGAAGGCATAGGAATATGAAAATTACTATTGAAGATATGATCACCGAAGGTTCTTTAACCCCAAAGCAGGCTTATTTGATGGGGTATAGGTGGGATTCGCCGGAAATTCAATCAACATTTGATGGGTAGACTTTTTGACGAGTTAGGTTTGGAACTGAAATGCCCAAAAGTCTCCCGGGTTTATGAACGGTACAGTGAATACGGGACTATAGCTGCGTAAAACTGTCCGAAGTATTGCCTCAGGTGAAAGGGTAGGCCTTGAGGCATACCCAAAGCATTCGGGACAAGCCTCGCGGGGCAGGCTCTGCGCTCCCTGGGGTTGCCGACAAATTGACTGAGCGACCTGGGTTGTTCGTTGTTGATTTTGAAGTGAGCGATTCTCTTTTTAATGGATGTGTGTTCCGAAGTCTCTGGGGTCTTCGTCATCGTCGCTCTTATCGGGTTCAGATCGACGTACGCCATGCAGCCTGCCAATGCGGCATCGCTACACAGTGCCTGTGACTTGAAACGGCCTTCCCACAAAAGTATTCCTAATTACCACCCTTGCCAAGTCATACTTAACTGTATATAAATACAGTTGTCATGTTGATCTGTAAGGGAATACACCATGGCTCGCAACAAGGTACAGTTCCAGAAGGGTATTAGTTTGACCCAATTCCTTAAAGCTTATAGTACAGAGGAGCAGTGCTTCGATGCTCTCTGCCGATGGCGTTGGTCAAATGGTTTCCATTGCCCTCACTGCGGACATGATAAACATTGCAACCTCGCTTACCGCAAGCTCAAGCAATGTAACCGGTGTCGACGTCAGACATCGATTACTTCTCGCACGATATTTGACTCCACCAAACTGCCCCTTACTACTTGGTTTCTCGGTATCTTTCTGATCACCTAGGATAAGAAGGGTATTTCCTCTATGGAGCTGGCTCGTCATCTGGGTCTCTCTTACAACGCTGCCTGGCGTATGAAGCAGAAACTCATGCAGGTGATGATGGAGCGGGACCAACAGTACAAACTGTCCGGTTTTATAGAATTGGATGACGCCTATCTCGGTGGTGAGCGTACTGGATGCAAGCCGGGGCGCGGAGCTAAGGGTAAAACTCCCTTTGTGGCTGCCGTTGAAACAACCAAAGATAGACGTCCCACTCGTATCAAGCTCTCCATTATCAAGGGCTTCAGGAGCAGTGAGATTTCTACCTGGAGCAAAAAGCATCTTTGCAGCGGTAGCACGGTTATCTCGGATGGCCTTGCATGCTTCAATGCTGTTACAGAGGCTGATTGTGTACATGACAAGATTGTTTGTGGTGGTGGTCGAACTTCTGTTGAAGAGCTTGAGTTCTATTGGGTGAATACAGTACTCGGCAATCTAAAGAGTGCGCTACGTAGTACCTACCATGCGATTAGGCCGAAATATGCGCAGCGATATTTGGCAGAATTTCAATATCGATTTAATCGACGGTTCGACTTATCAGCACTCATTCCAAGACTTATTTTTGTCTCTCTTCGGATACCTCCAATGCCGGAAAGGCTGCTGAAAATTGGCTTAGTATAGGTGGTAATTAGGAAAGTATTTGGAATATTTTTGAACGTCTGACTAGACGGCCCGCAAGGGTAAATCTGATGCGGCATACCGACATGGATGTGTTTTATAGTATCGACCAGTGCATTTGTCTTCAGCGTTTTCTTGCCTGGTTATGGGTTCATTGATAGTTGAGTGCCTGTCCCCTTTATTGGCAACCCGCTCTGCAGAAATAATTTCCGATGATCACGCAATGGCGAAAAAATGCAGCGCCGGATTGCGTTACCATGCGCCGTAATTTCAATTTGAAAAAATTTTCTAACCAATATTTATGCTTGCTTTGGAACTTTTATGTGTGTGAGGTGTTTAAAGTCCAATTTTGGATATTGGAGTAGCATAGGGTGTATTCCTACGATATTAAAGATGTCGCGTTTTGTTGTTTCTGATTAAAAAAATAGCTAGTAACTAAATGCGCGACGAAAAATCAAAAGAGCTGGGTGGGCTGTATTGCAGAAATAAATTGTGGGTTATAATGGCTCTCTCCTACTGTCTTAATTGGCGCCTAGGAAGAAAAAATGTTGCATTATCAATACTACTTTCGTCGATATATGATCGGCCAGATATTGGTTGCTTTGGCACTGTATATTGTTGCTGTTTCGCACTATATGCTGGGCGACACGTTGGCGTCTGTACAAAATTCAAAAAAGCTAGTTAGTTCGTGCTTTATATCTTGCGATGGTGCACAAGAAGTTTTATGCGACGACTTAATCGAGTCCGAGTCCGAGTCCGAGTCCGATGATGAGGATCCTCGATTCATGGCTTTGACTGATAAGCCTTCATTTTTTCTTCATATTCAATTTTTTGCTTCGCTTCCTCTTGAACATTTCGCCAGAAAAAACACATCACGTCCTCTCGCGCGCGGTCCACCTGCGTTCTACGCATAATTACCAGTTTTGTGCGTGCTGGCTAATGCTGTCAACAATCTTTAAATTTTAGTTTGCAGCTAGATTATCGCCACCTTCGCGCATTCACCAAATAAAACTCTTTGAATTATTTATTCACGGTAAGTCACCCAGTATTTCTCTAGGGAGAATATATTATGCCTCACGCATTTGTTAGGCCCGCGATAGGTACGCCTACTGTGGCAGATCTTAAATCTGGTTTTTTAGTTTTTTTAATTGCTTTACCGCTTTGTTTGGGTATTGCTATGGCCAGCGGTTTTCCCGCTGTTGCGGGTATCTTGACAGCCGTTGTGGGTGGCATATTGTCCACCTTTATCGGCGGTGCAAAGTTAACAATCAAAGGTCCTGCTGCGGGTCTTATCGTCATTGCCATTGGTGCCGTTATGGAGCTAGGGCAAGGTGATATGCAATTAGGATACGAGCGTACACTCGCCGTCGGTGTAGTGGCCGCAGCAATACAGATTGGCTTTGCATTTCTACGCGCGGCGACAATTGGAATTGTCATGTCACCTTCAGTTGTGCACGGAATGTTGGCGGCAATTGGTGTAATTATTATCGCAAAACAAGCACACGTTATGTTGGGTGTTACACCCGTAGCAAAAGAACCCTTAGAATTGTTGGCGGAAATACCGCACAGCGTTATGCATGGTAACCCAGAAATCATGCTGCTTGGACTCCTGTCTCTGGCACTAATGGTAATTTTGCAGCGCATGCGTTTTGCGTGGCTGCGAGCTTTGCCGGCGCCGATTATGGTGTTGTTGATTACCGTTCCCCTGGCTCTCGCCTTAAACCTTTCACAAAGCCATAACTATGAGTTTTTGCACCATACCTACGAAATTGGTCCCGACTATTTGGTGCAACTACCGGGTTCGCTGCTGGATGTGATTACCTTTCCTGAATTTTCCGTAGTCTTTAGCGCGGCATCCTGGAAGTACGTAATTATGTTTGCATTAATTGGCACAATTGAATCCATATTAAGTGTGCTCGCCGTTGATTCGATGGATCCCCAACGCGAGTCCTCCAGGCTCAACAGTGACCTCTTTGCCACAGGTATTGGTAATCTGCTTTGCGCATTCATTGGTGGTTTACCCATGATTTCCGAGATTGTGAGAAGTAAAGCCAATGTCGATGCGGGAGCGCAAACCCGTTGGTCAAACTTTTTTCACGGCGTATTTTTATTGATTTTTGTAGCGGCGGCGCCAGCGTTGTTGAGTAAGATACCCCTCGCCGTATTGGCCGCTATGCTGGTATTTACCGGCGCACGATTAGCCTCTCTACAGCAGTTGTTTCACGCGCGGAAAATTGGTGTGGACCAGCTGCTGCTATTTTCGACAACACTGGTGGTGACGTTGGCTACGGATTTGCTGACTGGTGTGGCCACCGGGTTGGTGCTTAAAATAGTTTTGCACCTCTTACGCGGCGCGCCGCTGCGGGCATTGTTTATGCCACAGGTCACGGCCACACAGGAAGGCAAAGTGCGCATATTGAAGGTGCATGGTGCCGCGACCTTTGCTGCCATATTACCAATTCGAACACAATTAGGTAAGGCGCCTCAGGGTTGCGCAGAGATAGTGGTGAATTTGTCGGATACGACGCTAGTCGATCACACTTTTTTAAGTCGAATTGAAGCGATTGCGCAGGAATTGCCGAATCTTCATGTTTCCATTAAAGGGTTAGACGGCCTCAAAGCCCTTACTCAACACCCCCTCGCTACCCGTTTGAAGGTGTATCCATGACTCAGCCAGCATCCATTCACGCGCCTTTAGTGGACCAAACTCTCGAGGCGCTGCAAGCACTTATAGAGGAGGTGTCGCACTGGTTGCCAAGTCAGCCACCATTACACGCATTTGTACATCACAATACCTTGCATCAGTTTGAACAATTGCCGTTTGAAGAGGCTGTTGTAGCAGCGGCTACTTTATTTGGTACCGAGCCTTTCTTGGATGAGGATAGTTATCGTCAGTTTTTTGAGGATGGCAGAATTTCAGAACGCGATCTTCATTCAGTCTTGGCCGACCAATACGCCGACGCTAGCGACGATGTTGTGAATATCGGGTTGACTCGCACGCAATTTAGGTTCCGACGTATGACCGCACCGTTTAAATCTTTGGATGCGGCCACCGTTAATTACCTTTGTGACGAACAGCGAATCCACCAAAAGCTGGATCACCGTTTACCTCTTGCACGGCGACAACAGCTATGCTTGCAGTGGCGTGCGAATTCCTCCTCGGTGGCAGAACCATTGTCAAAGTTGTGGTCGTCACTTGTCGATGAGGCGATTGCGTTTAACAGTGAGACAGGCACACCAGTGCGTTTGCGCGATTTATTATTGCCACTCAGCGGGGTGGATACTGATGAAATTGTCCATCCGCTGCTAATTCGGTTGTGTGGTGCGTTTCTTGATCAAGGTGTTGCACATTGGCCAATGCCGCAGCGCGAGGAGGGGCTGCTGGTTTGTTTTCGAAAGTTATATCAGCAGCCATTCCTCGCGCCTAATCCTGCGTTAGCGGGATTACGGGAGACGCTTAAATTGCACCAAAAGCAGAATTTGACGGCATTGCAAACCATTGCCTGGGCACTCAATGTTTTGGCAATTGGTGAAGGTCATGAGCGTGAGTTTCTCCTGCAATCTTTACTTGCGTTGCGCGGTTGGGCTGGGATGTTCTTTCATTTACAACAGCGCCCTGATCATGCGCCAGTACATGAGGCGTATGCGCGCATAGAGGACTTTTTGGCTGTCCGCTTGTTGTTGGAAGTAACTTCGGCACAAAAGCTTATGCAGGATACGTTTGGTCAACCGCTCGATTGGCAAACCCTGCGACAGCAATTTACAAACCAGCGCTCAGACGAACTTAACCATCGGCATTTACCCCTGGCTTACGAAAGTTTTCTAGCCGCTCAGCATTTTCTGCCGAATATGTCAGTTTTAGCGAATGTGGATATACGCCGCTACTGGCTGGCAATGGTACACGAGTTTGGGGAGTTGGACCGCCGCAAGGTTTGGCATTTGTCCTATGAGCACCATTATCAAGCACAAGTGTTAGATGCATTGACGTTGCATACACGTTATCAGGTGGCACACGCCACAGCGTTCAAGCGGCCAGTCGCTCAAGCCGTTTTTTGTATTGATGATCGCGAGGAGTCCCTGCGACGCCATTTGGAGGAGACTTTACCCCAGGTCGAGACTTTTGGCTTTGCCGGATTTTTCGGCGCGGCTATTGAATATCAAGGTGTTGATGATATTAGAGGTAAACCACTGTGTCCGGTTGTTGTCCAGCCGCAGCATTTTATTCGCGAAGTCGTGAGTGATGAACAAGCTCATCAGCGTTATAAACTCGCTAAACTGCGTCGAGGTAGGTGGTTGCATTTGGCAGATGTTGCCAGTAAAACCTTGACCCGCGGTACATTTTTCAGCGCTATTTTTGGTTGGTTTAGTCTGCCCAGTTTAATTGTTCGCAGCTTGTCTCCACGAGCCTATTTACGATGGGAGCACTTCCTGCGCGGGCATATCCCCAAACCTATCAGTCGTTTGCAAATAGAGCGGGAGTGCGATTCTGATGGACCCATCAAAATTGGTTATTCAATTCGAGAGATGTGCGAGATTGTTGAAAATACTCTACGCACAATGAACCTTCTCGGGCAGTATAGCCCCATCGTTGTGTTTGTTGGGCATGGTTCTTCCAGTCTCAATAACCCTCATGAAGCAGCGCACGATTGCGGTGCCACGGGAGGAGGTCGAGGCGGGCCAAACGCGCGTGTTTTTGCCGCCATGGCAAACCACCCAATGGTTCGTCAGACGTTGGCAGAGCGCGATCTTATTATCTCACCTGAAACCTGGTTTGTCGGTGCATATCACAATACGTGCGATGATGTGATGACCTACTACGATGAAGATTTAATTCCGGCGCCTTTACTTGACTGCTTTAAGCTGGTGAAGGACGCTTTCAATCGCGCTTGTGTTCTTGATGCACATGAGCGTTGTCGTCGTTTCGAGACCACACCTCTGTCTTTATCTCCGCAGCAGGCTTTGGAATATGCGCGAGTGCATGCGAATGATTTGGCCGAACCTCGTCCAGAGTACGGCCATGCCACTAATTCCCTTTGTGTAGTAGGCCGACGCAGTCGCACGCGTGGCTTGTTCCTTGATCGCCGGGCGTTTTTGGTTTCATACGATTCTACCGTGGATGCCACAGGGGATATTTTACGCGAGCTGTTGTTGTCGGTGGGGCCGGTTGGTGCAGGGATAAATCTCGAATATTATTTTAGCTTTGTCGATCCGGCAGGTTATGGATGTGGCAGCAAATTGCCTCATAACATTACTGGGTTGATCGGTGTCATGGATGGACACGCTTCTGATTTACGTACCGGATTGCCCTGGCAGATGGTAGAAATACACGAGCCTGTTCGTTTGCTTTTGGTGGTGGAAGCAAAGCTGCAAATACTTGAGAAGATTCTCAACCGTGCACCCGCGCTCGCCCGTTTGATTAACAATCATTGGATTCAATTGGTCGCTCTCGATCCCGACTCTGAGGCCTGCTCAGTATATACCGAGCAAGGGTTTAGGCCATACATCCTCCAGAAAACGCAATTGGTTGAATGCGAAAATTCCAGGGATTATTACTTGGGTCATCGAGATCACTTGCCGCCCGCTCATGTTGCGGCCTCGTTGTAAGGAGTGTATATGTTTATTAAATCACTGGTATTAGTCGGTGTTGTGGCGCCTGTTATTTGCGCGGTGGTGCTAGGGGTTATGCTTTGGCGACCTCGCCAGCAGTTGCGCGAGGAGCTGTTTACACGGATTGTGTTTGCCAGCTTTGCGCTCAGCATCATTTGCTATTTAATCGCGCTGATCGCGTTGCCTTTTGCAACTGTTCATATGGGTAGTCAAGTGACCTGGTTTGATTTGCCCCACTACCATTACTCATTGGCAATTGCACCCGATGCAATGTCGTTAATCGTTGCGATATTCAGCGCGATATTGGTGTCGATGATTGGCGCATTTTCGCGTCGTTATCTTCATCGAGATCCAGGATATTTCCGCTTTTATCTATTTTTGTCGCTATTTGGTGCGGGAGTAGAAATCATCATCCTGTCGAGCAGCTTAGATTTTCTATTTATCGGTTGGGAGATTGTTGGCTTTACCTCAGCAATGTTAATTGCATTCTTCTATGAACGGCCAAAGCCGGTAGAGCATGGCTTGCGAGCATTTTTGACCTACCGCATCTGTGACGTTGGGCTGCTTAGCGCACTGGTCATTTTGCATCACTCAGAGCACGGGACACTGTTTGTCAATAATCAGACAACCACATGGCTGGCGCTAAGCAACACTGACGCATCATCGCTGGTAATTGTTGCGGGCTTTTTGTTGGTTTGGGCGGCAATGGGTAAGTCAGCGCAGGTTCCTCTGAGTGGTTGGCTGCCTCGTGCGATGGAGGGGCCAACGCCTTCGTCGGCGATTTTTTACGGTGCTATATCTATTCATTTGGGCGCGTTTTTACTGTTGCGTTTGGCTCCGCTTATTGCCAGTGATTGGCGTATGCAGATTTCGGTTCTACTCATCGGGCTGTTAACTGCTCTGCACGGATCACTCAGTGGGCGTGTACAGAGCGACATTAAAAGTGTTTTAGCCTATGCCTCAATTACCCAAGTGGGGGTGATCTGGATGGAAATTGCCTTGGGATTTTATACTTTGGCGGTCATTCATATGATCGGTCATGCTGCTTTGCGAAGTTTACAAATTTTGCGTTCCCCCAGTTTGCTTCATGACCATCAGTATTTGGAGTCTGCAATGGGAGCGACCATCCCGCGCGCGGCCCGTCACATTGAAAATTGTTTACCGTATTCTCTGCGACCTTGGGTATATCGCCATGGCCTGGAGCGGGGAGTACTGGATGCGGTTTTACGATTCTGGTTTTTGGCGCCAGTGTTGGCATGGGCTCGCTGGTTCGATCGAATGGATCAACGATGGGCACGGTGGCTTAATCGAGAAACAAATTAGTTTTCATCCGGCAGCCTGCCTAGCTGAACACCATCCTCGACGTTTCGCGGACAGTTACACTGCGTGTCGGTTAAAAATGCGATTTTTGGCGCTTCGACGCACGGTGCTCGCAAAATCAATCTCTTGAGTTTGTGATTTTGTAGGGAAACATCTATGCCATGTTAGCATCCATTAAAAATTAATGTTGCTGAATGCGCACTAATTAATATATTACAGGTGACAACAAAATGGTTTATCTCAGCCATATTTTTATCGCGGTGTTGTATTTAGTCGGCGCTAACTGGGCCCTGTGCTCAGCCGACGCTGTGATAGCGCGGCAGCGCTCCATGGTGACGGCATTGATCGCACTAATGGTAGCCTCAATGATTACGGTGTTTGGCTCCGCAGTGCTTTTGGGCGAGCAGCCGTTGCTGCCTGCTGGCCCAAGTCGATTCATTGTTTTGACTCTAACGCTGCTAACGTTTTCCGTGGTAAGTTTTGCTCCCCTGCAAACTCATCGGCGCCAGACATTTTCTCGTATATTCACGCTAATGGCGTTGGCGCTAGGCTTTTTTGCAACCACCAGTTTGTGGGCTGCAGTAATGTGCTGGAGTCTTTCTGCAGTGGTTGCATGGCTGGAGTTAAAAAGCCATAAAAGTCGGGGTATACACCGAATGTTTGCTTGGTACCAGTTCTCTGCCGCTGGTTTTTTTCTCGCTGGGGCGTTGTTATTCTCCTTCGGTGCGGTATCCCCCGCGCTGGGATGTTTTTTATTGGCGATTTCGTTACGCAGTGGAGTTTTTCCTTGGCAAAGTTGGTTCACCCATTTTTTTGAAAAAGCACCCATGGGTATTGTCATAGCCTATGTAATTCCCCAATTCGGCTTTTTTAGTGAGTTGATGATGCTGCAACAAGAGAACAGTAGAGTGCTCGCCGTTGTTATCGCAAGCTTGGGTGCGCTTACCGCATTTGTTGCAGCGTTGCTTGGTATTGCGCAGCAGGAAAGTCGACGTGCGCTAGCGTATTTAATCTTGAGTCAGTCAGGCTTGCTAACTTTTGGCTTTGCCGGTCAAACTGAACTGGCGGTACAAGGGGCATTACTGTGTTGGTTTAGTCTCGCTTTGTCTTGCACTAGCTTCGCCTTACTTATTGCGGTATTGGAGGCGCGGCGAGGGCGATTGTTGATAAATCGGGCGCAAGGTAATTTTAGTCACACACCAAGAATAGCAATGGGTTTTTTACTCGCTGGTTTTGCCAGTGTGGGCTTTCCATTGACTCTGGGCTTTGCTGCCGAAGATATTTTGCTTCAAGGTACAATTAGTCAGTATCCATGGCTCTCGCTGATGCTTGCAGTCGCCATGGCGCTGAATGGTTTTAATGTATTGAGAATGTTTTTTATGTTATTTACGGGTAGGAAAAAGCCAGCTGATGAGGTGGATATTGGCTTGCGAGAAAATATCGCACTTGCGGTTTTACTGGCGCCCTTGTTTTTAAGTGGATTACTCCCACAGCTGGCTTTACAGCCGTTATTGCATGCATATAATGAAAAGCAACTAAATGCTTGGCAGCGACCACAGCCAACTATGTTGGACTCGCCTCAATCTTTTTTTTCTCTGCGTTAAAGCAGCTGGGCACCTGCTCGGCTGGCCCAATTTGTATAGATTGCAAGCTCTACAGTCAACGAAAGAAGGGACAGGCATTATTAGAAGTAGAATTTTGCAGCGGGTGCCTGGTTTCCAGATTCAGAAAGTAATCAGTATTTATTTTGACATCAACGCCGAATATTTTTCGTAGTTAGGCAATGTATGAATATAAAAATAAATTTAGGGGAAATCCTACAATAGATCGTTAGTTCGCGGTTAGCGAGTTGGTTTCAATTTGGTGAGGAGTCCGGGGATTTAGTTGAGCTGAAGTCGGAGAGTAACCACATAGTACCAACTTATGTGCTGATTGGCCGAAATACCGCCTCAGCAGCTGAAGATTTTTTGGTGTATGCAGATTCCCTCGAGCACTTTACAACTGTCGGAGAGCCTACTTATGGCAGTACAGGCCAGCCAATGATTGTAGATCTCCCTGGAGGTGGTACCTTCAGAGTGTGTACCAAGCGGGATACTTACCCTGATGGGCGGGAGTTTGTTGGCTACGGTATCCAGCCAGATATTCTGGTGGAGCGCACACTGGATATTGTGCGATCAGGTGAGGACAAGGTGCTGGATAGGGCTTTCGCTGATTTGGAGAGCTCGATCACTAGTTCAGCTTTCTGACTGCGTATTTATTGAACAGCCCTGGCCTAACTGTGGGTTACCTTTTTAGCTGTAGGGTAGGTTGGGTTGCCCAGCTGTTTAGGACGCCTTAAATAATTGTGCACCGATGGTTTCCTAAACTGGTCTGGGTTGTTATTCCCTATTTCCCTTACTGTTTGCTGAAACCCAAGTCTCAGCTGGGAGAGGCATGTCGGTGAAAATTTGTCTTTAGATAAATTACCACTGGCCGAGATTGCCTGTTGGGCCGCTTCGCTGTTTAATGCTGGCTTTGGTTTCCGGCGACTATTCGGCGGCTAGAGGAAAGCGCTTGTCATCGTTTATAAGCCAATTAAGTGGTACGTTAGGGTATCTCTGAAAATTAAGTAACTATAAAAGTAGCTAGGAGTTGTACTTATGGCACAGATCAAAGCTTTGGATAAAAAGGCACATGCCAACCTGAAACTCACCCAGGACATCACTTTTGACCATGTGAGCAGCAATCATATTTTGCCGCTCGTAGTTCAGGAGATTGTTCAAGCGGCCCAGAGCTATCCGATCCTGTTCGTAAAAGACCAGAACACCGATCAGTTCAAAGTGGTTGCCCTCACTGGCCTGCGTCCCGGTGAAAACCTGTTCTCCGGCGCTGACGGCTGGAACGGCAGCTACATTCCTCTGCAGGTACGCACCTACCCATTCGTGCTGGTGAAGAACCCAGAGAACACCGACCAGGCGGTACTGTGTATTGATGAAGACTCCAAGATGCTGAGTGAATCCGAAGGTGAGGCCCTGTTCGACGGTGAAGGTGAGCAGACCGACTACCTGAAGAACCGCGCCCAGGCGGTGGTGGAAACTGCCCAGCGTGTGTCTGTTACCGAGTCTTTTATCGAATTCCTGGTATCCAAGGATCTGCTGACCCAGAAGAAGCTGACTCTGCGTATTACTGAAGAGGATAAGCCCTACGACCTAACTGGTTTCTACGTGATTGACGAAGAGAAGCTGAACAAGTTGTCCGACGAAGACTTTTTGGAGCTGCGTAAGCGCGGTGCTCTGCCGGCGATTTACGCTTCCATGATGTCCTCCATGCAGGTTCAAAATCTGATTCGCAAAAAGCGCCTGAACTGATCCTGTAAAGCCCGGTGACTGCGGTTGCCGGGTGGTCTTTCCGCATCGGCTTTTCGAGATGCAGTTATCAGCAGTCACTTTCCCGCCTTGATCCCGCCTTACACTCGTACCACTATTAACCCTTCTGACGTTTAAGTTCACGAATAATAAGATGAAATTCCTAACGCGGTTCTCTCTCCGCTACTGGTTTGCCTGGTTGGTTTTGTTTTACGGAGTGTGGCTGTTCCTCGTTTTACAGGGGGATAATCTTGCCCTGGCACTGGAGCATTGGTCCATGGCATTGGCAATGGCGCTCGGCAGCTATGCCGCCGGTTCCACGCCCATGGGCGGGGGTACCGTTGGCTTTCCGGTGTTGGTGCTGCTATTTGATATGCCGGCCAGTCTTGGCCGCGATTTCAGTTTTGCGGTTCAGTCCATCGGCATGGTTAGTGCCAGCCTGTTTATTCTCTGTCGGCAACAGGCGTTGGCCTGGTCGATGTTGCGCGGCGCCCTGTTCGGTTCTTTGCTGGCTATCCCCGCAGGTATATTGCTGTTCGCTCCACTGATCCCCGAATTGTGGGTAAAACTCTCCTTCGCAGTGCTTTGGGGTAGCTTTGGGGTGTTTCATTTATACCGGCTCGCCGAGATTACCGACTGTGAACACAAAGGCGACCCCCAGTGCCCAATGGATTTTCGTGTGGGTTTTTTGCTGGGGGCTTTTGCTGGTTTCTGTGTCGTCTCCGTGACTGGAGTGGGAGTGGATATGCTGGTGTACGCGGCTCTGGTGCTGTTGAGTCGTGTGGATCTGAAAGTGGCGATTCCCACTTCGGTGGTGATTATGGCCTTCTGCTCTGTCCTCGGCGTGTTGGTGAAATCACTGGCCGGTGATTGGCAGCCTGGGGTCTTTGGCAATTGGCTGGCGGCGGCGCCGGTGGTGGCCTTGGGAGCACCCCTGGGCGTTTTTGTCGTGAGTCTTCTGGGTCGTAAGCCCACGCTACTGATTGTGGCTCTACTGTGTGTTGTGCAGCTTGTGTGGACTTGCGTGTCTGAGCGACAGGCGCTGAGTGGCCTGGGTGGACCGCTGGTGCTCTTGGCGCTGTTGCTGTGTCTACTGGGATTTGAGTGGCTGCGCGCGCTGGGATTGCGCCGCGAGTATAGTCGTGGAGTGATCTCAGAATTTGCGTCGGCCACGGAGGCTGAGGCGGTTGCAATAGAGGAAACCTTGGCGCCGGGAGTTAAAGCCGGGTAGGGGTGTTTGGTGATGGCTGGTGCGCAACTGCGTGCCGGCTGCGATGAACGGGCATTAACGAATTAAATGTCGGCTGAAGAAAATCTAGCTTTGAGTGCTGCCCTGGATCGGGCCTGCGGGATTAATTCTGTAAGATGGCTGGGGCGGAAGGATTCGAACCTTCGCATGACGGGATCAAAACCCGCTGCCTTACCGCTTGGCTACGCCCCAGTTTCAAGGTTCACAAAGAATAGACTCTGTGATTTGAAATGGTAGCAAGGGGGAGACTCGAACTCCCGACCTCAGCATTATGAGTGCTGCGCTCTAACCGGCTGAGCTACCTTGCCATTTCTTTTGTTGTCTCGGCTGTCCCGAGGGCGCGCATTATTAATCGATGGACTGAGTGTGTCAATACTTTTTTTGTATTCTTTTCAGTTAGTTAGCGATTTTTTCATCTGGAGTCAGTGGGTCTTTAGCACGGCGTCCGGAGCGGATGGCAGCGAGGGCAGAGCCCAATACTACCGCGGCGGCACCGCTCCAGCTGATCCAATTAAGGGGCTCCACCGCGATGTAATTGGGCCAGATGCTGCTTACCAGGGTACTGAACAATAGTGTAATCACCGGTACCAGCGACAGGGTAGCGCTGACACTGGAGGCCTCCCAGTGGGCCAGGGCCTTACTGAAGGCACCATAGGCGATTAGGGTGTTGGCGGTAAGAAACGCCAGCAGCAACCAATCCAGCCAGCCCAAATGGGCGACATCCAGCGGGTCGGCCATAGGCAGGAAACATAGTGTGCCGGCGATATAAATCAATACCAGTAAGTCCTGAGGCGTGGCGCGGCTGAGGATTTTTTTCTGGAAAAAGCCATACACTGCCCAGGATACCGCAGCTATCAGGATCAACCCTAGCCCCAGCATATAATCGCTATCCACACCGCTGCCCAGCTCGGCGAGGCGCTGGTTGAAAAATAACAGCAGCCCCATTACCACCAGGGCTACGCCACACCATTGTCGCGGCGAAAAACGCTCATCCAGCCACAGCACACTGGAAATCAGCAGCAACAGGGGCGCCAGCTGGATCACGATCTGTGCCGCACCGGGGGTGATGTAGTTGAGGCCGCTGGCATAGGTGAGATAGTTGAGCAACAGTCCGGCCACTGCGAGCAGGGTGAATAACAGCAGGCCACGGCTGAATAGAGCCTTCAGTTTCAACTGCCGTGCACGGCCATAGTAGAGTCCTGCCAGCAGCGCCGCGCCGGCAAAGCGATACCAAGTAGCGGTTTCAGGGCTGATGTGCTCAAGAAGGCCTTTGAGGGCGATGGGCAGGGCTGCCCACATAAAGACTGTAATCAGCGCCAGGGGCAGGCCGACCTTCCAGTTTGATTGCGCCATGGATTTTACGCCGCAAGGATCGCCTCCCCGGAATGGGGAGGCGAAAGATAGATAGGTGGGTATTAGACGTTGAAGCGGAAGTGAATCACGTCGCCATCGGCAACAATGTAGTCCTTGCCTTCCAGGCGCCATTTGCCCGCATCTTTGGCTCCGGCCTCTCCCTTGTAATCGACAAAGTCGCTGTAGCTAATTACTTCGGCGCGGATAAAGCCTTTTTCGAAATCCGTGTGGATTTTACCAGCGGCATTCGGAGCGGTGGCACCCAGTGGGATGGTCCAGGCGCGCACCTCCTTCACACCGGCGGTGAAGTAGGTGTGTAGTCCCAGCAGCTGGTAACCAGCGCGGATCACCCGGTTGAGGCCAGGCTCTTCCATACCCAGTTCTTCCAAGAATTCCTGTTTTTCGTCGTCTTCCAGCTCGGCGATTTCCGCTTCAAGCTTGTTACAGATGGGCACCAGCACCGCATTTTCCTCGGCGGCAATGGCGGCTACGGCGTCCAGGTGCGGATTATTTTCGAAGCCATCCTCATGCACATTGGCGATGTACATGGTGGGTTTCACGGTGAGCAGGCTCAATTCGCGCAGATCCAATAATTCATCTTCGGACAGGCCGAAGGAGCGCAGCGGTTTGGCTTCATTCAGGTGCGGCAGAACTTTTTCCAGCAGCGCTTTCATTTTGATGGCGTGCTTGTCCTGCCCCTTGGCGGCGCGGGTAAAGCGCTGCAGGGCCTTTTCCACGGTGTCCAGGTCGGCGAGGGCCAGCTCGGTGTTGATCACCTCGATATCGGATACCGGATGCACCTGATTGGCCACATGGATGACGTTGTCGTCTTCGAAGCAGCGCACAACGTGGGCGATGGCGTCGGTCTCGCGGATATTGGCGAGGAATTTGTTACCCAGGCCTTCACCTTTGGAGGCACCTGCAACCAGTCCGGCGATATCAGTGAACTCCATGGTGGTTGGAATCACCTTCTGAGGTTTGACGATCTCCGCCAGTTTGTCGAGGCGGGGGTCCGGCACTGGCACTACGCCGGCATTGGGCTCGATGGTGCAGAAGGGGAAGTTCTCTGCGTCGATTCCCGCTTTGGTCAGTGCGTTGAAGAGGGTGGATTTGCCCACGTTAGGCAGGCCGACAATACCGCAAGTAAAACCCATGGTGATATTTTTCCGTTTGCCTGAGGCGCGTACCGCGCGCTCTGCTAATTGCGTTAGAAGTCCGGTAGTGATTGCGCTGGCGGGAGTCTGGGCGGGCTGGTTAGCGCGGCCTTCGAATGATCCGGGCCAGCCGGGAAAACACCGGCAATTTGGCGCAGCACACTATCGAGATTTCCGGGGCAAAAGGCAAGCCGCCCGCGGGGATCTATTTGGCGGTGTGCAGCGTTTTCATGGCTGCACCCCAATCGCCGCTGGCGGCGGTGGGTAGCACGTCGATCGCGCGATCGATGGCGTCAGCCAGAGTTTCCTGTTCCGCCCTGGGTGCGCGCTGGAGGACAAAGCGCGCCACTTCACTGGCGCTTCCGGGGTGGCCGATGCCGAGTCGCAGGCGCATAAAGTCCCGGTCGTTGCCCAGTGCGGCAATAATGTCCCGCAAGCCGTTGTGTCCGCCGTGACCGCCGCCAGCTTTCAGGCGCGCGATACCGGGGGCGAGATCCAGCTCATCATGAGCGACCAGTATGGATTCCGGGGAAAACTTGAAGAAGTTCGCCAGTGGGGCTACAGCCTGGCCACTGCGATTCATATAGGTGGTGGGAATCAGCAGCCGGATTTCCCGGTTGCCGATTCGCACACGGCCGGTGAGGCCGTGGTATTTGCTGTCGGAGCTGAGCTGGGCGCCGTAGCGGCGGGCGAGCTCGACAACAAAGTCGGCACCGGCGTTATGCCGTGTCCGGTCGTATTCCGGCCCGGGGTTACCCAGGCCGACAATCAACTGGATCGGAGAATCCGGTGCCGCAGCCAAGGTGATTACTCTTCGCCTTCGGCAGCTTCGGCTTCAGCTTCAACAGCGCCGCGAGGCTTGTGAATAGAAGCTACAACCAGGTTGTGGTCTTCGCCGTGGCTCAGGTCCACAGACTCAACACCTTCCGGCAGTTTCAGGTCGGAGATGTGCAGAATGCCATCCAGTTCCAGGTCCGCCAGGTCCACTTCGATGAACTCAGGCAGTTTGCCGGCAGGTGCATTTACTTCCAGCTCGGTCAGGGTGTGGGAAACGATACCACCAGCTTTAACGCCTTTGCAGGTGTCTTCGTTGAGGAAGTGCAGAGGCACTTTCACGTGTACTTTGGTGCTGGCGGAAACGCGCTGGAAGTCAACGTGCAGCAGCAGTGCCTTGGCAGGGTGACGCTGCAGATCGCGCAGGATAACTTTCTCTTCTTTGCCGTCGACATCAACGGTCAGCATGGAGGAGAAGAAAGCTTCGTTTTCCAGGGCCTTGAACAGGTCCTTTTGCAGCAGAGATACGGATTGCGGCTCAGCTTCGCCACCGTAAACGATGCCGGGTACACGGCCTTCCAGGCGACGCAGGCGGCGGCTCGCACCTTTCCCTTCATCGCTGCGGGCAATGGCGTTCAGTTTGATATCAGACATGGGTTAAACCTCGGGTTGTCTGTCCAGAGAGACCTGCGACCGGACCGCTCTGGAGTTTGTGTAAATTGGGCGTTTGCCCAAAAGTAATTGCCCGGCTATGCCGGGCGGGCGCGTATTCTACGGGAATCGGGCCCAAACGCAAAGTGCCCCGGCGGAGCGGGGCACTTTAACTATTTGCTGGCAAGAGATCCTTCGCGGGCGCTCTTAGCGGAACATCGCGGAGAGGGATTCCTCGTTGCTGATGCGGCGCATGGATTCAGCCAGCATCGCAGCCAGAGTCAGCTGGCGAATTTTCGGGGCTTTTTCTATCTTGTCGCCCAGCGGGATAGAGTCGGTGACGACCAGCTCGTCCAGAACAGAATTGTTCAGGTTGCTGATGGCGTTGCCGGATAGTACCGGGTGGGTACAGTAGGCCACGACTTTCTCGGCGCCGTGCTCTTTCAGGGCGTTGGCGGCATTGCACAGGGTGCCGGCGGTGTCGACCATGTCATCTACCAGCAGGCAGGTGCGGCCGCTGACTTCACCGATGATGTTCATCACTTCGGCAACGTTGGCGGCGGGGCGGCGTTTGTCGATGATAGCCAGGTCGCAGTCGAGGCTCTTAGCCACGGCGCGGGCGCGTACAACACCGCCGATGTCCGGGGAAACCACTACCAGGTTCTGGTACTTCTGGCGTTCAATATCGTCGAGCAGTACGGAGGAGCCGTAAACATTATCCACAGGGACATCGAAGAAGCCCTGGATCTGCTCGGCGTGTAGATCGACGGTCAGTACGCGGTCGATACCCACGCTCACCATCATGTCGGCAACCACTTTTGCAGAAATCGGTACTCGCTGGGAGCGCACGCGGCGATCCTGGCGGGCGTAGCCGAAGTAGGGTACCACTGCGGTAACGCGGCCAGCGGATGCGCGGCGCAGTGCATCTACCAACAGGATCAGCTCCATCAGGTTGCGATTGGTGGGCTGGCAGGTGGACTGCACCACGAAAACATCGCGGCCGCGCACGTTATCGGTAATTTCAACAGCGATCTCGCCATCGGAGAAGCGCTTGACGGTAGCTTCGCCCAAGGGGATCGCCATATGGTCGACAACCTTTTGTGCCAGTTCCGGGTTTGCGTTGCCGGTAAAGACCATTAAGTCAGCCACTGCGAGTTCCTTTAATTCTGTCTTGAAGTGAGTTGAAGTGTAGATGCCGGCATTATTTGCTAGCGGTTAGGATGTGATAGCACCACTTTTACAGGTGGTTGCTTTGACGTTCGGAGTGCCTCCGGTTCGCAGGCAGGGGTTTGCGCTCAAGACTGCCTTCGATATTGTTTCTTTGAATTCGGGGATAGGCTTTCTGCAGCCCGTTACGAGTGGCTTTGGCCGGTTGGGTTAGTGTCGACTGGAGCATGTCGGGACCGGGTTTTTGCTGGTGCCACTGCATAAAAAGAAAATGGCTGGGGCGGAAGGATTCGAACCTTCGCATGACGGGATCAAAACCCGCTGCCTTACCGCTTGGCTACGCCCCAGCATCTTTCCTCAATCGCTTGAGGTTAATTTCGCGAGTCGTTGGTGTACTGGTGAAACCTGTACACCGCTTGCAACAAAACCCTGCCATTTTCGCGGTAGCTTGGCAAGCACCGCTCGGGCCGCTTGCTCAGTTTCGAAGGCTGCAAAAACGCAAGCTCCTGTGCCGGTGAGTTGTGCTGGAGCGAATTGCTGCAGCCACTCTCGGGCATCGCGAACTTCAGGGTAGAGACTCTCAACGAGCGCCTGGCAGTCGTTGCCGGAAAATAATTCCAGTTTTTCACTGCTGAGTGGCCTTTCATTGAGCTGCCCCTCGCGAAGGGCCGCTAATGTAATTGCGGTGGAATCTCTTGTCAAACGGGAATGGGAAAAAATTTTTGCAGTGCTCACCTGGCAGCCGGGAGCCACGATTAAATAGTGACGTTTTTCTGTGCAAAGTGGTGTGAGCTTTTCCCCGACACCCTCTGCCCAAGCAGTGTGCCCGCGTACAAATACCGGTATATCCGCGCCCAGCTGTCGACCGAGTTCAGCGAGGTTTTCGATCGATAAATGACATTGCCAAAGATAATTAAGACCGAGCAGGGTAGTGGCTGCGTCGCTGCTGCCGCCGCCAATACCTCCGCCATGTGGCAGTTTTTTACTCAGGTGGATATGGGCACCGGGAAGAGCGACGTTTTGCTTCTGTACACTTTTGCGCAGCAGTAGGGCCGCGCGATAGACCAGGTTGTCCTGTTCGAGAACATCCAGGCTGCCTGCGTCCACGCTGATAACACCATCGTTCCGCAAGGAGAACTCAAGGGTGTCTCCATAATCGAGAATTTGGAAAAGGGTTTGCAGTTCGTGGTAGCCATCGGGGCGACGGCCGAGTATGCGAAGGATCAGATTAAGTTTTGCAGGAGCGGGTAAGGTCAGCATGCGGGATGGTTGGGCCGGTTAATTCTGGTGGCACCATAATACCCGCATGCAAGGGGTTCAGCATTTAAAAACCCCACTCCTTGATGACCAGGGTCACCTGCACCGGTCCGGTGACACCGTTGGTTTGGGCTTTAATGCGAGTGGGAAGGAGGTAGGGGCCGTTTTGCTGGTAATCGCTAAAATGCAGGGACCAGCCGGATTGCTGCAGGCTCTGTAGCTCACCCTGGCCGTTATGTTTTTCGGCACCTCTGGGCCCGGGAGCGGGGAGGCCTCGCACCCAGTAGAACATTTCCCTGGCGGGCAGAGGCCAACCCAGAGTTTGTTGGGTGAGTTGGGCGGCGTCGCGCGCTACCACAGGGGCTTCATTGCCGCGCACCAGGCTAACACCACCGGCGGAACCGGATATCACCGTAGTGCCGGCACCGAGAGGGCCGCTCAGGTGAATACGAAAATTTTGTGGGCCGCTTTGTTGCCAGGTCAGGTTGGCACTGCCGTTATCAGCGGGAGAGCGCACACCAAGCTTACCTTTAATACTCCACTGCTTGAGTTGAACTACCGAAGTGGGGGCCGCAGTTTCACTGGGACCTTCCGCCGCAGCGGGTTCTTTGGTTTTCTGGCCGGCACAGGCGGAGATCAACAGGGTCAGGGCTGTTACCAGTAGAAAGGAAAACTTATGGTTGGCGGCGTCAGTTGTCAGATGCATGTTGTTCCAGTGTTTCTTTGATTTGCAGACGTTTCATCGCTGCCGGGATGATCTTGCTCTCAGGGTTGGCGGTCAACCCGTCTTTCCAGACTTTAAGTGCAGCATCGCGATTCCCCTGTACCCAGAGTACTTCTCCCAGGTGGGCGGAGATTTCGTGATCTGGCAGTTTCTCCAGGGCCTGGCGCAAATATTTTTCCGCGGCGCGATAATTCCCCAAACGGTACTGCACCCAGCCCATACTGTCGATGATGGCCGGGTCCTCGGGCTCGAGTTCCAGGGCCCGGCTAATCAGTTGCAGGGCCTCCGGGCGGCGGGGTTCGTCATCAATCAACTTGTAGCCGAGTGCGTTCAAAACCGTGGCGTTGTCCGGATCGCGTTCCAGCAATTTGCGTAAGTCCCGTTCAAAATCCGCAGTATTGCCGAGCTGGTCGTTGAGCAGGGCACGGATATAAATCAGGCGGCCGCTGTTGCTTTGAGAGGCTACGGCGTGATCAGCCAACTCCAGAGCCATTTGCGGTTCACCACTCTTGCGCAGCAATTCGACCTCCATCAGGTAAAAATGTTCTGCCTGGCCGGGGTGTCGCTCGCGCAACTCGGCAAACCACTGGCTGTTTTCGCGGTGTTTACCACTGGCCGCGAGCAGCTTGGTGCCCTTGGTGATGGCTTCCACATAATCGGTTCCGGGTTGTACTTGTTTGAGATGCGCGGCGGCAGTGTCGTTGTCGCCCTGTTTCTCCGCGAGCCCACCGAGGTAAAAGTGTGCCGCCGATTCGTGCTGCTCTAGTTCTAGTAGCCGGTCGAGTAAAGGTTTGGCTTCAGCGAGCTGGTTGGTTTCATAGTGGATCAGCGCCAGGGATAAGATCAGATTACCGTCTTCCGGGCGCTGCTTGACCAATTCGGCGAATTGTTGGCGGGCGAGGGCTAGGTCTTCGCGGATTAGCAGGCGTGCGTATTGCAAACGTAAACGGGTTTCTTCCGGGTAAATTTTGACTAAATTTTCCAGCAGTTGAATGGCTTCATTGCGCCTATCCAAGTCCACCAGTAAGTGGCTCTGCAGAAGTGGCGCATCCAGCTGGTCTGGGTGCTGTTCCTGGACACGGCGTACAAGAGCGAGTGCCCGCTGGTACTGCTTGGCATCGCGTAGCACCATGGCGTAGGCCATGACCACTTCATCGTTGTAAGGGTAAATCTCGGCTAGCCGGGCGAATTCCGCGCGGAGTGGATCGTCGAGTTGTTCGTGGCCGATGGCAGTGGCGGCGAGGGATTGCATCGGTGCCTTGCCGCCGAGGGAGAGCGCCTTTTCCGCGTGTTTCAAGGCTTCTAAATATTCACCCGCCAGGGTGAGCTCTGCAGCCAGGGCTAGCTGGGCATCTGCATTATCCGGTTCCAGTTCGGCCCATAGCTGCGCTGAGCGAAGTGCGGCTTGGCGGGCATTGAGGAAGCGTGCAATACGGGTCGCACGCGCAGCGACGCCGGCATCTTTGGTGACCTCAGCCTGGTGGTAGTAGTTGGCGAGAGCCACATCGTACTGCTCGCGGATACCGGCGACTTCGGCCACTAGCAGTGTGTAAAAGGTATCTATGGGAAAGCTGCGGGCTTCGCTTTCCTCTGCGGCGACAGCTGTCTTCTTATTGCTGCGCTGTTCCTGTGTCTGGAGCTGGGGTTCCTCGCCAATTGCCGGTTGAGACGGTGCTTGAGCACAGGCACCCAGCAGGTAGGCGAATGACATACAGAATGCACAGAGCGCTGGAGCTTTGGTTTTACATGGATTGTGTGGGTGGCGGGATGGGCGCATAGATCGTATCCATACATGGCTGCTGCGGAGAAGCGGTGTAAGAGTGGCGTGTTTTAAACGTTTATCGCCATATAATTCTAGCCATGAATCGGCTTCTGGAGTGTGGCCCCTGGGCCGGTTGCACAAATCAGCGCACAATTAAACGGCCTCACCAGCTTGCAAGCGAAGCGACGGCCCGTGAAAATGCGCCCCCAATGCGAATGACGCGCCTCTAGATTTAGCCGACGGAACTCTATGCCAATTGTTACCCTGGGGATCAACCACGACAGTGCGCCTATCGAGGTGCGCGAGAGGGTCGCCTTCGCACCCGAGGTGATGCCCGGTGCCCTGGGGGATGCGCGCAAGGCGCTCGACTGCCGGGAGCTCGCGATTCTCTCTACCTGCAACCGCACCGAGATCTATGGGAATGTGGAGGCGGAGCCGCTGCTGCAGTGGCTGGCGCAATACCATCAGGTACCACTGGAGCAGCTGCGTGGTTGCAGCTATATCCACACTGGTGAGAAAGCGGTGCGCCATATGATGCGTGTGGCCTGCGGTCTTGATTCACTGGTCCTCGGGGAGCCGCAGATTCTGGGGCAGATCAAGTCAGCCTACGCCGTGGCGCGGGAGTGTGGCAGTGTCGGCAGTGAGTTACACCGGGTCTTCCAGCGGGTGTTTACCGTGGCAAAAAAGGTGCGCACCGAGACGGCAATTGGTGAAAATCCGGTCTCTGTCGCCTATGCGGCGGTATCTCTGGCCTCGCGTATTTTTACCGACCTGAAGAAGCAGACCGCACTGTTGATCGGTGCCGGTGAGACGGTGGAGTTGGTGGCGCGCCACCTGCTGGACCAGGGTATCAAGCAGTTGATTGTGGCCAACCGCACCTTGAGTCGCGCACAGTTATTGGCGGAAAACTTTGGAGCCGAGGCAATACTGCTGGCGGATATCCCTGAGCACCTGGCTCGCGCGGATATCGTGATCAGTTCCACCGCCAGTCAGCTGCCGATCTTGGGTAAGGGCGCGGTAGAGTCCGCCCTGCGCAAGCGCCGCCACAGCCCCATGTTTATGGTGGATATCGCGGTGCCGCGGGATATCGAAACCGAGGTCGGCGAGCTCGACGATGTTTACCTGTACAGCGTTGACGATCTGCGCGGTGTGATTGATGAGGGGATGCGCTCTCGCGAACGCGCTGCCGAGGCCGCCGGGGAGATCGTAGATAGCGCTGCGGCGGAATTTACCAAAGAGGGGCGCGCCCTCGGCGCTGTGGACACGATCCGCAGCTACCGCCAGCGCGCTCAACAAATCAGTGGAACCGAGCTTGAGCGAGTACTGTTACAGCTCGATAAGGGCGAAGACCCCAGGCGCCTTATGGAGCAGCTGGCCCGCTCACTGACCAATAAATTGATTCATGCTCCCACGATCAGCTTGAGAAAAGCGACTGCGGATGGCGACCTGGAGCGGTTGCGTATCGCCCGCGAAGTGGTGGGGCTCGATGACCTCGCCGATACCGAATTAGAGAAAAAACAGAAATGAAAGAATCCCTACTGAACAAGCTGGAGAACCTTCAGGAGCGCCACGAAGAGGTTTCTGCGCTGCTCGGCGATGCCAGTGTAATTTCCGACCAGGATCAGTTCCGCGAGCTGTCGCGGGAATACTCGGAGCTGGAAGAGGTGGTCAAGTGCTACGGTCGCTATAAGCAGCTGCAGGAGGATATGGCGGCGGCGCGGGAAATGCTCGGCGAAAGCGACCCTGAAATGCGCGAAATGGCCCTGGAGGAATTGCGCGAGGCAGAGGTTCAGGTAGAACCCATGGAGCGCGAGCTGCAGACCCTGCTGCTGCCCCGCGACCCCAACGATCGCAAGAACGTCTTCCTGGAAATTCGCGCCGGTACCGGCGGCGATGAGGCGGCGATATTTTCCGGTGATCTGTTCCGCATGTATTCCCGCTATGCGGAAAAGCAGGGCTGGCGCATCGAGATCGTCAGCGAGAATGCTGGGGAACACGGTGGCTACAAAGAGATTATCACCCGTGTGGCCGGCGAGGATGTCTACGCCAAACTGAAATTTGAATCCGGTGCACACCGCGTGCAGCGGGTGCCGGAAACCGAGTCCCAGGGGCGTATTCATACTTCCGCCTGTACCGTGGCGGTGATGCCGGAGCCGGACGAGCGCGACGCGATCGAGATCAGCAAAGCCGATCTGCGTGTGGATACCTATCGCGCCTCTGGTGCCGGTGGTCAGCACGTCAATAAAACCGATTCTGCCGTGCGCCTGACCCACCTTCCCACCGGTATTGTGGTGGAGTGTCAGGATGAGCGCTCCCAGCACAAAAACAGGGCTAAGGCGATGGCGCTGCTGCAGGCTAAGCTCTCCAGCGAACAGGAAGCGGCCGCCGCGCGGGAAATTTCTGATGCGCGCCGGATTCTGGTGGGCAGTGGTGATCGCTCCGAGCGCATTCGTACCTACAACTACCCCCAGGGTCGGGTGACTGACCACCGAATCGGCCTGACCTTGTACAAGCTCGATGAGGTGATGCAGGGTGCTTTGAACGAAGTGATTGAACCACTGCGTACCGAGCACCAGGCGGATCAGCTGGCGGCAATGGGACAGTAGTTGACGTTTTATTTGCTGCTATCGGGTAGAACATTCCTATGAGTAGTGTGAAGGATAATCTCGCCCGCAGCGTTGAGCTTATCGACAGCGAGTCAGCGCGACTCGATTTGGAAGTGCTGCTCGCGCATATTCTCGGTCGTGAGCGCTCCTGGCTCTATACCTGGCCGGAATACGAGCTGAGTCCGAGTGAGCAGGATGAGTTTGATGCTCTGCTGGCGCGACGCAAAAACGGTGAGCCTGTGGCCCACTTGACCGGCGAGCGGGAATTTTGGTCGCTTACTTTGAAGGTCAATGCCTCCACATTGATTCCCCGTCCGGATACGGAGTTGTTGGTGGAGACCGCTCTGGAACTCTGCCGTCAAGAGAAATTGCGCGCACTCGACTTGGGCACTGGCACCGGTGCTATTGCCCTGGCGCTGGCCTCGGAAAAGCCTGGTTGGCAGATAGTCGCCGCGGAGAAATCCCCGGCTGCCCTGGCACTGGCGGAGGAAAACCGCAGGCGTCTTGGCTTTACCAATGTTCAGATCCTTGAAAGCGATTGGTTTGCACAGTTGCCGCCACAGCAGTTTGGCCTGATCGTCAGTAACCCCCCTTATATCGATGCGGCTGATCCACATTTGGCCCAGGGTGATGTGCGCTTCGAGCCGCACTCTGCGCTGGTTGCTCCGCATGAGGGACTGGCGGATATAGAAAGGATCGCCAGAGGCGCTGCAGACTTTCTGCAAGGCGGTGGCTGGTTGATGGTGGAACACGGTTGGCAGCAGGCCGAGTCTGTACGGGAAATTTTTAGCGCCGCGGGTTACTGCGCGGTAGAGAGCCGCAAAGATTATTCCGGCTGGGAGCGCATTACTCTGGGGCGTAAAAACTAAGCCCTACTTCTGGGTAGATGCCGCAAAAAAATATTAAGAATCCCGAAGGATTGATAGGGAGGGAATCTATGCACGATCACGTCCACCACCGCACGGGCAACGGCGCCCTGCGTCCATTAGTTATTGCCCTGGTCCTCACACTGGGGTTTTCCTTTGTGGAGGCCATCGGCGGTTGGTTATCCGGTTCCCTGGCGCTGCTCAGTGATGCCGGGCATATGCTCACTGACTCCTTCGCCCTGGCACTAGGCGCTGTGGCGGCAATACTGGCCAAAAAACCAGCGGACCGGGAATTGTCATTTGGCTGGGGCCGCGCTGAGGTGCTGGCGGCGGTCACCAACGGACTGATCATGTTGTTGATTGTCGCTGGCATTGCCTTTGCGGCGATTGATCGCCTGCGTAATCCCGAGCCAGTTCACGGCAGTACGGTGATGGTGATTGCCTTTATCGGGTTGTTGATCAATATCCTTGCGGCTTGGGTGCTCTACCGGGGTGAGCGCACACTTAATATTCGCGGCGCCCTCCTGCATGTGATGGGGGATATGTTGGGCTCTGTGGCGGCGTTAATTTCCGGTGCGGTGATATATTTTACCGGCTGGGTGCCAATTGACCCGCTGTTGTCCCTGTTGATCTGTCTGCTGATTTTGATTTCTTGCGTACGCCTGCTGCGAGACTCGGTGGATGTGCTGATGGAGCGAGTGCCGCGGGAATTGAGCCTGCCAGTGGTGGGGGAGACCCTGGCGGCTGTGGTCGGTGTGCGTTCGGTGCACGACTTGCATATTTGGCGCCTGGACTCCAGCACCATTTCCCTGTCGGCACATATCGTCGTGGATGATCTAACCGCCTGGCCGGCGGTGTTGGAGCGCTTGCGGGAGACTCTGATCAAGCGCTTTGATATTGATCACATCACCCTGCAGCCGGAGCCTCTCGAACAACTCCAGCCCAGGATCATCGACAAGGTGAGTAACCCACAGTAGTGGGCTAATCCTCGTCACCCCGTAATTCGGCGGTGCCATCGCCAGGTTCGCTTGCAGCATTCGTTGCCTGGGACTGGGGCTTTTGCACCGGCGGTTCTTCTGCGACCACCTCCTCCGGTGGGCTGATTTGCTCCTGCGGAGCTTGGATGCCGATGTGGTAAGCGGCGAAGCCCGGTTGTACCACCTGATCTAGGGCCATACCGAGGATACGTCCATTGTGCTGTGAGCGAATTTCCGTGCGCACATTGGTGATAGGATTGGTTACGGTGCCCAACAAGTCCCCCTTGCGTACAAATTCTCCCAGCTCTACCTCGCTAAAAATAATGCCGCCGGTGGAAGAGCGCTGCCAGGTGGAGTTGTAGTACACGGGCTCTGGATCCCCCCACAGACGGAATTTATTCACCATGCCCAGCTGGTTGAGCAGTGTGCGAATCCCTTTCACGCTGTGGCTCACCGAGCGCTCGTCCAGCACCATCGGGGCGCCAGCTTCCAAGGTTACTGTGGGAATACCCGCCTCCACAGCGGCGCGGCGTAAGGTGCCCTTGGCCCCGGCGCTGTGCAATACCACCGTGGAGCCGAATCCCTTGGTCATTTTCACGATTCTCGGGTTGGTCAGGTCACCGCGTAACTGGGGCAGGTTAGTGCGGTAAAAAGAGCCGGTGTGCAGGTCAACCACGGCATTGCAGTGGCTGATGATCTCGTGGAAAAAAGAATTGGCGATCCGTGAGGCGGATGAGCCGTTGGGGTCTCCGGGGAAGTGCCGGTTTAGGTCGCGGCGATCTGTGAGGTAGCGGGAGCTGCGGTGGAAGCCCTGCAGGTTGACGATGGGTACGCCAATCACGGCGCCGCTCAACTGCTCCGCGTCCAGGTTGTACATGACCCTACGCACTGTCTCCACGCCATTTAATTCATCTCCATGAACGGCGGCGGTCAGGCAGAGTACTGGCCCAGGATTGGCGCCATTGACAACCAATACGGCGGTGGGACTGTAGACGCCTTCAAAGTGCTGGCTGGGGGACCAGGCCAAGCGGGTGGAGGTTGCCGGGGCAACTTCGGCGCCGAGCAGGCGCAGGGGCTTGGCCTTTTCCACTTCCAGGGAAACATTGCCGGCAGGGGGAGCTTCTGGCGGAGTTGCCGGTTTTTCTGCGGGTTTGTCTTGCGCCTCTTTATTTGTGGAGCTTGTTGGTGCCGCTTCAAGCTCGCCGATGGGCTGGTCTAATTGCAGGTTTTCTGCCTGCGGTAGGGGCTCCTGGGGAGGCTCTTTTGCACTTGCCTGTGGATTTTCATTTTGTTCAGCGACGCCGGTGGGTGGGCCCAGCTCGGTGATTACCGGTTGGTCCAGCTTCAAGTTTTCTGCCTTTGAAACCGCTTCCTTCTGATTTTCTTCCTGTACTTTTTCCTGCGCTTTCTCTTGGGGTTTTTCTTGCGCGCCGCTGGAGTCACTCAGGGCCCAGGTTTGGACTGAGGTCAATAGTAGGGCGAGGCTCAACAGGCGCCGGGGCCTGTTGGGAAAAAGGCGCGGGATCATTCGGTAACTCCGGTTAACAACATGTGCGGGCAGTGCCGGTTATTGTTGTTGCCCGGCACGCTTGGGGACTTGGAGCGCCAGTATAGTCAAAGCGTTCCCTGGGAATGTGATCTAGCCCCTACTCCCCAGGTTTTGACGATAGCCTTGCGGCTAGTGCGGCGCAGGCGTAGCGCCAAAAGGATTGAAGCGGTGCCCAGGCCGATACAGACGCCGGTCCAGTAGCCATATACACCCCAGAAGTTTTCGCCGAGCCAATAGGCACTGGAGAGCCCCACCAGCCAGTATGAGAACAGCTGGATATACATGGGCACGCGGGTGTCCTTGTAGCCTCGCAACGCGCCCCAGGCCATAGCCTGGGCTGCGTCCACCAGCTGATAGGCAGCGCAGAGCAGCAGCAGGTTGGTCGCCACTGCAATAATTTCCGTATTGTTGGTATAAGCGTGTACAAACAGGTGGCGAAAGGTGATCAGCAATACCCCGGTACCGAGCGCATATACCACACCGCTGCCAATTCCCACTTTGCCGGCAAATAGCGCTCTTTTTGGGCGGCTCTGGCCGAGCAGGTGTGCCGTGCGAATACTCAGAGCCTGTGCCAGTGCCAGCGCTACCAGGTAAAAAATTGAACCGATACTCATGCCAATCTGGTGTGCCGCCACAATGGCTGCGCCATAGGGAGCGAGTAGGATTGTCAGGCTGGCAAAAAATGTCACTTCACTGGCGGCGCCGACACACACTGGCAGCCCGACCGCTAAGAGGTGCCTCAAGATAGGCCAATTGGGTTTGGGCGGTATCAGTTTAAGCTTGAGCTGGTGATATACCGGATCTGTGGCGGCGTGCCAGAACAAGGCGATGGCGATCAGAGTACTGACCGCAGCGGTTGCCCAGCCACAGCCGGCACCTCCCATGGCGGGTATGGGGCCGGCACCAAATACAAAGAGAATATCCAAGGGAATATTGAGTAGGGCGGCGGCCAGGTAAATACGCATGACCGGGCGAACCTGCCCCATGCCCTCGCAATAGCCGCGCAGGGCGGTTCCCAAGGCAAAGGGCAGAGTGCCCACCGTGAGTGCCAGGATATAACCCTGCAATACTTGCCGGACTGGCTCTTCAGTGTCGATCCACTGGCTCCATACCGGAACAGCGAGTAAGGCGAACAGCACCAGTATGCCGCCGACCAAGCCGATCCAAAGCGCTTGGTGTAGCTGGGCGGCACAGCCCCCTTCATCGCGACCGCCGCGCAGGTGGGCGACAACCGGGGAAACCGCGGCGAGTAGACCGATTAGGGTGACCGCGCACACAGCCCAGATACTGGAGCCCAATGCCAGTCCGGCCAGGTTCACCTCCCCGGCGTTGCCGGCAACAATCGTGTCCACAACCCCCATGCTCACCACGGCCAGGTTACTGACAACCAGGGGGCCTCCCAATGTGGTGAGGTGGGAGAGTTCGGTGGAGATGGCGCGTCGGTAAATCTTGAGCAAGGGAAAAACCAGATTAATTAAGGCGGAGCCTGTCGATGATTTTGGTATATCAGCCAAGTTCAGCCGGGGTTGGGCAGAAAAAACTATTCGGGCCGTCAGTTGTGCCAAATGACCTTTCAAGCAGAGCGAGGGGCTGTAAGGAGCTATACAGCACGAATATTTCGCTACAAAAAAGGCAGATTATTCTACGGCCAATTCGCTTTTTCTCCCAGCCGCTACCGAGAAATATCCTCTAATAATCTGGCAATTTTGTGCGGTGTGAGAAAGATACATCCATGGCTAACGTCAATTTCCCGGTAGTGCCACCCCGGATTTTTTTTTGCGCGCTCCCCGCTCTTATTGGACGGGGAATAGTGGGGTTTGGTACAGCGAATATAGGTGCAGGCCGGCCCCTGCTCAGGGGGCAATTTCATTTGGATGGGATCCAAATAAGTCTTCACCGGGTGTGGGGTCATATGACGGCGCAGCCAATTTAATATTTCCTGGTCCCTAATTCCCAACTGAGCCGGGTCCATGGGTAAAAAGCAGCGGGTACCGCAAATCTCTTTTGCCTCTGCCAGGCGTTTCTCTCGGATATTTTCAGGCAATTGTTCGATAAAAGCGTGGCCGGGTTTGGGAATAGCTCCATCAAGATAAACGAGATGGCGAATGCGTTCGGGGAGTGTGTCAGCGGTACCGGCGGCCGCCATGCCCCCAAAACTGTGTCCCACTAAAATGACCTGTTCTAGTTCCTCAAACTCGATCACATTCACCAGGTCCTGGATAAAGGTATCCATACCAATTGAGGGGGAGAGTAAATGATGCCTTTCCCCCAGGCCTGTCTGGGTGGGGGTGAACACACGATGTCCGCCGGCAATCAGCAGCTTGGCCACGGGAGCCCAACACCATCCCCCGAGAAATAAACCGTGCACCAATAGATAGGTATTCACTTTGTCCTCACCCCATCATGCCACTTGGAAGAACAAGCTTAGTCTGAGGCAGTGTAAGAGATGCCTGGGTCGCTCGACTAAAGTGAACACATATACTGAAAGAAGGGTAATAAGGATGGTTCTGTTATGAATGCACTGGGTCGCTGGTATGGTTGCTTTGTGCACTGGGTGCAGAAAATCGACTGGCTGGGACCTCTGGCGTTGCGGATTTATCTGGCGCCGATTTTTATTTTGGCCGGGCTCAACAAGATGGCGAACATCAACAGTGTGGCCGCCTGGTTTGGCAATCCGGACTGGGGGCTGGGCCTACCAGCCCCGATGTTCATGGCCTGGGCGGCGGCACTGACGGAGTTTTTTGGCGGCATTGCCCTACTCCTGGGTATCGCCACCCGGCTGGTGGCGATACCCTTAATGTTTGTGATGGCCGTGGCTGCGGTCACGGCACACTGGGAGAATGGTTGGTCCGCTTTACCGGATAAAACCCTAATTGCCCCCTGGGAGTGGCGTGAGGACATGATCGATGAGGCCATTACCCGGAAAGAGAAAGCCGTAGAGCTATTAAAAGAGCATGGTAACTATGAGTGGTTGTCAGAGACCGGCGGCTTCACAGTCCTGAAGAATGGTATTGAGTTTTCGGCGACTTACTTCATTATGTTGTTGGTACTGTTATGCAGTGGAGCCGGGCGTTTCTTCAGTATTGATTATTGGCTGTGCCGCCACTGTAGTGGGCGAGAATCCACATAGAGTGGTGGTATACTCGCCGATTATTTGAACATTTGAGCGAGTATTTCACTTGATAGGAAAGTTGTTCCGCCGATCCTCCTCTACTGAGGAGAAGAGCCCCCGCCAGGGAGATGAACGCTCCCAGCAGCGTAAAAGTGGCCAGAATCCCTCCAATAAGCCCCATAAGGGCCAAAAAGCCGAGGCGAAATCTGGTCAAGGTGAGGGGAGCTCACGCCGGGGCAGCGGCAAAGGTCCCCATAGGGGGCGCCAACGCACCCATACTCCCAAGGCGGAAGCAGCAACGCCCTGGTCTCTGGACGACTTCCAGATTCCAGAACAAGAGGGCAAGGTCCGTTTCCATGATCTGGGCCTACCAGCGGAATTAATGCGTGGTATTCACGACCTGGGCTTCCAGTACTGCTCACCGATCCAGGGCCGTTCTCTCCCTCATACCCTGAATGGCCACGACCTGGTGGGTAAGGCCCAGACAGGCACCGGCAAGACCGCAGCCTTCCTGATAACCGTTATTGATGATCTGTTGCGTCACCCCTTTGATGGGGAGCGCTACGCCGGCGAGGCCCGCTCCCTGATTATCGCGCCTACCCGCGAGTTGGTGATGCAGATCGCCGATGATGCCAAGGCGCTGTGCAAATACACGGGTCTGGAGATTCATACCCTGGTTGGAGGGATGGATTACGAGAAGCAGCAGCGTAATCTCAATGAGCGTTTAGTGGATATTTTGGTGGCGACACCGGGTCGGCTGTTGGACTTTGTCGGCAACCGCGATTGCTTCCTGGATCAGGTAGAGGTGTTGGTGATTGATGAAGCTGACCGCATGCTGGATATGGGCTTCATTCCCCAGGTGCGCCGAATCGTTCGTCAGACACCTCGCAAGACCCATCGCCAGACCATGTTTTTCTCCGCTACTTTCACCCCAGAGGTCGATGACCTGGTGGAGCAGTGGACCGAAGAGCCGGTAGTGGTAGAAATCGAACCGGAGCGGGTTGCCACCGATTCCGTCGAGCAGCATGTCTATCTGGCAGCTAGTGAGGAGAAGTACGCACTTCTCTACAATATCTTGCAGCGGGATGAGGTGGACAGCCTGATTGTCTTCGCCAACCGTCGGGATCAGTGTCGCCGCTTGCATGAACACCTGCTCGCCCACGGCATTTCCGCCGGCCTACTCTCGGGCGAAGTGGCACAGAACAAGCGCGTGCGTACTCTCGATGACTTCAAGTCCGGTAAAACCAAGGTATTGGTAGCCACGGATGTGGCCGGCCGTGGTATCCATATCGACGGCATTAGTCATGTCGTGAACTTCACCCTTCCGGAAGAGCCGGAGGATTACGTGCATCGCATCGGCCGCACAGGACGAGCCGGTAAGACGGGTACTTCCATCAGCTTCGCCTGTGAAGATGATGCCATGCGATTGGAGCCAATCGAACAGCTACTGGGGCAGAAGCTCAAATGCGAAGTGCCACCGGAAGAGCTACTACAAGAGCCTCCGAGAGTTGAAGTGCGCCACAGTGGCGGCGACAGGGATCGCCGTGGGGGCCACGATAATCGCCGCAGCGGTGGTCGCGGGCGCTCTCGTTACTGATCACAATTATGCCAATAGGCCATTATGGCTTATTGGCGCCTTCAGGTTTTAGGCTGCTATATCAACCAGAATCGTGACAAATGTACCAATTTTATCTCCTTTTCTCTCTTCTTTCTTCCCATCTCTTTCTTTGAACTACACTTGAATAGATTTTTTCTGTTGTTGGGACCTCCATTCTGTAGGCTATCAGATTGTTTTGTTGCTTGAATTGGCCTTGCGTTCGGATGTTTTTACCTATGTAAAATCAAAAAGACTCGAATGCGAACTCTCTTCCTTCATATCGGTTTCCATAAAACTGGCTCTAGCGCACTGCAGCTTGCTTTAAAACAATCCACCAAGTTATTAAGTTCGAGAGGGATAGAGTTTCTTTCCCTTGGAAAAAAAGGCAGCTCCTCCCGTACTATAGATATCCAGAAAAAAAATGGCCGAATGTCCTATCGCCTGAATTGGCGTATTGGAGATTTACTGGCAATAAGCCGCGGAGATAATGTCGTTATATCTGCTGAGCACCTATGCTTTCTCCATACTTTTGAGGATATTGATAATCTCTACCGAATTTGTCGAAGGTTTTTTGATCGATGCCGGATCATTGTTTATTTGCGAAGGCAAGATTTACAAGCATTCTCATTTAAAAGACAGGCTGCAAGGGCCGCAGCGCCCAATATTAGTCCCTCTAGCCAGTTGTTTGGTCATTGCGATGGGGCTTTTCCTCGTCTCAATGATGATTTAATGGTGTATTTTGACTATTTTTCAAAATTAAAAATATGGGCTTCGGTATTTGGGGATACAGCTCTGAATGTTCGAGAATTTTCTATGGAGTCTTTGCATAAAGGCGATGTGATCAGTGATTTTTGTTCGTTGCTTGGGAAGGGTGTGGATATTCCCTCTGTTCGCGTTAATGAGGGGGTTGGCCGAAAGGAATTTTTGTTAACAAACAAGTTGATAGAGCTTGGAATTGCTGAGTCGGAGATCAAAAAACTCAAATCAATGATGAGGTTGGAGGTTTCTGAATTTTCCCCTTCAAAAATTGAAGCAGAGCGTTTCTATAGGCTGTTTGAGTACTGTAATAAGCCACTGAATGATCATTTCCTACAGCACTCCTCTGGCTTGGCGTTTAATAATGATTTATCAAACTATCCAAAAGAGGGGAATGATTGCTTGACCTTGCAAGACTTGTCAGGCTGGTTACCACAAATATTGGCTAGTGGTATAAGGCACCCTCAACAGGTGAGGGATTCCTTGTTGAGAGAGCGTCTACAAAGTTTACTGATAAGCAATACTGAAAACCCTCGATTGCTTCGTGAGTTGGAGGGTGCAGTAAAATGCTTATCTCCCGCAGTCAACATAAAGCAAGTTGATACGTCCTGGTTTGGGCTTGTCCGGGGCTGATTCTCTTGGCAAGCTCTTTTCTGAGTTTGTGTAGCTAATGATCTTATTACTTTTTAGTTGCTTGCCGTGGTCCCTGGGTAGCCAGCACGGCTGGCATACTTCATTTCGCTAAAATCTTAACCAGTTTCAGTAATTTAATGCCTATTACCGTCGGGCTTTAACGTGGAATCCTGTATCGAAAGTCTGGCTGATTGATAACTGGTAAATCTTCACCCCTAGTGGCGCAGAAAGGGCTTATCGCTGGGCGTTTCAGTTATGACTCTGAAAATGCAAACAACCTAAGCTTGATTTCGATATAAATGTGTAAATTGGCTATCCATTGACAATGTGCCTTCCTGATAGATTGTTGAGCGCAGAAGCTTTTAGCAACTCGGCAAAAATTTAGTCGTTCAACCATTCGCTGTTGGATACCACATCTCAGCTGGTGACTACTTCTATTTTGTAAATACAGTCCCTATCGCTGGTGCGTAGGCTCAAAGCTTAGCTTAAGACGCATCGATATTGAGGGGGTTCCTGGGGTGATTGGTGGATGTGTGATTAATGTTGACGATTTGGGTAGAGTAAATTTATAAAATATTCATCAGTTACAGGTAAGTCTATTTGTGTGGGTAGGCTCAAGGGGCTCAATTAGGTGTTAAGTAGTCTGTTTTCCTTTCTTGCGCAGTAGATATTGTTGGATCAGGCTGCCATGGCTTGCAAGCTTTACGTGGTAGAGTTGTATTTTATACGTCGCTTGTGCAAACTATATGGAATAATGATATAAGCTGGTGTTTTTAACTCATGGTAAATCCTTTTTGGCAATTTGTTGCTGCCCGCAGGACTGTGTTTCGCAAATCTTCCTATCTTCGTGTTACTGGGTGGCTTGAGTCGTTCAAGCGAGGTTATCCCTGTGATGCTGAAGGTAATGAGCTGCCTTGGATGAATTATCCAGTCATACGTTTCCTTGAAGAACGTTTGAATAAAGAAATGGCTGTGTTTGAATATGGAAGTGGTTTTTCAACTCGATTTTATGCGAAGAGAGTGGCTTTTGTAAGAAGCGTAGAAGATAATCCAAAGTGGTTTGAAATAGTAACTCAGCAATTGCCAGGGAATGCTGAAGTAATCTTGCAGGCTGCCGATGATGATGGTGAGTATTGTCGCTCAATTAATAAATTTGAAAATCACTTTCAGGTAGTCATTGTCGATGGTCGCGATCGAATCAACTGTTTTCAACAGAGCTTGTCATGCTTAACGAATGATGGGGTCATAATTCTGGATGATTCGGCTCGCAAAAAATATGCCTCCGCCATAGAGGTTGGTAAAGCTGCCGGATTTAAGGTGCTGCACTTTGAAGGAATGAAGCCTGCATCAACAGGCTTACATCGCACGACCTTGTTTTATCGCCCAGAAAACTGCTTAGGCCTGTAAGTGTAATTGGTGACGCAATATCGATTCTAGAATTCAACTTTGAACTGCACCAAGGGAATGGCTTTTGTTTAATGGCATTCCCTTCAGTCTTGTGAAAGTCATTCCGCTGGAATCGTTTATGCTCAATTGGGTAATGTTGCTGTATGGGTTTTTGTCCCCGGATCCCCCTCTCTCCGCAATCGCTCTACCCAGAGTGCGGTACCCCCAGCTACTGCGGCGGGCATCACAAAGATATTTAAGAACGGTACCATCTTAGCCAGCATCACCGTTCCGCCAAAGGTGAGGCTGGTTAGCTTGCGTCGGCGTAGTACGCTCTTTAATTCGCCAAAAGGACGCTGGTGGTTATCGAGAGGGTAGTCAACGTACTGTATCGCCATACACCAAGCACCCCAAACTGCAGCCAGGACGGCGGGGATAATGATGGTCCAGCTGGTTACTGTGGAGATCAGTAAAATAATTAGCCCCCAGAAAATAAAGTAACCCAGTTTGCGTAATTCTCGCCCCAGTGTGCGCCAAACCATCTTTATCATTGGTTCTGCCGGAGGCGCCTTACCGGTAAGGAGTTCTTCGACTTTTTCTGCGAGGAGACCATTAAAGGGGGCAGCGATAATATTGGTGATTACCCCAAATAAATAGCCATAAGCGAGGAAGAATAAAAATAAAACCAGAATGGCAATGATCCAGGCGAGCCAGCGAAAAATGCTGGCGGTCCAGGCGGCGCCTTTAGCCATGACGGCTTCCCACCAGGACATATTGGTGGTGTCTACTGGTGTGTGTGACAGGAGGCTGCTGATATAGTCACTGAGGCCGCCAAGCTGGGTAATCATGATACTGCTGATCACAATAAACAACACCAGGTTGATCAGCAGGGGGACAAAGATAAATGGGCGCAGTTCACGCCGAGTTAACAGACGGGCGCCACGCACCAGCGCGTCAATACCGTGGACTGGATTTGAAGTCATTAAGTTACCTCTCGCTGGAGCGCGGCGGTTAATCAGTGTTTCGCGCCAGCGGCTTTTAGGATTTCTATATATTCACTGCTCTGTCGGTGTTCGCAGATACGGGTTAGTAGGGTATTTCCATCGGGATCTGTACTGTTGAGGTCGTGACCTTCGGCGAGAAACAGTTGTACAAAAGTGGCAAAACTTTCCGCTTTCATACTGCGGTAGGCACGCTCGAGCAAATGAAAATCCCGGTTGGTATTTTCGGGTGCTTCCCCCACAAGGAAGCCGGCAATTCGCTCCTCGTCAAACACTTCGCCGAGGACTTTTTGTTTGTCTTTTTTCAGGCTCAAAATCAATTCCTTACTTCTGTGAGAACAGCCAGACGCGAACCTGGCCTTGTGTTTAAAGGGCTTAAAGCAAAGCGTCGAGCTTTTCCTTGAGAATCTTATTGATTATCTGCGGATTTGCTTGGCCCTTGGAGGCTTTCATGATTTGACCGACAAAATAGCCCATCATTTTGGGGCGCTTGGATTCGTCGGCTTTGCGGTAGTTATCCACTTGGGCGCCGCTTGCGGCGATAACCGACTCTACTATCTGTTCAATGGCGCCGGTATCGGATACCTGCTTAAGGCCGCGCTTCTCGATCACCTCATCGGCGCTGCCCTCGCCGTCTGCCATTGCCTCAAACACCTGCTTGGCGAGTTTGCTGGAAATGGTGTTGTCCTTGATACGCACGATTAACCCGCCGAGCTGCTGGGCGCTAACCGGGGAGTCCTGTATAGAGATTTCCTGACGGTTCAGCAGAGCGGCTAACTCACCGGTAATCCAGTTTGCGGCCAGCTTTGGCTCTTCACAGGATTTGCAAACCTCTTCAAAGTAGTCCGCACTGGTGCGCTCCTGGGTCAACTGATCGGCGTCGTAGGCAGATAAGCGGTACTCCGATTGGAAGCGCTCGGCTTTGGCATCGGGCAGCTCAGGCAGCAATTCGCGTAGCTCCTCTATGTAGTTATCGGTGATAACTACCGGCAATAGATCGGGGCAGGGGAAATAGCGATAGTCATTGGCAACTTCTTTACTGCGCATGGAGCGGGTTTCATTTTTATCTGCATCATACAATCGGGTTTCCTGCACTATGCAGCCACCATCTTCGAGAATATCGATTTGGCGTTCGGCCTCGACTTTGATAGCACGCTCAACAAAGCGGAAGGAGTTGATGTTTTTTAGCTCGGTGCGTGTACCCAGCTTTTCCTCGCCTTTTAATCGCACAGAGACGTTGGCATCGCAGCGCAAGGAGCCCTGGGACATGTCTCCATCGGAAATGCCCAAATAAGTAACGACACTGTGGATTTTTTTTAAGTAGGCTACTGCTTCGGCGGCGCTGCGCATATCGGGCTCTGAGACAATTTCTATCAGCGGTGTGCCCGCACGGTTCAGATCGATTCCGGACATGCCGTGGAAATCTTCATGCAGGGATTTACCGGCATCTTCCTCCAGGTGGGCATGATGTAGGCGTACCCTTTTGCTACTGCCGTCCTCCAGGTGAATCTCAACTTCGCCAGCACCGACGATAGGTTGTTCCAGTTGGGTTGTCTGGTAGCCTTTGGGAAGATCTGGGTAAAAATAGTTTTTACGCTCAAAAACAGAGCGCTTGCCAATTTCCGCATTCATCGCCAAGCCAAACATTACCGCGTAGCGAAAAGCTTCTTCATTGGGTACTGGCAGGGTGCCCGGCATAGCCAAGTCCACGGCGCAGGCCTGGGTATTGGGTGCCGCACCGAAACGGGTGCTTGCGCCGGAAAAGAGTTTGGATTGGGTGGATAACTGCACGTGTATTTCCAGCCCGATAACGATTTCCCATTCCACTATAGATCTCCTTATACGGCGCTGGCTTGGTGCCAGTCGGTAACCTGTTGGTATTGATGCGCAACATTGAGCATGTGAGATTCACCCAGGTAGTTACCGGTAATTTGTAGCCCCACAGGTAAATTGCTCACCAATCCGCAGGGAATAGACATGCCTGGCAAGCCCGCCAGGTTGGTGGCGATGGTAAAGATATCTTCCAGGTACATGGCTACCGGATCGGTGCCTTTGGCGCCCAGTTCGAAAGCGGGAGAAGGGGTGGTGGGCCCCATAATGACATCGACTTTTTCAAAGGCCTGTACAAAATCCTGTTTGATCAGGCGGCGTACCTGCTGGGCCTTGTTGTAATAGGCATCGTAATAGCCAGCTGACAATGCATAAGTGCCAACCAGAATGCGGCGCTGGACTTCTTCGCCAAAACCCTCGCCACGGGAGCGCATATATAAATCTCGTAAATCTTTGGGGTTCTCACAGCGGTGACCATAGCGCACCCCGTCGAAGCGGGACAGGTTGGCGGAAGCTTCGGCTGGGGCTATGACATAGTAAGCCGGTATAGCCAACTCTGTATGGGGTAGGCTGATATCCACCAGTTCGGCCCCGAGTTTTTCAAACTCCTTGAGTGCATCTAATACGCGAGCCGCTGTTTCTGTATTTAGGCCCTCACCAAAGTATTCTTTTGGTACACCGATTTTGAGACCGGCGACGGAGTTGTTCAGTCCTGCGGTGAAGTCTTCTTGTGAGCGATTCAGGCTGGTGGAATCTTTCGGGTCGTGGCTGGCCATGGCGGATAATAAATAAGCTGCATCTTCCGCATTGCGTGCAATAGGGCCGGCCTGATCCAGGCTGGAAGCGTAAGCGACGATGCCCCAGCGGGATACACGGCCGTAAGTGGGTTTCAGGCCGGTGGTATTAGTCAAAGCTGCGGGTTGTCTTATGGAACCGCCGGTATCAGTGCCGGTGGCACCAGGCACCAGTAGCGCTGCAACCGCTGCAGCGGAACCACCGGACGAGCCACCCGGCACACAAAGAGTATTCCAGGGGTTCCTCACCGGGCCATAGAAACTGCTTTCGTTGGAAGAGCCCATGGCGAACTCGTCCATATTGGTTTTGCCCAGGGTCACAGTGCCTGCGGCATTGAGATTCTCCACTAGGGTGGCATCGTAGGGTGGAATAAAATTATCCAGCATCTTTGAGGCGCAACTGGTGCGTATGCCGTTGGTACAGATGATGTCCTTATGGGCAATGGGTACACCGCACAGGGCGGGCGCTTCGCCTTTGGCTAGGCGCTGATCGGCGGTTTCGGCCTGAGACAGGGCGAGTTCTTCAGTTACGGTAATAAAGCTGTTGTAGTTGCTGTCTAGCTGTTGGATGCGTGCGAGTAAATGGCGAGTTAACTCCACGCTGGAGAAGGCCTTACTCTGCAGGCCGCGGATCATCTCGGCGATAGTAAGCTGGTGCATGTTATTCCCTTAAAAGGCTCTGGGCGGGCTCAGGGCGAAATCGATTAATTGGGTGTTGCCTGGGGCCCTGTTCAGTCGATAACTTTGGGGACTAGATAAAGCCCCTCTTCAGACTGCGGGGCCAAGTTCAGGAAGCTTTGGCGCTGGTCAGTTTCTGTTATCGCATCAGAGCGCAGGGTCTGCACTTCATCAAGCGGGTGCGACATGGGGGCAACCCCGTCGGTGTTGACGGCCTGCAGCTGGTCTACCAGCTGTAGGATATCGCCGAGGCGGTCGCTGACTTCCTCGATAGTTTCTTCGGATATGGCGATACGGGCGAGTTCCGCCAGCTTCTCTACGGTTTGCGTATCCACAGCCATGGCGATAGAGCTCCTCCGGCTTGAGTTGCGAATCTGGGTAGCTCCGTATGATAGACGGGGCAGGACCGGCAAATTTAGCACAATAGGCTGCTATTCTCACCGGCTGGGCTAAGAGGGTAAATAAGCAAACGATTAGCGAGGCTTCAGCCTTGCCCTAAACCGGCACCGTTGTTAGAGTTTGCTCAATCCTGCCGGGTGCTCAGAGACTCCGGCGTATTGCGTAAATTCCGATTCGAAATGCGGCTCGGAACTCAGAATTATTTGCGCGGACTAACTAGGATTTGAATCCATAAAATAAGCCGCGCCCGCAGTGCCCGACCTGGGGGCTGACAATTAGTACAAGGTAATCGAATTCCATGTTTAAACGTTTGCGGGGCATGTTCTCCAGTGACCTCTCCATCGACTTGGGAACCGCCAATACGCTGATTTACGTTCGCGATCGCGGCGTAGTACTCGACGAGCCCTCTGTCGTTGCAATCCGTCACTACAATGGCCAGAAAATCGTTGAGGCTGTCGGAGTGGAAGCCAAACGTATGCTTGGCCGTACCCCTGGCAATATCACTGCGATTCGCCCGCTGAAGGACGGTGTTATTGCCGATTTCCAGGTAACTGAAAAGATGTTGCAGCACTTTATCAAGAAAGTGCATGAAAATAGCTGGATGCGTCCGAGTCCCCGTGTGCTGGTATGTGTTCCCTGTCAGTCCACCGAGGTGGACCGCCGTGCGATTCGCGAATCTGCCCTGGGTGCAGGCGCCCGCGAAGTATCCCTGATCGAAGAGCCGATGGCGGCGGCGATTGGTGCCGGCCTGAACGTGGAAGAGGCCAGCGGTTCTATGGTGGTGGATATCGGTGGTGGTACTACCGAGATTGCCATTATCTCTCTAAACGGCGTGGTTTACTCCGACTCCGTTCGTATTGGTGGTGGTCGCTTTGATGAAGCTATTGTCAACTATGTGCGCCGCAACTACGGCAGTGTTATCGGTGATGCTACTGCCGAGCGTATTAAAGAAGAAATTGGTTGCGCCTACGCGGGCAGTGAGGTTCGCGAGATCGATGTGCGCGGCCGCAATCTGGCAGAAGGGGTGCCCCGTAGTTTTACCCTGAATTCCGATGAAATTCTTGAGGCCTTGCAGGAGCCATTGACCGGTATTGTTCAGGCGGTGAAAAGTGCCCTGGAGCAATCTCCTCCCGAACTGGCTTCGGATATCGCCGAGCGCGGCATGGTGTTGACCGGCGGCGGCGCCCTGTTGCGGGACCTGGATCGCTTGCTGATGGAGGAGTCAGGCCTTCCGGTGATCGTTGCCGATGACCCCCTCACCTGTGTTGCCCGCGGTGGCGGCAAGGCCCTGGATATGCTGGATCGCAGCCGTTTGTATCTAATGTCCAACTGAGTCGATTGATGCCGGCAGGCTACCCTAGCGATAATTGCGGTGCCCTGTCGGCAGTTAGTTTCACGTTTCAGGGACATCCGATATATTGTGAGACCAATAATCACTGACCTGTACAAAGGGGGCTGCCCTTGAAACCGCTTTTTACCCGCGGCCCCTCCCCTGAGTTCCGCCTCCTGTTATTAGTGCCCCTGGCAATCGCTCTGATCGTTGCCGATCACTACACCAACTGGTTCCAGTCTACCCGGGAGCGCCTCTCCGGTGTTACAGCTCCTCTCTACTGGATTACCGGCGCCCCGGAGCGTGTTGGGGATTGGGCTGGCGAGCAGTTTCGTTCCCGTGAGGAACTGCTTGAAGAGAATGACCGTCTCAAGCGTCAGGTACTGCTGCTGGAGCAGCGCAGCCAATTGTTAGCCGCAGTAAAAGCGGAAAATACGCGCTTGAAGGAGCTGATGAATTCGGCGGAAATGGTTGATGACCGGGTGCTGGTGGCTCAGGTAATCGGTGTCTCGCCGGACCCTCTTGAGCATGTGCTATTGATCGATAAAGGGCGCGATCACGGTATTGATGTGGGTACGCCGGTGATGGATGCCAGTGGTCTACTCGGGCAGGTGATTGAGGCTGGGGATACGTTCAGCCGGATTCTCTTGATTACCGATTCCAGCCATGCAATTCCCGTCCAAGTACTGCGTAACAGTATGCGGGCCGTCGCTGAGGGTACCGGTGACCTCTATCGCCTCAAACTCAGGCATCTTGCGAACACCAGCGATATCCGCGAGGGGGATCTGCTGCTCAGTTCCGGTCTAGGCGGACGTTTTCCCGCGGGCTATCCGGTGGGTGAGGTTATGTCGATCACCCGAGATCCGGGCCAACCATTTGCCGAGGCGGAAGTACTTCCGCGCGGACGTATGAGCCGCAGCCGCTTTGTTCTGGCGGTAATCGGGGACGGGGGGCAGGGCCTTGCAAGCGAATAGTCGCTGGTTTATCGCGCTCACGCTCTTCCTCTCGATGCTACTTGTGGTTATGCCCTTACCACAGCAGTGGCTGTGGTTTCGTCCGGCATTTCCGGCCCTCTTGGTTATTTTCTGGGTTACCCGTATGCCCCAGGCTCTGGGTGTTGGTTTTGCCTGGCTAGTGGGAATCATAGAAGACCTGATCAGTGGGGCCAGTCTCGGTACTCACGCGCTTGCTCTGGCGGTTCTGGCCTATTTCAGTCTGTTAACCTACCAGCGTACCAGGGCATTCAATCCAGCCCAGCAGCTCTTGTGGGTTTTCGTGTTGGTGGGTATCCACCAGGTAGTGGGTAACTGGGTGCACGGTTTGGAGGGAAAAACCGTATCTGGATTGACCTTTCTGTGGCCAGCGCTCACCACGGCCCTGCTATGGCCTTGGGTTGCGCCGCTGTTGCATCGCCTCTGTAGTCGGTTACAGGTTCGCTGAACGTCTCCCCAGTCTGTAAATCAATGTAAAACACTGATCATTTTTCGATCAATTTCGCTATAATCAGCCGCTGGCCCACAGGGAATATGTAGTACAGTGACGAATACCACTCCTTCAAACCGTCTTCTTCTCGCCTCGGGATCGCCGCGCCGGGCTGAACTGCTGGCCCAGATAGGCGTTGCGTTTTCCCAGCGCTCCCCTTCGGTACCTGAACAGAAAAAGGCTTCCGAGACCCCCCAAGAATATATTCAGCGCCTGGCTCAGGATAAGTCTGCAGCCGGGTTATTGACGGCGTCTGAGCAGTCTGACCTCTGGGCTCTTGGTGCCGATACGGTTGTACTTTGTGGTGATCGCCTTCTCGAGAAGCCACGGGATTTCACTGACTTTGAGTCCATGATGTTGGCTCTGTCTGGTAGGGAGCACTCTGTGATGAGTGCAATTTGCCTGCGTAATCAAGAGAGGCAGTTCAGCGGCCTGGTGGAAACCCGTGTGCGGTTTCGCCACTTTTCACACCAGACCATTCAAGCCTACTGGCAAACAGGGGAGCCTGCCGATAAAGCTGGGGGGTATGGTATTCAGGGGATGGGGGCCGCGCTAGTGGAATCTATCAGCGGTAGTTATACCAATGTGGTTGGCCTGCCCTTGGAGGCACTGGTTCCGATGCTGGAACAGGCCGGAATTTCCTACTGGCAGGAGGCCGAGTCTTGAGTGAAGAATTACTGATCAATGTTGCGCCCACTGAGACCCGGGTGGCATTGGTAGAAAATGGTGTGCTACAGGAAGTGTACCTCGAACGCAGTGCGCGCCGGGGCATCGTTGGCAATATCTATAAAGGCAAGGTGATCCGGGTGCTGCCGGGAATGCAGGCGGCCTTTGTAGATATTGGCCTGGAACGCGCCGGTTTTATTCACGCTTCAGACATCGCGCCCCTGGATGATGAGGGCATGGAGGCCAGGGATGTCGAAGTGGCAGACATTCGTGCTCTTGTGCGTGAGGGACAGCCCCTGGTTGTACAAGTGGTTAAGGACCCTATTAGTAGTAAAGGGGCGAGATTAACCACCCATTTGTCGGTATCTGCACGCTATCTCGTTTATATGCCGCAAACTCGCCATATTGGGATCTCTAACCGAATAGAGGATGAAGGTGAGCGGGAACGCCTGCGCCAGTTGGTGGAGGCGGCCTCATCACGTCTCGCCGAAGATGGCCTCTCAGCTGACGGCGGCTTTATTTTGCGCACCGTGGCGGAGGGCGTTAGTGAGGAGGAATTACTGCGGGATATCCCCTTCCTATACAAACTTTGGGGGGAATTGGAGCAGCGTATCAAAGAACGGGTCGTTCCCTCGGTAATTTACGAGGATCTGCCGTTATTTATGCGCGCACTGCGTGATCTTGCGCGCCCTTATACCGAGAAGATTCGTATAGACTCCCGCGAGGCACACGGCCGTGCTGCGGAGTTTGCCGGTAAGTATGCACCTGAAATAGCCGGGCGACTTGAGCACTACCCTGGTGAGCGCCCCTTGTTTGATCTTTACGGGGTTGAAGAGGAGATCCGCCGGGCCCTGCAGCATAAGGTAACGCTGAAGTCAGGGGGCTATCTCATCGTCGAACAAACCGAGGCGATGAGTACCATTGATGTCAATACCGGCGCATTTGTGGGCCATCGCAATCTGGAAGAGACTATCTTCAAGACGAATTTGGAGGCGGCAACGGCCATCGCCCGCCAGCTGCGCCTGCGCAATCTGGGGGGAATTATCATCATCGACTTTATCGACATGAAGGATCCGGAACATCAACGCCAGGTATTGCGCACCTTGGAAAAAGCCTTGGAGCGGGATCACGCCAAGTCCAGCATTACCGGGGTCTCCGAACTCGGTTTGGTGGAGATGACCCGCAAGCGCACGCGGGAATCATTGGGCCAAATTCTTTGTGAGCCTTGCCCGGTGTGCGAGGGGCGCGGGACGTTAAAGAGCGCAGAAACTGTCTGCTTCGAGATCTTCCGGGAAATTATCCGCGAGGCGCGCGCCTACGACAGCGAAAAGATTATGGTTCTGGCCAGCCAGGTGGTAATCGACCTACTGCTGGATGAAGAGTCGGCGAATGTCGCCGATCTGGAGGAATTTATTCGCAGGCCCATACAGTTCCAAGTAGAGCCTATCTACAATCAGGAGCAGTACGACATTGTTCTCGTATAAATCATTTATCGTCTCCTCACAGCCTTTCGGTGCTGGCCGTTGCGATGCCTGCGGCAGACCTATGAGCGAGTGGAGGTGGTAATGATCCTGTTGCGTTGGCTCGCGCGAAAGTTCTGGTTGTTATCGGTAAGCCTGGTGATAGCCCTGGCAATCCTTGTGCAAACTGGACGTTTGTTATCTCCCCAAGTGGAGGAGTATCGCCCGCAGATCAGCCGCTGGCTCACCGATCAGTTGGGGGTGCCGGTGCAAATGGACCGAATCTCTCTGCGCTGGGAAGCACTACAGGTGTCGCTACAGCTCGACGGCTTGCGCCTGGGGGAGAAAGGTGAGTTACGCATGGGGCATGGTTTGTTCCAGCTAGACTTACTCGCCAGCCTGTGGAACCGAGAACTGGTGTGGAAAGATCTGCAGATGCACGCCTTTGCCGCCGGCCTCAGTCGAAATGAACAGGGAGAATGGCGCCTGGATGGCTTCCCTGATATCTCCCTGAAGCCCGACGGCAGGGTTGTCTCCAATCCCAAAGCAGCCGATCCGGCACGACTCTTCCAACTCAGTCCCAAGGTTTGGATTAGTGATGCGGCAATCACCGTCAGGCTGCCCGGTGAGCAAATCGCTGAGATTAACCTGCCGGAAATCTCTTTGGAAAACCGGGGGGATTTTCATCGCTTAACTGCCCGCGCCTTTATTGCCCGTGAGGGCGAAGAGCTTACAAGTAATTCCGAGACTCTTCGCCTGGTACTGGAGGGACGTGGTAATCCGCGCAGTAAAAAAGATTTTTCACTGCGGGGTTATATGCAGCTTAACGAGCTGCTGCTGGACGAGGATATTGTTTCACTTCTTCACCAGCTGACTCCCTTACCAGACCGATTCCACTGGCAGGGGCGCAAGTGGGCGGATGGACGCCTATGGCTGCATAGTGATGCCAATAAAGGCTACCGCTTGGTTGGGCGAGTGGGGCTCGCTCAGGTGGCAGACCTGGATGAAGTACAGGCGAAACTGGAGAAAGGCCAGCGGGAAACTGAAGAGTTGGCGGAAAGCGGTGACCACATATTGGCTCCGCTGCGCGCGCTCTCCGGGGATATCTCCGGACGCTGGTTGCCTGGTGATCAATGGCGTTTGGCTTTACAGGGTACTCAATTGGATTGGCAGGGGCTCCAAATGCCACCGCTAAACCTGCAAGTCAGTGGTGATCGGCAGGGGATTGCTTTGTCTGCGGATGTGATCGACCTGGCGGGATGGAGCGATATTCTCAGGCGGCTGGATGTATTACAGGGAGCTGCGGGTGATTGGTTAGAGTCACTGGAACCCGAGGGCCAGCTGCGCCGTGTACAGCTTCGAAAAGACGCTGAAGGCACCGTGAGCTTAAGCGCTAATTTGCACGATATAGCCACTCAGGCCTACCGAGGAGCCCCTTCGGTGGCTGGATTAAGTGGCTATCTGGAATTTGCCGGAGGTGATGGCCGGGTGGAGCTTGATGGCTCAAGTCTTCAAGCGGGCTTTCCAAATTTGTATGCCGAGACATTTTCTTTTGAGCGGGCCAGCGGCACTTTGGCTTGGAATCTGGACAGGGATACGAATGAAATCAATGTCTTCTCAGGCCCCTTGCAGTTGGATGGTGAGATGGGGGATGTTCGGGGGCAGTTTTTGTTGTCCCTGCCTTTTCGCTCGCAGAGTCGCGCAGCAGATTTGTCCCTGTCCCTGTCGTTACGTGATGCGAACGTGGGGACCCAGGAACAACTGGTTCCGACAACAGTCAGCGAAGACCTGCGCAATTGGCTGAAAGACGGCTTGGGCAGCAAGAATCCTGGACGGGTTGAGACTGCCGCGTTTATTTATCGAGGTAGTAATTATCCAAAAGATGGCAAGGAGGAGTCTCTCCGTGCCTTGGGGGACCATGCGCAGCGCCAAACGGTACAGCTGGCCGCAGACTTTTCCAATGCCAGCCTCAAGTATGCTGACCAATGGCCCAAGGTACAGTCGGTGGATGGCCGCCTATCGCTGGATGATGGCAAAGTATCCGTCAGTGCCGATAAGGCCCGTGTGTGGGGGGTAGATGCCCATGAGGTTTTAGTTGAAGTAACCCCTCAGCCTGAGAAAGGGTCACGCCTGGATGTGACTGCACAGCTAGAGGGGCCCGCTGAGGATGGATTGCGTCTATTGAAGGAATCCCCTCTGCGTGAACATCTCGGCACCGCATTTGATGAATGGCAGTTGTCAGGGAATATTCGTGGGCACCTGGAACTCTCCCAGCCCCTCGGCGGCGCAGCGCTATCACCAAGCCAAAGAGTTGATTTGCAGCTTAAGCAGGGAGATTTGCAGCTAAAGAACCTGCGTTTACATGCTGAGGCTTTGGCTGGCAATGTAATCTATGACAGTAATACTGGTCTCGAGGGCACTCAACTGAAAGGCGAGCTCTGGGGACGGCCCATAAAAGCGAGTATTCGCCACTTTGGTGAGGGCGATTCTCGAGATACCCAGGTGGTAGTGGATGGGAATGCCACTACCGAGTCTATCTACAACTGGAGTCAGCGCCCTGAGTTGAAATGGCTGGATGGTGCCCTGGATTACCGGGCTTTGGTAACAATCCCGGCAAAATCAAAAGAGGCTCCCTACGCTGCAGTTTTCGAGTTGACCTCGAATCTTGCCGGTGTGGCAGTAAATCTTCCAGAACCCTTTGGTAAAGCTGCGGAGAGAAAAACGAATTTTGTACTGCGCGCCCCAATTGGTGAACAGGGTAGCTTGTTCTATTTGAATTACGGTGAACACCTGCAGGGTCAGTTTTGGTTGGTGGATGGGGCTCTTGAGCGCGCAGCGATTGCACTTAATGCCGAGGCGAAACTGCCTGAAGAGAGAGGGCTAAATATTCTTGGCGATGTCTCAAGTGTTGATCTGCCCCGCTGGGAAAAACTGTTGAGTGTATACCGAGATGGTGCACCGGCAGGATCTGATATCTCTACTCAATCTGAGCTGATGTTGTCACAGAGTCCTGAAGTGAAATCTGATAGACAGGGCGAAATAGCCGCTTCTTCCCAAAGTGTGCAGGCAAAGGCCAAAGTATCCAGTCCTTTGCCGGTGGGTCTCGATCTCAGTACCGATCGACTTCAATTGGGCACTTTGGAGATTGAACACATACACGTCACTGGCCGAGGGGTAGGTTCCAAGTGGCAGTTGGATTTCGATAGTGAAATGGCGACGGGGAGACTCTCGGGAACGCTCGGGGGGAAAAAGCCTCTCCGCATGAAATTGGCACATCTGCGTCTTCCCACTCCGGAAAAAAAGCAGGTTGATACAGCGGATGCTTCTGCTGAGCTGCCTGTTGCAGAAGAGCCGGCGGACCCTTGGGCCAATTTTAACTTCCAGAGTTTGCCATCCATTGATTTCAGTACGGAAAGTCTGCGTTTAGGGGAGGAAGAGCTTGGGCGCTGGTCCTTTGAAGTGCGGCCCTCTAAAGAGCGTCTGGTACTGAATGATATTCGCGGCGGTGTACGCGGATTTCAGCTACAAGGGCGTGGTGGTGAGCAAGCCCAGGGGGCGCAGTTAATGTGGATGCGCGATGCCGAAGGCAAAAACTCATCCCAATTTATCGGACGTCTGGCAGCTGATGATCTTGCTGATATTCAGCGTGATATGGGGCATGAGCCGCTGATTGAGAGTAAATCCGCCACCTTTGATATGGCATTGCGTTGGGATGGATCTCCGGCGATGGCCAGGGGCAGCTTGTTTTCGGGAGATTTGAAAATAGATATTCGCGATGGCCGCTTCCTTCGCTCAACCGGTACCGCTGGCTCAACGGTCTTACGGTTATTGTCGCTATTTAATTTTGACACCTGGGCGCGCCGCCTGCGCCTGGATTTCTCCGACCTTTACAAAAGTGGTATGGCTTTCGACCGAGTGCGCGGTGAAGTGGTTTTCGAAGGAGACGGGCAACTGTTAATTGCAGTCCCTATCCAGGTTGAGGGGCCAACTAGTGAGCTGCAGATGGCGGGGCGGGTTAACTTGGTGCGTGAAGATTTGGATCTGACCCTTGTGGCTACCCTGCCGGTAAGTAATAACCTCGCCTTGGTCGCTGCTCTGGCCGGAGGACTTCCGGCTGCGGCGGGTGTTTACCTCATCAGTAAAGCCTTTAAAAAGCAGGTGAAGAAAATGGCCAGCGTCAGTTATCGCATCAGTGGTGACTGGGCCGACCCACAGGTGCGCTTTGAAAAGCTCTTTGATGATGATGGCGCTGAGCGCCAGGGAGCGGCCTCTGAGGCATCTGGAAAACCGGCAAGGCAGGAGCAGGGAGTGGCGGATTCCAGTCATACTCCATCCACTCCGTTAGCTGACGGAACCGGCTCTTAGTTTTCTTTTTGCTGGATCTGGTAAGCCTGGGTACGGCACTTAAAGTCTATCAACGCAGCTTTCTAACCTTTAAAGGTGGTGACCTATTGAGGACAGGAGTTTGCAATATGGTGAAGTCTTCGGCCCTATGGCCCCTGGTGGCGTTAATCCTGGTTTTATCGGCCTGCTCAGAAGCCGATGACCAGAGAATTCAAAATATGACATTGGCGGAAGCCAAGACGCGTATCGCTGAGGGCAAAGGCCTGGAGCAGATTCCCAAGTCGTTGTGGAAACAGTTACTTCCTGAAGACCGATTCAAGGTTCTTTGGAAGGGGGATACTGAGCGGGCTTTTAGCGGCGAGCTGTTATACAACGAAAAAGAGGGGGTCTACATCACCGCAGGTTGTCGTTTACCGGTATTCAGTTCCAAGCACAAATTTAAATCGGGTACCGGCTGGCCGAGTTTTTGGGATGTAGCTTACCCGCAAAATGTCGTATTAAAAGACGATTTCAGCTGGGGCCTTAGGCGTACAGAAGTTTTATCGAAGTGCGGTGAGCACCTGGGACATGTTTTTAAGGACGGTCCCCCCCCGACAAATTTGAGGTATTGCCTGAATTCTCTGGCCCTGGATTTTGAGCCTGCAGCGGGACTAGAACAGTAACTGACTGGACTTATAGCCAAATTGGGCAGAGGTGAAAAAGAACGGAATTTTTCTAACAACGCTTACCGATGGATAGATTGGTTTTAACATTAGCCAATAAGATTTTTGGGCGGTGCTAGGCCGCCCAAGTAGTGTAATGGTGATTTTTGATTACGGTGAAGACTGAATAAAGTAATCCCGCAGGTAGCGGAACAGCTTGCGTTGATTGCTGGGGGGCTTACTATTTTTGATTTCGCGCAGGGAGTCGCGTACGAGTTGACGTAGTTGTTGGTGGTCTATCTGGGGATATTGATCAAACAAGGCACCCTGGGCACTGTTACCTTCTTCAAGCAAACGCCTGCGCCAGTCTTCTGCCATTTTGTCAAAGCGTAGGTGCTGTTGGTCCCGTTCTTTGAATTTATCCAGTACGGCTTCAATGGCCTCGTGGTCGGCACTGCGCATCAGTTTGCCGATATATTGTATTTGACGGCGGCGCGCCTCGTTAGACTTGATTCGTCCCAGAGTATCGATTGCCTCGCGCATATCCTCGTCAATGGGCACTTCGGCGAGCTGGCCTTTCGATAGCTCGGTCAATTGCTTGCCCAGGGCCTGCAACTCGTGCATTTCCTTTTTCACCTGCGTCTTGCTCTTGGGCAGGTCTTCGTCGTCGTATTCGTACATCTGGATTTCCGTGTATAAGTTCCGGGTTGCCCCGGTTCTGTTTGAGCAGGCAGTGTATTGCCTCTCAGCCAAAATGCCAGGTGGCAAGGCCCAGGAAGGACATGAACCCTACCACATCGGTAACGGTTGTTAGTGCGACGCTACCGGCCAATGCCGGATCGATTCGCATTGCCCGCAATACAACCGGTAAAATTGCCCCTGCCATCGCTGCTACGATCAAATTGATGACCATTGCGGCAACAATGATGACTGCAATGGTAATGTCGTCAAACCATAGCGCGGCGATCAGTCCCATAACCAGGGACCATAGCAGGGCGTTTAGAGCTGCTGATCCGAGTTCCCTCGAGAGTAGCCAGCTGAGGTTGCTCTTACCAATCTGCCCCAGCGCCATACCTCTGATCACTACGGTGAGTGTTTGACTGCCAGCCACCCCGCCCATACTCGCGACAATGGGCATCAAAACGGCCAGGGCAACGACCTTATCCAGCGTATTCTGGAACAGGCTGATGACCCAGGAAGCTAACAGGGCAGTAAGTAGGTTGATACCCAGCCACAGGGCGCGTCTTCGCGCAGTGCGTCTAACAGGGGCAAAGGTGTCCTCTTCTTCATCGAGGCCCGCCATGCTCATCAGGGAGTGGTCAGCGCCCTCGCGGATGACGTCGACGACATCATCGATAGTGATTCGACCCAGTAGGCGGTTGTCCTCATCCACTACCGGTGCGGTGATCCAGTCATACTTTTCAAATAACCGTGCCACTTCGGTATCGCGCATATCTGCGGGTATAGGCTCCACATCGGTATTGACCACTTCGCGAACGGTGACAGATGGGTCTGTGGTGAGAAGCTTGGAAAGCGGTAGTAGCCCGATATATTGGCCCTGACGATTGACCACAAACAAACTGTCAGTGGACTCCGGCAGCTGTTCATGGCGGCGCAGGTAGCGCAGCACCACATCCAGACTAAGATTAGGACGCACCGAAATAGTATCGGTGTCCATTAGGCCGCCCGCAGTACGCTCATCGTAAGCGAGAACACTTTCCACCCGCAGGCGGTCGGTTTCGCTCATTGCAGAGAGGACTTCCGAGACCACCCGCTCTGGGAGTTGCTGGAGGATATCGGCGATATCGTCCGCGTCCAGCCCCTCCATGATCTCTACCATCTCCTCGGTATCCATGGTGTCGAGGATCTGGCTGCGCACTTCGTCGGTCAGCTCCTGCAGAACCTCCCCCTCGACATCCCGGTCGATCAGATTCCACAGAACCTGGCGGATACGCGGGGGTGAGCTTTCCAGCAGTTGCGCAATGCTCTGGGGCGTTAGGGTTTTGAGCATGCGCCGGACTTCCTGCCCGGTACCACTATCGAGAGCAGCGAACAACTCACTGAGCTGGTTTTGCGCGCGGAACTTGATTTCGGCTTGGGGTGGGCTGGACACGATAAATCCTTACTGCTCAGCGGTGATTAGGGGGCAGAGGCCACGGAAGGGTTGTGGCGTTTATATACCATGGCGGACTCTATCTACTGCTGGTTGCCTTTGCAAACTACTCGGCTTCGCCGAAGCGCTCTGAGACAAGGGTGCAGAGGGCATCGAGTGCGTCGCTTTCATCACGACCCTCTACTTCCAACTCAAGCTCAGTCCCCTGGCCAGCGGCAAGCAGCATGAGCGCCATCACGCTTTTACCGTCCACGGATCTGTCCCCGCAGTTCACCTTGATATTTGAAGAAAATCGGGCAGAAGTCTGGGCAAATTTACTGGCGGCGCGAGCGTGTAGCCCGAGTTTGTTAATGATGGTGAGGTGCTGCTTTTGCATAGGGGCTTGGGGTGTTTCGACTATCTCTGTTGTTCGCGGTGACGGACTTGAATATTGCCAAATCTGTGGAGGAAAGTTCGAGCCAATTGCTCAACCATATATACCGATCGGTGCCTTCCGCCGGTACAACCAATGGAAATGCAGGTATAGCTGCGGTTGCTCTCTTGGAAGGAGGGCAGCCAGTTCTCTAAAAAGCCTGTGATATCCGCTTCCATCTTGTTGGTTTTTGGATGGGAGCGTAAGAATTCGGCTACTTCAGGGTCCAACCCGGTTTTTTTTCTCAGGCTGGGCTCCCAATAGGGATTAGGCAGACAGCGCAAGTCGAACATCAGGTCGGCATCCACGGGTACCCCATATTTGAAGCCGAATGACTGAAAAAGGATCGCCATTCCCTCTGAGTGTTCACCCACCACTCGGCTTTTAATCAGCTCTCGCAACTCGTGAAGGCTAAGGTTGCTGGTATCGATCACCATATCCGCCATGACTGAGATTGGCGTCAGCAATTCCCTTTCTTGTTTTAAGGCTTCGAGTAAGTGGGTGCAGTCATTGCTGAGGGGGTGTTTTCGGCGGGTCTCACTAAAACGCTGTACCAGGACGGGTTCACGGGCATCCAGGTAGATAATGTCACATCGGACGCCAGTACTGCGCAGGGCTTCAATAACACGTGGAGCCTGCTTGATATCCTGCCAGAGGTTGCGTGCGTCTACCCCCAGAGCCAGGGGAGTGTCCCCTTTTGGGGTTTGTTGCTCAGCCCGTTTAATCAGTTCGGGTAGTAGGCTGATTGGTAGGTTATCAATACAGTTAAAGCCCACATCTTCGAGCAATTGTAGTGCGGAGCTTTTACCGGAGCCTGAGCGGCCGCTGATAATGACCAAGCGCATGGGAACCCCCTCTTTTTAGCTCTTTATACCATTTAATCGTCCAAAAAATGGTGTTTTTATTCCTGTCGGTAATTATAAAAACAGGACTCAGCAGAGTCTCTGTTGCTACCAGAATAAAAGTACAAAACCTGAATCAGGCCGCTGCGGCAGAATCTATGGCTAGGGCGTAGAGCTCGTCACTACTTTCGGCTTTTCTCAACTTGTCCCGGACCTGGCTGTTGGAAAAGAGCGCTGCAATTTCTGCCAGTGTATCCAGGTGTTGTTGTTCTGAATCTTCAGGGACTAGTAAGACAAAGAGCAAGTCGACAGGTTGTCTATCGATAGCGTCGAAATCTATGGCAGGTTCGATTGTGCAAAGCACGCCTATAGGTTGATTACAGCCAGGAAGGCGGCAGTGAGGGATGGCTACACCTTCGCCAATGCCGGTCGAACCCAGGCGCTCTCGAGCTATCAATTGGTTGAATATGGTGTCGGAGTCATGCTGTGGATGTTGTTCGGCGATGGCCTGGGCGATGTTGAGCAGCAATTTCTTTTTGCTGCTCCCCGCCAAGTGGCAAAGGCTGAGGCGGGGAGAGAGTAAAGCTTCCAGTGTCATAGTTCAGCGGTGGTTCTGCAACTTCTCTTTGTGTTTCTTCAGTTGGCGGTCCAACTTGTCTGTAAGCGCATCGATGGCCGCGTACATATCTTTGTCTTCCGAGCCCGCACAGAGGTCGTGACCATTAATATGTACTCGGGCTTCGGCTTTCTGGATCAACTTATCTACAGATAGGATAACTTGCGCGTTGGTTATGTTGTCATAATGCCTTGAGAGCTTTTCCAGCTTGTTCTCACAGTAGTTGCGCATTGGAGAGGTAACATCGACGTGGTGACCACTAATGTTGATCTGCATGGATTTCTCCTTACCAGGTGCATCACAATACGGCGAGCCTCCTTTCGGGTCGCAACCCTACTAGGAAGTGGCCCAGAATGGAAGGATACACTCAAAGTTTGGGGTTCGGTTGCGAAGACGTAGCAACTGGCGCCAGACTATGACCTACTTCGCCTCTTTGGTCGCGACTGGTACGAGTAAATTAAACTAGGCGCTTCCTTTCACTTGAGGAAGGGATACCCATTGATTCGCGATACTTAGCTACTGTGCGACGGGCCACTTGAATGCCCTGCTTGTCCAGTTCTTGGGTGATTTTATTGTCGGATAGTGGCTTGCGAGGCGTTTCTGCTTCAATCAACTTTTTGATCAAGGCGCGAATGGCCGTTGAGGAGGCATCCTCACCGGAGTCTGTGCTCACGTGGCTTGAAAAGAAATACTTGAGTTCAAAGACCCCACGGGGTGTGAGCATGTACTTTTGGGTGGTTACACGGGAGATGGTGGACTCGTGCATACCAATGGACTCGGCCACGTCCGCCAGTACCATGGGACGCATGGCTTCGGGCCCTTCTTCAAAAAAGCCTTGCTGCTTTTCGACAATACAGTTGGCCACTCTTAATAATGTTTCATGGCGACTCTGCAGGCTTTTCATAAACCAGCGAGCTTCCTGCAGATGGTCTCGTAAAAAGTTGTTATCCCTGGAGTTGTCCGCGCGCTTAACCATTGAGGCGTAGTGGCTATTGATTCGAATCTTGGGAGTGATTTCTGCATTCAATTCCACTTGCCAGCGCAGGGCTTTGCGGGAAACGATGATGTCCGGGATCACATAGTCCGGCTCCTGCCCACCAAAGCTCTCTCCCGGATTGGGATTTAACGTCTGGATCAAGCGAATGGCCTCGCCGAGCTGGGCCTCGTTAAGGCGAGTGCGCCGACTCAACTGGCGAAAATCTCTTTTGCCGAGTAAGTCTAAGTATTTTTCAATGATGCTTTGCGCTTGGTCGAGCCATGGGGTAGTTGGCGGCAACTGTTGCAGTTGTAATTGCAGGCACTCTTTTAAATCTCGAGCCCCACAGCCGACGGGTTCGAACTGTTGGATGGTCTTTAAGACCGCAAGGACTTCATCTTCATCTATTGCCAATGAGGAGGCAACATCCTCTACCGAAGTCCCGAGGAGGCCACTGGGGCTTATGCCGTCAATTAGGTTTTCACCAATCCACTTATCCTGCTCGGATAAGGGAGTGAGATTCAGCTGCCAGCGCAGGTGGTCTTGTAAATCTATAGAGGTGGAATTGCGCTCATAGCCGGAGGTTTCCAGCTCGGAATTCCCGCTGTGACTGGTATAGATGTCATCCCATCGGGAGTCGACAGGAAGTTCGTCGGGAATTGCCTGGTCCCAGTCTCCCTCCGCAAGCTCTCGTTCCTCAGCCGCTTGTGATGTGTTGTCCTGCGTCTGCTCTGACTCGTGCTCGGTCAGAGATTGGCCACTCTCTATGTTTGAGGGTTGTTCCTCGCTATCCGCCTCCAGCATTGGATTGCTATCCAGTGCCGCCTGAACCTCTTGCTGTAGGTCGAGGGTAGACAGTTGCAGAAGGCGGATCGCCTGTTGCAACTGGGGGGTCATGGTCAGTTGTGTGCCGAGCTTAAGCTGTAGTGACTGCTTCATAGTGGAGAGCCGCTGGCCGATAAGACCGTGTCTCGATCAATTTTTCCTAAGATGGCGCAGACTACCCCTCCCTATAATTTATTACAAGCAATAAACGTGCCGACTACGAGATGAAGGCTGGGGTCGCAACAGCAGAAGTGTGAGAAATTGAGCTTCTATTGAGAAAATTAAGGATGGAGATTGCCGCTTTATTTTAAATGGTAAACTCATGTCCTAAATAAACTTCCCGGACCTGCTGATTGGCAAGTACATCTTCCGGCGTGCCAGCAGCGATTATGTGGCCCTCGCTGACAATGTAAGCGGTCTCACAAATATCGAGAGTCTCGCGCACATTGTGGTCGGTGATGAGTACTCCTATATCTCGATCTCGCAAGTGGCGGATGATTTCTTTGATATCGTTCACCGATATGGGATCTACCCCTGCAAAGGGCTCATCCAGCAAGACAAAACTGGGATTGGTGGCCAGGGCGCGGGCAATTTCCACTCTGCGGCGCTCGCCCCCGGAGAGTGCCATACCCAAACTGTGTTCAATATGGGTAATGTTAAATTCTTCGAGTAGGGATTGAGCCTGTTGCTGTCGTTCGGCTCGCGAGAGGTCTTTGCGGGTTTCTAGGATGGCAAGAATATTGTCTTTTACACTCAGGCGGCGGAATACGGAAGCCTCTTGGGGCAGGTAGCCGATGCCTTTACGTGCGCGCCCGTGCATCGACAGCCGGGTAATATCTTCATTGTCGATCATCACCCTTCCTGCATCGGCCTGAACCAATCCGGCAATCATATAGAAGCAGGTGGTTTTTCCAGCGCCGTTGGGGCCGAGAAGGCCGACAACCTGCCCACTGGAAACACTGACGGTGACATCCTGGACAACTTTTCTTTTTTTATACTGTTTCGCGAGGTGTAACGCTTTGAGCGTTGGCATATTGTGTACCGAAATCTATCCATGCCGCGGGCAGAGTGATGCCCGCCGGTGCAAATAATATCTGTTGCTTGATGCCTGAGTGGCAGTTAGGGGTTTTGCTGCTCTTGGTTGTCACTGGCGCCTTGTGGATTCTCTTTTTTCTCGGGCTTCCATGTCATTTCTACGCGCCCTTTACCTGTTTGGCCTTTGGCACTCATTTGTTCCGTAGTGAGGTCGTAATCAATTTTTTCCGCTGCCAGTGTGTTGCCTTCACGATCAACATGAGCTTTACCTGTAAGTTGCAGCTCTTCAGAGCCCACCTGGTAAACAATACGCTGGGCTCTGGCCTTCACAGGGTTCTCGCCTTGAAGAATTTTTTGTTGGAAATGTGCAGGCTTGCCTACAGCTACGACGCGACTGATTTCTTTTTCTGGAGTGAAGTAAACTTCTACGCGGTCGGCCTGAATTTTCAAAGAGCCCTGGGTTATAACAACGTTTTTGTTATATACCACTAAGTTATTATTGAGGCCTGCATTCATTGCATCAGAACTGATGTTGATCCGCTGTTGGCGATCTTCGGGCAGTGCAACAGCCACTGAGGCTGTGAGCGCCAGCGCTGCAATAGCGGAGATTTTGAACAGTTGGCTGTATTTAGTCAGTGTCATAGATGCTCTTTACGTCAGATAGGATTTCCATCCGGTCTTCATTCAGGTAAGCGCGCATACCCTTCCCCGTGGTGCGGTTAGGGCCAGAGCTAATAGTAACAACTTTGTCTGTCTCGGCGAATTCCTTCGCGGGCAGAATCGTAATGCTTGATGTTTCCAATTTGATACCGCCAGGGGCGGGTAGTTCATCAATTACCACATCGCCACTCAGGACTAATCGTTCACCACGGTTGTAAGCGACTCCCTGGCGGGACTCAGTACGCCATTTCGGCTGGTCATCCTCGTAAAAGAGCATGCGGGGTTCCGCCAGATCCGCTCGGTCGCGAAGTTTAAATTGGTAGTAGGTTATCTGATCCGCGTCTACCCGGTAGGCTAGGTTTCCTTCCTCATTAAAGTGTCGTGTCTTGGCATTTCGGATGATCATTTCTGCAGCCTTGTCATACTGCTCGGGTGTTGGGGATATCCCCAGCAGCTGATTTGGAGGGCTTTCCGATAGCCATAGGCCAACACTGATTAGCGATACAACTAATAGCAGCGGCAGCCAGGTGCGCATTATTGCTCTCCAATATAGGGGGCAAGGGCCGAGTCAAATGTTCCCTGCGCCTTCATAATTCGATCACAAACTTCGCGCACAGCGCCTTCTCCGCCGCGGGCTTGGGTTGTCCACAAAGCGCGTTCTCTGACTGGGATCGCAGCATTGGGTGGGGCTATGGGACAGCCGATACGGGTCATCACCAGCAGGTCTGGATAGTCATCACCGATGTAGGCGATATCTTCCAGGCGGCAGGGCTCATCGGCCAAAAGTTCCTGTAGCGCGGTAAATTTGTCTTCGCGTCCCTGAATCAGTTTACTGATTCCCAAGTCGTGAGCGCGGCGTTCCACTACGGAGCTGCGACGCCCTGTAATAATGGCTACGCGAACCCCGGAATTTTGCAGCATCTTAATACCGTGTCCGTCGAGGGTATTAAAGGTTTTCAGCTCATTGCCATTATTGTCGAAATAGAGTTTGCCGTCGGTGAGGACGCCATCTACATCCAACACCAACCAGCGTACTTTCTGCAGGGCAGCGCTTATTTCTTTTTCAGAAACCACCAGAGTTATCCTTACTTGCTGACTACAGGGCGGCAATTTGCCCTGCAAATCGTTTGATTATCTCAGATTACGCCGGCGCGGAGTATATCGTGCATATGTAAAACGCCGATGGGGAAGTGAGCTTCATCCTCTACGACAAGGGCGGTGATTTTGTAATCTTCCATAATACGCAGTGCTTCCGCAGCCAGGGTCTCGGCGGATACCGTTTTAGGACGGCGGCTCATCACTTGATCCATAGTGGCTTTATCCAGCTCAATCTTATGGTCGATCACACGGCGCAAGTCACCGTCGGTAAATACACCAAGCAGTTCTCCCTTGGCGTCGACAATGGTGGTCATACCAAATCCTTTGCTGGTCATCTCCAGCAAGGCCTTGGACAGCAGAGTGTCTGGTTGGACCTGGGGCAGCTCTTCCCCTGCATGCATGACATCTTCCACCTTGAGCAGTAGGCGTCGGCCAAGTGCTCCACCTGGATGGGAGAAGGCAAAGTCTTCGGCGGTAAATCCCCTTGCTTCAAGCAAGGCTACTGCCAGTGCGTCGCCCATGACCAGGGTGACGGTAGTTGAGGAGGTTGGTGCCAGATTGAGAGGGCAGGCCTCAGTCTCCACTGAAATATCCAAATTGACCTCTGCTGCTTGTGCCAAAGGGGAGTCAGTCTTGCCTGTCATGCTGATCATGGGGATGCTCAGGCGCTTTAGCAGTGGCAGTAAAGTCAGTACCTCAGCGGAAGAGCCCGAGTTGGAGATGGCGATCACTAGATCGTCGCGAGTGATCATTCCCAGATCGCCGTGGCTTGCTTCTCCGGGATGTACGAAGAAACTCGGGGTGCCTGTACTGGCGAGGGTTGCCGCTATTTTCCTCCCAATATGCCCGGATTTGCCCATGCCTGTTACGATGGTGCGACCGGGGCATTGCAGAATCATCTCACAGGCGCGATGGAAGTTGCCGTTGATCCTTTGTTCCAGTGCGGCGACAGCTTCCGTTTCCATGCGAACGGTACGTCGCCCAGCCTGCAATATTAAATCCTGGTTCATTGGGTGCCTCTGGTAACTGACTTCTAATTAAATAACTTCTGATTTTATAAACTATCTTTGGTGGTTTTCTCCGCCCAGCAGAATGCCGGCGTCTTGCTTTTTGTTTACCACGGCAGCTGCTGTGGTTGTCGTGCTAATCTGTATACGATACGTGGTACTTACACCTACACCTTTATGGGCATGTAAGAACTCTGGGCGCTAGCCGAAGTGCCAAATGACACGCTCGTACATTGCCACACCACCGGGCGCGGTCATGGTATAGTCTGCCGCCGCTGCTGTCAGCTATGTCACTCAGTGGATGAACGACAAATCCCCACTCCCGGGGGAAGATGCCAGCAGTCTCGTCATGGCACTTATTTACGCTGTGTGCGTCCAAGGAATGATTTGCTAATTGGAGAGTATTTGTGAATACATCATTTTGGATTGGTCGGTACGGTTTTTCCCGATGGCTAAGATTTGTACTTTGCGCAGTATTGGTATCTGCTGTGGTCCCCGCTGCGAATGCCGATCAAAACCCTTATGTAATGATTGAGGGGGTTTCCCAAGAATTGTTGAGTGTCATTCGCTCAAATGCCCAATATGCCAATTCCGACCCGCAGAGATATTACAGTGCTGTTGAGGGTGTGCTGACCCCAGTGGTGGATTTTGATTTTATTGCACGCGGTGTTATGGGGCGTTATGCCAAGCAGGCTACTGCGACTCAACGCTCACGTTTTGCCAGCACTTTCCGCCGGGACCTAGTGGCAACATTTGCTCGCGGTGTAGCAAATTTTGGCGACCTAGATGTGAAAGTGGTAAACCCTGGGACTTTGCCCAGCGGTAACCGGGTTAACGTTTTGCAGGAAGTGCGCAGCAAAGAGGGTATCACCAAAGTCTCCTATACCCTGGTGCGCAATCGGGCCGGTGAGTGGAAACTGATCAACGTTATCTTAAATGGTGTCAATCTGGGTAAGACTTTCCGCAGTCAGTTTTCCCAGTCTATGCAGTCTTATGGGGATATCGAAAAGGTAATCTCCAATTGGTCTGCAGGACAGGATGTAGCCGATAAAGTGAGCTAGTCGGCGAACTTTAGGGTGCGCAGCTGCGCACCCTCCTCGATTCAAGTACACTTGCGTGCTGTTTTTCAACTAACGCAAATCCCACCTATGCAACCAGATGAAATCAAAGCCCTCATTGAGGGTCATATCCCCGAGAGTAATGTCGACGTCACCTTTGAAGGTAGCCACCTGTTGGTAACAGTGGTGAGCAGAGCTTTCGAAGGTTTGAGCCGCTTAAAAAAGCAACAGCTGGTTTATGCGGCGCTAAATGACAAAATTGCCGATGGCACTTTGCATGCCGTGCAAATGCAGACCCTTACTCCAGAAGAAGCCAGCCGATAATCTGTCGCCTGTATCCAGGCGACCCCCGAAATACGAGACCGAATGGATAAGTTAATAATAGAGGGTGGTAGCCCAATTTCCGGCACCTTGCGAATTTCTGGTGCAAAGAATTCCGCACTGCCAATATTGGCCGCAGCGCTTTTGGCCGATGGTCCGGTACATATTCACAATCTGCCACACCTTAATGACATCACCACGATGATTACCCTGCTGCGCTGTATGGGGTGTGATATCACGGTTGATGAGAAGCTGGGTGTTGAAATAGACCCCCGTTCGGTCAACGATCTGACGGCGCCCTATGAGTTGGTAAAAACCATGCGCGCCTCGATCTTGGTGTTGGGCCCCTTGCTCGCCCGCCATGGTGTAGCTAATGTCTCTTTCCCCGGTGGCTGTGCTATTGGCAGCCGTCCAGTGGATATCCACTTGAAAGGTTTAGAGGCGATGGGCGCCGAAATAACGATTGATGGTGGCTTTATCCGGGCCCGCTCTAACGGCCGTCTAAAAGGCGCCAATATCGTTATGGAGAAGGTCACTGTTGGCGGTACGGAAAACCTGCTAATGGCCGCGGTTTTAGCGGAGGGCACTACAGTACTGCACAATGCGGCACGTGAACCCGAAATCGTCGATCTGGCGGAATTCCTGATTGCCATGGGTGCTCAGATAGAAGGCGTTGGTACTGACACCATGCGTATTCACGGTGTTCCCAAGCTGGCTCCATGTACCTTCACCGTTATGCCGGATCGTATCGAGACCGGTACTTTCCTCGCAGCGGCGGCTGCAGCTCGCGGCAAGGTCCGCCTTCTGCATACCCGCGCGGATATCCTCGATGCGGTACTGGTGAAGTTTGAAGAGGCGGGTGCACACCTGAGCTGTGGTGATGACTGGATTGAGTTGGATATGAAGGGTAACCGTCCAAAGGCGGTCAGCTTCCGTACTGCACCATACCCGGCGTTTCCCACTGATATGCAGTCGCAGTTTACCGCTATGAACGCCGTCGCAGAAGGTAAGGGCGCGGTGGTGGAGACCATTTTTGAGAACCGCCTGATACAGGTACACGAGTTGAATCGTATGGGCGCTGATATCACCCTTGAGGGCAATACGGCGTTTGTCACCGGTGTCGAAAAGCTAAAAGGGGCCCCCGTGATGGCTTCCGATTTACGCGCTTCGGCCAGTTTGGTGATTGCGGGAATGGTGGCTGAAGGTACTACCATTGTTGACCGTATTTACCATATTGACCGGGGTTATGAGTGTATCGAGGAAAAATTACAGCAGCTGGGGGCGAATATTCGCCGAGTGCCCGGTTAGCAAGTTGAAGCGGCCGTCACTTTACCGGGGCGGCCCTCGAAAATAAACCGGCTTTAATAATGACTATGCAAATCACCATCGCCCTGACTAAAGGGCGCATCCTGCAAGAAACCCTACCTTTGCTTGCGGCAGCGGGCCTGGAACCACTTGAAGATCTGGGGAAAAGTCGCAAACTCATTTTTCCCACCAACTGTGAGGGAGTGCGATTGCTCCTCCTGCGCGGTGTTGATGTCCCCACTTATGTGCAGCATGGCGCCGCCGATATGGGTGTTGCCGGCAAGGATACCCTGCTAGAACATCGCGCCGATGGTATCTATGAGCCGCTGGACTTGGGTATCGCGCGCTGCCGCCTGATGACCGCGGGAGTGAAGGGGGCTGCTCTGCCAGCGGGACGGATCAAAGTGGCGACGAAATTTGTTGAGAGCGCCAAACGACATTATGCGGCTCAAGGGCGGCAGGCGGATATTATTAAGTTGTATGGTGCCATGGAGCTAGCACCGCTGATGGATCTGGCCGATGAGATTGTGGATATTGTCGATAGCGGTAATACCTTAAAGGCCAATGGTCTTGAGGCTCGCGAAATGATTGCACATATCAGTAGTCGCTTGATCGTCAATAAAGCTGCGATGAAGATGAAATATCAGCCCATTAGTGAATTAATCGAAAAATTATCGGCGGCTGTCGCGCAAAACTAGAAGATTTTGAAGTTATGACTGGCAATGTTATTCGTCGGCTGAATGCCTCTGACACAGATTTTGATGGGCATCTAGAGCAGTTACTGGCCTGGGAGACTGTGGCCAATGAGCAGGTAGAGGCGACAGTCGCAAAGATCCTGCAGCAGGTGCGCACTCATGGTGATGCTGCAGTTATCGAATATACCAATCACTTTGACCGTCGAAACCTTATTCGGGCAGAAGACTTTTTAGTATCGCCGCAGGTGCTGCATGAGGCCCTCGCCCGAATTGATGCTGAGGAGCGCGAAGCCCTGGAAATCTCCGCCCGGCGTGTGCGTGAATATCACGAGCATCAAAAACAGGAGTCCTGGCGTTATACCGAGGAAGATGGCACGGTACTTGGTCAACAGATTACCCCAATGGAACGCGTTGGCATCTATGTGCCTGGCGGTAAAGCTAGCTATCCGTCTTCGGTATTAATGAATGCTATTCCGGCCAAGGTTGCCGGCGTGGATTCAGTGACCATGGTGGTCCCGGCTCCCGAGGGGGAAATCAGTGACTTGGTTTTGGCCGCAGCGGCTATAGCGGGGGTAGATCGAGTGCTTACCATCGGTGGCGCACAAGCGGTAGCAGCGCTGGCCTATGGCACCGAGACAATTGCCTCGGTGGATAAGATAGTTGGCCCCGGCAATATTTATGTGGCTAGCGCTAAACGTGCGGTCTTTGGTCATGTGGCAATCGATATGATCGCCGGACCCTCGGAAATTTTGGTTATTTGTGATGGTGCTACCGATCCAGACTGGATCGCAATGGATCTGTTGTCCCAGGCCGAGCACGATGAACAGGCACAATCCATATTGTTATGCCCCGATGCTGAATTTCTCGATGCGGTTGAGTCATCTCTGCAGCGTCAGCTGGCTGAATTGCCTCGCGCATCAATAGCGGCCAAGTCTCTTCTCGATCGCGGTGCTTTGATCCTGGTGGATTCCCTTGAGCAGGCGCTGAAAATTTCCAACCGAATTGCTCCAGAACATTTGGAGGTTTCCGTAGCTGATCCGGAGCCTCTACTGCCGAAAATTCGCCATGCCGGTGCGATTTTCCTGGGCCGCTATACTGCAGAAGCTCTGGGGGACTATTGTGCTGGCCCCAACCATGTATTACCTACCAGCGGTACAGCACGATTCTCTTCGCCCTTGGGTGTTTACGATTTTCAGAAGCGCAGTTCGATTATTTTTTGTTCTCCGCAAGGTGCCGACCAGCTCGGACGTGTGGCCGCCACTCTCGCACGGGGTGAGGGGTTGGAAGCCCATGCCCGCTCTGCCGCCTTTCGGATCAGGAAGTAAACGTTCATCTTGTTGCGGTATCAGGCACCAGTAAGGCACATCATGCGAAAACTATTTCTGTGTTTGGCGGCTCTGTCGTTGGTTGGCTGTGCGAACACTGATCAATATAACGTTACAGAGTATGCGCAGGCGGAGCAAAGTCTTCCCTCCTTATCACTCTTTGCCAAGATGCCCGAAGAGGATTTCGAACGTCGCTGCAATGACTATTCTGAAAGCTCTCTACTCAAGCACTGCCAATACGATGTCGTGGATTACACGGAATTGTTTTCTGAGTTGGAGACCTCCACCGTCTTTCAGTCTGTGCATTTCGGCAATGACGATGTTCCCTATCAACTACTGGTAAGTTCAGCTGGATATTCCGAAGAAGGTATAGAGGAAATCGGAGAAGCGGTGATTGCTGGGGCCACCATGATGCTGGCACCGGTGCGAACTACCCGGGACATCCAGGTAAGTGCAATCCTGACTTGGCATGGCCTGCCTTTAAAGCGTTACCAGCTTGAATTTCCGTTCACAACAACAGTGAGCCTGTTTAGCTCTCCTGCCAGCGCGAAGCGAGATTTAGCCAAGGTGGTGGCAGCCCAGTTGATATCCCAGTTGCAGAACGATAGGGCAATGGAGCCGGAATATCTCTATCAGTCAATTGGGGCGAGTGATTACCATACAGCTCTTAATTTGCCTGAGTCGGTCGGCGAGTATGTGAGCAATCCGTTAGTGCTTGCCAGCCATCCTTTATTTGGTGCCCAAACGCGCTACGTGCATCGCCAGTTTCAGTTCGACTCGGTCGATGTGTTTGTCTACCCAATCCCAAATTGGGAATGGGGGGATATGCAGCTGGCACAGGTGCGGGAGTTGGATAGAGTTCGCCAGGAACTGTATTTGGTGGAGAAAGAGGCCCAGTGGCAGGCGCTGGATCTCAACGAGGAGGCCTCTGAAATTTGGCGTGTACAGGGGCAGGATCTACCTGTAACCAGGCTTTCAGGTTATTTTCTTGCCGCAGACGGGGAGCGCTTTGATACCCACACCTATTTATTTGTCCGTCAGGATAAATTTATCAAGGTGCGAGCCTCTTTTTCCGGAGAGGGGAGAGGTAGGGAAGAAGTCGAAGCTTTTGCGCGGGGATTAATTGCCCAGGCGAATGTTCCCAGTGAGTCTCGCTTTATGGCCAATGTTCGTGAGAGCTGGCGCGAGAGGCAGGCCGGGAACTAGCCTGGCCCGCGCAGTTCACTAATTTTTTGGCTTGCTCTCTTCTTCGGGAATTTGGGTTGCCTGCCAGGCGAGTACATACCAATCTCCCTGGCGTTTTACAAAGGTGCCCGTGTTGAAGTAATAATTTTTCTCCCCTTTGTCGCTATCGTTGGCTACCAATTTGAATGCCACTACTGCCGTATCTCCCAGCAGGCGGATATCGACATCTTCGGCAGCGTAACTCACTGTCATCGGCTCATCTGCGGCCGTTTCCATACCCTGCATGATTTGCTCTTTGCCAAATCGCTTGCCTGCAGAGCTGGTGTAAATAAGGTCCTCGGCCCAAAAGCGTTGATGAGCTTCTGCACTACTGGCGGCATTGTCGATAAAGTGGTGCAGTAGTTTCTGGAGATCTTCCCTGTCATCGGCTCTAGACTGCCCCGCTGCCAATACTAGGAGAAGGGATAGCATGATTGCGCGCATAACTTGGCTTCCTTGTTTCCTAAAGGATTACTCTGCGGGGGTTGTCGTATCCGGTTTGACTGACACTGTCGCCTCTACGGTATGAGATGCGCCTTCGCGAGTGAAGGTGATGGAAATGGTGTCTCCTGGTCGCAGAGTTGCCATAGTGGCTTCGCCCTGTTTTCCATCGCCAATTGGCAGCCCATCGATATGGGTGATTACGTCCCCTGGTTTAAGCCCTGCGTTGTAGGCAGGGCTTTCATTGTAGATGGCGGTGATCATAACCCCCCCGGTGGAGGCGAGATTGAACTCCTTAGCCATCTGTGGGCTGATCGCGCTGGCTTCAATGCCTAGCCAGCCGGGCACAACCCGGCCGTAGGCGATGATGTCCTGCATCACTTTGAAGGCGATATTGGCGGGAATAGCGAAGCTGATTCCACCGGAATATCCAGACTGGTTCAGGATTGATGTGTTGATACCGAGCAGGCGCCCTCGGGAATCCACCAGTGCGCCGCCAGAGTTGCCGGGGTTCACTGCTGCATCAGTTTGCAGGAAGTTTTGCAGGTGGCTGCCGGTGCCGGAGTTTTCCAGGTGTCGTCCTTTGGCGCTGATAATGCCTTGGGTTACAGTTTGACCCACTCCAAAGGGATTGCCGATTGCCAGTACCACATCGCCTACCTGCGCGGCTTCGGGCTCACCTACCGAGATAGAGGTAAGATCGTCCAGTTCAATTTTCAAAACAGCCAAGTCAAAGTCTGCATCACTGCCGACCATGCGGGCCTGCGCTTCGCGACCATCGGCCAGCAGAATAACAATCGCGTCTGCCTGGTCGACCACATGGTGGTTGGTGAGGATATAGCCATTGTCACTGACAATAACCCCGGAGCCCAGGTTTGATTGCATGCGCTCCCTCTGCGGAACGTTCATGTTGTCGAACAAACGGCGAAATAGGGGGTCATTAAATAACGGATGTTGCCGTTGTGGCAGCGCCATACGGGTATAAATATTGACTACGGCAGGCCCCGCCATATTGACCGCCGGGGCATAGGATACCGGCCCCTGCCAGTCCCCTTGAGAGGGGGTGGGGTTTACTCCGCGCAATTGCGGAAAGATAAGCAATAGCAGGGCGGCCATAGCCAAGCCGATCAGGGTAGGCAGGGCCCAATCCTGTAAAAAGCGATTTTGGGACACTCGAGACTCCTCTTTGCGCTGATTATACACACGTCTTGCTGGGGATTCGCCGAGTCGGGGCCTACAGTTGTTTTGGTGTTGCCGGAGGGGAGTTGGTGGGGAGCTATTAAAAGTGAGAAAAGGGTGCTCAGTCGAGGCTTTTATGGGTGGGCCTATCCAACTCTTATCGAACGTATAATCTTGGGATGCCCTGATTATTAAAGGGCCGTTCTTATAGATAGCTAGTACTCAGAGTATCCCTATCAATCATTATTTGCGGTAAATCCTCCAAATAATTTGTTCGGTAACCTTCAGATCACTTTTTAATCTTACAAAGACCTCTTATATGTTCTATGGGGTTGATCAGGAGTGTCCCTAAATTAGAGATTGGGTTTGTTCCTCTAAGCTCACTCCCCACCTCACGATCATTGTTAATAGACTTGAGGCTTGTATTCCATCGGCTCTGCCATTTGGGGCTGCAGTTTTAGCACTGTGTCGTTGTTTGCGATAGTGCCCTTGGTGAAGTGGAAATTTGGTGGGGTATTTTTTGTTGAGCCAAGCCTTTGATTGCCGGTTGGGCTTTTGCTGGCAGGGTTCCAGAGAGCTGGGGTCTATACTCCCCCCCTCTGTATCGGTTTGACATTGGTCAGTCTGTGCAGATGCGTATAATAGCCAGTCGATAATTGACTAACCGGCAAATTTTGTATTTGGAGACCAAAATGTCCTTAGTTCGCCCCCATGGCAGTGTTGAGCTGCAGCCTCGCTTCGTTTATGACAGCGAACGGCATCACCAGTTGATGCATGAAGCGGAGTCGTTGCCCTCTATTGTGATCAGTTCTGCCGCTGCCGCCAACGCGGTAATGCTGGGAGCGGGCTACTTCAATCCCCTGCACGGTTACATGAATCTGGCCGATGCCCTGAGTGTGGCAGCCACCCTGCGCACAGCCGACGGCTTGTTTTGGCCAGTGCCAGTACTGAATGTTGTTGAAGACACTAGCGCAATTGAGGGCGCCTCTAGAATCGCCTTGCGAGACCCGAATGTTGAGGGTAATCCAGTACTGGCAGTTATGGACGTGGAGGCGATTGAAACCGTTTCCGATGAGCAGATGGATATCATGGCTGAGCAGGTCTTCGGTACCCTGGATGATAAGCACCCTGGTGTGGCCACCTTTAAGTCCGCTGGTCGTAAGCTAATTTCAGGCCCGATTGAGGTGTTGAACTTTAGTTACTTTATTAGTGACTTCCCGGATACCTTTCGCACAGCAGTGGAAATTCGCAACGAATTTGCCGAGCGTGGCTGGAGCAAGGTAGTAGCCTTCCAAACCCGTAATCCCATGCACCGCGCCCATGAAGAGCTGTGCAAGATGGCCCTAGAGGCTGTCGAGGCGGATGGTGTTCTGATTCACATGTTACTGGGGCAGTTGAAGCCTGGTGATATCCCGGCGCCGGTGCGCGATGCCTCGATTCGTAAGATGGTAGAGCTCTACTTCCCGGCCAATACCGTGATGGTGACTGGTTATGGCTTCGACATGCTCTATGCAGGCCCTCGTGAAGCCGTGCTGCATGCGGTATTCCGCCAGAATTGTGGTTGTAGCCACCTGATCGTAGGTCGCGATCACGCTGGTGTTGGAGATTACTACGGCGCTTTTGATGCGCAGGCTATTTTCGATGAGAAGGTTCCTGAGGGTGCTTTGGAAATAGAAATCTTCCGTGCCGACCACACCGCTTACTCAAAGAAGCTCAATAAGGTGGTAATGATGCGTGATGTGCCGGATCACACCAAAGATGACTTTATTCTGCTATCTGGCACCAAGGTGCGTGAGATGCTTGGGGATGGCATTGCCCCGCCGCCGGAATTCTCCCGCCCAGAAGTGGCGCAGATCCTGATGGATTATTATCAGAGCCTGTAATTTTCAGGGTCTACGGGAAAAGGCGGGCCACCCCGCCTTTTTCTTTGCCACTATTCTTTCCCTGATCGAAAGGATGAGATCAAAAATCTTGGAGGTGCAACTGTTAGTTGCCTACATGCGCCTCTTTTTCAAGGCCGTAGTCTTCGTCTAGGGTACCTTTGGCTCCGGGTTCTTTGGGCGCCCAATCTTTCGGTGGCCCCATTTCTTGGAGTTGCTTGTCATCATCCTTTAGCTTGCCACTACCAGCTTCCAGCATTTGTCGGCCTATATCCTGACTGGATAGTCTCAAAGCGCTGTTGGATAGGTATTCGTGAACTTCTTTGTAGCTTTCGGTCAGATTGTGAACCAACTGAGAGGTTTGGTCGAAGTGTTCATTGACCTGCAGTTGGAAGTCCTCGAGCTTGCTATTCGCCTCGCGCAGACGCTGCTCCAACTCCTGGGTGCGGTCAACACTGGAACGTCCGCGAATCGCCAGGTAGGTCAAGAAAGCACCTAGCGTCATGCCGAGGATGCCAACTAAAATTAATACCGATGTAGAGTGCACTTTCTACCTCCCGAACTTGCTCTTATATGGCACTGGCGATTCCTGGTGCATGGTGATGGATGGCGGTCATCTGGGTAATGTTATTCACAGGGCCCTGTGTAGTCATCTGCGAGTGGCTGTTGCCCCATGTTAGCGGGCCCAGTATACGCGATTATTAATCCGACAATTAAGATTGTTGCTTATATGCGACAAGCCAATGTACCGCCAGTTCCGAATTGCCGGTACTAGCTGGCGAATCGGACAGGGATCGGAGGCTTCGGATACTGGTGAAGGTCTAAGGGTACTACCTCTATATTGCAACTTTGCCACCTAGGCGGCTCCGTAATGAATTTGATAGAGTGCGCGCCTGTTACTCGGTTGTTGAAGAAAATTTCATCTATGTTGCCCGCCAAACCCCTCTTACTGTCCCCCCTTGAGCGCTACGAGAACGACCTTCAGCGCCCTGATTTTATCGAGGATCTGTCCCAACGGGCGGCGGTTCAGGAGCTGCAAAATCTGCATTGGCGCCTGGTGGCCAGGGCTAAGCGGGGTTTTCTCGCAAGTCTGGTTTCACGCTTGCGCGGCGCCGATGTGGGTCCTGAGCGGGGCCTCTATTTCTGGGGCGGGGTAGGGCGGGGTAAGACCTATTTGATGGATGCCTTCTATGAGTCCCTGCCGTTTGAGCAAAAACAGCGTACCCACTTCCATCGCTTTATGCGCCAGGTTCATCAGGATCTGAAAGAGTATGCGGGGGAGAAAAACCCACTGGAAAAGGTGGCCGACAAGATTGCACGACGGACTAGGGTGCTCTGTTTTGATGAGTTCTTTGTCTCTGATATCGCCGATGCCATGATACTGGCGGGTCTTTTGGAGGCCTTGTTTCGTCGCGGGGTAACTCTGGTAGTCACATCCAATATTGTGCCGGAGGGGCTCTATAAGGATGGTTTGCAGCGGGCCCGCTTTCTGCCCGCAATCGATCTTCTGCAGCGCCACACCAAGGTGGTGAATGTCGATGGCGGTACAGATTACCGGTTGCGTACTCTGGAGTTGTTAGAGCTTTATCATGCGCCGCTCGACAAGGCGGCAGATGAAAATCTGTATCGCAGCTTTAATCGCCTGATCGTGGATGGTTGCGAAGTGCGCAGTAATGTGGACCTGCAGGTTGAGGGGCGCCCCATTCGCGCATTAAAAGTAGGGGATGATGTAGCCTGGTTTAACTTTACGGATCTATGCGATGGTCCCCGTTCACAAAATGACTACATAGAACTGGCGCGGGAATTTCAGACAGTTCTTCTGGCGGCGGTACCGCAGTTTGACGAGCGTATGGATGCCCAGGCACGCCGTTTTATCAATCTGGTAGATGAATTTTACGACCGCTGTGTAAAACTGGTGATCTCTGCGGAGGTGCCGGCAGAGGCGCTATATGGCGGGCAGCATCTGCGTTTTGAGTTCGAGCGCACAGTCAGTCGGCTACTGGAAATGCAGTCCAGGGAGTACCTGGAAAGGGCGCACCGCCCGGAATAGCCCCACCGTATAAACCGCTTGAAAAGCGAGCACTCCTTTTGTACTATCCGCGCTCTTTTGTGGGACGGCCCCTAATACCAGGGGGTCATATTACAGGTGTTTATAACATGAAGACATACAGTGCAAAGCCGGAAGCGGTAAAACGCGACTGGTACATTGTTGACGCTGCGGACAAGACCCTCGGCCGTATTTCTGCCGAGATCGCCCACCGCCTGCGTGGCAAGCACAAGCCTGAATACACGCCCCACGTGGACACTGGCGATTACATCATCGTAATCAATGCCGAGAAGGTTCGCGTGACCGGCAACAAGGCCAAAGACAAGATCTACCACAGCCACTCCGGCTATCCCGGTGGTCTCAAGTCCATCAGCTTTGAAAAGCTGATCGAGAAAGCGCCCGAGCGCACCATTCAAAGCGCCGTTAAAGGCATGCTGCCGAAGGGTCCTCTGGGTCGCGCCATGTTCAAGAAGCTGAAAGTATACGGCGGTAGTGAACATCCTCACGCGGCGCAACAGCCGATTGAACTGGCGATCTAAACGGGAAGAAATCTGATGGCAACTACTCAATACTACGGTACCGGCCGCCGCAAGACCTCCACCGCTCGTGTATTTATCGTACCGGGTGAAGGCAAAATCAGCGTAAATGGTCGCACCCTGGACGAATACTTTGGCCGCCAGGTGGCTCGCATGATCGTGCGTCAGCCGCTGGAAAAGGTCGACATGGTCGAAAAATTCGACATCATTGCAACTGTAAAAGGTGGTGGTTCCTTTGGTCAGGCGGGTGCTATCCGTCACGGCCTGACCCGCGCCCTGATGCAGTACGATGAGGAGCTGCGTCAACCGCTGCGCGCCGCTGGTTTTGTTACCCGCGACGCCCGTGAAGTTGAGCGTAAGAAAGTGGGTCTGCGCAAAGCGCGTAAGAAGCCACAATTCTCCAAGCGTTAAGCTTTCTTTTTGGCCCGGCAACTGCCGGGCTTTTTTCTATCCGGTAGTTGTGGTTTTGAATTTCCATTCGGGAATTGTTCAATTTCTCGCAATTTCACCGCGCAATTCCAGACGTTCCCCAGGTCTTTGCCTTGTATCAAAATGGCATTTTCTTTAACATTGCGCGGATTTGTATCCGCTTGATTTGTGGGGTTTATTCGCGCGGGCAATCTGCCGGAGCGGGACTTCTTTCAAGACTTTTTGGGTTTGGGCCAGCGCAATTCCGGTCTGTCCGGGATCGCTGTGATGGGAGAACTACGTCATGAGTGATGACGGTGTAAATGTAGGACGGCGCCGTTTCTTAACCGCAGCTACCTCTGTAGTTGGTGGTGCGGGTGCGGTTGGGGTGGCCGTGCCCTTCGTCGCTTCCTGGAATCCGAGTGCCAAGGCGAAAGCTGCGGGCGCTCCGGTTAAGTACAACATTAGCAAACTTGAGCCGGGCCAGATGGTCACTGTTGAGTGGCGGGGTAAGCCGGTATACGTGGTCCGTCGTACCGACGAGATTCTGCGCGACTTGGAAAAAGTGGAGCCGCTGTTGCGGGATCCCAATTCCGAGGAGTCCGTTCAACCGGCTTATGTAAACCCGGAAAATCGTTCTATTAAGCCAAAACTGTTGGTTCTGGTTGGTTTATGTACCCATCTGGGTTGTGCGCCTATGTACCGCCCTGAAGTTGGCGCTGCCGATTTGGGTGGCAGCAAATGGATGGGTGGTTTCTTCTGTCCCTGTCACGGTTCCAAATACGATATGGCTGGCCGGGTATATGCCGGCGTTCCGGCGCCTACCAACCTGGAGGTTCCGCCTTATTCCTATGAGAGCGACGACGTAATCGTGATTGGTGTAGACCAGGAGGGCGCTGCATGAAATGGCTAGCAGATTTCGGTGACTGGGTAGATCAGCGTCTGCCGATCTACCAGGCCTGGGATAAGCACATGGGCAAATACTATGCGCCCAAAAACTTTAACCTCTGGTATTTTTTCGGCGTATTCTCCCTGCTCGTACTCGTCAACCAGCTGTTGACTGGTATTTGGCTGGTAATGAGTTTCACCCCCTCCGCTGAGGGCGCTTTTGCCTCTGTTGAATACATCATGCGCGATGTGGAGTGGGGCTGGCTGATTCGATATCTCCACTCGACAGGTGCCTCTGCCTTCTTCGTAGTGGTCTATCTGCATATGTTCCGCGGCTTACTATACGGCTCCTATAAGCCGCCGCGTGAGCTGGTGTGGATCTTCGGTATGTGTATCTACCTGGTGCTGATGGCGGAAGCCTTTATGGGCTATGTACTGCCATGGGGACAGATGTCCTACTGGGGAGCCCAGGTGATTGTTTCCCTGTTTGGCGCCATTCCCGGCATCGGTGAGACGCTGGTTGAGTGGATTCGCGGTGATTACCTGATTTCCGGTATTACCCTGACTCGCTTCTTCTCTCTGCACGTCATTGCCCTGCCTCTGGTACTGGTACTATTGGTCGTACTGCACATTCTTGCGCTGCATGAAGTGGGCTCCAATAACCCAGACGGAATCGAGATCAAGAAAAATAAGGACGAGAATGGTATCCCCAAAGACGGCGTGCCTTTCCATCCCTACTACTCTGTACACGACCTGGTAGGTATCGCAGTATTCCTGTTTATCTTCGCCACCGTGGTGTTCTTCTTCCCAGAGATGGGCGGCTTCTTCCTGGAGCACGCTAACTTCGAAGAGGCGAACCCGCTGAAGACGCCGCCGCATATTGCACCGGTCTGGTATTTCACACCCTTCTACGCCGTACTGCGCGCAGTAACCATGGATATTGGCCCACTGCCGGCTAAATTCCTGGGAACCGTTGCAATGGGTGCGGCTATTGCGGTTCTGTTTGTACTGCCCTGGCTGGATAAGAGCCCTGTGCGCTCCATCCGCTACAAAGGTTGGTTGCCCAAGGCGTTGCTGCTGGTGTTCGCCGCGGTATTTATCATCCTCGGCTATTTGGGAGTTCAATCCCCGACACCGGGACGTAACTTCCTGGCTCAGGTATGTACCTTATTCTACTTCGCCTTCTTCCTGACCATGCCCATTTGGACCAATCCAAAGGCGCGCAAAGGTATGGGCTCCTGGATCGTAAGTATTGTGTTTGGAGTGCTGTTCCTGTGGATGGCCTTTGAAAACTTTAACTTTGGCGGTGAAGATTCAGAGGAAAAAGTTGGCTTTATAAACACCTTCGTGGGCGTGGTTACTCTTCTGCTGGCGGCTTTCTTTGCAGCACTGCCCTGGATTTCCAGCCGTGATGAGGTGTATCCAGAACCCGAGCGTGTTACCAGTCCGTCTGGCGGCAAGACCTTTGGTATCTTGTTTATCGGTATCGTGGTTGTGGGTCTGTTGACCTTTATCCCGATCAAAGCGGTAGGTGCTGAGTCCAGTGTTGAGCTGGACCACATCAACATCGACCTGCAGGACAAACCGTCCCTGCAGAGCGGAGCCAAGTACTTCGTCAACTATTGTATGGGCTGTCACAGCGCCAACTTTTCCCGTTGGGAACGCGTTGCCACTGATCTGGACATTCCCAAAGAGTTGATGATGCAGAACCTGGTGCTGGGCAATGATAAGATCGGTAACCTGATGGAAATTGCCATGCGTCCGGATAACTCCAAGGTATGGTTCGGTGCCACGCCGCCAGACCTGACGCTGGTGGCCCGCGCTCGCTCTCCGGAATGGCTCTACACTTATCTCCGCAGTTTCTACAAGGATGACAACCGGGCTACCGGAGTGAACAACCTGGTATTCCCCAGTGTCGCCATGCCCCATGTTTTGATGGAGCTGCAAGGTTTGCAGGAGTGCGCCCCCGGTCCTAAACGCGAGCATGGCAAGATCGTGCGCGATGATCTGGGTAACCCTATTATGGATGCGGATTGTGGCAGCTTGAAGGTGGGTAAAGTTAAAGGCTCCATGAACCCGGAAGAATTCGATCAGGCGATGTATGATCTGGTTAACTTTATGGAGTACATGGCTGAACCTGTTGCAGAAAAGCGCAAACACATTGGTTTCTATGTGCTGGCGTTTATTTTTGTATTCTTTATCTTCGCCTGGCTGCTAAATCGAGAGTACTGGAAAGACGTACACCACTAAGGTTTACAGATTTCTCTCTAATGGGTGGTGGAGTTACTCTGCCGCCCTTTTATATTTTGAATAAAAGGTTGGCCCCGCCGACCGACTAGTTTGAGGTAGATTGAACATGGGTGTGCCTACCAACAAGCGCTCCTCAATGACCTTCTTTTCCGATGGTCGCAGCCACTACAGCCACCGTGTGCGCATTGTGCTTGCAGAAAAGGGAGTTTCCGTCGATATCATTGATGTTGATCCCGACGATAAACCAGCCGAGCTCGCAGACCTCAACCCCTACAATTCGTTACCGACTTTGGTGGATCGCGAATTAGTATTGTTCGAAACCAAGGTGATGATGGAGTACCTGGACGAGCGATTCCCGCATCCGCCACTGCTGCCGGTTTATCCGGTTGCTCGTGCCCAAAGCCGTCAGATTATGCACCGTATCGAGCGCGATTGGTGCCCGCTAGTGGATAAAATCCTGGCTGGTGGCAAGGATGCAGCTTCCGCCCGTAAAGAGCTGCGCGATAGTTTCGTGGGCATTGCGCCAATGTTTACCGATCTGCCGTACTTCTTTAACGAAGAGTTCTCCCTGGTAGATTGCTGCATGGCACCGCTGTTGTGGCGCCTTGAGCAATTTGAAATCAGCCTACCCAAAACCAAGCAGGTTAAACCACTGCTGGATTATATGGATCGCCTGTTCGCTCGCGAGGCTTTCCAGCAGAGCCTGACCGAGTACGAACGGGAAATGCGTTGAGGACACTTCTGTGAGTAAGCCGGCTATGACATCCAATCGCCCCTATATTTTACGGGCATTCTATGAGTGGATAACCGATAACCGGTGCACTCCCTATATTTTGGTGGATACCCACCTGTCTGGTGTCTTAGTGCCCCAGCAGCATGTTAATGATGACGGACAGATAGTGCTGAATGTCTCGGAGAGTGCTGTGGTTGGCCTGACCATGGATAACTATGCCATCAGGTTCAATGCGCGCTTTGGTGGCGTACCCACCGATATACAGGTTCCCGTAGGGGCGGTTATCGGTATCTATGCCCGTGAAAACGGGCAGGGTATGGTATTCGAGCCTGAGGAGACTCCAGAGCCTCCAGAGCCGACACCGCCTACCAGCCTGGGTAAAAAGTCGGTAAAAAAACCCGCTTTGCGGGTAGTGAAATAAATTCACTAAAAAAAGGAGGCATTTTGCCTCCTTTTTTGATTACCTCTGATTTACTTCGAGGAAGGCTTAAGAAATTACAAGTATGGGGGGAATTATCTGCTTGAGTAACATGTTTACTCTTGGGTTATTTCTCTCTTGGCTGTTATTTTTTACTCAACCCTTCTAGCATTCTTTCAGTTTTCTTAGCCCATTTTTCCCAAATTTCTCTCTTTATTTCAGAAAACTTACCAATTCAGTGTTTTCTAGTCTGGTCCCCATGAAATCAGGACTTTCTGACTGACCCAAAATTAAATATGAAAAATATAACGAATGTTTATGTGTTTGTGGGGGGGAATAAAAAAGCCACGGATATTGGCGGTCCGTGGCAAAAGGGTCGAAGGATGGGGCCTTCGAAGCTACCTTGGGGATGGTAGCGGAGAGGATTAGTTCACGCGGGCAACTGTTGGGGATTCATAAGTCTCATTCTCGCTTAGTAGTACGACTTCTACACGACGGTTGTGTTGCCGTCCGGCAGCAGATTTGTTACTGGCCACTGGATTGGATTCACCATAGCCCTTTACGGTAATACGTTCGCTGGTAATGCCAGCATTGACAAGAGCTTTTTGGATTGACTGTGCACGCTTAATAGATAAGCCGACGTTATATTCTTCACTGCCAAGAGAGTCGGTATAGCCCTCAATAACAACTCTGGTGTTGTCATGTGTGGTTAAAAAGTCAGCCACTTTTCTCACTGTGGGTTTGGCGCCCGGCTGTAATTTGTGGTCATCAAAGGCAAAGAGTACATCGCCAAGGGTGAGAACATTGTCTTTAGAGTTTTGCTTGCTGCCCATTTTTTCGAGCTCTTTTTTAAGCTCATTTAATTCCTGGTTTTTTTGAGCGAGTTCAGAGTTTTTACTCTGCAGCACCAGGCTGGCACGTATCATGTCTGCGTTCTTGAATTGAGATTCCATATTGGCAATATCAATTTCATGCTTTACTGCGCCTAGCATTCTTTCGGCTAGGTAGACCTGATGCGTCATGCTGGTTTCATCGCCTTCTTTCCATGCTGACTTGGCCTCACTTACACTCTTACCCGCAGCCCTAAGTGGTGCTGCCGCATGACGATTGGCCATATCATTACTACTCATGACCTGGTATTGATGTTCAACTTCGGCTAGTGGTTTTGGAATATCTGTGCTGGCACAGCCGCTTACTACTACAGTGGCGAGGCCAAGAGAGATTAACGACTTATTCATGGTCAAATCCTATCTGTTGAATGGCAAATAGCAGTGATATTTGCATGTATGGCTTAGATCAAGATCCCTGATCAATTTCACGTTTAAGCTGCAAGAGCGTGGCATTTAGCTCACGGAGCTTCAGCTTAGTGGTCTCAGAGCGCGCCTGGGCGCTGGCTAGCCTGGCATCTGCAGTAGCCTTCTCTGCGAACATGCGGGCCTGATCAAATTGATGTTTGTCGGCTGCACTCTGCGCATTTCCCAGATGTTCTTTCGCCGTCGCAAGGTGTTGAGCAGCAAATTTTTCACTTTTATCCGATTCAGCAGTGGAGATATAAACTTTCGCTTCTGCAATCTCGTTGCTGGGCATGGTTCCTGTGGCACAGCCAGAAATTGCTGCGACTAATATCAGGCTACCGAATAGTTTTGGTGACTTCATGTCTTTCTCCTTCTGTGATGGATTAGGTTTTCACGGGTGGAGGTACATCCATGTACCCCCACCAAGATGAAATGGTTTTCCGATATTAAAAGGCGAACTGCAATGAGGCGGATGCAATATCAATTTTGGGTTCAATATCATCATCCAGATCAAAGCGTTCATACTCTAGGCGCAGATCAAGATTTTCCATTACTCCTACTTTTACCCCAGCTCCGTAGAACCAATCGCCCCCGTCCAAGTCTTTAGAAACCCGGCCGATAACGGGTAGGTCGGATTTCACTTCAGCTTCCCAGGTAAACCAACCCCCTTTTAGATACACGGATACTCGCTCGTGAAGAGGTGCGGATAAAATCCCGGCAAAAGTGAAGCCATCAATCTCTGCGTTATTATCAAAATCATTCGCTTCATCAAAATTTAGGTAACCAATTTCAGCACCGAGATATTCATTGATTTTCATCCCGCCATAAATTTTGACTACTTCAGCATCTTCATCAAAATCGGTTTCTTCGTCATCCCATTTAATGGAATACTGGCCGTAACCACCACCTACATAGAATTCTGACTTGCTACGGTCAAAGCTTTCTTGTGCAACGGCTTGTCCGGCAAGTCCAGTAGTCAATGTGATTGCAGCTAATAGTTTTCCATAGTTCATAACAGTAATCCTCAGATGAAAATATTTGCACTACTTGTCGGTGTGTTCCCTGTGGGGCTAAACCGGAAAAAGTATTTTTTGGTTCTAAGCTGTGAAGCTTGATGAGATGGTTGCAACCGGTGTGCCAACTTTTTCTGAGATGGGAGAGGTTTGTTTTTGAATGCTTTGAAATCCGCGTGGTTATTGGGCTTTAAGCAATTTTATTTTTTGAGGAGCGATCTGGAAAATTAATGCTTGAGGCTAGCAAGTAAATTGAATGCTAATGGTCAATGACTCATCTGTGTAAGATTTTCAAAGTTTTCATTTTTTGTTTGTAAAAAATGAAAAATTTCTAAGCTGAAATTTGATTTTGTTAAATGATGCGCCTCTACAGTGGTTATAGAGAGCCTGTAGAGGGCTTTGGATGACAAAGAGGGAGTTGGCATACTACCTGCAGTATCCTGAGTGAACTTAGCAAAATAGGTGATACACATGGCTACAGCAGCTAATTCAAAAAGTGCGAATAAAAGTGTGAATGGTAAAGATGTTGCCCGGGATGAAGCTCTTTTGTCTGAAATGGCCAGAGAGCGAGCTCACTCAGCTGTGGACAGCCTCTCTGATAGAGCGGCGGCAGCCGAGGAAAGAATTCGGGAAACCGCAGCAAGCTCCTCTGACTCCCTCGCGCAAAAACGGGATCAGCTCAAGCAGACGGCAGGTCAGGCACGTTCAGATGTAGAGGGGTTTGCGAAGAAAAATCCGTGGGCGGCCGCAGGTATAGCGTTTGCTACTGGCGCGATCGTTAGCGCACTGATTCGTCGTCGTTAAATTATGACGGGCTTTGAAAACAAACAGCAATGCAGCTCTGGAGTAGAGGACTCTGTTGAGGTGTCGGACTGGCAGCGTCTGAGCGTAACGGCTCAGACGCTGTTGTCAGCATTGGAACAAGTACTCAGAGGGCGTTTGGCATTAATTGGAGCCCAGTGGAGACTGAGCCTAGTAGCCGTTTCCCTTTCCTTGGTGACCCTTGTCAGTCTCGGTTCAGTCATTGCACTCAGCTGGTTTGCCCTTTCTCTCAGTGCAGCCTATGCCATATGGCAATTACTGGGCCATTGGGCCTGGGGCTTACCGGTGATTCTTGGTATGCAATTACTGGCAATAGTGATGTTGTGGCGCCAAAGCAGACGTTTATTGCGGCTGATATCTATTGATCTAAATGTTTTTGAAAGCGAGGTTTCTGATGCTGGACCTTCTGTTGAAAAATGAAAAAGCAGCTGTTCAGGCAGCGATGCTAACTGAGAAACATGGCTTGATTAGCTCTAAGAAAGCTTTGCTTGGGTTAAAAGCTTGTTCAGAAAAAATTGTGGTGAAGCCGATTAGCTTAGCAGCAATCTGTACAGCAGGATTCGCTTCAGAGCGGACATTTACTGGCCTGGGAAAGGAAAGGTTGAAAGCCCTATTTTCTGGATTGAGTTACAGCATCCTGGTGGATTATGGTTTTCAGCTTTGGGATGAGTTTAACGAAGACAAGTCAGCTGCTTCTTGAAGAAACAAGTCATAAGAAGTTTATATAGGGTGACAGTTTTGAGGGAAGATCAGTAGACCTTGATGAGAGATTATATGTTGGGGACCTGTATATAGGTGGTTCAACGAGGATGGATATCTGAGTGAATGAACAAGATAGTATTAATCGAGAATCTATAGGATCTCCCAATATTTGCGCTGAAACTGGAGGCGGTCGACAGTTCAAAGTTCTTACCACCTGCATCGTTATATTAACTGCTCTGGCGATCATAGCAGCCCTTTACCTGGGGCGAACAGTCCTTTTGCCATTCACCTTAGCGTGGATGAGTTCTCTTCTGCTGTCCCCTATTGTCCGTTGGACATCGCAAAAAGGGATACCTAACCCTATCTCTGCAGGTATTTTGGTTCTTATTGCTGTGTTTATGATATTTCTTGCGGGGCGTCTATTGGCTGAACCAGCCAGTGATTGGATAGAGCGGTGGCCACAAAAAACAGCTGAAGTTCGCGAAAAACTCAATATCGTACAAAAACCCTTGCTGGATTTGCGTAAAGCGGGGGATGAAGTGGCAAAGCTGGGTAAGTCGGAAGATCAAAGCCATGTAACAGTATCGGTTGAAAAAGAAAGCTGGCTGAAAAGTGTTGTTACCGACGATATTCCAACCCTGTCCAGTCAAGCATTGATCATTATTGTCCTAACTTTTTTTCTGCTTTCCAGTCGTGGCAGTATTGCCCGGCATATTGGTCAGTTTGGTCGTGACTTTCAAGGTCGCCGGCATTTGATGAGTATTGCCACTCAGATTAGACGGCAAATATCAACCTATTTAAATACGATCGCGTTAGTCAATCTAGCGCAGGCGATTATTACATCATTCGTATTGTGGGTATTGAATTTTCCAAACCCCCTGCTATGGGGTTGTCTGGCAGGGCTTTTGAATTTTGCTCCCTATGTCGGTCCTCTAATAACGGTTTGCCTGTTAACAATCGTTGGGCTGGTGTCCTATGAAACGCTATGGGCAGGGCTCCTGGCGCCAGCGGCCTTTATGGTGATTACGACTTTTGAAGGGCATTTGATTACCCCCTCAATTGTTGGGCAAAGATTGAAACTCTCCCCAATCTCCGTCTTTATGGCCGTGGTCTTCTGGACTTGGATTTGGGGTGTTGGAGGGGCGCTTATGGCCGCCCCAATTTTGGCATGCTTAAAAATTTTTCACGAAAATCTGTTTCCGGTTCCGCTAAAAGAACAAATGGGAAAAGGATCGCAAAAAGTGTTGGCCATTATAGTTGGGCGAGCTTATTGAGGTCATAGGGTTTGCTGAGGACACCGTCAAACCCAGATTCGGCGAGTTTGTCTGAACTCGGGCTTTCACCCGTAGCGGCCAAGAGCCTACCGGTGTAGGCCATGTCACGTATTTTTTTGGCCAGTGTGAAACCATCCATATCTGGGAGGTTTATGTCCATTAAAATGAGACTTGGCTGGTAAGTCTCAAAGAGCTGCAGCGCAGATTCTCCATCACCACAAGCTTTCGCTTCCCAGCCCAATGCCGAGAGCAGTTGCTGGGTTGCACTGCGTGCATCCTCATCGTCTTCAATAAGAATCAGCTTTTTGTCGACTGTCGAATCCGGGAGGTGCTTCGCAAGAAGGTCAAATAATTGGTCTGGCTGTACAGGTTTACCCAGGTGTTCACTACAACCTGCATCCAGACAGCGCTGGCGTTCGCCAAGCATTGTTTGTGCGGTGAGCGCAATAACGGGTATTTCAAATCCCAGTTCTCGTAACTCTTGGGTGGCGGTGAGGCCATCCATCACTGGCATCTGAACATCCATCACGACCAAATCGAATGGCTTGTTATTATCGCGAGCCATCTGTAAAAGGTTTATTGCTTCACGGCCATTCGCTGCCTGTTGAACGTTGCAGCCGGCGCCTTCCAATAAGTGGGCGACCAATTCGCGAATTTCTCTAAGGTCATCGACGACCAAAACCTGGCCGGATAAACTGGGTGACTCAAAGTGAATGGATGCTGTTGGCTGTTGAAGATCCCAGGTTTGGTAGTGATATTCTGTGGGGTGTTTGCACTCTAGTGTGAGGGTGAAACAGCTGCCGGCCCCAATCTCACTTTGCAAGGTTATTTCACCTCCCAGTAGGTGGGCTAACTGTTGACTGATAGCAAGCCCCAGGCCTGAACCCAGTTCTGAACGATAACTATCACCTTTGGCCTGGACAAATGGAGTGAAAAGTTTTTTCTGCTCGCTTGGAGATATACCGATCCCCGTATCGATTACGCGAAAGCTTAAACGGCAACTTTCCTCTAATCGGGTTGCGAAAATATCGAGGCGTACCTCTCCTTCATCTGTGAATTTTACGGCATTACTCAGGAAATTTAACAGAATTTGTCTCAGTCGTGTTGCATCGGTAATGATTTGTGAAGGGAGTTCGGTGAGGGCTTCTATACGGAAGTGAATGCCTTTATCTTCCGCTTTGATGGCGATTAATTGATAGAGTTCTGTGAGAAAGCTGGGCAACGCCAACTCGCTAAATTGTACTTCCAGTCGGCCAGCTTCTATTTTTGACAAATCGAGCACATCGTTCAATAAGCTCAGCAGATGGTAACCATTGCGCTTGATAATACTCAGATGATCTAGCTGTGGCTGCTCAGGATGATTCTGTAGCAGAAGGTCGGTATAGCCCAGGATTGAGGTTAGGGGTGTTCGCAATTCGTGGCTCAGATGGGCCAGGAATTCACTTTTGGATTTATTCTCGGCCTCCGCTTTTAATCGCTCTAAGCGCTCCCGTTCCATATCCCGGCGTGCTACAGCATAGCGGATAGCCCGGCTCAATCGGGCCGGGGTGAGCTGGGACTTTACCAGATAGTCGACCGCACCGGCTGATAGCGCTTCTGCATCAAGGGCGCTATCGTCATGGCCGGTGAGCATAATAATTGGGGCGTCGAATCCCTGTCGCTGGGCCTCCCCCAGGATCTGCAGGCCGGTAAATGCCCCCAGGGAGTAGTCGAGCAAGCATACATCGAAGTTACTGGAACCAAAATTTTTGCGGGCCTCTTCTGCAGAGCGGGCCCACACAATTTGGTAGCCATCGGGATTGATATCCAGAAGAAGATCCCGTGCAATAATAAAATCGTCTTCGTCATCTTCTACCAGCAGTAACCTGGTGACACTCATCTCAATAATCTGCCTTACTTATAGATTTTCCGATTTCCCTGTGGGAAAGGACGTTATTGATAACTCCGTTGCTTCCCAGGAAACTCGACGAACTCAACCCAGTAGCGCCCCAAGGATCGCATCAATTCTACTAACCCCTCAAAGGTGACCGGCTTTGATAAATAGGAGGCTGCGCCAAGATCATAAGATTTGAACATATCTTCTTCGGCTTTAGAGGTTGTGAGAATCACCACAGGGATACGCCGAAAATCCGGGTCCGCTTTTATGGCTGCAAGCGCTTGGCGACCATCCATTCGAGGCATATTTAAATCAAGCAGAATAAGATCCGGCAGAGATTCACTGGAAAGGTGTTCGTATTCGCCCTCTCGTTTCAGAAATGACAGTAGCTCGACGCCGTCATTTACGATAGAGAGTTCGCTTTGAACGAGGCTTTCTTCGAGCGCCTCACGGGTGAGTAACTGATCGTCCTTGTCATCATCCGCGAGGACAATGTTGATGGATTTGGCTGCCTGCATAAATCATTCTCTCAAAGTTTAATGCTCTGATACGGCTGTGAACTCGTGTCGAGTAAGCGTGGTTCAGAATCATTATATTCTACTTGTACAGGGGGCGTTTCCGGTATCAATAATTCGAAAGTTGTTCCTACTCCGGGTGTACTACTTGCGTCAATTTCTCCGCAGTGACGTTCCATTATTCTCCTGCAAATTGCAAGGCCAATGCCTGTTCCTTCGTATTCGTTACGTCCATGTAATCGTTGAAACGCTGCAAAAACTTTTTCAATATATTGTTCGTCAAAGCCAATACCATTGTCACTCACAGTAATGCGGTAACCCGGTACGGTACAGTCTACGTGAGGAATTTCTGCTTTTTCGCATTCAATCCGAATGATCGGTGTGTTATCAGGTTTTATAAATTTAAGCGCATTCCCGATCAAATTAAGAAATAGTTGTGCCATCTGCATCGGGTCAGCTTGGATCACTGGTAGAGGTTGAACCTCAATTTGTGCGTTAGTCTCCTCCCGTTTAATTTGTAGATCATCGAGCACCTCTTCGACGACCAGATTGAGGTCGACGGCTTCAAAGGGGGTTGTCCTTGTGGAGGTGCGTGAGAAGGCGAGGAGATCCTCAATTAATTTAGACATACGCTTTGCTGCACTTTGCATACGCATGACATAATCCTTCCCATCGCCGAGTTTTTCGCTGTATCGATCAGTGAGTCGGTCGCCAAACGCACGTATCTTGCGCAAAGGTTCCTGTAGGTCGTGAGAGGCTACAAAGGCAAAATTTTGCAGCTCACGGTTACTGCGGGTTAACTCCTGTGAATACAACTCCAGTTCCTGGGTTCGTTCGGCCACCCGTTGTTCGAGTTGCTTTGCATATTCACTTTGCTGTCGCATGGATCGGCTGGTAAGCATGGCAATCACCAGAATCAAACCGATTCCCAGGCAATTTGCGAATAGGACCGCGCGGGTAACTTCCTGGCGTCGCAGCGCGGAATCATCCATGAGCGACTGGATATGTTTAAACTCTTCCTCTTCAATAGTGGCGATGAGTTCAGAAAGCATCTCCAGGCTATCGTGGCTGGCTTCCATTGTCTGGGCCAAGCTTCTGGCTTCACGTGTATCCTGGGCGGTGTTTAGCTCGAATGCCTCTTGATTGGCTTGAGAATTGGAGTTTTCAACAGTGCTTCTGCCAGGAGTAAGCTGGGTAACCCCAGCACCAATAGCGCTGTAGTGGCGGTTTATCAACCGCTCAAGTTCTTCAAAACGAATTGCTTGCTCTGGAATTTCGGTTTCTTTGTTACGTAACTTAGTGACGAGTTTGGAGGCACGCGCAACCGCATTCTCATACTGTTCAAGGCTTGAGGAACTCTCGTTTTGCTTGAACTCTCTTAATCGCAGTTCGGCGGTATGCACAGCAAAGTAAGTATCACTTGCCAACTGTAAGATGCTTTTGGTTTTCCCCGAGCGAGCTGCATTTTCCCCGAGTTCATTGAGATTGAGGTAAGTATGGTAGCTATTAGCTACAAATAAGAAGCAGAGGCCCACGATAAGGGCCGTCCAGAAGTAGCGCAACTTTGAAGGTTTTTTATCCATTGTTATGCGACTCGCTGTCCAGTACTTCGGCACAGCCTTTACAGCCTTCAGTAACCTTTTCAAGGGTTGCCAGAATCTTTTCAATAGGGGCTTGCTGGCTTAACTGCAATTTTGCCAGCTCTGCATTCATGGCAATATTGTTCATCAGGTTGCGAAGCTTGTGATGAATATTGTTTTCGCTCATTGTCCATCCTGCTTGTACTGATTAAGGCGGTTGTACAGGGTTTTTAAGCTAATACCGAGTAGTTCAGCAGCCTGCTTTTTGTTGCCATCAACTGCTTCCAAAGTATTTGCAATTAATTGTTTTTCCATTGCTTCAATAGTGTTTCCCGCCTCTAGCTTGGCGGGAGAGCCAGGGGCCTGGCTTTCTTCTATATCTGTTGTCGTTGTGTTTGAACGCCCGAAAGGGGATCCGAGTTGCGGTGGTAGTGTGAGAGTGTTTTGATTGCGATCAGATAAAATAAATGCGCGGTGCAGTGCGTGGCGCAACTCACGTACATTACCCGGCCAGTCATAACTGAGTAGCGTATCTAGAACATGGTTATCGAGGGTGTAGCTGGTCCCGTATTCTTCATTCATCTGATCAATAAATGACTGTGCCAGTAGTGGGATATCTTCTTTTCTATCTCGCAAGGGGGGGAGTTGCAGAGGAAAAACTGCCAGGCGGAAGTAGATATCTTCTCGCAGATGGCCGCCATCGGCAATGTTTTCATTGCTGCGATTGGTGGCGGATACTACTCGGCAGGATACTTCCAGCTCTGTGGTGCCCCCAAGTCTGGTTACCTTGCCCGTTTCCAGTACCCTCAGGAGATTCGGCTGCTGATCGATCGGCATCTCAGTTACCTCATCCAGAAAGAGGGTGCCGTCATTGGCGCGTTCAAATAGCCCGGGTTTTCGTGCTACTGCACCCGTAAATGCGCCTTTTTCGTGACCAAACAGTTCGCTACCGATAAGCTCTGTAGATATGGCTCCACAGTTGGCTGCTACGAGTGGACCTTGAGCCGCAGAGGCATTGTGAATCGCTTGGGCGACGAGCTCTTTACCGGTACCACTCTCTCCCTGGATCAACACGTTGGCTTGTGTTTGCGCAACTTTTTCGATCATGTCGTAAAGTGAACGCATGGCTGGGGATTCTCCGACCAAAACCCCGAAATGTCGTTTATAAGTGGCAGGCGCTGTCGGCTTTTTCCGTAGTAGTAGCTCTTGTAACTGTTTGAGCTCGATTGGCTTGACCAGGTAAGTCATATTGGGGCCGGCGAGGTGGTCAACCATGGATCTGATGGCACTATGACCTGTGACAAACGCGATTTGGTCGGGTGTTCGGTCCAGGGCGAGAGAATCCAGTACATCAAATCCGCTGCCTTCTGGAAGCATCAGGTCAAGCAGTAATGTGTGATAGCGATTACGGGCGAGGTGGCTGCGAGCTTCACTCACGTTGTCGGCTACATCTACTGTAAACCCCATATTTTCAATTAGCGGGGAGACTGCGCTCGTAAAGTTTTCGTCGTCATCTACCAATAATACCCGTTGCAAGATCCCGCCTCCTCTTAGTAGGGATTAAATAGATAACCTAGTTTGCGGTGATTGCGGAACTTCAAGCAACCAGTTTTCACAAAAAATCGTTATCTCAAAGGGTATCTCTTATTTGGGACGAATTTGCAAATCACAACCATGGCGCTCGAAATTTCCAAAAGCTTGTTTTTGGAGGGCGCTCAAATATGTGGATTTATGCTCAGTGGTTGTTTTAAAGCGCTTGTAGAAGATTGGGTATAAACACTGTTCATAAAGTAGAGGGGTTAGTCTAAAGAGTCATTTGCCCAGAATAACTTGAGGGGGCGCCGGCAGAAAATCAGCCGGCGAGCGCCACTCTGGTTATTGGATCAGCAATCTGTATCTTTGCTTTTTACGCCTTCTTTCACATCTTCACAGGCATCCTCGATACTGTTGCCAATATCCTCTGCTGTTTGATCAACAGACTCGCCAAATTCCTCTGCGCCACCCTCATCGATGTCACATGCGGTTAGGGTAAAAGCGGTGAACATGATCGAAAAAATCAGAATTAACTTGTTCATCTTGTAAGTCCTCTTTCTCAGTAGATGTATTGCGATTAGTACGTAGAAAATTGTTCTGTGAAGCATCGATTTTCTAGGTTTCCAATAAGAGTCATTCAAAGAGTGTGCCAACTTAAAAAATGCAGTAGTGCCGCGGTGTTGCGCTCAGATCGCTGCTGGTAGCCAATTTTGCTTGAGGGTTTCTGTAAAAATTATCCAATAAGTAGGAGCAGATTTGTAATTGCTACAAAAATAGTGGGAAATTTAGCGATAACTATAAGTATTTTGCTGGCATGGAGGTTGCAACGTATCAAGTGTGGTAGGAGGGACTTATTGGTTCTTCTCGTTGAAACTCAAGAAGGCTCAGTTTTTTTCGAGCTTTGAGTGAGGCGTTACTCACACAAGTTCATTGTTTGATTTAGAAGAGGATAGAGGTCGCCAATGCTCCTTTGGGCAAACATCTTTTTAGCATTGTCAGTTGTCGCTGGGTTTTTCGGCCTTTCTGGCCTTGCCGGTGATGCTCTTGATCTAGCTAAGGTGCTTTTTGTGGTATTTGCGTTGCTATTTGTGGTTTCGTTGGTTGCACACCTTATAACGAAGCGTGAGCCTCCCATTCAATGATCAGTTAATGAGAGATTTTTAAAGAAGGAAGCAAGTATGGATATTCAAGTAGGTGGCATATTAGGTTTTTTGATTCTGGTTGCCGATATATGGGCAATTTTAAATATCGTACAATCTGGGAGTGGTACGGGGACAAAGCTGATCTGGATACTGCTTGTCCTGTTCTTGCCTGTGATTGGTTTGATTTTGTGGTTTTTCCTGGGACCTAAGAGCGCTACTGCTTAGTAGAACTTCTGAATGATCAGTCGGCACATGCTTTATGCTGTGCCGACTGATACCTTATTACTTTGTGTGGAAATTTTCTTGCTAATAAACAGAGAAAAAGTACACTTTGCTCTCGTAAGTGTATGAGTATAGATTGACCGCTTGATTTTATAAGGTATATCCGCAGTACATTATATCCTCAGTACTTATTGAGAGCAGTCAACTCTCCCCATCCGACTCAGGCGTCGGCGTGAGAATTTCTTGGTATATCTTTTTGTCAATTATCCAAAATAATTCCTTAATCTAAATTGGTTTAGGGCTAGTTTTATAAATTGCCTTATGCGAATTGCAGATACTTTCAGTGAGTATCAGTTTGCTTATCTGTTTTGGATGCAGGGTTGGTGAGTGACAATTAACGTTGAATACACATAATTCCAAATAATATTTAAGTGGTAAGTAGTGGTTAAGCTTATTCTTCTTAGTTAGAAGGATATTTGGAAGCTACTTGCCGTTAGAAAGCTCTAGTTCGCTTCTCAACTAAGTCATGAGTCAAAAAATCTCGCCCTGACCGATTTTGATATAAGTCAATCTAATGTGAAAGTGGCGCTTAATTTCTTATTCGAATTGGTTAATTTCGCGCCGACCCCCGATACTGCAAAGCAGGGTATTGAAGGGAGAATAAGCGTGCGGTTACTCAGTCACACTATTGGTATTCTGACCAACCCAGAGAAAGAGTGGAAAGCTATACGGGCGGATCGCCACTCATTTTTTCAGGTCTTCTTGACCCATGTGCCATTTCTAGCGCTGATACCTACGGTCGCCGGTTATTTCGGTGTGACTCGGGTGGGATTTGAGATAGGCGGGCATATGGCAAAACTGACCCCAGAGAGCGCGGCAGTTTTATCCATCGTTACCTATTTCGCTCTCTTGGTCGGGGTCTATTGTTTGGGCGAATTTATTAATTGGATGGCCAGATCTTATGGTGTTGAAGGGGATGAGCCCACCAGACACTATGAGGGTACCGCACTCGCTGTTTTTATCACTACGCCCATATTTCTTGCCAGTATCGTTGTGCTTTTCCCACACCCATGGTTGACCATGGCTGCGGTGGGAATTGCGGGTATGTATTCCATCTACCTCGTGTTTGCTGGTATTCCAATATTGATGAACATGAATAAAGAGCGAGCTTTTCTCTACGCCTGTGCGGTCTTAACCGTGGCTCTGGTAATGATGGTCACGGTGCTGATTGCCTCCGTTATTTTGTGGAGTGTGGGCATTGGCCCAATTTATCAGCACCATATTCATTGAGGCGGGTAATTATAGAAATTTACTGGCTAGTCACCTGAGGTACTAGGGGCGGCATGGGACAGTCCAAACTGTCTGCTACCGCTCGCAGCAATTCGATCTCTTCCGCCATGATAACGCCATTGTGGTTCAGGGTATGTACCATGGCTTTTAGCAGAGAGGGCTTCTGCAAAGGCTTTATTTGACTGGCGATCGCGATCGCTTTATCCAGGTGCTGCAGATCGATATCTTTGCGGCTAGGTAGCGGAGTTACCTCCAGCTGTAAAAACTTGAGACCCTGCTCGTAGGCGCGCTTTGCCGGTAGGTACTCGCTATTGCCCGCATGGGCAATGGCTGCAATTAGGAAACGTGCGGCATCTTTACTGGCCCCTTTCTTGTTGGAAAGACGCTGACGATCGGGAGTCTCTTCCAAAGCATGCATCAATACCCGGTATAGGGCCCACTCCCAAATTTCAATCTTTCCATCACTGCGTAACAACTTAATCAGGTTTCTCTTAAATATCTGATACTGCTGTGGGACCAGTGCTTTGAGCGCGGGCACGCAGAGATCTATTAGCGGCAGGCGCGCATTGTCGGGCAGGGCTTTTAGTTGCGGCGCCAGCTTCTGTAGTTCCCTCACTACCGCGGGGTGGGCGATTTTCTTCAGCAGCACCACCTGGGCTTGCCGCTCGCTCTCTTCCTTGTGCAACAACAGGTGGTAAACCAAAGCGCGTGCGACAAAGGGATCGTGAGCGGCTTGCTGGATAGCGGGGGGGATGGATTCCAGTAGCTGGCGACCGTATTGCACTTGTTGCTCACTGGGGCTGGCAATGCTGTTGTCCACCGCTTCCAGGGCGACTTGAAAGGGTGTGGATTCGACGACACCTGCCAATGCTACTGATGCAGGGTTTGCTTTTCTAAGTTGAGACTGCGCACTGGAGCTGCTGTCGCTGGGGTAGTGGCCATTCCAGTTGGGCTCTAGCCGTGCTATGCGTTCGGCCAGGGGAGGATGGCTGGCGAATAAGTTGAAAAATGAGCGCTTTAGGCCGCTGGCAAAAAACATATGGCTGAATTCTGCCGCTCTGCCACTGCTAAGGTTTGAGCCGGCACTGTAGCCGCCAATTTTCTTGAGGGCGTTGGCAATGCCTGCATTGTTGCGGGTGAATTGGACCGCAGAGGCATCTGCAAGATATTCCCTTTGGCGGCTCACAGCGGATTTGATCAGGTTGCCGAGTAATGTCCCTGCGTAACCCACGACCATCAGAGCTAGGCCCAAAACAAAGAGGGGGATACGGCCGCGGTTTTCACTACTGCTAGGGTAGATGCCGCGCACCAGCCAGTGCCCCAATAGGCCAATAATTAGGATGCCATTTAACAGGCCGACGATGCGGATGTTCAGGCGGGTGTCGCCATTGAGAATATGGCTGAACTCGTGGGCGACCACGCCTTGTAGTTCGTCTCGGTTGAGCTTTTCAATACAGCCCCGGGTGAGGCCGATCACCGCATCACTGGATTTGTAGCCGGCGGCGAAAGCATTGATCGCTGGATCTTCAATCAGATAAACATCCGGCACCGGGGTACCGGAGGCGATAGCCATTTCCTCCACCACATTCAGGGCGCGCTGTTCGGCAGGGCCCTGCGGAGCGATATTGAGTTTGCGCCCACCCAGTGACTCCGCTACCGCTTTACCGCCGGCGGCCAGCTGGTGCAGCTTATACAGGCTGCCGAGGACCACGATAGCCACAATGGTTAGGGCTATGTAGCCCACGGTCTGCCAACCGAGTAGCTGTTCGATCTCCAGTGGGGAAAAAAACTGGCCGCGGGAATATGAAACCGCAGCGGCAGCCACCAAGGTGGTCAATCCAACCAGCAGAATTAACGCCAACGCGAAGAGTCCGACCAACAAGCCGCTGTTGCGCCTGGCCTTATCCTGGTACTCGAAGAAGTTCATCGTTTAAAACTCGATTCGTGGTGCCGCCTGAATGGCTTCGCTGTCGGCAAACTCTAGTAAGTGGCCGTCGGTGCGGTGGCCAAAGAGAGCTGCCAGCAGAACGGGGGGAAAGCTCTGTTTGTAGATGTTGTAATTGGTGACTGCGTCGTTAAAAGCCTGGCGGGCAAAGGCAACCTTATTCTCGGTGCTGCTCAGCTCCTCGTTGAGTTGCATCATATTCTGGTTGGCCTTGAGGTCAGGATAAGCCTCCATGACTGCATTGAAACGTCCCAGAGCGCTGTTCAGGGCACTTTCAGCACGGCCGAGGTTATCGATGGCGCTGGTATTGGAAGGGCTGGCCGCGGCGGCTTTCAGGTTGTTGATGGCGGTGTTGCGGGCACTGACCACCGCTTCCAGGGTGTCCCTTTCATGTTTTAAGTAGCCCCTAGCGGTTTCTACCAGGTTGGGGATCAGATCGTGGCGGCGCTTTAGCTGCACCTCAATCTGCGCGAAGGCATTTTCGTTGCGATTTTTTAGGGATACCAGCCGGTTGTAGATGCCGATTGCGTAGAACAATAGTGCGGCCAACACAACCAGAACGACGATACTTGAAATCTCCATAATTCCCTCGCCACTTTTTCTTGTGATTGGCGTCGATAGTAACATGCTCTCTGTGGCGATCGAGACGTATTGCCGTGGGGTTCTGGCGAAGCGGGGTATGGCTTCGGCTATAATGCCGCGACATTAAAAACAATTGCCGCCACGACAGGGATGGCGGCGCTGAACTGGGAGCAGACAGAATGAGCGATGTAACCTCAGATCCGGTAGTGATCGTTGGAATGGCGCGTACCCCAATGGGTGCCATGCAGGGGAGCCTGTCGGCGTTGAGCGCGCCGCAGCTGGGCGCCGCGGCCATTCGCGCGGCCCTGGAAGACGCCGGTGTATCTCCTGCCGATGTCGATGAAGTGCTGATGGGCTGTGTGCTTCCGGCCGGTGTTGGGCAGGCGCCAGCACGCCAGGCCTCCCTGGCGGCGGGTATTCCTGAGGGCACGCCCACCACCACGGTCAACAAGGTCTGCGGTTCCGGTATGAAGACCGTGATGATGGCTCGCGATGCACTGCTTCTGGGTGAGGGGAAAATCATCGTTGCCGGCGGTATGGAGAGCATGAGTAATGCCCCCTACCTGCTGCCCAAGGCTCGCTCCGGCATGCGCCTGGGTCACGGTGAGGTCAAAGACTCCATGTTCCTCGATGGCCTGGAAAATGCGGCAGATGGCAAGTTGATGGGGACCTTTGCCGAGAGCACGGCCGAAAAATACGGTTTTACCCGTGAAGAGCAGGATGCTTTCGCACTGGAATCCCTCGCTCGGGCCCAGGCAGCCATCGAGAGTGGCAGCTTCACTCGCGAGATCGCCCCGGTGACCATCGCTTCCCGTAAGGGCGAGGCACAGGTCGATACGGATGAAGCCCCCGGCAACGCCCGCCCAGATAAGATTCCCCAGCTGAAGCCGGCCTTCCGCAAGGATGGCACTGTCACCGCAGCCAACTCCAGCTCTATCTCCGACGGCGCCGCCGCTCTAGTGCTGATGCGCAAGAGCGAAGCGGAGAAACGCGGTCTCAAGGTATTGGCGGTGATCAAGGCTCAGGCTCAGTTTGCCCGCGAGCCCGAGTGGTTCACCATCGCTCCGGTGGGCGCCATGCACAAGCTGATGGAAAACTCCGGTTGGTCTGTCAGCGATGTGGACCTGTTTGAAATCAATGAGGCCTTCGCCGTAGTGACCTTGGCGGCCATGCGCGAGCTGGATCTGCCCTGGGAGAAGGTCAATGTGAATGGTGGCGCCTGCGCACTGGGGCATCCCCTGGGGGCCAGTGGAGCCCGCATCCTGACCACCCTGCTGGCGGCAATGGAAAAGCGCGATGTGAAAAAAGGGGTGGCGAGCCTTTGCATCGGTGGCGGTGAGGCTACAGCGGTAGCGATTGAGCGGGTATAAGTTCCGCGCGATAGTTAGAAATAAAAAACGGAGGCTTTTGCCTCCGTTTTTTTATGGTGCTTGTTTTGTCGTGTTTGGTACCACAGGGTTTTTATTCAGGCCTAGCTGCAGTACCACGCAGTGAATATGCCGTTAGTTGATATATTCCACCGCTTTCACCACTTTCTGAACCCCGCCAATAGAGCGGGTGAGATCAGCGGCGCGCTCGGCTTCGGCCGGTGTGAGCAGGCCCATCAGGTAAACGACACCGTTTTCCGTCACTACCTTGATACGCGCACCATCAATTTCTTTGTGGGCGAGCAAGTTGGTTTTTACTTTAGTGGTCAACCAGGCATCGCTGGTAGTGGCGAGAAAGGTAACTTTGCCGCGAACCTGGGTTTCATTGTAAACCTGGCGAACATTTTGTACCTGGCTCGCAGTGCGCCCGGCGAGCAGGCGCAGTTCCTGATCGGGTACCTGTCCTGTGAGTAGCACCACCCCATTGAAGGAGGTCACATCGATATTCGAGGTCTTCAGGTCCGGGTGCGCTTTATTGATATTGACCGTTACTATGGTTTCGATTCTCTCGTCATCGATATAGGTACCCAGTGAGCGCTTGCCGGGGTCCTGTTCGATAGGGCCATCGTGGGTGGCCTCCATAACAGTGCTGCAGCCACCGAGCAGTGCGGTTGCGGCAAGGGCAGAGAGAAGGCGTTTTCCCAAGGAAAGCTGGTTATTTTTCATGGTTCAGTCCTCGTAGCCACCAAAAAGGCTGCTGTCGATTAGATCACACAGGCAGAAAATAGTCAGAAGGTGTACCTGGTGTACCTCAGCTGCGACATCAGAGGGCACGCGCAGTTCAATATCGTGTGTGTCGAGCAGGGCTGCGCAATCGCCGCCGTCGCCGCCGGTCAGCGCCAGTATGCCCATATCGCGGTCCCGCGCAGCGCGCATGGCTTGCACAAGATTGGAGTCACGACCATCGCTGCTGATAATCACCAAAAGGTCACCGGGTTGCCCCAGGGCGCGCACCGGGTGGGCAAAGGTATCGGCACTGCCGTGATTTTGCGCAACGGTACCCATGGAGACACCGTCACTGTTGAGTGCCATGGCTGGCAGGCCCGGGCGCTCGCGCTGGAATCCCCCGGTTAGCTGCGAGCAGAAACTCTGTGCCAGGGCGCCGCTGACCCCATTGCCGCAGAGCAGCACCTTGCTCTCTGCCAGCAGTGTGTGCACCACCATCTCACTGGCTTCCGCAATCAGGGGCGCCAGTATCTCGCCGGCGTTCATGGTGGCTTCCAGGCTGTGGTGAAAAAGGGTTACGACTCGCTGTTCCATTGTGTCCTTAATACTGGCGAATTGGGTTTCGCCATAACTTGGCAAGGTAAATCTCGGTTTTGCCTCAAGCTTCGAAGGCGTTTTTAATCCACTGAATGTTTTGCGCATCGCCCTCTATGGCAAGGACATCGAAGCGGCAGGGACAGTCCAGTTTGTGTTGTTGCAAATAGCCGTGGGCGGTGGCGAGCAGCTTCTGTTGCTTGCGGATATCCACACTGGCTCCGGCTCCGCCGAAACGATTGTTGCGGCGGAAACGCACCTCCACAAACACTACAGTATCGCTTTCACGGGCGATAAGGTCTATCTCTCCGTGACGACCGCGGTAATTTCGCTCGATCAAGGAAAGCCCGGCACGCTGTAAATAACGAGCCGCGGCGTCTTCCATGCGGGCACCGATACTTCCTGAAGAGCCTTTAAAAAGTTTCACTATTTTCCAGCTGCAGGCTGGATTGCCGGGTTGGTTGCAGGGGTTCCATGGTGGTTACTAGCACCGGTACGCCTTTTTCGATTTGCGCCCACATCTGCTCACGCACTATGCGGCCATCCGCGCTCAGGCTCAGAGCGCCAGTGAGGCCGTGCATTTTTTGCTCAGGGAACTGGCGCAACATGGGTAGGCGCGGGTAGAGGCGGAAAGCATCGGCACCCAGGGCGTAAAGGCGGGCGAAAGCCGGTGTTGGAGCCGCCTGCTCCTCAATATCCCGCTTGGTTTCATTGTCTTCAAATAGCCAGGGCAGTGCGGTAAAGCGCACACCGTTGAGATCGCGATCGCGATTTGGATTGGCTTGGCCGGCAAATACATGGGACGTGGCGTAAACCGGGAGATCGCCGGCATAGTAGTAAGTCAACATAGGGTTGAGCTGCCGGGCCTGTTGCGGCAGGGCGGTAACAAAGACCATATCGACATCACCGCGCCTGCGCGGGGTGAACTCCAACGGAGCGGACAGGCGCCCCTGCAATGTCTTCTTGCGCGCGTTACTGTCGGGGATCAGCAGGGCATCACTGACTAGATTGGAAAATTTGCTGTTGTTAGTGAAGGTTTTATTAATGCTCACAGAGCCGCCGAGCTGCTGCCATTCCTCCACAAAAGTTTCGGCACCGCGCTGCCCCCAGCTGCTATCGGCACTCAAGACCATCGCCTGGCGGTGTCCCTGGCGGTAGGCGTGACGGGCTATCTGGCGAGCTTCGTCTTCAACTGCTAGGCCGAACTGGACCAGATCGCTGGTGAGTCGGCCCTGATCGCCGTAGTTTAGGGCCAAAGTGGGGACGGGCAGTTTTTCGGTGGCCAGCAAGTTGGCGACCTTGCTTTTATCGAGCGGTCCGATGATGAATTGGGCTCCTGCATCCACCGCACTTTGATAAACCTCTTCGAAAGGTTGCTCGGTACCAGTGTCGTACACCATGACACGGGGTGTTGCCGCACCGGCCTTCAGGGCGGTGTAGTGGGCGGCCATAAAACCGTCGCGAATTGCGCGACCGGCGCTTCCGAGTGAGCCACTGACGGGTAGTAGTAGGGCGATGCTGTCTGCGCGCTGGGCCGCCAGGCGCTCCAGTAGTTGCAATGCCTGGGGTGGGTGAGTGTTGGCGCTGTGTGCCGGCCAGCGCTCGCGCCAGCGGCGAAGGGCAGTAAGTTGAGTGCTGATGTCGGCCTGGGTGTCACGACCTAGCAGAGCGAGCTGGTACCAGCCGCGCATTTGGGTGTCGCTGCTGTTATTGGCGCGTTGTTGCAGTTCACTGGAGGGCAGTTGGGTGAGAAGCTGCCAAAAGCCGTTATTGTTCTCGGTGATACTCTCATCAGATTTGGCCAGGTAGGAAATCTCGCGACGCTCAGAAATGGCGCTATCTAAATCTCCCAAAAGTCCCCACAGATCGGCGCGCAAGTCGCGCAGTGGTAGGGCGGTGTCCTGGGACAGTTGTGGCCAGACGCCATCGAGACGCGCCGAGGTTGCCAGATCTAAAGCTTCGAAGAAATCGTCGCTATCGACCAGCAGGTGGCCATATACCTGGGCGTAGCTGGCAAAGAGGGTGTTATCGAGCTGCTGGGGATTTATTTTGGTTACCGCTTCTTTGGCCGTCTCTTTGTCGCCCAGCTCGTATAGAATAGCCGCCGCCTGCAGGCGCTGTTGATCCCTGGCGGGTGTCGGCAGAGTATCTGCACGGCGCAGAAGGCGCACGGCATCGCTGTGGCTGACCTGTTGGCTCGCCGGATAGGTAGGCTGGTAGCCCCCAGGGCGTGAGGCCGGAGTCTGGCAGGCGGCCAGGGCCAATGTCAGAGCGGCGGCAGCCACGCTGGTGATCACAGTAGAGGTGCGCCGGGAAGAGGCGGACATATTCTTCTCCCGCAATATTTATATTTGGAGTGAACAGCTATGGGGCCGGATCAGGCGCTGCTTTACATTGTTGCTACGCCCATCGGTAATTTGGCCGATATGGTACCGCGAGCGATTGAAGTTCTACAATGTGCCGATCTGGTTGCGGCAGAGGACACACGTCACAGTCAGAGACTCTTTTCCCATTTCAATATCGAAACGCCCCTGATGGCGTATCACGATCATTCCGATGACAAGCGCACCGGCCAGATATTGGAGCGCCTCGAACAGGGGCAGACGGTGGCGTTGATCTCCGATGCGGGCACACCGCTGATTTCCGACCCTGGTTACCGTCTGGTGCGCGAAGCGCGCGAGCGGGGCATTCGTGTAGTGCCGATTCCCGGTGCCTGTGCTTTTGTCGCGGCATTGAGTGCCGCTGGCTTGCCCAGTGACAGGTTCAGTTTTGAGGGTTTTCTGCCTGCCAAAGCCGGCCCGCGCGAGCGCGCACTACAGGAGTTGGCGGATGATAGTCGCACCCTGGTTTTCTATGAGGCACCCCACCGGGTCGCCGATACACTGCAGGCTATGGCGGAGATCTTTGGTGCTGAGCGCGAGGCAGTCATTGCCCGAGAGGTGAGCAAGGCCTTCGAAACTTTTCAGCTGATGCCTCTGGGAGAACTGGTGGACTGGGTGCGCTCTGACAGCAATCAGCAGCGCGGAGAAATTGTTTTACTGGTACGCGGGGCCGAGCGTCGTCGCGACACTGAGCTGGATGGGGAGACGCAGCGGGTGATGACACTGTTGCTGGCCGAGTTGCCGCCAAAAAAGGCCGCGGCTATTGCAGCGGAGATCACCGGTGTGAACAAAAAGGCCCTATATAACTGGAGTCTGCAGCAAAAATAAGGCGCGGTCTTTTACTGCTGAGGGAAAATGCCTGTTGCATTCCGGCTGTCGCCTCATTACTCTTCGCCGCGAGCTGGCCGGGCAATCGCTGTCGCCTTGTGCGATGGAGGAAAGTCCGGGCTCCATAGGGTGGAACGCCAGGTAACGCCTGGGGGGCGCGAGCCTACGGAAAGTACAGCAGAGAGTAGACCGCCGATGGCTTCCCTCGATTTCGGTCTGGGGAAGTACAGGTAAGGGTGAAAGGGTGCGGTAAGAGCGCACCGCGCGGCTGGTAACAGTCCGCGGCACGGTAAACCCCGTTCGGAGCAAGACCAAATAGGCCCTCTATAGGTGTGACCCGCACTGAGGGCGGGTAGGTCGCTTGAGGTGTCTGGTGACAGGCATCCCAGATGAATGGTTGTCCTCGACAGAACCCGGCTTACAGGCCAGCTCACACAATTCTAAAGCCCGGCATCCGCCGGGCTTTTTATTTTGCTCTCTCTAGCTCCATGTAACTCCCTTGGCGGCAAATAGAACGGATTCGCCTCAACTTTTGACCTTGGCGCGCTTACTGGTGTGATGGCGGCTAGTTTAATATGGTCGATTATTTTGTGAGTGAGTGCTCGCACTATTTTGTTGCTTTGTGACAGTGATTTTTGTGCCATTACTCCCATCTGGCCTGCAGACCCCGAAATTACTAGGGTTTGTGCGGACTTTGCGGTCGATTTCCTTGACTTTGTGTCGACCAGTTTTATAGTGTCGAGAGTGGGGAAAAGTGGAAATTCGTGGAACTTTGTGGTTTATTCGTCGCCTGTAAGTGGGTATTTACACAGCGCGGCGTAAGTTTGAATTTTTCCCGCTATTGGCCCGTTGGAAAGGGGCCTAACGCGACAAGCGCACAGCAGAGCGAGTGAATTCACAAAGTGTATTTGGGCAGCCATGCAATCAATATGGACGTCAAGGGGCGTCTGGCGATACCGGCGAGGGTCCGCGACCGCTTGCTGGAGGAGTGCGCCGGTTGCCTGGTGGTCACAGCCCACACTGAAGAGCGCTGTCTGCTGGTTTACCCTGCGCCACAGTGGCAGCAAATTTTGCCAAAAGTGGAGGCCTTGCCCAGCTTCAACAAGGTGGCACGGCGGGCCCAGCGGCTTTTGATCGGATATGCCTGTGAACTGCAGGTGGATGGCAATGGCCGCGTATTGATTCCCCCCACCCTGCGCGAATATGCGGGGCTGGAGAAAAAACTGATGCTCGTGGGGCAGGGCAAGAAATTAGAACTTTGGAGCGAGGAACGCTGGATGTCCTGGCTCGATGACAGTGAAGATGAGGAGGGAATGCCCGAGGAAATGGCTTCCCTTTCTTTATAAGGAGTACGCCGGGTGTCTCAAGAATTGCATCGCAGTGTGTTGTTGCGCGAAGCCGTGGACGCTTTGGTGACTGACCCGGAAGGTTTCTATGTGGATGGAACCTTTGGCCGCGGCGGACACAGTGCCGCGATCCTCGAACAGTTGGGCCCCAAAGGGCAGTTGTTGGCTGTGGATAAAGATCCCCAGGCGATTGACTATGCGCAGCAGCGCTTTGCCGATGAGCCGCGGTTTTCTATTTGGCACGGCTCTTTTGCCGATATGGATCTCGCCGTTGGCGAGAGGGCGGGAAGTGTTAACGGAATCCTGCTGGACTTGGGGGTTTCATCGCCCCAGTTGGATCAGGCTGAGCGCGGCTTTAGCTTTATGCAGGACGGGCCACTGGATATGCGCATGGACACCAGCCGGGGTATCAGTGCCGCACAGTGGGTGAATAGCGAAGCTGAGGACGAGATGGCTCGGGTATTCAAAGAGTATGGTGAAGAGCGCTTCGCGCGGCGAATGGCCGCTGCCATCGTTCGCCGCCGTGCCGACAAACCCTTCGAGCGCACCCTGGATTTTGCTGAGGTGGTCAAGGCGGCCAACCCGGCTTGGGAAAAGGGTAAGCACCCGGCGACCCGGGTTTTCCAGGCTATCCGTATCCATGTAAATGGCGAGCTGGATGACTTGCAGAGTGCACTGGAAAAATCTCTACAGTTGCTGGCGCCGGGAGGCCGGCTGGTGATTATCAGCTTTCACTCTCTGGAAGACCGAATGGTCAAGCGCTTTATCCGCGAAAAAGAACGCGGGCCAAAATTGCCTCGCGGACTTCCGGTGATGGATAGCCAGATCGCTAAACCCTTGCGTTCACTGGGTAAAGCGATCAAAGCCAACACTGTTGAAGTAGATGAAAACCTACGTTCGCGCAGTGCGGTAATGCGGGTTGCCGAAAAATTGGGTGAGAGTTGATCCGGTGCCCATTAGGTCCCTTCTTGGCATTGCTGTGCTCTGGGTGGGGGCAATCATCTCGGCTCTGGCGGTGGTGTATTCAACCCAGCGCAGCCGGGAGTTGACTGCCGAGCTGGGCCGGGCACAGAAGACGCGTGATGAATTGCGCTATGAGCAGGAGCGCCTGTTACTGGAACGGGGGGCCTGGTCCGCTTATAGCCGTGTGGAAAAAGTGGCTCGGGAAGAATTAAAAATGCACATGCCCAGTCCCTCGGAGCAGGTACTGGTCCCTGCGGAGTAGGGCCAGGACGAAGATGCACCATTGGCTCTTTTGTGCGTTTTGTTTGTATTTTTTGTGCGAAAGCCGTGTGCGCCATAAGCAATAGGGCGCTACGAAATAATCATAAGAAATTGTATACAGGTGCGCTATTGGGGGTGGTGGTCAAACAACCTCGCTAAGAGGTTTGCCCTCAGGATGACAATATAACGCCAATTGGAAAATTATGGGCGCAGTTAAGAAAAAGCAAGTTCAACCGGGAATCGCTCGCTGGCGCTTTGTGCTGGTGGCGGCTCTGTTGTGCCTGCTCGCCCTGGTGTTGGTGTCGCATTTAGCCCGCCTACAGGTCGTGCCCGCTGCGGAACGGGGTTACCGATTCCTACAGGACCAGGGTCGTGCGCGCACCATTCGCACTGAAGAGATTGCTGCATACCGAGGTTCGATTGTTGATCGAAACGGTGAGTTGTTAGCGGTTAGCACCCCGGTGCACAGTCTTTGGGCCAATCCCAAATTGCTGCGTGAGAGCAGCTCTGAAGAGATAAGCCAACTCGCAAAGACGCTGGAGATAAAAGCGGGTAAGTTGGCTGCACGCCTGGAAAAGTATCGCAATAAGGAATTTATGTACCTGCGCCGCCACCTGACCCCAGAGCAGGCGGAACGGGTCCTGTCCCTCGATTTGGCTGGTGTCTACAGCAAAAAAGAATATCGCCGTTTTTACCCCGCCGGAGAAGTGGTTGCGCAGTTGCTGGGCTTTACCAATATCGATGACCGCGGCCAGGAGGGCATTGAACTTGCCTACGACAGCTGGTTGTCTGGTGTGCCCGGAGCTCAGCAGGTGGTCAAGGACTTGAAAGGCCGCACCGTGCAGGAACTGGCTATCCAGCGCGAGGCTCAGCCCGGCCAGGAGTTGCGCCTGTCGATTGATATGCGCCTGCAATATCTCGCCTACCGTGAGTTAAAGCGCGCGGTAGCAGAAAACGGCGCGGCCTCCGGTTTTATGGTCATTCTGGATACCCACAGTGGGGATGTCCTCGCCATGGCCAATCAACCTTCTTTTAACCCCAATAACCGCAAAGGGGTCAAAGCTGCGGCTATGCGCAACCGCGCTTTGATAGACCAGTTCGAGCCGGGTTCCACGGTAAAGCCCCTAACAGTATTGGCGGCTTTGGAGAGTGGTCGCTACAAGCCGAGTACCCAGATAGATACCAGCCCGGGTTACATCCGTGTGCCCGGCAAAACCCTGGTCGATCCAGTCAACTACGGAAAATTGGATCTAACCACCATCATTACCAAGTCCAGCCAGGTGGGTATTACAAAAATTGCCCTGGATTTGGAACCAAATACGCTGCGGGAACTCTTTTACCGCCTGGGCCTTGGGGAGGCAGTTGGTAGTGGTTTTCCTGGAGAGACACCGGGGATCCTGCCCAGCCGCAGTCGCTGGCACCCAATCGAGCGGGCCAATTTTGCCTTCGGCTACGGTTTAACTGTAAATGGGGTGCAGCTGGCCCAGGCCTACAGTGTGTTGGCCAATGGGGGACTCAAGCGCCCGGTTTCCTTGATTTTATCGGGCGATAAGCCCGACACGGATGCACAGCGGGTAGTCGAAGGTCCTCTCGCCAAAGATGTAACCGCGATGCTGGAGACAGTGATTAGCCGCGGTACTGGCCGCCGGGCAGCTGTTGAGGGCTATCGTGTGGCCGGCAAGACTGGCACCGTGCACAAGGTTGGCAGCGAGGGTTATGCCGATAATCGCTACCGCTCGGTATTTGCGGGCTTTATTCCCGCAGACAAGCCACGCCTCGCTGCGGTGGTAGTAATAGACGATCCCAGTCACGCCAAATACTACGGCGGTGAAGTGGCAGCGCCGGTATTTGGTGCTGTGATGTCTGGGGCTATGCGCCTGTTGCAGGTGCCGCCAGAGCTTAAGGAGCCGGCGGAACGGCAACTGGCCGCGCAGTTAAGCGAAAGGGGTTCAAAATCGTGACTCAGCGCGAACATTCTTTTATTTCCCTACAGGAATTGGTGCCCGGATATGCGGGTATTCCCGATGTGCCTGTAAGTGGTGTGGCTCTGGATAGCCGTAAGGTGAAAGCTGGCGATGCGTTTATGGCATTGCGTGGCTCTGTTGTGGATGGGCGGGAATATATTGATGCCGCAATAGAAGCGGGCGCCGCTGTAGTGTTGGCAGATGGGGACAAGCTGGAGTGCAAAACCCACAGGGATATCCTGGTGGTGACTGTGCCTGGTCTCGCCAAGCGCGTGGGGGAAATCGCCGCACGCTTTCACGGCAATCCCAGCGGAAAAATGCACTTGGTGGGCGTTACCGGCACCAATGGTAAAACCACTTGTGCCTATCTCACTTCTCAGTTATTGGCACGGCATTTCGGCAGTGCCGCCCTGATCGGCACTATTGGTAATGGCATCTGGAACCAGGGTGCGATCGAGCTTCAAGAGACAGGCCTTACCACTCCCGATCCCGTCCGTTTACAGGAAGACTTTGCCGATTTTTACCAGCGTGGAGTGGGTGCTGCGGCGATGGAAGTTTCTTCCCATGCCCTGTCACAAGGACGGGTGCACGGTCTTATTTTTGATACCGCGATTTTTACCAATCTATCCCGTGATCATCTGGATTATCACGGCAACATGGCGGCCTACGGGGCTGCCAAAGAAAAATTATTTGGCCTGCCAAAATTAAAGCGCGGCATTATTAATCTGGACGATCCATTCGGAGCGCAACTGGCGGAGCGCTGCAGGCTACGCGGGCTGCGTGTATTGACCTACGGCCTGCAGGCGGGCGACCTGCATGCGACAGATTTGCGCCGTCACGAAAAAGGCTTTTCTGTTCAGCTCAGCTCCCCGTGGGGCAGCGGTGAGCTCAATGCATCGCTGATTGGCGATTTCAATATTTACAACGCTCTTGCGGTAGTCGCTGCCGCTGCTTCGGCGGGCATGCCGTTTGAGGAAATTCTTGCTGCTTTCCCCTCCATCCAAGCAGTGCCCGGTCGCATGGAGCGGGTGCAGGTTGAGAATGCGGATGAGGTGGGTGTACTAGTCGATTATGCCCACACTCCCGATGCCCTGCGCGCGGCGCTCGCCGCTGCACGCCCTTATTGCCGTGGCAAATTGTGGTGTGTGTTTGGCTGTGGTGGCGATCGCGATACCGGCAAGCGCGCCTCAATGGGACGTATCGCTTCGGAAATGGCCGACCGCGCCATTGTCACCAGCGATAATCCGCGCAGTGAAGAGCCGCAAAAAATCATCGATGACATCCTTGAAGGCGCTGCCAGTAATGTCGAAGTGGAAATCGATAGAGCCAAAGCAATTGGCCAGGCTGTAGCGGCCGCACAACCCGGAGACATAGTGCTGATTGCCGGAAAGGGCCATGAGGATTACCAGATCATTGGCAGTGAAAAAATTCATTTTTGCGACCGCGAGCAGGCAGCTGCCGCGCTGTACCGGCGTATGGGTAAGCCCCTTAAGGCTGAAGGAATAAAGGGGGAAGCCCAGTGATCGGGGCACTGAGTCTAAAACAATTACAAGAACGCTTCGGTGGCGAGTTGGTCAATGGCTCGGTGGAGTTTTCCGAGGTGTGTACAGACACACGCAAATTAAACGCCCATGCGCTGTTTGTTGCATTGGTGGGTGACAATTTCGATGCCCATGATTTTGTCGGCGAATTGGATGGCCAAGCACTTGGCTTAGTTGTTGATCGGGAGGTGCCAGGTTGCAGCCTGCCTCAGTGGCGGGTTGATGATACCACCGTGGCACTCGGGCAAATTGGTCTCCTGTGCCGTGAGCGGTTCAGTGGGCCTGTGATTGCGATTACTGGTTCCTGCGGCAAAACCACGGTCAAGGAAATGCTGTCGGCGATATTTTGCCAGCGTCATACTCCCTGTGTAACTAAGGGCAACCTGAATAACCAGTATGGCCTGCCGATAACACTTTTTGGCCTCGATAAAGCGCACGATGTACTGATTCTGGAAATGGGTGCTAATGGGCCGGACGATATTGCTTATCTATGCAGTATCGGTAAACCACAAATTAGTGCCGTCAACAATGTCATGCCTGCACACGTCGAGGGATTTGGCTCTATTGATGCGATTGCCAAGGCCAAAGGACAAATCTATATCAGCTTGGATATTGGCGGTACAGCAATTATCAATGCCGATGACAATTACGCAGACTATTGGCGCGGACGTATGCCCGAAGGTGTGCGCACTCTAGAAGTAGGCCTTGCCAGCCAGTGTGCGATCTATGCGGAAAATATTGCGCTGGACGAGAGTGGTTGTGCTGGATTTGATTTGGTGATCGAAGGGCTTGCTCATCCACTGCAACTTCAACTTTTGGGTGAGCACAATGTGCACAATGCCCTGGTTGCAGCAGCCTGTGCTTTTGCCGCGGGAATATCGGCAACAGAAATTGTTCAGGGACTTTCCAGCCTGCGAGTTGTCGATGGTCGCTTGCAGGAGGAACGCGGCATTGGTGGAGCCACAATTATCGACGATAGCTACAACGCGAACCCGGGTTCTGTGGGGGCGGCTATTGAGCTATTGGCACAGCGATCGGGTAAGCGAATCCTGGTATTGGGGGATATGGCCGAGCTGGGCCCAGATGCCGAGGATATGCACCGAGGTGTTGGGGATCTGGCGCGGGAGCGAGGTATCGATGCGCTATTTACCCTGGGGCCATTGGGCACTGCTGCCAGTTTGGCATTTAGCCAGGGGCATAATGCGCCTCTGCAAAATTATCGGGAGCGGGAGCCGTTGATTGCGGCCCTGGCCCATGAATTAGATAACAACACCACTGTTTTGGTGAAGGGTTCTCGTAGTGCCCGTATGGAATTGGTCGCTCAGGCCCTGCTTGGCAACAGCAGAGGGGAGTCGTAATGCTGCTTTGGCTGGCGGAATTATTACAACAACATGTGAGCACCTTCTCGGTGTTCAACTATTTAACCGTTCGCGCAATTCTTGCGGCCCTAACTGCACTGGGAATCTCCCTGCTCGTTGGGCCGCGTATGATCAACTGGTTGAACCGTTTGCAGGTAGGACAGGCGATTCGCGACGACGGCCCGGAAACCCATCTAAGTAAATCCGGAACGCCCACAATGGGCGGCACCCTGATTCTCGCTTCGATTTTTGCCTCGGCGCTACTGTGGTCGGATCTTGGTAATCGCTACGTGTGGGTCACTTTACTGGTGACTTTTGTCTTCGGCGCGGTAGGTTTTGTTGATGACTATAAAAAAGTTGTTCACAAAAATCCCCGCGGTCTCATTGCGCGTTGGAAATATTTTTGGCAGTCCATTGCCGGTTTGGGAGCGGCCATTTATTTATTTATGAGCGCGACCAGCCCGGCGGAAACCCAGTTCTTCGTGCCTTTCTTTAAGGATGTCGCTATTAACCTGGGACCGGTCACTTTTATTCTGCTGACCTATTTCGTGGTGGTGGGCTCCAGTAATGCGGTAAACCTGACCGATGGCCTTGATGGTCTGGCAATTATGCCCACGGTGATGGTAGGTGGAGCGCTGGGCATTATCGCTTATTTGTCCGGGCACGCCGAATTTGCGGATTATCTGCATATTCCTGCAATCGCTGGTGCGGGGGAGCTCGCTGTATTTTGTGCCGCTTTGTGTGGCGCCGGCCTTGGTTTCCTATGGTTTAACACCTATCCAGCCCAGGTATTTATGGGGGATGTGGGTGCTCTGGCTCTGGGGGCGGCACTGGGCATTATCGCGGTGATCACCCGTCACGAAATTGTGCTGTTTATTATGGGCGGCGTATTCGTGATGGAGACTGTCTCGGTAATCTTGCAGGTGGCGTCCTTCAAGCTAACCGGCAAGCGTATTTTCCGCATGGCCCCCTTGCACCACCATTTTGAATTAAAAGGTTGGCCCGAGCCGCGCGTAATTGTGCGCTTTTGGATTATTACTGTAATTCTGGTTTTGGCTGGACTGGCAACACTGAAACTCCGATAAAAAACAATGAGTCTGATCGCGACCTCATCGCAGCATAAAGTGGTAATTGGACTGGGTGCTACCGGACAATCGGTGGTGCGCTACCTGCTGCGTCACGGTAATACCCCGGTAGTGTTGGATAGCCGTGATAACCCACCGGGGCTTGCGGATTTTCAGAGGGAATTTCCCCAGGTTACTGTGGAAACCGGGCCCCTGCGAGCGAACACTCTGCTTGCGGCCAGTTTGATTATTGCCAGTCCAGGTGTGCCTTTGGCGGAGCCGCTGCTGCAGCAGGCGATTGCTGAGGGTATTCCCGTGGTGGGGGATATCGAGTTGTTTGCCCAGGCTCTACAGCGCAAGCAGTCTAAAGCGAAACTTGCGGCGATTACCGGCTCCAACGGCAAAAGTACGGTCACCACACTACTTGGCAAAATGGCTGAAGCCGCCGGTATTTCTGTGAGAGTGGGCGGCAATATCGGCTTTCCGGTGCTTGATTTATTGGATGATCCACTGCCGGAACTGTTTGTGTTGGAGCTTTCCAGTTTCCAGCTGGAGACTACTTACTCCCTCGCTCCGACAGTAGCCACCGTTTTGAATATGAGCGCGGACCATATGGACCGCTACCCCAGTATGCTGGAGTACCACCGGGCGAAACAGCGGATTTATCGCGGTGCGGAAGTCTTCGTGGTCAATCGTGAAGACCCTCTAAGTCAGGGACCTCTGTCGAGAGAGAGGCGAGAGTGGACTTTCGGCTTGGATCAGCCCGATCTCAAGCAGTTTGGTGTGCGCATGCATGAGGGGCGTGAATGGCTGGCCCAGGGCAGCGTGAATTTATTGCCGGTGGATGAGCTGGCGATGGTGGGAAAACATAATACTGCCAACGCCCTGGCTGCTTTGGCGATGGGTAATGTCTTAGGGCTGCCGATGGATGCAATGCTCTCGGTACTGCGTAGTTTCCCTGGATTGGCTCACCGCTGTGAGCGCGTGGTGGATTTCCAGGGCGTTACCTATGTCAATGATTCCAAGGGCACCAATGTCGGTGCGACACAGGCTGCGCTGGATGGGTTGGCTACCTCAACCCGTAAGATAGTTTTAATTGCTGGTGGGGATGGTAAAGGTGCCGACTTTTCCTCTTTGAAGAAAAGTGCGAGCACCCTGCGCGCAATGGTTTCAATCGGTGTCGATGGAGACAAAATTGCCCGCGTGTTTGCTGAACAATGTCCAACGTTCAGAGCTGACTCTATGGCAGATGCCGTCAATAAGGCCCGTACATTAGCCCATAGCGGGGACTATGTATTACTGTCCCCGGCCTGCGCCAGCTTTGATATGTATCGCAACTTTGAAGAGCGCGGTGAAGACTTTCGCAAGATCGTATCGATTAAGTGTGAGAGCTTAGGGGAGGAGCAATGAGTGACTTGCCCTCCCTGAATACCAAACGTGATTTTCTCGATGCTCTTTTGCCATTTAGTGTTTTGGCGCTGCTAAGCATCGGGGTTGTGATGGTGGCTTCGGCCTCAATCGCATTCGCTACAGATATTTATGGAAATCCCTGGTATTTCCTGAAACGCCACTTGGCATTTTTGTTGATTGGTGCAATGGCAGCACTGTTGGTGAGCCAAATTCCCCTGGCTATTTGGTCGAGACTATCCTGGCCATTACTGCTGTTTTCCTGCCTGTTACTGGTGGTGGTGTTGGTGCCGGGAATTGGTCGAGAGGTGAATGGCAGTCGTCGCTGGTTAGTGTTTGCGGGGATCACCATCCAGCCTGCAGAGGTGGCCAAGTTTTGTATGCTGGTATTTTTTGCCAGCTTTTTAACCCGGCGTAACAAGCAATTGCATCACTGGAGCAGCTTTATGGTGCCGGTGGTCATTCTCGCTGTGGTTGCTTTTTTACTGTTATTGCAACCGGACTTCGGCTCAGTGGTAGTCATATCCGGCACGGTGCTGGCAATGGTGTTTCTGGGAGGTGCGCGTTTGCCGCACACTTTCTTACTGGTGGCGGCTGCGGCCTGCGGTTTAGCACTGATGGCGTTGATGAGCCCCTATCGCTTGCAGCGCTTATTGACGTTTTTAGATCCCTGGGGGGATCAGTTTGCCAGTGGCTATCAGTTGACTCAATCACTGATCGCATTTGGTCGCGGTGAATGGTTTGGAGTAGGTCTAGGTAACAGTGTGCAAAAACTGTTTTACCTACCGGAGGCACATACCGACTTTATTTTTGCCATTCTTGCCGAAGAGTGGGGCATGTTTGGTGGCCTAGTTGTTGTTGGGCTTTTTGTGCTCCTGACTTGCTCACTATTGCGCTTGGTGCGTGAGGCCTTGGCACAACAGAAATTTTTTGCGGCTCTGCTGGCGTTTGGTATGGCGGTACAGATTGCTGGGCAGGCATTTGTAAATATGGGAGTGGCTTCAGGTTTGCTGCCTACCAAGGGGTTGACCCTGCCGTTTGTTAGCTCTGGCGGAAGTAGTTTAATTATTTGCTGTGCCCTACTGGGATTGGCCCTGAGAATTCGCGCTGAGTTGCGAGGCGAAATACAAGGAAGAGAGGAATCCTCCGGCTTATTTGCGCAGTTGCCAATATTCACCCGGCGCCGTGCCGGTGTTGGCAGTGGGGAGGTACTTTGATATCCCATAAAGAAAAAATTTTCGCCGGTAAGAAGTTTCTCCTTATGGCCGGTGGCACTGGTGGCCATGTATTCCCGGCATTGGCAGTGGCACAGGCTTTGCAGGAACACGGTGCTAGTGTCGAGTGGCTCGGTACTCAGCGCGGTATTGAGGCGCGCTTAATTCCCGAGGCCAAAATTCCTCTGCACTGTATTAGCGTGGAGGGGGTTCGCGGAAAAGGTAAATTGGCCCTGTTCAAAGCGCCTTTGCAGATTTTACACGCGGTGGCTCAGGCCCGTGCTGTAGTGAAAGCAGTAGCGCCGGATGCGGTACTTGGTTTTGGTGGTTTTGCCACAGGCCCCGGTGGTGTGGCAGCGCGGCTCAGTGGAATTCCACTGATTATTCACGAACAGAATGCGGTTGCCGGCACCACGAATCGCCTGCTTGCACGTATCGCCAGTCAGGTGTTGGAAGCTTTTCCCAGTAGCTTGCCCGGCGCCAAGCAGGTTGGAAATCCCGTGCGTACCGAAATTGCGAACCTTTCGGAGCCCCAGTTGCGTATTGGTAGTGAAACACCTCTGCGCTTGTTGGTGCTCGGTGGCAGTCTTGGCGCAGTGGCAATTAATGAGCTGGTACCTAAAGCCATCGCTTTATTGCCACTTCCTCTGCGACCGAAAGTGGTCCATCAGGCGGGGGAACGCCATATAGCGTTGGCTCGTGAAGCGTATAAGGCTGCCGGGGTAGAGGCCGAGGTAGTGCCTTTTATCGTAAATATGGCTGACGCTTATAGTGCTGCGGATTTGATTATTTGCCGCTCCGGTGCGTTGACTGTTTCGGAAATTGCCGCCGCCGGGGTGGGTGCAATTATGGTGCCTTTTCCCTTTGCAATTGATGATCACCAAACACGCAATGGTGAGTGGTTACAGAATGCTGGTGGTGCTGTAGTCGTCCAGCAGAGTGATATGGATGCGCAGAACCTGTCGGAGCTACTGCAAAAGCTGCTCTCCGACCCGCAAGCGCTACTGAATATGGCGAAAGCTGCGCGCAGTGTGGCAAAGGTTGATGCAACCGAGCAGGTGATAGGTGCCTGCGTTGAGCAGCTGGCCCAGGCCAGATAACAAATAGAATACGAGTGGATCAAGGTTAGAAAGTATGGCTTCTGAGCGTGCCAAGATGGAAAAAAGTTACGCTGTACCAACAATGCGTCGCATTCGTCGCATCCACTTTATTGGTGTTGGCGGAGCGGGCATGAGTGGCATTGCCGAAGTACTACAGAATCAGGGCTATGAGGTTTCTGGTTCCGATCTGCGCGAATCAACGGTTACAGATCGACTGCAAAAGCTCGGCGTGAAAGTTCAAATTGGACATAGTGCCGAAAATATTCGCGGTGTGGATGTGGTTGTGAATTCCTCCGCGGTGCATGGCGATAACCCCGAGTTGGTTGCTGCCCATGAAAATCGTATCCCGGTGGTGCGTCGTGCAGAAATGCTTGGGGAGCTGATGCGTTACCGTTATGGCATCGCAGTCGCTGGCACACATGGTAAGACCACAACCACTAGCCTGATTGCTTCAATTTTTGCCGCAGATAAAAAAGATCCCACTTTTGTAATCGGTGGATTGGTCAATTCGGCTGGCGCTAATGCTGCACTGGGAGAAAGCCGTTATTTGATTGCTGAGGCGGATGAGAGTGATGCGTCTTTCATTCATCTGCAACCGATGGTGACGGTGATCACGAATATTGATGCCGATCATATGGAGACCTACGGCGGGGACTTCGAAAAAGTTAAACAAATCTTTATTGATTTTGTCCACAACCTGCCTTTTTATGGCCTCGCCGTTGTTTGTGGTGATGATGCCAATGTGCAGGAAGTGATACCAAAGTTTTCCCGTCCAGTGCTGACTTATGGGTTTGCCGAGGGCAATGATTTTCGCATTGTCGAGGTGAAGCAAGAGCCTTTACGCAGTCACTTTAAAGTTCAGCGTCCAGCGGGTGATCTACTCGAAGTCTCGGTAAACACTCCAGGTATTCACAATGTACTAAACGCTACCGCAGCAATTGCCGTCGCCACCGATGAAGGCATTGGCGATGAAGCGATTCAAAAAGGCTTGCAAGGTTTTCAGGGCGTGGGTCGTCGTTTCCAAATTTATGGGAATTTCTCAATTAGTGACGACAGTAACGCAGAAAAAGTGATGTTGGTGGACGATTATGGCCACCATCCTCGGGAGGTGGCGGCGACCATCAAGACTGTGCGCGATGGCTGGCCCGAGCGGCGCTTGGTGATGGTTTATCAGCCTCATCGCTATACACGAACTCGCGATCTGTTTGAGGATTTCGTTCAGGTTCTGTCTGAAGTGGACAAATTAATTTTGCTGGATGTGTACAGTGCCGGCGAGACGCCGATAGCCGGTGCCGATGGGCGAACTTTGGCTCGCAGCCTACGGAATAGGGGCCAAGTCGATCCAATTTTTGTCGAGACGGTTGATCAGGTTCCCCCGATTTTGGCAGATCTTCTGGAGCCAGGTGATGTAGTTTTGACTCAGGGAGCAGGCAATGTTGGAGCTCTCTCACAAAGGCTGGCAGAGTGGCGCCTGGGCGAGAAAGGCCTAGAGGCTTGAGTGTAAGTGAGATCTACACAGGATAAAAATGCGAGAGTCAAACAGGCCCAGGTTCGTGGGGCCCGCCCCCTCGGGCAAAGGGAAGAGAGCAGAATCCACTGGCGCCCCTGGTTACTTTTGATTGTTTTTTTGTTCTTGTCTGTTGGGGTGGCTACAGGTGGACATTGGATGTGGCAGCGCCTGCCGGCGTTTCAACTCAGCAGGGTTGATGCGTTGGAGCAAGTGGAGGTCCGCGGATCTTTTAATGCTGTAACTGAAGAACAGATAAAAGAAATTTTACTGCCGTATTTGCAAGCAGGTTTTTTTTCTGTTGATATCCGCGCGATGCGAACCGCATTGGTGGAGCAGCCGTGGATTACCAGGGTCTCCATAAGTCGCCGTTGGCCTAAAGGTGTGGTTGTTGAAGTCAGCGAGGCACAGCCACTTGCAATCTGGGGGCGTGATCGTTTGCTGGTTGCCAGTGGTGCACTGCTTCCGCGACCGGCGCAAATGCAGGTGGGTACGCTACCTGAACTCGCTGGAGATGAAGAGTTGGTGGGGCAGATTATGTCCCAGTACCAAGCGCTTGCGGGACTTTTGACCACGCGAGATATGGAAGTGAAGCGGTTGTCATTTGATGACCTGAGTGGCTGGCATCTGGAGTTAATGTCGGGAATTGAATTAAAACTCGGTCATGAGGCACTGTTGGAGAGAGTTAACCGCTTTCTCACTTTGAGTCGCGGATTACTCGAACCTTATTTACAAAAAGTAGCCGAAGTAGATACCCGTTACGGCAACGCGGTAGCGGTTCAATGGAAGAACGAGCAAGAGTAAACAGGGAAGCGGCAGTAGCCGCAGTTGAAAATAAAGTTTAAAAGCGAAGGCGGTGGTTCGGTTGATAATTAATGAAAAGCCGGGACATAGCCCAGCGAGGTTGGAACAAAAATGACACAAGTATCCGATCAGCGCATGATTGTTGGGCTGGATATCGGCACCTCTAAAGTAGTTGCCATCGTGGGTGAGGTATCTGCCAATGGGGATCTCAATATTGTTGGTATTGGTTCTCATCGCTCCACCGGAATGAAGAAAGGTGTGGTGGTAAATATTGAATCCACTGTGCAATCTATTCAGCGTGCCATAGAAGAAGCTGAATTAATGGCAGGGTGTGAAATTCACTCTGTTTATGCCGGTATTGCGGGCAGCCACATTCGAAGCCTCAACTCTCACGGTATTGTGGCAATTAAAGATCGTGAAGTAACTCAGCAGGATTTGGACCGGGTGATCGATGCGGCTCGTGCAGTTGCTATACCTGCAGATCAGAAAATTTTACATACGCTGCCGCAAGAGTACCTGATTGACAGCCAGGAGGGTGTAAAGGAGCCACTGGGAATGTCCGGCGTGCGCCTCGAAGCGAAGGTGCATTTGGTTAGCGGTGCAGTCAATGCTGCACAAAATATTGAGAAGTGTATCCGTCGCTGCGGCCTCGAAGTGGAAGATGTCATTCTTGAACAGCTGGCTTCCAGTTACGCGGTACTGACTGAAGATGAGAAAGAGCTCGGGGTATGTATGGTGGATATCGGTGGGGGCACCACCGATATCGCGGTATTTACCGGCGGCTCAATTCGTCACACTGGAGTGATTCCTATCGCTGGGGATCAGGTGACTAACGATATTGCAATGGCTTTGCGTACGCCGACACCGCACGCCGAAGATTTAAAAATAAAATATGCCTGCGCTTTGGCAAAACTGGCGCGGGAAGGTGAAACCATAAAAGTACCGAGTGTGGGGGATAGGGAGCCTAGGGATTTATCTCGTCAGGCCCTGGCTGAAGTAGTAGAGCCCCGTTACGACGAGCTATTTACCCTGGTGCAGGCGGAACTGCGCCGCAGTGGTTTTGAGGATCTGTGCGCGGCGGGAGTGGTTTTAACTGGGGGCTCTTCAAAAATGGAGGGTGCGGTTGAACTGGCTGAGGAAATTTTTCATATGCCAGTGCGTCTCGCAGTACCCCAGGGAATTTCTGGATTGATCGATATTGTGAGCAATCCAATTTATTCCACCGGAGTTGGATTATTGATGTATGCGATGCAGCAGGAAGAGGTTACCGAAAGGAAAACCCAGCCCGCGCGCAACGATAATCAGTGGTGGGACAAAGTAAAGCACTGGTTTCGTGGAAATTTGTAATAGCATGCAACCAGAATTAGCCATCCCATAAGGGATTTTTTTTAGGCGTGGCTGTAAAATTCGACATGAGCAAGAAAGGGGAACAGCGATGTTCGAGCTAGTTGATAGCGTACAGGATAAACCTGTCATCAAGGTAATAGGAGTCGGCGGCGGCGGTGGCAATGCTGTGAAGCATATGATTGCCAGCGACGTGGAGGGCGTAGACTTTATCTGCGCAAACACCGACGCTCAGGCGCTCAAAGATATCGAAGCGCAAACAATCCTGCAGCTTGGTAACACTATTACCCGCGGCCTGGGTGCTGGGGCTAACCCTGATATTGGCCGACAGTCCGCTCTGGAGGACCGCGATCGTATCGCTGAAGTCTTGAACGGTGCTGATATGGTTTTCATCACTGCTGGTATGGGTGGTGGTACTGGCACGGGTGGTGCGCCGATTGTGGCCGAGATAGCCAAAGAGCTTGGCATCCTCACCGTAGCTGTTGTTACCCGTCCATTCAAAATTGAAGGTCGCAAGCGCACCGTGGTAGCCGAAGAGGGAATTCTTGAGCTGCGCGATAAAGTCGACTCTCTGATTACTATCCCCAACGACCGCCTTTTGGAGGTCCTGGGCAGTAAGATCACCATGAAGTCTGCTTATAAAGAAGCTGACAATGTGCTGCTCGGAGCGGTACAAGGCATTGCCGATCTGATGATCCGTCCCGGTATCATGAACGTGGACTTTGCCGATGTGCGCACGGTGATGTCTGAAATGGGTATGGCGATGATGGGCTCCGGTTCTGCTATTGGCGAGAATCGTGCCCGTGAAGCGGCGGAAAAGGCCGTACGCAGCCCGCTGTTGGATAACGTTAATCTTGCTGGTGCCCGCGGTATTCTGGTCAATATTATTACCGGCAGTGAAGAGGCTGGTTGCCAGGAACTGACTCTCGGCGAATACTCCGAAGTTGGTGAGATCGTACAGGAAATTGCCTCTGATGAAGCCACCGTGGTCATTGGAACCGCAGTGGATGACAAACTGGGTGATGAGATGCGGGTGACTGTTGTAGCAGCTGGCCTGGGTGAGGGAACCCCTGCTGTTCGCCCCGCCAAGGTTGTGGATAACACGCGTCGTCCTGAAGTGCGTGAATCCCGCGATGTTCGTGACACTCGCGATATGCGAGATATGCGTGATAGTCACGGCGCTGCGGGACTGGTTTCTCGCGAGAGCGTTGCCGACCCTCGTCCGAGGGTAGATGTCGAACGTCCCAAGCGTCCCGCTCCGTCTCTGAATCCGGCAGATGCCGATATGGAATACCTTGATATTCCGGCATTCTTACGACGTCAGGCAGACTGAGTGTAGCCGCCGCAGAGGCAGTACACCGCTCATGTCCACCCAACTTAAGGTTGGGTGTCGCCTCTGCGGTGCGGCTTATTGCAGTATCTTGATTGGCTTTAGCTGGTTGAGCTCTGCGATATTAAAGGATTTGCTTTGGTCTTGAAGTTGTCTTCGAGCATTTTGCTACAGTCATAGGGAGCCAAGCAAAGTGACTGGTGAGTATAATTAACAATTTTTTACAGTGATCCCGGCGCGTGTAGTCTTAGAATGCTGTATAAGCGACTGAGATGTGGCGCTCCAATCTTTACTTAAACTATCCTTGGAAGGACGGTGGCGGTGTGTTGAGTTGACCACGCGCCCACAATTGGTATTGGCGTCGCAATTGTGCTAATATCGGCGGCTTGCTGCGCGTTATGCGTAGACCACCGACTGGGAAAAGATAGTTTCATGATCAAACAGCGCACGCTTAAAAATGCTATTCGCGCCACCGGCGTAGGTCTGCACACTGGCAAAAAGGTCGTTCTGACCCTTAAGCCGGCTCCTGTAGATACCGGCATCGTGTTCCGTAGAACGGACTTGGACCCGGTGGTCGAAATTGAAGCCCGGGCAGAGAATGTGGGCGACACCCTGCTTTCCACAACATTAGTGAAGGACGATGTCCGTATCGCTACCGTTGAGCACTTGCTCTCGGCAATGGCTGGTCTTGGTATCGACAATGCGATTGTCGAGCTGTCCGCCCAGGAAGTACCGATCATGGACGGCAGCGCCGGCCCCTTTGTATTCCTGATCCAGTCTGCTGGCATCCAGGAACAGTCTGCACCGAAAAAATTCCTGCGTATCAAGAAGCCGATTACAGTAGAAGAGGGTGACAAAGTTGCCAGCTTCCTGCCGTTCAATGGTTTCAAAGTCTCCTTTACGATTGATTTTGACCACCCGGTATTTCAGGGGCGCAATCTGACCTCTTCCGTGGACTTCTCCAGTACCTCTTTCGTGAAAGAGGTGAGTCGCGCGCGCACTTTCGGGTTTATGCACGAAATTGAATACCTGCGTTCTAAAGGCTTGGTTCAAGGCGGCTCCGTAGATAACGCTATCGTGATCGACCAGTATCGTATTCTGAATGAAGGTGGGTTACGTTACGAAGACGAATTTGTGAAACACAAGATTCTCGATGCCATCGGTGACCTTTACCTGCTTGGCACGAGTTTGATTGGTGAATTTAAAGCCTTTAAATCTGGCCATTCTCTGAACAATAAGTCTCTGCGTCATCTGATGGCTCAAAAAGACGCCTGGGAAATGGTAACTTTCGAGGGGGAGCAAGAGGCTCCAATCTCCTACATCAAGCCGATACTGGCTGTTTAACCTCTGCAAGAAGCCGGCATTATACTGCCGGCTTTTTTACGTGACTGAATCACCAGAGAAGGTTGGTAGGATTCTGGTAACCTTGCTTTCCTCCAGATGTTTAGGTCTGCCACTCCTTTAGTGTGAGGTACTGCACTGGATTCTCGTCTCACTTATAGAGACAACAAAATTACAAAATATTGAATTTCTCCTGCTTGTTATGAAAGTAATTCTGGTCAATGAGCGTGGCGCAACCCGCAGCTTCAACTTTGGTGGACTGAGCAAGGCACTACTGAGTCTGTGCCTCTTGGGTCTTCCGGTTGGCGCTTTTTTCTTGGGTGTGAATCTGCCTGTGACCAAAACCGATTTATTCGATGCGCGCACGGCCAAGGCATGGGAGCGTGCTCTGCGTAAGCAGCAGCAGGAAATTGATGAGGCCGATCGTGAGGCCCATGAGCAACTCGCTGCACTCACGGTAAAGCTGGCTGAGTTGCAGGCTCGTCTAACTCGCCTGGATGCCGTGGGCGAGCGTCTTACTGCGGCGGCGAACCTCGACGAGGGGGAATTCGAGTTTAGCGCTGCCCCGGCGGTAGGGGGTCCGGAAGATCCCGGTATAGCCGGGGCTTCAGAGCTACCTTACCAGCCTCCTGAATTTCTCGAAGTGATTGGTGAATTGTCCCACAAGGTGGATGATCGCCAGATGCAGTTGAATACCCTCGAATCCCTGATGGCGAATCTGCAACTTGAAGATGAGCAGTTTATTGCCGGGCGCCCGATCTCAAAAGGTTGGATGTCCTCCCGTTACGGTTATCGCACCGATCCCTTCACCGGACGTCGCACTTGGCATAAAGGCGTGGACTTTGCTGGCAAGATGGGTTCAGACGTAGTTTCTGTTGCCGCAGGTGTTGTTACCTGGGCCGATGAGCGTCACGGTTACGGGCAGCTGGTGGAAATTAATCACGGTAATGGTTATTCCACCCGCTACGGCCACAATAGTGAGCTCAATGTTGGTCTCGGCGATGTGGTTAAAAAAGGCCAGGTGATTGCCCAGATGGGCTCCAGTGGTCGCTCCACCGGTCCCCATGTGCACTTTGAGATCTTCAAGAATAACCGCACGGTCGACCCGGCCAGCTATATCCGCCGCACAGGCAGATAACAACTATTCTTCCCTTACGCGTAAATGCAGGCAGCTTGGCATAGGAGTTGCCAGCGCTTGCGCCTTCCTGTTTACTTGCACCCCTCGCATAAAGGAGTGTCGGTGCAATATCTGCCCAGCATTAGCGCCGACAGCGCACATAAGATAAGTGGTTTCTAGATAATGATTGGCAAACTGATTAAATCGGTCTTCGGTACAAAAAATGACCGCGAGCTGAAGCGCATGCGACGCATCGTGGAGAAAGTCAACGCACTGGAAGAGGATTTCCAGAAGCTGGACGATGCAGCTCTTCGCGCCAAAACAGAAGAGTTTAAAAAGCGTATTGCGGACGGGGAAACTCTTGACCAGCTGCTGCCTGAAGCCTTCGCCGCAGTGCGTGAGGCAGGCCGGCGTGCACTGGGTATGCGCCACTTCGATGTGCAGCTAATTGGGGGTATGACGCTGCACGAAGGCCGCATCGCAGAAATGCGTACCGGTGAAGGTAAAACCCTGGTGGCGACATTGCCGGCCTATTTGAACGCCCTGGAAGGTAAGGGTGTACATATTGTGACGGTCAACGATTACCTGGCATCGCGAGATGCCAACTGGATGCGCCCTGTTTATGAATTCCTCGGTTTGACGGTGGGAGTGATTGTTTCCCAGCAGCATCCGGACGATAAGAAGGCCGCCTATCAGGCTGACATAACCTACGGCACAAACAATGAATTCGGTTTCGACTACCTGCGTGACAATATGGTATTGCGCAAGGAAGATCGCACCCAGCGCCCGCAAAACTTCGCCATCGTGGATGAGGTGGACTCCATCCTGATTGATGAGGCGCGTACTCCGCTCATTATTTCCGGTGCGGCGGAAGACTCCTCTCACTTGTATCTGGCCATGAACAAGCTGATTCCGCAGCTGGAACGTGCTGAGGAAGGCGGTGAGGGCCACTACACCGTAGATGAGAAAACCCGCCAGGTGGAGTTGACGGAACAAGGGCATCAACTGGTGGAAGACCTGCTCTCCCGCAGTGGCCTGATGAAGGAAGATCAGTCCCTCTATGCACCCGGTAACCTGGGTTTGTTGCACCATGTACACGCTGCGCTGCGCGCCCAGGTGCTATTTAACCGGGATGTGGACTATATCGTGCAAAATGGCCAGGTCGTGCTGATCGATGAGCACACCGGCCGCACCATGCCTGGCCGTCGCCTCTCAGAAGGTTTACATCAGGCTTTGGAAGCTAAGGAAAATGTTCAGATCCAGAGTGAGAGCCAGACGCTGGCTTCCACTACTTTCCAGAACTTGTTCCGTTTCTATCCGAAACTCTCCGGCATGACCGGTACAGCCGATACCGAGGCGTTTGAATTCCAGCAGATTTATGGTCTGGATGTGGTAGTGATCCCCACCAATAAGGATATTCAGCGGGAGGATCTCAACGACCTGGTCTACCTGAGTAAAGAAGAGAAGATGGAAGCCATTATCGAGGACATTAAGTTCTGCCGTGAAAAGCAGGCGCCGATCCTCGTGGGCACTGCTTCTATCGAGACGTCTGAAGAAATGTCGCACATGCTGCAGAAGGCAGGTATCCAGCACCAGGTACTAAACGCCAAGTACCATGAACGCGAAGCGCATATCATTGCCCAGGCTGGTCGCCCCGGCACTGTCACCATCGCCACCAATATGGCCGGTCGTGGTACTGACATTGTACTGGGTGGTAACTGGGAAGCCGAAGCGGAAGCTCTCGCCCAGGAAAAAGGTAGCGCTTTAAGCGAGGCCGAAGTCGCCAAGGTGAAAGAGGAGTGGAAGAAGCGCCACGAGCAAGTGATCGAAGCTGGCGGCTTACACATTATCGGCACCGAGCGCCACGAATCCCGCCGTATCGATAATCAGCTGCGTGGCCGTGCCGGGCGCCAGGGCGACCCGGGTGTAACTCGTTTCTATCTGTCCTTAGAAGATAACCTGATGCGTATCTTCGCCTCTGACCGGGTGAAGAATTTTATGCAAATGTTGGGTATGGAGCGCGGTGAGGCCATTGAGCACCGTATGGTCTCCAATGCGATTGAAAAAGCTCAGCGCCGTGTAGAAGGGCGCAACTTCGATATCCGCAAACAGTTGTTGGAATACGATGATGTGGCCAACGATCAGCGTCAGGTGATTTATAGTCAGCGCAATGAGCTGCTTGAGGCCGATACGATCAGCGATACCATCAACGCTATTCGCGAAGATGTTGTGAATGAAATTATCTCGGCCTCAGTCCCGCCACAGAGTGTTGAGGAACAGTGGGATATCCCGGCTTTGGAGCAACAGCTTGCCGGCGAGTTAGGTATTGTGCTGCCTATTCAAAAATGGCTGGATGAAGACCGAAACCTGCACGAGGAGACTCTGCGCGAGAAGGTTGTTGCCGAAGCGCAAGCTGCTTATGCCGCCAAAGTGGAGCGCATCAGCGAATCCTCCGGCGACGCGAACCTGATGCCCACCGTGGAACGTCAGATCATGCTGCAGGTGCTGGACCAGCTGTGGAAGGAACACCTCTCCAGCATGGACCACCTGCGTGCGGGTATTGGTTTGCGCGCCTACGCAAACAAGAACCCCAAGCAGGAGTTCAAGCGCGAGTCTTTCCATCTGTTCCAGAGCATGTTGGAAAACCTCAAGCATGAAGTGGTGCGCATTCTCGCTCATGTGGAGCCTATGACACGCGAGCAAATGGACGAACTGGAGCAGCGCCGCCTGGAAGAACAGCGCAAGCAGCAGCTGGAGCTTCAGCACGCCGAGGCCTCGGCTCTGCCAGAGAGTGAGCCTCAGCAGCAGGCGGCCCCTGCTCCAGAGCGCCGCGGGCCAAAGGTTGGCCGTAATGACCCATGCCCCTGTGGTTCCGGCAAGAAGTACAAGCAATGCCACGGTAAGCTGGCCTCCTCTACCCAGAGCTGATAACTCTCTGATCGGAGTAGATCTCACAGAATGCCCCGCTTAATGCGGGGTATTTTTTATTCTGACAAAAAATATTCTGCGGTTTTGTGCGGACAGTCCGCATCAAGTGCGGATAATCCTTGCCTCCGCGAGGCCAGACTTTAATAATGACGCTTTTCTACCTATGGCTAGCCTTTATATAAAGACAGCCGAACCCGGTGCTTAAGTCGAACTGTTATGCCTGAATCACTACTTCCTCCCGTAAAAGGGATTCGCCTTGCCAGTGTGCCTGCCAAGATCAAAAATTGGTCTCGTGATGACCTGTTGTTAATAGCGGTTGCCGAAGGCGCATCGGTCTCGGCCACCTTTACCCAGAACAGCTTTTGCGCTGCACCGGTATTGGTAGCCAAAGAGCATATCGCACAGGGAAATATTCGCGCCCTGCTGGTGAATGCCGGTAATGCCAACGCGGCTACTGGCGCGCGCGGTCTAAGCGACGCCAGGGCCTGCTGCGCAGCGGTGGCCGAAGCGGTGAATGTTTGTGCAGAGCAGGTATTGCCTTTTAGTACCGGTGTTATTGGCGAGCATCTACCTTTGCAGCGATTACTGGATGCCATACCCACAGCCGCGACTGAGCTTATCGAAAGCGGATGGGGACGAGCGGCAAAAGCCATTATGACCACGGATACTCGCCCGAAAACTGCCAAGCGCCTCCTGAAAATTGGCGGTGAAGAAATTACGGTCGTGGGGATCGCCAAGGGTTCCGGCATGATCCAGCCAAATATGGCGACCATGCTCGCCTATGTCGCCACCGATGCCAGTATCGCGCAGCCATTGCTGGATCAAATGGTAAAGGAGGCCGTGAATGCCTCCTTTAACCGTGTCAGCGTGGATGGTGATACCTCAACCAATGATGCCTGTGTGCTGATTGCCAGTGGCGCGACGGGCAAGCCTATCAATACTCCCGCTGACGAGGGTTACAGCGAATTGATGCAAGCCATCACTCAGGTGCATATTGAGCTGGCCAAGGAGGTGGTTAGGGACGGAGAAGGAGCCACTAAATTTGTCACTGTGCAGGTGGAAGGGGCAGAGAGTAGTGACGAGGCTCTTAGAGTCGCCTTCGAGGTGGGTAACTCTCCCCTGGTAAAGACTGCACTCTACGCTTCAGATCCTAACTGGGGTCGCTTGGTGATGGCAATTGGTAATGCACTGCCGAATGGCTTGGATACCGGCAAGGTCAATATTTATCTAGACGCAGTACAAGTCGTGGAGGCCGGAGGCCGCTCTGCGGACTACCGGGAAGAACAGGGCGAACAGGTGTTTTCCCAACCTGAGTTTACCATTCGTATAGAACTGGGCCGCGGTAACATCAGTGAGCACATTTGGACCTGTGACTTCTCTCATGAGTATGTCACGATTAACGCCGAATACCGCACCTGAGGAATTGTTGTGAGCCGTGTGATTCATGTCGCTGTTGGTGTTGTTCGTCGCAGCGACGGCAAAATTTTAATTGCCCGCCGCCCCGATCACTTGCACATGGGCGGGCGCTGGGAATTCCCTGGTGGCAAGGTGGAGACAGGGGAAAGCGTGGAGCAGGCTCTCACCCGTGAGTTGCATGAGGAGGTTGCGATTGAGGTGCAACAGCTACAACCCCTGCTGAAAATTCAGCATGACTATGAAGAAAAAACCGTACTTCTCGATACCTGGCAGGTAACGGCATTTACCGGTGAGGCCAAGGGACGCGAAGGGCAGGAGACTGCCTGGGTGGCGGTACAGGAGCTAAAAAATTATCAGTTCCCAGATGCCAACCAGGCGATTATTGAGGCCATCGAGGCTGCAGAAGCTTAAATCAAGCACGCCTATGTAAAGTCTTGGCAGAGTCTTGTGCATAGGCTGCAATCATAGATCTGGACTTAATGGCGCTGCTTGCTCGGGTCCAGGTCTTCACTCAAAACATCATCGTAGATAGGCTCACCCGGTATCTTGTGCCCCTCGCTAGCCCACTCGCCCAAGTCGATTAGCTTGCAGCGCTCACTGCAAAAAGGCTTAAAAGGAAATTTATCACTCCACTCGATAGGCTTTTTACAGGTGGGGCAATTTAGCGTTGGGGCTTCTTTGGGTTTGGACATAGTGGGTTTGGGTACAACTTTTTCGATGTGATAGTTAGTGTCTGAGCAGGCTACTTTTTAAGCATAGAGTCGAGCTAAGGCTTCGCCAATTGCAAATACTTCTGATGTAGGGCTTCTATTTGGCTGCGCAATTCCACCAAGCCCGCGGTATTGTCCAGCACATCATCGGCTTTGGCCAGGCGTTCCTGCCTGCTGAGTTGTGCCGCCATGATTTTGCGGATCTGTTCCGGGTGATTGACATCCCTGGCGCTGGCCCTCTCCAATTGCAAACTTTCCGGCAGGTCCACCACGCAGATTCTATCTACCAACTGATGCTGGCCGGACTCGATGAGTAGTGGTGACTCGAGTATCGCGTAGGGACTAGTGCTTTGTTCCAGGGAGGTGATTATCTCCTCGCGAATTAGTGGGTGTAGTAGCCCCTCTAACCAGGTCCGCTCCTCAGAATTATCAAATACTAAGGCACGTAGCCGCGCCCGGTCCAGCTCACCACTTTCAAGTAAGACATTCGCTCCGAAATGCTGCGCAATCTGCTCTAACGCAGGCCTACCTGGTTGTACGACCACCCGGGCCGCCCAGTCCGCATCCACCACATGAATACCCAGTTCACGGAAGTATTCAGCGGCGGCTGACTTGCCACTGCCGATACCACCAGTTAAGCCTACTCGGAACAATGGATTGTCTCCCTGGAAAATAACTTGGGGCCAAAAACAAGAAACCCGGCCATTTAGTAGCCGGGTTAATGGTAATTCACTTGCTCTATAAAGGGTATTTGGATCGGAAAACAGTCAGATAGCTCTGGTTGGCTACAGACCGGAAAAACTCAGATACCAACCGACAATCTGCTCACCCCACAGCATGGCAATCCAACCGGCACCGGCCAAGTAAGGGCCAAAGGCAATCGGCAGATTGCGATCCCGTCCAACTGCCAGACTCCAGGATATACCGGCAATAGCGCCAACAGCGGCAGAGAGCAGAATCACCAGCGGCAGCATCTGCCAGCCAAACCAGGCCCCGATTGCTGCGAGTATCTTGAAATCCCCAGCTCCCATCCCCTCTTTGCCGGTAACCAGCTTAAAGATATGAAATACCAGCCATAAAGAAAGATAACCGGCGATGGCCCCAATAACGGCATCTTGCAGTGGAGCAAAAATATCCCACAGATTAATAAATAGCCCACCCCAAAGCAGTGGCAGCGTGATACTGTCTGGTAATAATTGCTTATCGAAGTCGATACCAGTAAGCGCCACCAAAGCCCAGGTAAAGACACAGCCGGCCAGTGCCTGCCAGGTGAAGCCCAACTGCCAAACCACTACCGCGGTGAGAATACCAGTGGCCAGCTCAACTAAAGGATAGCGTTTGGAAATAGGTGTACCGCAAGAGCCGCACTTGCCGCGTAAAAGGAGATAACTGATTACAGGAATATTTTGCCAGGGCTTAATTTCGGTTTTGCATTTAGGGCAGTGAGAGTTGGGCAGTATCAGGTTAAACGGCTTCTCCAGTTCTTCCTGCGCTGCAGGATCTAACTTTGTATTGAAGTAGCTATAAAAATCCCGCTTGTATTCCCGCTCCATCATTACTGGCAGGCGCAGGATAACTACATTGAGGAAGCTGCCTATCACCAGGCCTAAAATAAAAGTGCTGCCTATTAGCAGCGCTGGATATAAAAATAAATATTCTGGCATTATTTTTTATACGACTTGGCCCAGTTGGAAGATGGGGAGGTACATAGCAATCATTAAGCCGCCCACCAAAATACCGAGTACGGCCATAATCATTGGTTCTAATAAGGTGGTGAGGTTATCCACCATATTGTCGACAGCTTCTTCATAAAAATCAGCGGACTTACTTAGCATTTCATCTAGTGCGCCAGACTCTTCACCAATTGCGGTCATCTGTACCAGCATGGTCGGAAACAATCCAGAAGAGCGCAGGGCTGCATTGAGAGGAATACCCGTAGCAACGGCATCTCTGATTTTTAACGTTGCTTCCTTGTAAACGCTGTTCCCTGTGGCTCCTGCAACTGACTTTAAAGCATCTATTAATGGAACGCCGGCTGCGAAAGTGGTTGAAAGTGTTCGGGCAAATCGAGCAGAAATTGAATTGTAGGTAATTTGCCCCAATATAGGGATCTTTAGTATAAGCTTGTCAAAAAACTCTGCGACACCTTTATTGCGCTTTTTAGCTTCAAGTGTCCCTCCTATCGTGATAATGATTACGATTAATGCAATAAACCAGTTCGCTTGCATCCACTCAGACATTCCGACTACCAGCTGGGTGAAGGCGGGTAGCTCTGCACCGAAACCGGAAAAAGTTTCTGCAAATTGTGGAACGACTTTAATTAATAAGATCGAAGTAACAACAATGGCAACCACGATAACCGCAATGGGGTAGGTCATGGCCTTTTTAATTTTGGCCTTAAGAGACTCTGTTTTTTCTTTATAGGTGGCAATCCTATCCAGCATGGTTTCCAGAGCACCGGATTGCTCTCCTGAGGCAACTAAGTTACAAAAGAGATCATCAAAGTAGAGAGGGTGCTTGCGTAATGCATCGGCAAAAGCAGTGCCTGAGGCAACATCATCCCTGACTTTAAAAATAAGCTCCCTTACCCCTTGGTTATCCAAACCATCGGCAACAATGTCAAAGCTTTGAACTAAGGGCACGCCCGCTTTCATCATGGTGGCCATCTGCCGGGTAAACAGGGCGATGTCTGCAGGTTTTACCCTTTTCTTACCGCTACCAAATAGGGGCTTAGGTTTTTTTTGCACACGGTTGGCAATGATTCCCTGCTTGCGTAGCTGGGCCTTTACCAGTGCCGGACTGGTGCCATTGATTTCCCCTTGAACCTTGGCCCCCTTACTATCCACTCCTTTGTAGATGTACGGGACTGCGGTGGCATTGGCCATAAGTACTTTCCTGATCTGTCTCTGCTTACAACGGCCGATTATCTGTTAGTGCCGTCAAGCTATTGTAACCCTATAACTCTGAAACTCAGCCCCCTTAAGGGTACTGAACCAAGTGTGCCGAGCGTTAATCTTTGGTTACCCGGTTCGCTTCCTCCAGGCTGGTAATTCCCATCACTACTTTGCGTAGGGCGGAGGTTCTTAGATTATTAAAACCCTCCTCGCGGGCTTTATCGGCAATTTGGATTGAGTTGCCTCCCTCCATTATAATTCTTGAGATACTATCGGTAATGCGAACCACTTCATACACACCCACGCGGCCCTTATAACCATTAGAACAGTGCTCACAACCAGTGGGCTGGTAAATGGTCCACTCAGTTTGGGGAATGGTTACGTTATCAAAACCTTCGGCTTTCAGTACTTCGCTGGGAAGATTTGCGGGCTTTTTGCACTCACTACATAGTCGTCTTGCCAGGCGCTGGGCAATAATTACGCTCACTGAAGTGGCGATATTAAAGGTTGGGACGCCCATATTCATTAAGCGTGTGAGAGTCTCTGCGGCTGAGTTTGTATGCAGTGTAGAGAGTACCAAATGTCCAGTTTGAGCGGCCTTGATGGCGATCTCAGCCGTTTCCAGGTCTCGAATCTCCCCCACCATTACAATATCAGGGTCTTGCCTGAGGAAGGAGCGCAGTGCCTCGGCAAAGTTGAGCCCCACTTTATTGGACACGTTGACCTGGTTGATGCCCTCTAGGTTGATTTCTACTGGATCTTCCGCGGTGGAGATATTGCGCTCTGGTGTATTGAGGATATTCAGGCCGGTATAGAGGGAAACGGTTTTACCGGAGCCAGTGGGGCCGGTAACAAGGATCATTCCCTGAGGCTGGGCTAGGGCATCCATATAGATTTTTTTCTGTTCATCTTCATAGCCAAGTGCATCAATACCTAGCTTGGCAGAAGAGGGGTCCAGAATCCGCAGTACAATTTTCTCACCCCATAGGGTGGGGAGGCTGTTGACACGAAAATCAATCGCCTTGGTTTTTGAGAGCTTCATCTTAATACGGCCATCCTGAGGGACTCGTTTCTCAGAGATATCCATCCTGGACATTACTTTTAGTCGGGCGGAAAGCCGTGTTGCAAGCTGGATGGGTGGCTTGGAGATCTCATGCAACACACCATCAGTACGGAAGCGCACCCTATAAGTTTTCTCATAGGGCTCGAAGTGGATGTCCGAGGCGCCGGTGCGAATAGCGTCGAGCAGTACTTTGTTCACAAAGCGCACCACTGGTGCCTCATCGGCCCCGGGATCATTGTCATCACCGCGCTCGCTATCATCACCACCGACATTCAGGGTATCGAGCTCTTCGTCATCGATTCCCTCCAGGCCGGCACTCATATCTCCACTATCGGAGAGGTAACTCTCGATGGCTTTCGCCAGCTTGTCGGCTTCTACCAACACGGCATCAGTGCTGAGCCCCGTATTAAAATTGATTTCGTCAAGGGCTGCCAGATTGGTTGGATCTGCTACAGCAACAAATAGGCGATTACCGCGTTTGTAGAGAGGCAGTGCAAAGTGCTTGCTGATTAACTTGTCATCAACAATATCTCTGGGGATTAGGTCAAAATTGTAACAACTCAGCTCAAATAGCGGGGAACCAAAAGCTTGGGAGGCGATAACGGCGAGCTCTCGGGCTTTGACCAGTTTAGCTTCTACTGCGTGCTGGGCAAAAGTTTGTTGCTCCCTACGGGCAGCTTTAATGGCAGATATAGCAGTGCTTTCGTCAATCACTTGGTCTGCTACCAAGCGTTTCGCCAAGCCACTAAGAGAAATGGTGCTCATTGGTTATATCGCTGTGTTGAACTAATCAATGCTCGATCTCCAGGTATTCTGGATAGACCGGTTTAATTGGAGTGAATCATACCAGACAGGAGAGATATTAAGTGACTTAGCCGGGCTTGATGGAGACCGCTGAAAAAGACTGGATTGGGTGAAGGTGTCGGGGTGACAAAAATGGGAGTCGCTGACATTTTTTGTCAGTCTGGAAGGGAAATTGTCAGAAGAGGCCTGAAAGTTTTGGGTTAGTTTGAGGAAAGTAGGAAGGCCGAGTTGGCCTGATCAAAAAGATTGCCAAACCTGGCACAAAGTTTGTATCTTAGTTCGTGACTTCCTCACGGGATTCACTTAATTAAAAGTCTGTATGGAGACGGTTACAATGAAAAAACAACAGGGTTTTACTCTTATCGAATTGATGATCGTGGTAGCGATCATCGGTATTTTGGCGGCAGTGGCGCTGCCTGCTTACCAGGATTACACTGCACGGGCCAAGGGCACTGAAGTAATGCTGGCAGCCTCCTCTTGTCGTACCGCAGTATCTGATGTCATTCAAAACTCACTAGATGCGGATGTTTCTGCGATTCTGCCTAAAGTTTGTAAATTTAAGCCCACAAAATATGTGAAAAGTGGAAGTGTTAATGGAAGTGGTGTAATCACTATTATTGCTGATGAGACCACTTTGGGGGGGCTGGAAGCTACTAAAAATCAAATTGATTTGGTTCCTTACTCTGATGACTCCACTGCAATTGATGGCACCACAGACGGCGGCAAGCAAATTTTCAAATGGAAATGTGGTCCTGGTGCCACCAACCCATACCCGCAGCAACTTCTGCCAGGAACCTGTCAGGGTTAAAGTCTGAAATTCTTAAAGGGCGTGATTCTGCGCCCTTTTTTCTTCGTTTTTTGTTCTATCTTTTATTTTTGATTCAGTGAAAGACCGTTTACAAGCATTCTCTATACACCTCGCTATTAGCTTCTTATTATTTATTATCCTCGGTGCTTTTATTCGCTGGGTTTGGTATCCAAGCTTTTTATTTGAAGTAGATGGCGGTTGGCAGGGCATAAAATTAATTGCCGGTGTGGATTTGGTCGTAGGTCCACTGTTGACACTGCTCGTATTCAACAAGGCTAAAGCAAGCTTGCGCCGGGATTTGGCGGTGGTAGGTTTTTTACAGCTCTTATGTATAGTCGGTGGCATGTGGGTTGTAGGAACTAGTCGCCCCCTTGTTGTAGCTTATTACGAGGGAACTTTTTCGACTGTAAATAAACACTCTTTTGAGAATGCTAATATCTTGTATGAGGATGCCAAAGAGCATATATCCTGGTTTGGGCCGAGTTGGGTGGCATTGAAATTGCCTGACTCTGCTCCCGATAGAGAGATCATTTTGAAGGTGTGGGATTTTCTAGGTGAGGATATTGCTACCAACGTAAAATTATATACCCCTTTTAAGAAAGCCAATTTCCAATTATTAAAACAGGGTAGGCAGGCTGAGGAGGATTATTTGAAAATCTATAAGTACTCTGCGCGCTATTACCATGGCGAATTGCTAGTGGATATTCGTTCGGGGGAGGTTGTTGAATTGCTTTCTAAGCTTTAGGGGGCTCTGATTGTCTCAGTGCTTCTCTGATTTTCCTTCTGAAGCAGGTTGTGTGCAGATTCCAAGTGCACTTCCCTTGGTCGCCAAGTTTCCGCTTTATCAAAAAGGGTGGCCGAATAGTTCGCGATTTTTTCTGCAAGTTTATAAGGCGGCCTTCAGGGCAACCCCAAAGTCTTTCCTATCAATCGGTTTACACAGAGCAATCAGGCCATCTTCATTTAGCTTGCGATGGCGTTCATCAAGATCGAAAAACCTTGACTGCATCAGACGGTAACCTTTCTTTGCCAGAGAGCTTTTGGGTTATTTTACCGGAGGTTGGTGAATTTATAGAGGTGCCCCTTAAATCCAAACTTATTGAGGGTTTTCGTAACTATACATTGAAAGTAAAAACTATTCCGCAGATGCAAGACCCTGAAAAATCGCTAAAGCTCGCCCCACCCTGGTTTTGCAATGGAGTATTCACGTTCGTGGCACTCATGCTGCTACCAGTAGCCATGAAAGCGTTCCTCCCCTGTAATATTTGTACTCACTGATTTCTAACTTGCGTGGGCGAGTTAGCAGCCAGTTTCCATTAGGCGCTTTAATAGACTTAATTGGTTAGTCCTTAGAATTACCCTCAATGAACAGGTGTCCGCGATTTACCAAGCCTGCTCTGACGGCTAGCCCTCTTTAAGGGCAACTCCTGAGATAGCCTGGCGGCCAAGGCGGCCTTTTAACTTGTCTAAAAGTTGTTGGCTGCGATGGGCTTGGTTGTCACTTCCAAATAAATCATTGCCCGCTAACTCTTCCTTTAGTGGCACCAGTTGGTTGCAGTTTAAGCTTATCGACTGTACGGGATGCTTTAAGGGCAAATTTTCCAGTCGCAGCTTGGTTAGGGCTATTAAGCGCTGGAGCTCTAACTGTAGAGTTGATATTTCAATACTTAATTTATTGGTATTACCCTGTCCAAAGTCCAGTTGCCAGTGCAATTTCTGGGTGTAGAGTTGCCGTCGTTGCAGTTGTGAATAGAGTTCTCGCAGTAATCGCCCGACAGGGAAAAGCAGTTGTTCGCTGCTATTCAGCGGGTTGGGGAAAAATAATTCGCTGTTAAATTGTGCTGTCGGTTGATAGTGACAAACTGAGTCCCGGCGGCTGCCATTGAGGCGGGCCAGGTAGTCGACAAATGAGCGCCCAAAGCGAGAGTCCACCTCTGACAAAGGGATGGCGAGTAGTTGGCGGACTCTTTTTAGGCCGCAAGCGTAGAGTTTGGAAATGGTTTTATTATCACAGTCGAGTAATTTGCTCGGAGCCAAACTTATCCACTGTTTCCACTGTTGGGGGCTGGGCGGGATACATGTCTGTAAAAGCCACTGGCGGTGCTCTGCTAATTGGCTCAGCAGATGTGCGGCACTGGGGCTGTGGCTGAGCCCCATTATGCTATCAATCCCCATCAGCTCAAGCTCACTACGGAGCCGTTCTATCAATGCTTTGAGGCCACCGTTAGCCTTCAAGCAGCCGCTCAACTCCAGATAAAGGTGAGCTGCTGTGTTTTCCCCATTGCACACGGGCTTCGCCGGTTGAAGTGAGACGACCGGCGAAAAACTGTAGCCCCATTGGGCCAGTCGCTGTAACTGTAACTGTTCTCGTTGGGTATCGCGTTTTAATAGCTGTAGATCAGCGCAGAGACCGCATGCGGTTGCGATGCTAAGCCCGTTCACAATACCATACTGGGCTGCGGCCAGGTTATGCTCGACGACCAACTGTGTTTCAACGACGACTTGCGGGGGCGAGTTCTCTGCCTGCGCGCGAGTAAGCACCTCCAGGGGGAGTTTGGGGAACTGCATACAGAGCCAGAGCATCGTATTACCTGGATAACCTGATTAGTGCAGTGGTTGGTCGCGGAGGACCAGTCTCGCACGCCTGGCAAAATTGAGGTTCTGACCACGGGTACTCCCTAGCTGCTTTAGGAATTTGAGAACCAACTGCCTGTCAGATTTGAGCTGCAAACGTAGGCTGGCGGGTGAAGGGTTGGCAGATTCACTTTGCGGGCGAAACTGGAAGTGCAGGCAGCCGCTTTCTTCGGCGGATTGCTGTAAGCGTTGCAGCTCTCGATAACTCATTAACTGATTGCCCTGCCAGCTCAAAACCGCGCTGCAGCCACCGGATTGTAGAGATTGCTCTATGGCCCAGAGGCAGTCTCTCTTGTCGCGGGGGTGTACTAGTAGTAGGTGCTCCAGCTGGATGCCGTGCTGGGCAAGTTCTGTAGCACAGGGGGAAAACGGAGGTTTGATTAGAATCACCATCTCCCCCTTTTGCGTCAGCTCAGCCAGTATGGGCAGCAGCAATCTCAGCTCATTGGCGCTTGACTGGCCGACAAGTAATTCAGTAGTAGCCCCGCGCGGCCAGCCGTGGTCTTTGAGTAGGGCGTCTAAGCTAGCAAAACCGGTGGCTGCGCCTGGGCCCTGGGGTTCATTGGCAGCCCGGGAGACTTCCATTCCTCTAAAGTGTCGCAGTCGCATTGAGGGACTGGTTTGGCTCTCCAAGTGATTGTTTTGTAAGAAATTTTTAGCCCTATTCACATTGCCACCCCGTACTCTTGTCTCGGTCTTCAATAGGATCTAGCTAGGTAACTGTATGTGTATACAGTTACCTGTGAATTTATACAGTAGTTGCTGGTTGGCGACAAGGTCGAAAGGCGTCGATTGGCACTTTTTTGCACAGCACAAACCCGCTATGATTCCGCCTCTTTATCGAGCATCTATCTATTGTTTTCAGGGGGACGGAGTGAGTATCAAGTCCGATAAGTGGATTCGCCGCATGGCAGAGCAGCATGGCATGATTGAGCCTTTTGAGCCGGGCCAGGTGCGCCATGGCAATGATGGCGAGCGACTCATCTCCTACGGTACGTCTAGTTACGGTTACGATGTGCGCTGTGCCGGTGAGTTTAAGATCTTCACCAATGTGCACTCGGCCACGGTGGACCCCAAGACCTTCGATGAGAACAGCTTTGTCGATGTGGAAGGGGAGTACTGTATTATCCCGCCGAACTCCTTCGCCCTGGCGCGCACTGTGGAGTATTTCCGTATCCCGCGTTCGGTGCTGACCATCTGCCTGGGTAAGTCCACCTATGCACGTTGCGGCATTATCGTCAATGTAACGCCGCTGGAGCCGGAGTGGGAAGGGCATGTGACCCTTGAGTTTTCAAATACCACAAACCTGCCGGCGAAGATCTACGCCAATGAAGGTATTGCGCAGATGCTGTTCTTTGAGTCCGATGAAGTTTGCGATGTGTCCTACGCAGATCGCGGTGGTAAGTACCAGGGACAGCGTGGCGTGACCCTTCCTCGTACCTGATATAAGGGTGATTGCGCAGCCCTAACATATGAGTGATGTATCCAATAGCCAGCTGCCCGAGTGTGTTGATGTATTGATCATCGGCGCCGGGGCGGCGGGTTTGATGTGCGCGGCCACAGCCGGCCAGCGCGGCCGCAGCGTGCTGGTACTGGACCATGCCAATAAGGTTGGCAAGAAGATCCTGATGTCCGGCGGTGGCCGCTGTAACTTTACCAACCTCTATACCAGTGCGGAAAATTTCTACAGTCGCAATCCCCACTTTTGTAAGTCTGCCCTGGCGCGTTATAGCCAATGGGATTTCATTGCATTGGTGGAAAAGCATGGGGTCCCCTACCACGAGAAAACCCTGGGCCAGTTATTTTGCGATAACAAGTCCAAGGATATTCTCGATCTTTTACTGGCGGAATGCCGGGCAGCGAAAGCTCAGATCCGTACCCGCTGTGCCATCTCCACAATAGAGTCGGGGCAGGGTGGTTATCGGGTGGAAACCAGTTTGGGGACGGTGCGCTGTGAATCTTTGGTGGTAGCTACGGGTGGGCTGTCGATTCCCACCATGGGAGCCACAGGCTTTGGCTACGAAATCGCCCGTCAGTTTGGACTCAATATCATTCCCACCCGTGCGGCCCTGGTGCCGTTTACCCAGCATAAGCGCCAGTTGGAACGGCAAGATAGTTTGCCCGGTAGTGCCCTGGCCGTAATGGCATCCTGTGGTGAGGGCAGCTTTCACGAGCAGATGCTGTTTACTCACCGAGGCTTGAGTGGACCAGCCGTGTTACAAATATCCAGCCACTGGCGCGAGGGCGAAAAAGTAACTTTTGATCTGGCCCCGGATCGTGATTTGGCGGATTGGCTACAACAGCGCCGCCGTGAGAGCCCGGAGGCTTACTTGCACAGCGTATTGGCCGAGCTTTGGACTAAGAAGCTGGTGCAGTTTTTCTTGCAGCGGCAGCATATCGACAGCCGCCCCCTCAAGCAGTTTTCTGAAGTAGAGCTGCAGGAACTCGGGGTCAAGCTGCAAACCTGGACACTGGTTCCCGCTGGCACCGAAGGCTATCGTACTGCGGAAGTGACTCTCGGTGGCGTGGATACCGATCAGATTTCTTCACGCACTATGGAGTGTAAAACCCAGCCGGGACTTTATTTTGTCGGTGAAGTACTCGATGTAACCGGCTGGTTGGGAGGCTTTAATTTTCAGTGGGCCTGGGCTTCTGGGCATGCGGCGGGGGAGGCTGCCTGATATGGGAGATGTGATTCCTTTTAAAAGAAAAACCACTTGGCAAAAGCATAAGGGCAGCACTCTTTGCCGGGAAGGCTTCCACAAATGGAAAGTAGTCAGCGAGCGTAAATTTGATGTAAAGCAGGGAAAGCTCGTTACCGAATACTGCTGTGCGCGCTGTGGGAAAACCAAGACCAAGCTGCTTTAGCTTGGTTTGTCTTGAGAGAGGCTACTCCATAGGCTGAGAGGTTAGCGGTTACCTCCCGGTCAATTATTGATAGCTGGAATTTCTTTTCTTCTTCTTTGTTGATATCCCTCGGTATGGTTAGCCATACCGAGGGATAAATCAGGCAACTATTCTAAGCCTGCCTTTTCTCCACTAAGAATTAATAGCGATAGTAGCGGCCGCGATAGCGATAGTAGTCTCTGCGTTTTCTATCCCTATCATAGAGGTAACCAGCACCTGCGCCGATGACTGCACCTGCCGCGGTACCACCGGGCCGGCCACCACTGATCAGGGCGCCGGTTACGGCACCAACTCCGATGCCGGTTCCTATGCGGCGGTCGGTATCACTCATATTGGCGCAGCCCTGGCCAACGAGGCCCGCAGCCAGCACTGCGGTGAGGCAGAGATATTTAATGGCTTTGATACGCATAGTCACCTCTTTCAGTGATGCTTGAGGTATAGAAATTCGGCAAAGCTGACCGAATTATTTCGCAGCCAGTGTAGGGTGGGGCTAAGTCAGCAACAAATATCTAAGTTGTTAGCCGGGTATAGTACAAAATAAGAGATTTGAAGGAACTTGTGATGTTTGAAAAGCAGCAGTTAATGGATATTGCACGAACCCCAATGCCCTTCGGTAAATATGCGGGTAAATTGCTGATCGATCTGCCTGAAGAGTATCTGCTTTGGTTTGCCAAAGAGGGTTTTCCTGAGGGCAAATTAGGGCAGCTGATGGCTCTGACTTTGGAGATCAAGATTGAAGGTCTGGAGGGCCTGATTGCGCCATTAAAATAATTCGGCGGATTACCCCATCTTTGTTCGGCTGCTTTAACTCCGTTTTCAAATTATTTTTATGCCGGCGAGTTCACTTGGATCTACTCTACTGCGAGCCTAGTATATAAGTGCCTAGGTGAGCTTTGCGGAGCAAGGCGTTAAGAAGAAGCGGTCCGTAATGGAGACTGGACTTACCCGGAAATAGGCCCACAGCGGGTGACCACTGGTCTGAAATGATTTCAGCGAGGTTGCAGCGGGAGTAGAGCCAGTCATGTTAAAGAGGGAGCGGTCGAAATGAATTCGGCCGCTAATTAATTGTACTTTTCAATTTTTCCTTCCATGTTCCCCACATATCTCTTTGCCCTCTCATTTAAGATATTTTCCTGCTGATTTCGCACGAAATTGATATCTAGAGTATTGAAAATTCTTGAGGAGAAGAAATTGAGACTTATTGGGCTGGGAGCTTGGGAGGGCAGTGAGAAAACCCCGACAACTAGTGCCGGGGTTCAGATCAGCTAAGCGATCTCAAGTGATGGATTAGAGCGGAATGCGGATAACCACACCGCCCATGGTTTCGCCGAGTTCGAAATTATCGCGCGGGCTGTCAGAGTGGTCATTGTGGCAGCTGACACAAGCCGGGGAAACGCCTACATCGGCATAAACCGCAGTGAAGTATTCGGTATCGCCCAGTGTCTCACGGCCGTAGAAATTTTTACCAGGATTGTCGATGACATACTGCAGGCCTTGCTTTTCCATTTCGGTGCGTGGCTTATTTTGTTTGTTTACCGGCCACAGAGATAGCAGTGCGTAGCTGAAACCAGAACCCTTTTCTGCCACTCGCTCAGCGCTCATACGCATCATTTGAGCGGGCAGCGGTAGCAGTTTCTTATCCTGCCAGTGCTCATCCGCTTTCAGGACTTTTTCCTCGTTTTGCAAACGGTTTACCACCTTATTGGTGTAGTTGGCCCTGTCCGCCTCAATAACGGCGAAGATGGCATCCGCCATTCGCTCAGGTGCTACGCCCTGGTTTTTTTCACAGCCAGTGAGCAGGGCCAGTCCGGCGATAAAACAAGCGGCAATACGCATAGTGTTCCCCTCCTATTGGGATTTGGTTTGCTTATTATTGCTGTTGGAAATTCTCGCAATGCGGTCGCGGATCAGGTCAAACGTCTCGTGTTTGTCCGCGGGTTTGTGCTTGAAATTCTTTGTGATCAGCTCTTTGTCCGCCAGAGCTGCCAGAGAAAACTCCGCCCCATGGCAGTTCAGGCAGACAGGTAACATTTTTTCATTGGGGCGGAGGTTGTGATTCTGATTGTGATTGACCACTACCTGCTCACCGTGGGTTTCCCGTGGCAAGTGGCAGCTGGCACAGCTGACGCCCTTGTCTGAGTCGGCCTGCCAAATGTTGAAGTGCGGTGACTCTTTGAAAGCCAGGCTGTGTTCATCGTTGTGGCAGCCGAGGCAGGCTTCCACTGCGGCAAACTGCAAATCGACATCGTGCGGGCCGTGACAGCTGGTACAGCTCAACTCCCCAGAGGCGTCAGGTTGCATGGGTATCCAAGCTTGTTTCGGCGTCATGGCACCTGCCTGCTGGACAAACTCCTGAGGTAGTTTGGAAGACAGTCGCATGCCGTGTTTTCCCTGGGTAAAAGATTCCCGCTGCTCGCTATGACAGCTTGCGCACTGCTCTACCACTTCAGTACTCGTGAATTGCATCTGCCCGTCGGCGTGACAACTACTGCAGTTCACGTCGGCCTGTGCGTGGGGGCTCTGTGCCCAGGCTGAGGCAATTTCTGTAGTCGCTGATTCTTCGTGGATATCTGCCTGCTGCAACTGTAATGTCTTGGTATTCGGATGCTCCTGTAACCAAGATTGCATGGCCGTACGCGCCGGTAATGTTGCATCTTTAAGGAGATCCGGTTGCCCCACATGGGCAATTAGGAAGTCTTCATAGAGGCTGCTGTTATCGTGGTAGTTGTGGCAGCCGGCGCTGGCGCAAGTATCGAATCCCATACCTTCGTGACTACTGCGCTCTTCGGCAATTTCGCTGTGGCAGTGAAAGCAGAAATCCCCAGCCAGGCTGACACCCATCTCGCGAGTAATTTGCTGCTTGTGCTCGGTATGACAACTGATGCATTGGCGCGCATCCAGGGTCTCCAGCAACTGAGCATTACGGGGGTCGAGGAATTTTTTGCGGGGATGGGAATCATCGGCCAGTTCCAGTTCCTCTGCGTGGCAGTTTAGGCAGGACTGCTGAATAGATTCCTCACCGGCAAAGCCATCGGTATGGCAGGAGGTGCAAGCGAGTTCTATCTGATGGTGGCCATGAGTGGGTTCACCAGTGATAAACAGGGACTTGTCATCTGCAGTCAGGTTATACGAAGCGTAAGCACCCACTACCAGGGTCAACAGCAGGCCGTAATGCCAAAATTTGAATTGATAAGATTTCATTTAGAAGTAATAAACCGCAAGAATGTGATAGGCAAGGAGTACCGGCAGTGCCCAAAGCAGGGCGTAGTGAACGTATGACCACCATTTGCGGTGTTCACGCAGCCTAAGGTCGGTCCAGTGATGGTTTCGGGCCATAAAGATACCGACCAGGGAACCGGTAGCGGTAACGCCAAGAAAGACCAGCATGAGTGCTAGGTTAAGGTTTTGCCCCATGCGGAAACCGGTGTGTATAGCGAGAGCTACGACGGCGATCACTCCGGTGAGACTGTGAGCGTAGCGCCAGTGATCCACATGCCCGAAAGAAAGTTTTTTCCAGCGTTTACGTACACTCAGTGCCGCGGTAAACAGGCATAGCGCGAGAATGGTGTAGCCGGTTACTTGCTTCCAGAAGTTGTCATACCAGAGTTTTTCCCAAATCTGGCCGCTCTGCACAGTATCGGATACCGGCGGCGGTGGCATTAGGAATGACAAGGTGATTAAGAGAAGCGAAATGATCGACGTTATTAATATGCCCTTGGCATGGCGCATGACCAAGTTGGGCACAGGTGCATCAAGTAGCTCAGCCATTAAGGGGCGACAGCTGCCACAGACAGACCCTGCGGTAGTGGCCTGTTGCAATTCGTTTAAAGTGCGCTTCCCTTCAGAGATAGCCTTGCACAGTTCGCCCTTGCTGATGGAGTTACACTGACAAACTAGGTAACTGTCGGGAAAATTCTTAATGCTGTTTGAGGTTTGTTGCCCGAAAAGACGACCTTCGCTGGCAAACTGTTTCAGCGCACGTGCGCTGACTTTCTCTTCCTGCGCTACAGCTTGGCGCAGGCTGTTTGCTTCATCCCAACTACCGATATAAATAGCGCCGAGAATGCGCCCACCTTTAACAAATAGTCGACGATAGATTCCCTTAAAGCGGTTACGGAAAACGTGGCTCTGTAAATCTTCCTGCTGCTGAAGGTTGTCGGAAGCAACATCCCCCATAATGGCACAGGGAATGTGTGCAATTTTGAGTTGAATATCGGTATAGCTACCGGAATAGGGGCGCTCTAAAATCTCGCCGCCATGGTCGCGGCGAATATGCGAGCAGCAGCTTTCCGCTTGCTCATAGCCAGGACGAACCAGCTGGTAAACTTTATGGTCAAACTCGGCGCACTCCCCAATTGCATAGACATCCGGGTCGGAGGTCTGCATCCATTCGTTGACAACAACTCCTCTGTCAATTTCGAGCCCGGCCTGTTGTGCGAGGGAGACTTCTGGCTGAATGCCAGTGCAGAGGACAATCGCATCGACACTGAGGCTCTCGTTGTCAGCGAACTGAAGGCTGGATTTTTCCCCTTGCAGCTCAATGGATTTCAAGTTTGAGTCAACTTTTACTTGCACACCAAGGGCGGCAAGGGAGGATTTCAAAAATTCCTCGCCTTCGTCGCCCAGTAGGCCGCCCAGTAATTTTCCGCGAGACTGTAACGTGACAGTATTTTTGGGTGTTTTTAGTGCGGTTGCCGCTTCCAGGCCCAGGGCGCCGGCACCGATTACACAAATATCTGCATGCTGCTCTCGCAGGGCAATCAGGTCATTGGTGTTGCGCAGGCTGCGGAATGGGTAAACGCTGGGTAGATCCGCGCCGGGGATTGCGGGAATCTTTGGATTGGAGCCCGTGGCCAGGATCAGCTTGGTATAGGGTTGAATATTACCGGCGGCATCCGTTACCGTTTTTTTGACGCGATCGATGGATACGATTTTTCGGTCGATATATTCTGCGAGCCGATGATCGCTCTTACCGAGAATAGGATTATCGAGCTCCTCTCGCTCTACATGACGGGAGAGGTACTGGGATAGCTTTACTCGATTGTAAGGTGATTCTGTTTCGGCGCCATAGATGACAATTTGCGCTTCGTCACAGAATTCAAGCAGCTTTTGTGCGCAGCGAACCCCGACCGGCCCAGTGCCTACAATCACATAAATTGGATAGCCGCTATCGCTGGTGCGGGCACCATCTGGCGAACATTGACGAGCAGCTGAACTTTTTAGTTCAGTCATATTTCCCCCGAATCCCCCGGCTTTTATTACTGGCCTGTTTGTCATTCTTTTTTTAAGCCATAAAGCTTTCAGAATTTTCTAGACCAATATTCCACCGTTGTAAGTTTTTTTAAAATTCTAGTTTCTATATGTTTAAACAAAATTAAATAAACGTCTAGTGTTGAATAAAAATGACGGCAGATAAGGGGGAGTTATGGGAGGTCAGGCTGGAAAGTATTGTTAACTTATTGTTATCGCTCGATTTTTTGAGTGTGTTGTTTTTGTGCAAAAGTAGCCGGACCGTTTTTGGCTGCCTTATTTTTTATATTGAGAAAACGGTTTTTATTAGGCGGCCTACTGTCAATACCTACTAGGTGGGTAAGTTTGATTAGCCATGGGGTGTAGGTTTTGGGGAGGCTGAAAAAATATGCGCCCCGTCCCTGTGGGTCGCAGATATTTTTACAGAGTATTTGCCTGATAAGTTGTTACTCACTCATTGGCTTGCGTCCAATTCCTATAAAAGTCGAGTAACGAATTTGGCCTCTCTATTTAAAATAAATATTTATGATGGCTGGTAGAGAACGTAAAGTTCTTTTTCTTCCAGTGCGGTGCGGCGGGTCAATGCCTCACCAATTTTTTGGTAATCCATTTTGAAGTCGCGAACCATTTCTGGGGTGAAGGCTTCATGGTTGTAGCGCTTACAAAATTGCACTACGGCATTGGCGATTTCATTCATATCAGTGCGGAAATCTTTAACGACCTGAAGGGTATGTGCATCACCGGCGAGCGCCTGCTCCAAGTAGACATAAAATCGCACATTTTCCTTGATCAGGTGTGCTTGGAAGCCGGACTTGAATTGAGTGAGCAGTTGAGACAGTTGACGATAGTTTTGTTTTTCGTAACCTTCAGACCACATGCGCTGGAAAATGCCAATCAGGGTTAGATGGTCATCTTCTAAGGCCTTGATCAGAGTTGGATCGTAAGAAATGGTTCGGCTGCCCTTGGCGCTGGCATAGTTGCTGCGAGTATATTTTTCTTCCAGGTCGACGCTGTCGGAAGACTTGCTACCTCGGAACATGCCGGAGATGAAGCTAAGCATATGCTGTGCCCTTAATAGTTTTAATTTTGTGAATTGTGCGAGTAAGGAAAACCGCGGGTAGGTGGCTGCTGTGGTATGGGAACTACAGTGCAAATTCACCCGGTCCGAGAGGCGCGGATTTTACATTGCATGACAGGGTTTTTACTGTATGGCGGGAGTTGCAACGGGATGATTATTTTAAAATTGTGATGCCTGTCACAACCGACCGTGGTGTTGATTGTTGCGCTATCTTAAATTTGTTGGGTATTAATCTGGTTGTGGCTGTTTATTTCAGGCAATAAAAAACCCGGCATTGCCGGGTTTTTTATTTTTGGCTCTATCAGCGCTGTTCCAGCGGTATGTAATCGCGCTGGGTGTAGCCGGTATAAAGCTGGCGCGGACGGCCAATCTTGTACGGGTTGGAAATCATTTCATTCCAGTGCGCGATCCAGCCGGAGGTGCGGCCGGTGGCGAAAATCACGGTAAACATATCGGTCGGAATACCGATCGCTTTCATGATAATGCCAGAGTAGAAGTCGACGTTCGGGTAGAGTTTCTTCTCGACGAAGTACTCATCTTCGAGGGCAATTTTTTCCAGGCGCTTAGCAATCTTCAGCAGCGGATCGTTCTCAGCACCCATGGCACCCAGGACTTCGTCACAAATGCCCTGCATTACGCGGGAGCGCGGGTCGAAATTCTTGTAGACGCGGTGTCCGAAGCCCATCAGGCGGAAGGGGTCGTTCTTGTCTTTGGCGCGCTTCACAAACTCGTCAATACGGCTCTCGTCACCGATTTCCTCCAGCATATTCAGTACTGCTTCGTTGGCACCACCGTGCGCTGGTCCCCACAGGGCGGCAATGCCGGAGGCGATGCAGGCGAAGGGGTTGGCGCCGGAGGAGCCCGCCAGGCGAACGGTAGAGGTGGAGGCGTTTTGTTCGTGGTCAGCGTGCAATAGGAAGATAATATCCATTGCCTTGGCGACAATCGGGTCGATCTTGCTGGGCTCGCAGGGATTGCCGAACATCATGTGCAGGAAGTTCTCGGAGTAGCTGCGGCTATTGTCCGGGTACATGAAGGGTTGGCCTTTGGAGTGCTTGTAGCACATAGCGGCTAGAGTCGGCATCTTAGCGATCAGGAGGCGCGCGGAGATCTCGCGGTGCTCTGGATTAGTGATATCCAAAGAGTCGTGGTAGAAGGAGGCGAGGGCGCCAACTACGCCACACAGCATCGCCATCGGGTGAGCATCGTAACGGAAACCTTTAAAGAAGTTCACCAGGGACTCGTGCACCATGGTGTGGGACATGATGGTGTCCACATAATCTTTCTTTTGCTGATCGTTAGGTAGCTCACCGTTCATCAGCAGGTAGCAGGTCTCAAGGTAGTCGGACTTTTCTGCCAGTTGTTCGATGGGGTAGCCGCGGTGCAGCAGTTGGCCCTTGGCGCCATCGATAAAGGTGATTTTGGATTCACAGGAGGCAGTGGATACGAAGCCCGGGTCGTAAGTGAATAAGCCTTTGCCGGTCAGGTTGCCGACGTCGACAACATCGGGGCCGAGGGTGCCGGAGCGTACGGGCATTTCAATAGCGCCGTCGATACCGTCGACCGTGAGTTGCGCTTTTTTATCGGACATTGCGGACTCCTAAAAAACTGTTCTTATGGCGGCCTTTTCCCAATATTTTCAGGTGCTGGCGGCCTTTTGAGCGGGGCCAAACTTAAGTGCCGCGCAGCAAATTGTCAAACCAAAAGGCGTGGACGATCAGTCTGCCAGCAACAGGATATTCGGCGACAGCGTGGACTGATAGAGCTTTTGCCTGGTGGTGGACATAAAAATCTGCGGAAATCCCGCTGGGTTAAATCCTGTGTCTACGAGGCCCGCCGAGGCGGCGTATTTCCAGGCGTTCGTTGTGTTTTGACTGTTGAATGCCTATAATCCGCGCGGCTTGCGCCATGGTACGGCTACTTTGTACAAGGCTTCATCAGGTCGAGTGCAAAGTGATCAGCAAGCAGCTCGTCCCTCCCAATTTGAAAAGCTAACGGGCGCCCGGTCGTTCAGGGCAACAAGGTGTTTTTCCTGTGAACAAAAACAGACCTGTCAATTTAGACATTTCCACTATAAAGCTTCCCGCTGCCGCTTTGGTTTCCTTCTTGCATCGTGTATCCGGTGTGGTGCTCTTCGCCGTTGTGGCGCTGTTGCTCTACATGCTCGATGCCAGCCTGGAATCCGAGCAAGGTTTTGCCAATATGGCGGCGGCATTTAACAGTATTCCAGCCAAGCTCATTTTGTGGGCCTCTCTGGCAGCTCTTACTTATCATCTGTTGGCGGGTGTACGTCACCTGTTTATGGATATGGGGATGGGTGAGAGTCTCGAGGGCGGTCGCCGCAGTGCTATTGCCGTGCTGGTGGTGAGTGTAATCCTTATTCTTTTAGTGGGAGTATGGTTGTGGTAAGAACAGTAACTAGCTTCGGCCGTAGCGGCACTTTCGACTGGCTCTACCAGCGCGTTACCGCAGTGATACTGCTCGCGTACGTCCTCTTTATAGTGGGCTTTATCTTTTTCACTAAAGACTTCAGCTACCAGACCTGGTCTGAATTGTTCGCCCAGCGCTGGATGCGTGTATTCAGCTTGGTCGCCCTGCTGTCCACCGTTATTCATGCCTGGATTGGCCTCTGGTCCGTGGTTACCGATTACATCACCAACCGGATGATGGGCGGTAAGGCCACTGTTCTGCGCCTGTTCGTAGAAGCGATCCTGGCTGCGGTTGCCGTGCTTTACACGGTTTGGGGCATTGAAATTCTTTGGGGTGTATAAGCAATGGCGAACATGCGTACTATTTCTTTTGATGGGATTGTGATTGGTGGCGGCGGCGCTGGCATGCGCGCGGCCCTGCAGATGGCCCAGTCCGGCTATAAGACTGCGGTAATCACCAAAGTATTCCCAACCCGTTCTCACACGGTATCTGCCCAGGGCGGTATTACCTGTGCAATTGCCAGCTCCGACCCCAATGATGATTGGCGCTGGCACATGTATGACACCGTTAAAGGTTCTGACTATATCGGCGACCAGGAAGCGATCGAATACATGTGTTCCGTAGGCCCCGAGGCCGTATTCGAACTGGAGCACATGGGTCTGCCTTTCTCCCGCACTGAGGAAGGTCGTATTTATCAGCGCCCTTTCGGTGGTCAGTCCAAAGATTTTGGTCGCGGTGGCCAGGCCGCTCGCACCTGTGCCGCAGCTGACCGTACCGGCCATGCGCTGCTGCACACCCTGTACCAGAACAACGTAAAGCACCAAACCGAATTCCTGAACGAATGGTTTGCCATTGATCTGGTAAAGAACCAGGACGGTGCCGTTGTAGGTGTCATCGCCATGTGTATCGAAGATGGCGAAGTGGTATTCATCAAGTCCAAGGCGACCGTATTCGCCACTGGCGGTGCGGGCCGTATCTTTGCCTCCACCACCAACGCGCACATCAACACCGGTGACGGTGTGGGCATGGCTCTGCGCGCGGGTATGCCAGTGCAGGACATCGAGATGTGGCAGTTCCACCCAACTGGTATTTATGGTGCCGGTGTACTCGTGACCGAAGGTTGTCGCGGTGAGGGTGGTTACCTGATCAACAAAGATGGCGAGCGTTTTATGGAGCGCTACGCACCCAACGCTAAGGATCTCGCATCCCGTGACGTTGTAGCTCGCTCTATGGTCCTTGAGATTCTCGACGGTCGCGGCTGTGGTCCGGAAGGCGATCACGTATTCCTGAAGCTCGATCACCTGGGCGAAGAGCTGCTCAACAGTCGCCTGCCTGGTATCTGTGAGCTATCCAAGACCTTTGCACACGTCGACCCGGTTAAGGCGCCGATCCCGGTGGTTCCCACCTGTCACTACATGATGGGCGGTATCCCAACCAACGTTCACGGCCAGGCTCTGACCCAGGACGCCGCCGGCAACGACCAGATCATCGACGGCTTCTATGCCTGTGGTGAAGTTGCCTGTGTATCTGTACACGGTGCCAACCGCCTTGGCGGTAACTCACTGCTGGACCTGGTGGTATTTGGTCGCGCTTCCGGCCTGTTTATCGAGAAGGCCTTGCGTGAGGGTATCGAACACCGCGAAGCTTCCGAGTCCGATTTGGAAGCAGCGATGGCGCGCCTGAACCGCCTGGAGAGCAATGAAACCGGCGAAAAAGCGGCAGACCTGCGCAAAGAACTGCAGGGCGTGATGCAGAATCACTTCGGCGTATTCCGTCGTGGCGACTACATGGCCGAAGGTGTGAAGAAGCTGGCAGACCTGCGCGAGCGTATCGAGAACGTGCGTCTGGACGACAGAAGCCGTGCATTCAATACCGCCCGTATTGAAGCGCTGGAACTGCAAAACCTGCTGGAAGTTGCCGAGGCAACCGCGATTGCCGCGGAGACTCGCACTGAGAGCCGCGGCGCCCATGCCCGCGAAGACTTCCAGGAGCGCGATGACGAAAACTGGCTGTGTCATTCCATGTACTTCCCAACTGAGAAGCGTGTGGGCAAGCGTGCGGTAAACTTCGCGCCGACCACCATGGAAGCCTTTGAACCGAAAGCTCGGACCTACTGATTCGGGAGCGGAATAGAGTATGTTGAAAGTAAGCATTTACCGTTACAACCCGGAAACTGACAAAGCGCCTTACATGCAGGACTACCAGCTCGACACCCAGGGCAAGGACCTGATGGTGTTGGACGTGCTGGAGTTGCTCAAGGCTCAGGACCCAACCCTGTCCTTCCGTCGCTCCTGCCGCGAAGGCGTTTGTGGTTCCGACGGTATGAATATTTCCGGCCGCAACGGCCTGGCGTGCACTACGCCACTGTCTGAAGCTGCCCCCAAGGGTAAACTGATTCTGCGTCCGCTGCCGGGTCTGCCGGTGATCCGCGACCTGGTTGTGGATATGGAACAGTTCTATGAGCAGTACAAGAAGATCGAGCCGTACCTGCAGAATGACACTCCGGCACCGGCGATCGAGCGCCTGCAATCCCCTGAGGATCGTGAAAAGCTCGACGGCCTGTACGAGTGTATCCTGTGTGCCTGCTGCTCCACTGCCTGTCCTTCTTTCTGGTGGAACCCGGATAAATTTATCGGTCCGGCCGGCCTGCTACAGGCGTACCGCTTCCTGGCGGATAGCCGCGACCTGGCCACTGATGAGCGTCTGTCCAAGCTGGACGACCCCTTCAGTGTGTTCCGTTGCCACGGTATTCAGAACTGTGTCAACGTCTGTCCGAAGGGTTTGAACCCGACCCGCGCTATTGGCCATATTCGCAATATGCTGCTGACACGCGCTGTATAGGGATTGTTGAAGGTCGCTAGATGGCCTTCATCAGGGCCCGCCTCGGGTGGGCCCGGTGCCAGGTAAGGCGCCTATCGAGTGAAGAAAACCGGCTCCGGCCGGTATTAAATTAAAAAGGGGAGGTGGCTTTATGCGCCTCCCCTTTTGTGAGTGAAGGAAAGCGCAGTGGCTAGAGCGATGAGAGTCCACTGCAATCGAGGTAGGCATCAAAATGCACGAAAGTACCATGGAGCAGCTGTGGCGTAGCTCCCATATCTCCGGGGGCAATGCCGCCTATGTGGAGGAGCTTTACGAGACCTATCTGCATGACCCCAACGGTGTACCAGAGGAGTGGCGCAACTACTTCGACAGTCTCCCCCGCGTTGAAGGCAGCAGTGATGTCTCCCACGCCGCAGTGCGCCAGCACTTCGAGCTGCTCAGCAAACACCGCGCGCGCCCTGTCGTGGCGCCGGGCTCCGGTTCCGTCAATATCGAATACGAGCGCAAGCAGATTAAAGTTCTGCAACTGATCGATTCCTATCGCCATCGCGGTCACAAGAAAGCTACCCTTGATCCGCTTGGCCTGATGGCTCGCGAGCAGGTACCCGACCTGCAGCTGAGCTACCACGGTCTGACTGAAGGCGACTTCGATACCACCTTCAATACCGGCAGCCTGTTTCTGGGCAAAGAAGAGGCCACTCTGCGCGAGATCGTAGAGGGTCTGGAGCGCACCTACTGCGGTAATTTGGGTGCGGAAATCATGCACCTCTCCAACCTGGAAGAGCAGCAGTGGTTCCAGCAACGCCTGGAGCGTAGCCAGTCCAAGGCCAACTTCGGCACCGATATCCAGGTTGAGATCCTGCAGCGCCTGTCTGCAGCAGAGGGCCTGGAGCGCCACCTGGACTCCAAATACCCGGGCACCAAGCGCTTCGGTGTGGAGGGTGGTGAGAGCCTGATCCCGATGATGGACGCCCTGATCCGCCGCTCCGGTACCTACGGGGTGAAGGAAATCGTGATCGGTATGGCCCACCGTGGCCGCCTGAATACCCTGGTGAATATCCTCGGCAAAAACCCATCGGACCTGTTTGAAGAGTTCGAGGGCAAGAAAACCCTGGATACCTCCGGTGATGTGAAATACCACCAGGGCTTCTCTTCCAACGTAATGACCCCCGGTGGTGAAGTGCACCTGGCGCTGGCCTTTAACCCGTCGCACCTGGAAATCAGTGCACCGGTAGTGGTAGGTTCCGTGCGCGCCCGTCAGGATCGCCGTAAAGACGCGACCGGTGAGAAGGTAATGCCGATCAACATCCACGGCGATGCGGCTTTTGCCGGCCAGGGTGTTGTGCAGGAAACCCTGCAGATGTCCCAGACCCGCGGTTACTACACCGGCGGTACTGTACACATCGTATTGAACAACCAGGTGGGCTTTACCACCAGTAAGCGCGAAGACGCCCGCTCCACCGAGTACTCCACCGATCCTGCCAAGATGATCGATGCGCCGGTACTGCACGTAAACGGCGACGATCCGGAAATGGTTGTGCTGGCCGCGCTGCTGGCGGTGGACTACCGCTACGAATTTAAGAAAGACATCGTTATCGACTTGATGTGTTACCGTCGTCGCGGCCACAACGAGACCGATGACCCCTCTGGTACTCAGCCGCTGATGTATCAGACCATCCGCAAGCACAAGACTACTCGCACGCTCTACTCCGAGAAGCTGGTGAAAGAGGGCATCCTCGACAAGGCTGCCGCGGACAAGCTGGCCAACGACTATCGCGACAAACTGGATGCGGGCGAAGACGTGGCAACCGGTCTGGTCAAACAGCCGGATTCCTCCATGTTTGTGGATTGGAGCCCCTACCTGGGCCACGACTGGCAGGTGCCTGCGGATACCGGTTATCCGTTGCCGAAACTGCAGGATGTGGCCAATCGTATGACCACTGTGCCCGATGGCGTAGTGATGCAGCGTCAGGTTTCCAAAATTTATGACGACCGTCGCAAGATGGCCGGTGGCGCTCTGCCGCTGAACTGGGGTATGGCGGAAACCCTGGCCTATGGCACCCTGCTGGAAGAGGGTTTTATGATCCGCTTCACCGGTGAGGATGTGGGTCGCGGAACCTTCTCCCACCGCCACGCGGTGATTCACAGCCAGAAAGACGGCCAGAGCTATGTGCCTTTGCAGCACATGTACGAAGACCAGCCGCCGTTCTATATCTACGACTCGCTGCTGTCCGAGGAAGCCGTACTGGCTTTCGAATACGGCTACGCGACGACCACGCCCAAGTCCCTGGTGGTTTGGGAGGCTCAGTTCGGTGACTTCGCCAACGGCGCCCAGGTGGTAATCGATCAGTTCATCACTTCCGGTGAGCACAAGTGGGGCCGTATGTGCGGCCTGGTGATGTTGTTGCCGCACGGTTACGAAGGCCAGGGCCCGGAGCACTCCTCCGCGCGTCTCGAGCGCTTTATGCAGCTGTGTGCCGAGCACAATATCCAGGTGTGTAACGCCACCACGCCGGCGCAGATTTTCCACCTGCTGCGCCGCCAAGCGGTGCGCCCAATGCGCCGCCCGCTGGTTATCATGAGCCCGAAATGGATTCTGCGTCACAAGCTGGCGACTTCCAGCCTGGAAGAGCTGGCCGAAGGCCGCTTCCAGAATGTGATTCAGGACCAGGGTGTGGACCCGGCCAAGGTCAAGCGCCTGATCCTGTGCTCCGGCAAGGTGTACTACCACCTGCTGGAGGCGCGTATGGAGCGCGAACAGGAAGATGTGGCGTTTGTGCGTATCGAGCAGCTGTACCCCTTCCCGGACGAAGAGTTTGTGGAAGCGGTGTCCGCATTTAAAAACATAAAGAGTGTCGCCTGGTGTCAAGAGGAACCCATGAACCAGGGCGCCTGGTACTCCAGCCAGCATCACCTGCGTCGCCTGCTGTCGGAAACCCATCCGAAGCTGGAACTGGAATACGTTGGCCGCGCGCCATCGGCGGCACCTGCGGCGGGCTACATGTCCACGCATTTGGAAGAACAGAATAAGTTCATCAACGAGGCGCTGACCGTCAAGTAACGGGCGGCAGTAAATAAAGCAGAGTCAATCTCAGGAAACAGGAAAAATGACGATCGAGATTAAAGCGCCAACTTTCCCGGAATCCGTTCAGGACGGTACTGTCGCCACCTGGCACAAGAAACCCGGCGAAGCCGTGTCCCGCGATGAACTGATCGTGGATATCGAAACTGACAAAGTGGTACTGGAAGTGGTTGCGCCGGCAGACGGCGCTCTTTCCGAAATCATCAAGGACGAGGGCGACACCGTTCTCTCCAATGAGGTGATCGCCAAATTTGAAGAGGGCGCCGGTTCTGCTGCCGCCCCGGCGGAAGAAAAAGCCGAAGCGCCTGCCGCTGAAGCTATAGCGCCCGCTACCGGAGACAAAATCGCCATGCCGTCTGCCAAGAAAATGGCGGCGGAGAAGGGCGTTGACCTGGCCGGTGTTGAAGGCACTGGCAAGGGCGGCCGCGTTCTCAAAGAAGACGTGATGAAAGCCGGTACTGCGCCTGCGGCTACCGCCCCTGCAGCTGTTGCCGAAGTGGTTGTGGCTCCGGGTGAGCGCGTAGAGAAGCGTGTACCGATGACCCGTATGCGCAAGCGTATTGCTGAGCGCCTGCTGGACGCATCCCAGTCCACCGCCATGCTCACCACCTTTAACGAGGTGAACATGAAGCCGGTCATGGACCTGCGCAAGAACTACAAAGACCTGTTCGAAAAGACCCACAACGGCACCCGCCTGGGCTTTATGGGCTTCTTCGTAAAAGCAGCGGTAGAAGCGCTGAAACGCTACCCGGCGGTGAACGCCTCTATCGATGGTAACGATATCGTTTACCACGGCTACCAGGATATCGGTGTAGCAGTTTCCTCTCCGAAGGGATTGGTTGTACCGATTCTGCGCAACGCCGAGAACATGGGTCTGGCGGATATGGAAAACAATATCCGCGATCTGGGTATTCGTGCCCGCGATGGCAAGCTGTCTATCGAAGAAATGACTGGCGGTACCTTCACCATCACCAACGGCGGTGTATTCGGTTCCCTGCTGTCCACCCCGATCCTGAATCCGCCGCAAACCGCAATCCTGGGTATGCACAAGATTCAGGAGCGCCCGATGGCGGTAGATGGCAAGGTGGAAATCCTGCCGATGATGTACCTGGCTCTGTCCTACGACCACCGTCTGATCGACGGTAAAGAAGCGGTTGGCTTCCTGGTAGCGATCAAGGAAATGATCGAAGACCCAGCGCGCATCCTGCTCGAAGTTTAAGAAATAAGTTCAGGGGCCTGTGGGCCCCCTCGATCACACTGCATTAGAAATATCTGGAACTGATCATGTCGGAAAAATTTGACGTAATCGTAATTGGCTCTGGTCCTGGTGGTTATGTCGCTGCCATCCGTGCCGCTCAGCTGGGCCTGAAAACCGCTTGTATCGAAAAGTGGAAAAACAAGGAAGGCAAATACGTAAACGGCGGTACCTGCCTGAACGTAGGTTGTATTCCCTCTAAGGCTCTGCTGGACAGCTCCTGGAAGTACCACGAGGCCAAAGACGCGCTCGACGTGCACGGCATTGAAGTCGGCAAGGTCAAGATGGATGTGAGCAAGATGATCGAGCGCAAGGGCGAGATCGTCAACAAACTGACCGGCGGTGTGGCTGGCCTGTTCACCGCCAACAAGGTGACCTCCATTTTCGGCACCGGCAAACTGCTTGCCAACAAGAAAGTGGAAGTGACAGATGACGAGGGCAACACCACCGTTTACGAAGCCGAAAATGTGATCCTGGCTTCCGGTTCCGTACCGGTAAATATTCCGCCAGCTCCGGTAGATGACAAAATTATTGTCGATTCTACCGGTGCGTTGGAATTCACCGAAGTACCCAAACGTCTGGGCGTGATCGGTGCCGGTGTTATCGGTCTGGAGCTGGGCTCCGTATGGAACCGCCTGGGTTCCGAGGTTGTAGTTCTGGAAGCCTTGGACAAGTTCCTGGCGGTGATGGATCAGCAGGTTGCCAAAGAATCTCAGAAGATTCTTAAGAAGCAGGGCCTGGATATCCGCCTTTCCTGCCGTGTAACCGGTTCTGAAGTGAAGGGCGACGAAGTAGTTGTCACTTACCAGGACAAAGATGGTAAGGAGCACCAGGAAACTTTCGACAAACTGATCGTCTGTGTGGGCCGTCGCCCTTACACCGAAGGTCTGCTTTCCGAAGATGCCGGTGTGAAGATGGATGAGCGTGGATTTATCTACGTCAACGACCTGTGCATGACTTCTGCACCGGGCGTATGGGCAATCGGTGACGTGGTGCGCGGCCCGATGCTGGCGCACAAGGCCTCTGAAGAAGGTGTTGTAGTCGCCGAGCGCATCGCCGGCCAGAAGCCGATGATGAACTACGATGTGATCCCCAATGTGATCTACACCCACCCTGAAATCGCTGCGGTTGGCCGCACCGAGGAGCAGGTAAAAGCCGACGGCGAGCCCTACAACGTAGGCAGCTTCCCGTTTGCGATCAACGGTCGCGCCATGGCTGCCAACGATACCCAGGGCTTTGTGAAAATCATTGCTCACGCGGAAACTGACCGCGTACTGGGCGCTCACATTGTTGGCCCGTCTGCGGCAGACCTGGTTCAGCAGGTCGCGATCGCGATGGAATTCGGCTCCAGCGCCGAAGATATCGGTATGACCGTATTTGCGCACCCAACCCTGTCGGAGACCGTGAAGGAAGCGGCGCTGGGTGTAAACGGCCATGCGATTCATACCGTAAATCGCAAGAAGCGTAAGTAAGAAGTTTTTTCGATGTCGGGGCACTAATTATTTATTAATTAGCTGCCCCGGTTTCATTTGCAGAATTCAAAATTTGCAACGACGGAAATTTTGAATTCTGTGTCTCAGGTGCAGAGTAATCTGCAATTAATAAACACATTTCACATGTGAATTGGTATTGACTATGAACTTGCATGAGTATCAGGGCAAACAACTGTTTGCGGCATACGGATTGCCGGTTTCCAAAGGCATTGCAGCGGAAACCCCGGCAGCGGCAGTAGCAGCGGCTGACGAAATTGGCGGTGATAAGTGGGTAGTAAAAGCCCAGGTACACGCTGGTGGCCGCGGTAAGGCTGGCGGTGTAAAGCTGGTAGATTCCAAGGCAGAAATTGAAGAGTTTGCCAAAAAGTGGCTGGGTGAGCGTCTGGTAACTTATCAAACAGACGAAAATGGTCAGCCGGTTTCCCGTATCCTGGTTGAAAGCTGCACCGATATCGATCAAGAACTGTACCTCGGTGCCGTTGTTGACCGCTCCACCCGTCGTATCGTTTTCATGGCCTCCACCGAAGGCGGCGTTGAGATCGAGAAAGTAGCGGAAGAGACTCCGGAAAAAATCCTCAAGGCCACCATCGACCCGCTGGTAGGCGCTCAGCCTTACCAAGCGCGCGAACTGGCTTTCAAACTGGGTCTGAACCCGACCCAGGTTAAGCAGTTCACCAAGATTTTCCTCGGCCTGGCGAAAATGTTCGAGGAAAAAGATCTGGCCCTGCTGGAAATCAACCCGCTGGTAATCACCACCGAAGGCAACCTGCACTGCCTGGACGCCAAAGTGGTTATCGACAGCAACGCCCTGTACCGCCACGCTGACCTGCGCGAAATGCACGATCCTTCTCAGGATGACGCGCGTGAAGCGCACGCTGCCAAGTTCGATCTGAACTACGTAGCGCTGGATGGCAATATCGGCTGCATGGTAAACGGCGCTGGTCTGGCCATGGGTACCATGGACATCGTCAACCTGCACGGCGGTAAGCCGGCTAACTTCCTGGACGTTGGCGGCGGCGCGACCAAAGAGCGTGTTGTTGAAGCGTTTAAGATCATCCTGTCTGACGAGAATGTTAAAGCCGTATTGATCAACATCTTCGGTGGTATCGTTCGCTGTGACATGATCGCCGAAGGCGTTGTGGGCGCAGTAAAAGAAGTAGGCGTTAAAGTACCGGTTGTTGTGCGTCTGGAAGGTAACAACGCAGACCTGGGCGCTAAAGTTCTGAGCGACAGCGGCCTGAACATTATCGCGGCTACCAGCCTGACCGATGCTGCTGAGCAAGTGGTTAAAGCTGCGGAGGGTAAATAATCATGTCAGTACTGATTAACAAAGACACCAAAGTTATCTGTCAGGGCTTCACCGGCTCCCAGGGTACTTTCCACTCTGAGCAAGCGATTGCCTACGGCACCAAGATGGTTGGTGGTGTCACTCCGGGTAAAGGCGGCCAGACTCACCTGGGCCTGCCGGTATTCAACACCGTGAAAGAAGCGGTAGAAGAGACCGGTGCTGAAGCTTCCGTAATCTACGTACCTGCGCCTTTCTGTAAGGATTCCATCCTGGAAGCGGCCAACGCTGGTATCAAGCTGATCGTTTGTATTACCGAAGGTATCCCGACTCTGGATATGCTCGACGCTAAAGTGAAGTGCGACGAGCTGGGTGTACGCCTGATTGGCCCGAACTGCCCGGGTGTGATCACTCCGGGTGAATGCAAGATCGGTATTATGCCGGGTCATATCCACAAGCCGGGCAAAGTGGGCATCGTTTCCCGTTCCGGTACCCTGACTTATGAAGCGGTTAAGCAAACTACCGACTACGGTTTCGGCCAGTCCACCTGTGTGGGCATCGGTGGCGACCCCATTCCGGGCTCCAACTTCATCGATATTCTGGAAATGTTCCAGAACGACCCGCAGACCGAAGCGATCGTGATGATCGGTGAGATCGGCGGTACTGCTGAAGAAGAAGCGGCTGCTTACATCAAGGAAAATGTTACCAAGCCGGTCGTTTCCTACATCGCTGGTGTAACGGCTCCTCCCGGCAAGCGTATGGGCCACGCTGGCGCGATCATCTCCGGTGGTAAAGGCACTGCTGACGAGAAGTTCGCTGCTTTGGAAGACGCTGGTGTTAAAACCGTGCGCTCCCTGGCTCAGATTGGCGACGCTCTGAAAGAAGTTACTGGCTGGTAAGTTGTTACTAGCTGGTTAGCTCTTGAAAAAGGCCACCCTCTGGGTGGCCTTTTTGTTTTTTAAGGCTGGTTGTTTTCATTTATATCCGGCCAGGATTTCCTATAAATTGTCATTTAATTGCGATTTTTTATTGTGCAGCTTATTTTTCTCTTCTCTTCTCTTCTCTTCTCTTCTCTTCTCTTCTCTTCTATCCCTTTTTCTGCGCACACACCTTGCTTTCCCTTATTTCTATTTTACTGGTCTTATTTTTGGTTGCTTTGCCGGTTTAGTGTGCGTTTTTATAAACTTCTTTAAAAGTTAATATTGAATGATATTTATTGCTGTTTGAGAAGCTATCTCACTGTTTAGTGGTTGTTGGGAATTTTGGAGGATTATTAAGTTTTTTCCTAGGTGTTAGGAATTTGTTGGGGTATAAATTTCAGGCTGAGATTAAGTTTGTATATCGGATTTTTTCTGGGTCCAGTTATAAGTTAAATAAAGCATTTAATAGTCCTGCTTGGTTTCAAATAATAACCTGATAATGGTGGAGGTCCGCAGCATGGGATTATCAATAGATAAAAATATTCGAAATGTTTCTTATAAGTTGGTTTTTAGTGGTTTTTCTTTGGATAGAAATGAAGATGTTGGTGGTGTCTGGCCTAACGGAATAGTTAAATATTATATGCCTCGTAATCTGGATGCCGGCTATGTGACTGCGGTTAAAAAGGCCATGTCTCGCTGGGAGTTATGTATATATCGGGCGTTTCGGTTTGCGGCAATCAAGTTTCTTCAGGTGGGGGCCGCCGGACAGGGGGTGATTACTATCAGGGATAACCATAGCAGTGCGACGGTGGGTTACACCAATAAAACAGACCAGTATTGTGGTGTTGATTGGAGAGGTAATCGAGCAGCTATTGCCTCGCTGCCACATGAAATTGGTCATACCCTGGGTTTGGCCCATGAGCATATGCGTTCGGATGCGCCCCTAGCGGTACAGAGCACGCTAGACACTTTGCAATTGCAAACCCGCAGCCAGACTATGGCCCGCTTTATGACACATGGCTCCGCGTTCGATGCTCAATCTATCATGATGTATGACGATCAGGCACGAGCACTGGGGGTCAGGGAAAATACCAGGACAGGTGGTTGTAAAATCACTCCCAATCAGGTGAATAACGCCAGCTGGTATCCCAGCGCGGGTGATCTGGATATGCTTTCCTATTTGTATGATGGCAGGCGCCTGACACTGCCAAGATCCTTTGCAAGGCCAGTCATGTAGAGTAAGCCTGTCGCGGTTAAGATGGCTGAAAAAAGGGGAGTCGATGACTCCCCCTTTTTGTCTATAGCACTAATCTCTTCAATGTTGCTAGGTGCTGTACAGGCCATATTTATGGCCGTGCGCGCGGCTGCGCTGATATAAAATAAATGCCGTTAATGTGAGTAATAGTAATTCTGCTATAGGCCCTGCATACCAGATGCCCACCTCACCAAAAGCCAGGGGTAGAATTAATATCAAGGGCAGTAGAAAAATATACGTTTTTGCCAGTCCGAGTATGGTCGCGCGCTTAGCATCGCCAATTGCTTGAAAGAAGATATTGACCATCATTAGTGGTCCTGCCAGGAAATAAACCAGAGTCATCATCGGCAAAATGCGCGCTACTTCTGCAACAATTTGTGGGTCGCTGACAAACAACGCTCCCAAGGCATCCTTAAAAATAATAACGGCAAGTTGAAGCAGCAAGCAGTAGCTGAATGCCACTGTTAGGGCGATATTGATGCTGCTGTCCATACGTGACCAGATTTTCGCGCCGGCATTATTGCCAACCACCGTCTGAAAGGCTTGGCTCAAGCCGAGTAGGGGGAGAAAAATAAAAGTCATAATCCGGGTAGTAATGCCATAGGCGCTAACGGTTGAGTCATAGTGTTCTCCTCCCCACGCCTGCAGGCTGAATATAACTGCCATGGAGGTGAGGGATACGCCGATATAGCTCAGACTGGATGGCAAACCTAGGGATAGAAACTCCCTCCAGTAATGTTTCTTGCTGGAAAATCGAATGACCTGTGTATCAATTACTGTTTTTCCGCTATGACGATATCCGGCCACTATCGCAAGGGCTATTGATTGAGCCAATGCTGTTCCGTAAGCGGAGCCGGCTACTCCCATTTGCAAGTGGGCAATAAAAATATAATTGAAGATGATATTGAGAAGAATGGAGCTTAGCGAAACACTAGCCATCAGGGGTAGTTTCCCTTCGCAGCGCAAGGTGTCAGAGTTAACGCCGCCAATGAATAGGGCGGGAGATAGAAAAACAAGAATCGTTAAATAGGTGTAGCCCATTTCTGCCAAAGGCTGGGATCCATTGGCCACCAATAGTGTCAGTTGTTTACCTCCAAGAGTAAACAACACCATAAGAAGACCACAAACTAGTAGTGCCAAGGTAATTGCCTGAGAAAATGCCTGCCTTGCTTTATCCGTTTTCCCCGCACCCAGGAGCCTGGCCTGAACACTGGAATAACCTCCTGAGATTAAGGAAGAAAGTGCGACCAACAACATAAACATCGGAAATGTCAGGGTGACAGCAGCTAGTGCATCGGGGCCTACATATTCTCCCAGGAAGTAAGCGTCCAGCAGGGTAAAAGAGCCATTTACCAGCATTATAAAAATGATAGGTGCTGCAGTTTTAAAGAAAACCGGTAAAAGCGCACCACTGAGAAAAATATTGTCTTGTTGTTGGTTCATGCAATATCCCTTTTACTGATTTCCCTTATGCATCTCTGCGATATTGTTAAACTTGACCAAGACAAAGTGTTTGATTTTGTCGGGCCAGCCGCTGACGGCTTTTTCAAAGCTCACTTTACTATTTCGATAGAGGGCGCGACTGGCGTCTTCAAATCCTGGAGCATCACCTACAACCTGCAGCATAAATCTATCCAGTTGCTGTTGTTGAGTTGAAATACGCTCTTCGATAGAGACTTGCTTTTGTGCCTGCTCCACCAGTTTGCGCAGGGTAACGGAGGCTCCACCCGGCTGTTGTTTAAGCCACTCCCAATGGCGTGGCAGTAATGTGACCTCCTTGGAGATGACTCCCAGCTTTGGGCGTCCCCGCTTTGTATTGCTGGGCGCTGTGTCGGGTTTTAATCTGGCCAGCACCGTTTCAAAGTCGCCTTGCCAATCAATCTCAACTCTTTTGCAGTTGTCGGCTGAAAAGACCATTGGCTCCAGTTGTGACTCTAGAGATTTAACTTGTCGCACAACTGTCTCCAGTGTGCCCTGCGCAATCACCTGTTGTCGGTCAATGGCTAAGTATTCAGACGCCATGAGAGTCTCCTATAAATTTACCGGGGTAAAATATTATTACCTGGGTAAATATAGGTTGTCGATCGGTTTGTGTACAGTAAAAACTTTCAGGGCGTGTGCCTTGGTAGGCAGTGGGTAATTCGGCCTTTAGTTTGCCTTTCCAGGGTATTTTGTCCTCAAGCTGGCGATATACACGACCTGTCCCCACTCCTATACTGCGAAAAAACTAACTATCCAGGAGAGAATATGGCTAGGGCACTGGTCGGTGTAATTGGGGGGAGTGGTCTATATGAAATGCGAGGGCTGACGGAGGTACAGGAGGTTCAGGTGAAGACTCCATTTGGCCCTACTTCGGCCCCTATTGTATGCGGCAAGCTGATGGGCACCCCGGTTGCCTTTCTCTCCCGACACGGACGCGGTCATAGACTGATCCCCTCCGAAGTGCCCTATAGAGCAAATATCCATGGGCTGCGCCAGCTGGGTGTACGTTATCTCCTGTCTCTCTCTGCAGTTGGCTCTCTACAAGAGAAGGTCAGGCCGCTGGATATGTTGATTCCTGACCAGTTTATCGACATGACGCGCAAACGCGACAGTACCTTTTTTGGTAGTGGTGCGGTTGCCCATGTCTCTATGGCAGACCCAGTCTGTTCCGCAGTGGCGGATTGTCTAGCGAGGGCCTTTGTATCCACTCAGGTTGGAAAAGAAGTGCAATTACACCGGGGTGGCAGTTACCTGTGTATTGAAGGTCCGCAATTCTCTACGCGAGCGGAATCCCACTGGTATCGCAGTATGGGTGCATCGGTCATTGGGATGACTAATATGCCGGAAGCTAAACTGGCACGAGAGGCACAGATTGCCTATGCCACTCTGGCCATGGCCACCGATTACGATTGTTGGCATCCCCGAGAGGAAGCTGTGACGGCAGAAGTGGCGATCGCCAATCTGCAGCAAAATGCTGTGCGCGCCCAACAGGTGGCGGCAGAGGCAATTCGTTTACTGGGATCGGAGAAACCCGACTCCATCGCCCATACAGCCTTGGCCAGTGGTTTAGTCACCCCTGTGGAAGCAATGTCGGAAGATCAGCTTACGGTAATAAAACCACTGCTCGAACCGTCTAATCCAGTGCTTGAAGAAGTGGAGCACTGAGACCTATGCATGAAACACTGCCCTTACTGGAAGTATCCGATTTCCCAGCAATACGCCGCAGTAGCATTGAAACCCTACAACTCAACATTGGTTATCGCTGTAATCAGTCCTGTGTGCACTGTCATGTCAATGCGGGCCCCAATCGTACAGAGATGATGTCAGAAGAAAACCTGGCGTTGCTGCTGGAGGTGATTGAAAAGCGTAATATTCGAATTCTGGATATCACCGGCGGTGCTCCGGAATTACATCGGGGGTTTCGAGATCTGGTCAATGCCGCAAGGGCATTGGGGGTGCAAGTCATTGATCGCTGTAATCTCACCGTGTTGTTCGAGCCCGGCCAGGAAGATACTGCAGAATTTCTCGCTCGAAACCATGTGGAAGTAATTGCCTCTCTTCCCTGTTATTCCATGGACAATGTCGATAAACAGCGCGGCAAAGGCGTTTTTGACAAGAGTATTGCCGGGCTGCGAATGCTCAATGAACTTGGTTATGGCAAACAGGGAAGTGGGTTGCGGTTAAATTTAGTGTACAACCCCCAGGGGGCATTCTTACCCCCAGAGCAAAGTGCCCTGGAGGCAGACTATCGCCGGGAGCTGAGAAAGCAGTTTAATATTGAGTTCAATCATTTATTTGCACTCGCCAATATGCCGATAAAACGCTTTGGCTCCATGCTGATTTCCAAGGGGCAGTTTAAAAATTATATGGCTCTGCTGCGGGATAATTATAGCGATGCAAATCTCGATGGTGTTATGTGTCGCACTATGGTGAGTGTGGACTGGCAGGGGAATCTATTCGATTGTGACTTTAATCAGCAACTCAATATTCCTATACCGGGTCGGCCACATTTGCGCGATTTACTTAACCGGGACTTACAAGGGGGAGCGATTGCAGTAGCGGACCACTGCTATGGCTGTACGGCAGGGCAAGGGAGTAGTTGCGGTGGGGCGCTATAACGGAATCGTGAGAATATAGGATTAGGCCGTTATGAGGAAAAGAATTGCGTTGCTGTTGCTTGTTGTTCTTTTAATCGCCGCCTTTTATTGGTTTGACCTAAATCAATGGTTAAGTCTGGAACGACTAAAAGAAGGTGGGGAGCAGTTTCAGCAGTGGAAAACCACCTCGCCAATACTTATCAGTTTTCTTTTTCTGTTTTTTTATATCCTGATAACAGGGCTCTCACTGCCAGGCGCAGCGATTCTTACGATTGCGGCCGGTGCCATTTTTGGTTTGCTATGGGGGACGCTGATCGTGTCCTTTGCCTCCAGTATTGGTGCGACATTGGCTTTTCTTATGGCTCGCTATTTATTTCGTGATTATGTTCAGGAGCGCTTCTCAACACGTTTGCAGGTGGTGAATAATGGCGTTGACCGGGAGGGGGCTTTTTACTTGTTTGCCCTGCGATTGGTGCCTATTTTCCCCTTTTTTCTGATCAATCTATTAATGGGCCTGACACACTTGCGTGTATGGACATTTTATTGGGTCAGCCAGTTGGGTATGCTGGCTGGTACAATTGTCTATGTAAATGCGGGCACTCAGCTTGCGCGTATTGAAAATTTAAAGGATATCGCCTCCCCACAATTGCTGTTGTCTTTTGCCTTGCTGGGTATTTTCCCTCTCCTGGCTAAATACTTTCTCTGCTGGCTTAAACGGCGCCGCGCGGCTTAGTGAATAACTGCAATGAGTAAACCCAAAAAATTTGACCGTAATATTATTGTGATCGGTGCAGGGGCTGCAGGGCTAGTCAGTGCATATATCTCTGCGGCGGTAAAAGCCAGAGTTACCCTGGTGGAATCGGGAAATATGGGGGGAGACTGCCTGAATACCGGCTGTGTACCCAGTAAGGCACTGATTCAATGTGCCAGGGTTGCGCACTCTGCCCGCGTGGCGAAGAGGTTCGGTGTGGTTTTGCCTGAGCCCGAAATTGATTTTCCCGCAGTCATGGCGCATGTGCGCAATTCGATTCAACAGATAGAACCTCACGACAGTGTAGAGCGCTACAACGACCTGGGGGTGGAAGTTGTTCGCGGGCGTGGGCGCCTTGTCGATCCCTGGACTGTAAATATTTCTAGAGAAAATGGCACAGAACAGACTCTTACCGCACGCGCAATCATCCTCGCTACAGGAGCTGAGCCCGCAGTACCGCGCTTTCCAGGATTGGAAGCGGTCAATTATCTGACCAGTGAAACTCTTTGGGACAGATTCGCTCAGCTAGACAAGGTGCCCTCTCAATTATTGTTACTTGGGGGTGGAGCAATTGGTTGTGAGCTGGCCCAGGCATTTACACGGCTGGGTTCCAAAGTCACCCTAATTGAACGCGCCGAGCGCCTGTTACCTCTTGAGGATCACGAAGTCTCCGCTGCTGTAACCCAAGCGCTGGAATCGGAGGGGGTGCGATTGCTTACCGCGCACGAGGCTACTGCATTTGCCGGAAATCAAAGCGGGCAGGGAGGGGCGGTCACCTTGCGAAATGCCCAAGGTGAAATACAGGTGACATTTGATGAGGTTATTCTGGCTCTAGGTAGACACCCCAGAACCGAGGGGCTAGGTCTGGAGGAATTGGGTATTGTGCAGAACGGTAAATGCCAAGTGGATGACTACCTGCGCACCCGATACCCTCATATTCTCGCTGCAGGGGATCTCGCCGGGCCCTATCAGTTTACTCATACCGCTGCCCATCAAGCTTGGTATGCCGCGGTCAATGGGCTTTTTGGAGATATAAAAAAATTTGCGGTGGATTATAGCTTGATACCCAGCGCAATTTTTATTGACCCACAAGTGGCCAGTGTTGGGCTCACTGAGCACCAGGCAATTGCGCAAGGGGTGGCCTATGAGGTAACCCACTATGGGATCGATGATTTGGATCGCGCGATTGTCGATGGTGCCGCAACCGGGTTTGTTAAGGTTTTAACGGCACCGGGTAGAGATAAAATCCTGGGGGTTTGTATCGTCGGCGAAAATGCGGCGGAGCTAATTGCCGAGTTTGTATTTGCGATGAAACAGGGATTTGGGTTGAACAAGATTTTATCCACAATTCATATCTACCCCACTATGGCTGAAGCGAATAAATATGTAGCTGGAAATTGGAAGCGTGCTCATGCACCCAAGAACCTGCTTCGATGGCTGGAAAAGTTCCACCGCTGGAGGCGGGGGTAAGTTGAACGTGAGAAAGGGCGAGGCAGAGTTGAGGCAAGACAGTGCAATACAGTGTTATTGTGCCCCTGTTAAATGAGCGGGAGCAGTTACCAAAGTTGGTAACGCAATTGAAAGAGCTGATCGCCTATAGCAGCTGTGAAATCATTCTGGTCGATGGCGGCAGTTGTGACGGTAGTGCAGAAATGGCTAGCGCTGCCGGATTGAGGGTGATTCATTCCCAGCGCGGGCGTGCCCTTCAAATGAATGCAGGTGCTTCGGTTGCCCGCGGTAATTGGTTGTTATTTTTGCATGCGGATACACGCCTGCCTCAAGGCGCCCTGAGTGCGATTGCCTCTGCTTCGGTTCGGGGAGCGCAATGGGGCCGCTTTAATATTCGTATCATCGGCGACAGCGCCTGGTTTCCCCTGATTTCTACCATGATTAATTGGCGCTCCCGCTTGAGCGGTATCGCTACAGGCGATCAGGCGATTTTTGTCCGCCGTGACCTCTTCAATAATGTAGGGGGCTATGCATCGCAGCCCTTGATGGAAGACATCGAGCTGAGCCGTCAGTTGTTGAAAACGGCCCGGCCGCACTGTCTACGCCAGAGAGCCACCACCTCCGGGCGCCGGTGGCAAAAATTCGGTATTTGGCGCACGGTGTTATTGATGTGGCGCTTGCGCTTCGATTATTGGCGCGGCGTCTCTGCGGAGTGCTTGGCAAAACGCTATGAGTAATGCTTCTTTTCCCTTTTTACGCCTGGTAGTGATGGCCAAGGCGCCCCTACCTGGCTATGCAAAAACCCGCTTGATCCCAGCTCTAGGGGAACAAGGTGCAGCCTCTCTAGCGGAAAAGCTGTTACAGCAAACTTTGCAGGAGGCTGTAATGGCTGAGCTCGGGCCGGTAGAGTTGCATGTTGCACCAGATTGCGATCATCCTTTTTGGCAAGCATTTGCTTTACCCGATGGGGTAACTTTTTATAATCAGTCGCAAGGCAATCTTGGTCAGCGTTTGTGGCGGGCTGCTAACACTCATCATCATATAGCGAGCCAGGGTCTTTTTTTACTGGGCACAGACTGCCCGGGGTTAACTGCTGAGCGTCTCCGTGAGGCGGCTGTGGCTTTAACGAGTGCCGATGCGGTTATACATCCGGCAAAAGATGGTGGCTACACTCTGTTGGGGCTTAAACAGGTGCATTTTAGGTTGTTTGAAGATATTAGCTGGAGTACCGAAGTCGTTGCCCGGCAAACTCTGGAGCGCTTACAGGAGTGCGGCATGTCTTGCCGACGCCTGGAAATCCTGAACGATATTGATGAGCCCGATGACTTGCAGTTTTTACCCCGAGACTGTGCGCCATCTCAAGTAGAGGATTGAAGGTCTTTACTAAATAAGGGCGAAAAATAGTCTGCCGAGCAGTGGTTTTTTATAGGTTAAGAGTAAGAGATCTGCGTATTAATTTTGACGGGCTGAATCAGGGGAGGGTGGCTCCAGAAAAATGATTTCCCGTATGACCTGCCAGCGCCCATCTTCATAAATTAAGTCGATAGCCAGCCTTAATTTTCTTTCCAGGCCCGATAAGTTATTCCTTCGGGAAAAAATCACCAGGGCGCTGTTATTGTTAGTGGCGATATGGTGAACTTTTGTCCAGTCATTGAGCGGTAATTCACCGGCATTCCGCTTGCGCTTAAACCTATCGATAAAAGCGGCCTTGTCGGCCACAGTCAACTGGTCTGAATCATCAAGCATAAAGACCTGAATATCCTTGTGATAGACGCTTTCCAGCTTATCTACTCGACAGTGGACCCCTGCCTGCACTAGGTAATCGATAAACGCCTCAATTTCTTTGGTCGTGTCTTTTTCTCCCATCACTCAAGCGCCTCTTGATTTGGGCCAATTTAAGCCAATGAATACAAGATGTTGAGAATGAATCGGTAATACCAGCGTAATCTCAAGAGCTAGCTGAAGCGGTATTTTGGGGCTGAAGCTAGAGTGCGGGGGCGGCACTGCCCTCGGCTTCTACGGTACTTTTCTCTGTAAGGGCGGCGCCGTTTTCATCGTTGGCTGCTAGGCGCTGCTCTTCGATGCGGCTGCTCCAGTTCAGCAGAGTCTGGTAGTGGCGGATATTTTGCACATAGGTCACCGGTTCCCAGCCGCGCGCGTAGCCGTGTTTACTGGACTTGTAGTACTGACGCTTGGCGAGTAGTGGCAGGTGGTCGCGAACATCTGGCCACAGATCCGGATTGCCGCCCATGCGTTCGGTGAGTACACGGGCGTCTTCCAGGTGGCCGTATCCTACGTTATAGGCGGCCAGGGCCATCCAGGTTCTGTCTGGCTCGCGGATACGCTCCGGCAGCTTATTGCGGATCTGTACAATATAGCGGGCGCCACCCTCGATACTTTCTTCGGGATTGAGGCGGTTTACACCCAGCTCTCTGGCGGTACTCAAGGTGAGCATCATCAGGCCGCGCACTCCGGTGCGTGAGCGAGCGCGGGGATTCCAGTGGGATTCCTGGTAGCTAAGTGCCGCCAGTAAATGCCAATCCAGCTCGTATTGGTCGGCCACCTTTTGCATGACCCCGCGCCACTTGGGCAGTCGTTCGCGGCTGCGCTTGGCGAATGCCTGGGCGCCGCCCGCATTCAGGTCGCTGATATGGCCAAAAAACTCCTCACGCAGTTGCGCAATCATGCCGTTAGTGTTGGCACGCAGCATAAACAGCCGCGCGCTCTGGTAGAGGCTGTCGTCGTCGCTCTTGGGGAAAGCCCAGGAAACCGGTTGGAACTGACTGAGGTTAAAAGCCACCGCAGTATTGGGGTAGAGCCCGCGATGCACGGCGTAGGCATTGGAGTCTACCACCGCATAGTTATATTGGCCCTGATGCACCATCTCCACCAATTCCATGGCATCTACATCGGAGACTTCCTCCCAACTCAAATTGGGGTAGCGATGGGAGAGCTTTTTTAATTCTTCGGCGTGAGCGCTGCCGGCGATAACCGCAATGGTTTCGCCTTCCAGATCACTGGTTCTGCGCGGGCGTTTTTCCCCAAGGCGATAGATGATCTGTTGGCGGACTTCAAAATAAGAGGGGGAGAAGCGTACCAGTTCGCGGCGTTCCGGGGTGACGGTGAGCCCCGCGGCGGCGAAGTGAGCACCTTCTTCGGGGTCGCGTAGGCGTGCGAACAGGTCATCCAGACTGTGCACATCGCGAATGACCAGTTTGACTCCCAGCTCCTCGGCAAAAGCGTGTAGCATGCCGTACTCAAAGCCGGTGGGGTTGCCGGAGGCATCTTCGTAATAGGTAGTGGGACCGTTTTGTGAAAGGACAACCAGTTCGCCGGAAGCTTTAATTCGTTCCAGAGTATTTGGTGCCTTGCTGGCGACCAGTAAAGAGGCGCAGCAAGATAATGCGAGACCTTTGCATACACGGCGGACATAGCGCAGCACTCGGCTTCTCATCATCATAGGCTGTCCCCTCTAGCTCGTCCGTTGGTTTTATCGCTGTTATGCCTAAGGCCTGGTACGGGCACCTCCGCCAGGGCTTTTCTCGCCAATGCTGGCACAGTCCGCCAATTTTACAATATTTGACGACAATCTGCCCAATTTGGCTTTTGGGCACTGTGACATGGGCGCTTGAAATGCCGCTGAGACTTTTGTAGGAAATTTTTGGCGTCTTGCGAAATCCGCGAATTCACGATTGATTTTGTTCGCCTTTTGAACACATTGATTGCTAATTAGTTCATGTGTACTCAAGTGATGGGTAGGTGTGTTGGAGTTGCGGCGCTTCGGGTACAATTGCGCCTCTCAAATTTCCGGGGCCTTGTGCGATCCTTCTTTCGCGCAATCTTTCTCATTTAGACAAGAGGCTATCTCCCGCAATGTTAGTTCTGCGTGGTGCTCCCGCACTGTCGAAATTTCGCCATAAAAAACTACTCAACCAACTGCGCGCGCTGCAACCGACTATCGACGATCTCTACGCCGAGTTCGTACATTTTGCCGACAGCGATGCATTGGATAACAAGGAGATGGCGCTGCTTGAGCGGCTACTCCAGTACGGCCCCACTGAAGAGAAGCACCAGCCGAAAGGTGAGCTAATCCTGGTGGTTCCGCGCCCGGGCACTATCTCTCCCTGGTCCTCAAAGGCCACCGATATTGCCCACAACGCTGGCCTCACCCAGATACACCGGCTTGAGCGCGGTGTCGCCTACTACCTGAGTGGTGTCGAGTTGAGCGAAGCCGAGCGCCAGGCGCTGGCCTCTCAGCTGCACGATCGCATGGTTGAGGTAGCCTTTGCCGAGCTCGAACAGGCTGAGCAGTTATTTGTTGAAGAGGAGCCTCGCCCGTTGCGTGGTGTGGATATCCTCGAAGGCGGCCGCGAGGCACTGGAAGTTGCCAATGTGACACTGGGCCTGGCCCTGGCCGAAGATGAAATCGATTACCTGCTCACCAGCTTCCAGGAATTGGACCGCAATCCCACAGATGTGGAGCTAATGATGTTCGCCCAGGCGAACTCTGAGCACTGTCGCCATAAGATTTTTAATGCCTCTTGGACGATTGACGGTGAAGAAATGCCGCACTCCCTGTTCGGCATGATCAAGAACACTTATCAGAAAGGTGGAGACAATGTACTGTCCGCCTATGCTGACAACGCCGCGGTTGTGGCGGGTAATGTAGCCGGGCGTTTTTACCCCGACCCGGAAAGCAAGGAATATGGCTTCAGTAACGAGGCTATCCATATGCTGATGAAGGTGGAGACCCACAACCACCCCACGGCGATTGCCCCTTTCTCTGGTGCCGGAACTGGCGCTGGTGGCGAAATTCGCGACGAAGGTGCAGTGGGACGCGGTTCCAAGCCGAAAGTGGGTCTGACTGGTTTTACCGTCTCTAACCTGCAGATCCCCGGTTGGGAACAGCCCTGGGAATTCAACTACGGCAAGCCTGAGCGTATCGTTACCGCCCTGGATATTATGATCGAGGGCCCCATCGGTGGTGCTGCATTTAACAACGAATTTGGCCGCCCGAATATTTGCGGTTACTTCCGTACCTTTGAAGAAAACTTCGATGGCGAGCGCCGCGGCTATCACAAGCCGATTATGCTGGCCGGCGGCTACGGCAATATTCGCGAAGAGCATATCGAGAAACCCGAATTTTCTCCTGGCGCCAAGCTGATCGTGCTGGGTGGCCCGGCCATGCTGATCGGTCTCGGCGGTGGCGCAGCTTCCAGTATGGCCAGCGGTTCCAGCTCCGAGGATCTGGATTTTGCTTCTGTACAGCGACAGAACCCGGAAATCGAGCGCCGCTGCCAGGAAGTGATCGACCAGTGCTGGCAGCTGGGTGAGAAAAACCCCATCGCTTTTATCCACGATGTGGGCGCGGGCGGTCTGTCCAATGCTTTCCCCGAATTGGTGAAGGACGGCGGCACCGGCGGTAACTTCGAGTTGCGCAATGTGCCCTGCGATGAGCCGGGCATGAGCCCGCTGGAAATTTGGTGTAACGAATCCCAGGAACGCTATGTACTGGCTGTCATGCCGGAAGACCTGCAGCGTTTCGAACAAATTTGTGAACGCGAGCGCGCGCCTTTCGCCGTTGTCGGTGAGGCCACCGAAGACAAGCACCTGCTGTTGAACGACACTAAGTTCGAGTCCAAGCCGGTGGATCTACCGATGTCTGTGCTGTTCGGCAAACCGCCGCGTATGCATCGCGAGGCGGAAACGCGTCAGGTTGAAGCCGTGGCGTTTTCCACTGCGGATATCGACCTGAACGAAGCTGCCGAGCGCGTACTGCGCCTGCCCACGGTGGCCAGCAAGAGTTTTCTGATCACCATCGGTGACCGCACTGTAACCGGCCAGGTATCCCGCGATCAGATGGTTGGTCCCTGGCAGGTGCCGGTGGCGGACTGCGCCGTGACTACCGTTGCCTATGACAGCTACGCCGGTGAGGCCATGTCCATGGGTGAGCGCACCCCGGTGGCTCTGCTGGATGCCCCGGCTTCCGGTCGCCTGGCGGTGGGCGAGGCAATTACCAATATCGCCTGTACCCCGGTGAAACAACTCTCCGATATCAAACTCTCTGCCAACTGGATGTGTGCCGCGGGCCACCCGGGTGAAGAAGAAAAACTCTATCGCACCGTAGAGGCGGTAGGTATGGAGCTGTGCCCTGAGCTGGGTATTACCATTCCAGTGGGCAAGGACTCTATGTCTATGCGCACCGCCTGGGAAGAAGAGGGCGAGCAGAAAGCGGTTACGGCACCGTTGTCTTTGGTCATTTCCGCTTTTACCCCCGTTACCGATGTGCGCAAAACCGTTACCCCACAGTTGCGCACCGATAAAGGTGAGAGCGAGCTGCTGCTGATTGATCTGGGTGCCGGCAAAAACCGCCTAGGGGGTTCCTGTCTGGCGCAGGTCTACAACGCGCTGGGTGATAAGCCAGCCGACTTGGACGATGCCAAGAAACTGAAAGGCTTCTTCGAAGTGGTGCAGCAGGCTTTGAATGAAGACCTGATCATGGCCTACCACGACCGCGCCGATGGTGGTCTTTTCACTACCCTCGCGGAAATGGGCTTTGCCGCTCGCGTGGGTATGGACGTGGAAGTCTACGAATTGGGCGATGACCCTATTGCCGCCCTGTTCAGCGAAGAGTTGGGTGCGGTGCTGCAGGTTCCCGCCTGTGAAGCGGAAATGTTGGTACAGCGCTTTGCCGCTGTCGGTGTGCCGGCCCATCAAATCGGCTACCTGAACAACAACGAACACCTGTGCATCACTAATAACGGTGTTGAAATATTCAAACGCTCCCGTGCTGAACTGCAGCAAATCTGGTCGGAAACCAGTTTCCGCATCCAGTCCCTACGCGATAACGCCGAGTGTGCCGAGCAGGAATTTGCCACGATTGCCCAGGAAGATCCGGGTCTGTCGGTGAATCTCACCTTCGATATCAACGAAGATATCAGTGCTCCCTATATCGCCAAAGGTATTCGCCCGAAAGTGGCTGTGCTGCGCGAGCAGGGTGTTAATAGTCAGGTGGAGATGGCGCACTCCTTCCACCGCGCTGGCTTTAACGCTATCGACGTACATATGAGCGATATCCTTTCCGGTCGTGTGGCATTGGATGAGTTCAAAGGCCTGGTGGGCTGTGGTGGCTTCTCTTACGGTGACGTCCTCGGCGCCGGTGAGGGGTGGGCCAAGACTATTCTGTTCAACGAACGTGCCCGCGATCAGTTTGAAGGCTTCTTCAACCGCAAAGACACCTTCGGTCTGGGGGTGTGTAACGGCTGCCAGATGTTCTCGGTGATTAAAGAGTTGATTCCCGGTGCCGACCACTGGCCACGCTTTGTGCGCAACCTGTCTGAGCAGTATGAAGCGCGTTTTGCCCTGGTGGGTGTCGAGGATTCCCCTTCCGTACTGTTCAAAGGTATGGCGGGCACTTATATGCCGGTTGCCGTTGCCCACGGTGAAGGTCGTGTGGAATTTGCCGACCAGCAGGCACTGGAGAAGTGCGAAGCTTCCGGCACCATCGCAATGCGCTTCCTGAATAACAAAGGAGAAATTACCGAAACTTACCCGGCCAACCCCAATGGCTCGGTAAATGGTATTACCTCTCTGTGTTCCGAGGATGGCCGTGTCACTATTATGATGCCGCACCCTGAACGTGTAGCCCGTGCAGTCAGCAACAGCTGGCACCCGGACGAGTGGACAGAGGACTCCGGCTGGATGCGCCTGTTCCGCAACGCGCGCGTATTTGTCGACTAAATCCACTTCTCTATGGCACCCCGATATTCTGTTGGGGTGCCAATTATTTTTCTGGTTGCAAAGGGATTTATGTGGCAGAAGGATTCCGTCTGCGCCAGTTGCCGATTTCACTCTATAAACCCTTCTCTCGCGCGCCTATTTTCATTGCCAGGTGTTGAATAGCGGCATCTTTGACGTTAAAAACTTCGTTAAGCTTTTATCGACACTGATATCTGGCGTCATACTTTTTCTAAGAAAGCAGTATTGATATTTCCTGCTACACTTAAACGATTATTCGAAATAACTTTTCTCGCTATGGTGCAGTTATCTGTATCGATTACCAATATTTTACTTAGCCTCTATGCGGATTATTTGGCATGGAAAGGCACTCACAAACCCCCTTCGATTGATCTTTCGCCTGTCGCGTTTCCACTGGCGCAGATCCCAGTAGTACCCGAAATTCTTTTTTCCCACCTTGCAAAGTGCTTAAGGAGATTGTCATGGCGTACAACGAAACGTTGGCAGAAAAAGTGCGCAATTTGTTACAGGGAAGTCAGGGCCTTTCTGAAAAACAGATGTTTGGCGGTCTGGCATTTATGTTAAATGGCAATATGGCTTGTGGTGTGGTCGGTGAAGAGCTGATGGTGCGGGTAGGGCCGGATAATTACCAGGATGCTCTAGCAGAGCGTTATACCCGACCCATGGATTTCACCGGGCGGCCCCTGAAAGGTATGGTCTATGTGGAAGAGGACGCGGTGGAGCAGGACCTTGATCAGTGGGTAAATCGGGGAGTGGAATTCGCCGGGTCTCTACCGCCCAAATAGCACAAAAATTAAATACCTGAGAAAAAATAATGGCTGGGATTCCCTACATTTTTAGCGAAAGTATGCTCAGCTTTTACTACAGGATTGGAATCAAAGAATACTCTACTCTTGAGAATCGCCGTGCATAAATCTCTGTATGATCTCAATCGACGCGTACACAACATGGTAACTCGGGTACGGTGTATTCTTTTTCTAAGAATTTTTTGTAATTTCCTATCCTATTGAAAATATTCTTCGTGACTAAACCTGTATCGCCTACATTCAACGCCGGGTGGTACTAGAGCAGAAGCCACTGTTCATTACTGTGATTGACAGTTGCGGTATTTGGCAAGGGATCGATTATGTACTTTATCGAATTAGACAATGGCGTGGAGATTCCCCAGATCGGAATGGGGATGGCTGCGATAGGTAGTTGGCAACAGGACGATGGATATGTCACAGACGTTCTCCTAAAAGCTATGGCCATTGGCTATAGACACTTCGATACCGCCTCAGTCTATGGCAATGAGCGTGCTCTCGGGAGGGCTATTAAGGAGTCGGGTATCCCCAGAGAGGAATTGTTTATTACCAGTAAGGTCTGGGATACCGAGCAAGGAGGCAAGAAAACTCACGATGCCTTTGCCCGAAGTCTGGAGCGTTTACAACTCGAGCACTTGGATTTATATCTGATTCATTGGCCGGCCCCGGCCTATACGCGGGAAACCTGGGAGGCGATGGAGGCGTTGTACCAGCAGAAAAAGGTTCGGGCTTTGGGGCTATCAAATTTTCGCAAGTCAGACATTGAGCAGATTGCGTCCTTCGCCGAGATTCACCCGGTTTGTAATCAAATAGAGTTACACCCTTATTTCACCCAGCAGCCATTGGTGGATTATTGCCAATTTCACAGGATCGCTATCTGTTGTTACTCCCCTTTGGGCTCCGGTTTTATTTGGAATAGTGTTGTTGAAAGTGAAAAACCGATGCAAGACCCGGTTATTTTACAAATTGCAGAGAAATATTCTGTAACGCCTGCCCAGGTGATTCTGCGTTGGAATATTCAACAACATCGTATTGTCTTACCCATTGCGGAAACGCTCGATGAAATCCGCAGCTATTTTTTATTGAATGATTTCAATTTAAGCCACGCAGATATTCAGGCGATTAACAACTTGAACTGTAATAAGCGGCTTGGTGGAGACCCGGATTATGTGCATAAAAAGAATATGACGGTGAAAGTACCCGATTGATTTTACTATCCAAAATTATGATCTGAATAAAATTTTGACCTTTCGGTTCGAGCAGTCTCTACCGGCTCTACTATTTATTCCGCTTGGCTTAAACTAATTTTCTTTGTGAGCTCATAAGTGGCAATGGCACAGGCGGAGACGACATTCATTGAAGAGTTAACCCCCTGCATAGCAATATGCACGATTGCATCGGCGACCTTTAGCAGATCCGGGGCAATTCCATCTTTCTCTGAGCCTAGAACCAAGCAGACTTTATCGCCTTCAACGATGGGAACCTGGCTTAGCTCAACGCTGTTAGATGTGATCTCCAGACAGATTATCCGGTATCCCTCCTTCTTCAAATTCAGGACGATTTCTAGGGCATTTCTTTCGTATTGATAGGGAACATGCTGCTCTGTTGAGCGCGATACCTTACGGATTTTGGAGTTTGGGGGTAACAAGCTGGTTCCAGCGAGGTAAATTTTCTCTACTCCCAGAGCATCAGCAATGCGGAAGAGTCCACCGATATTGCTAGGGGTGCGAATATCGGTGGTCAGGTAGCAAAGGGAAAAACTGTGTTTACTTGGGAGATGATCGCTGTGCTCTTTCTGCATGATTACCGCTGCTGAAAATGACTACTAACTTTTGAGAGGCTATTGGTTAATCCCTACCGTTGTTGCCTGTGAGCTTATTTTAGCTTCCTCGAGAGAGGTATTGTGTGAATTTCGCATAAGCTCCACTAAAGAGGGTTCCTTGCGGGCCTTTTGACTTTGTGTCTGCATGGCCTGGCGGTAGACCTTGTCGGAGACAATAAATTCTTCAGCACGCTGATTGATCTCGCTGTAGCGGGTATTCAGCTCGGAGATTTTATTGGAGAGGTGCTCCAAGTCGAGAATACGGTCGAAGTAGAGGGCGATCAGCCGCTCACATTCCCTGGCAATGGCCAGGTATTCATTGCCCACCTGGCGGTGCCCTTCATAATTTTTCTTGAAGTTGAAGAAAGTTTGTACACCCCCGAGCAAAGCGGCCAATAGTGCGAGGGCGGCGCCGCTCCATTTGGTCCAGTCGGGGAGTTCGGCATTGATGAGGGAAAAGAACAGAGAGCCGAGAAATAGGTTCACCACTACGATCGGCACACCGCAGAGTACGTGCATGTTGCGCCCTTTCATAGAGGCACGGAAGTGGCTGTGCTTGCATAGATGGGCATTCCAACGCAGTTTGTCCAGTACTGCTACGGTATTCGGTATCGTGCTCATGAATCCCTTCTGCCCTTTAGTGTTATTTTTGAGGCCGATAGTTTGCCGGATATAAATGAGATGTACAGGGTGGAGCAGGGGAGATTGTGATTGGGGTGATTAATTTTTATGCGGAGGTTTTGGCGGGCCTAGTGCAGGCGGTTAGTGAGTGCCCGCCGCACAAGGCCTGAGCTTAAAGGCTTCAATCAGAAGCCTACTAGGAATTCACTAGAAACTATAAGTCACACCCACTGAAGACAGGTTGGCCTTCTCGTCTTGAATCTCGTAGATGGTGTGCTCAAGATTGATACCCCAGTCACCGCTCGTCCAGTTTACTTCAGCACCGTAGTATGGGTTGCTGCCGCTGCCCTTGTTATTACTCCAGCTATAAGAATTATCGTAGGGCTCTGTATTCAAGAGTTCTCCATCTTGGTTATACCAGTTGCGGCTACCGAAATGCTCCTCTCGGCCACTGTCATTTGCACACCATTGGTGGACGCCAAAACGAATGCCGGCATTCAGGTTCTGTTGGACTTGTGTGGAAAGGGCTAATCCCAGGCTATAGGATTTGTATTTAGTTTCTCGCTTGCTTTGGTAATCGAAGTTTTCTACAAGGATTTCATCATCGCTATAGTACCACTCGAGGCCGCGAACGCTCAGTTCATGCTCTTTGCGGATGTCACCGAGGTTCGCCATGCCACCTTCAAAGGCAAGATAGTCGTTCACTCGATAACCAAAAGTAAACGCGTAGCCGGTTGAGTTGAGATCCTCTTTTACCGCAGTGGAGTCTTCGCTATCAAATTTCATATAGCCCAGTGAGGCTTTTAGGTAAAAGGGCTTTTCTTCTGCGTAAACGCCGGTACTTACTAATGCGATTAGGGCGGTGAGAGCGATTGGCTTCAAGGGGTACCTCAATTAAATCAGGTGACATGCGCTTGGGTAATACCGGGCGCTATATGTTGTAAAGTCGTGATTGACGCACATTGTACATATGTACCAATTGGGCGGGAAGAAGGTTTCTCTCTCGATGGGAGCGGGCTCGTTTATCCTTACTGCAAAAAAGAAAACTTAATCTTTTGGTGACAACCGTTTCATCACTTAGCGATGCCTGCTAAGCCAACTAGAGTAAAAACGTTCCCTCTGTGCTGACTCTTTTTTTCAGCTCAAGGCTGCGAAAGCCTTTCGATTTCTTGTATTTTGTGCAGATCCCAGATACTGAGTGGTACCTCTGCCAATCAAATTTGCCTGGGGAATAAATCAATAAGAACGTTAACCCCCTCTGGTTAGGGGGGAGATTGGGGGCTGGTATGTCGATTGCGCGACAACAATTTATCGTTTTGGGGCCATTATTGGCTGTAGCGTTTTACATTTTTCTGACCTTAACCGGGATGCAATATCTTCCCGCTGTAACTGCTGCGATCACACTGCTCACTGTGACCTGGTGGATAACAGAGGCTCTTCCTATTCCCGCTACCTCCCTGGTGCCATTTGTACTTCTACCGTTGTTTGGTGTAGCGGATCACAAGACCGTTGCGGCGTCCCTGGGCAGCCATGTAATTCTGCTTTTGATGGGCGCTTTTATCCTGTCGAAAGCCCTCGAAAAGAGTGGCGCTCACGAACGTCTGGCCTTGTATATGCTGCGCATATTTGGGGCATCCAGCGGTAGGCGTTTGGTTCTCGGTTTTATGCTGGCCGCTGGCTTCCTCAGCATGTGGATTTCCAATACCGCCACAACCCTGATGATGTTGCCCATTGCCTTGGCAATTCTCTCTCGAATCGATAATCAGAGACTCACCGTTGCCTTAGTGTTGGGAATTGCTTATGGCGCGAGCCTTGGGGGGGTAGGGACGCCTCTCGGAACACCGCCCAATGTTATTTTTATAGGGATATATGAAGAAGTAACCGGTAGGGAGTTTAGCTTTCTAGGATGGATGAAAATCGGGGTACCGGTTGCCTTGGTGACCCTGCCGATAATGGCCTTTTGGCTTACCCGCAATGTTCACTTGAAGAATAAAATTGAACCGCCCCAAGTGGGGGAGTGGCGAGCAGAGGAAAAACGTACTTTGCTGGTGTTCGCCATTGCTATTTTCTTCTGGGTAACCCGCAACGCACCGTTTGGTGGCTGGAGTGATTGGCTCGGCATAGGAGCGGCGGGAGACAGTACGGTAGCCCTCGCTGCAGTGGTGGCAATGTTTCTTGTACCCAACGGCAAGGGGGGGCGGTTGCTGGACTGGCAGACAGCGGAAACCATTCCCTGGGGCATGTTGTTGTTATTTGCCGGCGGTATAGCCCTGGCCAAAGGGTTTTCAACTTCCGGTTTGAGTGACATGCTTGGCAATGGATTATCCTTCCTCACAGCCATGCCACTATGGCTAATGTTGGTGATTTTATGCCTGGGAGTCACTTTTCTTACAGAAATCACCAGCAACACAGCTACGGCGACTTTACTGATGCCTATTCTCGCCGTTGCGGCGACCTCAGCGGGCTTTGAACCTATGGTACTGATGATACCCGCTGCGATGAGCGCCAGTTGTGCCTTTATGCTTCCTGTTGCTACAGCCCCGAATGCCATTGCCTATGGAACTGGAAAAGTACGGATGCAAGATATGGTTCGGGAGGGAGCGGTACTCAGTGTCGTGGCATCACTAATTATTGCCGGCATGAGCTGGTTGATATTACCGGGTTGAGTTCACAGGTTGATCCGTGGCCATTGCTCATTGATTTAGAGTGGGTGGTATGTGTTTTAAACTTCGCCCCTTTGAGTCTGATAGGGCTATTAACGGTTACACATTACGAACGGCGTGGTCGGATAACGATGTAGTACAAGAGGTAGATGTGAGAAAAGTAGAATATAAAGTTGCCGTCGGGGAGTCTGGATTTTTCCGCCTGGAGAAGAAAGTTATCCAGCTGCTGAATGAGAACTGGAAATCTATTGATGGCTTGGCTTTTAATGCGGGTTACCTCTACCAAGCGATGGCGCGAGTGGTGAATGTTGTCAAGCCCTCTGGCCGTTCTCAGAGCAAGGCTCTAACGTCATCTGAAGGTGAATCTATCAGAAAGCAATCCCTCGGTGCTCAGGATACGATGCACATACTAGATGGACTTACCTGAGATTGTTGATTTTGAGATTGTTATTTACGGATGTTGGGGGATCACTTTTATCCTTGCGCAGATCAAACCGAATGCCAGAACCTCCTTTCTGATTAACGGCCATTTAAGGAATGAGTGGAGGTTATGAATCGTTTCCTTTGATAGCCTGGCGCGCTGTGATTCCATCAAGAGTGTTCACCGTAAGGTTTACACTCATGCGGTATTCTCTATCTATTAATGGATATATAGCATAAATGCGAAATTTTCTCGATATTGAGGCCCCCGTCATTGACCGTTTTGGTGGCAAGAAAGGTCTTGCTGCCAGACTCACAAAGCCTAAACCTGCTAAAGAAATCTCAGCAATACCCAACAATCAATGGCTGTCAGCGGCTTCTCGGGCTGTATTTCAGGCGGGTTTTAGCTGGAAAGTGGTAGAGAAAAAATGGCCTGGTATCGAGCATTTTTTTTATGACTTCGACCTGTCCTTTTGTCGATATCTCTCTGAGGAAGCTCTGGATGATTTGATGCGCCAGGAAGGCATGATTAAGCATTGGCCCAAAACCCGCTCAATCCCGCGGAACGCAGATTTCTTCTGGCATTTATCCAATGAAAATGGAAGTTTGGGAGAGTATTTTGCGGGCTGGAATACGGGTAACTATGTAGAGAATCTCCAATATTTACGCAAGGGTGGTGATCGGCTGGGAGGCAAAACAGCCCAGGTTTTTCTACGTCGAATGGGAGTGGATACACTAGTTTTTGCCAGCGATACTATCCGTGCTCTAGTAAGAGAGGGGGTGGTAGATAAGTCCCCCTCTTCAAAAAAAGACTGGGCGGCACTGCAAGCCGCCATTGAAACCTGGCAGGGGCAATCGAATCGCAGCTTAAACGAGATCAGCCAGATATTATCCTTGTCTGTCGGCTAGCCAGTTAGGTCAGGTAGATGGAGCCCACTGCTTAAGTAGCTTAAAGAATGGGCTCCGAAAATCAGAAAAGCAATAATGCTGGAGCTAAGATTAACTACTGCTGAGGGCGAACACGAAAGTCTACGGAGAGTTCCGCCTCATAGACGACTTCATCAAATGATTTATCCTGGGTAGAATCATAAAAATCGGTCTCAACGCTAACGCTGGAGATACGTGCAGCGGTGACCACTACCTCCTCTACTGCCATGGCGCCCTCAGTAGCTCGGTAGTGTATGTTCTCACCACGAATACCAATCGGTGTGAGTTCGACACCAAGAGCCTTTTCATAATCCGCCTTCTGTTCCAGAATATCTTGCAACGCCTTGGATTTAACCTTTTTGTTAAATAAACGCTTTTCTGAATGTTCAAATGCGGTGTTTGCTATTTCGACCTCTTTATTCTGGTCTGAGAGCTGCGCAATGCTATGAAGTTGACTTTCCTCGTTGATTGAAATGGTTATTCGGTTAACAACTTTATAACCCTTGGGCTTCTTGCCCATCCAGCCATATTGAGGTGAGGATGAGAACTTTGAGCTTTTAATATTTTTCCCCTTGATACCAGCCTCTGTCAGGCTCTGATGTAATTTGGAGCGAAGCTTGTGGTTAGCGGAAATCGCATCTGAAAGTAGCTCTTCTTCTGTTGTCACAATCAAGCTGACAATTGCCCTATCTGAATATGCAGTTTCTTCCGCGCTGCCATGGATGGTAACGATATTCTCCGCTGGGTGGAGCAGTCCTCGCAAATCCTGGGGAGTTCCCCTGATTTCCGGAGCTGCCAGACAAAGGCTAGATAATAGCAATGAAAAGAACAGGAAAAACCACTTCATTTTACAGTATCCTTTTGTTGAGGGTTATTGGTAAAGGCACTACTTATATGATGGATAGACGCTTTATTATATATGCATACTTTGCTTTTAGGCTCTAATTGATTAAAGGGTGACAATTTTTGTTAAAAATTGCTGTTATTGGATGTTTTCTAACCTTAACGAATTATATGACTTAATTCTAAGCCGGCAAGGGAAATATATTTTCATTCTTTATATTTTTTATTTCATATTTTGTTTAATCTCGGCTTTGTACTTATTATTTTTTGCCGATGGGTGTTTTGTTGATTTTTTATGTCATTTTTAGCGAATAGGTAACGTATTTTTGTACTTGTATTGTTTATTAGTGTGATCCTTCCTGTGTCTCAAATGGCTTTTCTTGATGTAGTTCATAGTTTCTGTTTCGGTTAGTTCACAGACAATCGATTGCAGAACTAATAAGGTCGCCGCTGTTCTTATCTGGGATAGCTCAATTGCAGTAAAACTCTTCAATTGTATTTATCTTAAAGCGACTTATTGAGTGAGTAGGTTTCATGGCAATAATTTTTAATAAAAAGCTCTTGGCACTTTCTTTGACGGTGATTTTGGCTTCTTGTAGTGGTGGGGGAGGCTCATCTTCGGATGGCGAGGAATCTTCGGGAGATACTGGTAGTGGTCAAGGCAGTGGCCAGGATACAGGGCAGGGTAATACCCCGATCTCTGGTAACGTGGGGACTTCCGTTATGGTGGGGGATGTTGAAGTCACGGAATTGGGCTTTGCCACCCTGTCCTCTGTGGATGTGACTCTGCCTGAGGCTTTGAATAATGCCAGAGAGGTTTATCAAATGGCTCACTATATTGCTCGTACCGATGGTGAGGGCAATAAGGAAGATATTGATATTCCTATCCGCAGTTATGTCGCAACCTGTGCAACAGATACCGAGACTCCGCGGATGTTTGTTTCTACTACCCTTGCTGAGGGTACTGATACCAATGACACAACCTACGGCTCCGTCTACGAATTGAAATACAACCCGCAAACTGCCAGCTTCGATCAGACTGGAAATGCAACCCTATTAAAACAGTGCTATGAATCCCATGGTATCGCCACAAGTAGGGATTGCTCCCGAGTAGCTGTCTTGTGTAACACTGGATACAGAGCACATGAAAACTACGATGTTCAGGATGATCTTGTAGAAAAATACGGTACAACCTTTATGAAAATGGAGGATAACCTCGATAAGGTGGAGGGTACCGATAAAGAAAAGAAATATAATGATCAGATATGGCTGATGGAGTGGGACAGCAAGCTTCTACATGAAACGCCAGATACTTATGTGGTAAGTAAAATCCACGGTGGTTCCCATGTTGGTTCTGAAGAGCTGATTTATGTAGATAGCGATAGCCAAGGGCGCTCCAGTTATGCCTTTTCTGCTTCTGGCCGTGTATTTGATGGGGGAGGTGGGTCTCATTATTCAGCAGGCCTTACAGTGATCAATAGAAATGACTGGTCTCTGAACATGAGTGGTTCAGATAATCGCGGATGGGACTGGGCTTGTGGAAACGGACATGTGGTCAACATCCGTGCTTTTTACAATCCAGAAAATGAAAGTTTTGGAGCCCTCTGTACCAGTGATTGGAATAACTCAATTAAAAGTACCCACGGCCAGTTAGGTACCATAGCTATTAAAATGGAGTGGAATGATTCCTTTGAAGGTTATTTTAACCATTTTGTTCCCTCTACATCAGCGATGGTTTCCAATGGGGGCGGGCATACTGTTGTCCCCATAGACGACAAAACAAATTTATCAGTTATTGTTGCTCCCAAGTACATTGAAGATGCCGATATGGAGCGGTTTCTCTGGGATGAGGTCGGAGTAGATCCTAATGGCACCGGTCCGTTTGATGAAGACTGTGCAGACTACGATGCTACAAACTGCTTCTTCTCCTACATGGGTTATAATTCCTGGAATTCCGACAGTGATAAATATCCATCGATTTCCCGCCAGGGTTTATATTCAGGCGATGCTTTGGATACTTCTTCCCTTACACGCATTGGAATTGCCAAAGTTGATGGCAACGGCAGCATTAGTGGACAGAGTTTTAAATGGTTGGTTGAAGATCCCGATTGTCAGATCAGTGATCCACAATTGGTTGATCTGAGAAATGGACGTTATTTACTGGGTTATGCCAAGTTCCAGTGCATTTCCGATAACCTTAGTTATCAGCGTATATACGCCAGCCGGGGCTCAATGCGTATGCTGGTCCCTAAAGCTTTCTACGTGATGGAAATTGATGCGAATCTCAATATCCTTGAAGGACCAATTCAGCTGCCTAATCATGGCTGGGGAGGCCTGGATGAGCCAATGTATCTAGGTAGTGGCAAGGTGGCCTGGAGTTATATCAAGAATCCTACTTTCGAAAATTATGGTGGGGGACAGCAGAATGTTTGGCAGGCGATGATTTATCATTCTAAGAGTGCCAATTAAGCCTCTAACTGAAAGTAATTGTAAATATAAGCCCAGCATTATTGCTGGGCTTTTTATTGGTCTATGAAGTAAGAGCTTTCTTCTGTATTTTTTGTCATTTAACTTCATGGCTTAAACTGGTATTTAAATAGAGTATTTTTTTCTTCCCCCCCTGTCCTGTTTAAGGTATCAGCCACTGGTGAATCCATCGTAATTCTGATGTAGATAGCGTTTTATAAAAATCCCTGAGTGGCTTATTTATACCTCGCTTATTCGCTGAAGGGACTCCAAGGGTGGTAGCGTTCCGCTTAACTTTGCCAAGACTTTCCTTGTTAACTAGGCACCGGAGGTAGAGGAATTGTGGGCGGCAACTAGAGACTATTCTTATTGGACTTTATGGTATTAACTGACTCGCCTATCTAAGATGGCCTCAATCTACTTTTTCTCCTGTTTCACCCGAAAGTAATCGCCAATGATTTATGTGCTGTTTGATCAGCAAAGATGAATAACTCTTAAAAAGTCGCTTTATTAAGTTAATGTTCTTTGTACTGGGTTCAAGAATTAGCCATCCCGTTAGAGCAAAATGGTTTCGAGTGAAACGATTAGTTTGTTTGATACATTTAATATGACTAGCAAGTCTGCAAGCCTGTCGCTCCCGGTTCCCGTTTGGCGCCCTAAGTCCTATATCCATTGAGCATCCCCGGATAACTTTCTCTGTCCAAAAATGACTCCAGCCAATAAAAATAATTTTTCAGAAAATGTGATCTAGAGCTGGGAAATAAATATAAGGAAACAACGATGACTCTTTGTAAACGATTGGGTGCAAGTCTTTCACTTGTACTGGCCGGACTGTTTGCTTCCGTTTCGGCAGCGGCAGATAACTGTTACATCCTGGTTCATGGTCACGGTACAGAAGGGCATGTTAAACAGCGCACTAATTCCAAGGGGCAGCTGGAACAGCCGGCATTGGACTACTGGAGCGAGGCCTACTTCGATAAGTATCGCGGCAGTGACTTTATCAATCAGTTACGTATCAATGGCGGTAACTACGGAGTGGTCGGTTATAACTCCACCGATGAGGGCGAAATGCCCTACTGGCATGATGGTACTGCTGGGGAAATTGCCCGGCAGATGATTGAGATTCGCAGCGGCAAGGGCGACGGCTATCAACACGAAAATCAATGTAAAGCCGATGATACTTTTTGGGTAATTGCCCACAGCCAGGGTGCAACTCAGATGATGTATCTGGCCGGCAACGCTGTACCCGGATCTCCCTACTACAATCGCGCCTACAATCAATTCGACAGTAATACCATTACCGAGAGCAATCAGGTTTGCACTGGTAAGTGGTTTTGGAAAAAGTGCAAAACCGAGACCAAGACACGCAACGTTGCCGGACTGGATGACCGCTATGCGGTAAATGTGGACTTCGATAAGGCCATCACAGGTATTGCCGCAATTTTCACTACAGGGGGCGCGATTACTGGTACAGAGGGAGTCGATCGCCTGTGTAACGGTAGTTGGATTGAAAGCTTGATCAATGACTTGTTTCTCGGTCGAGAGTGTGCCGCTGTGCGCTACCTGCAAACCAACGATGTTTACGCCGTGCGTAACTATGTGGGTACCAATCTGGCAGCCCCGGTTTATACCATTGGCGGCTATGCGGGCTTCCCCGGTATTGAAAGTGCAAGCTCTTTGCTACTGGGCGGTGAAGATGATGGCTACATCAACCTGGCTTCACAGATGAATTGCTCGGGCTCAGGCAAGCGTAATCTCTACTCGAACCTGAAGGAATATAAAACCTTCCTAGGTATTGCTTACGGTAGTGCCATCTTCTCCTGCGACAACGATCACAAGGGTACTGCGCGTTCCTATAATCTGGCGAGTATCTATACTGACCACGATGCAGAGCGCAATGGCGGCATTATGTCTCCAGATTATACTGGTATTCCCAATGGCCTGAACTGTGGTCCTGGTAAGAATAGTGCTGGCCGTATCGCTGCCTGCACACAGTAAGCTCTCTAGGTCTTTTAAGCCATTAAAAATGTATCCGGGAAAAGCGCTAAGCCTCTCCCTGATACATACTCACAGGATGAAGCCCGCTCTTAGTAGCGGGCTTTGTTTTTATAGGGCGCGCCTAATACTAGGTTCACTCTTATGAAAGTCGGAATAACATCCAGTCAGACTAGCTAGCAATATGAAAAAGAATAAAGTGCTGATAAATGATTTCATTGGCTCCCCTATACTTATGGTACGAACGTTTAAGTCTTGGCGGTCACATTACTTCTTGTAGATTCAAGCTATAGTCTCAAGGGGCGGCACTATGGGCAATTTCAAACTGGCAGCGGGTGGTGATTTCCCGGTTCTGGATGTAGCAAAACTGGGAGGAGGGCAAATGCAATTGGGCAAGCCTGCAGGTGGTTTTCCCTGGCAAATGGTGGTGGTCTATAGGGGAAAGCACTGCCCTTTATGTACGAAATATTTGCGGGCATTGAATGCGCTATTACTGAGATATCATGAGGAAGGGGTATTTGTGGTTGCCGTATCCGCAGATAGTGCAGATAAAGCTTTACAACATATGAGAGAGATCAATCCGGATTTTCCAATTGGGGTTAACTTGTCTATTTCGCAAATGCAACAATTGGGGCTCTATATTTCCAACCCCAGATCACCCCAGGAAACTGACAAGCCTTTCGCGGAGCCGGGAATTTTTGTGATCAATGAAGCTGGCAGACTGCAGATTGTAGATATCTCCAATGCGCCTTTCGCAAGGCCAGATTTGCAGACCCTGTTGATGGGGATCGAATTTATTCGCAATCCAGAAAATAACTATCCAATTCGGGGAACCTACTAAAGAGGCTATGCTGAGGGTAAATGTCGCTAGAAGTACGCAACAAAAATCCCACCCTGATGTGAAATTTTTATTGCGAGTAAACATTTAATTTTGATGCTATTAATGTTCTCTTTATTTTGTGCAAGCAGGTTGTTGTAGAATCATAGAATTTTGTCGGTGAGATTAGAAGTTATCCAGCTCATCACGCAGATCGCTTTCCAGCTCCTCTGTGCCGGTGATCCATACACTTTTATCTGGCGCAGGAAATACGCCGATTTCAATATTATCTTTTCTCAATCCGGGAAGCCATTTCTTTAAAAACTGCGGTAGAGGAATACTTTTGGGAGTAAGTCCGGCTTCACTCTCGGCATAGGTATTAGCAAATTCGGGACTGGGCCATACCGGTAAATATTCAAAGCCGCCGTCTTCATCTGTATGGATTTTGAGAAAGCAGTCTTGGTTATCGACTAATATCCAGATTTCCCGCTCCTCACCGGTCGTGCTCAGGAAATACTCATAGCGGTCTTCACAGCTTAGGTTAATTATTTCATTCAGGTCGGGAGTCGTCATATAGTTTCACAGTAGCTGGTTAGTGGGCAGGTGGATATTCGAAGGCCTGCTCTAATAGGGAGTGTAATAGTTCCCCCGCTCAAGGCGAGGTATTATCCGCGAATACAAGGTGCTGTCCAAATGGTTTAATGTAATGCTTCGCATCTCAGAGAGCCGAGAGAGATTCTTTGGAACTTAAATCTATGATTGGCATAAAGAATAAATCGAGGTGCTCCCAATAAAAAAAACGGGCTAAAAGCCCGTTTTCAATACTTCTCTTCCTGTGAGCAACTACTTTTTCCTTTTGTAGTAATTCACTAGCCGGAAGCCACTTACCACTGCAGCGCGCCGCCGGTCTGATATTCGATAACGCGGGTTTCAAAGAAGTTTTTCTCTTTGCGCAGGTCCATAATCTCAGACATCCACGGGAATGGGTTCTGTGCGCCTGGGAACTGCTCTTTCAGGCCCAGCTGGCTGAGGCGACGGTTGGCGATGAATTGGAGGTATTCTTCCATCATTTTCGCGTTCATGCCGAGTACGCCGCGGGGCATGGTATCGCGGGCGTAGGCTACTTCGAGTTCCATACCTTCGAGAATCATCTGGGTCACTTCCTGCTGGAATTCCGCCGTCCACAGGTGCGGGTTTTCCAGTTTGATCTGGTTGATCACGTCGATGCCGAAGTTCAGGTGCATGGACTCGTCGCGCAGGATGTACTGGAACTGCTCGGCAACACCGGTCATTTTATTGCGGCGGCCCATGGATAGGATCTGGCTGAAACCACAGTAGAAGAAGATACCCTCGGTAACGGCATAGAAGGCGATCAGGTTGCGCAGCAATTCCTGGTCGGATTCTACAGTGCCGGTTTTGAAGTTGGGGTCACCGATCGCCTGGGTGTGGGACAGGCTCCAGGCCGCCTTTTTGGCAACGGCGGGCACTTCGCGGTACATATTGAAGACTTCGCCTTCATCCATACCCAGGGATTCTACACAGTACTGGTAGGCGTGGGTGTGGATCGCTTCTTCAAAGGATTGGCGCAGCAGGTACTGGCGGCACTCCGGGTTGGTGATATGGCGGTAGATGGCTAATACCAGGTTGTTGGCAACCAGGGAATCCGCGGTGGAGAAATAACCCAGGGAGTATTCCACGATACGACGCTCGTCTTCGGTCAGACCATTGGGATCTTTCCACATGGACACGTCTTTGTTCATGTTGATTTCCTGGGGCATCCAGTGGTTGGCGCAGCCGTCCAGGTATTTTTGCCAGGCCCAGTCGTATTTAAAGGGCACCAACTGGTTGAGGTCGGCGCGGCAATTGATAATGCGTTTTTCATCTACCTGGATACGGGCCGCGCCCATTTCCAGCTCTTCCAGTCCGGGCGCCGGGTCCAGGCTGGCAACGGCTGCGCGGGCGGCTTCAACGGCAGCGGAGCCATTGCGGGGCGCAGCGCTGGCTGCCGGAGCTGCGGCTTCGGCAGTGTAGGAAGCGCTGGGTTCTTGCACGGATTTCGCCTGGGTTTTCGGCGCTACCTGCGCTTCCGTAGCTTTTTCGGATTGTTGGGGCTTAGTTTCGAAATCGTCCCAGCTCAGCATAGTTGGCCCTTTTAATCGGTCTCGCTATCGAAAATTCGATAATCATTTCTGTATTCTTCCTGGCGCTTTGTTCGCAGAGCAAGGCCAGGGATGGTATCCGGAATTCTCCGGCAGTGGTCATTCACTGCAGGTATTTTCAACCCGCGGGGGCACAAAATTTTTGTGCCAGATCAATTATTACTTTGCTTTTTTCCCAAATATTATTTCGGGTTTTCTCCGCACGTTGGTGAGGTTTATGGCAAAGTTTTTTTTGCGTTGTCTCTGTGCTCAGCACATATCTGTGCGAGTTACTTAAAAACGCACTTGGGAAAAAGACGCAGACGATCCCCGGCCCGAAAATTCTTCCCGGCTTTTGGCAGCCAGGCGAGCCGGGGTCGTTGCGCATGGTCATGCCCGCACGTGCGGTTACGACGCTCTCCCCCGAGAGTGGGTACAGGCCCCTGACGGGGCCAAATTTTTACTGACAGGCTTCGCAGTCTGGATCGTCCAGGGAGCAGGCCTGGGGCACTGCTGCAGGAGCCGGTGCAGCCTGTTCTGCGGGCGCTGCCGCAGCCATACCGTTGCTTGCGCCGTGTGCGCTTACCGCGTTCAGGGTGCCGCTGTTCACAGTGGATTTCTCTGTGGTAGTGGCAGCCAGGGCGCGCAGGTAGTAAGTGGTCTTCAGGCCGCGGAACCAGGCCATGCGATAGGTCAGGTCCAGTTTCTTACCATCGGCGCCGGCGATATACAGGTTCAGGGACTGGGCCTGGTCGATCCACTTCTGGCGACGGCTGGCGGCGTCCACAATCCAGCGCGGTTCCACTTCAAACGCGGTGCGGTATTTCGCTTTCAGGTCTTCCGGTACGCGATCGATTTTCTGTACGGAACCTTCGTAGTATTTCAGGTCGTTAACCATGACCTGATCCCACAGGCCGCGATCTTTCAGGTCGTGTACCAGGTAGGGGTTTACTACGGTGAATTCGCCGGACAGGTTCGATTTCACATACAGGTTTTGGTAAGTCGGTTCGATCGACTGGGAAACTCCGGTGATATTGGCAATGGTCGCGGTGGGAGCGATCGCCATCACGTTGGAGTTGCGCATACCTTGGTTTTTTACTTTCTCGCGCAGGCCGTCCCAGTCCAGAGTGGAGCTGGTGTCCTGTTCGATAAATTGTTGCCCGCGCTGCTCAGCCAGGATCTGGATGGAATCCAGTGGCAGAACACCCTTGCTCCACAGTGAGCCTTCGTAGGTCTGGTACTTGCCGCGTTCGGCTGCCAGGTCGCTGGAAGCAGAGATGGCTTCGAAGCTGATGGCTTCCATCGTGTTATCGGCAAAGGCCACAGCTTCGTCGCTGGCGTAGGCAATACCGGCTTTGTACAGCGCGTCCTGGAAGCCCATCAGGCCCATGCCCACCGGGCGGTGACGCATGTTGGACTGGCGTGCACTTTCAACCGCGTAGTAGTTGATGTCGATAACGTTATCGAGCATACGTACAGCAGTTTTTACGGTGCTTGCCAGCTTGGCGCGGTCGAGCTCACCGTTTTCACCGATGTGCTGGGCCAGGTTGACGGAGCCCAAGTTACATACGGCAATCTCGTCGTCTGCCTTGGTGTTAAGGGTAATTTCGGTGCACAGGTTGGAGCTGTGTACCACACCGGCGTGCTGCTGCGGGCTGCGCAGGTTGCAGCTGTCTTTAAAGGTGATCCAGGGGTGGCCGGTTTCGAACAGCATACCCAGCATCTTGCGCCACAGGTCGAGGGCGCGGATCTTTTTGAACAGTCGCAGCTTGCCTTCGGCAGCCAGTTGCTCGTAGTGGTTGTAGCGCTCTTCGAATGCACTGCCGAACAGGTCGTGCAGGTCCGGGCAATCCGCCGGGGAGAAGAGGGTCCACTCTTTGTCTTCGAACACGCGCTTCATAAACAGGTCGGGGACCCAGTTGGCGGTGTTCATATCGTGGGTGCGGCGACGGTCGTCACCGGTGTTCTTGCGCAGCTCGAGGAATTCCTCGATATCCAAGTGCCAGGTTTCCAGGTAGGCACACACAGCGCCCTTGCGCTTGCCGCCCTGGTTTACCGCTACGGCGGTGTCGTTAGCCACTTTCAGGAAGGGTACAACACCCTGGGACTTGCCGTTGGTGCCCTTGATGTAGGAACCCAGGGAGCGCACCGGCGTCCAGTCGTTGCCGAGACCGCCGGCCCACTTGGACAGCATGGCGTTGTCACGGATGGCGCCGTAAATACCGTGCAGGTCGTCCGGTACCGTGGTCAGGTAGCAGGAGGATAGCTGCGGGCGCAGGGTGCCGGCGTTGAACAGCGTTGGGGTGGAGCTCATGTAGTCGAAAGAGCTCAACAGGTTGTAGAACTCTACCGCGCGCTCGTTTTTGTTTTCTTCGTTAATGCTGAGGCCCATAGCGACGCGCATAAAGAAGATCTGCGGCAGCTCGAAACGAATATCGTTGCTGTGCAGGAAATAGCGGTCGTACAGGGTCTGCAGACCCAGGTAGGTGAACTGGTGATCGCGTTCGCCTTTTAAGGCCTGACCGAGTTTTTCCAGGTCGAAGGTGGCCAGGGTCGGGTCCAGCAGCTCAAGCTCAATACCTTTTTCCACGTAAGCGGGCAGGGTGGAGGCGTAGAGATTTTCCATCTCGTGCTGGGTTGCGCGCTCGGCGATGTCGAGGAAACGCAGAGCTTCGGAGCGCAGCTTGTCCAGCAGCAGGCTGGCAGTGGCGAAGGTGTAGTTTGGCTCTTTCTCAACCAGAGTGCGTGCGGTAATTACCAGCGCGGTGTTGATATCGTTTTCGGAAACGCCGTCGTACAGGTTCTTCAAAGCCTCGCTGAGGATGGCTTCGGCGTTGACGTCTTTCAGGCCTTCACAAGCTTCGCAGACAACGGTGCGCAAGCGATCCATATCCAGGGGAACGAGGCTGTTGTCTTCGAGTTTGACGCGAATACTAGGGTGCGCATCGATAGCTTGTTCGGTCTGCTTGGCGCTTTTTTCTTTTTCAGCGCGCAGGCGGGCGTGCTCTTCGCGGTAGAGTACATAGTCGCGCGCAACTTTGTGTTCACCGGCGCGCATCAGGGCCAGTTCAACCTGGTCCTGGATTTCCTCGATATGGATAGTGCCGCCAGAGGGCATGCGGCGTTTGAAGGTGGCGCTGATCTGGCCAACCAGCTCCTCGACTTGCTCGTGGACACGGCTGGACGCAGCGGCGGTGCCGCCTTCAACAGCGAGAAAGGCCTTGGTGACGGCAACGGAAATTTTGTCATCGTCATAGGGGACAACGGTGCCGTTGCGCTTGATCACACGGATCTGGCCTGGTGCGGTGGCGGCCAGAGTGGTGCCGTCAGTAGCCTGGTCGCTGGAGGTGCCCGATTTTGCCGCAGGCACGGTTTGAGAGCGCCCTGTCTCTGTGTGCATGTAAATCTCCGAAAGGTTTGTAATGTTGTCTGTCCGCGTGTGTTCACCAGAACAGCGCCACAGGACTGCGTGGCATGTGCGGAGCGGGTCCATCGCTTGGCCAGTGATTCCTCCCACACCGTGAAGGCACTGGAAACAGGCGGCTCGATGACCGGTTCTCAGTTAAGGTCTACCGGCTGCTGCCTGTGGCGGATAATTCCTTTCCGCCCGCTTACCTCTGATTCTGCTTTGAAAAAAAGCAGCGTCTGGCACCGACCGCCAAAAGTGTGGCGGAGCACCGGAATTCGCCCCTGGATTTGGGGATGCTCCAGGCCCTTTACCCCAATATATAGGGGGTCGGCCTCGAGTGCGCTACAAGATAATGCGGTAGGCGGGTCAGTTCAAGGCGAATAACTTTGTGGTTGTTTGTGGATAAATTGTGGGTAGGCGGGTTGAGTCAGTAGCCACTTCTACGGCAGAGCCCGCCACTGCTGGGGCGCATGGCATTTGCGGGTGTGAGTGAGGGGCCAATACAGTCTCTTACAATTTTTTTTAATAGCCGGGGCGCTTCAAATTAACAACGGCAATAACCATTTCTGAATGAGCGCATTTTGAGCAAGTTGGTACTAAGATGATCAATTTTGTGGCGTGATTTTTATGTCCACGCTTCTCTGTTTATTATTTGTCCATCTGTGTAATTCTGCCCGAATATGTATTTAAGCGCCACATGAAACTGGGCTGTAGAAATTAGTTGGTTGAGTTTTGTACAGCCACTATCGGCGTGGGGTTGGAGGGTAGGAAAAAGGGCCGGTCAGCTGGACGTAAATGGCACCATCGACCGGCGTGCAATAGAACTTACAGACTGTGCTCCTGCAAAAACTCCATCAGTGCCTTCTGAGCATGCAGGCGATTTTCCGCTTCATCCCAGACCTTGGATATGCGTTCGTCTTCCAATAACTCGGCACTGACCTCCTCACCGCGGTGCGCCGGTAGGCAGTGCATAAAAATCGCGCCTTCATTGGCATGACTCATCAACTCGTGATTCACCTGGTAATTATCGAAAGCCTCACTGCGCGTCTGTTGCTCCGTTTCCTGGCCCATAGAGGCCCATACATCGGTGGTGACCCAATCGGCACCGCGCACGGCCTCCACAGGGTTATGCACAACTTTTACTCGGTCGCCGGCAGCGGCGATGATATCGGCATCGGGTGCGTAGCCTTGGGGGCTGGCGATGCGCAGTTCGAAGTCGCACAACCGCGCGGCATTGATATAGGAGTGGCACATATTGTTGCCGTCTCCCACCCAGGCCACCACTTTGCCCGCGGGGCTTCCGCGATGTTCGACGAACGTTTGGATATCGGCGAGCAGCTGGCAGGGGTGGTAACTATCGGATAAAGCATTGATTACAGGCACCCGTGAATGAGCCGCGAAGCGCTCTAGGGTCTCGTGGCCAAATGTGCGGATCATTACCATGTCGACCATACGGGAGATGACTCGGGCACTGTCTTCGATGGGTTCGCCGCGCCCCAGCTGGGTATCTCGCGGCGATAGGAATAGGGCGCTGCCGCCCATCTGTGCCATGCCGGCTTCAAAAGAGACACGGGTGCGGGTAGAGGACTTTTCAAAAATCATCCCCAACACTTTTCCGCGAAAAAGGTCGGTGGTAATGCCTTGGTTGCGCAGGGTTCTTAATTCGATAGCGCGCTCGATAATTTGCTTTAGTTCCTCTACGGAGAGATCCATTAAGGTGAGGAAATGCCTGATCGCCATAAATTGTTCTCCTTTGTGTGCCTCAGACTGCTTGCAGGGTAAATTGTTGAATCAGGGTACCTATATCAGCGGCCAGCTGCTGGCACTCGCCGTCTGTGAGTGTCAGGGGAGGGAGAAGTCGCACGACATTACCGGCGGTGACATTGATCAGTAATGCCTGCTCCCGTGCCCGCTCCACTAATTCAGCACAGGGGCGGTCGAGCTCGATACCGATCATTAATCCCAGTCCGCGGATTTCCACTACCCCAGGGCAATCGCTCAGTCGCAGGCGTAGGGAGTGCAGTAGTTGAGCGCCCAATTTTTCTGCGCGCTCGATTAACCATTCTGCTTCCAGGGTTTCCAGTACTGCAAGGCCAGCGCGACAGGCGAGTGGATTGCCACCGAAAGTAGAGCCGTGGCTGCCAGCGGTGAACAAACGGGCCGCTTTACCGCGGGCAAGGCAGGCGCCGATGGGGACACCATTGCCGAGTCCTTTGGCGGTGGTGAGTACATCCGGCACTATGCCCGCGTGCTGATAGGCAAACATTTTACCGCTGCGACCGTTACCCGTCTGTATTTCATCCAGCATCAGTAGCCAGTCTTGCCGATCACAGAGCGCACGCAGTTTATTCAGATAATCCAGATCGGGCAGTCGAACACCGCCTTCCCCTTGGATTGGCTCCACCAGTATGGCGACGATATTGCTGTGCTGCTGCGCCAGATTTTCAATGGCTTGCACATCATTGAATGGCACCCGCAAAAAGCCCTCGGGCAACGGGGCGAAGCCCTGCTGGACCTTTTCATTGCCGGTTGCCGTGAGGGTGGCCAGCGTCCGCCCGTGAAACGCTCTCTCCATAACAACAATTTGCGGTGATGTCAGCCCGCGCTCATTGCCCAGTTTGCGCGCTAATTTGATGGCGGCCTCGTTCGCCTCGGCTCCTGAGTTGGAGAAAAATACATTGTCCATACCCGACAGGAATACGAGCCGATCAGCCAGCTGTTGTTGGGGGGGAATGTTGTACAGGTTGGAGACATGGAGCAGGGTGTTGGCCTGCTCCTGTAAGGCCTCAGTGACTTTGGGGTGGCAGTGGCCCAGGCCGCATACGGCGATGCCGGAAATGGCATCCAGGTAGCGGTGGCCGCGATCATCCCACACGTAATTTCCCTCGCCGCGGACCAGGGTCAGGGTTCTCTCGCCATAGTTGTGCATGAGTGTGGGGGGGGACACTGAGGCGCCTCCTTTTTTCTTCGGTGGTTCAATTGGGTTGTTTATTAGGCTCGATACAGGTTGGATTCCGCAGAAAATTCTGTTTTGTGTATTTCATTCTGCAAAATATCCTGAATCATCAATGCTACCACAGGCTCTGCGTCGTGTGGGCTATCTATTTCACTTCTCTTTGTGGAGGGAGATGCGCGGCTGAAGTGTGGCGCTTATTTTTTGTCGTGCTCTGCAGCGGGTACTTATTCCCCCCCGCGCTGAGGTACAATGTTCGGCCGTGCGCAATGGCTGGGTGCCGATGCGATGCACGTTCATTAATTTTGCTTCCACCACCTGAGGTTTCTCACGCTTATGGATACACTGGAGAACATCAAACAGCAGATCGCTGACAACGCCATTCTGCTCTATATGAAAGGTAGCCCTAACGCCCCCCAGTGCGGCTTTTCCATGCGCGCCTCCCAGGCGATGATGGCCTGCGGTAAGCGCTTTGCCTATGTGGATATCCTGGCCAATCCAGATATTCGCGCTGAATTACCTAAGTATGCCAACTGGCCGACCTTCCCTCAGCTATGGGTAAAGGGCGAGCTGATCGGCGGTTGCGACATCATTATGGAAATGTATGAAAATGGTGAGCTGAAAACCCTGATCGAAGAGGCTTCCGCCGAGGGTGACGAGTAAATCGTTCGCCGGTCGATACGACTCCGGTGGCAAGGATTGCCGGACGCATGACAAAAAAACCGCGGTAAAGACCGCGGTTTTTTTTGCCGATAATGAAAGTAAACAATTAGCCGGACGCTTTTTCCATCTGGGTTTGCAGGTAATTTTGAATGCCCACTTTGTCGATCAGTTCCAACTGAGTTTCCAGCCAGTCGACATGCTCTTCTTCTGAGTCGAGAATTTTTTCCAGTAGCTCGCGGCTGCCGTAATCGCGCACGGATTCGCAGTAAGCGATGGCTTCGCGCAGATCGGGGATCGCCTTGGATTCAATCTTCAAGTCGCACTTGAGCATTTCCTCGGTATTTTCACCGATCATCAATTTGCCCAGGTGTTGCAGGTTGGGGATACCTTCGAGGAACAGGATACGCTCAATCAGCCAATCGGCGTGTTTCATTTCATCGATGGATTCGTGGTATTCCTGCTTACCCAGCTCTTTCAACCCCCAGTTGTCGTACATGCGCGCATGCAGAAAATACTGGTTGATAGCTACCAGCTCATTGCCCAGTACTTTATTTAAATGTTCGATAACCTTGGGATCGCCTTTCATAGCTTTTGCTCCTGTGGCCCTGCGAGCTAGATATCACCCTCAGAGAATTCCTATTTGTTGATTACTTGAAATAAGTAGCAATAAAAAGTCACTAAATTGTGTTAGTCACTGATGTCTGCGGCTGACCGATTTCCCACAATTTATTTTAGGGTGGCAACTGCAATCCGGGCCGAGTTTGCGTTGCGATTTGCGGCAAGTCAAGGGGAAGTTGTTAGCTGCGGAATGCAGGAAAAACACGGTTTTTAACACGAATTTGGCCGAAAATAGCAACGAAAATGATTCTTGTTAAGGTTGCAGCGTCAAGCGGTTAGCCTTTTTTGGATAGCCGATATTATTTCCTGAATTTGATTGGAGTCAGTTTCACTCTTAATAAATATTTTGTTGTCGTTAGCTAGGCGCTGCAGATAATTAAATAACGCGGCCTTGTCTTTTTCCCGTTGGCAAACTTCGGCGAGATCGTTCAGGGCGTTAAGTAGATGACGCATAAATACGCCATTGGCGCGGCCGTGTTCGACGATCTCATCAAGGGAAGCATTGAGTAGCTGGGCAAATTCCAATTTGCAGCTGACCAGGCGTAAAACCCCGGCGGAGTCGGTAAAACAGTTTGCCGGCTCCGGTCTTTGCAGCACTGTACCCAATCCTTCAATAAGCCGATCGACACAAGAGTAGGCCGTGAAAGGATCATTAATGCCTGGGGAGAGTGCGCGTACCGCGATTTGGGACAATTGGTGCATGGAAAAAACAATGTCCTGCTCGGCAGTGGGCAGCGCGCCTATCTGCAAAGCCGACTGAACTTGAGGGATTAATTTTTCCGAATCGGCATCTTGGTAAATTCTGCCGATTTGCCCCCAGTTGTGTACGTAGGAACCGGGATGGCAACTGATCTGCACACAGCAATCGAATTTTTCAGCAATCGCAATGATTTTTTCCCGGTCGATAAACTGTACGTAGCCACCGCGAGGAGTGGGTACCGCAATCCAGCTCGCACCCAGCTCGAGGCGGTCAGTATCGAAGTGCTCACCCTTGTCGGACTCTGCAGCGCTTGGGTACTCCCGGTTGATTGCCTGGTGGAACTCCAGATTGATCTGGTGGGCGATGTTATCTACCTGAATGGATTGCGCCACATTGTGGATGAAGTAAACGAGGTAGCCGATGCTGATCAAGGTAAGCAGCAGCGCAATTTGAATGGCAAAACCATAAGTTGTTATGTCCCCGGTTGTTCCCTCGATACCGCGCATCGTGACCAGCGCATAGACATAGGTGGAGAGAAAAATCCCAAGAGAGCCCTGGGTGCTGCGGTCGCGAATAAAATTCCTGATCAGGTGGGGGCCAAACTGGTTAGAGGCGAGGGTTAGTGCCACCACGGTAATTGAGAACACGGTACCGGCCACCGTAATGGTCGAGCCAGCAATAACGGAAAGTAGGGCGCGCGCGCTGTTGACATCGCGCATGTGAAGCCAGTCTAGGGTGGTAACGCTGGCGGTTTCAAATAGTGGCAGAGCGCTTAATAGGGTATCCAGTTGGCGCATCAAGTAAGCGAGCAGCAGCGCCGATAAAATCATAATGAGAGGTACACTCCAAAAGCTGGAGCGGAGTTGTTCGTAGAGGTGTAGAAAATGCTTCTTCATGTTCCAAACTGAGCCATTGATGTGCACTCAGCTTAGAGCATCGCGTGTGCGCATCATAGAGTGGCGGGCAGCGTCTGCGGGGGGGACGGTTTTGGAGGAAGCGATGGGGGAAGATTTTGGCCGCCACACAATTTCAACGTGAGGCGGCCGCAAATGGCAGCTTAACTGGCAGAGTAAAACAACCCGCTGGTGGCGGCGGTGATCATTCCGGCTCCCAGGGTTTCGTTGATGATTTCCTTGGTCTGCTCGGCGCAACGACCGCACTGGGAAGAGACTCCAAGCTGGCGCCTCAGGGCTTTCACTGAGGTGGAGCCATCATAGACAGCCTCTTTGATTTGGCGGTCGGTAATACCTTTACAGATACATACATACATTGCTGTGGGCTCTGCTCAATTTCTACTCAATACTAGACTGATGTGAATCCTATTGCAATTGAGAATGAGTGTCAATAAGATTTCTAAAAGATTGAAATTTGATCTCTATGTTTCTTTTTTGGGCGGTTCAGCGGCTGTTTTTTCCTATTTTGCGGCCTGGTTCACGCATAGCTTTTCTGCTATCAGCCTCATTTAAAAAATTTATGGGCCTGTAATAAGTGGATGTGTATCATAGCGGCCCACTATCAAATCCTATTCAATTTATAGCTGTCGCGTATAAATTGAACACTTCACTCTCTTTATCAACAACCCATTATTGGATTGAGGAGGTTTTCATGGCAGTACTGGTAGGCAAGCCGGCTCCGGATTTCACCGCTGCAGCGGTATTGGGTAACGGCGAGATCGTCGATACCTTTAACCTGAAAGAAGCGATCAAAGGTAAGAAAGCGGTTGTTTTCTTTTACCCGCTGGATTTCACCTTCGTATGTCCTTCTGAGCTGATCGCTTTCGACCACCGTTTTGCTGAGTTCGAAAAGCGCGGTGTTGAGGTGATCGGTGTTTCCATCGACTCCCAGTTCTCTCACAACGCATGGCGTAACACCCCGGTGAACGAGGGTGGTATCGGTCCGGTTAAATACACCCTGGTTGCCGATGTTAAGCACGAAATCTGCCAGGCGTACGACGTAGAAGCAGACGCTGGTGTTGCTTTCCGTGGTTCCTTCCTGATCGACGAGGAAGGCATGGTTCGCCACCAAGTTGTGAACGACCTGCCGCTGGGCCGCAACGTTGACGAAATGCTGCGCATGGTTGATGCATTGGCATTCCACCAGGAGCACGGCGAAGTTTGTCCGGCCGGTTGGCAGGAAGGTGACAAAGGTATGAACGCTTCTCCGGAAGGTGTAGCGGCTTACCTGAGCGAGAACGCTGAGAAGCTGTAAGCTCAAAGTCGCTGGGGCAATCCCCCAATGCAGAAAAAACCGCCGGAAGGCGGTTTTTTCGTTTTAATGAGTGCCAATACGCAGAGTTAAGCGGGTGGCATGGGGATACACACAGGGGCAGTGGTGAGAGACTAGAATTCAGCAGTCAGTCCTGCGTGGCGCCTAAATAGAGTTTTTGCCCGCTGACTGCTAGTCTTATCTGCATGTACCGGATTGCTTTGGCGGCTCGATTTGCGTATGAGACCTGCAATTCTTTCAAATATCGTCTATCACCTCCGTGCCGGGAAGGCGCGTGTCCTTCTTTCAATGCTGCTCCTGTGCACTGTGGCACTGCCTGCGCGTGCGATGGATATAGACGCCAAGGCGAAGGAGTTTGACCGATACTTCCGGCAGATGATGGCCGGCAAGTCGATCCCCGGCGGTGCCTATGTCATTGTCGATGGCAACCGGGTGGTCGCCATGGACACTTACGGTGTACGTATACGCGGAAAGGCGGGCAAGGTGGACCGCGACACCATCTTCCGTCTGGCATCGGTCTCGAAGACTTTTGCCGCGAGTATGGCCACGGTGCTGGAGCATGAGAATCGCTTTAATTGGAGCGATAAGGTGGTCAACTATGTGCCGGAACTCAGCTTCAAGACACCGTCAATGTCGCGTCAATTGCAGGTGGAGCACCTGCTCAGCCATTCCTCTGGCCTTACGCCCAACGCCTACGATGACTATCTGGAAAGCAACACGCCGCTCAGCAAGATATTACCGAAGTTTGCCAATATCGATCCGCGCTGTACCCCGGGAAAGTGCTACGGCTATCAGAATGTGCTGTTCAGTCTGATTGAGGATGTGATTCTCCAGACAACGGGCAGCACCTATGCCAAGCAGCTGAAGTCACGAATTTTTTCACCGCTGAATATGCAGAATGCCTCAGTGGGTTGGGAGAGCTTTATGGCTTCGGACAACCGCGCCGCGCCCCACGTGCAAACTGGTAGCGGCTGGCGTCCGGTGAAAGTTGAGAAAGAATATTATTTCGCTGCCCCCGCGGCGGGCGTCAATGCCAGTATCTCGGATATGGCCCAGTGGCTGAAAGCACAGATGGGCTATTACCCCAAGGTACTGACTCCCGCCATGATTGAGGATATGACCACAGAGCGGGTATCCACCCAGCGTCATATGCGCCACCGCATTTGGCGGGACTACCTGTCCCATGCCGGTTATGGCCTCGGCTGGCGCCTCTATACCATCGGCGATGACCGCATTATTTACCACGGTGGCTGGGTGGCCGGATTCCGCGCGGCAGTGGCCTACTCTGAGAAACTGAAGATCGGTATCGCCATCCTGATGAATGCCGAATCGCGGGTGATTTCCGATTTGACCGCTAACTTTGTGATCGATATCACCGGCAAGGACAAGGCCGCTACCCTCAAGGCTAAGGCCAGCCGTAAGCGTTAGCTGAGTGCTCAATGACCAGCAACATCACCTTCCCATTAAAGCCCCGAGCGGTGGGGTTTTAAGGGGGAATCCCAGCCGCGTTGCACTTTCCCGATGGCTCCAATTTATTCAAAAATGTCGCACTCACATGGTTAATGACTTAAAGGCCGTTTGAGTCACGATGTTATTCTCAATTTTCCTAATTCTGGCTTCGCCCTTGAAACCTGCCAGCAGATCCCAATATTTGCTCCCTGTTCCGATTGACGTGTATGGGGAGACCTACAGATGACCATTGAGGCCCACAAAGAGAGCCACGGATTCCAGACAGAAGCCAAGCAACTGCTACACCTGATGATCCACTCGCTCTACTCCAACAAGGAGATTTTCCTGCGCGAGCTGGTATCCAATGCTTCTGATGCCGCCGACAAACTGCGCTTTGAAGCGCTATCCAAGCCAGAATTATTTGCCGATGATACGGATCTGCGTATTCGTATCGAGTTCGATAAAGACGCGGGCACTCTGACCATTACCGATAACGGTATCGGCATGAGCCGTGATGAAGTGATCGAAAATCTCGGCACCATTGCTCGCTCCGGCACCTCCGCGTTCATGCAGCAGCTCACTGGAGACCAGAAAAAAGACGCACACCTGATTGGTCAGTTTGGTGTTGGTTTCTACTCCGCATTTATTGTTGCCGACAAAGTAGATGTATTTACCCGTCGCGCCGGCCTCGAAGCCGACCAGGGTGTGCACTGGGAATGTCACGGTGAAGCGGAATACTCCGTTGAGAATGTGGAGCTGCCCCAGCGCGGTACCCGCGTAGTCCTGCATCTGAAAGAAGATGCAAAAGAATTTGCCGATGGCTGGCGCTTGCGCTCCATTATCAAAAAGTACTCCGATCACATCGCCATTCCAGTGGAGATGCTGAAAGAGGCAATGCCGGCGGCAGAGGGTGAGGAAAAAGAAGAGAAGGCACCTGAGTTTGAAGCGGTCAACGCGGCCCAGGCGCTGTGGACCCGCCCGCGCTCCGAAGTGAAAGCCGAGGAGTACAAGGAGTTCTACAAGCATATTTCCCACGACTTTGACGAACCGCTCAGCTGGAGCCATAACCGTGTCGAGGGCAAGCAGGATTACACCAGTCTGCTGTATATCCCCGCACGCACGCCATTTGACCTGTACCAGCGCGATGCCGCCCGCGGTCTCAAGCTATATGTACAGCGCACTTTTATCATGGACGATGCCGAGCAGTTCCTGCCGCTGTATCTGCGTTTCGTAAAAGGTGTACTGGATTCCAACGATCTGCCCCTGAACGTTTCCCGTGAAATCCTGCAGAAAGATCGCAATACCGATGCGATCAAGAATGCGCTGACCAAGCGCGTACTGGATATGTTGGACAAGCTGGCCAAGAAGGACGGCGATGAGTACCAGAAATTCTGGGATCTGTTTGGCAATGTGCTGAAAGAGGGTCCGGCTGAGGACTTCTCCAACAAAGAGAAAGTGGCCAAGCTGCTGCGTTTTGCCACCACCCATACCGATACCAGTAAACAGGATCAGTCCCTGGAAGACTATGTCAGCCGTATGAAAGATGGCCAAAAAGCGATCTACTACGTGTGTGCAGACAACTTCGCCACCGCTAAATCCAGCCCTTATCTGGAAGTATTCCGCAAGAAAGGCATCGAAGTGCTGCTGCTCACCGACCAGGTGGATGAGTGGTTTGTCGGGCACATGCACGAATTCGATGGCAAGCCGTTCCAAGATGTGGCCAAGGGTGCGCTGGACCTGGGTGAAGCCGAGAGCGAAGAAGATAAGGCCGAGCGCGAGAAGGTCGAGAAAGAATCCGGTGCGCTGGTTGAACGCGTACAGTCCGTTCTGGATAGCCGCGTTGAATCTGTGCGCGCTACCACCCGTCTGGTGGACTCACCGGCGTGTCTGGTGGTCAGCGAGCAGGATATGGGCCCGCAGATGCGCCGTATCCTTGAGCAGGCCGGTCAAGCGGTACCGGAGGCCAAGCCGATTTTTGAGATCAATCCATCGCACCCGCTGGTACAACGCCTGGATCAGGAGCAGGATGAGGACCGCTTTGCCGATCTCACCAATATCCTGATGGATCAGGCTAATTTGGCCGCGGGCAATCATCTGGCGGATCCGGCCGATTATGTGCGTCGCCTGAATACTCTGCTGCTGGAAATGCACGGCTAAGTCTTAGCCTGTTGCTAAAAGCTCTTAGGAGCCTGGCGCGGTGGTTTCTCTGTAAAACTCCCGCGCCTTATTTCTACGGCCCCAGTGGAACAGCCCGGTTGTGGAACCGGCAGCTTGCCCTGCTGGGGCCGTTTTCCGTTTTTGGCGTGTTATTTTGTAACTTTATGCGCAAGATCCTGAAAGTTGAACCCTTTGGGCTGAGCGGATCATAGCTCTATAATCCCTGCCCTCGAGAAGCTTTATCGGTATCAATATGCAAAAGGAAACTTCCAACCCTCTCTCCATCGCTGTATTGGGCGGCGGTAGTTTCGGTACGGCTATTGCCAACATTATTGCGGGTAATGGTCACGACACCCGCCAGTGGATGCGGGATTCGGAGAGCGCGGAAGCCTGTCGGGAAACCCGTGAGAACAGCAAATATTTGCCTGGAGTGGCTCTACATCCCGAGCTTTGCATCAGCAGTGACCTGCAGGAAGTCGTGCGAGGTTGCAACATTGTCTTTGTCGCCATACCCAGTAAGTCTTTCCGCGAAGTGGTACGCCGTGTAGCCCCGCTGCTGAAACCTGGCACCATGTTGATCTCCACCACCAAGGGGATCGAGCACGACAGTTTCCACTTGATGAGCGATATCCTGCGCGAGGAAACCCAGGGAATGCGTGTGGGGGTGCTGAGCGGACCCAACTTTGCCAAGGAAATTGTCGCGGGCCACTACACTGCAACCGTGATTGCCAGTGAAGATGAAGCCCTGTGCAAGGATATCCAGTCTGCATTGCACTCAGAGACCTTCCGTGTCTACTCCAGTAACGATGTGTTTGGCGTGGAGTTGGCTGGAGCACTGAAAAATATTTATGCCATTGTTACCGGTATGGCAGCGGCCATGGACCGTGGGCAAAATACCATCAGCTTACTGATTACCCGTTCGCTCGCGGAAATGATGCGCTTTGCCGAGGCCATGGGCGCGGACCCTATGACGTTTATTGGCCTTGCCGGCGTTGGCGATTTAATCCTGACCTGCTCCTCTGACCTCAGCCGAAATTATCGGGTGGGCTATCTGGTAGGGAAGGGTAAACCCTTGGATCGCGCTGTCGCGGAAATCGGTCAGGTCGCCGAAGGGGTGAACACCGTTCGTCTGATTAAAAAGAAAGCAGATGAAATGGGCGTCTACATGCCCTTGGTTTCCGCTATTCACGCCATATTATTTGAAGAGCGCCCGATTCCAGAGGTAATTCGTAATTTAATGTCGGGCGTGCAAACTTTCGATGTGGCCTATTCGGCCAAGTCTTGATGGAAGCCTCTTATGAAAAATGATGATTTAAAGCGCAACCTGAGTTCCGGGAATCAGTGGGTGCGGCTGATCTACATGATACTGTTCGGAATCTGCCTACAGATTGCCAGTTGGGTACTGCTGGCGGTGGTTGTGCTGCAGTTCCTGTTTTCGATTACCGGTGGCAGCGCCAATGACAATTTGCGCCGCTTCGGTGATCAGCTCGCCTCTTATATCTACCAGGCCGTACAGTTTCTGATTTATAACTCTGAGGAAAAACCTTTCCCCTTTGCCGAATGGCCGGAGTCCGAGGTGGATGATCTGTCCGGTTACGAGGGGGCGCAAGAGGTTAATGCAGAGGTTGTGGCTTCTGAGGATGATGTCGAGGCTGAGAAAAAAACTGAGCCCGAGCCGAAAAAGGAAGAAGAGGCCGAGGAGGCGATTATCCTGGGCAGCGATGATGATAAACCCGAGTTGGTAGAAGAGGGCGCGGAAGAATCTTCAACGTCCTTTAATGATCAAAAGGGTGAGTCCGACGAGCGCGGCAGCAAACACTAAACCGGTTGAGGCAAAATCAATGGATCTGTTTATCCTGCGCCACGGTAAGGCCGAGCCCATGTACGGTAACGATGCTGCCCGCGCGCTTACTGAGCGCGGCCGAAAGCAGGTGGCGCAGGTATGCAAAGAGCGTGCTGAGGAGTTGTCCTCGGTACGCGCCATCTGGGCGAGTCCATTTGTGCGCACCCAGCAAACCGCTGATATTGTCTCCGCACATCTGGGGCTGCCGGTTGTCACCGAGCCTCTGTTGATTGGCGATACCGATCCTCAGCAGTTGCTCGACAGGCTACAAGAGCAGCTGGCCGATAGCTTCCCCCTCCTCCTGGTAAGTCACCAGCCGCTGGTGGGCAGTTTGCTGAATGACCTCTGCGGCAGCGGCAACCAACACCCCATGGGCACTTCCAGTCTCGCTTGCGTGAGTTCAGAAGTGTGGGCCAATGGTTGTGCCGAACTGCAGTGGTTACAGCACGCCGGCTAGCTGTTTTCCATGCCGGTTTCTCTCTCGCTCAGCCTATTGCACTCAAATCCCCACATGGCTGGCGTTAACTGTCATTGCCCGCAGGACTTAGGGCCTGCACCATCCGTCTCTTAATTCTTAGTTTTATCCTGGAATCAGCGCGCATGAAGCAAGCCGCCCCCCACGAAATCAGCCTGGAATTCGACAGTAAGACTATTGCCGCGAGGCAGTGGGGGGATGGCTCAGGGGAGCCGGTATTAGCGCTGCATGGCTGGTTGGATAATTGCGCCAGCTTTGACCGTTTGGCACCACTGCTTGAGGGTATTAACTTGGTCGCCGTGGATATGGCCGGCCATGGGCGCAGCTACCATCGTTCTCCTCATGCCAATTACAATATTTGGGAGGAGGCTGAGGACATTATTGGAGTCTCCGAGGCCCTGGGCTGGCGCAACTTCTCCTTGTTGGCTCACTCCCGCGGTGCTATTGCCAGTGTGATAACCGCCGGGGCTTTTCCCAAGCGCATCAAGCGCCTGGCCCTGATTGATGGACTGGTACCGCCAGCAACGAAAGATAGCGAGGCACCGGATATTCTTGCCAAGGCCATCGCCCAGCGCACCCGCTACAGTCAGCGCAGAGCAAAGGTCTACCCCACTTTTGAAAAAGCGGTAGAAGCGCGCATGAACGGCATGTTCCCCCTTTGTGAATGGGCGGCGCGCGCTTTGGCCGAGCGGGGAACCCTGCCGATCGAGGGCGGCTACACCTGGAGCAATGACCCGCGCCTGATGGCCGCGTCCTCAGCCAAATTGAATGAGGCGCAGGTGCGTGCTTTCCTGTCGCGCCTCAGCATGCCGGTGCATCTGGTATTGGCGGAGGAGGGGATTGCCAACATGATCGAGCGGCTGCGTCCGGTGTTGGAGGGTTATAAAAATATCGAGGTCAGGGAGATACCCGGCGGCCACCACCTGCATATGGAGGAGGGCGCCGAGGCTATAGCCGAATGGTTTGGGCCTTTCCTGCGTGGTGAGGCTGCCTAGTGTTAGCAGGCCCTAGAAAGGTACACGTTTGGAGTAACAGCTGGGATCCATTTCACGTACTTCCACCGATACTGCCGGCACTCCATCGGCAAACTGGCACAGGCAGTTAAATACCGCGGAACTCAGCGCTTCCCGCTCCCGCTTATTGCGGCCTGCCAGCAGACGAATTTCAGCGTGGATAAAACTATCGCCATGTTCACCGGCTATAAACTGCTCATAGGCCTTGGCGCGGGTCTTAATGGTGTGCGAGGCGAATAAGCCGGAGCTGTGCATCGCCTCTTGTGCCGAGCTGATCAGGGCGGCGACAGAAATCCGTTCTTCCAGATTTTTAGCGTACTCAATAACCAGATGGGGCATGGTAATTCACTCCGTGAATACGAGCGACCCCAGTAGGGGCCGCGCTGTTCTGGTTGGCAGCCTTAGGGGCGGCTTATCAGGGAAAGAAATTCGTTGCGTGTGGCTTGGTTCTCGCGGAAGGTGCCCAGCATTGCCGAGGTCTTCATCACGGAGTTTTGCTTTTCCACACCGCGCATCATCATGCACATATGCTTCGCTTCAATAATAACGCCGACACCGGCAGCATTAGTGACCGTTTGCAGGGTCTTGGCAACCTGGGTGGTCAGTTGCTCCTGAATCTGCAGGCGACGTGCGTACATATCGACAATGCGCGCCACCTTGGACAGGCCCAGTACTTTGCCCTGGGGGATATAGGCCACATGAGCGCGACCGATAAACGGCAGCATATGGTGCTCACAGAGGGAGTAGAGTTCGATATCCTTGACCAATACCATGTCGGTGCAGTCACTGGGGAAGAGGGCGTCACTGACCACTTCCTTAACGGTCTGCTGATAACCGCGGGTCAGGTATTCCATGGCCTTTGCGGCGCGCTTCGGAGTATCTTTGAGTCCGGGGCGTTGCAGATCTTCGCCGATTGCTTCAATAATTCGTGCGTAGTGTTCGTTCATGCTGCTCTTTCCAACATCTCAGCCCGAGGGGCGGGTGCGCTACCCTAAGCGTTTGTAACCCGAGAGTAAAGATCCGCGCGGACCTAGGGGCCTACTGACACCAATTTGATAGCCTCTGCCAGAGGCCATTGTTAGCTCGGGAAGGCAAAAGGAGTGAAACCTAATCACTCTACATAAACGACCGATAATGCAGTTGGGCAGAAAATGGCCTAGGCCCTTCGGGTTGCAGCTATAAAAGCGCCACTCAGTGTTACTCGTCGCTTATTTGGAACAACCAAACTACACTCCTCGTGCCTTGATTGGCGCTTCTATAGCCACAACAGAGGCTACCCAATTAGTGACAATAGGCCCTGATGAGATACATAGCACTTAAGGATAGATTCAATGATAGAAAGGCGTGAATCCAGCCTGCACGAGCTGACCACGGTTTTGGACTATATCCGCTGGGGAGCCAGCCGTTTTAGCGAAGCAGGCCTCTGGTATGGTCACGGCACAGACAATGCCTGGGATGAGGCGGTATTGCTGGTCACCCACGCACTGTACTTGCCGCCCTATAGCAAGCAGGAAATCCTGCATGCGCGCTTGACCATGGAGGAGCGGCGGGACGTACTTACGCTCCTTGAGCGGCGCTTTACCGAGCGTTTGCCGGCGGCTTATTTGACCAATGAAGCGCACTTCTGTGACATGACTTTTTATGTGGATGAGCGAGTGCTGGTGCCACGCTCTCCCATAGGCGAAATGATCCGCCACAATTTCGAGCCCTGGCTCAATGTAGAGCCACTGGCAATCCTCGACCTCTGTTGTGGCAGTGGCTGTATCGGTCTCGCCTGTGCAGAGGCTTTCCCTGAGGCCAGAGTGGACCTGAGCGATATTTCAGAAGGTGCCATTGAGGTGGCGCAGATTAATATCAACCGTCACCAACTCAACGAGCGTGTGCGGGCCGTGCAGTCGGATCTTTTCAGTGGTTTACAGGGTATGAGTTATGAGCTGATCGTTTGCAATCCCCCTTATGTGGATGCCCGCGATTTAGCGGAGATGCCGAAAGAGTACCTGGCCGAGCCGGAAATTGCCCTGGGTTCGGGTGAAGACGGCCTCGATTTCACTCGTCGTCTGTTGCGCGAGGCTGCCAATCACCTACAGCCGGAAGGTCTGCTGGTCTGTGAGGTGGGCAACAGCTGGGAAGCTCTGGAGCAAGCCTTCCCGGAAGTGCCATTTATGTGGCCTGAGTTTGAGGACGGTGGCCATGGGGTATTTGTCATTAGTCGCGAAGAGTTGCTCGCTTACCAAAGCCACTTTGAAAAAGGGTAATTCTTTTTGTGTGCCCGGCAAATGCTATTGCCGGGCTTTCTATTAGGGACACATACCTGCAGCAATTGTGCTTTTTGCCATGAACTCCGCGCGCGGCAACTAGATCCTTTATAATGCACCGTTCTCCGCAAAGCCAACCGCTGTTAATTCACCAACTGTTATCTGGAAAGGTCGCATATGTCGGGCAATACCTTTGGCAAGCTGTTCTGCGTCACCACCTTTGGCGAAAGTCATGGCCCAGCCTTGGGTTGTATTGTTGATGGCTGCCCCCCAGGGTTGGAAATCAGTGAGGAAGAGATCCAGTTGGAGTTGGATCGCCGAAAGCCAGGTACTTCCCGCTATACCACCCAGCGCCGTGAACTGGACCAGGTGAAAATTCTCTCTGGTGTGTTTGAAGGAAAAACCACCGGTACACCCATCGGCCTGTTGATTGAAAATACCGATCAGCGCTCCAAGGACTATGGCAATATTGCCGAGCAGGTACGCCCGGCGCACGCCGATTACACCTACTGGCAAAAATACGGTATCCGTGACTACCGCGGTGGCGGCCGCTCTTCAGCACGGGAGACTGCCATGCGTGTTGCGGCCGGGGCCATTGCCAAAAAATGGTTAAAACAGAAATACGGTATCGAAGTGCGCGGTTACCTGTCCCAATTGGGACCGATTAAGGTGCAAAAACTGGACTGGGATCAAGTCGGCCAGAACCCATTCTTTTGCCCGGATGCCGAACGGGTACCCGAAATGGAAGCCTATATGCAGGCTTTGATCAAAGAGGGTAACTCCATCGGCGCGCGCATCTCGGTACATGCCAGCGGCGTCCCCGCCGGACTGGGCGAACCGATTTTTGATCGCCTGGATGCAGATCTGGCTCACGGTCTGATGAGCATCAACGCGGTAAAAGGGGTGGAAATCGGAGCTGGCTTTGGCTGTGTGGAACAAAAGGGCACCGAACACCGCGATGAAATTACTCCTGAGGAGGGTTTCCTCTCCAATAACGCCGGTGGCATCCTCGGCGGTATTTCCAGTGGCCAGGATATCGTTGCCCATATTGCCCTGAAACCTACTTCCAGCTTGCGTATACCCGGCCGTAGTATCGATCGCTCCGGCAATGCTATTGAGGTGGTTACAACAGGTCGACATGATCCCTGTGTGGGTATTCGGGCAACGCCAATTGCTGAAGCAATGATGGCACTTGTGTTAGTGGATCACGCCCTACGCCACCGGGGTCAGAATGGAGACGTGACTCCCGGCTGATTTGCCACTAATCAACAGTCTTTCTAACAAGGTACCGGCGAAAGCCGGTATTCAGAATCCTTTAAATTACAGCACAGCCTAAAAACGTTGCATTTGCAGCTCAGTAATCTCAGCCAAATATCCAGGGCAAGTTTCCTCAACTTTGTGGATACTACGAAGTCGATCAGATGGGCTTAAAACCCCTTTATCACCACGATTTACTACATGGGTATAAATCTCAGTAGTGCTGATGTCAGAGTGCCCCAATAATTCCTGGATAGTACGCAGATCGTAACCTGCTTCGAGTAAATGTGTGGCAAAGCTATGCCGAAAGGCATGGCAGCGTGCTGGTTTGTTGATTCCAGCCTTACCCGCAGCGGTACTTACTTGGCGCGTCAATGTGGACGAGTGCATATGGTGTCTTCGGTAGATACCTGATCGAGGGCATTTGCTGATAGTGTTAGCAGGAAACAAGTATTGCCAAGCAAGTTGTTTGGCGGCATTAGGGTATTTTCGATCGAGTGCATCCGGTAGGTAAACCAAACCGTAGCCGGCCAGTAAGTCCTGTTGATGAAGGAGAGATACACACTGAACTTGACGTTCTAGATCTGGGATTACTCCCTGCGGAAGAAGGGTAGTTCGATCCTTATTTCCTTTTCCGCCGCGGACAAAAATATTATTACTGCCAAAGTCCACATCTTTTATTCGGAGAGATAGTAGTTCGGCACTACGGAGCCCTGAGCCATACATTAGCTGTATCTGTAATCTGAAGACTCCTTGTGAATGACTAAGAACCGCGGCAACTTCCTCACGACTATAAACAACAGGCAGCCGTCGTTGCTTCTTTGCAAGCTTAAATCCAAGTCTGGGATTTCCTTGCCTAAGAACTGCTTGTAGAGATAGGCAATAGCATTCAAAGCCACTCTTTGCGTATTGGATGCGCAAAGACCCTGAACAGCAAGGTGAGTCAGAAACTCCTCACCTCAGCCGGGCCCATACCAGCAGGGTGCTTCAATCGATTAAAGTGAATAAATCGCTTTATCCAGTGCGTGTAAGTTTGCTCTGTTCGGTACGATAGTCCCTGTTTGCGAATATGCTGACGTAAAATATCCATAAAACGTTCAGGTTTAGAAGGTAGCTTAGGGCGAATATCATCCATGATGCTTTCTTTGTACTGTTTTTATATACAGTATTTATTATTTTTCGGTGCTGTCAATAACCAAGATCAAAAGCAGCTGCACATATCCACGGTAATATAAGAGTTAACTCCTTGATTTTGAACGATTTACATCTGTGATCAAAAGCAACAAAATAACAAGATATATTGCAGCTGCAATATATCCACTTGAGTATTTCTATGTCAGCGATAGCTAACTCTCTGATTTGTAAATATTTTTTAGGTCTTTGGTGGTTTTTTGATCTGGGGATATGTTGCAGGGTGATATAATGCAGCTGCTTTTGAATACACTGTTATTGGTCGCTCGCTCCAGTCTTGCGAGGGTACAGTTAAGAATAGCAGGTGATTATTGGGTTGCTGTATATAAAAACAGTATTGGCGTGAAAGCCCATAGTCAACGGTTCAACCTTCGTGTAAGCTTCGAAGCTTCAGCGACGCTCGCATAACGAAGTTGATGCGGACGGCGCAGCCGCTTCGAAGCGAAGCAAGGCCGCGAACCTAGAGCTGCTAATTTTTCTCTCCGAATCGTGGTAGACAGTAGCAAGAAAGATATTTGTAGTGGATTTGTTCACAATGCCACGAGCAACAAATAACAACCCGATGATGCGGAAACCTAAAAGTTGTCATTCCCTTTGCTTACGCAAAGGTACTGCCAACTTCCTTAACGGTTCCGCATATCTATTTTCGTTAGGCAAAAGTACAAATGACAGAGAAAGTACCATGTACAAAATGCGGTGCGCTTGTTCTTCCTAGTACAGCAGAGAGAACGGGTGGTGTTTGTATGGCCTGTAAAAATGGCATACGAGAAAGCATGGAAAAATCAAAGGAGTATTATAAAAAGGAAAGAGAGCTTGATAAAACATGCCCGTTCAGGCTCTTTTGGAGCGAGTTAGTGTCTCGTGTATATGACGAAAGTAAAGGTTTTAAATCTCTGTCTGAAGCAGAAAAAATATACTTTTCGGTTAATTGCCTGAGTGGTGAAGTCTATAATGGTGGCTTTGATCAGTACTTTTCCAATTCAGCTGGTGAAAACTACACGCATGCTGAATTAGGGCTAATTCAACTTAAAGCAACAAATTCACTTAGGTTATTGCGCAAAGCTAAACAGATAGTATTTGGCAACTCGGATGTCCCAAAAGAGCAATATTTACGTCAGGTGGCAACTAATTCTGATGATGTTTCGAAAGATCTAGATGAACTAGACACCGAATTCTATAAAGATCCAGATCAGCTAACAGAGAAGCTTGAAACTTACGCAATAAATAATGACCTAGTCAAAAATGCCTAACAATACGTGCCAGCCGACATTTTTTCCGTCGCTCCTTTTGTGCTTAAATAGCACAAAAGGGCTTCTCCAAAAATGCGGCTGCACTCAGCGTTATGCATCACTATGAAAAAGCTAATTACCTTATATTTCGCATTTTTTTCTGCAATAACAACTGCGCAAGAGATGAAGTGTGAGGGTTTAAAGGAGATAAGTGCTCCCAATCCAACATACCCGCTTCCGGAGCAGGTTAGAGAATATCTTCCAGGCACGTCTTACATGCATATCTTTGTAGAGGGATATGTTGTGGTTGAATTTACTGTAGAAAAATCGGGCCACATCAATGATCTTAAAGTTGTAGAATCTGAGAACAAGCCAAACAGAGATAAGGCAAAGATTTCTTTTGACTGGTTCCTAGAAAAAAGCGTAGTTCCAGTTGTGAGTAAATGGCAGTTTGAGCCCTTGGTGCAACCCTGTACGCACAGGCAAAAATCTAGCTATTTTCTAAGCCCAAATGAATAACAAGTTGCCGCACAATCGCCCCTTCGGGGCTGGACAGCCTACACTGCGTTTCGGCTGCCTGTGGGCAAGGCGTTGTACATAGCCGCTACGCGGCAAAGAGGTAACATCAGAGATATATTAGTAAAGAACAAAAGGATATGTCCGATCGCACCATACAAAATTTGTTTGCCGATTACCGCGATAAATTAGTAGCAGAAAAACAACCATTAAAGAATCTAAAGGCCATCGATGCGTTAGCTCATTGCCGGACTAGCGCGATGGGCGTCAGTTATTATACATGCAAACAAAATCACCCCGGGATCGAAATAAACCATTCTTGCCGACATCGGAGTTGTTTTTTGTGTGCGCAGAAAAAGCGTTTTGAGTGGATTGAAAAGCAAAAATTAAGGCTGCTAAATAAACCCCACTTTCATGTCATTTTTACTTTGCCGCATGAGTACCTTTCGCTATGGCGTTACAACGAAGCGCTATTTTCGAAAATTATTTTTCAGGCCAGTCGGGAGACTTTGTTAAAGCTTTTGTCTGATCAGCGTCATGGAGGGGCCAAGCCAGGCATCCTTATGGCGCTTCATACCTGGGGTCGACAACTTAATTTACATCCTCACACGCACTGCCTGGTGACGGCAGGCGGCCTTGATCAGCTGGGGAGCTGGAAGGATTTAGGTAATTTTCTTTTACCCAGTAAAGTGATTCGTCAGGTATATCGAGGTACGCTCCAGGGGCTGGTAAAAGCTGCATTTGAGTCCGGCGACATGAATTTACCACCCGACATGACATGTGATGCCTTTTGGCGAATGTACCGTGGTCTGTATAAAAAGTCCTGGAGTGTCCGGATCGAAGAACGATATGAGCACAGTAAGGGAGTATTGCTGTATTTAGCTCGCTACTGCAAAGGCGGGCCGGTAGACCCTCGCCAACTAAAATGTGTTGAATCTGATGTGGTTGAGATGAGCTATCTTGACCACCGAGACAAGCGGACCAAGTCCCAGCAATTAAGACCCCGGGAATTTATCCGTCGGGTACTTCAGCATGTCCCTCCTCGGGGGCTTCACACTATTCGGTACTATGGTCTGTATGCGGCGGCTGCAAAGGAAGACTATCAACGTTGCCGTAAGGTATGCGGCACATTAGCGCCGGTTCCCAATAGTGCAGATAGGCTATCTATGGTACTTTACTGCAAGATCTGCGGAGGCCCATCCAAGCTTTCTCACCGATGGTGGCCCTCACGAAAAAAAGGTAATTCCATTAATAAAGATGGTCGGCCGGATATATCGTGCCGGCGCCCATGTACAACAAAACGATGAACAGTTCCTCGCTGATAGCTCATGCGATACATCCTAAACTCAGAGCGAGTTTATTTTTTTGTGTGGCGAGGACTGTTATCTCAGCGTTAGCGCATAGGGAAATATCGTGCCACAGTCAAAAAAAATATTTATTTCGGTAATTGCTGCATGCTTTATGATTGGATGCATTAATCACGTAGCAGATATCGTAAATGGTGGGCCTTTTCCATATACCTTTGCGCCATTCGGTTTCAATGCGTTCTGGACTGCATTGTCTGTAATTGATCTCCTTGTGGTAGTTTTGATTTTAGCTAAATTGAGAGCTGGCCTAGTTCTCGCCGCCATAGTTATGGTGCTAGATGTTACCTTGAATTCATATGCAATTTACGGTGTAGGAGTGAAGCTTGCGTTTTGGCCTGTACAACTTCAAACACTATTTTGTGGCTTTGTTCTTGGAGCGTTACCGGCATTGTGGGGCATAGTTCCTCGTCGTAATATTATGGAGGCCAGTGAGATAAATGCTTAACAAGGCCAGGCTGTACGCTCCGGCGCTGCGCGCCTCCGCGGGACGGCCTACGCTATGCGCTGCGCGCATAAGCAGCGCAGGCCGCCCCAGCTGGCAACGTTATAAATAGGACTAAGTAATGAGTAGTGAACCAAAAGAAAAATCGAAATTGCTGAGGGTTATTCAATCTATTTGCTCTCTATCTATAGTTGCTGTTATTTGCTACAGCATAATCTATGGAGTTGAATTGGTTTCTTCAGCTATTGCTGTGTCCGCAATAGCTGGCCTTGTATTACCGACTGTTATTTCCGAGTCTACCGTGGGTATCGTTGAGATTTTAACTGGTGTTTTGGAAGCCTTCGTAGAAGGTTTGGTTTGTGCTGTTACGGGTGTGCTTGAGGCTATTGGTTCAATTTTTAGCTAGCATCATAGAAATTTATAACAAGTTGCTGCATCCGACAGCCTACACTCCGCGCGCTTTATGCTATACGCTACGCTAGCACAAAGCGGCTTCATTTCGGCAGCGGCTGAGCAAGGCGTTATTGTGGCGGTCAATTTGTAGATAGTTTGTAGTTGCTGCAAGTAACAATCTCTACCTGAACGCGCTTCGCCAGAGAGTTTCCCTGCAAGCTGGCACCGTAGTTTCGTTCATATGCCTTCGTTTTAAGTCAACAAATTCTACAAGTAAGTTGCCTGATTGTGGGGTGCCAATCAGATAGTTAATCGGTAGGGAAAGTATGGTATTTTCCCTGTAAATTTATCGGGCAGTGGCCAGCCAAAGGTGGCTGGCAAAGAGCAAGTAGGTCGTTCAGAGCGCGCCAACTATAACCAGGCCAGGCAAGATCGCCCAGCCGGAGGCTGGGCTGGACAGCCTACGCTCCGCTTCGGCTGCCCTTGCTGGCAACGTTAGTTGTCTGAATCGGGCTTATGAAGCATACATGTCCTTACTGTAATGAAAGAAGTATTTCGAGTTGGAGTAAATTCAATTCCAGTGCTCTACACCCTGCCGTCTGCCCGAAATGTAGCGGTCTTTCCAAGCAACATTACGCGGGTACAGTAATTGAAGCCTTAATTACTACTTTCGGCATACCTGCAATTTTGTTGTGGTCGCTTCTAGCTAAATCTTGGTGGCCAATCATAGTTCTTGTTGTGGTTGGTGGCGCTTCCAGTATCCTGAAGTTTGTATATACACCAATGGTTGCAGTTGATTTGGCGCGGGCAAAAAATTACCACTGGTTCGCTTTTGGTTGCTTGGTTATGGTATTTATTTGGGCGGCATATGAGGCGCTCGGTGGGTAAAACAACTAACAATCGCAGGCAGTATGCTCCGGCCCTACGGGCCTCCGCGGGACGCCCAACGCTGTGCACTTATTGTGCTGGTCGCTGCGCTCCCTTTTTAGCACAATAAGCGTACAGCATTGGTCGCCCCTGCTGCGGGCGTTATGCAGTGAATATATGAAGAAACATGGCCCATCGAAATTTTTATATCCAGGATTAAAAGTGTGCGATGCCGAGGTTCATGCCATGGCAAGGGCCTGGATAAAATTTGAACTTCAATCGCCTCAAGGAATGTCTAAGGCTGAAGAAGCTCTAACGTATGGCGCTGTAAACAACCCAGCCGAGAACTTCAGAGTAATAAGAGAAATTTGTAGGCGTACCAAGGACTCGGATTTACTAGTGAAGGTTGGAGTATGTTTGCTAGAAGAACTTTTGGCATATAGTGCCCATAAGATCATCAGAAAGCTATCAGCCGAGCTACGTCACAATATGTCTTTTAGAAAAGCCTTCAAACATGCATATGTAACTCAAAGGGATAAAGGTTATCGTGCTACTAAAATATTGGCTAAAGAACTATAAAAAAGCATAACAAATTGCTGCATCCGACCACCTACACTCCGCTCGCTTTGTGCTGTACGCTACGCTAGCACAAGGCGGCTCCATTCCGGCGGCGGCTGAGCAAGGCGTTATCTGTCTGTAGGTAAAGAATGAGAAGAACTCGAAAAAAGCCAGTAGACCTCTATGGTGAGATTGATTCAAACTTGCTCAGTTGTTGGGTTACCTCCTTTTTAATGGGGCCTCTTGCACTGATTACTCTCGCATCCACGTTACTTGCTGGAATGGGATTCGATACCTTAATTCTTGCGTTGGCAGTGCTAATCTTCTCGCAGGCGATAAGAGGCATTGTCAAACTACGTAAGTTAAAGAAGAGTTTGCAGGAAGATCCCCAGTCAGTGAGGCATACTGATATTCTGGCTGCACCAAGCTTTAAAGGATTGTATTGGTTTATTCGCTAGTACACAGATAACAAGCGTAGGCACGCCGACAAAATTGGCGCTGCGCTTCAATTTTGCTCGTGCTACGAGCGTTATTGTGGCGGTCAATTTTTAGATGTTTTGTACCTGCTAAAAGCATCAATCTCTATCTGAGCACACTTTTCCTGAGAGTTCTCCTGCAAGCTAGTACCGCAGTTTCGTTCTGGTGTCTTCGTTTTAAGTCAGCAAGCCCTGTAAGCCAGTTACGCCATCGTGGAGTGCCAATCAGGTAGTTAACCAGTGGGGAAAGTATGGTACTTTCCCTGTAAATTTATCGGGTAGTGGCCAGCCAAAGTTGGCTGGCAGAGAGCAAGTAGGTCGTTCAGTACGCGCCAGCTATAACCAGGCCAGGCAAGATCGCCCAGCCGGAGGCTGGGCTGGACAGCCTATGCTTCGCTTCGGCTGCCCTTGCTGGCAACGTTATGTGTCAATGAGTAGGAAATATGATTGATGTCATTGATGGGTTTAAAGCAGGTGGTTGCGGTAAAATTTTTATCAGACACTTAATTAAGCTTATTTTTTCACTGTGTGCCTCGATAGTTCTTGTAGGATTGATTCGCTTCCTACTTGGGAAAGATGAGATAATACCTCTTGGTGCTGAATTCATAGGCGTTTTAATAGCTTTGGTATTAATGCACTTAGTTAATTTCATGCGTAAGGTAATTAAAAATGGCGAGCATTCTGATATCCCCCCAGCCACATAACCAGGCCAAGCAGGCTCGCCCAGCTATTAGCTGGTCTGGACGGCCTACGCTATGCTTCGGCCGCCCCTGTTGGCAACGTTATGGGGCTTGAGGTCTGAGATAAATAATGAAAATGATTTTTCTAACCTGCATCCTTTTATTGGTAGGCTGTGGCAAACAAGCTAAAGAACTTACTCCAGAAATGGAGAGTCAGGCTAGGGAAGCAATCGAGATATATTTAAAAAAGAATCAATTGCCTCTTGAGGGGTTAAAACCATTTAATTCTTCAGCATCGTCAAAACCAGATTTTGGCTTTTTATATACAGGTGGTGGCCGTTGCATCGAGTTCGTAGTTACATGTCATGGCAGCAGCTGCACAGATTGGGCAAAGTATCCATATGACGAGCACGGTGAAAAATGCCCATAACAAAGCAAGGCAAAATCGCCCTGCGGGCTGGACGCGCTAACGCGCGCCTTTGCTTGCGGCGTTAAAGTACAACTATGATCAAGAGAGCAGCGAGTAGAGCGTTTATTATTTGTGGGGCCTTGCTCATACTAGCAATGGTCATAGCCACAATTTACGCAGTGCTATCTGGCACAATTACTGGTCGAGATATATGGGCAGCGCCTCTTCTTGGCTTCTTCACAGGGATTTATTACTTTATCTTTGTTTACCCCTGCGTCTTCGCTGGTTTGCTCTTATATAGTTTCACTAAAAAATATGTAAGGCAGTGAATTCAAGCAATAGCACTTTAACAAATGCAGGCAACAGCGCCCCTTCGGGGCTGGACCTCCATTCCGCAGCTTCGCTGCTACATTACGGCCGTTGCTGCAGGCGTTATACGTATTAGATCGGAGAATGAAGTGAAGGGTTTGGCTTTCTTGGTTCCGCTGAGCATCATCGCAATGACGGCTTGGGCAGTTTTCACTGACTTTATGCCAGTCATGATCCTTCTCTTGGGTCTTTCGCTTATCGGAGCATTTGTCCGGTTTAAGAATAAAGAGAATGAGGCATGGTTAAAGAGGCTAAACTACTCGATCTTCGCCTCCGTCATTGTTTCTGCTGCCTTGGTGATCTATGGGCAGCAATACGTATAACAAGCTAATGAACTTCGCGCGCGAAAGGCGCGCGCCGGACAGCCTACGCTACGCTTCGGCTGCCGGTTATTAGAGCGTTACATGCCTAAATCATGAGTATCTACGAAGAAGAATTAGAAGGCAGAGAGTTCGACTGGTTCGCTATAGATAGCGAAGGAAATATTGGCTTATTCTCTACAGCTGGCGAAGGAACGATTCCAGGCTCAGTAATAGGGGCATACTCTGAGCATGACAATATTTCAGAGCAGCTCGAATCGCCCAATTGGGGCACCTCGGAAGTTTGGTCAGATTTTGGGCTATATGTCTATGATTGGAACTTACACGGTGGGCCGTATAAACGAGAGCGTGAGCCTTCCAAAGTTATGAGTAACGAACTCAAAACAAAATTATTAAGCATGGGTAGTCTTTACAGTTTGCCCATTAAGTTTACGGAAATAAAGGAAATAGCAAGTGTGTAGCTCAGCATGTAACAAGTCAAAGCACGCGGACATGGTAAAGCTTTCACCTTTTTTGTTCCAAAAAAGCCGCCAACTTCACCATTCCGGTGTTTGAGGCGTTATGTGTAATCACATATGAGAAATCTAGTAGTTGCCAGTTTGTTGGTAATAGTCGGCTGTAACACAATAGAGAGAAGTGTCATCTTTCGTCATCACGAACCTACTTCTTGTAAAGTGAAAGGCTTCGTATCTGGAACAGGCAAGACTGATGAGGGTGCATTTAAGAGTGCAAAGAGGAAAGTGGCTGAGCTAGGTGGAAATGTAATCGTTCCAGACCCGAAAGGGCCAATTGAAATTGGCTTTGCTCACACACCTGGCGCCTCCACAAAATACTATTCAATATACAATGCCAAAGGGTTCCTTTGTGAGTAAAACACATAACAAGTCAATCAACTTCGCGCCTTCGGCGCCGGACAGCTTACACTACGCTTCGCTTTGTTACAGCTGCCGGTTATTGAAGCGTTATATGTAACCTAGAATAGGAGATTTAGCATGACCATAAGGTCTGTAAGCGAGTGTATAGAAGAATGGCAAGAGCATAGTTGGGATGAGATTATCTCTCTGATCACACAGTTTAGAGATATAAGTAAAGCGGAATACTTCATTTTGGATGATGCTGAATCATATGATAGTCCAATTGCCTATGTTGCTTTGCTTGATGAAATGGCAGAATTGCTTAAAGATGAATTTTCAATCACAAATATCAGCCACACTACGACTACTAGCGGATGGGTATTTAATTTTTTTGCTGATGGCCAAGAAGAGTCAATTATACTTAATGTTTCTTCACCTGAATGGTTCGAGAATAATTTTTTGTCCCAGTTTAATTTGATCTTACAGAAATACGACCATCAAAATATCGCCAGAATGGTTCATACGACTAGCGTAGATAGGATTGATCAATGTTTCAACATTTGCTTTCTGAGTGATAGCCAGTTTCAAGCTCTTCAGGTTAGTAAGCCGGCATTTGCATTTGAAGATGAATAATGCATAGCATATAACAATTTGCTGCAATACGTTCCGGGCCTAAAGGCCCTCCACCGGACAACCCAAAGCTTCGCTTCGGGTCGCCGTTGAGCAAGGCGTTATGAGTGTTGAATAGGTCGATGTTAATCTCTGCATTGTTGTTTTTCCTATTGGGCGTGGCGCTTTTCCTATGGGCAACAGCTTCTGGTAAAGTACTTATTGCTTTGATTAAAAAAGAGCGGCCGAAAGTGTATGAGAAATATTTCTCAGCATTAAATGGTTCGTATTACTATTGGATCTTCATTTTTAGTAAGGCAGAGTTTGGTCGAGAAAATTTTTCTGACGAAATTCTGCGGTTGCGGACTTGTGTAGCTAAGAAATATAAGGCATCTCTTTTATGTGTTTTAACATTTGCAATGTTGTTGCTTGTCAGTACAATCATAACCAGCCAATGAACTTCACTCCAGCCCTTCGGACTTCCGCCGGACAGTCTACGCTATGCTCCGGCTGCTGGTTATTGGGGCGTTAGACGCACAGGCTGTGCTGCTGCCAAAATTTCAAAAAAAATGATCTCCAACGGAGATCAGCACCTTGTCGCAATTGACGGTGGAGGATAAAAAGCTGTGCGTATTATTGGTATTCTAATAATCATCAGTGGAGTTCTTATGGGCTGCGAGCTTCAGGATCCTTGTGTTCGAGTCGGTATGGATAAAGACTTCGGTCTCGATCACTTCGAGAAAATCAAACTAGTTTCCGATCATGCCAACGAATTGGGGCTATCAACAACGATTAGTGAAGCCGCACACATCGTGGGTGCAGCGTACGCAGCAAGTCAGATTGAAGGTGGACAACCCGGCGTCCCCGTTAATATATGTGTTAAGGCAGGGAGGAGCGGTGATACTGAATACAGCGTTCTAACCACAAATGGAAAGATTTTAGTCGAATGGACAAGCACTGTAATAACCGGCACTCCCTGATCCAGAAAACACGAAAAATCGTCTAACAAGCACATGTTGCCGCCGCGAAAAACGCGGCTGGGACGTCCTACGCTACGCTCCGGCCGCCCCAAATGTGAGCGTTAAGTTTGAATTATGTATCGAGCAATTTTCCTTTCATTATTAATATCTAGTGTGGTTATGGCTGAAAATTTTGAAGTAATAGATGTAGAGACCGGAGATGTTTCTACAGTACCTTCTGATCAAATTGGACCAGGAATGGTACGAGTAAGCTACGAAGGAAAGGAATATTGGGCCAATAGCGCCCAGCTTAAGCAGGGCGAATATCAGCATGAGCCTTTCCAAGGGGAAATGAAGGCGCGCATAGAATCTATCATGTCCAACTTATCGGAAGTGTATCCTCTTAGTTATGAGGAGTGGGAGGATGGATTCAGGAGAGATAAAAACCCTTTAAATGAAATAATAATATGGGAACACATAATATCTGTGTACCAACACTTTGCTAATAAAGCTTCAAGCTCGGCTAGAAAGAAGGAAATTTACTCGGTAGTAGTTACCTGTTCATATAGCGAACCTGGTCAAGTTCTAAACCAAGTTTCACTTAATGAGATCACAGAAGAGCAGGCAAAGGAAATTGTACGTGCTTACTACCAAAAAACTTAACAAACCGCTGCACACCGACACATACTGCTACGCTCGTTTTTGTGTGTCACTGCGCGCCACTTTTCACAAGAACGCTCTCCGCAGTATGTGCGGGTGAGCGGGGCGTTAAATGTCATGCGTGTGCTCATGAATAAGAAGGTACTTGCTTTCAGCCTTTTTGTATTTGTTCTCGGTGTGTGCGGCTACATACTCCTGGGCGAAAATGGTCCTACTGAAGCTATGCAATCATTGCCTATAGGAAGCTCATATGATGAGCTACTAGCTTTGGCAGGCGAACCGTCATATGTCACTGATGGTACGGAAGGGCCAGAACGGGGTTTTAAAAAGTCTCAAGAACAAAGGATTTCTGGGTGCGTTAAAGAAGCTTGGTACGAGAACACGCTGAAGCTACCCAGCAAATATGCGTTTTGTTTCAGTGCAGACGGCAAGCTTGTACATAAATACCACTGGTCATCGTGGTGAAACATTTAACAAATCCAGGCAGGATCACCCAGCCCCTTCGGGGCTCGGCTGGACGGCCTACGCAGCGCGCTTCGCACGCTAAACCCTACGGCCGCCCCTGCTGGAGGCGTTCAGGCTGTAGAAAAACTAAAGTGTATCTATGATTTTTCAGATCCGATCAAATATTGACCAAAAATGGTGATTCTATGTGAATTCTGGCTATATTTTCGCTGATGAGTAGGCTATTTTTCACGTAGAAGCGCAATGTGAAAATTGGGGTGAGTTTTTCTACACCCTCGTTATGAGTAAAGATGAAGTTCAGTAGACTGATCAAGGAAAGTAGGCTCTTTTGGCCTCGTGAGATTTCCATTTCGGATGGTGAGTTGATTGGCGAAGGTCGTGGCACCTTTCCAACACTTTTATCCACATGGGATCGTGTTGAGAAGCTACAAGACAGAGTAAACGAGTGGCATGAAATAATGTCCTATGCAATATTCTGTGGATTTCACAAGCAGGCGATAGAAAAGCTTACGTCAGGAGCTATGCCTGTCGTGACATTTGATGAAATTGACTTCAAATATGTTGGTCTGAAAGTAATAGAGCATCTATCTCAAGTTTATCCTAGTTGGCCGAAGTCTATGAGGCATCAATTTGTTCACGATATTCACTCATAACAAACGCAGCCACACCGGCCTATCGGCCTCGACTCGCTATGCTCGCGTGTGCTGCGGGCGTTATGTGTAATTAGTATCGTAAAAAAATTTATGAAAAAGACTGCAAAAGTACTAGGAATAACTCTGTTAACCTTATCATTCTTCGGTCTGTCTGCGTTCTTACCCTTAGATATATGGGGCTATGTTGTTGGTCTATTTGTAGAACCTGAGCCAGGAACTTATTATAAAGTAGTGTTTACAGATAGTGCAGAAATATCTACTGGTTTGATGTTTGTTATAGGGCTAGCCCTTGTGGTTTGGGGTTTTAAAAAATCGTAAGTAAGAGAAAATCACCAATGTTAGGGGTTGCACATAACAAACAGCAGCACCTAAGCCCTGCGAAAATCGCCGGGCCGGACGGCCTACATTGCGCTTTGCTTCATTTCGGCCGCCTGTGTGCTGGGCGTTCTGTGTCAAAGGAGTTATCGTGAGTATACCTAAAAAGGGAAGTAGAAAAATTGTAGTAGAAGGAAATTCGTACCGTTGGATCGTACGAGACCGGCCGACTTACACACAAGCTTGTCAAGGTGGGAAAATGCTTGCTGCTATTGAATTAGATAGCCAAAAAGGTTCTACGTTATCGGTTGAATTCAAGTGGCTGCGTCCAGATGTTGCAATAACTAGCTATCCAAACTCTGTGGCGCCAAAGTTAATTGAGTTATGTATTAAGAGTGCAATAAACGAAGGCTGGAATCCAATTAATCCTGGTCCAGCTTATAATTATTATTGCGAACTAGATCAACACAGAACAAATGTATCAAATTGATGCCTACGCTATCGCTTCGGCACAATTTATACAGGCGTTATGCCTGTCGCATGAATTTCGTACTAATATCGTAAGAATGACGTAACTAATTAAGGCTGATCCGATGAAAATTTGAGTTCAATTTTCAGAGGACAGAGAAATGGAAGTGCAAGTAGATACAAGTAAGATTATCAGCCTGCGAAAGTCGCGAGCCTGGAGTCAGCAGCAGCTTGCTGAAGTGGCATCGGTTAGCTTAAGAACGATACAACGAATCGAGAAAAGTGGTAATGCGTCCCAGGAGTCGGTCAAATCAATTTCTTCTGCATTTTCAATAGTGCCAGAAGATATCCTTGTGAAAGAGTCAGAAAAATTTTCTGTCGTAAAACGAATCAAGAATTATATTGCTGCAATATTGGTACTTAGGGGCGCATCTCTTCTATACGCCTCTTTCTCCACGGCATCTCCAATTATGCTTAAAGTAGATGCAAGCTCAAATAATGAACAGCTGGCATCTATTCAACTTCTTAATGAGGAAGGCGCTGAAAGCGAAATGCGTATAAATAATATGCTAAAAATTGAGCTAAGCACGGAGCAAACGCCGGAGAATCAAATCCGTTTAAAAACGAAAGTGTACGAATTCAAAGAGTCTACCGGGTTTGTACTTGTGGCTAGCCCGGTTTTACTTCCAGAGATTTCATAAATCTGCGGGTATTAAGTTTACAGCTTCAAGTGGGGTTCCATTTGAGGTCCAGGTAACCCCCCAGAACTAGGCATAACAAGTGACTATGGCCCTTTGTCAAATATTTAAACCATTTTCTCATCCCAGTAAGTGTTGTTTTTTACCATCGTATTTAGGATGGTAAGTTGCTTCCTCATACATGCGATAAGGGCTACTTTCTTTGGTTTGCCAGCAGTGACCAGGCGCTCATACATTGGTTTTAATTTAGGATGGCATTGTATTGCCGACATCATAGAAACAAATAAAACCGTGCGTACACGATGTCGCCCACCTCGAATATAGCGCTTGCCCTGGAAGCTGCCGCTATCACGATTCATCGGGGCGATACCCACAAGTGCTGCAATCTCTTTGCGGTTCAACTTGCCCAGCTCAGGAAGTTCGCTCATTAGCGTGTAAGCCAGTACATTGCCGACTCCTTTAGCGCTTAATAAGAGATCGCGTTTTTGTCGCCACTCGGCAACACTGTTAACAAGTTTATCAAGTTGCTTATCGACCCCTTCTAGCTCTTTCTTGATGGCCTTTAAGATAGCCTGAATGGGCTTGTGAACAGACTTAGGCATTCTCCTGAGACGATTCTTTTGCATTGTGCTCATCTCTAAGCACTGGTTCCTGACCGTCAGCAAATCACTGATATTTCTGAGTTTTTCTGGTTTGATTGATGACAATCTTGGCTTAATTGCTTCACCAAAATGTGCGATATCAATTGCATCTAGCTTATCTGTTTTGGCGAGCCGTCCCGCTGATTTTGCAAAGTTTCTTACTTGCGAAGGATTGCAAACAACTATCGGCATTCCCGCTTTATGAGCAGCACAGACGAATTCTAATTCTAGTCTTCCTGTGGACTCGATTAATACTCTTTGAGGTTTAAGCGGTTGTAGTTGTTTAATAGCGTCTTTAATACCTTCTTTGTTATTGGTAACACTAAAGAACTGGCCAGTAGGTCTCACATAAATATCGAGTTGTTTACTGCTGGTGTCGATACCGACATTGATCTCTTGAGGTTCCATAAGATAAGCTATCTCCGCCTTGCTATTCGGGCTCGAGGCCCACATGACTATTCGAGTTATGCCTAGTGAGTGTCTGTCACGTTCATACTTGTTATCGGTCTTTATGAACCGGCGCAGCAACGAACTGTGACAAACAAGGCCTTCGGTGGCCGCCGAAGGTGGGTCTCAATTTACCCGTTAGCGAAAAGGATTTTCAACATCAGAATCGGACAAGAACAACCATACAAGTGGCGGCAATACGCAGCCTTTGGCTGCCGGACTCAGCACTATGTGCTTCGCCGTTGCGCCAAGCGTTAGGATGTTGAAAAACTAATGTACACCTATGATTCTTCAGGTGTGATCAAATGTTGACCAAGAATGGTGATTCTACGCGAACTCTGATTTAGTTTTCACTGATGAGTAGGCTATTTTTCACGTAGAAGCGCAATGTGAAAATTGGGGGTGAGTTTTTCTACACCCTCGTTATGCAAATGAGCGAGCTGGGCCCCGGCATAATTGCCGGTCAAGCTGCTCAGTTTGTCTGAGGAACCCTGCTTACAACCATCGCTTCGGATACCGTTGCCCGGAAATAAGCCGGTGGTATAGCACCCCGAAAGCCACAATCAGAACGGTTCCAGCCGCCACCGGCATCAACAGGAAATCCCAGTGTTCACCTGCGAGCATAACGACCAGAGGATTGGCCCCAGCTGGTGGGTGAGTAGTGTTGGTCAGCAGCATCAAACTTACCGCTAATCCTACAGCTAACCCCATAGACCAGGGTGTAACGCCCGCTAAAGCTGCTACAGAAAGGCCAATCGCGGTTGTTAGAAGGTGTCCTACGATGATATTCCTAGGCTGTGCAAGTGGGCTTTCCGGCAATCCGAAAAGAATTACCATTGTCGCGCCAAAGGGAGCCATCAACCAAATGGTGGACTGAATTGCACTACCCAGGCTACTCAGAGCGGTTATACACAGCATTGCTCCCAGGCCCGCTAGTAAAGAGACAGAACGGCGTGAAGTTATCAGGCGATTGTGCATAGGGAAAACCTCTTAGGTAGACAGATCGGTCTACCTAAGGATAGACAGTTTCGTCTTCTAGTGTCAAGATTCGAGTATCTGGTCTGATGTTGATATTGCCGATGGATAAGCAAGAATTGTTGGTTCGTACCGCCTTTAAATTTTTCTACACACGCGGCATTCACGCCGTGGGTGTAAATCTGGTGCTGGCAGAGTCCGGCATAGCTAAAAAGACGCTTTATCACCATTTCCCTAGTAAAGAGCATCTGGTAGAAGCGGCAATACGTTATCGTGATCACAGTTACCGGACTTGGCTTATATCGAGGCTGGAGAATGTTCCTGCAGGCAAGCTCGCATTGCTAGAATTGTTTAATGCCTTAACTGACTGGTTTCATAGCCGGGTTCCGGATATTGGCCACTTCAATGGCTGCTTCTTCATCAATGCCAGCGCTGAATTCGGTGACCAAGACAATGCAATCCATCGGGCCTGCGCCGAGCACAAAGCTGGGATAACGGTATTGATTCGAAAGCATGTTGGCGAATTGTCTCTTCCAGAGGGAATAACAGAAGAGATTACAAGCCTGATCGTTCTGCTTAAAGAGGGGGCAATCTCAATGGCTCACGTTCAGGGAAAACTTGATGCGGCGCTGGAAGCCAAAGGAATACTGGAGAAAGTTCTGAATTGCTATGCTGACAAATAAACTGAAAATTTACGAAGGTTAAGAAAACACTCCCGTATTTTGGCACCGCATTTTCATTCAAGTGTCTTCGCTTTAGCTTAACAAGCTCTGTGTGGAGTGCCAATAAGAGAATTATTTGATGAGGAAAGTATGCCATTTTTCCCTATAAATTTACTAGGCAGTTGCCAGTCATCGTTGGCTGGCAAAGAGTAAATAGGCAGTGCTGCGCGCGTCAGCTATAACTAGGCTAAGCCGGCTCGCCCAGCCTACGCAGCGCGCTTCACTCGCAAACACTTCGACTGTCCTTTTTGGAAACTTTATGCAATTAATCGGAATTACTTTATGCAAACAATTAGCGTAATAAACACGATCATCGTACCTAATGGAATGGAAACAATAGCAGAAGAAGTGCGTGATGAATACGTGTTGTACTTCAGCAAAAAAGAAGGTTTTGTCAGCTCCACTTTTTACAAATCAATCAATAGAGAAGATGATGGATCATCAAAGTACATTAATATCGTAGTATGGGAATCATATGCGCACTTCGAAAAAGTAGTTAATTCTGGATTCCACAATGACATAGGTGAAAACAATGAAGGCATGAGAGTGCTTGGCAAGGGTTTTCCTGAGCCTATTAAAGTATCACCAGGGCAATACACTATACTGAAAAAAACAAATGCTACACAAGTTTAGGTAAGTGATACGATAAAGCATTATGGAAAATTATGAAGTGTGATTTTTGAAAAAAATTTAAGGTTTTGAAAGAATCAGATTGTTTCTTTGATAATAATTTGGTCCATAAGCAAACATTTAAAATCTGTTATATTTTGCAAGGCTATATGTAATTGAGAAACAGCGATTATATTTTGAATCTAATGGAGGATTATGATCTTTAAGGTAATGATACAGTAGTTTGTGTTCTTAATTGGTTTAATTTTGAGTGTATGTCTGATGAGCAAAAGGTCAAAGTGTTAAGTTGGTTGCGTATAAATAGTTGTAAATACACCAGTATTCTTGGCTACCCATCTGCTAGTGAACTAATAAATAATAATTATTTAAAAACTACTGTGTCGCCTATCAAGTTACTATGACGGATCGCCAGCACTCCCCTCGCTTTGCGCTATATGCTACGTGAGAACAAAGCCACTCTGTTCCGGTATCCACTGAGTAAAACATTATATGAAAGCATATTAGTGTTAATGGGCGCCTTGTATAGTTAAAGTGGTGCTAAGATTTCAAGTTAAATAGTTATGAGGTGCCTGAAAAGTCCACAATTATAAGCTAAGGGTATCAGCTTATTAAAGCTATGATATCAACATAGCTTTTCTTTTTTTCGGAGTGTTACTATTTTTTTCAAAAAACATCAAATATAAATCGAATGGTCCCATTGTTGCGATGGCGCTACTTAAATATTCGAATCCTTCCAAATATATAAATAGGAGATGTAATTTAAGGCAAGGAATGCTTTATTATTTTTTTGAGGGTGTATAATTTCCAGAATAAAAAATTGGCTAAATTTGTTGGTCAGTGATTTTGAATGGAGTCAACCAATTTTATGTGTGGCTGGCGGGAAATGTATTATATTTATTATTTCTAGTCATGAGAAGAATTCGCCCAGAAATTCATTAGCATTCTAGAATAATATGTACGTAGAGAAGTATTCATAAAAAATAGGGACAAGTTTAGCTATTCTTTGGCTTAGCTTCTTCAGGCTTAACCGTGCTGTATGCAGCATGCGTACAGTAATACTCAAGGATCATTGATCGTGGGTAGTGATACCTATCTCATATATGTCATAGTCTATGGTTTGCTCTGCGCAACTTCGCTCGCGGTCGGAGGTGTTATCGCTGCGTTCCGGCCGCCTTCAGCGACGATTCATGGATATATTCAGCACACAGCCGCCGGCTTAGTATTCGCGGCATTGGGTGTTGAGATCCTGCCTGATGTACTCCATCGAGGTGTTCCTCTTGCTGTCGCATTCGGTTTTGCCACTGGTATTATCTTTATGCTCTCGATTCGAGCAGTCTCAGAGCGACTCGCCCGTGGAAGTGGTCGGGCAGAGAAGTGGACTCTAATTGGAGTTGTCACCACTGATGTTTTTATTGATGGTTCGCTAATTGGAGTAACCTCCGCCGCGGCTCGCGGCTCTAATCAACAGACTTTGTTGGTGGCGATTGCTTTATCGGCTGAACTATTGTCCCTTGGTTTATCCATGGGTGCGACGCTTAGACGAAGTGGTGATTCTTGGATTCGAAGTTTACGGACGACGACTCTCGTGGCTTTCTCTCCTCTAATCGGAGCGATTGTGGGGTATTTGGGTGGGAGAGCACTGTCGAGCGGTTGGATCGAAGGGGTATTGGCATTTGCGGCTGCAGCTCTTTTGTATTTGGCTGCGGAGGAACTCCTGAAGGAGGCACACAAAGTCCCAGAGACACCGCTGAGTACAGCGCTCTTCTTCTTTGCCTTTCTCGCTCTCTTGCTTGTGGATATGGTTTCTTCCGGTTGATGGTCTTTGATTTTCCGAACTAGAGAGCTATGCTGCCTAACAATCACACGCAAGAAAAGGCGCTTTGCGCCACTGCCGAGCAGCGATAGTATTTGTCAGTGCTGCTCAACGTTCATAGACAGAGCCATATGTAGATAATTAGATCGATGATTGAGGCTATTTCATAGTTTTTTATAATCTTAGTCTCAGTTTTATGGGTTATATCAATTAGTCCTGTATCTAATATTAAATATCTTTCTGGTAGTATAGAGCTGACGGTTTTGTTGACTATTCCTATAATAGGCTTCGGAAGTATTTTTGTAGGTGTTGCCAAGCTACGGAGTGTTGTTCATATGTGACAATTACTGGTGATATATGAAGATCTCTATCAGCTTTTTATAGGGTGATTTAGGTCTTGGTGGCCTTGCTATTATAAATGGAATCTCAATAGAAATATCTTTGGGCACTTCAACTCAAGTGCGTTCATGTGGCCACATTTGTATATTTTGCAGCATGAAAGTATGGTCTGGTTTACAGAATCCTGTCATCAATAAAAATAGGAAAATCAAGTGTCACATTGGGTCTATCTTTCCATGGCGATTGTTGCTGAAGTCGTGGGTACGTCATTTCTAAAAAACTCAGATGGATTCTCTAAAGTTGTCCCATCCATAGTAGTGGTCATCTCTTATGGGATTGCCTTTTATTTGCTCTCTTTTTCACTAAAGACCATTCCGGTTGGCGTTGCATATGCAGTATGGTCTGGGGTGGGCGTTGCGTTAATTACTCTGGTCGGCTTTGTTTTCTTTGGGCAAAAGCTTGATTGGGGAGCGGCTCTTGGTATAGCTCTTATCGTCTTGGGTGTAATAGTCATCAATCTATTTTCTCGAAGTGTGAGTGGTGGTGGCAGCTAATTGAAAAATTAGGTTTTTGTCTGCCACTTTTGCCACTGTGGAGTATAGAATAGAATAAATATTTTGCATGGGCGAGAAAAGTTCACGGCCTTATTGTAAGTGATAAATTTGTCGATTCGGGTTATTCAGGTAGCCGCTTAATATTTAAAAGTTCAATGGATCGATTGTAAAGCTAGATATTATATGCTCTGGTAGTTAAAGTTATCAGGATAGGGCATCCATCTTAGTCTATATTTGCTGCTTCACTCTGAATGAGCTCTTCTATGAGAAATATTGAAAATACTTATGAGTGATTCAAGAAACTATTGGATAGCTATGGTTTATCAGCTGCGCTAATTCTCAGGCGGGCTCGACAGTGTAGCTTTTCTGTTGTAAAGCAATCATCTTATTAAAAGGCTCCAGTAATCTAAAAAAAATATCATTTTGTTCAAGCAGTTGCATTGCTGTGGCGATGCTTTCAATGGTTGATAGGCCATCAGCAACAGAGGTCTTTCGAATTGTGTAATTTGATTCAAGGCCACCACTAAGGTTGATCCTTGGAAGTTTTTGTAACAAAGGATTTAGGTGGAGAATTTTTTTAGATTTCTTCCAGGTAGCATCTATCACGATTAGCTGTTTGATGGTTGCTTGCGTTTTACTGGATTTTTCTCCTAGATGACAACTTTCATCTGGTTCGGTGCTGTCCGGTAACCAGTCCAGTGAAGGGTAGAGTAGTGCTGAGGGGGTGCTGAGCAAGGTATCTAAATGATACGTAGATAAAGTTTCAGCAACCATCAGCTCGCTGTTACTCAGGCATAGGCGCGCCATGCGTCCGGTATTGAATGGGTGCTTCTCCTCTTGCGGGTGCTGTATGATCACCACTCTTATGGTACTGGCTAGGCTCACCAGGGCACTGCAATAGCAAACTTTGGGTGGGCGTAAACAGGTATTACAGGTTTCTCTGGGCATTTTGACTTCTGGGTACGGGCAGATTTATGGGGATCACGCAGCCTTCTTATAAGGTCCAATGGCTGGCAGATATTGAGATTCCACTGGCAAACAAATTCTATCGCATGCATGGATTTCGTGGCAAAGCCAAGCGTCACGAGGATTGTGCCGTAGTGCGTAGCGAGCGTGGCGAGATAGTTGGCTGTGGATACTTGCGCAGATATGGAACCTTTAAACTGCTGGCGGGGATTGCAGTGGCCCCGGAGCAACGGGGGCAGGGCGTTGCTCGACTGTTGCTAACACTGTTAGCTGAGCGCTTTGGTGGGGATACCTATACATTTCCCTATGCCCACTTAGAGTCTTTTTATTTGTCATTGGGCTTTGAACGGGTTGATGCAGAATCGCTGGCTACACCCGTTGCTGAACTGTACCAATGTTACTTGGATCAGGGGCGTTCAATTTTGGCAATGGTCTATCGATAATTAAATCAATAGATATTTGTTTTCATACCAGAAGGCAATCCTAGAGTTATAGAGTTGCACTGCAGCGTTTAATTGAAACTGAAATTTTTTACGGGCAGGTAATAAACGGGGCACCAGCCCAAGGCGGTACCCCACTTATTTAAAGAACGTTGATCTCCCAGATGGAGTATCCGTATATTGTGCTGCGCTCTGTACAGTCAATTTTCAGGTAGCGGTAGTTGCCGTCTACACTGATTGAGTCTCGACGTTCGCCAGCACTTAATCCTGAAAAGGATTGGATTGTGTTCCAGTTATTGCCATCGATACTGCCAAGTAAGGTATAGGCGGCGGCGTTGGCGGTCTCCCAGTCGATAGTTACAGTGCTGATGGCCTGCTGCGCGCCAAGATCATAGGTTAGGCTGACAGTATCCAGGCCGTGAGCACTTTCCCAGCGGCTGCTGTTATCTCCATCAATAGCCAGTGTTGCACCTTGAATCTCTGAGGTGGCGGAGACGCTGAGGCTTTGCACGCTGCCACCGGTTAGCCCTAATTCCCATATAGAGTAACCGTATGCGGTGCTGCGTTCGGTAAAGTACAGGCGCACGTAGCGGTAGCTACCACTAAGCGAGTGCTCGTCGGTACGCTCACCAGCAGTACCACCGCCAAAGCTGGATAGTGTTGTCCAGGTGATAGTGTCGTTGCTGCCTTGTACGCTGTAGGTTGCGGCGTTGGCGGTTTCCCATTGGATAGAAAGTGTCTTTAGAGTTTCAGCTTCGCCAAGGTCCAGTAGAATCCAGGCGGAATCCCCACCGTGAGCACTCTCCCATCGGCTATTGTTATTGCCGTCAATGACATTGGCGATGGGCTGGATTTCATTACTGGCGGAGATGGTAGCTTGGGTCGTCAAGTCTTTGTTGCCGGGTCCATCATCATTGTTGGAGCCATTTTCACTATTTTCTTCTCCACTGGAATCGTCGTTGTTACCGGTATTGCCATCAGAGTTGCCTTCGCTGACGCTGCCTCCAGAAAAATAGATATTGTCGATTTCGATATCACTGATATCACCATCTACACCCAAGAGCTGGAATAGTTGGATTACGTTAGACATGTCTACTTCATCATTGAAGTCACTTAGTGGGATAGATATTTGATGCCACTGGCCGTCGCGAGTGAAACCATAAGGGTCTGCACTGTTAGTGAAGTCGATCCATTTTTGCTCGATATCGTCGATGCTCCCGCTTTTCATACCAATCTTGAAGGCGGTGGTAGAGCTGGTTTTGAGGGCAAAGTTCAGCCTAGCGGTATCGATGTCAAACGCGGACAAGTCGTGGTAATTGTTAGCACTAAAGGCCATTCCAAACCAGCCTGCACCGGTGGAGGCATAGGATAGGGACTCAGAGCCTTCATAAGGGGAAGTGGCCCCCTCAGCCAGGGTTTCCCCCCATATATGCAGATTGCCATCGGCACCTAACTCGAAGGAGGAGTCGGCCTCGGCAGTCTCGCTATATAGAGAGAAAGTGCCGCTAGGCGTTGTTTTGGCCAGGCTCTCACTGAAGTAGATATCGTCGATGGCCAGGGTGAGGGCTTCATTGGGCGCATCGCCTCGCAACATGAATACTTGGTTGATAGTGTGAAAATCCACACCAAATTTGCTTAGTGGAATACTGACCTGATGCCACTGGCCATCCCGTTCCAGGCCAAAAGTCTCGCCGTCGACACTGAGGTTTATCCAAGTCTCATCACCGCCGGTACTAGCGATACCAATGCCAATACTCTGCTCGCTAGTGGTCTTCATACGGAAGTTCAGATGACCGTTTTGATAGTTCATCAAATTTAGGTCGTAGTACATCCACAGGCCCATGCCAAACCAGTCGCCTGCGTCGACTTCGAATTCTAACGCTTCGTTGTTATCAAGGTCAGATAGACTCTCCATATTGTTCCACACATAAAGTTCAATATCGGTGCCGAATGCTAGGGATTCGGAGAGCATATTGCCTTCACCATAGACGCCGATATTACCGTTTTTTGCGGTATCGGTAGCTAGTGAGAGTTCTGTACTGTAGTTGCTATCGTCGTTGTCGTAGATACGAACATAGTCAACGTACATCTTGGCGGGCATGGGAGCTGTGATTTCATTGTTGTCATAGATCTGAGGGAAGATGCCGCCGACAGCCAAGTTAAAAATTAAGAAATGCTGCTGTTGAAATTCACTAAATGCTGGGTCATCGGTACCGATACTGGCAATTTCATTGGCTTCGTCGTCCACCCACATGGCGATATTTTCAGGTGTCCAGGTCATACCGAAGATATGGTAGCCATCCGTGAAACCTGTGCTGGAACCGAAGTCTTCTATAAGGTTTTTAGATTGCCCGAAATCCGCTTGGCCGGTGTAATTATCAGACTCATGCCACCAGTGGAAAGCGCCAGAGACTTCGGAATTTACCTTGCCTGCATTGATAGCCTCGGCCATGCCAGCCTCAAGAATATCCAGCTCGCCGCAGGCGGGCCAACCAGCTTGGCCGTAGTTATTGCCTAGTTGCCAAAAAGCGGGCCATAAGCCTGCATTCAAATCTGGCAGTTTAATACGGGCTTCAATGGTGCCATATTTATAAGATAGACGCCCAAGGGTTTTCAGTCGTGCTGAGGTAAAACTACCATCGGCATTTTTTAATGCCTGAATTATTAAGTTGCCATTTTCAACGTAGGCGTTGTCGCTATTATCTGTATAGTTTTGTAATTCATTATTACCCCAGCCGGAATCTCCAGTATCATAAGTCCAAATGGATCTGTCGATGCTATCGCCATCGAAATTATCCTCCCACATTAGGGTTTTAGAGTTGGCAAATGAAGACGCGCAGGCGCCCACCATAGCCATGGCTATCGCTGATTTTCTGATAAGCATGATTTTTCTTTCTTTATTTATAGTGAAGTGAACATCTTGATTGTGAGGTTGCGGCACCAATATTTTCAGATGGAATAATTATTATTGAGTGATTGAATGTTTGTTGTTTTTTTATCTGACAGCTTAATTGGTTGCCCGCTGGGAAGCCTAGCAAAACAGAAATTCCAAATAAAAGCTCCTCGAGCCTTTCTATCGTAATTGTGGTCCGCCCTATCCCACAGAAAAGAAAAAAATTTTTATCTGCGGAATCTTGTAGAAATAACGGTTTTTTCTGTTGTTTTGTTTTGTTTTGGGTTGGGGTTTGAGGAAAATGGTCTAGAGAATATGTACTTATTGTTATAGAAAGTCCTGGCTTGTTACTAGTGCTAAGGCTCAACAAGTTATCGTTAACGATGGGCGACAATGAAATAGATGAATATTCATCTATTTCATTGTTTAGTGAATCATTATTTGGGCGGTAGACACTCAAAAACAGAGCTTGGCTTTCTTACCCTTCAATTACCGTGTGCCTGGGGCCCTTTTTCGGTGGGCGGGGGCCGCAGGGTTTGCATTTTCCTTTAGGGTGCTTATGTCGCCCGTAATGTGGGCGGCACTTGCGGGGTGGGCGCTGACAGCTGGGTTCCGTGGTTCCACTGGAAAAATAGATGTTATCGATCTCAATAGCGTCGATATTTCCTTCAACTCCTAGTAGCTCGAAGAGTTGAATCACGTTAGACATATCAACTTCATCGCTGAAATCGTTGATGGGGATGGATACCTGATGCCATTGACCATCACGGATGAAGTCATAGGGATCAGAACCGCTATTAAATTCGATCCATTTTTGTTCAACATCATTGATGCTGCCACTTTTCATACCAATCTTAAAGGGGGTATTGCTACTGGTTTTGAGGGCAAAATTCAATGAGGCAGTATTGTTGTCGAAAGCGGACAGATCGTAGTAGCTATCGGCGGTAAATGCCATGCCGAACCAACCAGCTCCAGAGGACTGGTAGGAAAGGGACTTCTCTCCCTCGAATGGGGATTGAGGGGCTTCCACCAGTGTGTTTTCCCACACATATAAATTGCCGTCGGTACCCAGCTCAAAAGTGGAATCGCTCTCGGCAGTTTCGCTGTATAAGGCAAAGATGTCACCGGGGATAACCTTTGTTTCTCCCTCACTGAAGTAAATATCATCAATAGCCAGGGTGAAGTCCTCAGCAGGTGCACCACCACGAATCATTAGGGCCTGACTAATGGTGTGAAAATCCAGTGCATACTTGCTGAGTGGAATACTGACTTGGTGCCATTCACCATCGCGCTTTAACCCATAAGCTTCACCGCCATCGACCAAATCAATCCAGGTATCGCTAGCGCTGCCGGTACTGGCGATACCAATACCGATAGTCTCGGTGCTGGTGGTCTTGATGCGCAGGTTTAGGTGGCCATTTTGGTAGTGCATCATGTTTAGGTCGTAGTGCATCCAAAAGCCCATACCAAACCAGTCGCCGGCACCAATATTAAATTCCAGTGCTTCACTGTCTTCCAGGCTTGCAACGGACTCCATATTGTTCCAAATATAGAGCTCGGTATCGGTCCCGAGCTCTAGAGACTCGGTGATATTCCCATTCTCACCGTATATACCGACGTTGCCGGTTTTTGCGCTGTCTTCGGCCAGGATGATTTCAGTACTGTAATTGTTGTCGTCATTATCATAGATACGGACATAGTCCACATACATTTTGGCGGGCATCGGTGCAGTGATTTCTTCATTGGTGAAAATCTGAGGAAAAAGACCACCCACAGCGAGATTGAGGATTAGGAAGTGTTCTTGGCGAAATTCGTCAAACGCCGGATCTTCACTCCCAATGCTGATTATCTCATTGGCTTCATCGTCTACCCACATCGTAATGCTGTCGGGAGTCCAGGTCATACCGAAGATATGATACTCCTCGGTTAAGTCGCTGTTGGAACCAAAATCTTCAATAAGGTTTTTACTTTGGCCGTAGTCCGCCTGCCCGGTGTAGTCATCGGATTCGTGATGCCAATGGAAAGCGCCAGAGATGGCTGAGTTCACACTGCCGCTATTAAGTGCCTCCGCCATACCAGCTTCGAGGATATCCAGTTCACCGCAAGCGGGCCAGCCTGCCTGCCCATAGTTGCTACCAAGCTGCCAAAAAGCCGGCCAGAGGCCAGCGTTGAGATCGGGTAGTTTGATCCGGGCTTCGATTGAGCCATATTTATAAGAGAGTCGGCCTAACGTTTTCAGGCGAGCAGAAGTGTAACTGCCATCGCTGTTGCGCAGGGCTTGAATAACCAGATTGCCATCTTCTATATAGGCGTTATCACTATCATCAGTGTAATTTTGCAGTTCATTATTGCCCCAACCCCAATGGCCTACATCGTAAGTCCAGATAGATTTATCAATGCTGTCATTATCGAAATTATCCTCCCAGATTAAGGTTTTCGCGCTGGTTAATGAAGATGTACAGATCCCAAGAATGGCCAGTGCCATCGCTGATTGTTTAACTAGCATAGTTTGTTTTCTTTGTTGGTTTTTATAAGGAATGCCGTTTTAATAATATTGTTATTTGGCGTTGTGTTATCGCAGTGAGTGCCGTTGATTTAATGAAAAAATGTTTTTTGGTTGTGATTTATCGACACCGATCAAAGCCTAACAAATAACCGATTGTACTGGGGCGACAGCTCTACCCCTTTATCGTGAGGCCAGTCCTGCCTGCCGCATACGAGTGATGCAATATTTTTTAGTCGGTTGTGGGGCTGTTCCTGTTGCGATTTTAGGAAAGGGCCTAAGGGATAAACTTTAATGCCATAAAAGCCAATTAGTTATGAGGGTAAGATATCTATGTATAGGAGGATTTTTCCTTTGGTTTGATTGGATGGATGGCGGTTTAAAATAGTATTTTAAATACACTTCTGTTTGGCAGTAATTGTTGTAACTACATTATTGCTTCTGGGGCCTTATTTTCTTTATTCCATGGATGAAAAAGTCGATATGCTATGTGCTATAGATTGGCACTGAAAAATTAAAAGCTTGGTGGTAGGTGCTTGCTGCAGGCTTACAATGTGGTGATATTCAGGTTGCCCTGATGGGTGGGTGTCTAGAGAGACAAATAGCGGGAAGAAAAATGGTTGATCGTGACGAGATAACGACATTGGCACAGCGGCTTGGGGAGGAATTGGGAAAACGTCACTGGTTTGCGACTTCGGCGGAGTCCTGCACTGGTGGTGCGATTGCTGCGGCGATAACCTCCATTTCCGGCGCGTCCAATTGGTTCGATGGCTCTATTGTCAGCTATGCCGATCGTATCAAGCACAAATTGTTGGGGGTGGACGTTAAGGACTTGAAGCAGTTTGGCGCGGTCAGCGAGCCAGTTGCCCGGCAGATGGCCTGTGGGGTGTTGGCCATGATGGATGCCAACCTTTCTGTGGCAGTAAGTGGTATTGCGGGGCCTAACGGTGGCACTGAGGAGAAGCCGGTGGGGACAGTATGGATTGCGTGGGCCCATGCGGAAGGGCAGGAGCCGGTTCAGATTGATGCCCGCTGTTTCCATTTCCAGGGGGGTCGCGCCATTGTGCAGGCCCAAGCGGTGGAGGAAGCCATCAAGGGGATGCTAGAAATTCTGGAAGACCACCCTGTTTAGGGAGGCTACCAGGGAGGATACCGGGTCTGTTTGTCTTTGCGGCAGCGGTATTGTGCCGGGCAGGGGTTGCGATTCTATGCTGGGAAGAGTGGTACTGGTTGTGCCGGAATTACTGGTTGCTTATACAGTAATCCTTCGATAAGCTTGCCCCCACTCAACACAGCTCAGAAATACGGGAATGGTCATGGATTCCAATAAAGACAAGGCATTGAAGGCGGCGCTGTCGCAGATCGAACGCCAGTTTGGCAAGGGCACAGTGATGCGTATGGGGGATAAAGAGCGCGAGCGTATCCCCGCAATCTCTACTGGCTCCCTCGGCCTGGATGTGGCGCTCGGTATAGGCGGTCTGCCACGCGGTCGTATCGTCGAGATCTATGGTCCGGAGTCCTCTGGTAAAACTACCCTGACACTGCAAGTGATTGCCGAAGCTCAACGCAAGGGCGGGACCTGCGCTTTCGTTGATGCGGAGCATGCTCTGGACCCGATTTATGCCGAGAAGCTGGGCGTGAATGTTGATGAGCTGATCGTCTCCCAGCCCGACACCGGCGAGCAGGCCCTTGAAGTGGCGGATATGCTGGTGCGCTCCGGTGCTGTGGATGTATTGGTTGTGGACTCTGTGGCGGCCTTGACCCCGCGCGCGGAGATCGAAGGGGAGATGGGTGATACCCATGTAGGCTTGCAGGCCCGCCTGATGTCCCAGGCGCTTCGCAAGCTGACTGGCAATATTAAGAACACCAATACCCTGGCGATCTTTATTAACCAGATTCGTATGAAGATCGGTGTGATGTTTGGCTCTCCGGAGACCACCACCGGCGGTAATGCCCTCAAGTTCTATTCTTCTGTGCGCCTGGACATCCGTCGCATCGGCTCAGTGAAGGATGGTGATGAAGTGGTGGGCAACGAGACCCGTGTGAAGGTGGTGAAGAATAAGGTGGCTCCCCCCTTTAAGCAGACTGACTTCCAGATTATGTACGGCGAAGGCATCAACATGCTCGGTGAGATCGTTGATTATGGCGTGAAGCTGGGCTTGGTTGATAAGGCGGGCGCCTGGTATAGCTATAAGGGCGATAAGATTGGTCAGGGCAAGGCCAATGCCACCAAGTTCCTGCGTGAAAATCCGGATATCCGTAACGAGATTGAAGGCCAGCTGCGTGCTCAACTGTTGGGTGACTCGGCTCCAGCCAACTCCAGCCCGGTAGAGGCTGTGGAACTACCGGAAGAGTAAGTGTCTTTTTCTTCCAAAGCGGCTTTCACCGCTGACCCGGCTCAAGCGCTTTTCGGCGCGGCGCTTGAGCTACTTACCCGCCGCGAGCACTCCCGTCTCGAGCTGAGGCAGAAGCTGGCGGGTAAGTTCCCCGATGCCGATTTCGATGCGCTATTCGAGCGCCTGCAAGAACTCAACTACCAGTCTGATCAGCGCTTTGCCGAAGTCTTTGCCCGTTCTCGCGTTCAGCGTGGCCAGGGGCCCCTGCGTATCCGTTTGGAATTGCAGCAACGCGGCATTTCCGCTGAGCTGTTATCCCAGGCTGTGGAGCAGTTGGAGGTGGATTGGTTTGTCCTGGCGCTTGAGCAGCTGCAGCGAAAATACCGCTCGCCAATTGATTTGGAGCTGCCGCGTGAGCAGCAGATGAAAGAGCGCGCACGCCGCCAGCGCTACCTGACTTACCGCGGTTTCCCCTCGGACGCCATTTGCTGGGCGCTGGACGAAGAGTAATCACGCTTATACTCTCATGCTTGCTTGGGGTGCGGAAGCTATGCTTCCCAGCCGGGCTACAGGGTAGTGAGAGAAAAAATAATAAGCGCGAGAGACTTTATGATCCTGTCCATTGATCAGGGCACTACGGGCACCACGGCTTTTGTTTTTGATAGTGGTGGTGCCTTGGTGGGCCGCAGTTATTCCGAGATCCCCAATTATTATCCAGAACCCGGATGGGTTGAGCAGGATGCCGAGGAAATCTGGCAGGTCACCCAGCGTGTTTGTGCTGCAGCCTTGCAGCGTGCCGGGATTCGAGCGTCCGATATCAAAGCGGTAGGTATTACCAACCAGAGGGAGACCACAATTCTGTGGGACCGGCACACGGGTGAGCCAGTACATCGGGCGATTGTTTGGCAGTGTCGGCGCTCGGCGGACATTTGCGCGCAGTTTGCTGCCGAAGGGAAATCCGAATGGCTGCGCCAGCGCAGTGGACTGCTCCTGGATGCTTACTTTTCTGCCAGCAAACTGTTGTGGCTGTTTCGTCAGCAGCCGGAATTGCAGGCGCGTGCCCGCAGGGGGGATCTGTGTTTTGGTACGGTAGATAGCTGGTTAATTTGGAAAATGAGCGGCGGCTGCGCGCACTTGACCGATCACACGAACGCAAGTCGCACCTTGCTGTACAACTTGGAACAAAAGTGCTGGGACCCGGAATTACTGGCGCTGTTCGAATGCCCCGAGTCCATTCTGCCTGAGATAAGGCCATCCGCTGGGCACTTTGCCGATACAGACCCCATGGCCTTTGCCGGAATTAATGCACCTATTTGTGGGGTGGCCGGTGACCAGCAGGCGGCCCTTTTTGGTCAGGGGTGCACTAATCCTGGAGATATCAAGAATACCTATGGCACTGGCTGTTTTATGCTGGCCTATGCCGGTGATAAGCGGCCCGACCCGCCCCGTGGTCTGCTTGCCACCATCGCTTGTGATATCCATGGCTCACCAGCCTATGCGGTTGAGGGGTCAGTTTTCACCGCGGGTTCTGCAATACAATGGCTGCGGGATGAAATGGGGTTGATTCAGCAGGCCGTCGATACCGAAATTATCGCGCAGAGTATTCCCAATACCCGTGGTGTGTATTTAGTGCCGGCGTTTAGTGGTTTGGGTGCTCCGCACTGGGACTCATCGGCGCGGGGAACCCTGTGTGGATTGAGCCGGGGTGCTGGGCGCGCAGAAGTGGTTCGTGCCACACTCGAATCTATCGCTTACCAGAGTGATGAGCTGGCACGGCTTATGGAGGAGGCCCTGGGGGTCGATATCACCCATATGCGTGTCGATGGCGGGGCCAGCGCGAACAATTTTCTGATGCAGTTTCAGTCCGATATCTCCGACCTGCGTGTAGAGCGCCCCAAGCAGATTGAATCTACGGCGATTGGGGCGGCGCTATTGGCGGGAATCGGCAGTGATCTCTGGCATTTTCACCGGTTACCCGAGTGCCTGCAGGAGATTGAACGGGATTTTCTGCCGGGAATGCCCGCAATAAAAAGAGCATCTTTATTGTCGGGTTGGCAGCGAGCGGTTGCGGCCTGTAAAGCTTTTTGATTGAAGCGGCTATCCTTGACTGGGTTTTGGTACATGGAGGTGTCTCTATGACGATTCGAGATGAGTTGCAGGCAACAATAGATTCCCTGGTCGATGGCCGGCGTGGGATTCTGGCCGCAGATGAGAGCAGCGGAACTATCGCCAAGCGCTTTTCTGCGGTCGGGGTGGAGTCGACCGAAACAAACCGCCGAGATTACCGTGCGGCCCTGCTGGCGAGTGAAGGTCTTGGAGACTTTATTTGTGGAGTGATTCTGTTCGAGGAAACACTTGGTCAAAGTGATCGGGGTGGCACTCCTCTGCCGCAGGTGGCGGCCGCACAGGGCATTTTGCCAGGGATCAAAGTCGACAAAGGTAAGGGACCGTTACCCGGCGCGGCGGGAGATATGATTACCTATGGACTCGATGGGCTTATCGAGCGCTTGCGGGAGTACAAGGCACAGGGGGCACGATTTGCCAAGTGGCGGGAAGTCTATCCGGTGACTTCCCATAACCCCACAGAATTGGGGCTCACGGCCAATGCGGAAATGCTGGCCCGCTACGCTGCTGCCTGTCAGTCTGAGGGACTGGTACCGATTGTTGAGCCGGAAGTGCTTATGGATGGCAATCACAGTCTCGAACGCTCCGCTGCTGTCAATGAGCAAGTTTGGCACAGCGTTTTCCACGCCCTGTATCGCCACGGCGTCATCTTGGAATTGATGCTGTTAAAGCCGAGCATGGTTACTCCCGGATCGGAATTGCCTAAAGTTGAGCCGCAGCAAGTCGCTGAATATACCTTGCGCAGCCTGCGGCGCTGTGTGCCCGCCGCAGTGCCCAGTATCAATTTTCTTTCTGGTGGTCAGGGGCCAGAAGAGGCTACAGAAAACCTTAACGCGCTCAATCAGCTTAACAATGCCCCTTGGCAGCTGAGCTTCTCCTATGGGCGGGCGTTACAGCAGCCGGCGCTAAAGGCCTGGAGTGGTCAGACAGAGAACACCGAAGTGGCGCAAAGGGCACTGGTCAAGCGAGCGTGTATGAATCACCTGGCTATGTTGGGCAAGTACCGCGATAGCCTTGAAAGTGAGGGTTAGGGGCGAGTTAACCGAGATAAAACAATAAAAGTTAGGGAGTGCCAATGGAATTCGTAACAAGGAATGTAATTCTGCATTACCGCCGTTGGTGGGTTGAAGGTGCACAGGGGGTTGTAGTGATTTCCCATGGGCTGGGAGAGCACAGTGGTCGCTACAGTGCCTTGGCGGCGCACCTCAATCGGGCCGGCTTCAGCGTTTATGTGCCGGATCATTACGGTCACGGTTTGTCGGAAGGGAAGCGGGGCCACATAGAGGATTTTTCCCTCTATTGCGAGGATCTCTATGAATTCATCTGCCTGGTCAAAAGTGGTAATCCCGGTACAAAGTTGCATCTGCTGGGGCATAGTATGGGGGCCATGGTCGCCTGTGGTAGTGCCATTCGCTATGGTGCGGTGGACAGTATCATCCTGTCTGCGCCGGGATTCCGTGGAGCTAAAGAGCCATCGGGTTTGGAATTGAAGCTGGTGTTATTACTGGCAAAACTGTTCCCGGGGTTGGTACTTTCCAGCAGGCTTGATAGCCAGTGGTTGAGTCGGGATGCGTCGGTGGTTGAAGCCTACCGCGAGGATGAATTGGTTCATCGCGGAGTTTCCCTGCGCTGGTTTGAGACCTTTTTGCGCGAGCGGGAGTTTGTTTCCGCCAATCTGGAGCGATTGTTGGTGCCCTGTCTGATGCTGCTGCCAGAATCCGATCGGCTTGCGGATGCGGCGGTCAGCCGTGAGTGGTTCGGGCGGATGGGGTCGATTCGTAAAATGTTGCATTGCTTTCCCGAGGCGTATCACGAGCTTTTTAACGAGGTGGAAGAAGGGCGTCTGGCGCGGGATTTGTTGCTTGGACACCTGAAATCCTATGTACAGCAAGCGGGCCCTGTCACCTCTGGATAAAAATAAGCGGGTGCCAACCCCGGAGACTCGAAGCCGTGGCGAATGCCGTGAAAAACCCTATGAAGCATTGTATGATACGCGGTCATTTTTGCCCCCTGCCTGTTATGTCAGGGGGAAATCGTGGGGTGGAACATGGATAAGAAGTTACTGAGCCTGTTAGTGTGTCCGGTGAGCAAGGCGCCGCTTGAGTACCGTGAGGAGACCCAGGAGCTGGTGTGCAAAGCCAGTGGTCTGGCCTATCCAATAAAGGATGGCATTCCGGTAATGCTGGAATCCGAGGCGCGTCAGCTAACTGCTGAGGAAAAGCTGGAAAAATAAACCAATGGGTGAACCCAGCGTTTTCAGTCGAATAATCTCGGGCGAAATAGCAAACGAGAAAATCTACGAGGACGATCTTTGTGTCGTTATTGAGGACCGGGCGCCACAAGCCCCGACCCATCTCCTCATTATTCCGCGTAAACCCCTGGTTAACTTGTCCGACGCCAAAAGCGATGACAAGGCCCTGCTCGGCCACCTGATGTGGGTAGCCGCTGAACTCGGGCGAATGCTAGAGCTAGAGGGATTTCGACTTGTGGTCAACAATGGTCGAAGCGCGGGACAGACCGTATTTCACCTGCATGTTCATCTGCTGGCTCAACAATTAATGCCCGAACAGGGGCTCGCACAGTAGCGGGACAGACGAGACACCGCGTCATCGGTGTCATTCAATAACTCTCAACTAACGAAGTGGAATTACGCCGGATGAAAAGCGCACAGATTCGCGACGCCTTTCTGAATTACTTTGCCGAACAGGGCCATACCCTGGTGCCGTCTAGCTCTCTGGTGCCGGGCAATGATCCGACCCTGTTGTTCACCAATGCCGGCATGGTGCAATTCAAGGATACCTTTCTCGGTCAGGAGTCGCGCCCCTATAAGCGCGCGGCGAGTTCTCAGCGCTGTGTGCGCGCGGGTGGTAAACATAATGACCTGGAAAACGTAGGTTATACCGCGCGTCACCACACTTTCTTCGAGATGTTGGGTAATTTCAGCTTTGGCGATTATTTCAAACGCGACGCCATCCGTTTTGCCTGGGACTTCCTCACCAAAGTGCTGAATCTGCCCGAAGAGCGCCTATGGGTAACCGTGCATATTAGCGATGATGAGGCCGCCGATATCTGGCAAAAGGAAGTGGGAGTCAGCCCGGAGCGTTTCTCCCGCCTCGACGAGGATAATTTTTGGCAGATGGGTGATACCGGCCCCTGTGGTCCAAGCTCAGAGATTTTCTATGACCACGGTGAAGATGTCCCCGGTGGTCCTCCCGGCTCCGACAACGATGATCTCGATCGCTATATCGAGATTTGGAACCTGGTATTTATGCAGTACGAGCGCACTGCGGACGGCGAGCTGCACCCACTGCCCAAGCCCTCCGTCGATACCGGCATGGGTCTGGAGCGTATCGCCGCTGTTATGCAGGGCGTGCATTCAAATTATGAAATCGATCTATTCCAGGCGCTGTTGAAAGCGGCCAGTGAAATTGTTGGTTGCGATAATCTGGAAGAAAAGTCCCTGCGGGTAATTGCCGACCATATCCGCTCTTGTTCTTTCCTTATCGCCGATGGCGTTATGCCTTCCAATGAAGGCCGTGGCTTTGTACTGCGCCGTATTATTCGCCGGGCAGTACGTCACGGGCACAAGTTGGGCCACCAGGAAGTATTCTTCTACAAATTGGTGAAGGCCCTGGTAGAGCAGATGGGTGAGGCCTATCCGGAGTTACGCGAGAAGCAGTCGCTGATTGAGCAGGCCTTGCGCAAAGAGGAAGAGCAATTCGCTAAGACCTTAGACAAGGGCATGGCCTTGCTGGAAAGTGCATTGAGCTCTCTTGAAGGCAGTGAAGTACCTGGCGAGCTGGTATTTACCTTACATGATACCTACGGCTTTCCTACAGACCTGACCCAGGATATTGCCCGCGAACGTGGATTGTCCCTGGATATGGCAGGTTATGAAGCCGCTATGGAAGCCCAGCGAGAGCGGGCACGTGCCGCTGGTAAATTCAAACAGGATTACACCGATGCCCTGGACCTGCAGGGCACCACGGAATTTCTCGGTTATGAAACGACTGTAGCCGAAGGCACGGTGATTGCGATCGTTAAAGCTGGTGAGCAGGTTCAGCTCCTGGAAGAGGGTGAAGAGGGTGTGGTAATCCTTGATCGCACACCGTTTTATGCTGAGTCGGGTGGCCAGGTTGGCGATAGTGGTTATCTAAAGGCCGTATCGGGCCGTTTTGAGGTGCGCGATTGTAACAAGCAGGGCGGCCATCATTTGCATACCGGTAAAATGCTACAGGGAACTATAGCTGTCGGTGAGCAGCTTACTGCAGAAGTATCTGCGGATGTACGCCAGGCGACGGCTTTAAATCACTCCGCAACTCACTTGCTACACGCCGCTCTGCGCAAAGTGCTCGGTGAACATGTGACTCAGAAAGGTTCACTGGTTGATTCCGAGCGCTTGCGTTTTGACTTCTCCCACCCGGAAGCGGTCACCGCCAAGCAGTTGCATGCGATTGAATCCCTGGTGAATGCACAGATCCGCGCCAATACGCCGGTGGATACTCGTGAGACTGATATTGAGTCAGCCAAAGAAATGGGCGCCATGGCACTGTTTGGCGAAAAGTATGGCGATACAGTGCGCGTCCTTTCTATGGGGGCTGCAGAAGGTGTCGCTTTCTCCGTAGAGCTGTGTGGTGGCACCCACGTGAAACGCACCGGTGATATCGGTCTATTGCGTATTGTGAGTGAGAGCGGTATCGCTTCCGGCCAGCGCCGTATTGAGGCAGTTACCGGTGCTCATGCATTGGCTCAGTTTGATCGTGCTGAGCAGCGGATCGAGCATGTGGCGGCACTTCTCAAGGCGCGTCCAGACACACTTGCGGATAAAGTGGAACAGTTACTGTTCAATAATCGCAAACTGGAAAAGGAAATTGCGCAGTTAAAAACCAAGCTGGCCAGTGGTGCTGGAGGTGATCTCAGTGCCCAAGCGATAGAGATTGCAGGCTTTAAGCTGTTAGCTGCTTCAATTGATGGAGCTGATCCCAAATCTTTGCGCGATCTGGCCGACCAGATGAAAAATAAGCTGGGCAGTGGCGTCGTATTGTTGGCGGCGCCGGGTGAAGAGAAAGTTGCCCTTGTTGCAACGGTTACTAAAGACCTCACCGATCGCCTGTCCGCGGGTGATCTAATGCGCTTTGCCGCAGGAAAGATTGGCGGTAAAGGCGGTGGCCGCAGCGATATGGCGCAGGGAGGAGGGACCGATGCCTCGGCTCTGCCAAGCATGTTGCAGGAAGTGCCTGAATGGGTGGAGAACTCCCTCAAGAGCTAATTTAGGTCAAATTGGCGCCATAAATAGTGTGTGAAGTTGATTTCGCCGAAGTTTGGTGATTAAGTGCGCGCCTGCACGATTTCGAGCGGTGCGCGGACTTGGCCTGGAGCTAAGGAAACACAGAAAGTTATGAGTTTGTTCGTGCAGAAATATGGCGGTACTTCCGTGGGCTCTATTGAGCGTATCGAAGCTGTCGCCGACAAGGTAGCCGCATTTCGTGCAAAGGGGCACGGTATGGTTGTCGTGCTTTCCGCAATGAGTGGAGAGACCAACCGCCTGATTGATCTAGCCTACCAGATTCAGGAAAAACCCGACCCTCGCGAACTCGATGTACTGGTATCCACTGGTGAGCAGGTCACTATTGCGCTGTTGAGCATGGCCCTGAAAAAGCGCGGCTACGATGCCTGCTCCTATACCGGCGGGCAGGTCAAAATCCTCACGGATAATGCCCATACCAAAGCCCGTATCCAGCGTATTGATGTCGAGCGTATGCGCACGGACCTGGATAGCGGCAAAGTGGTTGTGGTCGCCGGCTTCCAAGGGGTGGATGACAACGGAAATATCACCACTCTGGGGCGCGGCGGTTCAGATACCACGGGTGTAGCGCTTGCTGCTGCGCTTGATGCCACGGAATGCCAAATTTATACGGATGTTGATGGGGTCTATACCACTGACCCACGTGTGGTGGATAGTGCGCGCCGTATGGATCGGATTACTTTTGAGGAAATGCTGGAAATGGCCAGTCTTGGCTCTAAGGTCCTGCAAATCCGCGCCGTGGAGTTCGCTGGCAAGTACAAGGTTCCGTTGCGCGTGCTCTCGACTTTTGAAGAGGGTGAAGGAACCCTGATAAGCCTGGATGAGGAAGATAACGAGATGGAGCAACCTGTCGTATCCGGCATCGCATTCAACCGTGATGAGGCCAAGTTAACGATCCGTGGTGTCCCGGACACCCCCGGCGTTGCCTGCCGTATTTTGGCGCCTGTTGGCAAAGAAAACATCGAGGTGGATGTAATCGTACAGAACATCAGTGCGGTTGATGGAACCACCGATTTCACTTTCACAGTGCATCGCAACGATTTAGGCAAGGCTCGCGAAGTATTGGAGCGTGTCTCAGCGGAACTTGGCGCGCGTGAGGTGATCACAGACGACAAGATTGCCAAGGTTTCTATTGTCGGCGTGGGAATGCGTTCCCATGCAAATGTGGCCAGTCGTATGTTTAGTGCGCTGGGTGAAGACAATATCAATATTCAGATGATCACCACTTCCGAAATCAAGATTTCGGTGATTATTGATGAGCGCTATCTCGAGCTGGCAGTGCGCGCTTTGCACAGTGAGTTTGAACTCTCCAAGTGAGAGAGATGAAAGAACACTATAACCGGAGTTAAGGCAAAGAGAGCCTTCCCATTTCGATTCAGTTGTTTGGCATTGCATCCAACCTGTTGAGATTTCGTTCGACTGGTCAATACTGAAGAGTGTGATGGGTAGTTTTTGACCTTGCGTGTACCGCCACCCGGTTATGATGACCAAATAAGAGCAGCTTTGGGAAAGTGCAGGCTGCTCTTTATCACAGGATGATCAAGGAGAAGTAGGTAATGTTGATTTTAACCCGCCGAATTGGCGAGACGCTGATGGTTGGCGACAATGTCACGGTTACCGTGCTGGGGGTGAAAGGCAATCAGGTGCGTATTGGCGTAAATGCGCCAAAAGAAGTCGCCGTACACCGCGAAGAAATTTACCAGCGCATCCAGCGTGAAAAGCAATCCTCTGAGGAGGGTGGCAACGAGTAAGCGAACTCTTTTCTAAAAGGCCGGGATCCCGGCCTTTTTTTATTTGTGCTGTTTGTTGTTTATGCTTCGCGCTTGGCGGAAAAGTCTTTTTTTTGAACACCTTGTGTAAAAGGTGTCCGGAAAAGCAAAAAACTGCAAAAAGTTATTGATTCACCATTGATTTTTGCCGAACCGTTGGTATTATGCCGCCCACTTTCAGCGAGCAATCAAATAGATTGATCGATTCGAAAGGCCTCTTCGGAGGTGGCCTGGAAGCTGAGCTTCCATTGAGGCTTAAAAGGAGAGATGGCCGAGTGGCTGAAGGCGCGCCCCTGCTAAGGGCGTATGGGTTAACACTCATCGAGGGTTCGAATCCCTCTCTCTCCGCCATAATTTAGGCCTTCTTATTTGAAGGCTTAAGTCTCACAAAAGAAATTTTGAGGGGCTTGCAAAAGAAGGAGTCGCGACTATAATGCGCGCCACTTCAAGCAGGGGCGGAAACGCACTTGCCGGGATTCGAAAAAGGCTTTGAGCCACTCGGATCACCGAAAAAAGCTGCAAAAAATCACTTGATTCAGCAGCCTGGATGTGTAGAATACGCGTCCCGCAGTTAGGGCCGAGCGCTCAACTGAGTTGTTTAAAAATTCGATCAAGCA
>NZ_JAIVKI010000003.1 GCF_020524905.1 Microbulbifer variabilis | reverse complement strand
ATGGCCTCCTTATAGAACTTGCCGGTTCATGGAGGCCATATTTTTACTCTGCACGCCGGAACGGCAGAGCCCTGTCAAGTCTCACCGCCAGAGGCGGTGGTTTACCTATGTGTTAATTACAATTATTCATCAACAAATTCATCCCCCAAAAAAATAAATCAATAATTTTCACTTAACTCGGAGGAAACCTAATTTTTGCGGAAAAATTACATTATTAACTCGGCGATAATATAATTCTGTTATAATATCCAAATGGATATTATTGATGCAAGAAAATTACCCACTTCCGCGCTGGAAGAGAACCGCTGTGAAGCTTTGGAAGAAGTCAGGCTCTATAAGCAGAAATTGCGCGAACTCTGGACGTTTCCAGCCGAGCAATACAAAACTGGATCAATACTTATAAAGTAGGCGGCTTTAAAACATTAACTTCTACATTAACTTCTAAAAGGCGCGGCCGACCTGAAGGCATAAACCACAGGTTAACACCAGAGCAGGAAAAAATCTTCAAAAACAAATCGCAGACAAACAGCCAGATCAGATCAAGCTTGACTACGTGCTGTGGACACGCAAGGCAGCCATGGAGCTGATTGAGCACGAGTATGGCAAAAAGATGCCAATTCGTACCGTCGGTGATTATCTGAAGCGCTGGGGTTTTACACCACAGAAGCCCGCCAAACGGGCCTATGAGCAAAACCCTAAAGCCGTTAAAAAATGACTGGAAGAAGGCTATCCAGGCATTAAGCATCGCGCGAAACAGGAAAATGCGGAGATTTACTGGAGCGACGAAACAGGAATTCACAGTGATTACCAACATGAGCGCGGCTATGCACCAAAAGGAAAAACGCTTATTGTAAAAATGAACGCCAAGCGTGCTTCACTAAATATAATTTCTGCGATTACGAATCAAGGAACTGTCTGGTTTCAAATATATGAGGGGAGTATGAATGCTGACCAATTAATCGATTTTTTTCAAGCGACTGACCAAAACAACACTTCGGACAGTTTCATGCAGCTATAGCCGCGTAGTCACTGTACCGTTCGTAAATGCCTGTAACTTTTCCACATCTTAGGTTCAATTATAACTCTTTGAAAAGTCTGCCCATGAGATACTGGTTGAACTTGCGGCGCTACCAGCTGGCAATTGAAATAACCGTTGCTTCGTCTGCTTTTTTCATTTTTCTATCCTCAATTTTTAATAAAATTAGGACCGTTAATGATGCATTTACATGCAGATTGATCGCCTCTTTTCGAGTTGACCGGCAGTGAGTTAGATCTGTGTGCTACTTTGTATCCCTGAATAAAAATTCTACTTGAAACCTTGACTTGTAATAGGCGATCAGTGTCATCGCATCCAGTTCTGTGTCCGTCGAATACAGCAGTGCGTGACTCTCTTTGTCGCCGTTAGTCGACCTCAGCATCACAACGCGAATAACCCTTTTCAAAAAACTGGCATAGACAGCCTTTGTATAAACCTCAGTCGAATCATCCAGAGCGCCAACATGTTCAAAACGATCCGAGTCGGCAACAAAGTCAACCTTTCCATCGTGTTTACAGGGGCATCCAGTGCCGCTGTAAACGCCTTCATATAGCCACAACGGATTTGCATCAGCTCGCAACTTGCCAACGATGTGTAACCCCGCTGGAATGATGGCCGAAATGAATTTCACCTTGGTATAGTAGGCATCTGCAGCAAGATATCTAATATCAAGATCAAGGAGTGTTGGTGCAAGTTTAACGGCTTGGTTAGCATATAGCTCAATTCGTGATCGGCCTTCTTCGTCTATTGTCTGCTGAGCATCCAAAACATAGGCAGTATTCGACTTCAGGTCAGTGATGCTGATCATAGAGATTTCAAGGCCACGTTGTGAGACTCCGACACTACCATTGTAATACCTGCAGCCCAGGCCCTCCGTCTTTTTCCCTGACTTATTGATAAAACTGGCATCTATAGCAGCTACGCATTCATGATCGTTTGGGAACGTCTGCATAAACAATTCTGCATTGAACTTAACGAAGTCAAAATTCCGACGAGACCATCGACGATAGCGCTTCTCACTGGATAGACTGTACCGCTCCATGTTCAGAAATGTCGCCTTCCCCTGGAAAACCATCAGTACAGCAAATAGTGTGAGCATGAACTATCTTTGTGGTTTTTTGATATTGGACATTCGAACGAAAATAGCTTTTACTACGTCTTCCATGGGCAGGTACTGCGTTAATTAGATTTGAGAACCTTATTTTCTCAGCACCTGCCCATGGTTCCTACCCATTTCACTTCTTAAAACTGTCCGAAGTATTGATTAAGAATAAAAATAAGAAACGCGATCCAGAAATGTACCAACCAAGAAAGGGAATCAGCGGTATTTTGGAATGAAGATGCACATTGGTACAGATGATACTCTAGGGCTCATTCATAGTATCGATACAACAGCCGCTAATGAGCACGACATAACTGCGACAGGTAAATTGCTGCATGGCAAAGAAAAATGAGTCTGGGACGATTCTGGTTACACCGGTGCAGAGAAACGCGAAGAACTGAAGTCAAGAAATATGGAGTGGCACATTGCAGAGAAGCCAAACCTTTTAAGGCATCGTCCAGGACAGGATGAGTTACGAGCAATGGAAAAAAACAAAGCCCACATTAGGGCAAAAGTAGAGCACCCGTTCCGATATATAAAAAATATTTTTGGATATGGGAAGGTACGCTACCGGGGTTTAAAGAAAAACACCCAACGCATGAGCCTGCTGGCTGGCTTTACCAACCTGTTGATTGGGAAAAAATACCTGCTGAGCTAGGGCCAATGTGGCTGAAATCCGCAAGATGCGGATTTCAGGCAAGGAAAATAGCGTAAAATTCGGTTGAAAACTTGAATTTCGGCTAAAAGCAGTCATTTTTTTCCTGCGTGAAACGTAATCTAGGCGTAGATGCCTATTTTTCAGAGTTTCCCTAAGTCCTTTTTTGTGAAAATGGATATTCAATGGAGATTCCAAACACCTGGGCACCACTACTAATTTCTGCCGTTAGAGATGCCACCTTATATCAAGAAGGTTTTCTAAACAGTGAAACAATTCGGGATAAAACGGATTATGAAGAGCACCACCTGCAACTCACTCAGCTTCTTGAATTCCTCAAAGAGGAGTATAAAGAGGTTGAAAAAGAGGTAGGAATACCGCTGGAAAAAATTCTCTGAATGCATCATTTGTGGCGGGTATCTAACCGCCACAAATATTGTTCTTATTCCCCAGCTCCCTCACGGCATTCACCACGCACTTCACCCCCATATTCAGATATAACCCGCTCAATCTCAAAATAACCGCGTTTGCAGAAACCGGTTTCCAGCATCTTCTGCTCCAGAGCCCAATCGAAGTAAGCCTCCACCCGACGACTCGAAGGGCCTCCACTATCCATAGGCCCTCGCGGCATACGGGACTGCGCACTGGAGCCTGCCACTACCGGTGCCGGAATATCGCGTTGCTTTCCTTTTAGGGTGAAAGTAAAACGCTTGGCGCCATTAGGAGCAACTTCAGTTTCGAAGGATTCCTTCATCCCCGGTATCGGACTGTTACTGGTGCAGCCTGTCAATATCAGGACAAACGTCAGGCAAAATGACAACGGCAATAGGAATACGGAAAAGTTAAATTTATTATTATTCAGCACAACTAGCCCTCTTTGGCCCATAAATAGCTTCCACGAAAGGCAACTCGCCTCCGTAGACTTAATGAATTATTTGAAAACCACCGTTTTATTGCCATGGATAAATACCCGCTCCTGCAACACCAACTGCAGTGCGCGGGACAGAACCAGTTTTTCCACATCGCGGCCCGCATCCGCCATGGATTCCGCCGAATAGGCATGATCCACATGAATCACATCCTGCTCAATAATCGGCCCCTCATCCAGGTCATCGGTTACGAAGTGGGCGGTGGCACCGATAATTTTCACTCCGCGCTCATAGGCTTGCTGATAGGGCTTGGCCCCGATAAAGGCCGGCAGGAAGGAGTGGTGGATATTGATGATTCGGCCAGGATAACGGGCGACAAACTCCGGGGTGAGTACCCGCATATACTTGGCCAGTACCAGGTAATCCGGGTTGTACTCATCCACCAAAGCGGCCACTTTTTGTTCGTGCTCGCTGCGCTCCAGATCTTGTGCCGGTACACAGTGAAAGGGGATATCAAACTTCTCTACCAGTCCGCCCAGATCTAGATAATTGCCAATCACTGCGGCAATCTCCACATCCATTGCACCCGAGTAGCACTTCATGAGGATATCTCCCAGGCAATGGGGCTCTCGTGTCACCATTAGTACTAAGCGCTTGCGCTCAGCGGACACCAGGCACCGCTCGGCCCCCTGCGGTAGGGCCATATCCAAGTCTTCCAGGAATGTCGTGTCATTGAAGATACCTTCGAGGGCAGTGCGCATAAAAAAGCGGCCTTCGGCGCGGTCTACAAACTCATCATTTTTGATGATATTGAGCTGGTGCTTGTAGCAAATATTGGTAATCTTCGCGATCAGGCCCTTATCATCAGGGCAGTCGGTTAGCAGTATCTTCTTTTCCATGGTCGAATTTCAGGCCAAATATCCAGAGTTCAGACTATACACTATGCCGTCTTATCGATTCAGCGATCCATTCCGGGGAGAACATGGATAAAAACCTTTACGCAGATCATATGGCCACCCTGTGCCGCCGCTACGATGACATATTGGAGTCCTGCGGCTTCGACACTCTCAATGTGTTTAGCGGCGCACCCAGGATGCAGTTTCTGGATGACAACCCCTACCCTTTTAAGGTCAATCCCCAGTTCAAAGCCCTGGTACCGATCACGGACAACCCCAACAGCTGGGTGATCTATAGGCGCGGGCAGAAGCCCAAGCTATTGTTCTACCGCCCAGTGGACTTCTGGCACTATGTCCCGCCCGCTCCGCAGACTTTCTGGAGTGAGTTCTACGATATCGAGCTGTTGAGTATGCCAGCGGATGCTCGGGAATTCCTAAACGCGGATAACGCCGCCTTTATTGGCGAGGCCGACAGGTTCCAGGAATGGCCACTCGGCGAGATGAATCCCGAAATCCTAATCAACCGCCTACATTGGGCGCGCGCCTACAAGACTCCTTATGAAGTGGCCTGCCTGCGTGAGGCCAACCGCATTGCGGTAGCAGGGCATCAAGCCGCTGAACTGGCTTTTCGCGGCGGCGCCAGCGAGTTCGAGATCAATCAGGCTTACCTGAGTGCTACCGGCCAGGGCGAGAACACCATGCCGTACGGCAATATCGTGGCCCTCAACGAACACGCAGCCATTTTGCACTACACGCACCTCTCCACCCAGCGGCTACCCGGCACAGAATTAAAGACCTTTCTGATAGACGCCGGGGCCAATTGCAACGGTTACTGCGCGGATATCACCCGCACCTATAGCTATGCCGACAGTGAATTCGCCCAGCTGGTGGCAGCAATGGATGAAAAGCAGCTGCAGCTGGTGGACGGCCTCAAGCCTGGCCTGCCCTACCCGGATCTACACCGCCAGTGCCATCTGAAAGTCGGCGAGCTGCTGGCCCAGTTCAATATCATCAAGACCTCTGCCGAGAGTGCGGTGGAATCCGGGTTAACCCGACCTTTTATGCCTCACGGCCTGGGCCACTTCCTCGGTCTGCAGGTACACGATGTGGGTGGCCACCAGAGTGGCCCCGATGGCGGCACCACGCCCCCACCTGCGGAGTACCCCTTCCTGCGCACCAGCCGTACCATTGAGGAAAATCAGGTATTTACTATTGAGCCGGGGCTCTACTTTATCGATAACCTACTGACGGAATTGAAAGCCTCTCCACTTGCCAGCGAAGTGAACTGGAATAAAGTGGAGGAATTCCGCCCTTACGGCGGTGTGCGTATCGAGGACAATATTGTGGTGGGCACCGAAGCAAATGAGAACCTCACCCGTGCTTGCGAAGCGGAACATTGATACCTTAGGCAAGCAGACACTCTAATTCGCCCTGGTTCTCGCTCCCACCAAAAGTGCAACAGTCAGGCAGGTCTTGTTACCTGCCTGACTGTCAAATTCCCACGGATTTTCCTACACTATCAGCTAATAAAATAAAAAACCCGTAAGGTTTATTCCAACGCCCTATCGCCCCAATTAATCCTTCTGCCGAATTTACTCTAAAAGCGCCCATCCAGCGTTTCGACATCTCTTGCCTGAACATAAAAAAACAGCCAATCTCCCCTGCGTAAAATAACAAGCAGGGTTCACCCTATGAAAAAATCCAAGCTAGCAACACTGGTCGCCGCCGCAGTATTTACCGCTGCCAATTCCACCTATGCGAAATCGATCGAATATGTCTTTTACGACAAAGAAGGTATCGCTGGCAGCGAGGTGATCGAACAAAAAGGTTCGAAAATTTCCGGGGAATTAAAGCTCGGCTGGAATAATCGCCGACTGAACCTTAAAGAGAGTTTCACCATCGGCGCAGCCAAAATGCCCGAGCAAGTCCACATTGAAGGTATCAGCCCTTTTGGCGCACCCGTTAACGAAGAATTTACAATTAAAGATGGTGTAGCCACTTGGCAAGGCTCCGATGAACACGGTAGTGCAAAAACTTCCGAAGCGCAGTTTTATATTCCCAAAAATTCGACCCTAGCCGTGCAAACCCAGCTGGTAAAAGCGCTACTCGCCGACAAGGATCACAGCATAGGTTTGCTACCCCAAGGCCAGGCCCAGCTACACAAACTTGATCAACTCACCCTTAAGCAGGGTGATGAGGAAAAAACTGCATATCTCTACGGTGTGAGTGGTCTCGGTTTTACTCCTGGTCTCGCTTGGTACGACGAGTCCGGAGATCTGTTTGCCGCCGATGAAGGAAGCTGGTTCGCTATATTGCGCAAGGGCTGGGATAAATCCCATCTGCAACAGCTCAAAGAGCGCCAGGTTGCCGCTTCCGATCAATATTTGCAGGATATCGCCAAAAAATACACCCATGCCTCCATCCAGCCGATCCTGATTAGCAACGTCAATCTGGTGGATGTGGAAGAAGGCAAGCTGCACAAGCGCCGCCACCTACTGGTGGAAAACGGCAAGATCACAAAAATCAGCCGCCGCCCAATCAAAGTCCCTAATGCCACCCATATCGATGCCAAAGGACACACCCTTATTCCCGGGCTGTGGGATATGCACGCACATCTGTCACCCACTGATGGCACCCTGAATATGGCCGCCGGTATTATCAATGTACGCGATATCGGTAATACCCACGAAAATATTATGCGCATCTCCGAAATGTATGAGTCTGAACAGATTATTGGCGGCGACTTGTTCCGCGCGGGCTTTATGGACCGGGAAAGCGAAAATGCTATGCGCATGGGTAAAACCGCGAATAGCCTGGAAGAAGCCAAGGAAATCGTAGACTGGTATGCGGAGCGCGGCTACCAGCAGATAAAAACTTACAGTTCCATGGAACCTGAGTGGATCGCTCCCTTAGCCAAACACATCCATGAAAGCGGTTTGCGTTTATCTGGACATATTCCCGCCTTTATGACTGCGGAGGAAGCGGTGGATTCCGGCTTTGATGAAATCCAGCATATCAATATGCTGTTCCTCAATTTTATGGGCAAGATCGACACCCGCAAAAAACTGCGTTTTACCGAAATTGGCGAACATGCCCACGAGCTTGACTTGGAAAGTGCGGAAGTTGGTGAATTCCTGGATAAACTCGCAAAAAAAGGCACGGTAGTAGATGCCACCACCACCGTATTTAGCTCTATGTTGCTGCGCCAACCAGGCAAAGTGGATCCTGAGTTTGCAGATATCGCCGACCATTTACCGGTGAATATTCAGCGCTCATTTGTCGGTGCCGAGTTGGATGTGAAACCGGAGCACCGGGATGATTACGATCTCTCTGCCGATGCCCTGCTGAAAATGATGCGTAAACTGCATGAGCACAAAGTAACTATGGTAGCGGGTTCCGATGGTATTCCCGGATTTACCCTGCTGCGCGAATTGGAGCTCTATGCCAAGTCTGGTATTCCCGCAATGGATGTTCTGCGCACTGCCACATTGATTCCCGCCCAAGTCATGGGAGCCGATCAATATACCGGCAGTATCACCGTGGGTAAAAATGCGGACCTGGTTTTACTTGAGGGTAATCCACTGGAAGATATCAGTGCACTGCGTCGCACCGCATTGGTTATTGAGGGGCAAAACCTCTATCGCCCGGATGAGCTTTATCAGGCCCTGGGTATCAAGCCATTCCACCCCTCAGTGCCATTTGAATTAAATGGTACTACCACCATTGCAGCCAAGTCTGAATAAAAAAGGCAAAGCAGCAAGTAAAAAATGGAAAGTTAAAAAACCGGCAATCAAAAAGATTGCCGGTTTTTTAACTGCTAATATCAGGCAAACTCGCTGCGCACCGTGCGTGCCGCTTCAACCATGTTCAGTAGCGAGGACCCCACCTCTGCCCAACTGCGAGTTTTCAAACCACAATCCGGGTTCACCCAGAGTCGCTGTATCGGCACCACCTCGGCAATTTTCTTCAGGCGCTCTAACAGCTCCTCCCGTTCGGGTACATTGGGAGAGTGAATATCGTAAATTCCCGGCCCAATTTCATTGGGGTAGCCACCGTTCCTATCGGCAAAAGCACTGAGTAGGCGCAGGTCGGAGCGGGCGGATTCGATAGTAATGACATCCGCATCCAGGGAGACAATCGCCTCCATAATCGCATTGAAATTGCTATAACACATATGGGTGTGAATCTGGGTTTCCGCTTGTACCCCGCTACAGGTGTAGCGGAAGCAACCCACCGCCCAGGCAAAATAATCGGCATGCTCGGATTCCCGCAGGGGAACCCCTTCGCGTAAGGCCGGTTCATCAATCTGGATAATTCCTATGCCCGCATTCTCAAGATCCAATACTTCCTGGCGTAGAGCCTCGGCAATCTGCAGGCAGCTTTCACTGCGGTGGATATCCTCGCGAGGGAAGGACCAGTTGAGAATAGTCACTGGACCTGTGAGCATGCCTTTTACTGGCCGTTGGCTCAGGCTCTGAGCATAGCGGCTCCACTCCACCGTCATAGCCTGTGGACGGAAGATGTCACCGAAAATAATCGGGGGTTTTACACAGCGGGAACCGTAACTCTGCACCCAACCGTTGCCAGTATGCACAAATCCCTGCAGTTGCTCGCCAAAATACTCCACCATATCGTTGCGCTCGGCTTCGCCGTGTACCAACACGTCCAAGCCAAGAATTTCCTGGCGACGGATCGCCTCAGCAATTTCCGCGCGCAAATGCTGGGTGTAATCCGATTCACTGATCTCGCCGCTACGATATTGGCGTCGCACCTTGCGCAATAGGTCCGTTTGCGGGAAGGAACCGATAGTCGTGGTGGGCAACAGTGGCAACTGCCAGCGTTTTTCCTGTAGCACCGCGCGCTCCTGATAGCGTTGTGCCCGCCAACTATCTTGTAAGCGTTCGGTGATAGAGTTGCCGGGTACAGGATTCTTTACACTGGATTCAGTTGAGGAAACTGGCTCGGCCAGTAGTTTTTGCAGTTGAGCCAACTCCGCTAACTTCTGACGGCTGTAAGCGAGATTTTGTTTTTGCTCAGCCGGTAACGATGTTTCGGTATCCAAGTCCACCGGACTGTGCAGCAGTGAGCAGCTGGCCGAAATCCATAGGCGCTCGTCCAAACGGTCCGCCAGGGGCTTCAACTGTGAGTGCCACTTCGGCAAATCTACTCGCCATACATTGCGGCCATTCAGCACGCCCGCGGAAAGTACCTGATCTTCACCGAGCAACTGCGCGGCTTGCGCAAGCTCCTCTGGCGCACGTACACAGTCAATATGTACTCCCGCTACCGGCAGGAAAAAGGCCAGTTGCAGGTTTTCCCGCAGCGGGGAAAAGTAGGTTGTTAGCAACAATTTCAGATCCACAGCCTGATTGAACCGGGCATACACATCGTGAAACGCACTGCGCCATTGCTCTGGCAGATCCAGGCCGAGAATCGGCTCATCAATCTGCACCCACTCCACCCCCAGGCTTTTAAGCTGGGAAAACAGCTCTGTATAGCAGGGCAATAAGTTGGCGAGTAAATCCAAGGCATTATCAACACCCCGACCCAGCCATAGGTAAGTGAGCGGTCCGATAATGACAGGTTTGACCCTGTGCCCCTGGGACTGTGCTTCGCGTACTTCTTTCAATAGCCAATCACTATCCAGGGTAAAGGCTTGCTTCTCGTGAAGCTCCGGCACCAGGTAGTGGTAATTGGTGTCGAACCACTTGGTCATAGCGCTCGCTGCCACCGGCTGACCGGAAGGCGCGCGCCCGCGGGCCAGACGAAAGTACTGGTCCAATTTATTGCTCGCAGCCCCTTCGGCAAAGCGCTCAGCGACCACACCGAACATCAGCGAGTGATTGAGCACCTGGTCATACCAGGCAAAATCACCAACCGTCACTAAATTGAGCCCCTCACTCGCCTGGGCCTGCCAGCTCTCCCGGCGAATCGCCTCACCAACCTCTAATAGCTGCTGTTGGGATATCTCACCACGCCAATAGGCTTCCTGGGCTTTCTTGAGTTCACGATCGGCGCCGATGCGCGGGTAACCGAGGATATGCGTTTGCACCATTTCTGCTTTTCCAAGTCCGTTCCTGTGAGAGGGGCTAGGCCCTTTTATTCCTGCCTACACCTATCGGCGACATCTGCATCTACCAATAGCAGCTTCGCCACTTGTGAGGCTTCGGACTTGATTGTGTGCCCGCAGTGTTATTCAATCAATTTCATATTTTTTGCCATAAACATGAATAATTTTAATGATGATAGAAGTTCGCCATCTGCGCGCTCTCTCGGTTCTGCGCGAGACCGGCAGCCTGGTGCGTGCCTCCGAGCGCCTGCACCTGACCCAGTCGGCGCTATCCCACCTGTTCCGGGAAATGGAGGAGCGCCACAACCTGCCTCTATTTGTGCGCAAGTCCCGCCCTCTGCGCTTTACCAGCGCCGGATTGCGCCTGCTGCAGCTGGCCGATGACATATTGCCACGCACGGCACTGGCCCAGCGGGACCTGGCGCGACTGGCCTCAGGTCAATCGGGACGTTTGAATATCGCCATCGAGTGCCACAGCTGTTACCAGTGGTTGATGCCAGCTTTGAATACTTATCGCGACGACTGGCCCGAAGTGGAGCTGGATCTGTGCAGCGGCTTTCACTTCGCGCCGCTGCCAGCCCTGACCCGCGGTGATCTGGATCTGGTGGTCACCTCCAACCCGGACCGGGACTTAAAAGGCATTCACTATCAACCGCTGTTCAGCTTTGAGATGTGCCTGGCACTCAGCCGTAAACACCCACTACTGCAAGATGATGCCAAGCGCCGCTGGGTTAAACCCGAGGAGCTGGCCAGAGAGGTGCAGATCACTTATCCGGTGGAACGGGAGCGTCTGGATATTTTCCAGAATTTCCTGGAACCCGCCGGCGTCGAGCCCGCAGGTGTGCGCACGGCGGAGTTGACGGTTATGATGGTGCAGCTGGTGGCCAGTGGCCGCGGTGTCTGTGCCCTGCCCAACTGGGCCCTGCACGAGTATCTGCAAAAAGGATTTGTGGCCCAGCTGCGTCTAGGCGAAAAGGGGCTTTGGAGCACTCTCTATGCCGCCGTGCGCGAGGAAATGCTGGAGCAGGCCTATGTCGCTGACTTCCTGCAGACCGCCCGGGACACCTGTTTTACCCACCTAAATGGGATTCGTGCGGCGAATTAAGTAGAAGCTAATGCCACTGCTTTCAGCAACAAATAACTGGAGTGGGTGCACACACCCGCCACAATTAATCGCCCACTCTGGGTGCTGCTTTACAGGAGATGTTCTATGTCCACTACAAGTGATCGCTGGAATTCAGTGAGTAAGAGCCTGCATTGGCTATTTGTGATTTTACTACTGGCGGTATGGGGCGCCGTGGAGCTTCACGAATTCTTTGAGCGTGACGACCCGATGCGCGGTTGGTTTGTGCGACTGCACTTCTCACTGGGTATCACAATATTGATGTTACTGGCAGTTCGCCTCTATTGGCGCGCGCGCCACAAGCGCCCGCAAATTCAGGGCCGCTCCTGGCAAAAGGCCTTATCCAGCCTGACCCACGGTGCTCTTTACCTGGTTTTATTGGCGATGCCGGTTTCCGGTATCGCAATGCGCCAGCTGTTCGGTAGGGACACAGAGTTTTTCGGCCTCTTTGCCCTGCCGCGCTTACTAGCGGAAAACTCGGACCTGGGCAAGCAGCTCGCTTTTCTGCACAAGGATGTTTTGTGGCCGGCACTGCTGGTATTGGTGGGACTGCATATCGCCGCCGCGCTCTGGCACCACTTCGTAATGCGCGACAGCACCCTGACCCGTATGCTACCGCAACGATAAGCACAGCTACCCTAGCCTTGCGGAATAAAAAAAACGGCGCTATGAGCGCCGTTTTTTGCTTTGGATATTCGCTGGGAAAAGATTACTCCCCACCATTATCCCGTTTGAACTTGGGCTTGCCCTTAGGCTTGCCCTGTGGCTTACCCTTTGGCTTACCCTTGGGTTTCCCTCTCGGCTTGACCGCGTCCTCATCGAAACGGGAAATCTTCATCGGCTTACCGGCCACCCGCACCTTCTTCAGGTGCTGGAGTATTTCCTTGGGCATACCTTCCGGAAGGTCCACGGTAGTGAAGTCTCCATAGATCTCAATACGGCCTATATAGGAGCTATCCAGATCCACTTCGTTGGCAATGGCACCGACGATGCCACCCGGACGCACACCGTGCTCGCGACCAACTTCGATACGGTAACGCTCCAGCCCCTCATCCGGCCCTGGCATCTTGCGGTCTTTTTCAAAACCTTCTTTCTTGCGACGGCGACCGTCAAAATCATCGTCCCGCTCGCGGCGCTCTCTTTCTTTGCGCGGCTTGGGCTCTTGCTCCTTGACCAGCAGCGGCTGGTCACCCTGGGCCATAGAAGCCAAAGCGGCGGCGACATCCAGCGGGTCCACCTCATTCTGGGCGAGGAACTCCTCCACCAGCAGGCGGTAAGGCGCCAAGTCTGTCTGGCCTTCCAGGGTTGTGGTAATACGCTCGCGGAAGCGCTGCATACGGGCACTATTGACCATTGCTGCACTGGGTAAATCCAGCTTTTCAATGGGCTTCTTGGTGGCCTTCTCGATAACGCGCAACATGCGACGCTCGCGCGGTGCCACAAACAGGATGGCATCGCCCTCGCGACCGGCGCGACCGGTACGGCCGATACGGTGAATATAAGCCTCGGTATCGTAAGGGATGTCGTAGTTGATCACGTGGCTGATACGCTTTACATCCAGGCCGCGCGCTGCTACATCGGTGGCAACAACGATATCGAGCTTGCCGTTCTTGAGCTTGTCGATCACCTGTTCACGCAGGTTCTGCGCCATATCGCCATTCAGGGCGGCACTGGCAAAACCACGCGCAGCCAGTTTGTCGGCAAGCTCGACGGTGCTGTTTTTGGTGCGCACAAAAATAATCGTGGCATCCACCGGCTCCGCTTCGAGGATACGGGTCAGTGCATCCAGCTTGTGCAGACCGCCAACAGGCCAGTAGCGCTGGCGGATAGTCTCAGCGGTCTCCTGCTTGACGCGGATTTTGACTTCAACCGGCTCCTGAAGGTACTCTCGAGCAATCCGAGCGATCTCTTTAGGCATAGTGGCGGAGAACAGCGCAATCTGGCGTTCTTCAGGGATCTGCTCCAATACCCACTGAACATCGTCGATAAAGCCCATTCGTAGCATTTCATCGGCTTCATCCAGCACCAGGGTGCGCAGGTTGGAGAGATCCAGGGAGCCGCGGCGCATATGGTCCATCACCCGGCCGGGGGTACCCACCACCAGCTGCACGCCACGTTTCAGTTGTTGAATCTGTCCACGATAGTCGGCACCACCGTAGATCGGTGCCACGTGGAAGCCTTTCAGGTTGGAGGCATAGGCCTGGCAGGCCTCGGCCACCTGGATAGCCAGTTCGCGAGTCGGCGCCAGTACCAAAGCTTGGGGGCGGCGGTCTTTCAGGTCCAATTTGGACAGTAATGGCAGTGCGAAGGCGGCAGTTTTGCCGGTGCCGGTCTGGGCCTGGCCCAGTACATCGCGGTTCTCCAACAGAGAGGGGATTGTCTGTGCCTGAATCGGAGAGGGGGTCTCATAGCCTAGTTTTTCAATGGCAGTAAGGATTTCAGGCGGCAGGCCCAGCTGGTCGAAGCCGGCCGGTTTTGGGGTATCGGTCATTTCGGAATTCACTTGAAGCCTAAGTCCCTGTCGCGGGACCGGAGCGGTGGGTCAAAAGGTCGCGCAGTCTAACAGGTTAGACGTTCCAGATCAGCCTGTTTTTTAAACAGACCACTGAAGTGTGCCATATCTACTACAAGTCGATAGCATACCTAGAGGATGAATATAGAAGAGGGAGGGCCTCAAAGGGAGCGCGGCCAAGTGAAAAAATCACCCGGCGCTTACTTGGCATCAGTCTTGGCATCGGTTCCAGCAGGCTTTGATACAGGCAAAATAGAACCCTTTACACCCATTTCCTGTAAACGGTCACAAACTCCATCCACGGTAAATTTGATACCCCTGGAAAAACTGCCATCCACTTGTGTGCGTTCATACAAGTAAGTGTGAAAGCGCCGGAAAAAGCTGGTATCCACCGGTTCTGGCTTTTCCCAAAAACTCGAGAGACTGCCTTGATGCGTTAAGCCCGGCAAGTCATATAAACAGCGTCCCAATACCTTGGTAGGTACCTTGTGAAGCAGCGCAGAAATACCCACAGTACTGTTGATTGTCACTACTCCCTTTGCATGATCCAACAGAGTGGGAAGATGCAGGTCATGACAATAAATGACCCGCCCCCTAATCTGATAGCGGGCTTCTAGTACACTGATCAGCTTTTGATAATGGCAAAAGCCTCGATCCATGGGGTGATGCTTAATAACAATGGCTGTATCTTCAGGAGCATTTCGCGCGAAAGATTTGCACACAACATCTATTGCATTCTCGATTGAGAGCAAGTCGGAATGTTTGCGCAGCTGAAAATCATCACAGGTCTGTAGGGGAAATAGGTAAAAGCGGCCACTGAACTCTCTGGTCACCTGGCGGGTAAGACCGCGCTCCGTAATCTTATAAAGCCCTTTGCGATAAAAACTTCTAAGCCAGCAAACACCTTCCTTTAGCCAACTGCGATTCCGGTGATGGCGATAACGGGAAAACTCTGCTTGAGCAAGGCGCATCGCCACATAATATGCGGATGCAAAGTATGCTCGTCGCCAAAAAGTATGGCCAACAGGCGACGCTGGGGTAAGGCCTCTAGGTAGATACTGATGTATTGCCTGCTTAGACCAATTGGTAGAGGAAAAAGCATTGACCCCGCCCCACTCCATAGTGACGAAGTCGGGGCGCAGATAACCTTCCTCAAAAACGATAAAAGCGACCCCCATGGATTGGCATACTTTCTTTGCACTCTCATGGAGTCTTCGGCAGTCACCATATGCAAAAACTACATCAACCTTATACTCAGAAAGATAACGACGGAAAAAGGCCGGCCAGTCAACTTCTCGACCGGTGAAATCCACCTGGGCGTTTCCCCAGCCAAAGTAGCGATCCCCCCCATTAAAGTTGATCTTATGGGTGACAACACCAAGCTGAGAGAGCCGTTTTGCCAGGCTGGCAAAAAATGGGCCATGCGGTCCCTGTAGAAATACTGCCACAGACATGAATAGGCCTACTCCAGATTCACCCTGCTGGGTGCATTGAAACTTGATGAAGAAACATTATAGGGACGACCAGAAGCTCACTATAGATAAACCACAAGTGAAACCGTATCGGCATACATCACACACAAAAACCAACCTGATCGTTTAAATACCCCATAAATTTCCGAATAGAAAACAAACATTGAAGGTGTAGGCGCTAATTTAGATGCTTAAAGAAACTGTCAAAATACATTACTGCAAATTTATCCATCAGGCGATACCCTCAAAAGCCAACTTTAGAGACAACTTTGTGTGCTTGATTTTTGAATCAAGCCCTTAGCGAAGCTTCAAGCAAACTGGTACAAACTCAAAATTTATTCCAGTAATAGGATACGGAACGGACTTTTTAAGAAACATACACAACATCATTAGCCTTCGCTTTATATAGCAGAGCAGGAGGCTCATTAGGATTGTTCCAGGAAGGGAGTATGGCACACTTCACAGCCCGCCATTCTAGATGGCATAGGAAATTATGCCACGACAAGCTATTACACGAGGAAGGCTAAAAGCTAGGCCTCAGTTTAACTGGTTAAATTATCAACAGATAACGCAACAGAGCGCAGGCAGAAAGAGCCGTTACTTTATTACTTTTTGGCTAATGTCCCCTGTCTTTTACTCGGAGATATGGAAGAAAAGTCATGATAAATCCAATTTGACCCCACTTCGTCCCAAATTAATCAGATCCAACCATTTCAGAGGCTATGGAACATTCTGCACGAGTAAGGGTCCCAAAGTAATTCCTTTGTTCTCCCCCTTCAGTTTTCCGACAGTCAATCTTCATCAAAGCTTTCTTCCATACCCGCTCAAATAGCCACGCGGTGGACTTTGGAAAAGGAGTAAACAAAGGATTAAAAGGGTTATCCCGCGCCTGCATCCAAACTGTCATTCGGTGTGACTTTTGCTGTGCACGACCACGACAGTGAAAACCGTAAACATTGCCAATTAAAAGGGTATTTTTTGGAACAGAAAGCTTCTTTACCTCATATCCCATTTTAACCAGCTCCTCAGGACTAACACGAAATGAGCCATCCCAGTAACGCCCTGGAGCACGGTTAGGGCCTTTCTTACAAGCCTCCAGGCTCTGTTCGTACTCCCATTTGAGGCGTTTCCATGTCAACCGATGGGAGCCGGGGACATAGACAAATGGACCATTATCATCTGATGACTCATCCATATATAACCATGCCTTGACACATGGGTGGAAAGTATCTGCATGTAAATCCCGCTGCGGGTCTGGGCGTGGAGTGACATTCGCGTGGTTGCACAGATTTTCGATATAAAAGAGTGGTGGTCGGTTCTTTGACGAGCAGTAGCGCATCAACCGATCCAAACTTTTATGTGTGTATAATTTTTGGAAATTTGGTGTTTTTTTTCTTTCCTCTGAATCCATAAAGACACGCTGGGTAATGGTGGTTCCCTCAATGACTTCCCTTACTGGGGCTCTCAGCTCAGTCAGTTCTTGGGAGAGACACTCAAAATCCTCGTGCGAAAGAAAATTTTTCTTCAGCAAATAGCCATTACGAATGAATTCCCTTCGATCCTCTGAGGAGACCAAAGGAGATAACAGCAATAGACGAAACCGAAAAAGCAAGTGCGCCAGAATAACTCGAGTTACATGTAGCCCACAGCGATTCAAAAGATAATTACCCAATATAGGGTTATTCTTAAAACTCTTACCCCAGCTAAATAACTCAAATATCCACTTTGGCACTTTCCAGGCTATTCCAATCATATTACGCATAATTGCCCCCAAACTAGAGCCTGTTTCAAACAAGCTTTTTCGCCCCAATATTGACAAACAAACTGTAAAGGAGTGTCAATTCTAAGATTTATTTGCCCCTATCAATACAAGAATGAGTCACTGATAGATGACAATCTACTGAACCAGTGTTTAATACTTTAAAAATTGACTTCGATACCAGCGAAATGCCTTTAAAATAAAGTTCTCTCGTCGATCGGCCTTGCGGCATTGTTTTAAAATCTCGATGGTAGTTTCCGCATTGATAAATTCACCACTTCTTTGATCTACATAAACCGGGTAGAGAAGGAGAGCTCCAGCTATTAACTGATCCAGTTTAAGCCTCCTCTGCCGCCGAAGCTTGAAAGCGTGAAAATCGAATGCCTCGCTATCTCTATCAATAAGAAGTGTATCCTCTGTGAGCCCCCACCCGGCATAAAATGGCAACCCATACGTTACTACCCTGATTTCCCGCAACAGAGCCTCAAAACCACTTAACGAGCTCATGGTATGCACTTCATCAACTTTATCCAGTAACTGAGAAATCTCCCCACACTCAATTAAAGTGTTATACAGAGATCCAGCAACTTTTGGCACATCCCCCTTTCGTGCACCACAAACAACATCTGGATGAGGTTTGTAAATGATATAAGCATCAGGGTTCTTCGCCCTCACCTGTTTCAACAAAGATAAATTACTTTTTAAAACTGGTGAGCCGCAGGCTATAGATGCATCACTCTCGACTTGACCAGGAACTAAAATTATCTTTTTATCCTTGGGGAGTGCCAGCTCACAGGGCAGTTTTTCTCGACCAACATTATATTTTGTCACCCTATCCTTTACCAACTGATGCCGTAACTTCCTGGCCTGGGCCAAAATGATCGATGAGAAATTAACACTATTTAAGAGCGTTTCCAGATCACTAGGATTATGTGCATCAAAGTAGATTCCACGAGAATCCAACACTAGAGAGATCGGAGTAACTAAATCGGCACCTAAACCTACCGAGCGCAAAAAACCGTCTTCGATACGCCACAAATTCAATCGGGTTAGTTGGCATTGCTCAACCAGGGAGCCGTTAACCCGGTTGGCCCATACTAAAATATTGGTACCAGGACTAGCCTTAGGCCTCTTATTGAGTGACCTGGAAAAAGCAACCCTAGACTTCCCCCCTAAAAAATGAGGAATAAAACTACGTTTCCAGGGCGAAAACCCAACTCCTAACCAAATACCTTGAAAGCGCTTCCACTGCCTTTTTTGTTCGACTATTAGAGACAATGTATCCTCAAATTCGCATTTACGGTTCGTATAAGGATTGATATAGCGGCAATAACGAAAGTAAGCTGCATAGAAAATTTCGGCCAATGTTCGTTCTACATTGCGCCTTGCAACAGATTGGCGGTCTTTTGTAAGCCCCCAGCCAGAATAGAAAGGAACACCGAAACAATGCACCTCTTTACCAGCAATCAGTGCATCAAAACCCAACTGACTGGTGACCACGTAGACCTTATCAACACGATCAAACATCGACCAAGGAGATATATCCTGCCCGATAACTTTGCAGCCTTCTTGTTCTGCAAGCGCCTGCAAATAACCACGTTTTTTACCAGAAATGACATCAGGATGAATTTTGACAATTATTTCGGCATCTGGATTTTCTGAAATAGCACTTCGTAGCATTTGATGGAAATGACTTTCAGAAGCTAGTCCAGCTCTTATCGATGTATCGCCATAAGTCTGATCCACCACCAAAACTGCCGAGCGGTTATCTGCTAGTTCCAGGGGTGTATCAACTGACTTATTATATTTACACAATCGATGGGTCCGCAGAAGTCCAAGTCCTTTTTCAGCTCGATTTAGTTCTTCGACACTTAAACTACTAGTTTTAATCAAGTTTTCAAGGTCACTGGGACGGGAGGCGTCATAGTAAATGCCAGTATAATCCACTACCAAACTATGGGCTTGAGCTCCCTCAACTCCCAACCCCAAGGAGCGTAAAAAGCCGTCCTCAATACAAAAATAAGGAAGTCCGGTCCGAGAGGCAATTCGCTCTGCCTTAATTGCAGTATGCTTAAGCCCCCATCCAATCATTTGGTTAATAGTTTCATTAGGTCTTGAAACTACATATTGGCACTTAGCGCCTAGAAATCGCTCCAAAGTATGCATTCTGAGAAGTCCCAGGGAACAGTGCCCAATTACAGACATTTTTGCGCCCCGAGCAATAGTTTCTTTCTTAGTGCATCATCAGCAGCCAGCTGTAAAATGCCTTCAATCCAGGCTAATGGTTGCATAGGCAGTAGAATTCCATTCTCCTGATGGCGAACCACTCTGCTGTAAATATCCCCTTCCGCATAAATTCCCACCGCGCCAGCCTGTGTAATATCATAGAATTTGGTATGGGATCTGGCCCTATTAAAAGGTCTATCCAACAAAGGAGCTAATCCTATAGAACGGCCTGATCGTTGTATCATGGACAAATAAGTTGGCCATTTCATAGGATGTAATACTTGTACTCTCGTCACACCACGAAATAGACGGTTTACTCGTTTATCCCCGATAATTTCAAAATCCAGGTTTTGGTTTTCTTCTAGCACCTGCCTAATAATGGGGTAAAGCCAGTTAATATCCTCACTGTGAGATGCCGATCCATGATAGAAAATAGAAAGTGGCCGCTTTCTGTCCAAATCCAGCGGTTCGGCCGACAATAGCTGAGGGGACAAGTGACGATATTTTCTCTGTAGAAATGGAGTTGAAACTAATAATTTTGCCCCAATGGTTTTTAACCAGCGCTGCTTAGACCAGCTATAGCGTAGTATTTTAATCTGATAGCGGAGTGGCATCCCGGAGAACGCTGACCAATCAAATAAATCATCATCTAGAAATACTGAAACGCCAGATAGTTTATTTAGATTCTGCTGTATTAGAGATTGCCAGGCATGAGATATGTAGCGCACAAAAATAACCTGAGCTCCATTGAGTTCATCAACAGAGGGGAGATCGGTAAAGGTCAGGCGTTTGACATTCACTCCCAGATTTTTCAAATAAGGAATTACGAAGTAATCTGTCGAGGGATTTGGCCCTTCCTCTACAATAATCCAGCGGCTGATTACTTCCATTCATACTCCAACAGGTCAGGAAAATTTACAGTCATTACTCAAAAGGAAATACTATTGGTAATAATATTAGGACCGTTAATGAGTAGGCAATTGTCAAGGGTAAACCTGCACGTAGGAAGTCGCGCAAGTGATAACCACCTAGGTTTTGTACGATTAAATTGGTCTGATAACCAAAAGGGGTCAAAAAGCTTGCACTAGCCCCATAAGCTACAGCCATCACGAACGGCATCCAACTAACCCCGAAGCTATCGGCTAGGCTCCAGGCTAATGGGAATGTGAGTGCCGCTGCGGCGTTATTGGTCATCAGTTCTGTTAGCAATAGCGTCAATAAAAAAATACCGATAACTCCAGCCAATGGCCCAGCTCCCTGGAGGGTATCCCTCATTGAGCGCGCGAGACTATCAGCGAGCCCACTGCCGGAAAAAGCTTCGGCTAAAACTAACGCACTGGCAATAATGATCCAAATTTGGAAAGGAAAGCGTCGTTGAAGTTCAGAAGTGGTGACGATATTCAATATCACCATGAAGCCCAATAATACCACCAACCCCTTTAAAAGAGAGAAGAGCCCCAAAGCCGAACCCGCCACCACACTGGCAAATCCCAACCCCAGCAACCAGCTGTGCCTACGAGATAGTTGGCGCTGTACATCTGTGCCGCTGATCACGTAGAAGTTTTTATCAATATTACGATGGTGCTTAAAGTCCTGACCAACCGCCAAGAGGAGGGCATCGCCAGGTTGAAGCTGTATCTCCCCTAATTTGCCGGACAGGCGCTCACCACCTCGACGCATTGCCACCACCGCTGCATCGAAGCGAGTGCGAAACTGGCAACTTTTCAGAGTCTCACCAGTGATACTAGAGTTCGGGGTCAGTACGACCTCGGTGAGATCCATATGTAGGGCATCATCATCCAAGGCGAACAAATGCAACCCCTCAATAGACTGGAGCCTTTGCAGGTCGCGCACATCCCCACTGAATATCAGCTTATCGCCACTGCGAATTAATTCGGTGGGAGCCACAGGACTAATACTCTGTCCTCCGCGAACAATTTCTATTAGATAGAGTGTTTCGAGCTGGCGTAAGTTATTTTGCTCAACACTACGGCCATCCAAAGGCGAGTCTGCAATAACTTCGGCTTCCAGCAAATACTGTGCCGCCTCTTCTTCTACAGCGGCTCCCTCAGGCAACAGGCGATTGCATAGAAGCAATACCACAAGCCCAACCAAGACCGCAGCGCTGCCAATAGGAAGAAAAGCAAAAAAATCCAAGGATGCCACGCCTCTATCCAACACAAAGCTATTCACAATCAAGTTGGTGGAGGTACCAATCAAAGTTAACGTTCCCCCAAGAATGGCCGCATAGGACAGCGGTAACAGCAGCTTGCCTGAAGGGTGCCGCCGTTGGGCCTTAACGCTAGATGCCAGGGCCGCAACAATAGCCGTGTTATTCAAAAAAGCCGAACTTAAGGCAGTCGCACTTATAAGCCTGAGTAGGCTGGATTTCAACGTCCCTCCAATCAACCCATCAGATATCGCCCTGAGCCAGCGAGCCTTCTCCAGCCCAATTGAAATTAGCAGTAGAACAACCAGTGTAACCAGCCCGGGATTGACGGCTTTTTGTAATACAGACTCAACAGACACCAATCCGGTCAAAAAACAAACAGATGCGGCTGAGGCGAAGACCAAAGAGGGGCGTACACGAGTAAAAATCAGGGTAAAGATAACCAGAACAAAAGTGCTAGCAACAAAGAATTGGGAAAAAGTCATAACGTTGGGGGGCCACTTTGGTTACCGAAGTAGATACTTCGCCTGAAACATATCTTTGGAGAAGGCAAACTATACTAAATCTGATGCCGGCACCCAACGCTAACTGCTTATACCCTAATCTCGCTATTTACCTAGCTACCTCCATCAACGGAACGGGTAATAAACACTAATCCAGCAACTTCATTACATGTGACTACAAGAAAGGATACTCAGCAGTGCAGACACCATCAATATAGACTTATGAGCTTTATTTTGGTTGTTTTTCATACAGTGACTAGTATATCAGCTCCTTGGGGCTTATACACAACCTAGATTTATGTGCTTACTCACGCACTGACTTATATCTAGGGATTGACGAGCTCCTAGAAACCTTATCTGAGATTTGCTAAGGAGCTTGGCGCTGAACCCATGCAGGCTGATACCAGTAACTTTCAGATGCAATATATGCATAGACGTATCAATACCCACAAGTAAATTCAGGGCCTGAAAGACAGACTTCAGTCGAAACAGTTAATTTGATGTCCCAATTACACGACTAACCAACTCAATATGCCGAACCTCAGAACTAAGGAAGCTCTGATTAATAGGCTTCTACTCCTACTTTACGCCTTATACAGCTAAAAATGTTTTTTTTATTCGGGTTTTAATTTTTCATACCATCGATCACCATTTTCATGACCAAAAATCCAATTTTAGTAGATTTCAGGCGCACTAACCCTAGGTAAGCAGATATTTTTTACCGATTAAAAAATTGGTAAAGCCGGACAGCAAACATAAGCGCTGGGTGTTTTTCTTTAAACCTCGATAGCATACTTTTTCATATCCAAAGATGATTTTTATATATCGGAATGGGGGCTCTATATTTGCCCGAATCTGCATCTATATCTTTTCGACACTTCGAAACTCTTTCTTTACCGGATGGTATCTAAAGTGATTTCGCCTCTCTGCAATGTTTCACTTCACTTCTTTAGAGTTGTGCTCTTTAAGCATTTCGCACCTGTGTAGCCAGAATCTCCCCAAACTCGCTTCTTTTCACCATGCAGTAGCTTTCCCATCACAGTAATATCATGTTAGTTAGCGGCTATTGTGTCGAGGCTGTGGATGAGCCCGAGGACATCATCTGTACCGATATGCAGCTTCATTCGAAAATGTCATTGATTATTTTTTGGATTGATGCATTTCTGGATCGCGCTCCTTCTTTTTATTCTTAATCGAAGTTGGGGCGGAGATAATAATAGCATCTACTATGTTACCTTCACGCAACACCATACCATTGTCAGTAAGTTGTTTATTGATTTCCTCAAAAAGAGTGGTACCCAGATGATTCAACTCCAGAAGTGGCGAAAGTTAAGAATCGTTATCTCATCGGGAATTGGGCCGTTCAAAGTCAACCTGGCAAAATTACACATAGAATTAATCTCACATAGTGAATCTTCCATAGCAGGGTCACTGAGATTGTAAAATAACTGCATGCAATAGATGTGCAGCATGACACTCAATGGATACGGCTGTCGGCCATGCTTACTTAGTGGATAACAAGGCTCTATTTTGGCTTCTCTTCGCTTCCATGGGAAGAGAGCATGCACCTAAGAAAGAAACTTCTCAGGGCGAGTTTTGCAGCGCTTTAGATTATATTCTGCTTCAGCAAAGGTGGCTTGGCGCATGATTCATGCGTAGTCTTGACGGATAGCTGGGTACTACTAAATTAGCTCGAAATTATTCAGAAACTCCCTAGAACACTTAACACCTGAATTCAACTCTGAATTGCATCATTTTTTAGGCTGCTGCGGCAGCCGTATATTCTCCCATTCTCTGTCGAGGAGTTTTATACCCCAATATTTTTCTGGACCGATTATTTAAATGCTCAACAGTCGCTCCGACATCTGCTTATTTCATAAACTTGAAGTCCGCTTGCTTAGGAACGTACTGGCGTAGCAGGCCATTAGTATTCTCGTTCAGGCCCCTCTCCCAAGAGGAATACAAATACGCAAAATAGACCTGCGCATCCAGAGCCTCACTAATATTCTCATCTAGAGTAAATTCTTTGCCGTCATTGGCGGTAATGGTGTGTACTAAGTGCCTATATATACGGCTCAAGTAGTGCATTGGTAGCCTGAGCAACCAACTCTGCCGTCTTGCGTCCAACCTGCTGAGAGAGAATAAATTTGCTCTTACGATCTACATTAGTGACCAGGTCACCGCTATGGCCTTTACCTATAATGGTATCAATTTCCCAGTCTCTGATGCGAGATTTATCATCGACAAATTTTCGAGGCTGCTCGATGCTGATGGCGTTCTTTATGTACCCTCGAGCTGACTTCCATTAGTTCGTTTGTTGTAGGGTCTATCCCTGCGCCGTAAGTTTTCGTACAGAATCCCACCAGACTGCTTACCAGCCCAGATAAGCAGGTAAATGGTTTTATGGCTAATTGGCAAGCTTTCTTCCTGCTCTAACCAGCCGGAAATTCGCCCCTTGGCTCCATTTTGCTCTCTATCAGTGCACTGTATCTTTGCTGGCTTCCTCGCTTGTCTACATCATCCTTTGAGCTTGCTTATAACGGTAACCTTTTCTACCTCGATTACGAACTAGTTCTGGTTGGCTAACCCCAATCTCCTTGGCGATTGCCCTCTGGCTCCATTCACTTTTTTTAGTGCCTAGATATGGTATCGCCTCTCTTCAGTCAGCTGTCGGTAGCTATTGTTATCATTTAATCTTTTGGCGTAGAAGAAGGGGCTGATGTTACCTTCAGCTGACCATTCTTTTCCGGGTGATTAACTGATGCACTTCAAGGTTGAATGCAGGACATTTAGGATTCGCGTCCCATAAGCATAATAAAATTAAATATTGGAGCCTTGCTAGGCTGGCAACCGTGCCAACAAGCAGCTTAGACTTATGTTGATTGATTAAATCAGTCAGCGCCACAAGGGAGCTTTTGTTTTCTCGTTTAAACCCAGAGAAAAGTCTTCTCTAGTGTGAGTTAAAAATGGGCTATAGTATGGGTCTTGTCCCTCATGCGTCGACCATCTACTCTTTAGGCTCATAGCTTCCCGATCAAACCTAGCCCGCTTTTCCGGCGTATTATCAATACCACGGCTAATGGATTCATGGTGGTACATTTCAGCCCAAGGCGTCCATAAGTTGCGATAACCTGCCTCCTTCACTTTCAGGCAGAGATCAACATCGTTAAAAGCCACTTCAAAATGCTTTTCATCTAGCCCACCAACTGTTTCATAAACACTCTTACGTACCAATAAACAGGCTGCAGTAACCGCCGAAAAATTTTGTGTGCATATCAAACGATTCATGTAGCCCAATTCATGACGATAGTAAAATTTATGGGCATGGCCAGCTAATCTGCCAAGGCCAACCACGACACCAGCGTGCTGGATACGGCCATCGCCATAATAAAGCTTGGCACCCACACAGCCAATATCCGGCCTTATTACATGCGTGACCATCTCTTTTAGCCAGTCAGGTGTTATCACTTCAATATCATTGTTGATTAGACCAACAATTTCCCCGCGAACATGCTGCACGCCAAAATTATTGATCGCTGAGTAATTGAATGGTGCATCGTACTTAAGCACCCTCACATTGGGGAGAGTTTTCAAATCCCTAAAATATCTAAGTGTTTCTGGCTCAACGCTTTGGTTGTCCAAAACTAAGATTTCATAGTTTCTATAGGTGGTTTTCTCAAGAATACTATCGATACATTGCCGAAGAATAGTTAGCATATCCCGCGTAGGAATCAAAAGGGATACCAAGGGTTCTTCTTTTTGCAAAGGCCAACTTACTTTAAGCGCTCTATATTTTTCCTCAGTCTGCACTTCAACGTCCCTACACCCTATCCCAATAAAATATTTCTTCAAAATACGTTTACTACTTTCTAAGTACAACGTGGTATCGGAGGATTTCTGGCGATGAAAAAGGACCCTCGGAATATGAACAATTTCGCGCTGCGGATCCTTTAGCTTGCGTATCGCCTGAAGAAATAGCGAGTAGTCCCATGCTTCTTCACCAGCGATCTCTATTGGCATGAGTTGATCTAACATGCCGGGCGCAAAAAGAACAAATTCACCAATATAATTAAAGGAATAGAACAGATCTGGATTCCAGGCGGGCTTAAAAACTGGCAAGCATCGCCGCCCGGCTTCATTGAGTGTATCCTCATCGGCATAAATAATTTTGGCGTGTGGCATCCTCTGCAAGACATACTGCAAATAGGACAGAGCCTTAGGAGCAAGCACAGCTCGAGGTGGGCACATCAGCTGGTAGGCGTCGGCTCCCACTATCTTTGTATATTCATCACCATTTGCAATTACATCAATCAGCCTTATCCTATTATCGGCATTGATAAAAGCATTAAGCCCGGTAAATTCTTCTCTATTGCTGCTTTCGGACAAAATGATAAATAATTTCCAGCTTTTACAATTTTGAGCCAATATAGAATCGATTGTATTCCGTACATTATCTAATGTATCAGATTTATCAATCGGCATTAAAAGTGAAAAAGTTACAGTACCATAAGCTTCTAGCAATTCGGGCCAATAGGTTGGCTCTATTTTCTTGACCCAACCTCGGTAGGAGATTCGTACACCCGCGGGCCGAAAAGTCGCATCGTAACATGCCCAGCGGTTTGTCAGCCTGAGCGGCACTCGCAATTTACGGTTCTTCAAACGCGAGCGCATTCGATCGCGAGCAAACAGTAGGAATACTCGCACTAGAGTTAAGTGGCGAATAGAAAATTCACATTCACATTGCACTGGAGAAAACTGCAATTTTTCCCCACCCCGAGCAAACCAGATCAGACGCTTGGATACTCGGCCAGTACGAATAGGTAAGCGCAACTGCTGGAATTTGCGCCCCCCCTCGTGCTGAAGAACAAAGGCACTATCCAAGAAGGTTTGATCTGATTCAAGCAAAACTTCCACCATATACCAACCACGTGCAAAACCATTTTTTGCAATGGAGAATTTTGATTGTTTAGAGGTCGATTTCCAAGTAATACAACCATCAGCGCTAGGTATGGCTGTTAGCCCCTGAATCGGACGCAGCAGGGGCCGCAAATCATATCTGGTCAAGTGAGGGATAGCAATTTCAAGACGCTCAGTCCCCATATACAGTTTCATAAGCTCCCTTTTTATTTTTTATAGAGCTTTGACTGAAATTGTGATTTGATCTAAAGATCACTTAGCAGGCCGCGGAAAAACTTACACTTTTTCGACATTTATAACTTCCCAATAAAATTCCTTGGAAACAAACATTTCTTTTACTCAAAGATTCTTCCCAAAGGGTACAGCACTTTGAAGTTGATCCATAGCGCCCAATTGCCGTTATCACGCCAAACATTCTTTAGATTTTTCTCATTGATTATTCACAATAAATATCATTATTTAAGAAAATAATACGCGCCCGAAACAAAAAAGGTAGGCCGCTCTCTAACTAACAGGAAGATATTTACTAATCAAGAGTATAGCATCCACCTAAATATAAATTTGTTAAGCCTTTCATATTTGGATTGACTGCCGCCAAAGCCACCTTTTTATAGCACAATATTAATAACGCTGCTTTTCCATTTACTGTCAACATGAACCTTTTGCCGCCCCCTCTCAGTCCACAAGCAAACTACCTGTGCCGTATTCGTGCGCTATTAACTATTTACACAAACCTGCTTCTTGAAAATACCCAATAACTTTCTACCAACTATATTGACTACCACTCAACTAAGGCTTGCAGCAAGAACACGGATCTGTAAATTATTTTTATTCAAGCCTCAACTAACACAGCTGCAACTTATCAAAATACAAGACGACTTACTCCACAACCAACCTTCATATCGAACTACAAACATAAACTAAAATAACAATAAGAAATCAGTCATTCTAAAAAGATAGGCATCCAGCTACTACATGTATATATTTCATTAACAACAGATAGCTATCGATCACCAACAAACCTTATATGCTCGAAGATTTAACTGCAAGTGACTATTTAAAACAGAGCAGCCTTGCCTACAAGAATGTAAAATTGTAAACCTAATGACTCACCAAAATTACCATTATTAAATAATAATTAGCAATCTGTTATCGTTTTTGGGAAACCCATTAACTATTTAATAAAATCTTATTGGCAAACAAAGAATGATAGTAAGCGCCAGACTCCGGAATTCCACTTTTAACCCAATGAGCTTGATTACCTGCCACTTCTGCGTGATCTGTTTCGCCAAGTTCTGACCACTTCTCCATTATTACATCAGCAAGTTGATATCCGACTACTGGTGGGCGAATCACAAAACGACTATTTGTTTGGGCAATCAAAAAATCTGGTTTTTCTAATGTAACTAAAGAAATATCGATATTCCCAGCCGAATGCACGAAGACCAAGTCGGAAAAAACCCTAGCGATATAGTCCAACATGGTATAGCTGGAGGAGGAGCCAAAGATCAAACACTTGGCCGATATTAAGGCATCCTTTTTTTGTGTGATAATCACCCGGCCTATGTTAGGCAAGTGGTTATCGTATTGCACCCATTTTCGGTAGGAAATACCACTCAGCACCCATTCTTGCGCAGCCCTCTTCGGGAATATCTTGTTTCCTAAATCTCCTGCCTGTAAACACTTCTTGAACTTATCCTTTTCAAACAGTTTTTCTATGCCCGCGACATCCAACCCCAAAGTTTCCAGTATAGCCATTAAGCCACATAGAGCCCCCCTGTGAGTCCAGTGGGTGTCGCAAACTCGAAACATCCGCTCCTTTGATACCCGCATTCTTTCCGCCGGATTTACCACTTTGTGGTCTGGCCGTGCTAATTTCTCTACCTGCTCTATTGGGGTAACAAGCCCCTTTGGATAGGGGTAATAATCCGACATCACCATTTCTTTAGCTGGCGCAATCAGCACAGCGTAAGCACAGCAACACTTTTTTGCCAGCTCTTGAAGAGAGTCCAGGTAGTCTAACCATGCCTGTTGTCCAAGCCGGTCTAATAACAATTTCCCACAAAACTGTTCGACACTCTGGTTGGTATCATTGTCAAGAAATAGCCAACCATCCCGCCCCTCGAGGATCTTCAAGCTTCCTTCAACAGAAAAGTGAATAAGGTCGTATTCAATCCCGGCATTTTCGAAGCCGAAAACACCATTGTCCGTAGCAATCGGTATCGTCGTACGAAAGCCACAACGCAGTTGTGAGTGCCCTTCCGGCGCCTTGTCCAACACTTTGCGCACAACATCCGGACGAGAAAAATCTAGTCCTAAGTAGATTTTTTTCTCTGCGAGTTTTACAAAGGGTCTTAAGTTAGTCCTCTCCTCACCCAGTACCCATCCCTGAAACATCAAACCCGACCCCATTAATGATTTGGTATCGAAACGCTGCTCATGCCGAGGGTAGTCTAAGCACCACCGAAATACGCCCGGACAGGCATCAGTCAGTAGTTTTAAAGAAATGTGATACATATTTCGTTGTTTACCAGGGCCTAGTCAAACCGGTAATTCAAAATACTTCAGTGCTACGAGTACCCATACTTTGCATCCATTGTAGCGCTATAGCGAGCTGATCAAGCATTGTGGCCTCATTGAAAAACTGTGTTGCTCGCTTACGGCCAGCGTATCCTAAGCGTTGGCGTAGATTTTTATTCAAAACCAATTCAGTAACCCTATCTAGGACTGCATCCACGCTACCAAATGGCACCAAAAAACCGGTACTCCCATCCTCTATAAGCTCCGGCAGCGCACCCCAATGATAGGCTACTACCGGAAGAGCCGCAGCCATGGCCTCTAGCACCGTGCGCCCAAATGATTCATGGAAGTGTGACAGGTTCACAACTATATCAGCCTGAACCAAGGCCTCCTGAGGACCTGCGGCATAGCCAGCAAATTGTAAACATTGTGCAATCTCGCCACTCTGCTGCCGTGAACGTAAGTCCCTCGTGTAGTCATTCTCTGGCCCAATCAACACACAGGATACGGGAATAGAACGCTGCTCCAGTTTCTCGGCCAATTTCACAAAATCTGCCACCCCTTTTTTCGGTGAGTTACTGCTGATCAAGGCAATGCGTACAAGCCTATTTTCCACCGCATCCAACTTGCGAGGCTTCTTAAATTGGTTTATATCCACGATATTCGGTACTATTACACTTTTTCTTGCCGCTATTTCCCGCTCCACTGTCTTCGAGTTTGCAACCACAATATCGGCCAAGGCCTGAACACGAGCAACAATAGAAGCAGCTTCCGCTCCCAGCGTTCGGCAGAGTGCTTCATCTTGAAACGGCAGCTCACGCACATGGATTAAAGTAATTACTTTCAGGGCCCGAGCGGCCAATAATGGCTCATCAAGCACCAGTGTATTGGCGTAGACAGCCTGAATATCAAATTTCTGAATTAAGACTTCAAACTGCGCCAATGTTTGAGGACAGGGAATCCGTGCAGCCTTCCACCAACCATAGGGCAGAACTATTACTGCCATTGCTCTAAACCTAATGGCCTCGACATAGGCGGTATTCATAGCACTTGGCAAAGTTACGATTAGGTTGACATCCAACTTATTCAAGACAGCTAGCACATCTAGCAAGCTGCGCTCTGCACCATAAAGATACTCTCCAGCCTGGTGTCCACAGATCAATAAGTTTAAGGCACCCGGTCGTTGGGACTGCGCCCCCGATAATTCTTCCAGGGGCTTTACCCCTTGTGAGTGACCCACTGTTAAGTAGTGATGGAGCGCTGGTAGGCTATCATCTTTGGCTTCAGGAAAGCGGTACCCATAGCCAGTGGTACTGAACTCTGGTCCTGGGTCCCTCCCTTCTGCAGAACCCACTGACCAATAGTGCTCGAACAGGTCAACCTGTGAATCCTGTAAATCCGAATATCGCTCCAAATACCATGTTGGATCGAAATATCCTGACTGCTGCACTATATCCATAGGGTTGGGATTCAACACCGGCTTATCTTCGTAGCAAATTGCCGAGGGTGCCTGGAAAGGACGAAAATCTGGGTTTGCCGGCAAATAAAGGTCTTTTACAGATTCCGCTCTTGCATGCCAGCGTCGAGCAGCATCTTCGTAATCTTTTCGAACACCACAATAACGCGTAAAGAGATGAGTTTCACCACGTCGGCTCAGAGAACCTTCACTTATGCGACCAAAACTGAGCGGTACACCAGGTAAAGCCTCCACTAAAGCATTCTCACCGAAAGCCTTGAGTATTCGGTAATAATATTCAGTATCTGCATTAACCGAAACCCGATCCCAACAACCCAATATTTCGACTACTGATCGGCGAATCATCAATGAAGAGACATTGCGGTAGACCCAACTCTCCTCTGGCAGCCGGTGGGAAAAATGCAAATCGTCTGTGGTGCGCACCCAGTGAGAGGTACAGCCCACTTTATCGGGCCTCGAAATTAAAGCTCTAACCTGACACTCAATCTTTTGTGGATGGGACCAGTCGTCACTGTCATGCGTGGTAATCAAATCGCCGCTGGCTTCTTTCAGGGCAGTATTGCGGGCAGCATAAGCCCCTTGATTTCTTTCATGAAGCAGCAACCTAATTTCAAGTCCAGACCGCAAGCGGGTATTCCGAACAAAGTCTTCCAATACCTGCCAAGTACCATCATCGCTGGCATCGTCTACTACTAAAATTTCCAAGTCTCGCCAAGTCTGCTCGCACAATGAGCATAAGGCTGTCGTCAGAGTTCTAGCGGCATTATAAGTGGGAATAATTACTGAAACCCTGGGGCCTCCACTCCCCTCCAAAATTGGCAACCGCATTGCAGGGTAAATCGAATCCAGGCCCAGAGTTCCATTCTCCCCCCCCGCTAATTCACATAACCCGTGCCGTAAAAAAACCTGATTGATTGCATTCAAACGCCGACGACTCAACTGCCTATAAACTGCTCCATTGTTTCCCTTCGATGCGAGTAGGTTGGCCTCGGCTAATGCTACTTCTGCCTGTCCAGGAAAGCGCTGCGACAATGTACTCAATGTTTTCTGAGCAATACCCCATTGACCAAGCTGTAATGCGGCCTCTAGTAGCAACAGATAGGGGCCGACGTGGGCGGGATATGGGTATGCAGCACCTTGGTACTGCTGTAGGGAACTTAATACCTTCGACCAATCATCATTTGCGGCATACCAACGTGCGATAGCCCAAGCTGCATAATACCGCTCTTGACTTGTAGCGCCTGGCGTTACTGCCAACTGCTCGAGCTGAGGCAAAAGCAACTTATCTCCTCCTCGCCATAGATGGTATTCCCAGGCAAGGGAGCGATTGCGGTACGGCTGTCTGCCCTCGAAACGACCATGATTGATATAGTGCACCCATGGATCGACCCCGGCGGCAGCGACATCCGGATAGGTTTGTAAATACCACTGTGGATCGAACTGATCGGCGGCTATCGGTGCGCTGTCGCACTCCGAAGCAATCGCTTTGGAGCGCTTCCCATTAAAATTGCCCCAAAAACGCTTCATGCAAAGCACGACTTGAATTCCATTCAGCAAGGCAGCGGCTGTCGACCTTCCTTCCGCCCCATGGAAATATAGTGCACCAACGGATTAAAGCCGCTGTCTTTTACATCCGGGTTAGCGTCCAGGTACCACTGACTATCAAACTCTGGCCCTGGATTGCGCCCTTCAAAGGCACCAAGTTCCAAGTAATGCAAGGCGGGATTACTCGCTGAGTTTTTATCCTCTGCCACATCGGGATAGGAGCCTAGGTACCACTCCGCATTGAACAGGCCAGATTGATTGATCTGATCTACCTCCTTTTTTTGCTTGCGCAGTTTTTTGGAGCGCTTACCGAAGGGCAGGCTATATTTTTTAGCAGTTTGGCTACCACCCCCTGTTGCCCCCATCATATCCCCCGCCGCTTCCATACGCCGGGCAGCCATTTCCGCGTCTTTTTCCTCCAGCAACCGAGTCAACAAAGCCAACTCCCTGAAACGCTCATCGACCGAATTTTTTGCGTCTGAAAGCTCAGACTTTAGCGATTGTACCCGGAGCTGCAACTGCTGCTTCGTTTGCAGAAGGGCATCCCGTTCCCCTTCGATAGACTGCAAGCCCTGCTCCAAGCTCTGGCAACGGGAGTTCAGGTCTGCCCGAGCTTTATCTAAATCATGTTTAGTCTGCTGGGCTTTTTGCAGCTGTTCCTTTGCGGACTTAAGCGATTGCTCGAGTTCCTGAATGCGCCTCTTCTCTTGTTGACTCTGTGTCTCCCTCTCCGCTAAATTCACTCGCAAGCCATCGACAACTGCAGCCTGGCTTTCTTGGGATTTCTTTAATTGCCCGAGATCGGCGTTCCGCTCTTGCAACTGGCGCTCCAAGGTATCAACAGTACTCTCCAAATTCAGGATGCGCTCTGCTGATTCATGCCCTTTTTCATCATGAAGCGCCACCAAGTCTGCCTTCTTCTGCCCTTGTTCATCAAGCAACTCGGTGAGGACCGCTAGCTCCCTATAGCGCTCCTCAAGGGTTGCATTTTTTTCGACAAGCGTCTCCTCCAGAACCCGCACCCGTGTTTCAAGCTCATGTTTTTCATCAACCGTGCTCTTAGCCTTACGCTGGAGCTCTACGAGATCCCGCTCCAACTGTTCCGCACGACATTGAGCCTGTTGACGTAGTTGTTCTTCCACTTCCAGCACCTGCACCCGTTCTACAAGCTCGTGTTTTTCATCAACCGCGCTCTCAGCCTTACACTGGAGCTCTGCGAGATCCCGCTCCAACTGTTCTGCACGACATTGAGCCTGTTGACGCAGTTGTTCTTCCTCCTCCAGCAGCTGCACCCGTCCTACAAGCTCTTGTTTTTCTGCAACGGCGGTCTCAGACTCACACCGGAGTTCTGCAAGATCCTGCTCCAACTGTTCTACACGACTTTGTGCCTGTTGCCGCTGCCGCTCCTCCTCTTCCAGCGCCTGTATCCACTCATCAAGCTCGCTCTCTTCTGCCAAGACACTCTCCAACCTCCGCTCAAGCTCCGCGAGATCCTGCTCCAGCTGTTCCGTACGTTCTTGTGCCTGCTGCCACTGCTGCTGTTCCTCCTGCAGCATCTGCACCTGCTCTTCGAGCTTTAGCTTTTCCGCACTGATGCTCTCAGACTTGAGCTTGAGTTCCGCGAGATCCTGTTCCAGCTGTTCCGAGCGACTTTGTGCCTGCTGCCACTGCAGCTGTTCCTCCTGTAGCGCCTTCACCCGCTCTTCGAGCTTTTGCTTTTCCGCACAGATGCTCTCAGACTTGAGCTTGAGTTCCGCGAGATCCTGTTCCAGCTGTTCCGCGCGACTTTGTGCCAGCTGCCACAGATGCTGTTCCTCCTGTAGCGCCTGCACCCGCTCTTCGAGTTCGTTCTTCTCCAAAATAGCACTCTCGGAGTTGCGCTCAAGTTCCGCGAGTTCTCGCTCCAGTTGTTCCGCACGAACTTGCGCTTGCTGCCACAACTGCTGTTCCTCGTGTAGCGCCTGCACCCGTTTTTCGAGCTCTCTCTTCTCAACAAAAACTTTCTCGTAATTACGTTTGAATTCTAAGAGATCCAGGTCCAGTTGTTCCGCGCGATCTTGTGCCTGTTGTCGCTGTTGTTCCTTTTCGGCTAACTCGGATCTCAAGACATCATTCAGGGTCCGCTGTGTGTCCAGTGACTCTTCTCGCTTTTGGAGGATAACCTGCAACTCTGACCACTTCTGTTCAGTCTCTTCAAGTTGCTCAGCCAAAGCAGTGAGCTCTTCGATCTGCTGTCCGTGAGATTTCTGCTCAGTAGAAAGTTTGGCTTCTAGTAACTGTAACTGCTCTCCAAGCGAGTTAATTTCCTTCGCCTGTGACTGCCTTTTCTCAGCATTTCGAGTATTATCTTTCCGCAGTTGCTCAACCAACTCATTTCGCTCGGCCAACTCTTTTTCCAGATCGTCCAAACGAGCCAAAAGCACAGTCCTTTCCACCTGACCCTGCTCAGATAGTTCTTTCAGGCGCCGCTGCTCTGACTGTGCCTTGCTCAGTTCGTCTGCGCTGTATTCGGAACGGATCTGATACTTCGCCAGTTCCTGCCAATGTTCGGCACTAGTAGTCTGTAACTGCAAAAGCTGCTGACTACGCTCATTCACCTGCCGATACTGCTCATCCAAACGCTGACGAAGCTGCACTACTTCGGATTTCAACTCATCGCGAAGTTCTTGCAACATACTAACCCGCTCAGCTAATTGACCGCGCTCCTGGGCATGCCGATCCACTGCCTGCTCCATTCGCAAGCTGAAACCCGCCAACTCCTGTCGCTTGATTTCCAATTGAGTACGAGCACTTTCATAATCTGAACTCAATTGCCCAAGCTTATCTTTTTGCTCAGTTAAGTTGGCTTCCAACGTTTTTGCCTTCTGCTGGTACTCACCGGCCTGGAGAGCGTCTTTACAGGTCCGTCCCAAGCGGGCAAAAACATCCCTGACCACTTGCAGTGAGGAGTTCGTTTCGCCCCGCTCAAATAAATTGGCCAGCAACGGACCTAACTCTCCCCCCACAGAGATAGCTCCTAACCCTTCACCATGAAGAAAAGTAAAAGTAGAATACTTATGAGAAAGTACTTGAAAAGATCGGAATGCCTCGCATCCCGGAGCCCACCTTGAAATACCAGGCACTAGCACAAGGCTACAAGTGGATAATTTCGGCTGCCAGTATGTCAATAGACCTTCTAGATTCTCCTCGGCTGTGGGATTCAGTAACAGTAGGTCGACACCGCCATCTTCAAACTGGCTCGCGGCACTAGTTGATGAGCTATCAAGTAAGTAAGAACAACTGTCAAAATGCTGATCGTGGTAAGCTCGGATCTCAGCCAAGTCTGGAGGGATATCCCCCCCCTGTTGCTGACAAGTAACATAGTAACGGCCATCCAGCCTCAGGCGTTGCACGGCTTGGCAGAGGGAAAAATGAGCAACACCGGATTCCACTCCCAAAGTTATCGCCATCCGCGGCTGGTGCGCCTCCACTAACCAGAACAGAAACGGCACATGCTCCAGCCAGGGCGAAGGACGAAGGTAGTCTGGTCTCCAGAACATGGAGCTCTGGGCCAGGGAGTTGATTGCCGGTTTGATCGCCAGGTCAGCTTGCATTTTCGTCAGTTCCTTTGTCGACATGTATTGCTGCTCAAAATCAATCGAAATATCAGCCCGGTCTTGCCCAGGCAATAATCACTCAGCAGACTTGCGAGACAGACGCCCCAACCCCTTCTCATAATTCAAATACTCGAGGTCAAAACCAAACTGCTCGGCCCAAGCCTCGCAGATGTCACGCTCTTCTTTGCGAATGGTATCATCCATCCACACTTGGGCAGAGGTACTTAAGCGATCAACGATGGCTGGGACGGCAGGATAGCGGGCATACTGGCAGGTAGCCCCAGGCGGACCATCGATAAACACAAGGTCAATCGCTTCCAATCCCTCAAGCAACTGCTCAGGATACCAACTCACAGAGTCTTCATCCGATGCGAGATGACCGGCAGACCAAGATTCCAGAGCACCTATCCGTAAATCGACCCAATAATCCAGATTCTCCCGCTCAAGCGTACGACGAGTATTTTCACCGTAATAGGTAGAGTGATCGAAGGATACAAGCTTGCCAAAACCGTTCTGGCGAAGCGCATCTGCAATGACAAGAGTGGAAGCACCGCTACCAAACTCGACAACGATTTTTGGCCGATTCAAAGTTATATAGTCGTGCAGTTCCAGCAATACATCCGGGGACGCCGCCCATCCTCGTAACGGAGGAAGACGACGTTTGGTTCCCATTACCCTGGAGAGCCACAACAGGCTCTCTAGTTGCTTGTAATTTTTCAGTTCAGCCAACCGCACACTATCTGCATCATTATTTTTCATATTTAGAGATCACAACTTTTTTAACTAGATATTGTTGCCAGGACCATATCTTCCGAAGCTCCCTAGATCAGTAGTGTTCGTTACTTTGGTTCAATGAAAAGACGTACTTTTCGCCAGCAACTCGGCACTGCAGTGCCCGCCTCGCCCCGTTCTCGGCAGGTGTATAATAGAGGGGCCAGCTGTTACTTCCAAAGTCATCGTCATCTACGGCTGCTGGGCCAGGGACTTGAATGCAGGCTTAATCACCAGCTCAGCTTGCAATTGATTTAGTTCCTTTATTGGCATGTAAAAATACTCAAATTCGAGCCGCGTTCACCAAGCAAAATAATCACGTATCTCTTTCACCGCATGGTACCATCCAAACTGACTTCAGCCGAACGGCAAAACGACCAAAACCATCTATCTCCAGAAAGCCCACATAGCGACTGCCAGAAGTTTGATATACCTTCAATGTACACCTAGTCAAAATCTCAATACCATATATCAGGTAGCGAAAAACCAACTAATATAAACTCGTTATAAAACCATATTAACGCCCATACTTTCGAGCTTGCTAAAAAGAATCAAATGGCTCAACTTTCCATAACGCTTACGAGCATCCTCTTCCATATTGGACGATGTGACAAACCCTGGAGCCACAGTGGAAAAATACTTATCTATAAAATTCGAGTTCTTTGCCTTTTCCAGTTCAACTTGAAAAATATCATCTACATTGGCTCCCCCTTTATCCCAAGGGTATGAGACTGGTTCTCGCGAGCCACCGATAAAAATGTCCACCTCACCAGGTATCTTGGGAGATTTTGATTGCCATTTCGAAATATACAGCAACATGCTCTTAACATCTTCGTCAGAAAATGACTTCGCAGTTTCATCGAAAGGCACACTAAGCATTTCAGGGTCAACCAATAAATAGTACGCAAGATGCAAATATCGTTTTGATCGAGCAGCCGAAGATAAGGAAGCGAATTCCCGAATTAAATCCGAAGATATCAAAGGCGAAATTAGATTGGACTCATTACTTTTATACCAGCTTCGCCCAAAGTGAAAACGGCAGCGGAAATCCAGATAGTGATCATTCGCAGATGAGTACCCAAAAACATCAAGACAAGACCTATAGTTACTTTTCACTAGTGAAAAAACTGATTGATCCTGAAAAAATTTTTTGTACCGATCGATAAAAGAAATGAACTCCCCAGGATAATACTCCCGCATAAGCTCCCCTCCTCCTCCATGCAAGCGGAGTGATCCGGGGCGATTCCGAAATCTAGGGAAATACACTTTGTGATAAACGCCTAAGCACCCATATATATACAGCTCAAACTGCTCAAGTGCTGAAAGTCGCTCACCGTAGGCAGCAGTGCTCACACCAGAGGCCAAAGAGAAACCGTACTTTTTTGCCAGTAAACCAGCAACCCGATAATCGTCTTCAAGGGCTGCATTTGAAACAAAGTGCACGCCCGAAACATTCGCACTGGAATTCAATAACAGCGCCAACAACAACCTTGAGTCAGAACCTCCCGAAATGTCGATACTAAAATCGCGCCCTCCAGAATTCTCGACCAAAGCCTTTAACCTGCTCTTCCAGCGATCTATATGCCGTGTCAAAACATCCAAGTCAGGCATATCCCTATGGGAGGAGGCTAAGGGTGAAAGCGCAGAATATCTTTTTTCAATGGCGAACTTACCTGCGGATATTCGGATCTGGCAGCTTCTAGACAATACTTTGACCTGCTGGACAGCTGTATTTTGCGAGATCAAAGTTTCCCCAAATGCCCCCGGCAGGAAAAAAGATGCAGCGGCACCAGGGTCCAAATGCAGGCTAACCCCATGCAAAGTCAAGTGCTCAACTAGAGCCAAAAAACTATTACTGAAAGCCCAAACATCTCCGACATGATAATAAAACAACACATCCTGCCCACAATCATCCGTGCATATCCTAAAAGTATGGCCTACTTTATACACGAGCCAGAACCTCCCCTCACGAAGCTGATCCAGGCTATACTCAGGTTTATTCGACAAAAAGTCATCCAGCCCCTCCATACCGAGCACTATCGAATCAGACGCATAAGCAACTCCATCAAAATATAGATCAGGTAAGCTGCCTGAAAAAACAGAGCAGACCTTAATTACCGGGTATCTCGCATAACTCATTTCGAACCTTATGACGCCAAATTCTATGCCGAAGTGCAAGGGTGAGATACGGCTGTTTACAAGTCCTGCAGACTCACACAAAAAAGAATGTGTTATTCACCAAAACCATTTAAATGTCATTCAAGGCAGTAAAGAAACACATAAATACCAGATATCTGTCGCCCCAAAAGGAAATTCGCTAGTCTCGGCATACCTCAGAAAAGCAGGTAGCGCTAAACCAATAACGTAACAAACTTGTATTCGACCAAGATAATAGCCATTCCTACGTTACGTTATGCATCCAAGTTTTCTTCATCACAAACTACACATGCTTCTTCCAAATCCAATGGGTCCACACCCTGCTCCGTATACTTACGTAACAATATTCCCATCACGTGGTCAACGCCAGCCTGGCGAACTACCTTTTTGTCGCCAGCATAATACGCGCCCTTATTATAATGAGAAGATATTATTTCTAATGACCATGGTGAACGACAACCCCCCTCACAATAATTAAAATTACCTGCATTATTAACCCCAGATCCAAAGCACCTTCGCCACTGCATCAGAGTAACCTACAGCTTCGCTGATGGCCAAGGCCAGGATTCGGCCCTAACATCTGTCCAACGCTTTATTTGCATGAGGGAAAGGAATGTTAGGAATTTGCTTCTCTAAGAAACCACATAGCTCTTTCCAACCACTCCCCTTCGCAAGATCCATAATCAATAAGTCCCTTGGCCGAGCCTCAAAATAGTCTAAAACCTCGTTGTTATGGGCATTATATCGTTTCATATAAATACCTTCATTACCTTCCGGCATTCCGAGTCCATATATCCATTTTCTCATTGGCGTTTCTCGACGACCAAAATGCTTAACAACACTTTCAATCCAGGCTCTAGGCTCCCTAACGGTTAATATAAATTTACTTCCAGGACACTTTGCATCCATTATCTTAAATAATAAGGGCCATGGGTTATCCTGAAACGCATCAAACTTATCAACCAACTGAAAGGCCATCCGGTAAACATTATTAGAAATATCTGGATCACCTACACCATTGGGACCAGTTACCTTATAACCCAACATTTTAAGTGCTTCAGCAAGACTCGATGTACCCGTCTTATGGAACCCAATACAGAAAACCTTAGTAGTCATTAGCTCTTCCCGATTGCACTAATAGAACAAATTAGATATTTTAGTATCACACAATGAGTATCGACGGACGACCGCAGAATAAAATACAGGCATACAAAAACATTAATCTCAAATCACACAAAAAATAGAATTCCACCCTGAACTTACAATCAAAATAAAATAATTATTAATTTAATTGCATAGAGTAATTAAATTGTAAGAAATCTTTCTCGTATCGATTCAAAACACAATCAACTGTTGATTTATCACTATAATACTCCAACAACCTCTCACTGGAATTCGTTTTCATAGGAGACATGTCTAACTTAACCTTTTTAATTAGTTGATGTGCAATCTCCTTGTTATATATCAGAGAAAGTAGCTCTCCTAGGTCATGATCTATATTCTCTAGTTTGCCTATAAAATCATATTTTATATGGTCAACTGCAAGATCGTCACTCTGACATCTCCAGTGAGCTTCTTGATCAACAGAATTTTGACTGCAAATAATTTCAATAAACTCGTTAAAGGTAACATCCCTCCCTCCCCTTCCACCAGTTAATCGTTTTAGTACTTTATTACTCGGCGATTCTGGTTGGGCAACAATTCGATGTAGATAACAGGAAAGAAGTCTAGAAAATGGATTCCTAACAAAAGTTGTAATTTTGAAATCTGAACCCTTCTCAAAGATCTCCCCAAGAAACTCATCAGAAATCTGAAACGGCGAAATGTGTGGGCTATACCATTTATCATTTACATTGGTAACATTCCATGGTGTACCATGAAATTCAGCAGCTTGAATTAATGATTTAACATTACTGCTAGCTGCTTTGCTTATCTGAACAAAAACATATTTATTTTTAAGGGAGATATGAGTACTAATCTCAAAGTCCTTCCTTGGTTTGTTGTTTTCAAATATCTCTCTAACAGCCATTAAAAAACTCCTTTACTACAGCAATCTTAGCATCGTGAAAAGTTTTACATCTTTAGAACACCCTTTAATCAAAATGCACTTGCAATCATCAAGATCCATAAAATTTCTTGAAGACAACGCATCAATGATTTCAATTTCAAAGTCTCGACTTGAATACCAACTTAACCCTATACTCACTCCGGAAGATTCAATACTCAATGCATAGTTGTTTATTTTAACCTTACAATCACTGGGTATCATCCATTGTTGCTGCCACTTATTGCTTACCGAACTTTCTAAAAAGTCTTCGATGACTATATAATCGGTGCCTGCATAAAAAACATTCCTAGAAATAATGGCATTTTTATCAAGATAACTTTTCATGGAAATATTGAATCCGGAGCTACCCTCTAAACTTTTTATTTCTCCGAGATCAACTGCAGATTCAAAATTTTTGAATTTTACTTTTTTGCAGGCTTCCGTATAAAAACCACTGTGGCCAGAGCATGAAATCATATGCCGGCGACGAGGGCTTGACGAATCATAACTAAACATACCAGGATCAGTTATTAACTGTACTCCTCGATACCTTAGGGTTAGACTTGTATCATCAATATGACGATGAGAAAACTCACTACCGCCACAGCGGGCTGTTAAATGCAATTTCTCATCTTTAATTATCGCAAAACCGGCTTCTGGAAAAACCCCATAACCCATCTTGCCTTTATAAATAGATGTAGGAACAGTGACGGGCGGCTTTTCTTCTGAGTCTCCTACAAGGGGAACTGTTCCATCTTCATAGATGAATAAATAAGAAATTTCTTCAGCGAGATTTAGTTTTTTAGTTAACTTGATATTATCTTTAAGAAGTGGCACTAATGATTGGAATAGCGCTACATTCAACAAATGATAAGCTGCACTATTTTCTTTGCAGCAGCCATCACTATCAAATGTTCTGTCAATCATAGCCTCCAGACGCTCTTCTGCAGTCTTAACCCAAATACCAATTCTATTTTGGAACATATGGCTAACAGTATCGCATACTTTAAGTAACACACGATCCATCATCACACCATGGTTGTTGCTAACATAATTTTCATTATCACTCAACCAATTAGCATGCTCTTCAATTAACTGCAAAACTTTCTTTCGCAATCGAAAGTATTTACCCGGATCTGGGATCCTAGTAAGGCAATGATAAAATTGCAAAAGCACTAGGGTTCTATTAGATACAGCATGCTCATCACGATAGAAGGTACTGTCATCATCAGATAGTGCGGTCAGGCAGCTCAAGAAATCCTCAAAAATTTCAACTGCTTTATTCCAGTAAATATCGTTACCGTAAACCGCATAAGCTTTAAGTAAATAGTCCACAACGACCAAAGATTGAAACCATAGTCTTTTGCTATTTCCACCATCTTCGTCTTCAAAACTATTTAACCAATCTATACTTCCATCAGATTTATTAACATTGACTATTCCTACAATTGGTAAAATAATAATTCCGTCTAAGGCTTTATCAGCCGCACTCAACACATCAATTTTTGAGTATGGTGTCGCACCCTGAAGCAATCTGCCAGCACTATAGCAATCAGATAATTGATCCATAATATTTCAAAACTCAACTAGCAACAATTTTATTATTGTCGAAACATACCATTAAGGTTTCGATACTCCATTAAAACTCTTAACGAATAAAAACTATATCAATGGTTAAGAAATCTAAAACCCACTAGGAGAGCTCTAAAAACAAATCCTTCACCTTCTCCACGAAGCAATCGATATCATACCATTTCTTTATGAAGGATTCTCCATCTCTAGCCCGCCTAAAAAATTCATCCTTACTTTCTTTAAGATAAAGAATCTCATTGACGATTTCATTTACACTCTCCAGTATTGCTGATTTTGGCCAGATATATTCACAACCTTGCCAATGCAACAACAGCGACACACATCCTGCTGAAAACCCATCCGCAACAGCTAGATGGAAGCTTTCGGGCCCAGGAAAGTCAAATTCAGGATCACTCACTGAAAGTACATATCCAACTCTATGCCTTGCTAATTCTGTCTTTATATCAACATGACCAACAAAATCTACCGATTCACTTAGGTTATTCTTATCTATGTATTCACGACATTCAGAAAAATATTTCATTTCTGTAGAATTATTGGCAACCCAATGCAAGTCCTCAGCCACCTTACCAAATACTTTCAAGTTAAATCTGGCGTCGATATGTTTTAGCTTATTCAGAATTTCTAAAGCTCTTTTAAAGCCCTTACGACAGGGGAGAATCCCAATAATTCCTACAGTAAACAGGCGATCTGCATGCCATGTTTTGTCATAACCGTCAACTCTTACATAATTATGAATTAGCTTCGCTTTTTCGCGTGGAATATTTGGAAACTTTTCAAGCAGCCGTTCAAAGAAAAAGGTTGAAACGGCAATTACTCCATCTACTTTATTAATATCAATTCTTGTTCCATGATCGCGTCCAAGTTCCATACGGTGCATTCTAACCACGAGCCTTTGACATGGCTGCTTATGCCGTGCGTACCATTCTGCATTGCCGAGCAGCCATTCACACCAAATATAATCGGCCCACTCGAGGCAATCTTGACTATTCTTTTCATCATGAATTGCATGTCCTGACCACACATCAGTTCGAATAGTAAAATATCTTTCCAGTTCTGGAAATGCATCACTGATAAATTTTAAATCATGACCGGCTATGAGTAACCTAGGTTTTGCCAGTTCTCTAAAAGAAATGTAATCGCCTTCATAAACTGCACTTAACAGCTCCTTGAGTCTCTTAGAAAGTGAAATAGATTTGATAATAGACCAATGGCCTCGAATAAAATCAAACAAAGCATTAAACGATTCCTGATCTACATCACCACGATTACGATATATTAAAAACTCTAATGCAACTTTTAGGCCTATATGAATTCGTTTTTCGATATAGTTTATACCTTTCTTATTCAGTAGTAACTGAGCTTTTGACCAAACATTTAAATGATCAGAAAGCTCTTTTTTACCATACCTCTGTGTGCTAGCAGGTGTTAAGGACGGAAGTTTGAAGTAAACAAAGGTAGGTTTATTAAGATACTCTATTCGCTCCGCAGCAACCATGACCTCCGCTAGAAAGACCGTATCTTCACCCATACGTAGATGTTCAGGCCACCTTATATTATTCTCTACAAGCAATTCGCGCTTAACAAAATTTGTGACTACGGTACTTTGCTTAGAAATAATCATCTCAATGCGTTGCTTTAGCGTCAGACCAAAACTCCAGTCAGGAAGTTGATTCATCAACATCCTATTTTTTCCATCATCAGCTAGCAGGGCAGAGCGCACTAAGCAAGCATCCTCTTTCACGGCCAAGTTATAGAGATCATTCAGAGCATCAGGCAATATTTCGTCATCACAATCAAGAAAGTAAACGTACTTACCTCGAGCATGTTTTATCCCAATATTTCTGGGCATAGAAGGAGAGCCACTATTTGTTTCAAGCCGAAAGAAGTGCCAATTATCCTTCTTCGAACACTCTTTCCTTACAAAGGAATCAGTACCATCATTTGAACAGTCATCAATTATTAAGACCTCATATTGATTTTCAATAAAACGGACTTGCTCTAATGATGCCAGGCATCGACCGATTTTGTCGATGGCGTTAAAACAAGGAATAATCAAGGAAACTAGCATCATTTCATACCAAGTAAGCTTTAAAATTTTTGGATTCACGATGCAAATAAAGCCAATTGATAAAATTGGTAGACTTATCTAAGATTGTGCGCTCACCTCCAACTTCCTTTACTTTATATCGGTTCTCAAAGCAGCGCTCTAGCACCAGTGGATAATTATCCATGTACTGAAAATGAAGTAGTGCCTCTTCGACTCTCATGGGCTTTTCAAAAACTTCAGGAGTTAAAGTTATAAAATGAGATGTCTGCACAGGGCAATATCGACCGGAAATTGCATATTTATCCGCGTGTGCACACGAAGTCACGGTTATACCAAAACGATTATAGTCTTGGTAGAAATTTGCAATGTCCAATGAATTCATGGACGAGTCAGTAACAAGTAAAAGCTTAGAACCTTTGAGTTTTATGCCATATTGCTGATACCAGGATATGGCAGAAAGGGCTTCCTCTTTTCTTTTTACAACACCAATGAACGTCAAAGTCACTTCTTCATCAATAAAGGGTAGTCCAATGGTTGTCAGTATTGTCTTCCATCTCTGCCTATAAGTATGCTCCCCAAGGACCTTATGTAATCCTCTATTACGTAAATCATTAACTTCTTCTCTAGAAAGCTTCTTCAAGCGATCTGGATATATGTCTGGGTATACCACAAGTTCCCCAAACATATCTTCAACTCCCTTTGAATGGTTAGAGATCACCAAAGTATTGCTAGACATTAATTCGAAAACACGCCTAGCAAACATTGTCTTAGATTCGACAACAGTATTAAAATTTAATCCATAAATACTAGACTTATAAACTCCAGGCATTTTACTATGTGGCTTGGAGGGTAGCAAAAATTTATTGTACTTCTCTGGCCATTTATGCAAGGGATCAGCAGCACCATGAAATCGATCGTAAATATCCAGCTTAAAGCCATCGTCAATCAATCTATCCAGCATCGCTTCCATGACTCCACTACGCTTTTCATGATTAGCATACCAACTACCGGCAAAAACAACATGATCTGAACGCTCACTCACTTCAGTTGGATTAAACAGCTTTGGATTACTCGCAAATGGCAATGAAAACACATTTTTTATTCCGTGATTCCTTTTATAGCTTTCAATGCATTCAGATGCCGTCGTAAAAACGAAATCAAACCGTTTTGCCGTGTCTACAAAATTATGAACTTGATCATCATGGTGCGTCGGATCTTCTTTGTTCCAAAATACAGTAGGAATAGCAGCCTTCTTACAATACTCTAATATAGAAAAGAGTACCTTTCTGTTTTCATCTCGAAAATTGATGCTTGCATAGATGCTCCCCTTCCATGGACGCTTAACTGAATCTGCTCCTGTCCATGCTGATTCGCAGAAAAATACATCCGGCCTTTCCGCTTCAAAAACCTCAAGCCAATTATCTGGCTCTATAGGCAGCGCCTTAAATTCCTCTAAAAAACTATTGTATGTAAATTCATCAGCAATAATAGCGACTTTAAAATCCCTTGCTTTTTTATTTGTATTTTCCTTGAGAAAACTATTCCTGCTCTCAAGATTCAATTTTTTTGAATTAACACTCAATTCACTGACAGATATTTTTGTATCTCCCATACAATGGAAAATAACAAAACCTAGCCTTAAGTAATCGACTTCCCTCATTGTTTGCAGGCAAGCAAGCTGGTCTATATTTTCCTTTGTATCCTTGAGGTACATGAAGCCCCCACCAAATACTTCAGATTTTGGCAAGCCTACTTCATCTGGAGATACCTTATTACCTTTTTTATCGAAGAGTTCTACTAAAACCACACCAGCTTTGTCATCGCCATTTATGACTTTAATTTTCCCAAAAATTCTTATAAGGTTATCGCCCTTTAAATCAAAGCGCTTCCATGTGACTTCTTTCTTCAAGTGGAAAGAAAAAACATCATTAGTGGAGGATGTTGAATATGTTTTAGGTTTCTCTGTTTCATTATTATTAGTAAACTCTTCGAATAAGAGTGATATCCTATCTTCAGATAAATGAAATGCCTGATTCAACCCCGGATTACGCCCCTCCAAAATTTGATTTTTAATAGCTATGACAAGGCTACCCACATTACCTGCCTCAAATTGTACGACGTCATCATACTTGACTCCATATTCCACTAGCGGCACCACGTCCGAAACTACAAGCGCCTTTCCATAGGCCAATGCCTCGGCGGCCTTCATCGGTGATACCAATTCACATACTGGCAGCTTCTTACGTGGGATCACTATCGTATCAATCAGTGCGTAGTAGTCCGCTACTTGCTCATGAGGAATACGACCCACTTGAATCAACCAGGGGTTGTCCGCCAAAACCTTGTGAGCATCTACAGCTTCGTTTACCGGCTGCTCATCCCCGACCAATAACAATTTGATTTTCTCACCCTGCCTACTTAGTTCGTCACAGGCATCAATGAGGGTATCCAACCCTTCATAGGGATTAAAGCTTCCTACATAACCCAGCACTATGTCGTCTGAGTCAATACCCAGTCCCTGTCTTAGGACCGGGTCGGGATGCTTTATTTCTGGTAGCTCTCTAACCCCATTGGGTAAAATAATGATCTTGTCGGTATCTAAACCACGCTTGGCCAGCTCATCCTTCATTGGCTGATTTAGGGTAAACACTTTCCGAGCCTGCCTACCGACAAAAACATCACGCTCTGCTTCAACTTTGAATGTCGGAGTATTCTCGAAACCCGGCTCCCGTGCCGCACGAGACAACTCCCAGAAGCCTCTAACTTCGTTATAAAAGGGCAGTCCAAGACGTTTTGCTGCAATCCATGCTGGCAGACCTACGATATAATCAGAGGCTGCTAATACCGCCGAAGGACGATAAATCTGAAATAACTCAGTAAAACGCATCACGCAAGCTTCCAGGTGAGCCTTTTCTCCTTTCGGGGCTCGATCGTTCGGCCAGCGGCTATGAATATACCGCACACCATCGACCACGGTTTCAGGCCCTACGGCATTTTTCTTCGCCCCCAGCTCCCAAGGCCGCCCAGGACGGACAAAACATAGCGTGTCTAAAGCGTGCTTTTTCAGTGCCTTGGCAATACCCTGGGTTCGTACTGCATAACCATTACTAGCATAACTTTGCCCATGACTAACCATATAAGCTATACGGCTACGAATAGGGATATACACACCATTTAAAGAGTGATCTGCAAGTTTTTCAGCATGTTTTAATAAAACATCCATAGAAAATTTTGTCCAACGGTTCGCAAAATGATGAATACAGTTTGATGTGAGCGGTTGAAGCCACTCTCTCAAAAATTACTGAGTAGACCTACGGCGTCGATTACATTATTTTTAGCTGTCACTAATTCAACAAGCTCAACAAAGGGGCTGTGCCTTACAAGCACACAAATGACATCTGCTTCAATTAATGATTTTTCGATGGGGACTAGCTCTACATTTTTATAATCAAAATTTTCTGGCAGGGATTTAATATTGGGCTCCACAATCTGTACCTGGCAGCCGAGCTCGGCAACGGCATTTACAATGCTAAGTGCAGGACTTTCCCTGAAATCATCAATATCCGGCTTGAATGCTATACCCAGGCAGGCCACAGTAATGTCACGGGGGGTATAGCCCGGGTTTTCTTGATGCAGCCGCTCCAGAGCTTCTTTGACTTGGTTCAGTACCCATTGCGGTTTGTCGTCGTTGACTTCACGCGCGGTGCGGATCAGTCTCGCCTCCTCAGGACAAGAATCAACGATAAACCATGGGTCTACAGCTATGCAGTGGCCACCAACACCCGCTCCCGGCTGGAGAATATTCACACGTGGATGGCGGTTCGCCAGGGAGATCAACTCCCAGACATTAATATCTAGCTTATTGCAGATAACTGACAGCTCATTAGCAAAGGCGATATTCACATCCCGAAAACTATTCTCGGTAAGCTTGGTCAATTCGGCGGTTCTGGCAGTAGTTGCCAGGCATTCCCCTTCTACAAAAACCTGGTAGAGTGCCTTGGCTACCTCAGAGCACTTGGGTGTCATACCACCGATTACGCGATCATTTTCCACCAACTCGCGAACCACATGCCCAGGTAGTACCCGCTCCGGGCAGTGGGCTATACGTATATCGGAGGTTTCTCCATGAGTCTGAGGAAAGGTAAGGTCCGGACGGGCCTCTGCAAGCCATGCAGACATTTTCTCTGTCGCCCCCACGGGCGAAGTGGACTCCAGCACAACCAAGTCACCAGTTTTCAGCGCCGGAGCAAGCGCTTTGGAGGCCGCCTCAATATAACTGAGATCCGCCTTGTGGTGTTTGCCTTCGGTGTCGGAAATAAAGGGTGTGGGAACAGCGATCATAAACGCATCTGCCGGCTGTGGCTTAGTAGTGGCCTGTAGATAACCTTCTGTTACCGCTGCGTGTACGATCATATCCAGTTCAGGCTCTACAATGTGGATCTTGCCCTTATTGATCGTATCCACGGCATACTGGTTTACATCTACACCGATCACTTTCTTGCGCCTTGAAGCAATCACGGCAGCCGTAGGCAGACCAATATAGCCCAATCCAATAACGGAAATAGTTTCAAATTTCATAAATATCCCTATAAAATTCTTCCTGTTTATCCTTTAAGAAGAAGCTACAACTACTGTGTAGCGATTCCTTTCCCCCTTCACTACTTTTTAAACTCAATTAGTGCTTTCATTATTCGGTCACACGCTTCGCCATCACCATACGGATTGTGTGCGATACTCATTTTTTTATACGCCTCTCTGTCGTTAAGCAGCAAAGATAGTTCCCGGGTGATAACATCTACCTCTGTTCCTACCAGTTTTACGGTTCCGGCTGCGATTGCTTCGGGACGCTCGGTGGTATCGCGCATCACCAGTACCGGTTTCCCAAGTGACGGTGCCTCCTCTTGAATGCCGCCGGAATCGGTAAGAATAATATCGGATTTGTTCATCAGGTAGATAAACGGTAGGTAATCCAGGGGCTCAATCAGATGAATATTATCTATGCTATTTAGCAGACGATTAACGGGTTCACGCACATTCGGGTTCAGGTGCACCGGATAAACTATCTGTATATCCGGGTAGCCTTTAGCAGTCTCAACCAATGCACGACAGATACGCTCAAAGCCGCCACCAAAACTTTCTCGTCTGTGCCCGGTCACCAGAATCAACTTTCGAGCTTCACCTAGGAATGTGAATTTACTAGTCAACTCCTCGAAAACCGATTGATCACTATCCAGCTTACGAACTACTTCCAGTAGTGCATCAATTACTGTGTTGCCGGTCACAAAAATTTTTTCTTCAGGTACTCCCTCATTAAGCAGATTATTTTTAGACGTTTCCGTCGGGGCAAAATGGAGCGCCGCCAGGGTGCCGGTAAGCTTTCGATTCGCCTCTTCCGGCCACGGCGAGTAGAGGTTGCCAGTACGTAACCCTGCTTCAACATGGCCGACAGGAATTTGTTGATAATAGGAAGCCAAGGTTGTCGCGAAAGTTGTCGCCGTATCACCGTGCACCAACACTATGTCTGGATTGACCTCTACCAATACATTGCGCATACCCTGAAGGATACCGGTGCTTACTTCAGTCAGGTCTTGGCCCGGCTTCATTAAGTTCAAGTCGTAATCAGGATTCAACTCAAACAGACTGAGGACCTGATCCAGCATCTCTCGATGCTGCGCAGTGACGCAGACATGCATATCAAATTGAGGGTTACCCCGGAGCTTCAGGGCCAGCGGAGCCATTTTTATCGCTTCAGGGCGGGTCCCAAATACAATGAGTACCTTCATCTAAGTATTCCTTGAAAAAAGAAAAACCCCTACACCTTTCCATCCATAATCTGATACTCGAGCTCTTGACAACGCCGAACATATTTTTCCAGTAACCGTTGTGTTTCATTAAGCTGATTGGTTACAGAATTATCTGATTGCGATTGATCTTTATGGTCTTTAGGAGAAAACGTGCTTCCAATACCGATTTCCAATTGTAAGCTTGGATTTCTTTGTCTAACTGGCTGCACCTGTCGTCCCTCATGCCGACCGAAACGAAGATAGTGCACAAGAGGATTTTCATTACTCTGCACCACATCTGGATAGCTCTCTAAATAACTTACGCCACAGAATAAAGCCGAAGGATTCCTTCCCATACGCCATCCATAGCGAAGGTAATGCTGTTCAGGCGTTAGCTTGATACCTTCCACATCCAGATGTTGAGCCTTGTACCAATCAGCATCAAATAGTGGGGAATCCTTCATTAATTGAATTTGATATTTTTCATCCATCACAATTTTCAGCCATAATTTAAATCATTTTGATATCGCACAGTTATCTATTCCTGATGTCTGCCATCCACTATGGAATTCCACCAAGTTTTATTCGATAGATACCATCTGATCGTCTTTCTGGTATCCGATTTAAAGGTTTCTTTTGGCTGGTAGCCAATCTGAAAATTGGTTTTAGGTGGACTGAACACATATCTGCTGTCATGCCCTGTACGGTCTCGGACATAGGTAACTGGGTAATGAACGCATCTTTGTATCACCTTCGTCGCTTGTGAACATTTTTCCACTCGTTATTTCCGCCAATGTTGTAGCACTCTACGAGCTGCTCTTTCTTGATCACCAAGTCGGTACCACGCGTATGGTCCCCAACATAGAGCCAGTCGTGAATTTTCTGGCCAGCGCCGTAAATTGGCAGCGGCTTGTCCTTCAGGAAATTAATTATTACTAGCGGAATCAATTTCTCAGGAAAATCGTAGCGATTTCCGGGGCATTGTAGTCCGTACATTTGTATACAAACTCTGCGAACTCACTCATTACATAGAAACCATGAGCGAATACCTCCGGCATCCAAAGCTGGCGTCGTTTCTCCGCTGAGAGAATTTTCCCAACCCATTGGCCGAAAGTTGAGTAGCTGCGCCGTAGATCTACCGCTACGTCAAATACCTCAGCATAAATAACCCGTACCATTTTCCACTAGAGTTTCAGGCTCTGGTAGTGCAAGCTGCTAAGTACACCCCGAACGGATTTACTGTGATTATCTTGAACAAATACCCACCTTGCATACGTGCGGCTAGGCCGGTCCTGACGGTATGATTCGTAGAAGAATCCCCGCAGATCTTCGGCTCAATAACTATTACGTCCGGTATTTGAGTCTGTATGATCTAAATGTCATTTTTACCACTGCTACACAAACGTAATCAACGCCCAAAAGTATGATCTCGCAGAGATTCATCCAGTAGCCGCATCAAGTATTTACCGTAACCGCTTTTCATTAGTAGCCGTGCCTGGCTTTCGAGTTCAGAGGAAGTAATAAATCCTTTGCGAAAGGCAACCTCTTCCGGACAGGCAATTTTCAGCCCCTGGCGACGTTCAATAGTTTGTACAAAGTGCGCAGCTTCTAGCAGGTTATCGTGTGTACCAGTATCCAGCCAGGCAGAGCCACGACCCATTAATTCAAGGTTGAGCTCTCCTCGATCGAGATAAATACGGTTAAGATCAGTGATTTCTAATTCACCGCGACTACTTGACCTGATTTCCCTCACCAATTCGCAGACCTGGTTATCGTATAAGTACAAACCGGTGATGGCATAGTTGGATTTTGGCTCAGCTGGTTTTTCCTCAATACTGATGACTTTACCATCGTTGTTGAATTCAGCCACACCGTAAGCGCAAGGGTCCGCAACCCGATAGCCAAATATCGTAGCACCATACTGGCGCGCATTTGCTCTGTTTAGCAACTCACTAAATTGGTGGGCATAAAAAATATTGTCTCCAAGGATCAATGCACTAGGTTGGTTGCCGATATGATTGCGGCCGATAATAAATGCCTCAGCCAATCCATTCGGGGAAGACTGTCTTGCATAAGTCAGAGTAATGCCCCACTGAGTACCATCACCCAATAGCGCCTGAAATAAGCACTGATCCTGTGGCGTTGTAATAATGAGAATTTCTCGAATACCCGCCAACATTAGCGTGGTAAGTGGGTAATAGATCATCGGCTTGTCATATACCGGCATCAGTTGCTTGCTAACACCTCTAGTCAGCGGATACAGCCTCGTGCCCGTACCACCAGCAAGGATGATGCCCCTGCGTCCCGTATCAGTCGTGCCCACAATTCCTCCCAATTACTTGAGTTCTCAGTGATCGACCATCGGTCCAGAAAATTCTTATAATTTTGAATCTGCTGTTATGCGGGATTTTCAGTGCACTCCCGCGCTCACCAAATGGCAGGGCTTGAAATAATTCAGCCGCTTTACCCTATTTTTTTCTAGAATGACAGAACAGCTGCCGTCCCTACTGCGATGCGGTATAGAATTTCGGTCACGTCTTTAGTAACCTGTAGCTCGCTGGATTGAATTTTTGGCATAACCATAATTTCATCACCTGGGCGCAGTCGATCCCCCAGTCGATCATCAAAATCATTATCATCGATGCGGCTGATGGTGCCATCAAGGTGTAAAATAACCAATTCATCGTGATTGGCATTATTGGCAAAGCCACCCGCCAATTCTATATAGTCTTCCAGCGTATTCTTTTTGTTATAAACCAAAGAGGTGGGAAAAATCACCTCACCTACAATCGATACGGTAGAGGCTTTTAGGGGAACTACCAATTCATCCCCATCCTCAAGCAGCATTTCAGTAGCAATTGGGTTATTGGCAATGACTACCTGTCCCCTGGGTTCTGCTTTGCGTGCCTGTTTAATGAAATTTTGTATCATCACGGCACTGTCTTTTTGTGCGGTTTTCTCCAGATCGGTATTTGGCTGGCGAGTCAGTACCTCCATCTGCAGTGCATCGAGCGAACGATCCAGAGCCGCCCGCTGTTTTTCCGCTACACTTTTGCGATAAAGTTGAATCGAGTTTTGATCTGCATTCTCCCGGAAATTCAACTGAACCAGGAGATCATCCAGCGTAGCACCGTAGGGCAATACATAAGTTGCGGGCCCATCCAGCTCACCAGAAACCTGAATTGAAATAGATTTCACATCATTATCACGTACCAGCTCAACCTCTGCTCCTGGGTAGAGTCGAGTTGTCATAGCCTCATCCAGAGGCAAATAGTTTGCCTGTTGCACACCATCAATGATCTGGGTAATACGTGCGAAATTCGCTTGAGGGTCGGGTTTACTGACAAGTAGCATCTCCCCTAACTGGGTATAGGGGCCGGTAAATTCCATTTGTGCGGCCTGTTGAACAGCGCCTTCAACCGTTACTGAACCATTGCGGGCTCCGACCACTACCACATCACCACTGCGCAATTGCAGTGCGGGCATAACGCCATCTACTAGAAAGTTATATAGGTTCACTTTCTGTATCAACTCCCCCTGACGCATAACCTTGATATCAACAAAACTTCCACTTCTTGGATCTATACCATCTGCACTGTCTAGATAATAAAGAATGGAATCTGAACTAAAACCGTTATAAAGACCGGGATTATTAACATATCCGGTGACAAATACCTTTACCGGCTGACTCGCTTCCAGATTCGCGTAAGCCTGTACATTATTCTTAAAAACACGCTTCACATGACGCAAAACAAAATCATTTAGCGCCCCATTATTGACTCCAGAGACATGTACGGGACCCACCTCAGGCACAAAAATATTGCCTTTTGGGTCAACAGGTAAGGTGGCACTGAAGCTGTAAGCGCCCCAAAGCTGTAAATTGATCTGATCACCAATGGTGATTCGGTAATCTGGATTAAAACCACTGAATGGCTGGTCCTTAAACCTGCCCTGAAATAATGACTGACCAAACACCGGCACTCCAGTTTGTGTCAATTCGCCTGAGTCGATGTCATCTATGAGTTGAGTTTCCAATGCAAAAGCCACACTACAGGTAAAAATGGTCACTAGTCCAAGGCTCAGCTCTAAATTTTTTATTTTTCCTGTAATCATTTGGGTCAATCTTATTGGATGAATTAATATAAAAAATAGCCTTTGTCTGCCTACCACGTTTATTCCGGTAGATTTGACTAAAATTAGTACTTATATCCGATGATCACGAATAGTGGCATCAAGCATCTTTCCAATGCCATACAGCAACAACAATATTATCCCCAGGCTAGCCAGGTTATAAATTTTGTGTGGGTACTCTGCCTCCTCTGCAAGAGAAGGCTGTGTTACAACCATTAGGTGCTTCAGTTTTCCAGAGGCTTCCATTCGTGCAGTTTCCAGTGCTTTCAGAGAGGCGGCGTAGGCATCAGTCGCAAATTGCAAATCCAGCTCAAGATTCTGGAAGTGAGCGCCCAGAGTATTGAGCCTCTGTTCACCTTCTCTATCGCCTATACCAACTAGCCGGATTTTTTCAAATTCAATTTGCTTTTCCAAAGCGCCGATTTCTGCCTTAAGAGAAATTATCTGAGAAGAGTCTGCATTCAGATAAGTTTTAGCTGCCGTGAGCTTGGCCCGCTGCTCTGCCAAACGGGCCTCCAGGTTCTGAATAATACTGCTAATCCCCTTGGTTAATTCTTCGGGGCTCACAACGTTGTTACTATTTTGGAAGTCAAGAATATCCTGTTTTGTAATGCGGAGCTTATTTTGAGCAAGTTCTACCTCGTTCTTCACAAATGTCACCTGTTTGTCGGCTAGCTGGTTACTCACAGCATTAACAAAATCCTCAGATTTTTGTGTCACGGTCTCAATGAGCAACCGTGCATAGGTAGGATCAAAGGCCTGCATTACTATGGTGATGATTCCAGTGGTTTCATCGTGACCCACGGAGATGTGATTTCGGTAGTACTCCAGATAATCTTCTTGAGTAGCGTCCTCTGCCAGCCGGGAAAAAATATCGTGGCTGTCACTTTTGTAGTACTCTATCAACTTAAGCTCTCTATTCAGGTAAAGAGCCATGTCTAGGGATTGGATATAGTTGACGACCAAGAAAGCATCCTGATTATCGACCCCCATACCTGGTATCAAAAAACCCAGTGCGGATGGACTACCCTGGGAGGAAGCAGTATCTTTAACAATCAGCTGAGTACTGCTCACATAGCGTTCGGTCACCACATATAGATAATAAAACCCCACAAGCAATAAGGGCAGCAATACGAATAATAGAAATCCGAAATGATTTCTGAACAAGGACAAATTCAATAACGGTTTATCCTGAAAGGAAGCATCAGTGATTCCACTACTAATTTTTTCGATAAATGATTGCAACAGGCCGCGTACAGAGCTCATCTTGTCTTCTTCTACTGAAGTGCTATTCACATCCATATTTATTACTATACATTAAGTGCACTTGGCATATTATTTTCCGATACCTTAGAGTCTGGCACTCCGGCCTGATATAAAGCAATAGCCTTATCGATAGAATGGTAGACCCTTACCTGCCCATCTCCAATATAGATACCCACATCACAATTTTTTTTCAAAACTGACATTGCATGAGTCACAATAATGAAGCTAGAGCTTGTACGCTTTTCAGATATTACTGTTTCACATTTTCTTCTAAAGTGAACATCGCCAACAGACATTACTTCATCTATTAAGTAAACATCAAACTCCACAGCGATACTGAGCCCAAAAGCCAGTCGCGAACGCATTCCTGATGAATAAGTTTTAATTGGTGCATCAAAATAATTACCAATTTCGGCAAATTCCTGTACCTGATCCATTATCTTTCGTTTATTTTCTCTCCAAATACCATGAATTCCGCAAATAAACGAAACATTTTCCCTACCGGTCATACTTCCCTGAAAACCGCTAGCCAGGCCCAGGGGCCAGGATATTCTTTGATCTGACACTACATGACCAGAGTCGGGGTAGTCGATCCCGCCAATGATCCGCAGTAGGGTGGACTTTCCCGCTCCATTATACCCAAGGATTCCAATATTCTTTCCCTCTGGAAAAATGGCATTCACATTCCGGAAAAGGATCTTACGTCCATGAGGGGTTCTATAAGACTTGGTGAGGTTTTCAAGCCTAATCATTGGCTGCGCACCAAATCTCGCCAGTGAGCCCTGTAAACCAGAAGGCCTAAGGCAAGCATACCTACGGAAGAAAAAGTAAAATATTCAAAGTTAGAAAACTTACCTTCGTAATTGGCAAATAGCCCCTCTCGTGTCAATTCAATGACATGCATCAATGGATTCCAGGCCAAATAGGCATGGTACTCCACTGGTACCTGCTCCAGGGAGAAGAAAACCCCGGAGATAAAATATAAAGGGCGTACAGCCAGAGGGAGAACTTTAGAAAATTCCGGAAGCCTTTCACCCACAACACATAAGGCCAAACTCAGCCCCAGGCTAAAGAAAAAGAAAAGAATATTAACTTCAATAAGCAGAAGAAAATTCCCAAAAGCTACTCTAACTCCGAACCAGGCAAGTACAAACCAAAGTACAAACATACTTAAGAGATAAATAGCAAATTCAAGTAACACCCTGCTAACTACTGTATCAAATGGGCGCAGATGTCGATAATTAAACAGCCCTCGATTTGAAGACACTGCTGCTAGCCCCTTGGAGAAAGAATGGCTAAAAAATAGAAACGGTGCAATCCCACCCAATATAAATAAAACAGTCGGCACACCAGGATAGAATTCTCTACCAATCAAGCTAAAAATCGTTGCTAGTAACATAATGTGCATTGCCGGCTCAAGAAGCACCCATGCATACCCCAGCCGCCATTTTCCAAAACGGGTCTTTATCTCACGTAAAAGTAGCGCAAAGATTACATCTCGCTGTATCTGCCAGACAGAGCGTGAGTTTGAGGGACCCATAGCAGTTTTTTCTTGGATATTATTGACTACACTCATTTTTGTTATTGTGAGCAATGCTAAACTTACATATATATATAGCGAATCATCCTGAAAATGCCAGTTATTTTCAAAATTAGCTATGCATGTTATCGCTGCCCGTTTTGACACCTCATATTAAATCGATTATCAAGTAGCCCACTAATCTCGGATAAGAATTTAAGTGTTAAGATTTTCACCTGTAATAGAGGGGTTCGATGAATAGTCAACGTCGCGTCTTTCTTCCTAGAGTTCAAGCTGGATGCAGCCCTCCCTGGATACCGGCACAACAACCATTCGCCACTGCGTAAAGCAGCATAAGACTGAATGTAGCGGTGCACACCTGCAAGTAAGGCAATTATCCCAAAAGAAAACCAGGAGCTTTATACCAAAATTTATCGTCTGGAACGGAAGAAATAGAAATTAAAATGGCACCACATTCCACTCGGATCCTAGCAATCAGTATAGAAAACACTTTTTACGACAACATCTATGGCGCTACCGAATGACTCAAGGCATAAATCATCGCAATAATTTTTGGGACAATGATGCAAAAAAGTAGCTTTTTAGCAGCCTAAAAAACGGGGGGATGCCATTCTATTTGGTACGACCCTATAACAGAGACAAGCCGTGACACTGATTTCTACCTAATGACCTATTATAATTGGGATAACTCTTATTAGCTCAATGATTTTATACCATTCGCAAAAGCAGAATAAAATCTTAACCTATTGGTCTTGGTCTTGGTCTTGGTCTTGGTCTTGGTCTTGGTCTTGGATAGTAAGTGAAATTGGTAAGGGTCGTTTGAATAGTAGGCCTGGAGCGAGCCTGGGTGAAAGGTCACCGAATGAGTTATTAATGGGGTTGCAAGATGATCTGCTTGCAGCATAAGGGAATTTCAGTTCTTACTTTAAACCAAGAGAAATAAAGATACCGTAAGAGAGTTTAAGTTTGGATAATTTATTTGCGGTATTATTTTTATGCCAATGAGAAATCTTCATGTACCAGAGTTAGATTGGGATTATAAGCAGGATCTGCATCCAGCTGTTCGCCCCAGCGAGCACGCATATATTCCGCCTCTTTTTGTGCACGTCGACGTTTAGAAATAGTATTGTCAGTCCCTCGAGATACTGACTCATGATGGTAAAGCTCGGCATATGGAGTCCATAGGTTTCGATAACCTGCTTCACGCACTTTTAAGCAAAGATCCACATCGTTAAAAGCTACAGCCAAGTTTTTTTCATCCAGCCCTCCCACTTGTTCAAATACTTCTTTACGTAATAGAAGGCACGCAGCTGTTACTGCAGAAAGATTCTGCACCAAATGCAGCCGAGAAAAGTAACCATAATCATTACGGCAAAAATATTTGTGAGAATGCCCCGCAACTCCACCAATACCCAAGATAACACCACCGTGTTGAATCGTATCATTTGGGTAGTAAAGTTTAGCTCCTACACAGCCAATTTCAGGTCTCATTGCCTGACTTACCATCTCCGTCAACCAAAGGACATTAATCGGCTCTATATCATTATTTATCAATCCAATAATTTCACCCTTCGCTAAGCTCACTCCATAGTTATTAATAGCAGAATAATTAAATGGATGATCCCAACGATGGACAGAAACCCGTGAGTCGGAGCTTGTAACTTCTTCAAGAAAGCGTAATGTTTCTTTACAGCGACTTTGGTTGTCTAAAATGATCAATTCAAAATTAGAGTAGTTGGTTTTGGAAAGAATAGCCTCAATACAAGGTTTAAGGATATCAATGCCGTCTCTTGTTGGGACCAGAAGGCTCACTAACGGAGCTGGCTCGGGAATGGACCAACGGACCCGATAGCTATTTGGTACAGTTCCGGGCTCGGCTGTTGCACTTAGGTCTTCACGTTTCAGGTAATCGGAAACGGCTTTTAAGCCCGCTGTAGCGGCATAATTCTTGGCGTTACTCTCTTGTGCTGTAGATCCACTAATAGCTCTCCAGTGGTAGAGTACCTCAGGGATATGTACCACATTATCGGAATCAAGGTATGGCATACAGCGCAGCAATAAATCATGATCCTGGCTGCCTTCAACACCAATTCGATAACCGCCAACTTGACTCACTAATTGTGTTTTAATTATGGTTAGATGGCAGATATAATTTTGTGAAAGTAGCAGGTCTGGATTCCAACTTGGCTTAAGGTGGGGATCATAACGTTCACCATATTTGTCAACTTTATCTTCATCACTGTATAGCAGCAAAGCCTGTGGGTTTTGCAAAATTTCTTCTGCAACTCTTTGAAGTGCTTTTTGTGCCAAGATATCATCATGATCCAACAGGGCAATATAGTCACCCTTTACCAATGATAAAGCGCTGTTACTAGCAGCAGAAATATGCCCATTGTTTTTCCGGTAATCTACGTAGATACGGGAATCTAACTCTTGATACTTTCTCAAACAAGCTCTTACCGTTGAGCTCTGGGAAGCGTCATCGGCGATACATAATTGCCATTTATCATAAGTTTGATTAATTACGGATTCAATGCACTCCTTCAATAAATCAATATTTGAATTGAATGTAGGAAGAATAATTGAGATAAGGGGCTGAATATCCCTCTCTATCTCTTTATTATAATATTTGCGAGAGTTTAGATTATTATTTTCTACCTTTTCTATCCAATCAGCATAATCCCTCACCTGGCGCCTTTTAATAAAGGTTTTTTCATAGTAATTTAGCGCTAATTCTTGCCAACTACATCCTTTTTTGTTGGACTCCCCATAAATATGCTTTAGGACACTTTCCTTACTCATATTACGAAATTTGAAATGCATATTAACTAGACGCTGAGACAGTCTATCCTTAGCAAAGTAAGGTAAAAGCTTTACTAAATGAAAATACTGAATGGTAAACAACCCTACAGTCTCCAGCGGATCAAAACGCAGCGACTGTGCTGGGGAAGATAGATAAATAAGACGCTTAGTAATTCTTCCATATTTTATCGGTATAGAAAAACTATCACCCTCATTAAATCCCTCACCGTAATCAACGTATATTTTTGAATCTGCACAAGGTTGATCATGCTTAAGTTCAATTTCCACCATATACCAACCGGCATTGAGGGTATGATTTTTTAGTAAAAATTGAGGATCACTCCCCTTGGAGCACCAGTCAAAAACTGTCTTTGCATCATCGACGCATTCAATTGCTACTTCAGGCTTTAGCCTTGGGGATATATTAATATGAAACAAAGACTTTAAAAACTTCAACACAACCTACAAGACCAATTTAGTAAAAAAAACTTTATAAAAATAATTTTAAATCTATTATTCGCAATCCAAGCTTGAGATAATCGCCAGAACGGGGTTTAACCTCATAGCGATTTAATCTAACCCAGAAAATGACAACCTCTCTGAACCTGGGGACAAATTACTCGCCACTTTCAAATACGCTGGGTTTCAGATTATCAAAATCATAGCGTCTTGATTTTGAGGTGCACTCATGTACACCCAACCTACAAAAATTTGAAAACTTCATGGTAGTCTTACAATACAATTGAAATCGTATCTCTAGTAAAATATTTTTATATAACGTTTTACCATTGAAGCCTCCCATGAATTTATGCTCTATGACCCAAAATTCTACCAAGTAGGTTCCAGGATAACCCTACTCTCAAGTTCACATAAAATCAGATTATCATCTTTTATTTCTTAAGCAACGAAACAATCAACTATATAAATTTAATAGAGGCTGCTGTGTGTTAGCCACAACACACTCTACAGAGTCAACATCTACCTCTCTAGAAAATTCAAACGAAAAGCCTATAAAGCCGCCCCGACCAAGCCCACGCGCCCTACAATAGGGGCGAAATTCATTAGCTTTACATTCCCCAATAATCTCATTGTTAACTTTGGCCTGAATTAATACTGCGTTATTAATATCCTCGGAGATTGCCCAACCTTTTAGCTTTCCCATTTCAACATGAGTCACACAACCCGAAACATAGCTTTCATCAGCGCACGCAAGGCGAAGACGCCAGTCAAACTGCGTCCGAGCATTGCTAAAAAACTCCAACTCTTCTGCATTAAGAATTTGCAACTCGTCTACTTGATCTTCTGTTAGTTGTTGTGGTTTAACTGCTTCACTTTCTGCTACGTTTTCATGCAGCTGAGGAATATCAATTTCAAACTTACTATTGAGCAATTTTAAGGAATCCTGATAAGCATCCACAAACCCAATAAACCCAAACTCTGCCCAGTTATTCTTTCCCACGAGGCGGAGCTGACGATTAATATTTTGAGGGCTTCGAAAAAAATCTTCAAAACTCCCCTTATAACCATTATTCCTCACAAAATGATTATATTCGGAGGCAATCCTCTGTATTGGATCTCGTAGAAAAGTGATCATTCTACTAGCATCAAAAATACTTATGTATTTTGCCGCATGAAAATGCCCTGTAAGAAATTGGTAGCCCAGCTTTTCAAAGTCTCTTGCAAATAACCATCCGTCTTTGTCACTAGAAATCCATTCTCTGACAATCGTACTGGTTTCTACTGCCCTTTCTCCATAGTCTCGACAGACATTTTCTTTCCCAAAAAAAGCATCAGCCCCCAAACGAAAACTGGTACCCGCAGTTTTTGGGATATGTACGAACACAATTGGACTCAAAATATCATACCGCTATCAATTTAAGTTTAGCTTATCGATCTCATCCACAAACGGGCAAAAGCCATGGATTAGTACCATCTATTCTTTATTCATATCCTAATGTCGTTGTAATCATATAGAGGAAATTAACAAAACTCTCGTAGAATGCTTATCTAATTTATAATTTAAGCGACTATTTATTCACTTTTCATGGATCGAGTATTCTACATAAATAGGTGCTCATACTCTGCCCAGATTAGCCACATCCAGATATGATTTCCTACACAAAATCAATTTAGCAAGTGGTAATTATTTACGCCTTCTCTTTCTATCTCTCTACTTGACACCAAAAGGCAAATATTCTCTTTGGGGCTACTACCTAACTCTCAGAGTTGGTAGCGTTATAACCTTGCGGATTTTCCCTTTGCCATCGCCATGTATCCGCCATCATTTGCTTTAGCCCCAAATCTGCAACCCATCCTAATTCCCGCTTTGCCTTGGAGGCATCAGCCCAAAAGGCTGACAGATCTCCTGCGCGACGGGGCGCTACTGTATAGGGTATTGGTACGCCAGAGGCATGTTCAAAGGCACGAACTATTTCGAGAACGGAGGTTCCCCTACCTGTTCCTAGGTTGAATGCCTCTGTACCTACTTTATCTTCTATCCATTCCAGGGCTCGAACATGCCCTATTGCTAAATCCATCACATGCAGGTAATCCCTCAAGCAGGTACCATCTGATGTGGGATAATCATCACCAAATATCGACAGCTCTTTGCGTTTTCCCACCGCGACCTGAGCGATATACGGCAACAGATTGTTAGGTATTCCTTGAGGGTCTTCCCCGATCAGTCCCGAGGGATGGGCCCCAACAGGGTTAAAATACCGAAGGAGTGCCATAGAAAGCTCTTGGTTCGCAGCGGCGGCATCCTGCAATATCTGCTCCACCATCCATTTACTGGTGCCATATGGGTTACTGGTGTTTCCAGTTTGCAGAGTTTCCACGTAGGGCACCGGAGCCTCACTGCCATAAACGGTAGCCGAAGAGCTGAAAACCAATCGCTTGACTCCAGCTTCCTGCATAGCCTCTAGCAATACCAGGCTACCAGCGACATTACTCTGGTAGTAGTCGATCGGCTTCTGCGAAGACTCTCCTACAGCTTTCAACCCAGCAAAGTGAATTACTGAATGAATCTTATTCTCAGTAAGTATTTGATCTAGCAGTCTGCGATCTCTGATATCACCAGGATAAAATCTCACCGGTTTACCGGTAATCCTTTGTACCCGCTGTAAAGCTATTTCGGAGCTATTGCACAGGCTGTCAATGACGACAGCCTCAAAACCTGCTTCTTGCAATGCCACCAAGGTGTGGGAGCCTATGTAGCCAGCGCCCCCGGTAACCAATACTTTTCTAACCATTGCTACTCAGTCTCCATCATGCTACAGCTTCTTGTGAAATTTTGAGCTTACCATTGGAAACCCTGCTCTCAGATAGCATCAACGTATTTAAATAAGCTCGGTATTCCTTAGCTAAATCTGGATGGCGTAAGCCATACTCAACATTTGCCTTTAAATATCCCAGCTTAGAACCACAATCATGGCTCTTGCCGACCATACGGTAGGCTTCGACGCTTTCCTGGGCTATCAAATCAGCAATAGCATCAGTGAGCTGTATTTCATTACCGGCACCCGGTAATGTCTGTTCAAGCAGTGGCCATAGCTTGCGTGATAATACATAGCGCCCAACCACAGCCATATTTGATGGTGCTTCTTCCACCGGTGGTTTTTCCACGATAGCCGTCATTGGCTGCGAGGTATTTGGGGATAATGTAGCCCCCTGGCAATCCGCTACCCCGTATTGATGTACCTTTTCCTGCGGCACCGGTTCCACCATCACCTGACTAACACCGGTTTGATCGAACCGAAATAACATTTGCGCTAAATTATCGCGACTGAGATCTGAGGCTGCATCATCGATAATGACATCCGGCAGTAGCACTGCAAAGTCCTCATCTCCGACCACTGGTTGGGCACACAGGATCGCATGCCCCAGGCCTTTCGCCTCGCCCTGCCGCACGTGCATGATGGTAACGTCTTTCGGGCAGATGGATCGCACCTCATCCAGCAGCTGACGCTTGACCCTGGCCTCTAGGGTCGCCTCCAACTCAAAACTGGTGTCAAAATGATTTTCGATAGAGTTCTTACTGGAGTGAGTAACCAGTACAATATGTTTTATACCAGCCGCAATCGCTTCATTGACCACATACTGAATAAGTGGTTTATCGACGATAGGCAGCATTTCTTTGGGAATCGCCTTTGTGGCCGGTAGCATACGAGTTCCTAAGCCGGCGACGGGTAAAATTGCTTTCATGTTCGAAACATCAAGTGATAAAGTTTGGTTATTATGAAACTCTCACATTAGAATCTAAGATCTCGCACAAATATCACACACTAGTAATTCCTTCTTTGCAAAATGAATCAATATATTCTTTTGATAAAGAGTCAAGTTTACTTGGATGTCGAGACCATGTAGCACTTTTCCTAACCACTCTAGCTGGAACACCTGCAGCAATCACTTTATCTTCTAAACTCTTGGTTACTATTGATCCAGCACCTACAATGGATCCTGAACCTACTTCAACACCTGGCATCAAAGTAGAATTCCTCCCTAACCAAACATGATCACCTAGAACAATCTCTGAATAAATATCATTAACAATTTCGCCACTTGATAAATCAATAACCCCATGTTGATCTGCAGTTTGCACCAATACTCCCCCTGAAAACATGCAGTCAGATCCAGTTATGAACCCGGAATTATCACAAACAATCATCGTCCCATTAGAGCTAGTCCCATCACCAACTGAAACCTTACCACCTCGCCACAGCCTAATATCGTAACTCCCGTAACTCCCCTCCCCAAAGGACACGCTAGACCCATCATTTCCAACAAAAATAGAAATAACCCCATTCGCTGAGGCCAAATTGAGGTGAAAATTATTGACTAACTTCTTCCCACCGTGTCTTTTAATTGAAACCTTGAGCTTTCCGCTCTCCAAAGCTTCAATCGAAGTCCCACTTATCTCCACAAAACACTCTTTGTCGAAACCTCCTTCGACAACTATTTCTTTTGGCAAATCAAAAATTGAATGCTTCATTATAAAAACTCTACAAACTCTACAAATAAAATCATCACGGAATTTTCAAATTTCACCATAATACAAATCACAACAACTACCAATCTGACACACAGGCACCTCGTTAAAATAATATTATAGCGCTATCAATATTATTTAAAATAAAGTACTTTCCTGTGTAGAGATCATAACTGCAACACATACCCGATTACCCATTTTATATAAAAAGTAACAAGCTACGAGTCTATGTACTATAAGTAGGATTATTGCCCAGTATTTCAGTGACTTTTCTCGCATCATCAGGTGTATCTACCGCGATACTATTTCCTTCAACTTCAACCATTGCCACGTCATATCCCATCTCCAAAAATCTGAGAATCTCTATATCTTCTTCGTTCTCAAATAAGGTTTTTTCTTCCATCAAGGCGAATTCAGACAAAGCTTTCATGGGAAATGCATATATACAAATTTGTTTCCAAGCAGTATTAAAATTGCCTGACTTATTGGAAGGTATGGCAGCGCGACTCATATATAAAAGCCGACCATCCGCTCTAAAAGCGACCTTTGGAACCGTATTGCTAATATACTCATTCTCTGAGCCAATTCTGGCCATACCATTTACGATAGTTCCAGGGCACTCCATATACTTTTCAATGATGCACGAGATTTCATCAGGGTTTATTAAAGGCTCATCTCCTTGCACATTAACTACAAAGTCTAAATTCCCTATTATTCTTGCTGCTTCAAAAACCCTATCAGTGCCAGTCTTACAGTTGTCGCTAGTCATCAAGACATTATCGGTAAATTCACGACAGCAAGTTGAAATCCTGTCATCATCCGTAGCGACATAGACATTTGCCTCTCCCACCGCCGATACACACTGCTCCCAAACACGACGAATCATAGGCTTACCGCAGATGTCAAGGAGAGGTTTACCTGGTAGTCTTGTTGACTTATAGCGTGCAGGTATTATTACTGCATAATTCATTTATAAACCACCAAATTAACTGGTCAAGCTCGAAAAGGACAAAATTTCCTCAGTTTCCGAAAATAAGCTTGATGATCTTACGGTTTCAGGTGATGCCGAATATTTCGATACATAAAGAAAATCAATTTCACATTCTCTAGCAGCTTCTAGATCACTTAAAGAATCACCAATCATCAGAGCCTTGCCCTTTGATTCGAATAATATTTTTCTTACATTATTAGCTTTTTTTTCTGGAGAGCCGAGTATATCTATAAAATATTTACTCAATTTTCTCTTAGCAAACACTTGCCGGAGTTCATCTTGATCTGAGCCGCTAGCCACATAACATGGCATCCCAAGGTTTGAAATAAACTCAATAAATCCGTCACAAATGGCTGCTGAAAGATACAATTTTTCACAATATCTTGCATATAGATTTAATACCTGGCTATAGCGATCTGAAAAATCACTCTCAGAAACTTTGATCACATTACGTAAAAAAAACTCTACGTGATGATAGCGTGACTTTCCAAAGTTCTTGGCAAAATAATCCAGGGAACTGGATATTTCACTCTCAGAATATCCGGTCAAAGCCCGCTCCATCGCCTGAATTTTCAATGCATTTGAATCCAGAATTACGCCATCGCAGTCGAATATATAAAGATCATATTCAAATAGATGGTGCATAAATAGATCCTTCGCTCATAGGATAAGTAGTCGGTGTCAATGATAAAATAATGTCATCACTGTGCTTGTCATGCACAGCCATCATTAAATCGATCATCTCCTGTTGCCGCTTATCTCCTTTGTCGTAACCATCAAATCCGACTAGGCTTATTGCCTTAGCACCACCAATAAGAGCAATCGAAAGCGCATAGCCCGCAGTCAACTCTAGCGGAATTACACAATGTGTTTCGGTATAGTCGAAAATCCCACTCTCAACCTGCAATCCATAATCAATAATTTCTGAATGAGGATTTAAAACCTCCATATCTTCAGGAGAGAAGCGTTGACGTGGAAGAATTATTGGTTTATCAGAATTTTGATACTTTTCTTTATCTGCAAGAAATTTAGAGTTATGGGAGATAACGATATAATCAACCAAATCCTCATCTATATCGCCATTTAGATTGATCACCAATACGACAGGCTTTCTATCTCGGATATAATCGAATATTCCAGAGTTGTACCGGTTAACACTATTGCCACTACCGACAATAAGAACTTCACGACCAGAAAACGCATTCAACAACGTATCCGACCCGCCCACTTCATTGCTAACTGCACTCAATTGCAGCGCCTGTTCGAGTATCTTGCCATCGTAAGAGGAGGCATTTGCACTACTTAGATAATCGATCGCTCCTACAATTTCGTCTGGACCATATCGCTCATCTGACAATAAATTTTGCACATAGGTTGGATGTACATCATTCTGTGCACCGAGAAAATAAAGAAGATTACTTCCCCAACCGTACTCCTTTTGCATCAGGCTAAAATGCCTGACGACCAGATCATAAACCGGCTTTGGCGCATAGGGCGCATTGGTTTTGTTCAGCACTGCCAATAGATTTTCCGTTTGAGCATTACCGGCACCTCGGCCCATCCCTGTGACCGTTGCATCCAACCAAGTAACGCCTTTGTTATAGGCTGCAATCGTATTATCCAGCGCCTTCCCCATATTGTTGTGGGTGTGTATGCCGAGCTCACCATCCCAATGCCGCCTCAATGCGGCGATAATCCTGAATACCTCATCGCTATCCATATTCCCAAGCGAGTCGGCAAAGTAGAGAACATCCAAGCAATCCCAACTGACTGCTAACTCCGCCTTTTCGGCGATTACATCGCAAGGTTTACCGCCAGCCTGCATAAGATTGAAACCAACTATATATCCTCTTTCCTTCAAAGCCTTAACAATCTCGCCTGACGCCTCAACCTCATTAAAATGAGCCGCTACTCGAACCAGACCAATTTTGCTATCGACTTTGTTGATAAAAAGTTTATCGATAGCTTCAATCACTGGAATCTCGGCAGAAAGAATTGTCTTTGCATCTACCATGACTCCGTAAACCGGGCCATCAGGCAATTCTAAGCTCTCGAGAAACAATTCTGTTGTATATGCAAAAGGGCCCAAAAAACCGTTCTTTGGGAATGACCTTAACCCTAACTCTACAAAATCCACTTTTGCCTGTGACATGGAAGCGAGGTAGGAATTTACGATATTGGGATCAAAGTCCCAGTTATTATAATATCCGCCATCTCTAAGCGTACAATCTAGTATCATCATCGATATTCCCCCTTACAGAAAACTCTTTCTTGTGTGACTTTAAATTTCTAATCCACACACATAAATCATTTCAGTGCATATTTTTATTGATACAGTAATAAAATTTATAAAATTCCAACCATCAGACATCAGACATCAGACATCAGACATCAGACATCAGATAAATAATCATAAGTCACTTTTATTTAATCCTATTGAATCAAAAATGTACGATCGTGCAGCATCAAACCTATCCGAACTAAACCTCTTTAACCCGAACACTCCGTCTTCACGCGCCACTGATTCAACATCCTCCAAAAGTGCGATTCTTTTACGTCCTACAAGGGTCTTAACCAAATTATCTACTCGCTTAATGCTATTTCTGGCACAGAAAAACTCTATTGCCCATGCAAATTCCACCTCTTCAACAGGATGCCTGGCAAGATCGTTAAATTCGATGGAGCCGTAATGTGTAAGCAGCGGATATATCAATTCAAAAAATATTTCGCGCTTAAAAAAACAGCCCTCGGCTCTCGCTTTATAACGTTTATCCGACCCTAGCGATGATAAAAGCGCATCAGCTTTTTTAAAATTTATTGCTTTTTCATACCAAATTCCATTTGAATTCAAAAAATGTGGTTTTGCAGCTCCTATATCATACATACGTATATATTTATTCGCCCCCCTCTTAACCATTAGATCAGAGCTAGTATGAAAAAACACATAGTCGAATTTCACGCCTATTCTTAAAGCTTCCAAAACAGACTGAAGCATTGCATGAAATATCACACCGTACGCTGTCTTCACCCTATTAAACAGATGTACATTTCCGATATCTAGGAGCAATTTCCTTTCTGATGGATTTACATATAAATACTCATTAAACTCTTCACTCAGATGTATAGCATGAAAAATATCATTATCGAAACATTTATTATATGTAAGAATTTGCTGCCTTAATAAATTCGCATCACCACTAGCAGTCGAAACACATAGAACCGTCATATTCTCTCTCAACTTAGACTCTATTCATTCTTACCAAATTCTTGACCAACAACAAAATCTATCAAAAAATTAATTATCAACTCAGAATCTCCTATTGGATTCCACTCAAACTTATCGACGCTATTGGTTGTGGCACTTAATGCGAAAAATTCGGTCATATCAGAATCACCGCAAAACTCTTCCGCGAATTTTTTATTCGAATCTGAGTAATAGCTCATCATTACTCGCTCATAATATTTCGGAAGCGCAAATTCCACATCTTGGTTATTGAAATTGATAAATTTTTCCATAACCTCTGGCATTTCAACACCTCGACGATTGAGGGCCAATTTTAACAGAACCTCTCTTCTTTTTAGCGAGTAATTAGCCCCAACGGAATCAGGAATCGTATAACCAGAAAGGTCTCCGCCCACGCCACAAAGTTTAAGAAAAACCTTTTCGAGGTTCTGTTTAGACTTTCGGACTTGATCGAAGTTAATAATTGATACTTCAGCGCCCAGATTCCTCCACTCCTTACAGTTAGAGTGATAATCAAGAAGTTTGTCATTTTTGGACCAGACAAGATTAGAAGTTCTCCCTAAGGCCTTTACATCCTGGTTAAATCCAGAAGCCAGTAACTTGTCTTGTCTGCGGACTGTATAGATGACCTCTACATCATCAAAAAAAGAAAAAAAATAATTCAATACCGACTTTTTGTCAGAGAGAGTAAAATACTCAGATGAGCAAATCACTACCGAGCCTGAACTGAACTTAGACAGTCTTTGTGATATATCAGCTAATTTTTTTTCCTGGAGCAGTCCTTTAATATCTTCCCGCTTTTGCAATCGAGCATCCTTAATATGTTCGCATGCAAGAATATGCGGATCCCGACCAGACACAACCTCAACATCGTGATCAGCCTTCAGCCTTTTTACATTTAAATTCATGTAGGCTTGAATATAACTTGTACCCGTCTTTGGCATCCCAACGTGCAGATATAATTTAGCCATAATAAATACCCATATGTTTATCTGCGCACTCACTAACTGTTAAAGGTTTAGGGATGTCACTTGCAACCAAGTCCCAGCTATTCGTATCTCTAAACGCTTTCAAAATAGCCTGCTTAAGAGAATTACTACTTCCACTGCGGAAATTATAGCCATTAACACCATCGGTAATTTTTTCAACCATTCCACCAATATCACTTCCGATCAACGGGCGACCGTGGTTAAAGGCTTCCTGGATTACCATCGGTGAGTTCTCCCACCATACCGAAGGAATAATCACCCAGTCAGCCTGCTCCATCAGGCGACCGATCTCATGAGACTCATAGGAGCCGTGTAAAGTAACCAAATCACCGAGGTCTTCCAGCAGACCATGGAATTTCTCCTGAAACGCCTCTGTTTGCCCCTCCAGGTTTGCACCATGAATATCAAGATGCACCTTCTTTTGAATATCTTCTGGCAATAGCTTAAAGGCCTCCAGCAGCACGTCCACACCCTTGAATGGATTGATCTGGCCAAAGAAAGCAAAACGGCCGCGGCCCTCCCCTTCTGCTAGCTGGCGCGCTGCTGGAGCTTCAATCTCCGGCTGACCATTTTCAATCATCACCATTTTTTCCTCGGGAATTCCCCAAGCTTTATAGCGCTCGATCAGAAAATGGCTAGGGGAGACAAACATATCCACTAAATTGAAAATGGATTTGATATATTTTTCTCGCAGAAAGAAGTCCGCAGCAGAACGTTCGGGGAAACAGCGTGCGCAGTCCGCGGGAGATGACTTATAGCAGAGCTTCATCTGCTTACCCGGCTTAACCATTTGGCCGTTATTAGCACAGATGGCCAAGTACTCATGCAAGGTTACAACAATACGTGCATTCGGCAGTGTATTCCTTACCTCACGTATTAACTCCAACCCCATATGTATGTAGTGATGAAAATGTATTACCGTGGGTTTGTAGCGTTCGAGTAGTGCCCGAAACTCCTGCCATACATGCTTTTTACAGCCAGACTGGAATAGGAAAAAGTCGGACATATGGGTATGAAATAGAATTTCCTTGTCCGAATTAATCGTTGAAAAGGCGGAACCTCCATGGGAAGGCTGGTCGCTTCGTGCCAGAAAAACTGTATCCAAGCCCAGTCGTTCATATTCCTTAAACAGATTATAGGCAGCCACTTCTGCACCACCCTTGCTATGATCGGGGTGACCGTGGGAAACAATCAGTATTCTGTGTTCAGTCATCGATAATTCCTTAACGAACCAGCTGTTCAATCAGGCTTCCCCAGCGCTCTGTGTGTTGCCAGGCATTATATAGAGTGATCTTAAATTTCCAGTCACGGTTCTCGAACAGATTTTGTGACATACGCTCCAGGTGGTAGAGCTTTTCATCGGTAAGTACATAGTGACGGTAGCCCGCCTTCCTCAACTGCAGACAGAGATCAGAATCTTCAAAATCCCCTAGTACATAGGTTTCATCCAGACCACCCACCAAATCATACAAGGCTTTGCTAATAAACATGCAAGCGCCTGTCACTGCTGGTGATTCCATAACAGAATCAATATCTACCAGCCACTCTGGATTTCCCTTACCCGGATGTTCATTCAGCCACAAATTACCAAATTGTGCACTTTTGGAAAAAGTCATTCCCACATGTTGGATTGTGCCATCATCAAAAACCAACTTTGGTGCAACCACACCAACATCTTCCAGTGAAGATGCTTGTTGTTCAATTCGTGAAATCCAGCCGCTGCTACTGGGGATAATATCTGAATTAAGTAGCACTAATTTATCTGCGCTGGCATAACGCGCACCGAGATTATTAGCTCCTGCGTAACCTAAGTTACGGCCACCATATATCACCTTAAAGTTTACTGGGAACAACTTACTGATGTCATAGCAAAAAGGTATAAATGCATCATAGAGACGAGGGTCATCCAGAACGTAAATCAGCTCTGTCTCGGCAAAATCGGTATCTTCTGTAAATTGAGCTATCTGATGTAGCAGGAAATCATAGCGTCCATACAGTGGCACTATGACACTTCGCTTGGGTTCTTTTACTTTTTGGCCGAACTGTAATACTTCTACTTTTGGTTCCTCGAGAAGAAAGCGTCGATTAACCCAAAGCGCTGACAATGCCGGACCAATATGTTTACGCATATTGTCCCTGTATTCCCTGCCATCTACATTGAAGTTCACCAATACTTGCTGACTAGCCTGGGTAATATCCTCGCGAATATTAGTCTGCTGAAGCGGAACAACGCCCAGGTGACCTTCTTTAGTGAAGAACAGCAGCTCCAATCCAGCTCTCTCTATAAGGTGAGGCATAGGAACCCAAGTAAAAAAGCCCGCTTTATAATTAGGTTCCGCTCTGCCAGGAAAAGCCTCTAATACATCTACGCGTGCAAAGCGTGCAGATTCCTCAAGTAAATTTTTGCTATAGCTACCATCTGTAGTCCGCAACACTAAACTTGCCAGATCCCGCTGACCATCAAGCAGCCATCCAGAAAGAAACAGTCCATGGCCGGGTACTGCTAAGATACTGTCCCAATGCCAGTCGACCAGGGTCTTGAGCTGCCCCTCCTCCAGTTTCTTTAAGCCTGGGATCTCAAAAACCTTATTGCCCATGCTCTCAAACATGGCACTAAGCAATTCTGCCTTTTCTCCGGTGCGCCATGTCATACAGTGGCCAAATAACGCTTCACCACTTAACTCTATAAAAGGTTTTAGCTCTATCTCTTTGGCCTGGCCGTTTGCACTTACGGTCATGCACAGTAATTTGTTATCCACTGCTCTATCATAGGGCCACTCAACCAATAAGCTGTAACCCCAGCAGCTATCACCTTCGAAGTTGAAATGTTTATTTACATCTAGCCTAGTGGTTCGCAGGGTGTAATATTTAATATCCTCAATATTCTGAGTATCGGGCTCTTCTTCGCTACCAATATATTCCAGGTGAAAATCCAGGGATTCATGTTCGGGGTGAAATGCCCATCCCTGGATTAAAAGGTGCTTTCCACCGACAACACCACAAATGTCTACCCATACTTGCACTTGTTCTGAAAAAGTTTTTTCCGCCGTATCTAGAACAGCTTTAAAACGCTTTCTTATATTAATTCCCATAATCTATCTTCACACTCTCTCAGCGTTGCAGTATTGCTGCTCTATCCACTGTCGATAACTACCATCCATCACAGCCTGCCACCAGCTGTCGTTCTCTAGGTACCATTGCAGTGTTTTACGAATGCCGGTTGCAAAACTCTCCCGTGGTTGATAATCAAGTTCAGAATTGGATTTTTGAGGATCTATGGCATAGCGACGATCATGACCGGCCCTATCCTTTACAAAGGTTATAAGACTCTGTGCTTTCCCTGCTATTACAGATACCGCTTTGGGGTACTTCTCAGCGAGGTCCGGATTTTCGGCAAATTCAGAGTTCATCCGCTCACAAATCAACTGAACGATATCGATATTTGCCCATTCATTAATACCGCCTATGTTGTAACACTCTCCCAATTGTCCTTTTTTGATTACCAAATCAATACCTCGCGCATGGTCCTCTACATATAACCAGTCGCGAACTTGCTGGCCATCACCATAAATTGGCAATGGTTTATTTTGTAGAATATTAGTGATAACCAGGGGTATCAGTTTTTCTGGAAAGTGATAAGGGCCATAATTATTGGAGCAATTACTCGTAGTAATATTTAGCCCATAAGTGTGGTGATAAGCTCGTACTAAATGATCTGAAGCAGCCTTACTGGCCGCATATGGGCTATTGGGGGCGTAGGGTGTAGTCTCGCTAAATGCGGGATCCTCAGGGCTCAGAGTTCCATAAACTTCATCTGTGGAAACATGGTGAAAGCGGTGGTTGTCTTTGTTGACCCCCTCGTCCAACCAGATTTTTTTTGCTGCCTTGAGTAGGCTATGGGTACCGATAATATTGGTTTCAATAAAGGCATCTGGGCCACTGATGGACCTGTCTACATGGCTTTCCGCTGCGAAGTGCACCAACGTGTCTATTCTATGCTCTTTAAGAAGGGTTTCTACCAGAGATGTATCGCAAATATTTCCCTGACAAAAATAGAAGTTGGCATTTTCCGATACTGGTTCCAGATTAGTTCTATTACCGGCGTAAGTTAATGCATCCAGAACTACTACTTTGTCTTGGGGGTAAGTTTTCATCCAGTAGTGGATAAAATTTGCACCTATAAAACCGGCGCCACCCGTTACCAGCAAGTTACTCATTTGTTTCTGCCATTACTTTTGTAGAGTTGGATACTAAAGCCATACCTTTACAAAGATATACCCTTAGCCCCTCAATGCTTTCTATTTCTATTCAGTCTATGTGCCTTGCCGACACCTATTCGACAATAATTCTAGATGCACACTAACACTCTAGAATGATTGTGGGGTCCTTCTTTAAGAGCCAGCCTTTTCTTGTAAAACTCTGCGTAATACCTGGCGCCAGTGTTGTGATTCAAAATTCAAATCCATCACCAAGCTTGACTTATCCAAAACACTATATGCTGGCCTTGCCGCAGGAGTAGGATATTCGGCAGTGCCTATTGGCCTTATTTTTACATTTACCTCATCGGCCAACAGACCAAGATCCTTGGCCTCTTCATAGATAGCCACGGCAAAATCATACCAACTGGCGGTACCAGCATCCGTGCAGTGATAAATACCACTTATTTCAGGATTGCTAACTACCATAAAGATAGTCTCAGCCAGTGTTTGAGTACTTGTAGGAGACCCTACCTGATCAGCTACAACCCCCAGCTCGTCTCGCTCGTTCATAAGGCGAAGCATAGTATTGGTAAAATTGGCTCCATGGGCGCTATAAACCCAGGCAGTGCGCAGAATAACCGCTTGGGGTAATATGCTTTGCACGGCTGCTTCACCAGCAGCCTTACTTTCTCCATATACCCCTAATGGACGAACCACATCTTGCGGCTGATAGGGTGTAGAACTCTGGCCATCAAATACAAAATCTGTGGAGATATGAATCAAACGTATTCCCATTTCCCGGCAGGCTTTAGCCAAATTTTCCGGGCCTGTGGCATTAACAGCGTAGGCTTGCTCTTTCTCTGATTCCGCCTTGTCCACCGCGGTATAGGCAGCCGCATTAATAATTGCGGCGGGCTTATAGTGAGTCATTGCCTGCATGACCTGATCCGCACTCGTGATATCCAGATCGTTTCTGTCTAGTGCTATCAGCTCTATACCAGCCGGAATACGTTTTTGCAGCTCTTGTGCCAGCTGGCCATCTTTACCAGTTACTAAAATTTTCATTGACTTATTCACATTGAATTAGGAGGCACTAGCTAGTGTTTTGACATCTCTGACTGAAACTACAAGCTTGCTTAACTGATTCACAAGATTTTTATGTCAGGAAAAAACTCTTGAGCCGAATATTGTGATCTAGGATTTTCTGCTGCAGGTTCCTAAGGGAAAGGAATAGCCTCTTTTAGGCTTTTTCCCGCGGTATCTTTAGTAGAGAGTTGAGGTGCTTTTCCATCTACCAAAGGCCATTCAATCGCCAGTTCTGGATCATCCCAGCGAATGGAATGCTCATACTCTGGCGCATAGTAATCAGTGCACTTATAGACGAACTCCGCTTCGGCACTAGTGACGTAGAAACCGTGAGCAAAGCCTTCCGGGACCCAAAGCTGTCGCTTATTTTCTGCCGAGAGGGTGACTCCTACCCATTGACCAAAAGTTGGGGAGCTTTTTCTTAAATCTACCGCCACATCAAAAACTTCGCCTTTCGTTACACGTACCAACTTGCCTTGGGTTTGCTGAGTTTGGTAGTGCAGCCCACGAAGAATTCCCTGGGTAGACTTACTATGGTTATCTTGGACAAAGATCCTTTCTGCACATTCCCGGTTAAATAAATCCTGCCGATAGGATTCGAAAAAGAAACCACGCTCGTCACCAAAGACTTTTGGTTCCAGGATTTTCACGTCGGGGATAGCGGTTTCTATTACTTTCATACTACTTCTTTTCTTCTTTCTTCAAAAAGTGGAACGAAGGGTTTTCTATTCATTCAAAGAGCAGCGGCCAAACGCTGCTGAGTGAAAGGAGGTGCTTCCCCAGATTCCAACAACAAATTCATTAGGTATTCACCATAGCCGCTCTTTAACAGCGGTTGAGCCTGCTTTTCCAGCTGTTCAGCACAGATAAAGCCCTTGCGGTAAGCCACTTCTTCCGGGCAGGCAATTTTCAGCCCCTGGCGACGCTCCATAGTCTGAACAAAATGTGCAGCCTCAAGCAGGTTGTCATGGGTTCCGGTATCCAGCCAAGCGCTGCCACGGCCCAATAATTCAACATTCAATTGATCTCGCTCAAGGTAGATATTGTTGATGTCGGTAATCTCTAACTCACCGCGGGGGCTTGGTTGAACTTCTCTTGCCAAATCACAGACTTGCTTATCATAGAAATACAAGCCAGTTACCGCGTAGTTAGATCTTGGTTGAGCTGGTTTCTCTTCTAAGCTAACGGCTTTGCCTTCCCTATCAAACTCTACAACGCCATAGGCCCTTGCGTCGGCGACGCGATAGCCAAAGACTGTCGCTCCCTCTTCATTCGCATCTGCACGCTTTAATATCTGACTAAAGTGCTGGGTATAAAAAATATTATCACCCAATACCAGGGCGCTCTTATTGTTACCCACATGCTCACGACCAATGATAAAAGCTTGCGCTAGGCCATCTGGTCTTGGCTGTATCGCATAGCTGATGTTGACTCCCCATTGAGAGCCGTCTTCCAGTAAGCGTTGGTAAAGGTACTGCTCTTCTGGTGTAGTGATGATTAGTATGTCCCGGATACCTGCCAGCATAAGTGTTGTTAGCGGGTAGTAAATCATCGGTTTGTCGTATACACCCATCAGCTGCTTGCTAACCCCCTTGGTAAGGGGATATAGACGTGTACCGGAACCACCCGCCAGAATAATTCCTTTCCTGGTGGAACTTCCCTTTGTAATCATCTTATTCTCCTTGGGGCCATCTAGGTTACCCGCTATTTCCGACATCTTCTTCTCCTTTTAATTTAAAAATTTGGAGAAAAAGTATTACTCAACACCCTTAAAAAGACAGTACAGCAGCTGTGCCCACGGCAATACGGTAAAGAATTTCTGTGACATCTTTAGTCACCTGCAACTCACTAGAGCGCACCTCTGGCATCACCATAATTTCATCACCAGGACGCAGAGTCTCCTTCAAACGGTTATCGAACTTGCTCTCTTTAACTCGACTGATGGTGCCATCCAGATGCAAAATCACCAATTCATCTTGATTGGCGCTATTGGAGAAACCGCCAGCCATTTCAATGTAGTCTTCCAAAGTATGGCGTTCATTAAATACCAGTGAGGTTGGGAATATCACTTCACCCACCACTGAAACTGTAGAGTTCCTAAGCGGTACCACTAACCTATCACCATCTTCCAGTAACATATCTCCGGCCTTGGGGTTATTAGCCAGTACCACCTGCCCTCGGGGTTGTGCCTTGCTAGCCTCAGCAATGAACTTTTGAATCATGGCGGCGTTTTCTGACTGAGCACCTTTTTCCAGTTCAGTGTTTGGCTGGCGGGTAAGTACTTCCATCTGTAAAGCATCTAAAGAACGCTCTAGTGCAGCGCGCTGCTTCTTGGCCACGCTTTTGCGGTATAACTGCACTGCGGACTGATCTGCATTGCCACGAAACTCAAGTTGAGACAGTAGATCTTCAAGTGTGGCGCCGTAGGGGAGTACATAGCTTGCCGGACCATCCAACTCACCGCTCACGCTTACGGATATTGACTTGATATCATTATCCCGAACCAATTCGACTCTAGCTCCAGGATATAACGCGGTATTTAGGGCTTCTTCCAACGGCAGATAGCTGGCTTGCTGCTGGTCATTAATTACCTGAGTAATGCGGGCAAAGTTGGCCTGGGGGTCTGGTTTGGCAACCAATAGCATTTCCCCTAACTGGGTGTAGGGGCCGGTAAATTCTATCTGTGCAGCCTGTTGCACCTCGCCCTCGATTGAAACGGCTCCATTGCGCGCTCCAACGACAATGGCATCACCGTTGCGTAGCTGCAATGCGGGCATGCTGCCCTCGGTAAGAAAATTATATAGATTGACCCTTTGCAGTAGCTGATCACCACGAATTACTTTTACATCTATAAAGCTTCCACTTTTGTGATCTATACCACCCGCACTATCGAGGTAATAGAGAATAGAGTCTGATGAAAAGCCATTAAATAGCCCTGGATTTTTGACATAACCCGTTACAAATACTTTGACCGGCTGGCTGGCCTCCAGGTTTGCGTAGGCTCGTACATTTTTCTTGAATACACCTTTTACATGGCGTAATACAAAGTCATTGAGTTCGCCATTTTTCACGCCGGCCACATGTACTGGCCCCACTTCGGGTACAAAAATATTACCCTGTGGATCCACCGCAAGAGTTGCACTAAAGCTATAGGCACCCCACAGTTGCAAGTTAATTTGATCGCCGACAGTTATGCGATAATCTGGGTTGAAGCCACTGAATGGCTGATCCTTAAAGGCCCCCTGAAATAGAGACTGACCAAATACTGGCGCACTAGACTGGGGAAGCTCAGTAGAATCATTCTTATCCAGTAGCTGGGTCTCTAGGGCTTGAGCACTTGGCAGCGCAACACCAGCCAATAAACCAAGTAATACCCCAAGAGTTTTAAGTTTTCTCATGATCATTTTTTCGATCTTTTCGTTTGAGTCTCTATTTCTAATATCCAGACTTTGCCTTGCATTGTCTGGGCTACTTATGCTTTTTAGGCAGCCACTAACCCCCCTTGCTCACCAGTCTTACACTCGAAAGCAACAAAAGGATTAAATTCTGTGATCGCGGATACTGGATACCAACATTTTCACAATGCCATAGATCAGTAGGAGAATAATGGCTAAGCTGGTTAGGTTATAAAGCTTACGCGGGTATTCTGCTTTCTCTGCCAAAGAAGGCTGGCTCACAACCATCAAGTGTTTAAGTCTGCCTGAGGCTTCCATTCGGGCTGTTTCTAATGCTTTTAGTGATGCTGCGTAGGCATCGGTGGCAAACTGAAGGTTCAATTCTAAATTCTGGAAATGCGCACTCAGACTGTTAAGGCGCTGCTCCCCCTGTGCATCTGAAACACCAACCAGGCGTTCCTTTTCTGCGACTATCTGCTCTTCCAACGCACTGATTTCAGCCTGCATTGAGACAACTTGAGAAGAGTCGGGATTTAGATAGGTTTTGGCCGCCGTCAGCTTGGCGCGCAGCTCGGCAAGCTTGGCTTCGAGCCCCTGAATAATTCCGCTGATCCCCTTAGTCAGCTCTTCCGGACTGACAACTTTGTTACGGTTTTGGAAGTCGAGAATTTCCTGCTTTGAGGCACGCAACTTACTTTGAGCCAACTCTAGTTCACTGCGTACAAAAGCCACTTGCTTGTCAGCAAGTTGATTGCTGATAGCATTGACAAAATCTTCAGATTTCTGGGTAACAGTCTCAACAAGATTACGAGCGAACTCAGGCTCAAAAGCCTCCATCTTTATTGTGATAATACCCGTCGACTCATCGTGACCAATGGCGATATGCTCACGATAGTATTCCAGATAGTCTTCCTGGGTAGCATTGGAGTCAAGGCGAGAAAAGATGTCGTAGCGATCGCTCTTGTAGTAGTTACTCAACTGCAATGTCTTATCCAGAAATACAGCCATATCCAAGGACTGAATATAGTTAACCACTAGGAAGGCATCTTGATTGTCTGCTCCTACACCTGGCAAAAGGAAGCCAAGGGAAGATGACATTCCTTGACTCGAGCCATTATCTTTCACAATCAGCTGAGTGCTACTCACATAACGATCCGAAACGAAGAAAAGGTAATAGGCGGATACCAAAAGCAGGGGTAAGCCAACACACAGTAGTAATCCACGCCATGCGCGAATACCCGAATGGCCAGGCTCCGATGGCGGCTCATTCGCAGCAAGTCCTACAAACATACCTTTTACAACCTCAGCCGTTCTTTTTAGTGCACCACTATCGGGCTTAGCTTTTTGCTCTGAGGCTGGTTGCGTATTTGTTTCCATTTTCACTTATGCCTTAAGTGCCTGTTCGGCTCTATTCTGTTGTTGCACCTTGGGCTTGGGTATCCCTTGCTGATAAAGTTCTATAGCTTCTTCTACGGTATCGAAAATCTGTAGTCCTTCCGGCCCGAGGTAAATACCGACATCACAATTCTTTTTCAGTTGCGGCATGGCGTGAGCAACAATAATAAATTTGGCTGATTTACGCTTTTCAGCGATAACCTGTTCACACTTATGCTTAAAGTGCGCATCACCAACGGACATCACCTCATCCACTAGATAGCAATCGAAATCCACTGCGATGCTCAGTCCGAACGCTAGGCGGGAACGCATGCCTGAGGAGTAATTCTTTACCGGGGCATTGAAGTAATCACCAATCTCGGCAAAGTCCTGTACCCTGTCCAATACTGCCTGCCGGCTCCTTCCCCAAATTCCATGAATACCGCAAATAAACTCGGCATTCTCACGGCCAGTCATACTGCCCTGAAAGCCGCTGGCAAGCCCCATGGGCCAAGATATACGCTCGTTGGTAATAACCCGCCCATAATCTGGATAATCAATCCCGCCCATAATTCGCAACAGGGTTGACTTACCGGCACCATTTCGTCCGAGAATGCCGATATTCTTGCCTTCCGGGAAAACAGCATTGACATCTTTGAACAACACCTTGCGACCGTTCGGTGTACGGAAAGACTTGGTCAGGTTTCGCAATTCGATCATTTGCTGCGCACCAAGTCCCGCCACTGGCTGCGGTAAACCAATAAGCCAAAGCCAAGCATTGCCAATGAACTGAATGCCAAGTATGGCAGGTTGGCAAACATACCGTGGTAGCTGCTAAACAGCCCCTCACGAGTAAGCTCAATGACATGCAGCAAAGGGTTCCAGGCGAGATACGGGTGGTATTGCTCGGGCACCTGTTCCAAAGAAAAGAACACACCTGACATGAAGTACAGCGGTCGCTGAATCAATGGCGCAAACTTGCCCGCCTCCGGGTATTTAGCACCGGCCACACAGAGCGCCAAACTCATACCAAAGCAGAAACACAGGTAGAGAAGATTCACCGCAATCAGTAGTAGAAAATTATTAAAAGTCGCGGATATACCAACCCAAGCCAATAACCCCAGTAGCGCGATCAGGCTAATCAGATAGATAGCAAACTCCAACAATACCCGGCTCATAACCGCATCAAAGGGGCGCAGCTGGCGATAGTTGAATAGGCCGCGGTTGGAGTCCACTGCCGCCATAGACTTACCAAAGCAGTGGGAAAAGCATAGAAATGGGGCGATACCAGCGAGCATAAAGAGCACGGTGGGAATCCCAGGGTAGAACTCCCTCCCAAGGAAGCTGAAGAGTGTTCCCAAAACTATGATATGCATGGCCGGCTCTAGCAACACCCAGGCATATCCTAGCTTCAACTTACCAAATCGAGTTTTCATCTCGCGCACAAGTAGCGCAAAGATCACATCCCGCTGGATTTGCCAGACGGTACGCGAGGTTGTTGGACCCATAGCAGCTTTTTCTTGGACAACTGTGAACCAGTTCCCTTTTAGCATAAGCGTGGAACTGGGATAATGAACTCAGACCTACTTGGAAGGAATTACTTCACTTAGCCGAGTGGTGCTTATTGTTGAGCTTCACTCATATTGCTGTGCGAGCAATTAAGCTCACAGAGAAAGAAGATGACTCCTCCTGAATACGTCAGTGGTCTAATTGACCAGCGCAGCATCCTATCGCAGCCACTAAACTTCGTCATACCGAATTAATTACGCGCCATTACGTACACCTCACCCAACTTTAGCCTTCACTAAGCCACTGAACTTACACAGATTGACTGCCACTCTCAACGAATGCCTACTATCTGTCACCAATGGATAATCCAAAGTTCATATAGAACCAACGCCCGAAAAACTGCTTAAGTGGACAGTCACACATAAACTCTACTAATAGATTGGTGATAATCAGGTCAATCAATGGCCATGTTTAGTATGTTTTTCATACGGTTTGGATTTGTTTCATACATAATTCAGTGATAAATACCAATAGGGTCACAGAATTTAACCTGTAAGCATATCTATGAAGTCTCTGGCGGATTCGCTTAAGACATCCCTTTAACTATCGCTCCTCCACAGCCCCTTCATACTGCTCTACTAGAAGTAAAGCTACCAATAATAAAAGGATGAAAAAGTGATGGGGTCGCTACTTGGGAAAAAAGTACCAATACATCCTGGAAACTTTGAGCCTCAAAAGCCGCAACACTTCTTCATAGATCAGTACCTGATTGATGAGACACATGGGGATTGATATCTTCGAGCTGAACCTGATATGTGATCCCCTTGATGATGGCTGCAGCTCACCACCACTTAAACCCTCCTGTGTTATTTATACAGTCCTAGAATCCCAATATTCGTATTGAGCGCACTTAGGATATCAGTGAAGGACACTAAGGCCGAAGGCATCAATGGGCCAAAAGCAAAAGCTTTGTGGTTCTGCGGATGATATAAAAAGCCGAGCAGAGTATTTCCCAGACTGCGGGAATTCATTTGAGGGGACAAGAACTGAGACCAAAACCCTTGGCTTTGGGTAATTGAGGTTCTCCAAATGGAACAGCTGACAGGGACGCCACGTGAATCTCTGGCAACCTTTCGCGAGCATAGCCGCCCTAACCTTTTGAGGCAGCTGCCTGACCTTAATCTTGAACCTGGGATTACCATACCCACAAGCCTCAACAAGCAGCGGGTAACCCGTACCTCCTTATTGACCCTGTTGCCATGTAAATTCTCATTGGCATCTCTCAACCTCTGGGTGCACTGTCAGGAGCAGGTTGACGCCCCCCCTTACCTTACTCCACTTCTGGCACCTGCTAGTGGTAATTTGCATAGCCACCGTCGGAATTCCCGCTACCCCCAGTGAGGTAAGGCAACAGTGGCTCCCCCCAGAATGGACCCACCCAAAAAAACCAGAAAACCACCCAGTGCCAGTACTTCATGTACTGAGTATCCACTCACAACCGCAGTACCCGCCGTAGCAGTGGTAGTTGCGCTGGCGATCTTTTGAACCATAGCCTCCCTCGCTGCTTCTTGAGTTACAGTGTTCACCGCTTGAACTCACTCACTTACGAATTCACGAAGTAAAAACTAATACTGTAGGACTGGGCTCCCGTAGGGCTATATGAGAAGCGGGATAGTCTGTGTATATAGGTATTCATTTTTTCTAAATTTTGAGCACAAAAAAACCGGCTTTATAGCCGGTTCAATAAAAGAATATGGAATTTGTAGTACAAAAGCTCAGCAGCTTACTGGCAAATATTTGCCTTTTCCGGCACACCATATTTCTTTAATAAAGCCGCATACTTACCTGTAGAGCATAGACGGGTTAAACCATCATTAAAATCATTCCTAGTCTTTTCATCTTTAAATGCCATCCTAAATTTAGATACTGGCAGGAAGACTTTGTGAGTATCCACATCCTCCATTGAGTGTCCTTCTTTAGAAGAAAAGTAAGCAAAAATACTTTCGTCAATAATGGCGATAGAATTTTTCTTTTTCCAAAACTCACTAACTTGCTCTTGTGAATTTGGTATCTCGATATAGTTCTTGCTACCCGCCGCCCCAGGTGAAAAAAGACGTTCAAACTCGGGACCCAAATCCTGATGAGCGCCCTCCCATGCGATAACATGGTGCCCAACCAGGTCATTCACACCATTTATTTTCATATTTTCACTTTTTCGACTAATTGCATGGTTAACAAAACCAATATAGATATTTGAATAATAATGGCGCCCCTTGTCATCATGTTCATCCACGTTGGTTTCAGCATTAGCCAGGCCCTTTTCAATGGCATCTTGAATTTGGCCCCACCCCATCTGTGAGAACTTAATTGAGTACCCTGGGAGTGACTGGGTGATTATATCAACCTCAAGCCCTCGCTTCGCATGATCCATCACATAAGGAGGCGCATCATAGGCTATAGCAACTGTTAACTCAGACGCACGAGCAAATATTGCTGTTCCTAGCAGAATGGAAAACAGGAGAAAGAACTTCAAAGCTTTGTTTTGCATAGTGTCACGCTGCATTGATTCGAAAGACAAAATACCCAATTAGCAGATTAGGCCATTAATTCGGTCCTATATTTCTTAACCAGTAAAATTATGCCAAGTATCGCATTTTAATGGTCACACTATCCCTCCCATAAAATGAGGTTATTACTTCCACTCGGGCAACCAAAACTTCACAATGTAGAAATCGATGATGACACTGTAATGATGCACAACCACATCAACCATAAGGCCCTTTAGATCCACTACAGAAGGCGCCTTGAAAGCCATAGCCGCCGATAAAACCAGTATCACAAGAAAGGCAATTAATCTTCGCGCCCGGTTCTACGAATGCTTGGCTTCCAGGTATTTGAGATACCAAGGGGATTTTTCCTCATTGGTAAAACACATCCCATCCAAGGTATTTACAGTGGCATCCAACACTTTGCCCACAGGCTCTAGGCCTGCAAACAAACCCTTCACTCCAGATCGAAACCCATCGCGGATTCTCCGGCACAGTGTGTGCAATTGTTAGGTCAAACTCAGGTGGCAACAGCTCTCTCAACTGCTGTATTGCTCTGCGGGATTACGTCACCCAACAACATCCTGACGCCAGGCTAGAACCAATACAAACCTGTACATCTATAAAGTAATTTGCCGTTTGGATCAGGGTTTTTGAACGACCAGGGACTTCCTGCAGCTCCTACACATCGAGAAACCTGGGCGAGTTATAGGGCTTGCAGGGATAAATCCCTTAAGAAATACAGTCCTCGAACGGACAATTTCCCAACTTTGGCCGTTCCACCTTATAAAATACACAGTCGCGTATCCTCAGCCGCCCCAATGCAGTACTAGGTTCGTAGGTGATTCTTTGCAGAATACCGTTCATAAATTTCCGCTTGCAGAGGTAAGAAAAAAACGACTCTCAAAAGAGCTACGTCAAATACAGAAAATTGAAGACTAAAAATACAAAAGCCCGCACAAGGCGGGCTCCGATATATCTACTCTAAGATTAGGCTACAAACTACAGCATCAAACTTTAATTAGTTCTATCATGTCAACTCTGAGCAACGGGCTCATCTTTTTTTAACCAACCGAATTTAAGAGCTAATATAAAACCGGCAAAGGCAGCCGCCCCAAGAGACAATAGTGACAACTTAAGAAGAGCCCAGATCATCCCAGACATACTGGACTGACTATCGTAATTACTCGCGAGCTTATTTACATTTGGATTTTCCTTATAGTAAGCAATATCCAAAACGCCTCTCTCTACAGCCTTCTCGCCCTCACCATTTACAAGAGAAATTTTTCTCTTAAACTCTTGGTTATCAACAAAAAATGAATAGACAATCGTATACCTAACTGTTGTCCTACCTTTTTTTGTACGAGTGTACGAATCACTCTCTACAATTTTGGCCTCAGTAAAAACTGGTGCCTTCGATATTTTCATATCAGCCAACATTCCGTTAGCTTCAGTGAACCCCCAACTGCCTGCGATAAGGATAAACAGGCATATTATTAGTACGGTTGTTTTATTCAACATCGGTAAATCCATTTTCTCACAAAAGAAATTAATTCTAACATGCGAGCACTCACCCAAAAGCACATAACACTTTTCTAATACAATTATTTGTTGGACACCTGTACAAAAAATGGCGACTCATTGAGTCGGGTTTAGAGAAATCCAAACTACGGAGCCGTCCAAGACACAGAGAAGTTTTATCGGCCCACCCTGGTTGCGTGCAGGCTTCATAAGCCTGTACAAGCTTCCATATATCTCAATATATTAATCCGCTCTTTTTTCACCGCAGAATGGAGGACAACCAAAAGGAGAGTGGTAAGTGATTATTAATCTATTTTCACCGACTAAAACACATGGGCTCCATTTGCCACTGTAAATTCTTGAATCCTTTACTGGTCTAAATCTTCGGGTAAGGAGGAACACCCTTAACAGCCTGATAACACCGACGCCAACAGCTGCTACCGCCAGCGCATTAACACCACAATACAGTTATCCACATAAGGGACTGAGTGCATCAAGCTGATAGAGAAGCTATCCACAAACAGTCAAACTGCCAACATATATCGCGTTTAACACTACCAATGGTAGCTAAACACTCCTCAACTCTGCCACAGCAACCAGAAATAGTAGATACAACACCAGCCACCTCAGCAAAGAACCGCAACGACAAGCCCAACATATCCACTCCGGCGGGTTCGGACACAAGCCAAGAATACTTAGTAGCAGCAAGGCTGCCAGCGGATACAGAACCGTTAAACCCGTTTTCGACGTCCTACAGCAGACAGGCGCACTCACACGCAACGGCCAGGGTTTTGCCCTGGTGCACCATGGAGGGCTGCCCAATGGGTAAGCTGGTGAAAGGAACAGCCTGGGCCAAAGAGCAATTCGAAAAAGGCTCCCGCCCTGGTAAGGAGAAAATCTTGGAGTGGATAGAGGCCGAGCATATCCCCGGCCAGATCATCGCAGGGGAGCCTTATGTGGATGCCGACAGGTTCGCCATACGCGACCATACCGGCAAAACCCCAGCACAGAACACCGCCGCCAACGATGGTCAGCCCAAAAGCGGGTTAGACCTGTTGGCAGGCTGAGAGCAGATTAAGCAGTAGCCGAGCAAGGAAATGGCCAGACCTAAAAAGACCCGCATGTGGGGCGATATACAACTTCCAGAAAACCTTTATCCAGATGCACGCAAACGCGAAAACTACTGGCGATATTATCTGCCCGATGGTCGCAATAGAGTATTTTCCGCAACACTTGAAGATGCAATACGAATGGCTGAAGAAGCCAATGCTATGCGCGGTGAGAAAGTCCAGCGTAAACCAGCCAAAGCCCCCGATAGAGCAAGTTTCGCCTACCATGCTGCACGCTATATAGAATGGCGAGTAGAGAATGACCCACGCTTAGCTAACAAAGCCAGCTGGCGCAATCGCTGTAACGCCCTAAAGCGCTTTGGGGAGGACTTTGAGGCCATCCACATACACAAGGCCAAACTCGCGGATCTGCGCAAATGGTGGGAGTCCCTTACCTTTCACCAGCAGCATGCACGCCGTTCGGAATTTAATAAATTTTTCAATTTTTTAATGGCTGAAGGCTTGTGCAAACTGGAAAGCAACCCGTTTACCACAGCCGATGATCGACCGCGTCTACTGGAAAAAGGAAAGCCTACCAAGAAACGTCAACGGCTCACCCTAGAGGCTTACTGGACCATTTACGAAAGGGCCGGTGAGATGGGTTATGAGGCTCTGCAAATAGCTATGGATATCAGTATGCTCACCACTATGCGCCGCGCTGATATTTGTGAGCTGAACTTTGAGAAACACCTACAAGGCGACCATCTACGCAAAACAATCAATAAATCCGAGGTGCAACGGGATAGCCTCGCCGCCAGCCACCTAAGCTTTAATTTAAAAACCCACCAACAACTCGGCAAACTTATAAGCCGTGCAAGAGAACTCAGCCTAAGAAATTACCGCTGCCCCTATATACTGAGCCATACACCTAAGCAACGGCGCACGGGGAAAATTAAAGAGCATGTTTGCCAGGTAATCCCCGACCGATTGAGCGATATGTTTACCGAGGCTCGCAACGCTACCGGGCTCTTTATCGGATTACCCAAAAACCAAACTCCACCCAGCTTCCATGAAGTTCGTAGCCTGGCCTCAGATCGGTTTAAGCGAAAGGGGTATGATGTAAAGTCGGTGCAGCAATTGATGGCGCATACTGATGAGCGTGTCACACAGGCTTATCAAGCGGGACACGGCATCGATTATGAGGAGATCAATATCTTTTTGGATGAACAGGCTATCGGAAGGGAGTATTGAAAGCGGCAGGCCTGATCAAGAAAGACTACTTTAGCCTTTCACCACTTAGAACTGATTAACTTGAAATATAGTTAAAGTTTAAATCTAATAATTTTTCGAACTTAGTCAGTCTCCTCTACTACCTTTTCAATTCTCTCTTTTAGCCATCCACCAAAAACCACGGGCTTCCAGTCTTTTCCAACTTTGGAAGCTAGGTCAGCCAAGAAACCTATACCGCCACCAATAATGCCCCCTACAGGCCCCGCGACTGTGGCCCCTATAGCTGGACCTCCTATCAACCCAAAAATATTTAAAGCTTTACGACCTCCCGAAATCAAGCCACTTTCCTTTGCCACCTCATTGTGATAGGCAATAATTGCATTTTTGTCTCGACCATTCTCTTGCTGCAGCCAATTCCGAAATTTTTTTGCTTTTGATCTTATTTTCAATATCTCTCTAAGTGGGAGATGATTCGAGTTAACTAATAATCTAATATCCGGAAATTCAACTTGGCCTTTTAATTCCTCAATGATATCTCCGGACTTCATGAAACGCTTTTTAGATTCATAAAGTTTGTCGCCAACAAGTGCACTCATCGGCTGAGGAAGAAAAAGGTCGCTACCCAAAGTTGCAGCTGACCAAATCAAACGATTTGAGATCGCAGAGGCTGTAAGTGGAGTCCCAAGATGAAAGTTTACTTTCGAGCCTGCTAGCTGATTCAACTCTAAAAAATCAACATTAAATTTAAGGTTATGCTTGGAGCCATCTGGTGACTTAACTACAGATGCTTCAACTTCAGGAGGTTTGCCCAGAGAATTCATCCTGTAAACTTCATCCACAAAGGACTGCAGGATCAATGCATTCCGTCTTGGATTCTTATAGTCTTCTCTAGCATTTTCTATAGCAGGACCAAACTCCTCGGACTTTACCTCGAACACATTATCCTTAAACACAGAATAAAGATGCCTTCTGTGTCTTGCTTTTGGAAATAACTCTTCTATAGAACTGTGATACAAATATCGACTCTCAAAAGAATTCGGTTCCTCCTGTAATGTATCTTGAATATTCCATATAGAATACTCACCATTCTTCATTATCGCAGTACTTAAAAATGAATACTCATAGAACTTTAATATTCCCTCGCTGAGAAGCATATAAAAATCATTTAGAGCTCCATTCTTTATAAACCAATTAATGAATTCAGCCAGCTGATTTTGATTGGATGGATTTACTATTACGGTGTCATAGCATATTAGAGCTTCAGCAAACAAGCCTATATCAATGCTTTTATCAGAGTTTCTCAAGCTTGGAGAGGCATAGGCCCATGACTCTATAGGCACCAAAACAGAACTATTTCCCGACATTAAAATCCCTTTTTTCAACACTATTAGAAAACACAACACCAGCCTGAAGAGACTAGGAAATAGTAGTCTCTCTATCCAGCTTACCGACAGGTACGCTTTATAGCCATATCCCTATATTCTCAGAAAAGTGCTGAAGGTCAAATACCGTCCTTAACTACCACTATTAGAGGGAATAGATACCCAGCATGCTATATCCATAATTTTGAATTAGAAAATAATGAGTCGTTTTAAGGAGCGCAGTTTAAATCGAAATTAAAAGCTGCCGGAGGAAGGCTCTGAAAAGGTGTTGTGAATAGGTGAAATTTCAGACGAAAAAAAAGGGCCTGAAGGCCCTTTTTTCTTTCTTGCGAGTTTTTGTTCACGTTTTTGTCCAGTTTTTGTTCACCGGATAAGAGGTCGTGACCCTCTTCTCGCAACCCCTTGATAGACAAGGGAAATTTGGTGGAGCTAAGCGGGATCGAACCGCTGACCTCAACACTGCCAGTGTTGCGCTCTCCCAGCTGAGCTATAGCCCCAAATCCTTTTTGCTTAACGTTTCCGTTGAAAGCGAGGCGCATTTTAGCAAGGTTTAGGCGCCTGTCAACAGAAAAAATAACTTTTTAATCAATTAGTTACGCCGGACCGGCACAGCCCCCTGCCGGGGGCTGTAAAGCGCTTAGGGGAGTGAGGCGTACTCCTTTTCCCAGCGTTTGAGGACTTTCTTCCCGGCACCGCCCAGGGCGTCGATGGCCTGGCGCAGGCGGGCGCGGCTGAGGTCAGGGCCCAGCAGTACCATGGCGTCCATCACCGAGAAGGAGGCCGTGGTGCCACTGATGGCGACAAACAGGGGCGCGTTGAAGTCTTTGAGCTTGATCTCCATGGCCGTGGCCAGGGACTTCACACCCTGGAAGATACTGTCGCGATCCCAGGTGCGCAGGGCTTCCAGGCGCCACAGGGTGAATTGCAGTAACTTCTTCTGCTCTTCTAATTCCAGCTTGTTGCCACTGAAGCTCTCTTCGGTGAGCGGCAGCTTGCCTGCGGCAAGGAAGCTCACCAGCGGTGCGAAGTCGCCAAAGGTCTCCATTCGCTCGCGGGCATGGGGCAGTACTTTGAGCAGATTCTCGCGGTTAAACATCCAGTCGACGAGGCGATCGGCGAGCTGTTCGTTTTCCAGTTCGCGAATCCACAGGCCATTCAGCCAGGATAGTTTTTCCACATCGAACACCGGGCCGCCCAGGGAAACGCGGTGGATATCGAAGTGCTCGAGCATTTCCTCTAAAGAAAATTTCTCGCGCTCATCCGGCATGGACCAGCCCATACGGCCCAGATAGTTGAGCAGTGCTTCGGGCATAAAACCGGCGCGCTGGTAATAAAGAATCGAAGTAGGATTCTTGCGCTTGGACAATTTGGTTTTGTCCGGGTTACGCAGCAGCGGCAGGTGACAGAGCACCGGCATTTCCCAACCAAAATATTCGTACAGCAGTTTGTGTTTGGGCGCCGAGTTAATCCACTCTTCGCCACGCAGCACATGGGTGATCTCCATCAGGTGATCATCCACTACGTTGGCCAAATGGTAAGTGGGCATACCATCGGACTTGAGCAGAATTTGTGCATCCACTTGAGCCCAGTCGATCTCAATAGAGCCGCGCAACAGATCTTCCACCACGCAGGTACCGCTCTCGGGCACATTCATGCGCACGACGTAAGGTTCACCGGCGGCGCGGCGCTTTTCCACCTCTTCTTCCGGCAATGCCAGGTCGCTGGGCTTCAGTGAAGTACGGCCGGCCTCGCGCAGCTCTTCGCGCAGTTGCTCCAATTCTTCGGCGGTGCGGTAGCAGTGGAAGGCATGCCCCTTCTGCACCAGTTCATCACAGTGAGTTTTGTAAATATCACCGCGTTCGCTCTGCCGATAGGGGCCGTGTGGGCCGCCGACATCCGGGCCTTCCTGCCAGTCCAATCCCAACCAGCGCAGGCTGTCGAGAATCGCCTGCTCGGATTCCGGGGTGCTGCGCTGTTGATCGGTATCTTCGATACGCAACACAAACTGGCCACCCTGGGCGCGGGCAAAACACTGATTAAACAGGGCGATATAAGCAGTACCAACGTGGGGATCACCGGTTGGAGACGGTGCGATTCGGGTTCTTACGGTCATGACAAACCTGATTGACGGTGAATAAAGGACACTTAAGGCGCGGGATTATAGCGCTGGCCGGGCCTTGGGCACAGGCGTAGAAAAGCCATCAAGAAGATCTTTTAGACGCCACAAACCAAAAAATACCCACAAATGGCGTGACTTAAATCACAAAAAAAGTATCATTTCCGCCATAAAGATGGAATAGCTTGACTAACGCAGTACCCCTGACCTGTGCAGGATCTTCGCGAGCAGCTTTTCACAGAACGATAACCAACGGCTCAGGAAGATACGCCATGCACAAAAATGTAGTTCGTTCACTGGTCTCTGCCGTCGCAGCAGGCATCCTTTTCAGCACCTCGGCAGCCACTATGGCGGCTTCAGATAGCGCCAGCAGTGATATCACTCTTAGCTTTACGCCAACTATTGAGATTGCCGAAGTTGGTGATGTTGCAATAACCGATCCCGCGTTGGGCACCGATGCGGTTGCCAGTGAAGCCTTTTGTATTGGCGGTTTTGGCTTCCCCACGTTCAGCATCACCTTCGAAAGCAATGACGGTATTAACGATACCGCTTTCAGCCTTTCCGGCAACGGTCTCGACGTACCCTACAGCGTGGGCTTCGATAACAGCACCAGCGGAACTTTTACCGCGGTCAACGAAGGTCAGGCAGTCACCGGGCAAACCCGCAACGCCGCCTCCTGCAGTGGTTCAGACAACGCCAGATTCCAAATCACTGTTGCCAATGGCGATTGGCAGACCAGCGATGTCCTCAATGGCACCAGCTATACCGATACCCTGCTGATCACCGTAGCTTCTGAATAATTTTTTGGCGTGGCCGGATAGGATTTCCAGCCAAACCGATCGCAGTTTATGGCAGGAAGTCTTAATAAATGGCATGCGCTGGCTTTTTGCCTGGCGCAAGCCATTCACGCCAATACCTTTGCAGCCACAGCAGCGACTTTTCTGTTGGAAACCTCTGCGCCGGAAGGATTTGATACGCTAACCGAACCGCAGCAGTTGCTGGCGGATCTCTACTATGGCGGCCGTTATATAGGCGCAGCGCAGATTACCGCTGACCCCACCCATGTTCATTTCGACCAGTCCGAATTATTACTCCCGCTGCTGCCAGAATTACTGGATAGAGAGGCGGTGCTGGCGGCAATCAGCAAACCTTTACCCAAAAATTCGCAGTATGTATGTCGCTCGGCCAGGCAAAAACACTGTGGCTACCTGCTGCCCGAAAAAGTGGCTGTGATTTACGACGAGAGCCGCTATCGGCTCGACCTGTTTTTTTCCGCAGACTTGCTGCCACAAGAGGCGGCCATTTCCGACCCCTATCTCCCTGCATCTACCAGTGCGTTTTCCATTGTGCAAAACCTCAACGGCACCTGGAGTGGAGTGGAAAGTGATCTCGGTGGCAACAGCCACAGCGCAACTCTAAATGGTAATACTATCGTCAGCTTTGGCGAGGGCGCCCTGCACGCCCGCTGGTCCGCCGCCACAGAGCAGCACAACCAAATTAGTGCGCTGCATTGGTCCAGGGATTACCGCGGAAAAGCCTACTCAGTTGGTTTACTACAACCCCAGGGTGGCTGGCACTATTTCGGCAGCCAAAACACACTGTATGGACTGGAGTTACGCAGCTCACAGCTCAGTCGCACAGATACCAAACACCGGCAGGGCGCACCACTTGAAATCAATATGCCGGTGCGCGGGCGTGTGGAAATCTATCGGGACAGGCGGCTGATTCACACGGAAATGCTGGAGGCCGGTAACCGCCTACTCAATACCAGCACCCTGCCCCACGGCGCCTACGAAATCGAGGTGCGTACCTTTGATGAGATGGGCCGGGCATTGCACCGTCACACTGAATTTTTTACCAAGGATTCCCTGCTGCCCGCTCCTGGGGAATGGTCCTGGAGTTTTCACGCGGGCCAACCTGCGCAGTCCTTTAGTAATACGCAAACGCTACCCGAGCGCTACGATGACATGTTGGTGCAAGGGTCTATTGCCCGCCGACTTACCAGCAATCTAGGGCTCTTTGCTGCGGCGAGCTCAACCCGGGAGCAACAACTCTACGAAATCGGCACCCGCTGGATAGGGCGTTATTTTGAAATTTCACCGAGCCTAGTGACCAGCGACGATGGGCGCAATGGCCACAGGGTTCAAGCACTGTTGAAAACGCCTTTCGCCACACTGAGCGCCATTGATACCAGGCTGGATAACGCCACGGTATTTAATGAGCCGAATAGCCTGCAGCTGTTGCCCAACGGTTATTCACAGCGCAGCCTGGCTCTGCAAAGTGGTCTATTTGGGGGGCAACTGGCTTTGCGTTTGCGCAAGCGAGATAGCTCCTACGATTTACTGCCCGGAGAGCAGACCGACCGGCTGGAAAGTGCACGCAAACTCACCACCCTCTCGTTTAAGCGCAATATCTTCAAAAGCGCAAAGTGGCTCGGCAGTGCGACCCTCTCCTACAATGAGGCCGACGAACAACAATACACCGGCCTGGAGGTAGAATTCCGGCGGCGCTCCAAACACTGGCAGCACAGTGCAAATCTACATAGTGAACGCAGCAACCACAGTGGCCGCGAACAGCGGTTGGCCCTGCAAACCCGCTGGAACGATAGAGACTTATGGGCTGCGGAATTTGAGCAACAGCTTTCCGCGGAGAAAAGCACACAGACTCGCTACTTAGAGAGTCGCAGTTATCTCGCCGGCCATTTCGGTTATTTAAACAGCACCCTGGGTTTTAATAGCGATAACACCGGCAAGGGTTTCAATTACCTGGGCGGTTTCAGCACCAATTTGATTGCAACGGGGAATACCCTCGCCTGGGGCGGCGAGCGCACATTGGAAAGCGCAGTCATTATTGAAATTGATGGCAGCGACCAGCAGGATTTTGAAGTGTTAGTGGACGGCACCCGACGCGGTTATGCCAAAGGCGGTGAAAAGTCTGTCATCAACTTACCCGCTTTTAAAAGCTATGACCTCTCCTTGCGCCCATTAGATAACGGTTTCTTCGATTACCGCGAGCAGAGTGAAACCTTTACCCTGTATCCCGGCAATGTAAACACCACAATCTATCAAATAGAGCAACAGCGGCTCATTTTGGGGCGCCTTACCGATATGGGAGAGGGCTTACCAAACACCCGGCTTTCCATCGGCGAACACAGTACCACTACCGACCAGTACGGCGTATTCCAGCTGGAAATCAATACAAACCAGAAAAGCCTGCGCTCCCAGGAATTAACCTGGGATTTGTGCCGTGCTCCCATAAATATTCAGTCCTCTGGAGAGAACTGGCTGAATATCGGTACCATTGAGCAATCCGAGGCAAGCTGCCAAATGGAATACACCGCGGAGGTAATCGGTGCGCAACGTTAAAGACCTTCTCGCCAAACTCCTATGGCTGGGTTTGCTTTTTCTATCTTGCCATATGCCGGCCCAGGCCCAGAGTTGCTCCAGTAATGACAACTTACGCACCTGTAACCTTGGCGGTACACACAATCTGAATTACCAATCCAATACCAAGGAGATTGCCTTTACCTTGCGCAGCCGCAGTTCATTCGGTGGCCGCGCTTACTCTTACTATGCCGAGCTCGCGCCTCTGAGTGGTAACACTTTTACACTGACTGCCGACAATGGCGATACCCTGGATATTGCCTTTACCTTAGACCCCAGCAATAGCGATGCACAGTCGCTCACCCTCAATAATCTCGCGGGCCCTTTTAACGGTAGTCGCAACGATACCAACGCCTCCCTTTTAGTGGAAATTAACAACGCCAAGACTCCCTCTTCCAATCAATACACCGGAAGTTTCCAGCTCACCCTGGAGCAATACTTCCTTATCTTCGTGACCGATAGCGAAACCGTAGACTTTGATATCGTTTTGGAGGTAGAGCCCAACATTGTCATTCGCAGTTTGGGGGATATTGACCTGAGCAATTCGGGCATCTCTTTTGGTCAACCGATTGAGGGGCAGGAGGATTTCTGTATTGGAGGCATTGGTTTCGACCGCTATACAGTCAATCTTTCCAGCGGTAATGGCAGTACTGGCAGTACTGGAGGAAGCGGGATTTCCCCTTATGCCCTCAAAGGCGCCGCTGAGAGCATGGCTTATTCGGTCAGTTTCTCCGATGATTTAAATGGCAGTAGCGCCAAGAGCCCAAATAACCAGGGCGATATACCGGGATCATTTGTAAGGCAGTCCAACGAAACGTGTGTCAGCGACAACGCCAGAGTGACTATCTCAGTTGCCCCCTCAGACTGGGAGCAGGCCGGGGAGCCCATTTATACCGATGTATTAACCGTCACGGTTAGCAGTCAGTGACAAGTAATTTATCCAGGTATAGCCCTTAGACTTAGGTAACTGGCAAAGCAAAAACTTTAAACAAACAAGTATTCAATCGGCCAATAGTTGGCATCAGCATCCTTTCCCAGCCTCACCCAAAAATACCATCAGAAAAATAAACTTCATCCATTTGATTTCGTTGAAAATCTCTTTTAGTCATTAAAACCAACATTCACTACGAATAAGCCATTTCATCTCCCCCAGAACTAAAAAATAGAAAATATTGCGACAAACAAAGCTTATTATCACCGGTAAAAATGAGAAATGATTAGCATTGCTTACTGGCCTACTGGGTAATCTTTCCTATTCTTTTAACCACGGAGCCGACAGTACGCTTCGCTATACTCATTTGGTTAAAGGATAAAAATAATGAACCATATTTCACTACGCCGTGTCGCCCCTATAACGATGGCTCTCCTACTACCTATTGCAGCTCCAGTGGCATTGGCTGTCAACGCCAACGCCAATACTGAAATAGTACTGCAGTTTACCTCAGCTATTAGCATTAACGGTCTTCAAAACCTCACCATTGCAGATCCGACCTCAGGCAATAATGCCGTTGATTGGGAATCTTTTTGTATTCGTGGCATTGGATTCTCTACTTTCGAAATTCTCTTTGAGAGCGAGAATGGCACCGACGAATATATACTGACTGATGGAACTATAGATATTCCCTATCACGTCGGCTTTGAAAATGTGCCCAATGGAGGCTTTGCTCCCACCATCGAGGGAGTCGCCTTGACTGGACAAGCCATCCAAGATCCTGGTAACTGCAATGGAAATGGAGCACCGGAAAATTCTACTTTTGAGGTAACCATTTTAAATGCGGACTGGGAGAATGCCAGAGTTTTAAGTGGAACCGAATATACCGACACCTTAACGATCACAGTAACGTCGGAATAACCAATAAAAAACCAATCTCAATTCTGGTAATAGCTTTTTATGGTAAGAAAAAAACCCGCCAGAATCTTTCGCTGGTTATTATTGCCTGTATTATTCTGGCAGGTAACAGTTTTCTCGGAAGAGTTTGTTAACCCCATAACAACCAATATACCGGCGGGTTTTGAGGATCTCACTAAACCACAGATGGTTGTGGCCGACCTCTATTATGGCGGCCAGATGATTGGCGCGGTACAAATTACTGTGCATCCCACTGTTATCGAATTTCATGACCCAGCCGCAGTCATGAAATTACTACCGTTACCTTTAAACCCAGAGCGAGTGGAACAACTTCTTCAGCAACCGCAAAGTAAAAATACAGATCGAATATGCCAAAACGCTGCACAAATTGATTGTGGATTTATGAGCCCTAAGGATTTTGCGGTTATCTATAACAACAACCAGTATCGATTAGATGTATTTTTCTCCCCGGATCTACTGCCGCAACAAGTAGCGATTTCCGATCCTTACCTACCGCCTTCAAGTAGTGAATTTTCATTAATCCAAAATCTGAGTGCGGCCTGGGCCGGCAATCATTCTGACGAAGCGGACAACAGTTATCACACAACTTTTAATGGAAATACGATTATTGGATATGGCGAGAAGTCGCTTCGCAGCCAGTGGCACTACTCAGACGAACAGGGGTATCAGGTTAGCAACCTGTATTGGGCAAAAGATTTTCGCGGAAAAAACTACTCTGCAGGACTCTTTCAACCCCAAGGCAATTTCGGCTATTTCAATACCTCACGATCTGTTTTCGGTGTAGAGTTTCGCAATTCTAGACTTACACGTACAGACCTTTCCTACCAGGAAGGTGCACCGGTTGAAATAAATATGCCCGTGCGCGGGCGGGTAGAAGTTTACCGGGAAAACCGCCTGGTTCACTCAGAGTTACTGGATGCTGGCAACAGGCTACTCGACACCTCAAGCTTACCCAGTGGAGCCTATGAGATTGAAGTCCGTACTTTTGATGAATCGGGCCGTCCTCTCACCAGCTTCACCGAATTTTTTGCCAAAGATTTCTATCTGCCCGCACCAGGAGAGTGGCATTGGAGCCTGCTCGCCGGGATGCCTACAGATTCAGGCAGCTATCGCGGCCTACCGGGATATTATAATGAAGGTCTTGTACAGGCCTATTTAGGCCGCAGGGTTTCTGACAATATAGCGCTCTTCAGTACTATTTCTGCCACGGAAAACCAGCAATCCCTGGAGTTAGGTGCACGCTGGATAGGAACTCGTCTGGAGCTTTCCCCTAACTTTTTGGTAGGCCGGAGAGGTCAAAAAGGCTATAGGTTTGAAGGCCTGTTCGAACTTCCCTTCGCCACCTTAAATGCCTCCATTAGCAAGCTGTATGGAGATAAGCATCTATACCCGCGGGATGAATACCCACTACTCCGCCATAATTTTTCCCATAAAAATATAGGCATTCAGAGTTTAATTCTAGGTGGCAACCTCTCGCTTCGATACAGCGAAAGAAGCCGAACAACGGCAATTTATTCTGACAATATTTTCGGCGGGCCCGACTCAAACAACACCAGCAAATTTACTACACTTGCCTATAGACGATCACTCATCAAAAAAAGAAACTGGTTCGGAGATATCACCTTTTCCTACAACAAGTCAGACAACGAAACCTATTCAAGCATCGATTTTCAACTCAGGTACTACGCTGATCAATGGCAACACTTTGCCACGGCCCTTAGAGAATTTGGCAACAATCAAAGAGAAACCCCGCATAGACTGAGTTTTGAAAGCCGGTGGAACGATAGAGAGCTATGGTCTGCAGAAGTGGAGCAAGCCTTAGGTATTGAAAATACAGACGATGGTTATTACCTGGAAAGCCGCACCCGTCTTTCCGGCCGCCAAGGCTTTATCAACTCGGCAGTTAATTACAGCAAGGATGGCAATAATCGCACCACCAACTACCTGGGTAGTTTCAGCACCAACATTATTGCTACGAGCAAGAAGTTTGCCTGGGGAGGAGAAAGGGCTTATGAAAGCGCCATTATCGTCGATATAGACGGCAGCGAAAATAATGATTTTGAAGTGCTTGTCGATGGTTCACGCCACGGTTATGCAAAAGGGGGCAAAAAATCGGTTATTAATTTGCTCCCATACCGCAGCTATGATGTTACCTTGCGACCACTGGATGATGGATTCTTTGAATTTAAGGAAAAAAGCCAGTTTATTACCCTATACCCAGGAAATGTTTCCGAGACCAACTACAGCATACAATCACTCTACGTCATTATGGGTAGGTTAACTTCTTTTGGTAACGGTATCCCTGAGACTCTTGTTTCAATTGGTGAGCATGAAGTAATAACAGATCAATTTGGTGTCTTTCAATTGGAAGTCCCTATTGAGATGGAGGGTAATTCCACCCTGGAGGTCAAATGGCTTAACTGCAGTATTAGTGTTCAGGTCGAGGACTCCGGGGAAAACTGGATCAACTTAGGAACGCTACAACAGTCAGACGCCTACTGTCTCCCAGCCTTTGAAGTCAGCGAACACAATGAAAAGCAATAACAAGCTCCCCCCCCTAAAACCTCTAAGCCTGGCGACATTCATTGCAGGGTTCACCATGGTACAGCCCAACCTGTCATTGGCGGCCTGTACCGGAGATGTTTATTTGCGTACTTGCGATCTACAGGGGAGCCATACCATTAATTATGAGGCATATAAGAAAGAGGTCGATTTTACCTTACGCAGTAATCGAAATGGTCATGCCCAGCCCTTTGCCATAAAGGTTACCCCCGAGACTGGAAGAAAATTTCAATTGTTTTCTGACAGTGGAGATTCATTAGATATATCTCTTTCCTTTTCCTCTCGGAACAGTGCGTCTACGCCTTTACGTCCGGAAATATTCAGTAACCAATATCCCGGCAGCCTTAACGATTTAAATAACTTTCTAAGTATAAAGATCAACCCTACCAACGCAATCACGTCTAACTATTACTATGGTCACTTTCAGATGGAGGTGATGCAGTATTTGGATTCACTTCCTGCAGATTCTCAAATAGTGAATTTTGATATTGAAATGGAGGTTGAACCTAGCATAAGCATCAGAAACCTTGGAAATATTTATATCACTGATGCAAGCTTTTCTTCTGGGCAGGATATCACCGGCCATGAAGATTTCTGTATTGATGGAGTAGGATTTAGTAACTATCTGGTTAATTTAACGAGTAGAAATGGAATTACTTCAGGCGCCAGAGGAGCAAAAATGTTTCAGCTCAATGGTGCGATGGAGAGCCTTCCCTATGCAGCATCCTTTACCGACGATATGAGCCAAACCCGTGGCGCCAGAACACAGAGTATAGGGCAAGCTCGAGGCACCCTTTCACGCATAGCACCTGGACGGTGCTTAACAGACAATGCCAGGCTGATTGTAACGATTCCCGCCGGCAGTTGGGAACAAGCCAGAGGCTCCTACTATTCAGATGTAATAACGGTAACAGTTACCAGTCAATAACAGACACCATAGGCACCAAAACTTTTTAAAAGTTCTTAAGAATCTCTCGATCAGATTGCTGCTTTACAACATTAACTTGCGCTGACTTACAAAGTACTTAACTTATAAATACAGAATAATTGAATGCAGCAAGGCCAAAACCCTATGCCTTACTGCCTCCGTTGAGAATCAACTTTTCAGTGGAAAGCGGATTTTTTCGCTGTTTTGGCCGCGTAATAACACTTCCAGCTCACCATTGGCTGGCACATCCGCAACCTCAATGCTGGTACCGGCATAGAGTCGGCCGGAGGCTTCAAGTTTTTCGCACTCCCCTTCGGCAAAGCAGTGACGAACTTCCACCACCTCAACATTAATATTGCCATTATTGGTGAGACGATAGGAGCCATTTTCTTTTACCAACCCAACCTCGTAGGCTCCACCTTTTGGCTGGACAAAAACCAACGCCTGGTAAGCCACAAGAATTTTCAGCGCAGTTTGCTCAGACTTAACTTCACCGACAACCGGCTTAAAAGTCACTCGGTAGACTTTCTCTTCCTCCAAATTGCGATCGAGCGCCATCAGGCGAAAGCGCTTTCTCTCTCCTGGGGCTAACACGGCTTTCGATGGGCTCACCAAGAGCTTAAACTCATCGGGATTGATCACCCTGACTCTCTCTTCATTCTCCCGGCCTGGGTTATCCACACGGAAAATTTCCGTCTGCACGTAAAGAGTTTCTTCATCTGGGTTACTGATTACGACATCATCCCTTGAACTGGGACCATCCTCCAAGTAGAGGACAATTTTATCCACAGACATGGCGGCCATTACCGGCTGGGCAATCAGCATTACAAAGGCAATGAATAGTTTTTTCATAAGTGACCGAGTATTTTGAGAGACGATTATTCTAAACCCGTCATTTTACACTGGTGAAATGTTGGTTACTTCTTTTAAAAGCAGACACAAGAGCAAGATAGTTATTCTGCGCTGATTATCAACTCTGAACCCCCTTTGATCTCTCCCTCAATCAGACACCGCTTAGCCCCCAGATCTAGGGTCCGCTGTCCCCTCCTGAAATCCTGCGTCAAGACCGTCACGCTAATGTGCTGAACCGGGAAATTCCGCAAACATAACTCGCGATGAATTCCCCCCGCTGCCTGTCGCAAAGTTGCGTTCGGCGGAAAAACTAGCGTAATCTGCGCCGTCGCAGTGGCTGAACTACTGGCGACTGCAGGGTGCATTGTAAAAACACAAGCAAGCCACCAGAAAAGCAAAACCACGCCTAACCTGATACTGGTCATTGGCGGTTAATACCTCTTTACAGTACGGCAAACACCATCCGTACAGACAACAAAAGAGCGATACTTTTTAATTTTAGCTATGGAAGTTACCGCTGCCAGCCGGGCTACTGGCAAAGCCTGATTTCAAGGGCTCAATTCATATCCAATTTTCATCGGCACTCCACTTGCAACCCCCCCTCCACAGTCTATTTTTCCTGTAAGACCCAATTCCACCCTGGGCCATTGACCTTTGGGTTACAGAGCGCCAAAGCGCCTATATCCAGCCGACAATAACGCTTGCTTTCCGGATTTGACTCTCATGCTAATCGCGCACCGTGGCGACAAAACCCGCCACCCGGAGAATACCATCGCCGCTTTTGAGGCTGCCCATAACCTGGGCGCCTGCGCCATTCAGTGCGATGTCCGCTTTAGTCTGGATGGCACACCCTGGTGCTACCACAACGATACTCTGCCTCTCCCCAGTGACAGACGTCAGCATTACTTTCACGACCTGAGGGACTCCCAACTCAACCGCCTGCCTATCGATTCCTTTATACAGGTTGTGGACTGGGCCAGTTGTCATCGACACCTGGATTGGTTTGTGGGCATCTCCGCAGCCAACATCGCCAATATGGGATTTACCGCTGCAGTAAAGAAGTTGTTGGAACAAATGCGCAATGAGCGCGAATCCTTTGCCCTACTTACCCAGGATTGCCGCAGTCTCCGGGCTGCCCGCAATATGGGCTGGCACAGGGTGGCCCTGCAGATCAGTAGTGTACCGCGCTGCCTGTCTGCCGATATTGTCACCCTCGCCCCGGAGTTTCTGTTGATCCGCGATAGCTTTATCGACTGTGAGGAGTTACCACCGGGCCCCTGGCAATGGGTGGTCTACGAAATCAATTCCGCCGAAGAGGCCGTACTCTGGCGCAAGCGGGGAGCGCACCATATCCTCACCGGCAACCTGCCGCTGTTGATGCGCTCCCGGGAAGCGAGTGATGTCTACGGATTTTGATGTCCTGGTAGTTGGCGCGGGAATACTTGGCGCGGGAACCGCTGAGGCCCTAGCCAAGGAACACCACTCGGTAGTGATACTGGAGCAGTTGGGTATCGCCGCAGCCACCTCTTCGCGTTCCTCAAAGCTGATCCACGGCGGCTTGCGCTATTTGGAGAGCGGCCAGTTCCGCCTCGTTTATGAGTGCCTGCGCGAACGCAGCTGGCTACTGGAAAATAAACCCCAGTTAGTGCGCATGGTTCCCTTCTATATTCCGGTCTACCGTCACAGCAAGCGGTCGCCATGGATGGTAAGGCTGGGGCTCAGCCTCTATGCACTGCTCTCCGGTATCGGCAGTGAGTCCTCGCGCTTTCGCGCTTTGTCGAAATCGGAGTGGGATACCCTGCCAGGCCTCAAGCGGGAAGATCTACTTGCAGTGTTTCGTTACTACGATGCGCAAACAGACGACGCTGCGCTGACCCGTGACGTGGTTGCCTCAGCAATTGCTCACGGCGCACAAATCATTTGCCCCGGCAGTCTGGTAGGCGCGGAAGTTACCGATGAGGGCGTGCGGGTTGATTACGTGGCCGATGGCAAATTGAACACCTTGCACACCCGCGCACTGGTCAATTGCAGCGGTCCCTGGGTAGCCACCACCAACGCGCGCTGCTCACCCCCAGTGCCCCTCCCTCCAATCGACCTTGTGGCAGGCACTCACATACTGCTGCCACTGTCCCTGGGCAACAAGATCTTCTATGTGGAGGCCGAGGACCACCGCGCAGTGTTTGTAATGCCCTGGCAGGACAAGACCCTGGTGGGCACCACAGAACGCCCATTCTTCGGCGATCCACGGGAAGTAGTGCCCACCGTAGATGAGGAGGCTTACCTGCTGCGCACAGTGCAGCAGCACTTTTTCCAGACCCGCGGACTAAAGGCGGAGGACATTTGCGAGAGCTTTGCCGGGTTGCGGGTCCTGCCGGAAGCGGAGAAGAGCCCTTTTGCCCGTTCGCGGGAGTCCATGATTTGCTGTGACAATGAGCGCAAGCCGCGCATTCTCGCAGTTGCCGGGGGCAAGCTCACCAGCTACCGCGCCACCGCACGCAAGCTGGCCAAAAAGCTGCAAACCACTCTGCAGGATAAAGGCCCTCCCCGCCAAAACACTTCTTCAAGCAGCAATACCACCAGCGCTTCTGAGCGCGAGCGCAATCTTTAACGCCCCCTATAAAAACCACCTCGCAAGTGAAGTTTCACAAGGCCTTGGAAAGTCTCCTTAGGGTCTCGGTTTTACATCCCATATAATAGGCGGCTACTCTGGTTTTATGACTCTTTTTTCACCGCAGTTTATGTCCGATTTCAGCCCCCACCGCTTTTGTACCGCGCCACTCTTGGATTGGAGTGACCGTCACTGCCGCTATATGTGGCGCCTGTTGAGCAGGCGCGCCCGCCTGTATACCGAAATGGTAACCACCGGGGCGATCCTGCACGGTGATCGTCAGCGTCATCTGCAATTCAACGCCGCCGAGCTGCCTGTCGCCCTGCAACTTGGTGGTAGCGATCCCTGGGAGTTGGCAGAGTGTGCGCGGATTGCCCAGGAGTGGGGTTATGCGGAAATCAACCTCAACTGCGGCTGCCCCAGTGACCGTGTGCAGTCCGGGCGCTTTGGCGCCTGCCTGATGGCGGAGCCCGATATCGTGGCGGCGGGCCTCAGCGCTATGCGCGAGGCGGTATCGATTCCAGTTACGGTCAAACACCGTATCGGCATTGACGATATGGAGGACTATTTAGGCCTGACCCGCTTTGTGGAGGCACAGGTAGCGATCGGTACTGAGACCTTTATCGTCCATGCGCGCAAAGCCTGGCTGCAGGGCCTAAGCCCCAAGGAAAACCGGGAGATTCCCCCGCTCAACTACGACATGGTTTACCAGCTGAAACAGGATTATCCACAGCTACAAGTCATCATTAATGGTGGGATTAACTCCCTGGAGGAGTGCCTGCAACATCTCCAGCGCGTTGATGGTGTTATGCTGGGTCGTGCCGCCTACCAGACCCCGGCACTTCTTACCCAGGTGGATAGCGTGTTGTTCGGGGAGAGCGAAGGGCCCGACGCGGCGGAAGTCGTCGAGCAGATGCTGCCCTATATCGAGCGGGAGCTGTCGGGCGGTCAGCGCCTCAATCATATTACCCGGCATATGCTCGGGCTCTTCCAGGGCCTGCCCGGAGCGCGCCGTTTCCGCCGCCATCTCAGTGAGAACGCCCACAAGAAAAACGCGGGGCCAGAGGTTGTAGAAGAAGCCTTGTCGCTGGTCACCCAAGCGGCTTAAGTTGGAAGGCTAGTGTTTCAGAGAAAGGGAAGCCAATAATCATCGAAGGAATCGCTATGAATAAACTGGAACAACTCAAACAACGCAGCCAGGTAGTGGCAGATACTGGCGATATCGAGGCCATCCGCCGCTATCGTCCTCAAGATGCCACCACCAACCCCTCTCTTCTCTACAAGGCTGCCCAGCTGCCCCAGTACAGGGGCCTGATCAAAGAGTCGCTGGACTGGGCGGTAAACCACCAGGGTGGCGCCAACCCCACGGAAACGGCACGCCTGGCCGCGATCAAACTGGCGGTCAGTATCGGCAGCGAAATATTGCAACTGATCCCTGGGGTGGTTTCCACAGAGGTAGATGCGCGCCTGTCCTTCGATACCCGCAGCACTATTGACTATGCCAGACACCTTGTGGCCCTGTATGAACGCGAGGGGATAGCCCGCGAACGGGTACTGATTAAGATCGCCGCCACCTGGGAGGGGATAGCCGCTGCAGAAATACTGGAGCAAGAGGGCATTCACTGTAACCTGACCCTTTTGTTCTGCTTGAGCCAGGCCATCGCCTGCGCCGAGGCTGGCGTAACCCTGATCTCCCCCTTTGTGGGGCGTATTCTGGACTGGCACCTGGCCAACGGGGACCGAAAAGCCTTCAGTGGCGAGGAAGATCCCGGTGTACTGTCCGTGCGTAATATCTACCACTACTACAAATCGCGGGACTACAACACCATTGTGATGGGTGCCAGCTTCCGCAATACAGCGGAGATTGAAGCGCTGGCGGGTTGCGACCGTCTGACGATCAGCCCGCAGCTGCTGCAATCTCTGGAGGACAGCGAGGGGCTGTTGGTCGGTGGACTCCCCACGGTCAACGAGCCGCTGCCGCGGCCAGAGGGACGACTCAGTGAAGCGGCATTCCGCTACCTACTCAACAGCGATGCCATGGCCACCGAGAAGCTCGCCGAAGGTATCCGCAATTTTGTCAAAGATCAGGAGCGGCTCGAGATGCTGCTACAGAGCCAAGTCATGGGACGCCGGGAAACTGATGCTGCAACAAATACGTAAGCTGTTTGAACAGATTGGCAACAACGCCGATGTAGAAATGCACGATGAAAAAGACGTGCGTATGATCAGTGCCGCCTTGTTGGTTGAGGTGGCCACAGTCGATCAAAAGCTCGACCCACGCGAGCGCAACACTCTGATTGAATTGCTGTGCCAACACTACGCCTTAAGCAACCATGAGGCGGCAGAGATTATCGATGAGGCCATAGACCAGAGGGAGCACGCTACCTCCCTGTTTGAGTTTACTCAGGCAGTCAACGACCAGTTCAGCGAGAGAGACAAATACCTGCTGGTTCGGCAGATGTGGCAGGTGGCTTTTTCCGACGATGTGATCGAAGCTTTTGAAGAGCATCTGATCCGCCGGGTTTCCGAGTTAATTTATCTTCCCCATGGGCTGTTTACCCGCGCACGGGCAGAGGCTAGGGATATGCGGGACAGCTGAATTGCGGGGCGTGGGAAATCGGCGGCTTTCGAGTGGGGGCTGAGTGGTGAATTTCAGTGCAGGTGTGCAGAGGACTTGGCGTAGGATACGCATTCCCGCTCCAGGGTATGCACCAGATCGCGAAAGGTTTCCGCATTCTGCTCGTTCATGCTCATCAGTACCCGGTGGGCCTCCAGCACCTTCTCCCGCGCGGCACACTCATCGGGGGTTTTACACACCAGCGGCTTGGTCTCGACAGAGAAATCGCGCCTCTCATCACTGATTTCCATCAGGGAATCGAAACCCATCGCATCCAATAGGTGTTGAATACCTTTGTCCGTGACAAATACCAGGGGCTTTTGGCAGCCGCGCTCCTGAGCGCGAATTGCAATCTTGGCCATCAGGCCAAGGGTCGTACTATCGACACCTTCCGCACCGTGTAGATCGAAGGCCACACCGGCAAAGTCATTGCGTGCAAACATATTGTCGATAAAGCTATCGAACGAGGTGCATAGGTTGAGGCGGACATCGCCCATCAATTTAATGATGTAAACGCCCTGGTGGGCTCCAACCATAATTTGCCCGGACTGCATAACAACCCCTGGCTCACCCGGACACACTCAGAGGATGAAAGTGCGTATGGATGGCGATAGTTCACTGGTAGAGCAAAAACGCTTGTGACGGTTTTGCCGCCTCGGCATCTTTGTGCATAAAGTGGGCGGAGCTTACTCCTGACCGTGCGGACTGACAAGAGTGCTAAGGCACGAAATTCGACTATTTGGTCGACAAATCCACACCACTAGCCATGGGCTAGGGTAAGAATTGTAATATCGTCGGGTAACGCGCCAAAAGTATCTACTTTCAGACCTTCACACAGTGGCCCCAGCTCACCCCCAGTTGTGTCGATAAGCGCTAGTAGCTGTTCCTCTTTTTGCAGCAAATCCCCTTCGAGTAATTCCAGCACACCATCAGAGCAAGCCACCAGCCGCCAGCTGGAAGGGAGTTCCGCACACATTACCTGCCAGTCACCCTGCTCAAAGATCCCCAGCGGACGCCCCTTACCCGGCAGCCAATCGGCGCCAGCCGCACTGACGAGCGCCGGCATGGGGATCTGCCCGGCAACCGCATAGTGCAATTGGCCAGCAGCGGTATCCACCACACCGATAAACATACTGGCATGTTTCCCCATACCTGTGGACAACAGCTCGCGGTTGATGAGTTCCAGAACTTCCAGTAGATCCGCTCCCAGGGATTCCAGCTGGGAGAACAGCGGGCGTTCGCGCAAGCGGTGCATCACGCTGTTTTTTATCAGGGCTGTGACCAGCGCGGAGGACACGCCATGCCCCGAGACATCCACCAGGTAAAACGCCACAAAACGCTCCCCAAACAGACCGTAATCCACAAAGTCGCCGCTCAGATACAGGGAGGGAATCAGGCGGTAAGCGGCCTCGACACCGCCGGGATAAAAGAAAGGGCTGCGGGGTAACAGGTGTTGTTGTAACAGACGGCCGGCTTCCTGATCCCGGCGCAGTACTTCCACATGGTCGCGCAGTTCGCTATTGCGTTGCTCTAGGGTTTTACGATACTCGAGATTCTGCTGGGCGAGGTTTTCCTCACCGGTGATGCGGCAGATGACTTTATCGATCAACGCGGCCTGTTGAATGGGTTTGATCAGATAATCGCAGGCGCCCAGACGCATGGCCTGCAGGACTTCATGTAACTCCCCTTTCTCCGCAATCATCACAACCGCAGTTCCAGGGGATCGCTGTTTGATTTTGCGCAGTACCTCCAGCCCGTCCATATCGGGCAGGAGCAGGTCTACAACGACCAACTGAAACAGTTCGGGGGAGAATTGCTCTATGCCCTGCTGGCCACTATCGGCTATCGCAACCGAGAGCCCCTGACGCGAAAGCGCTCCACGCAGGAAGTTGCGGGAGCGCTCATCATCGGTCAGTAACAGGCTACTGGGGCCGGCCATGGCAGGCTCTTGAAGGCAGGTGTTTTACTCGCGGGTACTCAGTAATCACTAGACTCTTCGACTTCACCCTGGTCGATGGCTTCGGCGGCTTCAGTCTCTGTATCCACATCCACTTCACCATCCACGATTAGGAAGTCGCGGCGCTGCAGATAGGCATCACGCAGCAGTACATAGCGATCACCCTGCAGTAGGGATTCCGCCTGCAGTAAACTGGCGCGACCCTGGATAATATCGGTGGCCCTAAGGGTATAGCGCGTGGGATCATGCTCAACATAAGTCAGTGGATTAGTGTAGTAATCCACAACCTTGGCCGGCGTATCCCGTACAGTAGAGGGGCCCAACAGCGGCAGCACCAGATAGGGTCCGGAAGGCACCCCCCAGACTGCCAGGGTTTGACCAAAGTCCTCACCATCACCCTTTTCCAAGCCCATGTGCTTGGCAACATCGAAAAGACCGGCAATACCGATAGTGGTGTTAATCAGCAGGCGGCCGACATCATTACCCGCCTGGCCCCACTTGCCTTGCAACACCCCGTTAAAGGTATTAGTCACTTCACCCAGGTTGCTGAAGAAATTGCTGACACCCCGCTGCATAAACATCGGGGTAATCTGCCGATAACTGACAGCAGCCGGTTTCAGTACATAGCGATCCGCACCATCATTGAAGCTGAATATGGCGCGATTGAAACCCTCCCAGGGGTCTCGCAGGGAGAAGTCTTCTCCTTCCTCACCGCCAAACTCTTCCGCGGGATCAAAGCCATATTCATCAACCAGTGTTCCACTGGTGCCACCAGTAGAAGTACCATTTTGTTCGACCGCCCCAGGTTGGACTGAGGGAGTGGCCGCGTCTCCAAATGGGTCCTGTGTCGCCATTGCGCCCACTGGGGAAATGGCCAGCATCGCGGCCATCAACCAGGGCGATAAATCTCTGCGTCCTAGCAAAACCCTGCTCCTCTTATTTATCAAATTTCAAGGTCAGGGATTCTAACGCCCCCGCAAAATGTAAACCACCCTCGGCAGCATAGCAGCTGGGATTCATCAAAGATGGCGCAGTTTCAGGCAAGCACACGCTGTCACAGAAAGGTAATTTACGCCAAAAATCCGCGGGCTGGACGAGCTACTCAGACACCTGATGCCGAAGACCTGCGATAACACCTTTATCCAACAGTCTTTGCAGCAACTCAAGGCCGAAGCCATAAAGAGCTTCGCTGTCGACTTGGGGCAGCTCGTCAGCAATCTGAGCCAACAGTTGTTCTCCTCTGGCTTCCCCCTCGGAAGCCAGCTGCAACAGGCGCGCTGTTACCGCATTGATTTCCATAAAACTGACGTCATCGCTGAGGTCGCGATAGACCAGTAAAAAGGTGGGAGATTCAGCGGGCTCTTGAGGCTGATAAGTGGGGCCGATACGGTGCACAGGAAAGCGGTAACTGAGGCTCCAAACGAGCGGTGATACAACCGGTACAGATTTCAGCAGATCTCCCTGGCGATCCAAGCCAGTGGGAATCTCTTCGGTACTCACATCCAGCGCCAGCTCCACCCACTCATAGTGAGCCAGTTCTAACAAAAACGCTGGGTCCTCTTCCCGCTGGCCCCGTTCCTGTTGCAGATAAGTGAGAAACTCCTCGCTAATCTGCAAAAAGTAGGGACTTGTGGAGGTATGGTGCTGAATAAAATCGCGGACCATTTCATTCCAGCGCTCATCGCTGTAGAGGCTGCGCAGCACGGGAAAACCACCGGCAATAAACGATTCGATATTGTTGTAAATCAGGTCCCGGTAGATGGCAACGCGCCGATCCTCAATATCCTTTGGCGCCTCGACTTCATCAGGGGCACGCAAATGATTGGCAAAAGCCCTCTGTAGACCCTGAAACCCGGCTGTCTTATCGGCGACTATGGACATAGCTTTCTTCTACTTGGTGGTTGGCCTGGATGTCCTTGATCTGTTCCACCTCTTCAAGCAATTGCGGTAGGGGTGGGATATTAAAGTCGCGTTCCAGTAGGGTGGGGATAACACCATGCATCTCATAGGCCTTATCTAATAGCTGCCACACTGGATCAATCACTTCAGCGCCGTGCGTATCCACTTTCAGGTCATCCGCCTCATCGAAATGCCCCGCCACATGGACATAGCGCATTCGCTCCGAGGGCAGTCCGCGCAAGAATTCCAGGGGGTCGTAGCGATGATTAATTGAATTCACATAAATATTATTGACGTCGAGCAGAAGATCGCAGTCCGCCTCTTGCAGGACCGCCTGTAAAAATGCCAGCTCACTCATCTCCTGGCCCGGCGCCGCGTAATAGGAAACATTTTCCATGGCAATGCGCTGTTCGAGCGTATCCTGCACAATGCGAATTCGTTCGGCGACATACATCACTGCTTCTTCGGTAAAGGGGATAGGCAATAAATCGTAGAGATGGCCCTGATCTGAGCAGTAGCTCAGATGCTCGCTGTAAGAGCGGATATTGTGATCGCGGATAAATTGCTTGATTGAGGCGAGCAACTCCATATCCAGCGGATCAGAAGAACCAATAGACAGAGACAAACCGTGCAAAATAAAAGGATGGCGTTCGCTGAGCTGGCGGAACCAGCGGCCATGTCGCCCGCCGACACCGATCCAGTTTTCCGGCGCAACTTCAAAAAAATCCACCGCACCCGATGAAATCTCCTCGCCCATCATAGAGCGGCGTAGTCCGAGACCGGCACCCTCCACTGGATAATTACGCACCGCTATTTGCCTCTATTGGTAATGGAAAGTACTTGGGGCGGCCGTATGAATACAGCACCGCCCCAATCTCGTGCGACGGAATATTAGTTACCGCATTTGCCTTCTTTCTTTTTACCTTCGCCGCAACTACCTTCTTTCTTCTTACCTTCGCCACATTTTCCTTCGCCGCATTTACCTTCCTTTTTCTTGCCTTCGCCGCATTTGCCTTCTTGCTTCTTACCTTCGCCGCACTTACCTTCCTTGTTTTTGTCATCGTGATCGTGATCAGCCAGTGCCAGGTTGTAGCCGGAACTCAGGTCTTCAGCAGCAAAAGGGTTGGCAGTACTGTTAGCCGCAGACACATTCATAGCTGCAGTTGCAATAAACGCTGCACCAACCGCAGCTGCTACCGGGGAAAGGTGTTTCTTGTTCATAAAAAATCTCCTAACTAATGCCCTGTGTAATAAAACTCTCTAAGACTTTTTCTATGTCCCGCGACAGTATAATGAAGCGCAGTGAGAAACCGTCATATTGTGAAACCGGCCCACAGCCAAAGTACACTTGGTAGCGCATCCAGGCTTTGCCGACGTACATAGATCTGTCGGGCCAGTGCAGGAAATATTACACAAGACGACAAAGTTTTTTGTGAACTGTGCCTAGGCGCGGCTCAAGTAAACAGTTCCTTGCTATCAATCTCTATCCAGACCTTGTGCAGACGCTTGGCGGAGACCGGCATCAAGGTCTTTAATGTCTGTGCAAACAGGCTGACGCGGAACTCCTCCAACATCCAACGGTACTCCACTAGCGCAGGCTCTGACGCCAACTCCCTCCTTGAGAATTTCTCTACCTGATCATCAAAGGACTCGGCGACCTTGTGGAATTCCACTTGCAGCTTGCGGTCACGGTTTGGATCGAGCGCCGCCTTTTCCAGGCGCACAGCGATCGCCTTCAGATAGCGGCTATATTGGCGCAGCCATTGCAATGGCGTGTCAAACAAGACTCCCCGGTAGAAGAGTCCGGCCAGTTGCTGCTGGATATCTCCCACCGCCATAGCGACCGCCAGGTTCTTTTGCTGTTTGATCTGCTTGCGCAAGGGGACCAACTGACCCAAGGCTTTGACCAATAGGTCTCCAATCTCCTGGGCCACCCCCACCAAGTCGCCCTCCTTCTCCAGTGCCGACAGAAACTCAGCTTCGCTGCGCGGCCAGTTTTCATCCGGCCAGAAGACTTCGCGCGCAGCGGCCAACAAAATATCGTCTGCCACTTCCTCGCGACGCCCCAGATCTGCCGCAGAAAGCCCCAACTCCTTGCCGCGCAATAACTCCTTGCGCAGATATTTTACTTTCTCAGGCAGGTGCAACAGGGCCAAACGGCAGATGCCGGCACGACTCAAGCGCCGCGCTTCGGCGGGGTTATCCAGTAACTTCAGAGAGACGCTTTCTTTGGCTTCCACCAATGCTGGGTAGGCGCGCACCTTGAGCCCCCCCTGGTCGAGGGTGTGGGTTTCCGGCAACTCACCAAAATCCCAGCTAGTAATATCATCCCGCTCAAAACTATCGCCCGCATTCGCCAGCCCCTGCTGCACCCGGTCCCGATAGCGCGCCTGTAATACCGAGAGATCGCGATCCTGATCCAACAATTTCCCCGACTCATCCAAAACTTGGATATTGAAGCGGTAGAAATCTTCCAGGGATTGTTCCGCAGATTCCCAGGTATCTTCAGGCAGCTGCTGGGCAGTCTGACGTTGCAACTCCAAAGCCAGTGACTGCCATAGCGGGGTATTGTCTGCGCGCAGTCGCGGCAAAGCCTTATCCACAGCCGCCGGTACCGGCACAAAGTATTTGCGCCACTGTTTGGGTAGGGCTTTAATCAGAGCGATACATTTATCCCGCAGGATTCCAGGCACCAGCCAGGAAAGTCGAGCGGCGGGCACCTGGTGCAGCGCCGCAACCGGTACCTGGACACTGACACCATCATCCACACTGCCCGGTTCGAAGTGATAACTGAGCGGGTAAATAATACCGCCCGCTTGCAGTTCGTTAGGGAATTGCGCCTCGCCCACATGATCCGCACTCTGCTGCATCAACAATTCGCGGGGGATAAACAACAGCTGTGGATCACTGACTTCAACTTTCTTGCGCCAGTGCTCAAACCCGGCAAGGTTGACGATATCCGCAGGGACAAGCTCATCGAAAAAGCGGTAAACCACTTCGTCATCCACCAGGATATCCCGGCGACGGGACTTGGCTTCCAACTCTTCCAGGGACTTCAGCAGGTCAGTGTAGTGTTTATAAAAACGGCCCTTGCCACGATAACGCTGCTCCACCAGCGCCTGGCGAATAAATACTTCCCGAGCGGTTTCCGTATCCAGCTTGCCGTAGGGAATACGGCGTTTTTCCACCAGTACCAGTCCGTATAGAGAAACCTTTTCAAAGGCCATCACTTGCCCGGAACGAGCATCGTAGTGGGGCTCAAAATAATTGCGTTTTACCAAGTGCTGGGATGCAGCCATCACCCAGTCCGGCTCTATTTTCGCAACGGTGTGGGCGAACAGGCGGCTGGTTTCCAACAACTGGGCAGCAACCACCCAGCGCGGTGGCTTTTTAAATTGGCCAGAGCCAGGGAAAACATGGAAGCGACGGTTGCGGCAGCCGATAAATTCCTTGTTTTCATCGCGAGCGCCAATGTTACCGAGCAAGCCCATGACTATTGCTCGGTGAATCGCCTCATACTCTGCCGGTTCTTTATTTTCTTTAACTTCAAGATCCCGGCAAGCCACGCGCAATTGGTGGTGGATATCTCTCCACTCACGCATTCGCAACCAGGATAGGAAGTTTTTCTGGCACCACTTACGCAGCTGGCTTTGACTCAGCTCCTGACGTTGGATTTCGAAGGCATCCCACAACTGTACAAAAGACAGAAAATCAGACTGCTCATGCTGCCACTGACGGTGTTTTTCATCCGCCGCCTGGCGCTTTTCCGCCGGGCGTTCACGCGGGTCTTGCACAGCCAGGGCGGCGACAATAATTAATAATTCTCGCGCACTGCCATTATCTGCACCGGCCAGCAACATTCGGCTCAATCGTGGGTCCAGCGGCAGACGTGACAATGCGCGGCCCAGTTTGGTCACCCTGCCCTGGTCATCGACTGCCTGCAATTCCTGCAACAATTTATATCCGTCATTAATCAGACGGGGATCGGGCGGATCGACAAAGGGAAACTCACGGATATCGCCGATACGCAGCTGTAACATTTGCAGGATTACCGCAGCCAAGTTCGTACGCAGGATTTCCGCATCGGTAAATTCCGGACGCTGCACAAAATCCCGCTCCTCATATAAGCGCACACAGACACCGGCGCTGACACGACCACAGCGACCGGCGCGCTGATTGGCACTGGCCTGGGAAACCGGTTCTATCGGCAATCTTTGGATTTTACTGCGATAGCTGTATCGACTAACCCGCGCTGTACCCGGGTCGATCACATAGCGAATGCCCGGCACCGTAATGGAGGTCTCCGCCACATTGGTGGCAAGCACAATACGGCGGCCTTTATGTCCGTGAAAAACCTTGGCCTGCTCTGCCAGACTTAAGCGCGCATATAGGGGCAACACTTCCAACTGGGCAATCTGCGCATCCCGCAGGGCCTTGGCACACTCGCGGATCTCCCGCTCACCGCTCATAAATACCAGTATGTCCCCGCCGCGCCGACTGCTGGATTTTTCCTCGTGCAGTAACTCTTTCACTGCAGCGACAACCTGTTCGGTGAGGTCTGCATCACTGTCGGCTGCTGGGCGATAGTGAATATCTACTGGATAGGTGCGTCCAGATACCTCAATAATCGGCGCATCGTTAAAGTGTCTAGAGAACTTTTCCAGATCGATAGTAGCCGAGGTAATTATCAGCTTTAAATCCGGGCGCTTGGGCAGAATGGTTTTTAAATAGCCCAGCAGGAAATCGATATTGAGGCTGCGCTCGTGGGCCTCATCGATAATCAGCGTATCGTATTTATTCAGCAGAGGGTCGCGTTGAATTTCAGCCAGCAGAATACCATCGGTCATCAATTTGACATGGGTGTGCTCAGTGCTGTGGTCGGTAAAGCGAACCTGGTAACCGACAGACTCCCCCAAGGGCTGCTGCAATTCCTCAGCGATACGATTAGCCACTGTGCGTGCGGCAATCCTGCGCGGCTGGGTGTGGCCAATCTGGCCATAGATACCCCGCCCCAGGGAGAGACAGATTTTTGGTAATTGGGTGGTTTTACCAGAACCGGTTTCACCGGCGATCACGACAACCTGGTGCTTTTCGATCAGCTCGGCGATTTCCTCACGCCGCGCCACCACCGGCAAGGCTTCCGGCCATTGCACTTCCGGCAACTTACGCCGGCGTTCTTCCGCTAGCGACTCAGACGCCTGCAGCTGCTGCTCCAGCTGGGTCAACATACGATCGACCGGCTTGCCCTCTTTCTGGCGCCGACGCACGTTCTTAATAGTTCGATGCAAATGGTAGCGATCCCGCCCCATACAACTGGAGATGCGGGCCTGCAGAGCGCTCAGGCTTTTTTCTGCTTCGGTGTGACTCATGATTCGTACAGAATTGGCAAACCCGGGATTATACCCCCACTTTGCCACAGGGCTGAAAATCCCTGGGTGGCGCTCAACTATACTGGTCCAGATAGCGATGATTTTTATAGGTGCACTGCCCTTGGTGGTAGCACAGCACCTCAGGGTCACACCTTGCGAGCAGTACTATGCAAGAGATCAAACCCAAGCCCCCCGCCAGCGCCGGGCAGCTGTTTGGCCACCCCAAAGGATTGTTCCTGCTGTTTGGCACCGAGATGTGGGAGCGTCTCAGCTACTATGGCATGCGTGGTATTTTTGTCTTCTACCTGACCTCCACTGCCACCGCCGCAGTGTTCGGCTGGGAACAGCTCTCGGATACCGAATTGCAATCCAAGGCCCTGAGCTACCTGGGCTGGTATGCCATGTTGGTCTACCTGACTCCGATTATCGGCGGCTGGATGGCAGACAACCGCTGGGGCCAGCGCCGCTGCATCATGTTCGGCGGCACCCTGATGATGCTGGGGCAATTCTCCCTGGGCTTCCCCCACACCTGGCTGCCGGGCGGCAGCCAGATCTATATGCTGTGGCTGGGGCTGGCTCTGCTCATTATCGGCAATGGTTTCTTTAAGCCGAATATCTCCACCATGGTCGGGGACCTCTACGAGGAGGGAGACCACCGTCGCGATACCGCATTTACCATTTTCTATATGGGCATCAACCTGGGCTCTATTCTCGGTTATTTGGTTGTGGGCTGGATCGGAGAAAAGGTGGACTACCAGCTCGCCTTTATTGTTGCTGGCATCGGTATGCTTTTAGGCCTGATTCTGCAAATGACCCAGGCCAAGCACTACCTGGGACAAATAGGCGTAGAACCCTCCGCACAACTGGAATTGAAAAATATAAAAGACGAGAAAGAGAGCAAACACCGTCCTCTCACACAAGAAGAGCGGGATCGCATTAAAGTCATTCTGGTACTGGGTGTATTTATCGTGGTTTTTTGGGCTGGCTTCGAGCAGGCTGCCGGGTCAATGAACCTGTTTGCCAAATACCGCACCGACCTGAATATCTTTGGCTGGGAAATTCCTGCCAGCTGGCTACAGATGGTAAACCCTCTGTTTATTATTATTCTCGCGCCGATTATGGCCAGTATCTGGGTAGGCATGGGCGACCGAGAACCGAGTTCACCGGCTAAATTCAGCCTGGGTTTGGTATTTCTCGGGATCGGTTTCCTATCCATGTGCGGCGCAGCATTGCAAATCGGCGATTCCGAGACCATAAAAGCGAGTATCTGGTGGTTGGTCTTTGCCTATATTTTTCACACCATTGGTGAGCTGTGTCTATCGCCTATAGGGCTTTCTGTCGTGACTAAATTATCTCCCCTACGCTACCTATCCCTGATGATGGGCCTGTGGTTTGCATTTATCGGCATCGCCAACAAGGGCGCGGCAGAAATCGGTAAATTAGTGGGCGTTTCCGGTCCACTGGCCACTTTCGGTGGGGTCGCACTCACGGCCATCGTGGCTGGATTTGTTTTGTATTTGATTCGTGAAAAACTGGTGGATTGGATGCACGGTGCTGAAGAGGTGCATGTCACGGTGGGAGAGACCACCAAGGAAGAAATCAGCATCACTGCCGATCACGAGGGAACCCCCCCAGAACACTTTAGTGGCAATAAAAAATAACGCTTTATTATCCCTAACCCTAACCCTAACCCTAACCCTCAAGTTATTTGGGATTAAGGCGGCACAGGAATGCGCCGCCTGCAGATAATTTCCTGATTGAAGCCTTTAAGGTCAGAGTTCCTTGCGGGACTTCTTTAGGAGTTCATTTACTGCCCTCTATTAGCGACCTTTAACTAAATAAGCGATCGCCCGATCCAAGCCTTCCAGGGTCATCGGATACATATGCCCATCCACCAGACGCTGGGTCATGCCGATACTGGGTGTGTACTGCCAGTACTCTTCCCCCACCGGATTTAACCAGATCAAATTGTGGTAAGTATCAGTAATACGTTCCATCCAGGCTGCACCAGGCTCTTCATTCATATGCTCGACACTACCAAAGCGACTGGTAATCTCATAAGGAGCCATAGAAGCATCACCGACAAAAATTACCTTGTAGTCTTTGCCATAGGTGCGCAGTACTTCCAAAAGGGACGTATTCTCGCTATAGCGTCGCTGGTTATCTTTCCACACATGTTCATAGACAAAGTTGTGAAAGTAAAAATACTCCAGATGCTTGAATTCAGAGCGACAGGCAGAGAAAAGCTCTTCACACACCCGTACATAGGGGTCCATAGAACCGCCCACATCAAAAAAAATCAGCACTTTTATTGCGTTGTGCCGCTCTGGCACCATCTTAATGTCCAATAAGCCTGCATTGCGCGCTGTGGAGGAGATGGTGCTATTCAAGTCCAACTCTTCCGCCGCGCCAGTGCGGGCAAATTTACGCAACTTGCGCAGGGCCACTTGGATATTGCGGGTTCCCAGGCTGATACTGTCATCCAGGTTTTTGAACTGGCGTTTTTCCCATACCTTGGATGCCGAGCGATTGCGCCCCTGTCCCCCCACCCGAATACCACCTGGGTGATAACCACTATTACCGAAGGGACTGGTACCACCGGTACCTATCCAGCGGTTGCCACCACTGTGACGCTTTTTCTGCTCTTCGAGGCGCTTTTTAAACTCCTCCAGCAATTTTTCCAAACCACCGAGGCTTTGGACTTTGGCCTTTTCTTCTTCGCTTAACTGCTTGAGAAATTCCGCCCTGAGCCAGTCTTCCGGGATCATTTGCTCGACGATATCGTCGAGAGTTTCCAGGTCTTTAAAATAAGCCTCAAAAGCGCGATCGAATTTATCGAAATGTTTTTCATCCTTCACCAAACAGACACGAGAGAGAAAATAAAATTCTTCCATGTCAGCAAATACCAGGCGCTGCTGTAAAGCCCCAAGCAGAGCCAGTAATTCGGTGATGGATACCGGTAATTTATAACGGCGTAAATTCAGGAAAAAGCCAATCAGCATAGTAATTCGCGGTCAGCACAGGAAAAAAGATACTCGGCCATACCGAGCAGAATATCATCAGGGGCACTCATTTACCCCTGATAAAAGGCAACAACGCCCGCTCAGCGATTGTCGCGGCGCGCCATAAATGCCAGGCGCTCGAGCATATGGACATCTTGCTCATTCTTCAACAGGGCCCCATAAAGCGGAGGAATGGCGCTGCTGTTATCGCGATCTTTGAGCACTTCCTCGGGAATATCGTCGGCCATCAACAGCTTCAACCAATCAATCAGCTCAGAGGTGGAAGGCTTCTTCTTCAAGCCCGGCACTTCGCGCAACTGGAAGAAAATATCCATCGCTTCCGCAACCAACTGCCCTTTAATCTCCGGGTAATGGACATCGACAATTTTGCGCATGGTGTCACGATCGGGGAAGCTGATGTAATGGAAGAAGCAGCGGCGCAGAAAGGCATCCGGCAGCTCTTTTTCGTTATTCGAGGTGATAATGACAATGGGGCGGTGTTTGGCCTTAATGGTTTCTCCTGTTTCATAAACGAAGAACTCCATGCGATCCAGTTCCACCAGCAGGTCGTTGGGGAATTCGATGTCTGCTTTGTCGATCTCATCAATCAACAATACCACACGCTCTTCCGCGGCAAAGGCTTCCCACAGTTTGCCCCGCTTGATGTAATTGGCGATATCATGAACCTTGTCTACCCCCAACTGGGAGTCCCGCAGACGTGATACTGCATCATACTCGTACAGTCCCTGCTGGGCCTTGGTGGTGGACTTGATATGCCATTGAATCAACTTCAGCCCAAGGCTCTCAGCAACCTGTTCCGCGAGCAGCGTTTTGCCGGTGCCCGGCTCGCCTTTAATCAGCAGGGGGCGCTGTAAGGTGACGGCTGCGTTCACCGCCATTTGCAGGTCTTCGGTAGCTACATAGCTATCGGTACCGGTAAATTTCATGCTTACTCCAATCCTGTCATCACGCTATCTTCAGATTTAGCGAATGATAATTGAACAACGGGACGGGTGGCGAGGCGGGAACGATCAAATTGGATGACCAGCCCGAGTAGCATTAAGAAGGAAGGTTTTTCAATTGTGGATCAAGCCATCTGGGTACTGCGGCGATGCACCACCTGGCGCCCCTTACCAGTGATATACCAGCGAATTCCCAGATGACTGTGAATTTTCCCTACCATCTCAAGCACTAGCAGGCTATTGAGGGCACGGGCGATTGAGTTGGTTTCCATACCGCTATCCTGCACCATGCCGCTCAGCGAGCGGAACACACATTCACCGCCATTTAGCAGATTGAGCACCTGTAGAGCGTTATCGTCCAACTTGCGAATCTGATTAAAGTCCAGCACCGGCCCCTGCTCCAAATCCCCTTCTATCTCATGCTCTAGTAAGGGCATCATTTCCAACTGCATGGTGCGCAGTTCCTGCTCCAGGTTTTCTACCCGAGCGCGGGCGATACTGGCATCGCGCAATTGGCGACGCGCGGCATTAAACACGAACATACGGGAGGCGATAGCAGCGAGCAGGCAGTAACCGGTAAAGATCAATAGGCGCGAGGGATCGCCCTGGATTTCGATCAGCAGATCACTCTGGGTAAATTTCAGGAAAATCGGCACCATCAAGGCGCCACACAGCCCCATAATCAGGCAGCGGGCGAGGCCGGCCGGATCCTCCTCTGTAAACAACATTTGATAATAATTCACCAGCCCACCGAGAATGCCCGATACCAGCATTACCGCAGTGAGAATCAGCAGGTGGTCGAGCATCAGGGTTCCTCAGCCATCTGGCAGCCTGCACCATAAATATGGGCGAAAATCCACGCCAAGGGCACTTTATATAGGCATTATCTGTTGTGAATCCGGTTTACCAAAAGACAACCCATTCCAGCGGGTAGTTAAAAACCCAAGGAAAAATACAAACCATCATTTCCCGACAGCGGGTTTGTTTATTGGGCTGTAACTATTAAACCGGCTCGTCTGGCCTCGCGCCAAGCACGGAAGCAGCCTAATAGATATAGCAGCTGTCACCGTCAATAGAGATGCTAAAGAAAGGAAGTAACGCCTTTGATAACCAAGTAAAGAAAAGGGATGGGCCTAGCTGCGACAGGCCCAGGATACTAGAGAGGGTTGGATGCAAAACCCTATTACTGTTCGTTGAAGTAAGGGTCTTCATCGAAACGTCGGCGGCGCTCACGACGAAACCTGGATAATAGAGAAACCAGTCCCCACACTACCATTACCGCCAGAGCACCGCCCGCGGCAAATACCAGGTTTGCAGTCACTTCCGGCGCTGCTCCACTTTCTTCAAATAATGATTGGTAGAGATACAGTGGTAATACAGGCAAAGCCACTGATTCGGCCACGGGTGTTTTTACCGGTACCAGTAATACCGAAGCCGAAACCAGCAACAAGGTACGGCGCAACCAGCTCCAACGCCAGTTGCGCATAAACCACCAACCGGCAGCCAGTAAAACCAGAGTCGAGCCGGTGTAAACAATCCAGGCAATTCGAAAATCTTCAGACATTTTTTATTTACTCTATATTTCCCGCCCAGGACAGGAAGTAATAGCAAGGCCTCGACGGCTCAACCGGCCTCCACCCAAGTGACGATATGCTCTTCCATATCATCCGGGTGAACCAGCTCCTCGCTGATAACACTGCCACGCACTGACATACCCGCTTTGTGCACAGACTGCGTATCGCCACTGACAAGCGGGTGCCACTCGGGCAACGGCTGCCCCTCAGCCAAGCGACGATAGGCGCAAGTTGCCGGCAGCCAAGTGTATTGATCGATATCCTGCACCCGTAACTGAACACATCCGGGCACCAATTCCTTGCGCCGCTCGTATTGGCTACAGCGACAGGAATCTGTATCCAGCAAGCGACAAGCAACATTGGTGCTGTAGAGCTCACCAGTCTCCTCATCTTCCAGGCTGTGCAGGCAGCAGCGTCCACAGCCATCGCAGAGAGCCTCCCATTCGGATTCAGTCATCTGCTCTAGCGTTTTACGCCGCCAAAAAGGCAGTTGTGCCATAAATCTGACTCAGCGCTGCAGCTTACTGTTCTTTAATGCGATCTCGCGCATTTCAGAATCGGTTATCGGTGGCATTTGCAAATAGTAACCCTGCGCACGCATCTCGTGCAGGACCTTGTCGGCATTTGCACGCGCCAGCTTGCGCTCTGGAGTCATTAGCATGGTGGTGACATGCTGGGGACTGCCAAATAATTCCAGTAAATTCTTAGGTACCCGCGCAATCCCCTCACGCTTATCGACGTACAAATACATTTCTTCTTTTTTAGGGCTGCGATAAATATCACACAAAACTTTCACTTCATTTCCTCTTTGCGCAGATGTCGCAGAGCTTTGAGCAGGGGGCGGCCAATCACATCAGCACGCCAGCCACAGAGGCGCCCCTGCAACTGGGGATCATGGGCAAAAACCAGCGCTTCCAATTCTTTTTTGCGGATCAGGATTTCTGCAGGCAGCTTTTCGCACTCCGCGATACTGGCAACCTCTTTTCGCAACGATTTAAGTAGTTCTCCCTGCTGCCGGTTGAGCGGTTGCGGCAATCGCGTCGGCAAGTCGCTGCGCTCCAGCGCCTGGGAAATTAACTGCAACAGCGTATCGCCGTGCTCTCGCAGGGCGCGCCCCTCAAGGCCCGCCTGGCTCAGGGCGCCTTTATGCCGCGGCAGCTGTTGGGCCAGAGTCATACAGAGATTTTCCTTAAGCAGGTGGTTGCGCGGCATATTCCGAGCCCGCGCCTCACACTCCCGCCAGGTGCAAAGGTCCTGTAACACCGCCAGGTGTTTGCCTCGCAGACGCCAGGCCCCCTTCACTTTCTGGTAATAGAGTTCAGGGGGTTGCGGACTTCGCGCAGTTGCCACCAGCGTTGCGCAATCCTCCGCCAACCAAGTCTCCCGTCCCTGCTCCTGCAGCCGCTTCAGCAAGGCACCAAAGAGGACTGGCAGCCAAGCCACATCGAGTGCGGCATAGGTTTTCTGCGCATCGCTGAGAGGGCGCTGCAACCAATCGGAACGGGTCTCACTCTTCGGCAGTTCGATATTTAGCAGTTCGCGCACAGTAGCGGCGTAACCAAGGCCCGCTCCCATACCACTAATCGCTGCGGCGATCTGCGTATCAAAAATGGGCTCGGGAATCACCCCCAGCAGGCGCTCGAGAGTTTCCAGGTCCTCGCTGCAGCTGTGCATAATTTTTGTAACAGCCGTATCCAGCAGCAGATCACGCAATGGTTGCAGGTCTTCAATGGCGAGATTATCGATGAGATAGCAATGCCGACCATCCCCAACCTGCACCAGGGCCGGCTGAGGATAAAAGGTGCGACTACGCATAAACTCGGTATCCAATGCCACAGCACGCTGCTGCCGCCACTGCGCGCACAAAGCCGCCAACTGCTCGCTGGATTCCACCCAGCGCGGAGTGGTATCTATTTCAACCATCAATATTACTCAGCTGGGGGGAAGAAGGCGGTACGGCTATTAAAAGCGTGGGCCAGGGTACCGCCATCGATATATTCCAGCTCGCCACCGATGGGAACACCATGGGCGATACGACTGACCGTAACTCCCTGCGCTTTGGCACGCTCGGCAATGTACTGGGCTGTCGCCTCCCCCTCTACGGTGGGATTAGTGGCGACGATCAACTCCTGTAATGGCTCACTGGCCAACCTGCGCTCCAGCAGATCCATTCCAAGATCCGCGGGGCCAATGCCATCAATCGGGGACAGGTGACCATGCAAAACAAAGTAGCGGCCATGGTAGTTACCGGCCTGCTCAATCGCCAATACATCAGCGGGAGTTTCGACGACACAGAGAAAGGTTTGTTCGCGGCGGCTGTTATTGCACAGGGTGCACACGGCTTCTTCGGTCAGCGTACGGCACTGATGACAGCGGCCAACCTTCTGCACCGCCTGAGCCAGGCTGCGCGCCAGCAGTTCTGCCGCATCGCGATCCTTTTCCAGCAGATACATCGCCATACGCTGTGCCGATTTCGGGCCCACACTAGGCAGGCAGCGCAGCGCGCGAATCAACTCTTCGATTAGGGGACTAAACATATAAGGCTAAACAACCGGGCTCTGCCCCTTAAAATGGAAACTTGAAGCCTTCCGGCAGGTTCATACCGGAAGCGAGGTTGCCCACCTGCTGTTTCTGTAACTCCTGGGCCTTCTCCTCAGCTCGGCGCACAGCATCATTTACCGCCGCCGCCAATAGATCCTCCAGCATTTCTTTATCTTCAGAGAGCAGGGAGGGATCGATTTCCACAGAGGTAACATCATGGCGGCCATTCATGGTGACTTTGACCATACCCGCACCGGATTCACCGCAGACACGCAGCTCATTTAATTCCTGCTGCAGCTTCTGCATTTTTTCCTGCATATCGGCCTGCATTTTCTGGGCCTGTTGCATCAGATCGCCCAAACCTTTCATAGGTAACCTCTATCTCTATTATGTGTGAGCCCGGTTAGACTCCGGGCAGCCGAAATGAATATCAATCCGCCTTCGCCAGGGACTCGACGGTATCCGGTAATAACTCAGCGCCCAACTCAGACTGAAGCTCCTGAACCAAGGGGTCTGAGGTGAGAGCATCCCGAGCTGCGGCCAGGCGCGCATCGCGAGTCGCCGCAGCTAAACGTGCCGGCGTACTGCCCTGTACCTGCCCCACCTGGATCTGTGCAATAACCGGCTGCTGGAAAAAGTCTCCCAGCAAGTCCCCCAAACGCCGCTGATGCACCTCGTCATATAGGCTGCTAAACGATTCGTCCAGGGTAAAGGAGAGTATATTGTCCTGGCGCCCTACCAGCTCCAGATGCTGGGCGATTGAGTGCAATATGCCGCTGACGCCCAATTGTTTATAAAGTGCCGGCCAACTACCCGGTGTAAGGGCATCAAGGCGTGCCGGCGGCGCTTCAGCGACCTTAGCAACCGCTTCCGTTCTCCTGGGGGCCAGGTTTTCCACCGCGGGGGGAGAGGCTTCCACTTCCGCTACGCGCTGGCGAAGTTCAGCCAAAACCCCCTCCCGCGAGCTTGAGGGCTGAGTGCTGGAAACCTCTAGCGATCGCTCAGCTGTCGCCGTCTGGGTATCAAACGCTATCTCGCCGGCCTGCTCTGTAGGGTCTTGAGACTGCCCGGGCTCAAGCTCTTCAGGTATTGGTGGCGTATACCTTCTGTCCAGCGCTGGACTCTGTACGGGGCTATCATACTGCTCAACCGCAACCTCTTCGGCCTGAGGCTCTGGAGTCTTCACAGCCGCAGCGCTCTCGGAATGCTGAAACGCAAATTCAGACTTTTTTCCGCCAGCACCCTCCTGCTCCGTAGGCGCTTGTGGCGCCTGCTCTACAGCCCGAGAAGCCGTCTGAACTGGTACACTTGCAGCCGTTTCTGGCAGTTCTGCCCGTGGAATTGTCGCCACGCCCTGCGGACGGAACGCCAGCATCCGCAGTAGCGCCATCTCAAAGCCACTGCGCGGATCTGGAGCCAGGGGGAGATCGCGGCGGGCATGCAGGGCCATTTGATAGTAGAGCTGAATATTCTCCGGGGCTATCCGACCGGCAAGCTCTCGCAGCCGTTCGGCATCCCCTAGGGCGTTATCTACCGACTGGGGCAAGATCTGGGCGACCGCCAAGCGGTGCAGATTATCGGAGAGCTCCGCCAGGGTGGCGCCAAAGTCTGGGGCCTGTTGAGCCAGCTCAGCGACAGCGGCAAACAGCCCCGCCGCATCTTCGTCCGCCAGGGCTTGTAGCAGTTTCCACACCAATCCGGTATCAATGCTACCGAGCATGCCACGCACTTCGGCCTCGCTGATTTTACCCCCGCCAAACGCGATAGCCTGGTCGGTGAGACTCATGCCATCTCGCATACTGCCATCGGCCGCACGCCCCAACTGCCAGAGAGCAGCTTCCTCAAAAGGCACCTGCTCCTCGCCCAGCACGAAGCGCAGATGCTCGACAATCCGCTCGGGGCTCATATTCTTGAGTTTGAACTGCAGACAGCGGGACAGTACGGTTACCGGCAGCTTCTGAGGATCTGTGGTGGCAAGCAGGAATTTCACATGGGGAGGCGGCTCCTCCAGAGTCTTCAACAGAGCGTTGAAGGAGCTGTTGGAGAGCATATGCACTTCGTCGATCAGATAGACCTTGTAGCGCCCTCTGGTCGGAGCATACTGGACGTTCTCCAGTAATTCGCGGGTATCCTCCACCTTGGTACGAGATGCCGCATCCACCTCGATCAGGTCGACAAAACGGCCATCGGCTATCTCATTGCAGGCATTGCATTGTCCACAGGGCTCAGAGCTGACCCCCTCTTCACAGTTCAGGCATTTGGCCAGGATTCGGGCAATTGTGGTCTTTCCCACTCCCCGGGTACCGGCAAACAGGTAGGCGTGGTGCAGCCGGCCGTTATCCAAGGCATTGATCAATGCCTGGAGCACGTGCTCCTGCCCCACCATCTCCCTAAAAAGACGCGGGCGCCATTTACGTGCCAGTACTTGATAGCTCATCCAGTCTCCGGTGCTCGACACACCTCTGCCAACTTATATCTCACGCGCTCTTGGCGCGGGCGCCATTATACCGGCATAGTCGACGAGGCATAGCGGATAGCGGGCTATCACTCCAAGAGATCTATTCACGCCACTCGTAGCCCAAGCCATCCTTGTGATATAACTGCGCCAGCTCGCACTAAGAACAAACAATTCACAATGATAAAGCGAGCCTGGGACGGGGAACGCAATACGCAATGAATAAAGCCAGGAAGACGCTTCTGGAGAGGCTGTTTGCCGAGCACGGCCAAGCCTTGGTGCGCTTTGTCGCACGTATTGTCAAAAGTCCAGACGATGCCGAGGATATTGCCCAGCACGCTTACTTGCGCCTGCAAAAGCTCAGCGATGAGAAGGAGCTGGAGAATCCCCGCGCCTACCTTTACCAAATCGCCAACAACCTCGCAGTAGATCAATTGCGCCGGGGCAAGCTGCACATGGAGTACCTCAACCAGCAAGCCTCACTGGAGGGCGAATCTCATAGCGATGACCACACCGATCACCAATCCCCGGAGCGGGTGCTCGCTGCACGCCAACAACTGCAGTCCATCTACGAGGCAATGGACAAATTACCACTGAAGTGTCGACAGGCTTTCCTACTACACAGAACACGTGGACTCTCCTACAGTGAGATTGCCCACGAAATGAATATTTCAGTAAGCAGTGTTGAGAAATATATTCTACAAGCCCTAAAAGCCTGCCGGCGTAAAGTAGATTCCGTCTCCTAGAGCCCGCAAAGCCATTTTATACATCCATCATTTTTTGTTGAGGGAGGCTCTTCCCCAGCCGTCTCAGTGTGCAAGAGCGGATTTAAAGATCCGGCCAAACCTGTAAAGCGAGGCACTTCCAGAATTATTTGCTGCCAAAGAGAGCTCTGGTATTGCAATTATTTCGTAGGAAGCCCTTTACACTCGCCAGCATCGTATAAGCCGGTCAAATTTGAGTAAGATACCCTAAATTTTGAGACGAGAGTCCCACTCTTAAAGCACCATTTAACTCCTAACGACTAGAGCAAGTATGAACAGCAACCCCCAACATCAAACAAGCGATGAGAGCCTGGATCAGGCCTGTGCTTGGGTTGCCCGTTTGCGCTCAGAGGTTATGAGTAACGCGGAAAAGCGCGAATTCGCAATTTGGCTAGCGGCCTCAGAAGCCCATCGCCAAGCTTTCGATGAGGTGGTAGAACTCTGGGGCGACTTGGGCGCTCTGGCTCATATGCCAATCGATCAGCTCTTCCCTGAGAGTGTACCGAATTCCCCCCCAAAAAATGGGGAGCCGCGGAAACCGAAAAAAGCACAGAGTGCTAACTGGGGCCTGCCGCAATGGTTTATTGGTGGTGGGCTCGCCACCTGCGGTGCTTTTCTCGCCGTTTGGATAGGCCTGCAATGGCTAGATAGCGGCAAAATAGACCAGCAATTATATACAACGCAGTTAGGCGAGATTCGCACTGTTAGCCTTGCAGATGGGTCTGAAGTAAAACTGAACTCCAATAGCGAACTTCGCGTGAGCTTTAGCCGCAAGGAAAGGCACACACAGCTTCTTCGAGGGGAGGCTTTTTTTGATGTAGCCCGCCAGACAGCCCGCCCGTTCACCGTCGCTGCCGGCAGCGCAAATATTCGCGTATTGGGAACTGAATTCAATGTAGAGCTGAACCCGGAAAATACCCGGGTATCGGTCACAAAAGGCACGGTCTCCGTGAGTGAAGCCGAGAAAACACCCGGCCTGACCCCCGAGTCTGTCACCCTCATTAAAAACCAGAAGGTCAGTGTATCTCCCCTGGGTCTCACACAAATCCAGCACACCTCACCAGAACAGGCAACAGACTGGACCCGAGGTATTCTGGTATTTGAGAAAACCCCCCTCAAAGAAGCCTTGCAAGAGCTCAACCGCTACTTAGCCGTTCCGGTTGTCGCTACCCCACAAGTTGAAAGCCGCTTAGTATCCGGTACCTTTGCTGTATCCGACCCAGATAATACGCTGGAGGCTATTACTGCAGCCCTGGGCCTTCAGCAAGATCGCAGCAACGACAACCTGACTATCTTGTCTCCCAAGCACAACTAGGTTATAACCGTCCCAAGTGGCGGTCGATTATTGAGCAAATAACCAATTTCCCGCCCACAAAACAATAGATGCAACAGTTCAGCAGAATTTTATGCTCTGAACACAATAAAAATGGGCAATGTCTTGACGGTTAGGCTCTGGGCTACAACCTTTTTAGTTTTCCTGCTTTCGGCAAATAGTAAAGCAGATGCGCTGTGCCCAAAGCCCAGCATCGAACTTCCCGCCAGCTCTCTGCCAGAGGCCCTTATTTTCCTGGGAAGACATTGCCAAATCTCGATTTTGGTACAAACCTCCTCGGCCTCTTTGTACACACTTCCCAAACAAACACTAAACACCGAGCAGGGCCAATTTGAAGCAACGATTGAGCAATTATTAAAAGGCCTCCCATTCTCTTTTCACCGTATCGGCCCGACCTCTTATGCGGTTATCCCGGACAAGAACTCAGCCCCTCAATCTAAACAACAATTCAGCTCACCCCCCGAAGAAATCACAGTCACCGGGCAAAGCCTCACCGGCAGTCATTTGCGGCATTACCAGCTAGATAGCTATGCCCCTATCGACAGAATCACCAGGGAGCAACTTGAGCTCACTGGCGCGCAAACTGTCGCCGATGTACTTAAATTTCTGCCGGCAGTTTCCGGGAACTCCACCAGTACTTCGGTAAGCCAGGAGGATGACGGAACAGCCATAGTTTCTCTTCGTTATCTCCCCGCCAGCAACACCCTGGTATTGATTAATGGCCGTCGCATTATTGGCAATGGATACAATGGAGAAGCCACAGATCTCAACACCATTCCTCTCTCCTTAGTTGAGCGCGTAGAGATCCTAAAAGATGGCGCGTCTGCGGTTTATGGCTCGGATGCTATCGCTGGGGTTATCAATATTATCCTCCGCAAAGACTTCGAAGGCATATCTATAGATAACTACTATGGGCAGTCAGAAGCCGGCGATCGCGAGACCGAATCACATTATTTAACCTGGGGAAGACATGGTGAACGCAGCCATGTAATGATCGGTCTGGCGCAATACAAGCAAGGTTCAATAATGAGCCGTGATCGCAGCTTGTCAGAGTCTGCCGACAGCCGTAACTTTGGCGGCACAGATAAACGTTCCTCAGCCATTCCCGAGGGGTTTATCGCCCTTGACAGCAGCACAACTTTAACCGCCACAACTCCCAGGGATTATCGGGACTGGTCCCTGGAAGACCGCTACGATTACAACGACTACACCTCCGCTGCCACCCCGCTACAAAGTAACTCCGCGTACCTATCTGCTGACTTCGACCTCTCAGATAACACCCTGATATATACGGAGGTGGCAGGCATACACACCGCCGCAGAATCAACCATGGCGCCCTCCCCAGTCTTCACTCGTTTCGATAACGGTGATCTGACAATAGCGGCAGACAACATTTACAACCCTTTCAGCCAAGCAATTACAGATGTTAGAAGGCGCGTTACGGAGCTGGGCCCACGTATTCAGGAAAATCGCACCACTTCCTGGAGACTTAACGCAGGGATCAAAGGAGTTCGCAACCTTTGGCACTGGGAACTTAACACCTCCCTTCAGAGGGCAGAAAAATCTGAAAAGCTCAGCAACCTTATAAACCCCCTGGCACTCTCCCAGGGCTTGAAGGGACCTGCAAACTGTAATTCTAGTAATGACTGTATTCCGATAAACCTGCTCGGCCCCAGCGGCAGTATTGATCAAGCGCAGCTGGAATTTATTCGAGGGGTAAGCACAACTAACAGCCGCACGCGAATGGAGTCCCTCACTTTTATCTCTGATGGAACCCTAGGGGAAAACAGATCTGGAGAAATTTTAGCTGCGATAGGATTTGAGCTTAGGCATGAGGCGCTGATCACTGACTCTAATGACCTGGACGGCCTTTCCTATATTGGGGGCCACTCCCCTGGGGCAACCCGAGGCTCACGCACGATTAAAGAAACCTTTGCGGAAGTCTCAATCCCAATCCAGGAAGAAAAACTCTGGCTAGATGGGGCAATCCGCTTATCCAGCTATAGTGACTTTGGCAATACTTACAACCCCAAACTCGCTATCCGCTGGCAGGTTTTGGATGACATCAATCTAAGGATTAGCTACGCCAGCGGCTTCAGGGCCCCCACTCTTACCGATATGTATCAACAGGGCTACCAAAGCCAGGAGTTTATCCTTGACCCCTGTACAAGTGACAGTTCAACCAGCCTAGTCGGCTGCCCCGCTCAAACAGACAACGCACGAATCCAATATCTTACCGAGTTTGGAGGCAACCCCGACCTCACACCCGAAACCTCAGAAACCCTCACCGCCAGCCTAGCCTGGACGCCGGAACGTATAGAAGGGTTAAGCACTGCACTCGAAATCTTTAACATCCAACAGGAAGATGTTATTGGCAGCAACCCTCAATTCCTAGTTGAGCAGAATGCCTATGCCGGACTATTTAGCGATAGGGTGTTAAGAGACGAGCGTGGTGAAATTACTAAGATTCTCGCCACAAGAATCAATAAAGGCCGCAGAACTATCCGCGGTTACGATATCTCGCTCCGTTATGAGTTACCCCAAGATGAGTTTGGGCAGTTCAACTTGGCGGTGAACCTAAGCCATTTGCTGAATTACCTAAATCAAGGGGCCCCCAGGCTACCTGAAGAAGAGCTAACAGGCACTTTTGTGGATACCACAACAGGCGGCGCAGGCTCACTGCCAGAATTTAAAGCCAATGCAGGGATTTATTGGAACAGCAGCCAATGGAGGGCTGGGTATACTGTACATTTTGTCGGCAACACGGAAGAAACCTACGCTCACGACAACAAAATAGTAACTCACAATATCAAAAGCTGGCTTAGCCACGACGCACAGCTCTCTTTCAAGCCTTCAGATAGATTTCGACTAGCGATTGGAGTCAGCAACCTATTTGACACCCCGCCTCCTTTCGCTGTAACAGCGACGGAGAACAACTTTGACCACCGTACCTACGATCTGACTGGGCGGTACTGGTATGGCGCCTTCTCACTAAGACTCTAACCAAGCAACAACCTCTCAAATAGCAAATTGCCCCTACAGCCAAACCTGCCAAAATACCCATAACGAAGTATCAGCAAAAAAATGAGATTTTTTTTGAGGGGATCTTCATGCCACTCGTTAAGAGATATGTTGGGAGGAAAGTGGCCACTTGGGGGTAGCTGCTTTCAAAACTCGTCAATTTTGACAATAGATTATAAATCCAACGATCAAGAGAGGATTGACAATGAAAAAGAACCTCCTGTCCGCAGCTGTGAAAGGAGCCATTGGCTTCACTGCTGCCGCAATTATGGTTCCGGCTATGCCCGCTTTCGCTCAACAAGATGCGAAAATGGTTGAAGAAGTAGTAGTTACTGGCTCGCGGATTAAACGCCAGGACCTAGAATCTGTTACTCCACTGACTTCCATCGGCGCAGAAGAATTTAAGATTTCCGGCAACTTGAATATTGAACAAAAGCTTGCCGAACTTCCGCAAACTTTGCCCAGCTTCGGACCTAGCTCCAACAACCCAGGTGATGGTACCGCCCGTGTCGACCTCCGTGGACTTGGAACCTACCGCACCGTAGTACTAGTTAATGGTCGCCGATATATTCCATCTACCCAGACTGGAGTAGTTGACCTAAATACTATTCCCAGCACCCTAATCAAAAGCGTGGATGTAATCACCGGTGGCGCGTCTGCGGTATACGGCTCCGACGCCCTGGCTGGTGTTGTTAACTTCCAGATGGTAGACGACTTTGAAGGCGTGCAGATTACTAGCCTTTATGATGTTACCGAAGACGGCGATGGCTCTAAGCAAAATATTGACCTGACTATCGGCGGAAATTTTGCCGAAGGCCGTGGTAATGCAACGGTATATGCATCTTGGACTGACCGTGAGGAAGTTTTCCAGGGCGATCGTGGCTTTACCAATGTCACTTGGACAGAGAGTGATACTGACGGAGACGGCTTTAACGATAGCCTCGTCGCAGGCGGCTCTTCCGGTATCCCCAGCACTAATGTGTTTGATACCGGTACCACTTTTGAGGCAGATGGCACGTCTCGCGACTTTAGGGACCCTGAGGACCGTTTTAATTACGCTCCAGATAATTACCTTCAGCTTCCACAAGAACGCTTCCTTATCAGCGCATTTACTCACTATGATCTTACTGACAAGCTGACTGCTTATGGTGAGATGGCATTCTCACATAACGAGGTGCCCCAGGAGCTGGCTCCGACCCCTGCATTTACTACCGTTTCTGTCAATCCCAATACCCCATTTTTTGATAGTGCATACCAGCAAACACTCAAAGATATGAACACAGCTGCTGGTATCGATGAGAATACGCCTGTTGATTTATTTATCGGCCGCCGTATGGTTGAGAATGGCTCCCGCCAGTCCCTGGATACAAGGGATGCCTTCCGAATCCTAACTGGCTTTCGTGGTGACATTAATGACAACTGGTCATTCGATACTTACTACAGCTATAGCAACCTAGAACGCACCCAACTGCAAAATAATGATGTTGCAGCCTCGCGATTCAAACAGGCACTTTTAGTCACTGACGACGGTACCGAGTGTCAAGATACCTCCAATGGTTGTGTACCTCTGAATATCTGGGGAGCTGGTAATATTTCCCAGGAAGCAATTGACTTCACCAAAGTGAACGCAACCAATATTACCAGTATCACTCAGGAAGTAATCTCCGCGAGTGTGTCCGGTGTTTTGACAACTATTCCTTCTGCCGACGAGCCCATTGGCTTAGTTTTTGGCCTAGAGCATAGGGATGACCAGTCCAGCTTCCGCCCTGATAGCTTCCTCTCTTCTGGTGATGTTCTCGGGTTTAATGCAGGTAAGAAAACTGTCGGTGGCTTTACTGCAATGGAGGCCTTTGCCGAAGTTAATGTGCCCCTGATCTCCGGAATGACCGGTGTAGAGAACCTCAGCCTCTGGGGAGCATATCGCTATTCCGACTATTCCAATATTGGTGGTGTTAGCTCCTTCGCGACTGCGCTTAACTACGCACCCATCGAAATGTTTAAGTTCCGTGCGGGCTACCAAGAGTCTGTTCGTGCACCTAATGTCGCTGAGCTTTACCTAGGACAGTCCGCTGGTTTCCCATCTGCAAGCGATCCCTGCGCGGCCGGTAATGCTACATCAAGTACAGATATTGACTTGTGTAACGCAATGTTGCCGACAGGAGTAGAAGCGGGAAGCTTTAATCAGGCTAACACTCAAATAGAAGGTTTATTCGGTGGCAACACTGAGCTGAAGGAAGAAACCTCAAGAACTATTACATTTGGTGTGGTTGTTGAGCCTTTAGATGGCCTGGATATCGCTCTTGACTACTACGACATCGAAATTGAAGACGCAATTGACGTTTTAGGTGGCGGAGTAGACAACGTTCTGGACCTTTGCTACAACGTAGTACAAGATATCAGTTCTCCTTTCTGTCAGGCAGTGAACCGTAGAAATGATGGTAACGTTGCCCTAGTTAGCGTACTAAATGAAAACATTGGCTTAATTGAAACCCGAGGGTTCGATCTCAATGTTAACTATGGTACAGACCTTAACTTTGGTTTTGATGGTAGCTCTTATCTGAGTGTTACATTCAACAGCACCTATCTATTGCAATACGATGAAACTCCTATTGCTGAACTGCCTGATCGAGTAGATGAATGTGCTGGTTACTACGGTGATACCTGTGGAGCCCCACGAGGCGAGTTTAACTGGAATACTCGTATCAGCTGGCAGAGCGGCCCCCTGACTCTATCTGCTCTGATTCGCTATCTTGATGGCACAGATGACGACACTCTACTGCAAAATGGTTCCCGCACTATCCAAGTTACTGATGCAAACATCGATGATCTGATGGATCAGGGCACTGCATTTAGCAACATTAGTGTCGGTGATGAGGTGCTCAATCCATTTGATGCTCGTAACCAGCTAGTTGTGAAATCAATTGATGAAGAATACTATTTGGATCTAAGCCTTGGTTACGCTGTAAACGAGAACTTTGACCTCAACTTTGGTGTCAAAAATGTTCTGAACACAGAACCGACAGTGCTGGGCGACTCTCAAGAACAAGCAAATACCTATCCATCAACTTATGACATGCTAGGTCCCCGCTACTTCTTAAGTGCCAGCTATCGCTTTGAATAATATCGCTTAAGTGTAATGTGATATAGAGAAACGGCGAGCATAGCTCGCCGTTTCTTTAAGTGGTAAATATATATGAAGAATAAGAGCCTTAGCTTTCACCAATTATTATCCAACTTGGGAAGAATGATAGAATCGGGAAAAGCACGTAAAGCTCTACCGGCAATTCTGAAGTTAAAAGAGCAATTTCCGAATGAGCCCAATATCCTTCACTTAGCAGCAATCACCTATGAATCCCTAAACAACAAAAGCAAAGCCAAAGAACTTTTTATAAAATCACTTCAGGTAAAAAGTGACCAACCTTCTGTACATAACAATCTTGCCAACTTTTTAAAAAAACAAAAACAAATAGAAGCGGCCCGACATCATTATGAAAAAGCTGTTCACTTCAATTCGAAATTTGCAGAAGCGTGGCGAAATCTAGCAATATTAGAGTATGAGGAAAGCAACCTAAATGTTGCCTATGAGCATGCCATAAAAGCAGCAAACTTAACTCCCACCCTTTCCTCTGCATTCAGCCTTCTCGGGAACATCTGCAGGAAAAACGACCAACTTAGCAAAGCCATAGATTTTTTCCAGAAGGCCAGAGATAAAGACCCCAAAAGTTTAAAAGCTATTTATGGGCTGGCTATAACTTACTCCGATCTCGAAGAACCTGAGAAAGCACTGACTTTATTTGAGGGAGCTCTCGTTTTAGCTCCAACAATGAGCGAGGCGCTTTATTCTAAAGCATTAACCGAACTAAATCTTGGCCGCCATAATCAGGCTTTAGAAACACTTGAAAAACTAATTGAGTCAAACCCTCTTCACGCAGAGGCTCACAAAACCTTAAATGAGGTTTATTGGCAGCTTGGAAATAAGACTTTATTTTGTAAAAGCTATCTTAAACTGCCAAGAGGTAAAAGAGATAATCGCGAAATAACTACTGCTCACATAGAAAGCCTTATCGCAGCAGGATTAATTGAGGATGCTCAAAGTGTTTTAGATGGCTGGCCTAATTCAAGCACAAACCTCGAATTAATTTTTCTCCGAGCTAAAATTGAAGAGGAGAAGGGAGATTTAGCAAAGGCATTGAGACTTTATGAAACCGCCTTTTCAATGCAGCCCGACTCCAGTGTTACCAAGCAATACTTGACAGCCCTCATAAAAGTGCATGAGTATGAAAGAGCAGACAAGCTAGTTAATCAAGCTCTCAAATACACACCCAACGATCAATTACTATGGGCTATTCAGGGAACTTGCTGGAAAATGCTGGAAGATCAACGGTATCTTTGGCTTAGCGCAAATGGTAACTACATCCGCAAATTTGTGATACCTACTCCAAAAGGGTTTCCCAGACTTGATGATTTCCTTCTGTCTCTGAAAAAGGAGCTATTGGAAATGCACAAATTAAAAGAGCGCCCTCTTTTCCAGTCAGTACGCTCTGGAGTACAAACACCGGGAAGATTATTCCATAAGAATCAACCTATAATACATTCCTTAAAGGAAAGCCTAAGGGAAGTAATTGCCGAATACATATCGAACATCCCCAGGGATACAGTGCATCCCCTCCTGGGCAGGAAATCTACAAACTTTAAATTTTCTGGATCATGGTCCGTAATGCTAAAAGGCAGCGGTCACCATATCAGCCATGTACACCCTCTGGGCTGGATTAGCTCCGCTTTTTATGTGGAAACCCCTCCAACTGAAAGTGAATACCTACCAAGCAATGCGGGAGATATTTATTTTGGTAGATCTCCATATCAACTTGGGGATAAGGACTTTATCGAAAAACAAATAACCCCCACCAAGGGGTCGTTAGTATTATTTCCGTCCCATACTTGGCATGGAACGATACCGCTACCAAATGAGTCGAAACACTTAAGAATTACAACACCATTTGACGTTGTTCCTAGCAATATATAAGAGATATCAAAGCTTATTGAGTCATCTGCCCTCGTCTCAACCAACCTGTAATAGAGTAGCGGCTCCCTCTTGCAAATGGGGTGACATATGAAACAGAATGTTTCTGAGGGACTTTAAATACGTTAACGGCGTTAAAAGTGGGCACCAACCCTTTGATCGCAATATTTTCCTTGCCATAAAAATGCAGAATGCCACCCCAGTCTACATCCCAACCAGGAGTTAGGTTTATAACATATGCTGCAACCCTGTTTTTGCCAAGAACACCATCATCGTGCTCCTTAAGGAAATGTCCTCGATCAAAACAAGTTGCCTGTACATCAGCAAAAGAGATACTTTGATCCCCAACAATTGAGCGCATTAAAGACAAGAACGACTGGCTATTCACTAGGTTAAAAATAGCCAAAAAACGCTCATCTTGACCATATCCGTGATTGCAAAAATCAAATATGGGGATGCTTTTATAGAAGTATTGAAACTCCACTCCCGCCTGAGACCATACAATGTCTTTCAGCGTACTTTTTTGCTCACTATTCCATCCACAATAATCAGAAAAACTGATATCCGTGTGAGAACCAAGCTTATTAAAAGAAAGATTCCACTCCTTTTGTCCCTGTAAAAAGGAAAAAAGGTCACTAGCCGACTGAGCCTGGAGAAAATTAGGCACCTGCACCATCGACGTTCTTAAGTACTCTTCCCGCAACCTATCAATATAGAGATCAGATGATATATAATACATTGTAACTCCCAGCAAGCATTTCTCATTAGAAATGCCTCAAAGCCAAGGCAAATTCACACAAGGCCAGCGACTTTACATCCCAAGGGAAGTATACAGAGGTAAAGTAACAATATGAAGTACCGTAACAATACCCCTATAGAAACCAAAGACGCATCTCGACAAACTAAAGAAACACCATCTCACTGGGAACTTTCTATTGCAGCAATAGAGTCAAGTTTAAGAAACAAGAACTATGTTACCGCATACTCACAACTCTTGAAATTAGCCCCCTCTACTCATCCTAGAAAAATTCAAGCATTATCGAGACTTGCCTTCGTTGCTAGGCATTTAAACAAGAGATCTGAAGCTCTTTCTTATTTAAAGCAGGCTGAGCTAGCAGACGAAATTAAACCTGCCGACCTCAAGTTTATAGCCGCAGAGTATGTAGCTCTGGAAAACTATCACTACGCCATCACTACCATAAAAAAAATTGAACCGATGGACGGCCAAACTTTCCACTTTCTGGGATACTCCTATTTCAGGCAAGGAGATATAGGGAAAGCGCTACCAATCTATAAAAAATTATTTTTTCACATCCCAGAAAACCCATCTATAGCCCGAGAGCTTTCATTGGTCGCTGCAGAATTTAGAGATTATAAAACCGCTATAACTGCATTCTCCAGGTATTTACAACTGATCCACCCATCCGCCTCTGACCATTTAAAGTTCGCAGACCTATTATTGATGGGAAAACAAGTCAAGGAAAGCCAAAAAGAACTTCGTAAAGCAGTAGAAATGGGAGAAAAATCCCCTCACGCCGACCTAATCAACGCCAAAATAAATCGATTAAGTGGGAATTATAACGAATCCATCAAAAATGCAAACCAGGCAATCCTCAAAGAACCTAAACTTGCTAGTGCTTGGCAAATTATTGCTGAATTAATTTCTCCAAGTGACATCAACGATGAGTTGATCGCTAGGCTACAACATACTACTGAATCATATACTGACAATCCCATTGACTCAGAAATTTATCACTTTTCACTTTCTGAAATCCACATCAAGCAAGGGAATTATTTAGAGGCTTATAAACAAATAAAACTTGCAAACAGAATAAAATTTGAAACTTTAAAGCGCGCAAACAACACATACAACCCCAAACGTATCGAAGAGAACATTAAAGAAATAATCAAGGCTTTCAACTCCCTTTCAAATAAGCCTACCGCTAGCTCTAGCCAGTACCGTCCAATATTTATTGTAGGGATGCCCAGATCGGGAACAACCCTAATAAACAAAATAATAGAAAACTCAGGAAATGCTCGCAGCATCGGTGAAAGTGAAGAATTTCCAAGAATTATCTCTCAACTAGAGCTGGAATTTGAGGGACAATTTCTCAAACATCTTCACAAGGTTAGCGGGAACAAATGGAAATCTCTGGCTGAAAGCTATATCAAAGCCAACGAGGCGAATGAAAAGCAAGTTATTGACAAGATGCCTAGCAATTTATGGAACGTTGGTTTGATTTTTTCACTTTTCCCAAGAGCCCGCATAATACAGCTAAGTAGAAACCCTTTTGATGTATGCATGTCAATCCTATCGAAACCTTTTCCAGAGGGTCACACCTACGCATGTAGAGAACAAGACATCGCGCACTACTACTATCAATCAACTCGACTAATTGATTATTGGAGCAAGGTGTTTCCAGACAAAATCTTCAATATAAATTTTGACGAGTTCCTGAGCAGCCCCACGAAAAAATCAATAGATTTATTTAATTTTTTAGGCTACGAATGGAATGATAGTTTCTTATCCTTGCAGAAGGAGTCCAACAATTTTACATTTAGTGAATTACAGGTTCGCAAGCCAATCAGTTCTAATGAGGCGGAAAAATGGAGACCCTTCTTTAAAGTTGCTACAGATCTCAAGAAAGCTTTGAAACGCGAATCAAAAAATTTAACATCTCTAACAACATATTAAATAAGAGGTAAAACATGCCTTATAAAATAAATAATGAAATTGATCTCCTTTTTTGGAGAAATAAATTCAGTAGCGATTTAAAGTGTAGGGTTAGCAATCTATTAAATCTTGATTCAGCACACCTAATAAAAAGCAAAATTCAGAATTATGCTGAGTTTAAGCAGGCTCACATTGCAGGAAAGCAATACTCAGAAATCTCAAAGGAGGAATTTAAACAATTAGAAGCCAATGAACGCCTCTCACTTATCAAAAGCGTCCATAAGCAGGCAAGCAATGGAGTTGGTTTTTGGTATGGAAGGCAAGGGCTCAACCAGAACTCCCCCACCCATTTGGCCAGCATTTATAACCTGTTGTCTAGTGAAGAGATGATGAGTAATGTAAGGGAAATCACCGGGATATCTTCACTGGCTTATCTAAGCGCCCAGCTTACAGCTTTTGCTCCAGGGGATTTTATTACAAGGCACAAAGACGATGTTTCATCCGAAAAAAGACGCGTTGCTTTTGTATATAACCTCTCAGAAAACTGGCATCCAGACTGGGGGGGGTTACTTCAATTTTATAAGAACGATGGTTCTCCCACTGAATCTTGGACGCCTCAATATAACAGCTTATGCTTGTTTGACGTCAAGCACATTCACTCTGTAACCTGTGTTGCTCCTTTTGCCCCAAAATTGCGAATAGCTATTAGTGGCTGGTTTCACGATAGGTGACACAAATCTTATATAAATCACAACCAGCTCCAGTGAGACCTATTAGCTTTGAAATACTGGAGCTCTGGCACAATCAGCTAATAGACCCTATATTCGCAAAATAAAAGTACAAAAATAAAGTATTAGCTAGCATTACGCTCATAAGGCCTACCTTCCCCTTCTCTATGGAGCCTCACCCAGAATCTGCCACCTACAACTCGATGATTTCCTCCTCGTATGACAGAAAAATTAAAATATTAAAAAACCGAATAAATAAGCAAGAAAAAGTAATCAAGTCGAGAAACAATAGGACAAATAAACTAAAAAACTAAGTTTATCTCTCAAAACATCGCCGACCCTTATCTTTCGGAACCAATCTATTGGTCTTCAAAATTGTCAGAATAGTTCCATATTGAAGTTTTTTAATTTAAAGTCAGCTTTGACAGGTTATCTTGTATACACCTTATAGCCATAAAAGCACCTTAAGTATAAAAAGGTTCCACTATGATCAAGACCAAACTGAGCGTTGCCATTGCAGCACTGGGCACCATCGCCAGCTCTGGCGTTTTCGCCCAGGAATCTATTCCCGGACCTGAGGTTGAGGAAGTAGTTGTTACCGGTTCCCGCATTGCGCGTGACCCACTATCCACTACTGGCCCTATCACTCTGGTTGACTCTGAAGCTATCCAGCGTTCCGGTGTGGGCACCATTGATGAGCTTTTGAACCAGCTTCCATCCATGGGTACTACCGGTATCAATGCCAACGACAACAATGGCGGTGCTGGTCTGTCATTTGTGGACCTACGAAACCTGGGTTCTGCCCGCACCCTGGTACTGGTGAATGGCCGTCGTTTTGTATCTTCTAGCTCTGGCGTGAGCTCTGCGGTGGATATGAACAATATCCCGGTAGATATGATCGACCGTATCGAAGTTCTAACCGATGGCGCCTCCGCCGTATACGGCTCTGACGCAGTTGCCGGTGTAATCAACGTTGTTATGAAAGATTCTTTCGATGGCGTTCGTATTAATGCCCGGGCTGGCGCAACGGAAGCCGGTGGCGGTGAGAACGGTGAGTTGTCCATCACCTTCGGTAAGGAATTCGATCGCGGCCAATTCATTGGTAACGTTACCCACAGTCAGCGTGACGAAATCACTTACAAAGACCGTGATTGGGCTGGATTAGAGAGCTCCATGTCACCAACGGGCAATATCTATACCGACTACGGTAAATTTGGTGTAGATAGTGATGGGAAGACATTGGGAGCCTTCTCCTACTACGATATCGGCCAGTACATGTGGCTATCTGGTTCTATGGAACGTACCAGTTTTACCGGTAGCGGTACCTTCTCCATTACTGATGCAGTTGAATTTTATGGTGAGGGTTCTTACACCAGTAAGACCACCAATCAGCAGTTAGCAGCCCAACCCATGTACAACAGTAATGGGCTTAAAATAACGGCTGATCACTTGCCTGCCGAAGTTCAAGCCCAACTTGCCGACGCTTGGCAGGAAGCTGAGGACGCTTATCAAATTGAGCTCGCTGCCTATAACGCTGCGCTCGCTGAATGGAAATCTCAAGGTAGTCCAAAGGATTTGAAGCCCAGTGAACCGGAAGCATCTCATGGTGATACTTGGCAAGCAGGACTGACCGATGTTCGCTTGCGCCCGGTTACCGGCGGCACCCGTGACTCTGAGCAACAAACAGAAACCTATCGCATCCTTGGCGGTCTTCGCGGTGATTTAGCAAATGGCTGGGGCTGGGATACTTTCTTGAGCTACGGCAAGAACGAAGGGGAGAACACTGTTGGTAACTCCATCAATAAAACTTTAATGCAACAGGTTCTTGATGGCACGAGCGGTATTGCCGAAGAAAATATTCAGCTTCTTGGTGGAATGAGTGATGAAGTCATAGATTACATCAGCTATACCGACCGTGAAGACAATGAATATGAAATGCTTAATTTCGGTGCCAGCTTGACTGGTGACATCGAAGCTATTCAATTCCAAGGTGGTGCTTTAGGTTTTGCTAGCGGTATTGAGTACCGTAAAGAATCTGGTGAATTCAATCCAAGTGCTGAAACCCAAAGTGGTGCAACCTACAGCAATCAGCAGGATGCTACTTCTGGCGACTTTGCTGTTACCGAGGTATTTGCCGAATTCAACCTACCGATCTTGTCCGGTGCCAAGTTTGCGGACGAACTGTCTGTTGATGCAGCTATACGTTACTCGGACTATGACACCTTTGGTGGTCAGGCAACATACAAGCTTGGAGCTGTTTACGCCCCAACAGAAAACTTACGCTTCCGTAGCAGCTTGTCAACGGCCTTTCGTGCACCGGGTATCTATGAACTCTATAGCGGCACTGCTCAAAGTTATGAATACCTGATAGACCCTTGTGATACTAGTAAAAATAATACTGATGGGCAGGGGAGCTATTGTAGTGAAGTGGGCTCCAACTTCACTCAAGCAGGTAACCAAATCGTCACTAATATCGGTGGTAATGAGGACCTGCAACCTGAAGAATCCACTAGCTTTACCGCAGGTATCGTCTGGACTCCAGCCTTTACTGAAGACTTGTCCATTACCCTGGACTACTTCAATGTAGAAATTGAAAATGCTATTACTTCTACAGACCTTCAGCAGCTACTAGATGATTGCTATCGTTTGGGAGTAGAGACAGCTTGCGATCCGACCTTGGTACAACGTGATAGCACTGGGCAAATCGTTCACCTCGAAGGTTCTCTGCAAAATATTGGTGAAATCAAGACCAGTGGCATTGACATCGACGTGGTTCAGAACTTCCACTACGATACAGGCAAGTTAGCTCTGCGTGCTCAAGCTACACACTTACTTAAGTACGATGTATACAATTCCCAAACCAATCAAACTACTGATAACGTAGATTACATTGGCACAACTGGTGATGCGTACACCAAGTGGCGTGGCCTTGCCAGCGCAACCTGGTATGCCGACAACTGGGACTTTGGTGCTGATGTGCAATATATTGGTGACGGCCACAGCCCTTACCTAAATGTACCTTCTCACACTTACCTAAACCTGAAGGCGGGTTGGGATGTCAACGAAGCTATGCGTTTAACCGCCGGTATTGATAACGTTACTGACCGTGAGCCATCTACGACTTCCGGTAGCGACTGGAACGGCACTTACGACTTCCAGGGCCGCTACGCTTGGGCTGGTGTGACTTACCAATTCTAAGTAGCGAATCTTGCAAGCCAATGAATAAGAAAGGGGCCAATTTGGCCCCTTTCTTTATTTATCGATTAAATTTAGTACGCTCTGTATTCAACACATAATCACAAGTAGCAAAAATCCTTAATTATTCTGCATCATTAGGTGCAATTTTCGCTGATAAGCATTGACTATTGAGGGACTAGTCACCAGTGAGAAAGCCTCTTCGAAACTCTCCCTTGATGCCGCCATATCCCCAAGCCGGTATCTGGTCAACCCGAGCAAGAAGTGGAAGCGATGATCGCCTTCGTGGCGCAATACAGCCTTGCGCAGACGACGTTCTGCCCGCTTGAAGTCTCCCTGCTCATAAGCATCTCGTGCTTGGTAGAAGAGAAAGTAGGGATTGCGTTCCCGGTGGTAGCGGGCACGTTTGGCGTATTCATCGGCAAGTGCTTGCTGGCCGTTGTGTCGGTAGAGCCGCTCCAGATTGCTGATTGCAACGAGGTTGCTGTTTTTTAAGTGAAGGGCTTGCTGGTAACTCTGCTGCGCCTCGGCTAAAAAGCCGAAGTGGCTGTATATGGCTCCCAAGTTGGCCCATAAGTCACTTCTCTGCGGACGTAGTTCCAGAGCCTTGCGCAGATATAAAAAGGCCTGCTCTATCTCCCCTTCACGCATCAATTCAACCCCGCGATTACTGTAGTAAAGAGCAAAGGCCGTTATGTCATCCAGGATATGCTGATCGTAGGCGGGATCATAGGCGGCAAGGTTGAAATCTACTACGCGGCGGCCGCGAGAACTTTCCGATACCATATTCACATGGCGGTAAACGACAAAAGTCTCAGGCTCATCATGACTCCAAACGGGAGGTACTTCCACCTGATTGAAGGAGGCCTCAGCCCCTAATTCCCTGGCCATCGCCACCATCATCAGAGTAAAAGCCAGACAGTTACCCCGTGCCTGACGATAGGTTTCCATAGCCGTTAGGGTGCTACTTTCATCATACTCGACGGTAAAGTCTCGCTGCTCGAAGGCCCGTATCAGTGCCGCTAAGCGGCTTTGCGGACTGGCGTTTGGAGCCAACTCCTTCAAGTAGGCCTGCAAATCGGAATCTAAGCCCAGGAGATCTTCTTGGGGCAACTCCTCCAGTGTGACAGCTCTGCCAAGCAGAACCTCACCGCTCAAGGCGTTTTCCAAGTCAATTGGCTGATTTTCGCCGGACGGCAACGCGGTGCAAGCACTCAACAATAGGAACAGACTTAGCAACAATGGGGTTTTCATTGTTATTTTCCCCTTGAAATTCCTCTTTATACAGGATTTACCACTTATCAGGCCTCAATGGAAGCACCTGATTACCATTTCTCTAAATTGTTCCACAACGGTTCGCCTGCAATTTAGACTGCTGGTAAACTCTGTGCGTTGTACTGGAAGCTCTGGGAGCAGCCTGTTCAATCTCGACCTTTTTCGAGAGAGCGGCTGGCGGAGGTTCCCCAATAACTATTACAGACAGAGGAACTTCTATGTCTTCTAATGTCGCGGACGTCACCACGGCGGCCTCTCCGAGCTCGGGCGAATTGCTCGGCCACCCGAAAGGGCTCTATATCTGTTTTGCTACAGAGCTATGGGAGCGATTCTCCTTCTATGGGATGAAGTACTTACTTGTTCTTTATCTCACTAAGTATCACCTGTTTACCGACGGTGCAGGTCTTGACGTACTTGGAGCCTATGCCGGCCTGGTATATGCCCTGCCCCTAATCGGTGGCCTACTGGCCGACCGCTACCTGGGGATGCGCAAAGCTGTACTCTTTGGCGGAGTACTTCTATGTCTCGGCCACCTGTTAATGGCAGTGGAAGGCTCTCAGGCCATCTCCTATGCCGCTGGCACGGTTCTCTCCGAAGCGATCACTCTGAATGATGGCAGCGTGATTGCGGCGGGCACCACTCTGACTGAAAAAGTCATTATTCAGGATGTAATGGCCCTGAAGGTGTTCTTTATGGCTCTGGCTCTGATTACTGTGGGGGTTGGCTTCCTGAAGCCGAATATTTCCACCATTGTTGGCCAGCTCTACCCGAAAAATGATTCCCGTCGCGATTCTGGATTTACCATCTTTTATATGGGTATCAATGTAGGCTCCTTCCTCGCCACTTTACTTTGCGGTTGGCTAGGAGTGACTTATGGCTGGGGCTATGGTTTTGGACTCGCCGGAATCGGTATGATCTTCGGATTGATCACTTTCCTCTGGGGGCAAAAATACCTGGATGGTTTAGCCGAACCGAGCCGACCGGAAGTGCTAAAAGAAAAAGCGCTGGGGCCGATCAGTAAAGAATGGGCTATTTATCTTGGCGCCATCCTGTCATTAGGGGTTGTATGGTTCTTGGTACAAAAAGAGCCAGTGGTGCATATTGCACAAAATAGCATGCTCATCGTAGCTATTGTTGGCTTGATTTTATTCTCGATGCTGTATAAAGACAGTAAAGGCAAGGATTTTATCGCCATTGGCATGGCTGCCCTGTCTGCAGGCCTCGGTCTGATCTGGGCATTCAGTGGGGATGACCTGTGGCTAGGAGGTATGTTACTGGCATTGGTGGGCTTTATTGGTTACGGCTTTGTTCGTCACTATAGTGAGGAGTTCTCCCGTACAGTGGTACTAATGGTTCTGATTATTTCTACCATTGTGTTCTGGGCGCTGTTTGAACAATCCGCCGGCTCTATGACCTTTTATGCTGATCGGGTCTTGGACCGTTCTATTGGTAGCGGTGAAGTTCCTGCTCCAATGTTTGGCTCTCTCAATGCGGGCTTTATTATGCTATTGGCCATTCCCTTTGCTTCCTTGTGGGTTTGGCTGGGCAAACGTGGCTGGGAGCCCAGTACTCCGGTGAAATTCGGTCTGGGTATCATCCAAGCCGGCCTGGGCTTTGGCGCCCTGGTACTGGGTGCAGCATTCCCCACCGAGGCCGGAAAAGTTGCGATGATCTGGCTGGTACTCGCCTACCTGCTACATACTTCTGGCGAGCTGTGCCTTTCCCCGATAGGCCTCTCCGCAGTCACTAAGCTGTCTATTGGCAAAGTGGTCAGTGCCAGTATGGGAACTTGGTTTGTTGCAACCGCGCTTTCAGAAACCGTTGCCACTCGTATGGGCAAGATGGCAGCAGTCCCACAGGGTGAAGCTGCAGATCTCGCCACCACTCTAGCTACCTATACCAACCTGTATGAGTACCTGATGTGGTGGGGCTTGGGTGTCGGTGCATTGATGATTGTTATATCACCAATTCTGAAAAAAGGTATGTGTGGTATTCGCTAAGGAAAACCACCATCACATTAAAAAGCCACTGTAAAAACAGTGGCTTTTTTATTTCTGAAATCCCGCCCCTCAAGCATCCATACAACGAAGAAGGTTTTCTTCGTCGCCAACCGAGCGATGGTTAGTAAGGAAGTAGCTCTAGCCCAGCCCAATTAATAGATTGAAATTTTGCCAAATAAAACGAACCCCGATAATGCAAAGCAATATGGCAAAGCACAGTTTCAAGCGTTTGGCGGATATTCTGTGGGCCAAGTTCGCTCCAAACTTGGCAAAGAGTACGCTGGTAAGAACAATCCCTATGAAGGCCGGCCAGTAGATATAGCCACTACTCCAGTGCGGCAGTAACTTATTGCCCCACCCCTGTACAACAAAGCTCAGCGAACCTGAGATAGCAATAGGTAGGCCAAAAGCCGCAGAGGTACCCACTGCACGTTGCATTTTGACACCGAAGTGCGATAGATAGGGCACTACCAGTGCCCCTCCGCCAATACCAAAAATAGCTGCGAGCCACCCAATTAATCCCGCCGAACAGATCAGTGGGAATAAACCAGGTAAGTGATCATCACTCTCCTGTTGAGAGGTGGGGCGCAAACTGCTTAAGCCCATTCGCGCAGCCATGACTATGGCAAAGACACCGATCAACAGCTGTAACCAGGCACCTGGCAACAGATCTGCGGTTACGCCCCCCAACCAAGACCCCACAAGTATTCCTGGAGTCATAACCCAAAACAGATGCCAGTCCACGGCTCCCTTTGTGTTATGGGCCCAGACCGAACTTATTGAAGTGATGATAATGGTTGCCAGAGAGGTGCCCACAGCCATATGGGTCAGCACTTCGGGAGAAATACCTGTCATGGAAAAAATCAGTACCAGTGCCGGAACGATGATCAGGCCTCCACCGATCCCCAGGAGGCCTGCTGCCGTACCCGCAATGGCACCAAGTAATAGGTAAACAAACAACATTTCCATGTTGCTACAGTTTAGCTATCCCTTTCAGGCCCAGCCGGAAAGCGGGAAAAACAAAGGGGAAAATCAGTGGATACTGAGTAGCCTTATTACACAGAGCCAAATTTTACAGAGCCAGTAAGCCACTATTCAGCCAAATAAAACGTCCACCGATGACACAGAGCAGCACCGCAAATCCATGTTTCAACCACTTTGCCGGGAGACGGTGGGCCAGGTTGGCACCGAGACGGGCGAAAATTGTGCTGGTCGCAACAATACCTAAAAAGGCTGGCCAGTAGATAAAGCCACTGCTCCACTGCGGCAGCAGAGTATTATTCCAACCCTGCACCGCAAAACTCAGAGCCCCCGCAATAGCAATGGGCAATCCACAGGCTGCTGACGTGGCAACTGCCCGCTGCATCCGCACTTTACAACGGGACAGGAAAGGTACCGTGAGCGAGCCACCACCAATACCGAAGATTGCTGAAACCCAACCAATCACAGCGCCCGAAATTGTCATTAAAGGCACGGCCGGTAGATTGCCTTCCCCTTCTTCTACCCCGTTGTGCCGCAAACCACTCAACCACATGCGAATGGCAATAATGATGGCAAAGACGCCTATTAACAGTTGTAGCCAGGCACCGGGCAACCACTTCGCTGTCACTCCACCAAGCCAGGAACCGAGGAGGATTCCAGGGGCCATTACCCAAAATAAGTGCCAGTCCACCGCGCCTTTCTTGTTATGTGCACGCACGGAGCTAATGGAAGTAACGATGATCGTTGCTAGAGATGTTCCCACCGCCATATGGGTGAGAATATCCAGGGAGACCCCCATTGCGGTAAAAACCAGCACCAAAGCTGGTACGATAATTAAACCGCCACCGACCCCAAACAGGCCGGCGATAGTTCCAGCCGCAGCCCCCACCACTAAATAAACGAGTAAGGTTTCCATACTGCCCCTGTCCTTACAAAGCCACTAGCGCTGCCGGTATCGCTACTGAACAAAAGAGTTAACGCTATTATCGAGAGGTTTTTAATTAAGGTGATAGCCGAGGGCTGATTAGCCTCGGGCTTCAACGGTGAGCCAATCAAATCCATCCTGTTGACAGGCGAAAATGCAGTTCTCGACACTCTCCACCATCTCTGCCAACGCCGAGCGAGCAAGCTCGAGGGTATTATTTTTTTCACTAATGTGAGCAACCACCAGATGTTGTAGCTGTTCATAGCCCACACGCTGGAGAAATCCCGCAGCTTGTTGATTACTCAAATGCCCGTAGGCTCCCCCCACGCGTCGCTTCAGAGAGGGGGGATATGGCCCCTGAGCCAGCATCTGCGGATCGTGGTTGGCTTCCAGGACCAGAGCATCGCAACCGGCAAAATGGGATTCCACGTGAGGAGTTACGGTGCCTAGATCGGTCAATAGACCCAGACTACTGCCACGACTGCGAAATACATACTGTGCGGCCTCTCTGGCATCGTGAGGCACAGCTACAGGAGTTACCTGAATATCCGCGAGCACAAACGGCTGATGCCCTTCAATCAGGTGCACTTGTGGCAACTTACCGATATCGCGGGCGCGAAGAGTTCCGGGAGTCAAATAAACCGGCAGGCCATATTTGCGTGCAAGCGGTGCGACGCCGGAAAGGTGGTCGCTGTGCTCATGGGTTACCAGTATTGCCGCGAGATCAGCGGGAGACATACCGAGCCGAAACATGCGTCGCTCGGTTTCCTTGATGGTAAAGCCGCAGTCCACTAACAGACATTGGTCGCCACTGGCGACCAATGTACCGTTTCCTTTACTGCCGCTTCCCAGTGAGGCGAAGCGCAGACCCATTATTAAATCAGGTTCTGCTGAATAGAGAGCAGCAGCTGGGAGGCCTTATTGCGTGAGAGAGGCTGGCCGCGGGTGTCGCGTACGCGTACCTCAATCTCATTATCATCTCCACCCCGGATCACGATCAGGTAGCCGGGATAGCCACCCTCAGGAGTTGAACCGACACCGAGCCCTTTAATTTCTTTGAATAGCGAAGGCTCACTACTCTTGGAGGTATCAATACCGGCCAGGATCTGCTGCAAAGTTACCTGGTCCGCACTTTCGGCCAATTCGTCTTCCTGCTTGGACTTCTTGCCCCAGGAGAACCAACCGCCATCATCCTCTTCACTCTCTGCCAACTCGCGCTCTTCATCGTAGGTGACGTAGAAGAGACCAATATCGGAATCCTCTCGATGCAGACGATAGGCGCCGGCATTCACGGCGTGGGCAACAGTGGCCCAGGCACGCTCCATCTCAAGACCCATGGAAATATAAGGTTCGTGGCCAGCTGGTTCGCGCAACTGTACTTTCACAGAGCTGCCACCGATTGCCTGGGCTACCAGGGATGCGGAGGCTCCAGAAGCATCTGTAGCCAAGGCGGTGGACATCTCATCGATCATCCAACCCTCTCGCTCCGGACTGCTCGAGTGTTGCGGCCAGTTAACCGTACCACCGACAGGAGCATCCGCCGCTACGGACAAATGGCGCACGTGGATCTCGGTTGTATCCGGTTGAACACCTGTCTCAATCTGCAGGCGGTATTTGTCCTTGGTATCTGGGCTCTCATTGAAAGTCATCCAGGCTGTTTCCATAATACCGGCGCTGGCATCAGACATTTCCACGGTCAGCCCAGAAGTACGCAGGAAATAATGCAGCTGGGGCCAAACCTCTTCAGGGGGTTGGGAAACCAGCACCCAGCGGTTGCCGCCCAGCTTTTGAATTTTTACCCGCTCCAACCCCGCATTGACAGACAGTGCCTGGGGACGCGGTACTTCAAAGTCTCCATCTTCCAAACCGTTGCCAGCGATCTGTGGAATCTCGTAGAGTTCTTCCTGATGCTTGGCGTTGATACCCTCAGGGATCTGCAGCGGCGCCAGGCTGTCCGCCTGCTGGTAATCGTTACTGCGATCACGGAAATAGCCATCGTTGCCGAACACACCACAACCCGCCAGGCTGAGACTGGAAATACAGAGCGCGACTCCAACAGTCAATTTGTTCATTAAAGCTTTCCTGGTTAATTCACGATTCGCAGGTTTAAAGTACGCCGGCACTGCGCAGGGCCTCGCGCACTGTAGCATGATGCTCGGGCGACAGGCTGGTCAGCGGCAGGCGGATACCGCCATCTATACGTCCCATCTCCCGAAGAGCCCATTTCACCGGTATCGGGTTGGACTCCAAAAACAAAACTTTGTGCAATATTTGAATACGCTGGTCAATTGCCCGCGCAGTCACAGCATCTCCAGCCAGCGCGGCCTCACATATCTGGGCTACCGCCGCCGGGGCCACATTGGCGGTTACACTGATATTACCCTGGCCCCCCATCAGCATAAGTTCCATGGCGGTACTGTCGTCACCGGAGTAGACAGCAAAGCCCTCCGGCAGGGTATCCAATAAAACTTTAGCGCGCTCCAGATCACCGGTAGCCTCCTTGATCCCGATAATATTACCAATTGAGGACAGGCGCTGAACTGTCTTTGGTAACATATCCACTGCGGTGCGGCCGGGCACGTTGTAGAGAATCTGTGGAATCGGTACAGCCTTGGCGATGGCGCGGTAATGTTGATACAAACCTTCTTGGGTCGGCTTGTTATAGTAGGGCGTTACCAGCAGACAGGCATCGGCACCACAGCGGGCGGCGCTTTCAGTTAAATCGATCGCCTCGGCGGTGGAATTGGCGCCAGTTCCGGCAATTACCGGGATACGCCCAGCTACCTGATCCACCACCCGGCGGATAACCTCGATATGTTCATTGACATCGAGGGTTGCGGACTCCCCAGTAGTACCCACAGCGACCAGCGCGCGCGTGCCCTGTTCAATATGCCACTCAACCAGGTTGCGCAAACTGTCCCAGTCCAGGCTTCCGTCTGCATACATTGGGGTGGCCAGGGCCACCATACTGCCGGTAAACATCCTCACTCCTTAATTATCGCGCTCGGCCTGGAATAGCACCGCCAGAGTCGAACCAGTATGTTACTTAGGGCGCAGAATCTATGCCAGTGCGACTAGCTCGCCACTTTCCTGCGCTTCTTTTTCTTCTTTCGCACCCCTTCATACACATTGGCTGCGCCCTCTGGACGGGTCTTAAAGCGGCGGTGAACCCACATATACTGCTCTGGAGCCTCGCGGATACGCGCTTCAATGAAGCGGTTGACCAGAATCGCGTCCTGTAGTTCATCCCCGGAAGGAATTTCATCAATGGGATCGTACACTTTGAGGCGATAACCGGAGTTGTCATCCAGCCGTGTAACTATATAGGGCACAACCCTGGCACGCCCTACACGGGCAAATCGCGAGGTACCTGTCACAGTCGCCGCAGGTACGCCGAACAGGGGCGCAAAAACTCCCTGCTTGATCCCATAATCCTGGTCTGGAGCATACCAGACCGCCCGCCCGCGTTGCAGGGCGCGCAATACTCCACGTACATCCTTGCGCTGATAGACGCTACCACCGCAGGTATGACGCTCGCGCCCCTTGCGCTGCATATAGTCGTAGACGGGATTTTTGTGAGGGCGATACATGCCATCTAAGGTGATGCTCATCCCCATCAGCGCCGCCCCCATCTCCAGGGTGGTGAAGTGCATGGCCATCAGCAATACGCCCTGTCCCTGGGATTGGATATCCCGTAACTGTTCAAGCCCCTCAAAAATACAGTGACTTCGCAACCAGCGCGCAGAGCGAAACCAGGCCATGCCGGTTTCCATCAGAGCCATACCACTGGATTCGAAGTTGTGGAGAAGTAATGTCGCCCGCTCAGAATCACTGAGTTCGGGGAAACACAGGGCGAGGTTGCGCTCGGCAATGGTACGGCGACTATTGGCCAGCCGGAGCATCGCACGACCAAAGCCGCGGCCCATTGCCAGCTGCCAGCGATAGGGCAATTGAGCCACCAGAAACCAGAGCCCAAACAATAACCAGGTCAGCCAATATCGGGGGTGCAGCAGGGCCGCTCGAAAACGGGGTTTTTCCATCGGATATCGCTACGCAACCGGGGCCTTCACCCCAGCTTAATCGGTTGAATTCGGCGTAGTATAACCTATGGAATACGGCGCAGGGGCGGGCAACTGGCCAGTGCCAGGGTGCATTAATGACGCAGCAGGGAATCCAGCTCATCAACTGCGACGCACCAGTCAGAATCCTCCTCTATGGCATTTTCTAGAAACTGTCGCTGCCCCTCGGTCCAAAATGACGCCGCAGATAACTTCTCGTGCCGTTGAAGATAATGAGAAATCAGAAACTCGTGTATCTCTGCATCCTCTGAGGCCAGCCCCAGTTGGGCGAACAAATCATTAAGAGTGTGATGCCCGGTCGTCTCCATAAAAGCTCCCCTATTGTTTTCCCTTTCCGGTTACGCAATTTTCTCCCCAATTATAGATATCCCCAACCCCACAATTAGGAGCAGTTGACACTAGGGGGCCGGATTTGGGTTTTCGCTGTGAATAACCTCAATTGCGACCAGCAGTTCCTCATTGAGTTTCACATCGACACTGGCGATATTATTGCGCAGCTGCTCCATGGTTGTGGCGCCGATTATATTGGAGGTCACAAACGGCTGTTGATTGACGAAAGCCAGGGCCATCTGCGCCGGATCCAGGTCAAACTGGCGCGCTAACTCCACATAAGCCTCGGTTGCTGCAAAGGTTCGTTCACCCGTATAGCGCTGGAAACGATCGTAAAGTGTCAAGCGTGCTCCGGCGGGCTTTTTGCCCCCCAAATATTTCCCTGAGAGCATCCCAAAGGCCAGGGGCGAGTAAGCCAGTAATCCGCACCGCTCGCGCAGAGACATTTCGGCACAGCCAACTTCAAAAGTACGATTCAGTAGATTATATGGATTTTGAATCGAGACGATGCGCGGTTTGCCTAAGACCACCGACTCCCTGAGATACTCGTGCATGCCCCAGGGGGTCTCATTGGAGATACCTATATGGCGCACTTTGCCCACCTTGACCAGCTCTTCCAGGGCATCAAGAGTCTCGGCGATAGCGACACCATCATCCCCTCCATGTTGATAGCCAAGGCGGCCGAAAAAGTTGGTCTGGCGCTCGGGCCAGTGGACTTGGTAGAGGTCGATATAATCGGTGGCTAACCGCTTGAGGGAGTGATCGCAGGCCCTCAGGATCTGCTCACGATTCAGCCTCGGACCTGAACGCAGATGTCCAACACCGGAGTTGGCTTCGCCACGGCCAGCCACCTTGGTAGCGATGATCACCCTGTCGCGTCCACCACGGGCCGACAACCATCTGCCGATATACTCTTCCGTTCGCCCCTGAGTTTCAGGTCGAGGTGGCACCGGGTACATTTCTGCACAGTCGATAAAGTTCACCCCCTGCTCCAGGGCGTAGTCCAACTGCTCAGTGGCGTCATCAGCGCTGTTTTGCTCGCCAAAGGTCATGGTGCCCAGGCAGATCTGGCTGACTTTGAGGTTACTGGTGCCGAGCTGGCGGTATTCCATGGACTTTTCCCCCGCAAAAACTAAATGGGGATTATGACCCCTTGCCACTAGAGGAAAACAGGGAGTAACTAAAGGAATAAGAGAAAAAGCTACGCAGACCTTAACGACGGGACAATAAATAACGGAACTAGGCGTCTAGAAAATGGAGAGTGGCAGCGCCACTCCCCATAGATAAGGGGCCCTAAGCTAAGCCCTGTAAAATCAGCGGAATTCCGCCTCGACCAGAGGGCTGGTGTCGGCTTTATAGTCGACACCTTCGACGCCAAAGCCAAATAGCTTGAGGAAGTCCGCCTGATAACCTTTGTAGTCCGTCAGCTCAAACAAGTTTTCCGCGGTTACTTGCGGCCACAGGTGTTCAATCTTGGACTGAGTCTCCGGGCGCAGTTCCTTGTCATCCATACGCAGGCGATTGTCTCCATCGAGAAGCGGGGTATCGGTATAGAGCCCCTCGGTGTACAGACGGTAGAGCTGTTCGATACAGCCTTCATGCGTCCCCTCTTCCTTCATCACCTTGTAGACCAAGGAAATATACAACGGCATCACCGGAATCGCGGAACTGGATTGAGTAACCAGGGCCTTGAGCACCGCTACATTGGCGTTGGCCTGGCCATTGTCGGTAATCGCCTTGGCGGCGCGATCCAGATCTTCCTTGGCCTTGCCGATGGTGGCGTGACCATAAATCGGCCAGGTGAGCTTTTCACCGATATAGGTGTAAGCCACTGTCTTGCAATTGTCGGCCAGAACGCCTGCTTCACCCAGGGCCTGCATCCACAGCTCCCAGTCCTCACCGCCCATCACCTTCACGGTGTTGGCAATCTCTTCCTCATTGGCGGGCTCGACAGTGATATCGGAAATTTCCAGCTTGTCGGTATTCAGGTTTTTAGCCGTATAGGATTCGCCGATGGGCTTGAGTACGGAGCTGTAAAGTTCACCGGTCTTGGGGTCTGTGCGGCGGGGTGAAGCGAGGCTGTAAACCACCAGGTCCACCTGTCCCAGATCCTCTTTGATCATTTCGACAGCCTGGGCTTTTACTGCGTCAGAAAAGGCATCGCCGTTGATACTCTTGGCATAGAGCCCCGCTTTGTGCGCTTCTGCCTCAAAAGCTGCGGAATTGTAGTAACCGGCGGAAGCGGTGCGCTTTTCCGTGGGCGGCTTTTCGAAAAACACCCCCAGAGTCTTAGCGCCACAACCAAAGGCGGCGGTAATCCGCGAGGCCAGCCCGTAACCGGTGGAAGCACCCACCACCAGGACCCGCTTTGGACCATTGTCGATCGCTGGTTGCGACTTGATGAAGTCAATCTGTTCACGCACATTGGCGGCACAGCCCTGCGGGTGGGCATTGGTACAAATGAATCCGCGAACTTTCGGCTGGATAATCATCCTAACAGTCTCTCCCTATGCACTTGGGGAATCGTGGTTTTGTGATCACAGACACGCGAGGTGCGCATCGGGGAAAACGGTGGCGTAAATCAAGCACAGCGACGCCAGAGTCACACCGTTTCGCCATTCTAATGGTTGTGGCTTGGGAGTCCCATAGTTGCCTTTCCCAACAGGCGGTCTCGCTGTCCAAAACCTCCCCAGCAGCGGCCAAAGTGGCCAAAGTGGCCAAATGCCCTTAAAGTGACTTAACGCACTATTTTTGCGCATTTGAATATTTTTTGCGCCAGATCTGTGTCCTGAATCTCCAATTATGGCGCTTATTCCACCTAAAAACCTCAACTAGACTTTCTCTGGCTTGGCACGCCTTGTGCAAAACACTTTATATGCGGAAGTTATCCGTTTGAGTGCTGGAACTATCCAGCCCGAATGGCCACTGCGCAATTACCTACCATCAAGCGTTAAACCCAAAGTAAGTTAGGAAGGTCAGCGTGAAATATTACTCCCGTCACTGCGTCAAACCCGGCGACCTGAATCCTGCCCAGCGCCTATTTGGCGGTCAGCTGCTTGCCTGGATTGATGAAGAAGCCGCCATTTTTGCCGGATGTCAGATGGGCACGCCCATGCTGGTCACCAAACTGATGTCAGAAATCGACTTTGTCAGTTCGGCCTGCTGTGGCGATGTCGTGGAATTCGGCTTTGAGGTAGTTGGCATCGGCCAGACCTCCCTGACCGTGCACTGTGAGGTGCGCAGCAAGCAGACCCAACAACTCATTGTACAGGTGGAGCAGATTGTCTTCGTGGCACTGGATGCCAACGGCAAACCCACACCTCACGCCAAGGCCGGAATGACCCTGGAGCAGGCGCGAACGGCCACGCTTCGCGAGCGAGAGGTTCGCGAGCGCCGATTAACCGGCTAGAGGAAACTTGAGCCACTGAAAAATAATTCTATGGATGGCGGTATACTGGCCTCTTTGTCGCTGCCGCCATCCATTATGTTGCAACTTCGCTATAAAACCCCAAAGGCCTGGGCAGAGGTAGTGCTCAAGGATTTCAATCGCTTTTTGCAGGATCATGCCGCTGCAGAAAAGAAGGCCTCCGGAATGGCCGTCTCCATGTTCTCTCACTATCCGGACAAACCCTTACTGGTGGAAACCATGGTGAACCTGGCACTGGAAGAGATGAACCATTTTCGCCAAGTCATCAAAATCATGCACGAGCGTGGTATCTATCAGGCAGCAGATGAGAAAGATTCCTATATCCACGCCCTGCGCCGGCTGATCCGCCGCGGCCCAGAGGAGTATTTGATGGACCGGTTGCTCACCGGCGCCATTATCGAGGCGCGCGGTTGCGAGCGCTTTGGTCTGGTAGCCGAAGCCCTAACGGAGGGGCCGCTGAAAACTTTCTATCGGGTAATCACCGAAAGCGAGGCTCGGCATCACGAACTGTTTGTGGAGTTGGCGCTGGAGTATTTTCCCCGCCATGCGGTGGAGGAGCGGCTTTCCCAGCTACTTGATGAGGAGGCGCTTATTACCCAAGCGCTACCCTACCGAGCGGCCCTGCACTAGCTCCGGGTGAAAGGAGTTATCCCATGCAATCCACGAAGGCACGCAATCGTGTATGCTGGCGCAGAAATACCTTGTCTGCAGTGGGGGTTCCGCAGTTATGTCCAGTCTTCGTCGACACTGGTACCACCTGTTTCTACTGACCGTTTTCGCCCTAGCCTGGGGTTGGTCCGCTTGGCAGCCGCTGCATCCAGATGACTGGTTGCTGGAAAATTATCTAGTCTTTGCAGCCCTACCCGTTATTTTGCTCAGCGCCCGGGTATTTCCTCTCTCCAGGGTTTCTTACACGCTCATCACTCTGTTTATGTGCCTGCATGTCATCGGCTCGCACTACACCTACGCGGAGGTACCGTTGGGTTTCTCCATGGGCGAGTGGCTCGGCAGTGAACGCAATATGTACGACCGGTTGGTACATTTCAGTTTTGGCTTATTACTGGCTTACCCGGTACGAGAGATATTGATCCGCCTTGCCGGCTTGCGCGGCTTTTGGGCTTACTTTTTCCCTGTGGATGTCACCTTCGCCCTTTCGTCCATCTATGAAATCATCGAGTGGCTGGCGGCACGTACCGTTTCCCCGGAACTGGGTCTCGCCTTTCTGGGTTCACAGGGGGATGTCTGGGATGCACAGAAGGATATGTTACTGGCGGGCCTGGGCGCCATTTTAGCCATGCTGATTGCTCTTGCCCTGAACCTGTGGCTGAACTCCCATGCCTGGCGGGATATACGCAATAGCCTAAAGGTGCCGAAAGGGGACCGGGCCAGGGGCGAAGCCAAAATTCTGCAGTGGTGGCGGAGCCGACACGGCCACTGACTCCTCATACCGCCCCAGTGTAAGTCAGTGGCAGGCGGGTAGTCTGCTTCATGGTTTCCATCACAAAACTGGAGCTGACATCGAACAGATCGGCCTTGATCAGTTCCTTGTACAGGCGGTCGTAACCGGGCATATCGGTAACCACCGCTTTAATCAAGTAATCGAGATCCCCACTCATACGATGCACCTCCAGTATCTCGGCAATGCCCTGCACCAATTCACCGAACTGCGCAGCCCAATGATCATTGTGCTGATTGGTACGGATGGAAATGTACACAGTCAGTGGCAAATTGAGTTTCTGAGGATTCAGGAGTGTCACCCGCTCGGCGATCACGCCCTCCTCCTCCATTTTGTGAATACGCCGCCAGCAGGCGGATTTTGAAAGCCCCACCTGCTCGGCAATATCTCCCACAGAGAGCGTCGCATCCCGCTGCAATAGCTCGAGAATCTGTTTGTCCTGCCGATTAAGCACCGCTGCCATGCCTGCCCCCACACTAGCCGCCAAATAGCTTATCGTCTCACCAAATACGCAAATATCAATACAGTGATCCACAATTATTGCTATTACAGCACGCTGTTTCGAATTTGAGATAAAAAACCATACAAATAGGCACATTGTTTCACTGCTAAAGACCTAGAGTGGCCCTAAACAACAGGGAATAGGATCATGACCACTCTTATCAATCACATTCGCGCATCTGTTATCGGCGATCGCATGCCCATTCCCACCCCTTTTGGACCGAGGCCGTTGATTTATGCCGATTACACGGCTTCCGGTCGCTCACTGACTTTTATCGAAGATGCCATCCGCCGGCAGGTACTGCCCTATTACGCCAATACCCACAGCGAGAGCTCCTTTGCCGGTGCCCAGATCAGTGCGTTGCGCGAGGAGGCACGGGAAGAGATTCGCCGCGCGGTCAACGCAGGCCCCGAGCACAAGGTCATTTTTTGCGGCTCCGGTGCCACCGCTGCGATCAACAAGCTGATTGATATCCTCAACTTGCGTCTGCCTGCAGACCTGGATAAGCGCCACCAGTTGCGGGAGCAAATCCCCCAGCAGCAGCGGCCGGTAGTTTTCATCGGCCCCTACGAGCACCATTCCAATGAATTGCCCTGGCGGGAAAGCATCGCCGAACTGGTTTCTATCCCCCTGAATCGCCAGGGCGGGTTGGATCTCAACAACCTGGAATCCCTGTTGCAGACTTACGCCGAACGTCCGATGAAGATCGGCAGTTTTTCCGCCGCCTCCAATGTGACCGGCATTAAAACCGACGTAGCGGCCGTCACCCAACTGCTGCACCGTTACGACGCCCTATCTTTCTGGGACTATGCGGCTGCCGCGCCCTATGTGGGGATCGACATGTGCGCAGTGGGGGACAATGGTGAGGATGCGAATAAAGATGCGGCCTTTATTTCGCCGCACAAGTTTGTTGGCGGGCCGGGTACACCCGGTATCCTGGTGGTACACGAGCGGTTGTTAAAAAATTCTGTACCGGCGACTCCCGGCGGAGGCACAGTGCTCTATGTCACCCCGCAGGATCACCGCTACCTGGATGATCCGGAGCGCTGTGAGGAGGGCGGCACCCCCGCCATTGTCGAGTCCATTCGCGCCGGCATGGTCTTCAAACTACAGGGGATGGTGGGCACCGAGGAAATTGCCAGGCGTGAAGAGCACTTTATTCGCCGTGCCCTGCAGCGCTGGTCTCTTGAAGAAAATATCGAAATTCTCGGTAATCTGCAGGCGTCTCGCCTTTCCATCGCCTCACTGCGCATTCTCTGGCAGGGCAAAGACTTGCACTACGGCTTTGTGGTGGCGTTACTCAACGATCTGTTTGGTATCCAGGCCCGCGGTGGCTGCTCCTGTGCCGGCCCCTATGGGCACGCACTGCTCGGCATTGATATGGAGCACAGCCGCGCTCTGGAAGAACAGATCCTAAAGGGGCAAAAACTATTACGGCCCGGCTGGGTGCGCCTGAATTTCAATTATTTTATCGATGAAGACACTTTTGAATACCTACTTGAGGCTGTCGCCCTGATCGCGCGGCACGGCTGGAAATTATTGCCCTACTACGCCTTCGACACGGCTCAGGGAGTCTGGCGCTTCCAGCAAGAAAAACTCGGCCCAGTTGTCAGCCTGGCCGAGATAGATCTTTTCGCAGGGGAAATAGGGGAAATAAACGAAGAAGAGAAGCCTCAATCGCTGGGGACACTGAGCGACTACCTTGCTATCGCGGAGGAGGAGTTATGCCGTGCTCGGCCGGAGGCGCATTACTGCGAATTAACACTGCCTGTAGATGCCGAAGCACTGCGCTGGTTCGCCAGTCCCAGGGAGGCGGCGTTGGCGCTCTGAGGCCTCGGCCCCAGAGCTTCAATGATCAACGTAACAGCAGCAGGGGTTGCCGGGTTTTTAACAGCATCTTGGCGGTGATGCTCCCCATTAACAGGTCACGCAGGCGGTTGTGGCTAAAGGCCCCCATCACAGTGAGATCAATCTGGTGCTCGGCCTGATAGGCAATCAAAGCCTCGACCGGATTGCCCTCCAGGTGGCTGGCAGTAACCGCCAGCCCCGCGGCATCCAGTTCAGCGCTGGCCTGCGCCAGCAGTTTCTCCGCCACGTCCGCAGGTCCCACATTCACCAGATGGCAGGACAACTGGCGGAACAGCGGGCTCTCTGCCACCAGCGACAGCGCCTTGCGCGCGGCTTCGCTACCATCGTAAGCGAGCATAATGCGCTTGGGCGGTTGGAATTCCCGGTTTACCACCAGAATCGGCTTATGCAGGGCGCGCACCACCGTCTCCAGTTGTGCGCCCAGACCCTGTTCGGAATCCGCGTGCTCCTCGCCGCGAATACCGAGCACCAGCACGCGAATCGAATCCTCGAGTTCCACCACAGACTCAGGCAGGCTGTCGTGACGCTGGCAACTCATCACCTGCTCCACTCCGGCAGCCTCCACGCGACTGCGCGCGGCCTGCAACATCAGTTTGCCTTGCTTCACTAACAGTTGCGCGCGCTGTTGTTCCAGCGCGGTCAGTTCTTCCAGTAACTCTTCCTGACTACCGAGGCCGATACTACCGGTAAAGTCCGTTACCGCTGGAACCTCACTGCGTTCGATGTTATGCAACAGCTTTAGCGGCGCACCCAGGCTATCGGCCAGCCAGGCCGAATAGTCACAGACTGCACCGGTGTAATGGGAGCCATCGATACAGGAGAGTATCAATGGCGGTGTAGCACCATTACTTAAGGGGTTATTGTCGCTGTTGCTTACGGTCATCAATGTCCTCCAAGAACCCGTTCAATTTCCTCGGGTTTATCATGTACGCCGAACCGGTCGACGATTGTCTCACTGGCTTGGTTAAGTCCCACCAACTCTACCTGGGCACCCTCACGACGGAATTTCAGCACTACTTTATCAAGGGCGTTCACCGCGGAGATATCCCAGAAATGCGCGCGGCTCAGGTCAATGACTACTGTATCCACGACTTCTTTAAAGTTGAATGATGTGGTGAACTTGTCGGCAGAATTAAAGAAAACCTGACCGATAACCTTATAGGTGCGTCGACTTTGTGCCTCGTCCAGTTTACTGCTCACATACATAAAGTGGCTGACTTTATTAGCGAAGAACAGTGAGGCCAGCAGCACCCCAACAAATACACCATAAGCCAGGTTATGGGTCCACACTACCACAATCACAGTCACCAGCATGACCAAATTGGTGGAGAGCGGATAGTGTTTCAGATTGCGGATGGAGCTCCAGTCAAATGTGCCGATGGAGACCATGATCATAACCGCCACCAGAGCAGCCATGGGAATCACCGCCACCCAGTCACTGAGGAATACCACCAGGGTCAATAGGCCAATACCAGCCACCAGGGTAGAGAGTCGACCTCGACCGCCGGACTTCACGTTGATTACCGACTGGCCAATCATGGCGCAACCGGCCATACCACCGAGTGTGCCCGCAGCGATATTGGCAATCCCCTGCCCCTTACACTCGCGGTTTTTATCGCTAGTGGTATCGGTCAGATCGTCGACAATGGTTGCCGTCATCAGAGACTCCAGCAGACCGACCACTGCCAGACCAGCGGAATAAGGGAAGATAATTTGCAGGGTTTCAAAATTCAGCGGTACTTCTGGCCAAAGGAAGATCGGCAAAGTATCTGGCAGCTCACCCATATCACCGACGGTGCGGATATCCAGCCCCATGGTCACGGCCACTGCAGTCAGCAGCAGAATACACACCAGTGGAGAGGGCACCGCTTTACCGATCACCGGGATATAGGGGAAGAGGTAAATGATCCCCAGGCCCGCTGCCGTCATAGCGTAGACCTCCCAGCTACCGCCGATCAACTCGGGCATCTGCGCCATAAAAATCAGAATAGCCAGGGCATTCACAAACCCGGTAACCACCGCCCGGGATACAAAGCTCATCAGGCTGCCCAACTTTAGGTAGCCGGCAATAATCTGCAATACCCCGGTGAGCAGTGTCGCCGCCAGCAAATACTGCAAGCCGTGCTCCTTCACCAGCGTCACCATCAGCAGTGCCATGGCTCCCGTGGCTGCGGAAATCATGCCCGGCCGGCCGCCCAAAAAGGCGATCACCACGGCGATACAGAAGGAGGCGTAGAGTCCAACCCTGGGGTCCACCCCCGCGATAATAGAGAAGGCGATCGCCTCTGGAATCAGGGCCAGGGCCACTACCAGGCCGGCGAGAACGTCGCGACGTATATTGCCGAACCAGTCGGCTTTGGTTGATGAGAGCAGCGATGGAAGGAACATAAACGCAATAAATTTGAATTGATCAAAAAAAGGCCGCGCACTCTACCACATGCGCAGTCCCCCCGCATAAACCCCCACTGCAGTCCACAGATTCAGCTAATCGACCTTCCCTTCAATCTCTTCAGGCCGAACGGTATCCGCCCTCCTAGACCTCTTACATCTAGCGGACAGAGCGGACAGCGGACACTTTTTGCGGACACCCCGGGAAAAGTTCCACACCATCAAAAGAAGAAAAATCCTTATTTTTCAATCAGTTAAAGATGTTTTAAAGGTTGGCACAACCCTTGCTAACAACCTGGCAAAACCAATTTCTTGGATTTGCATCCGAATAGAAAATTTTTTGCATCCAATCTGGAAAAGCAAAAGCCCCGATAAAGAGAAATGGAAAGCGAGATGATCAGAGACACTTCCAGGCAAGATACAAAAATCGAAGCCGTGCCGCTGTGGAAGAATCCAAAAGTAATCAAGAGCACCCTCGGCCTCGGCCTGGCCACCGCTTTCCTCGCCTGGGGTATCAGCGCCTGGCACAGCACCAGCTCTGTGGATAACACCCTTTCTCTGTCACGCATCAATATCGCCCAAGTGGAACGTGGTGATTTGGTACGCGACCTGGTGGTCCAGGGCAAAGTCGTCGCCGCCAATAGCCCCACCCTGTTCAGCCCCGCCCAAGGCATCGTGAAGTTTTCCGTGAAAGCCGGGGATAGCGTAAAGGCCGGGCAAATCCTCGCCAGCGTCGACAGCCCCGAGCTCTCTAACCAGCTGGCCCAAGAAAAGGCACAGCTGAACCAGCTAGGTGTGCAGCTGCAGCGGCAGAAAATCCAGGCCAAGCGCCAGCAGATGGAGAACCAGCAGAAAGCCGATCTGGCCAAGGTCGATCTCACTGCGGCCAAACGGGAGTTGAAGCGCTCCGAACTTTCAATGGAGAAACAGATTATTTCCCGGCTCGACTTTGAGCGCAGCAAGGACGAAATGGCTCGCGCCCAGCTGGAATACGAGCAGGCAGTGCAAAATGCAGAGCTGGAGAAAGAGTCCCTCACCTTTGAAACCCGGACTCTGGAGCTACAGCTGTCACAACAACAACTGCAAGTGGAAGAATTGGAGCGTCGTGTGCGCGAACTGCAAATTCTCTCTCCGGTGAATGGTACTGTCGGCAGCCTCGCCGTCACCCAGCGCAGTGCGGTGCCCGCCAATGCACCGCTGATCACCGTAGTGGATCTCACCAGTTTCGAGCTGGAAGCCGCCGTGCCGGAAAACTACGCCGACGACCTGGGCCTAAATATGGCCGTAGCCATCAATTTAGGAGGGCGTGAACTACCCGGTGAAATCACCGCGATATCCCCCGAAGTTATCGATAACCAAGTCATCGCCCGTGTGCGCTTTAGCGAGGGACAGCCCCAAAACCTGCGCCAGAACCTCCGTCTCACTGCGCGGGTGCTGTTGGAGAACCGCAATGATGTGCTGCTGGTGAAACGCGGTGGTTTTTTGGATCAAAGCGGCGGCCGCTTTGCATTCCGTCTCAACGATCAACAGCAGGCAGAGCGCGTAGCCATTCAAGTTGGCGCGCTGGGACTAAAGCAAGTGGAAATTGTCTCCGGCCTGCAAGAGGGAGATCAAATAATAATTTCCTCCTCCGATGAATTGGAGAAGGCTCAGCTGGTTGCCCTAAAAGAATAAACCAAGAAAGACATTCAACACGCGCAAGCTACACCCATTCAGTTTCAGCTATTAATCAACGATTTAAAAATTCAGTGAAAAACAAGGAACATCGCCATGCTTAAAATGCATAACGTCCGCAAGAGTTTCCGCACAGACACCATTGAAACCCACGCCCTGCGCGACTTCAGCCTGGAAGTAAAGGAAGGGGAATTTGTCTCTGTCACCGGTCCCAGCGGCTCCGGTAAAACCACTTTCCTAAATATTGCAGGGTTATTGGAAACCCCAACTGGTGGCCAATATTTACTGGACAGTGAAGATGTCAGCAACCTGAATGACCGCCAGCGCTCTCGCCTGCGCAACGAGAAAATTGGATTTATTTTTCAGGGGTTCAACCTGATTCCAGACCTCAATCTGTTTGACAATATCGATGTCCCCCTTCGCTATCGCGGCTTTAATGCCAAAGAACGGCGCAAGCGTATCGAGAAAGTTCTGGAGCAAGTGGGCCTTTCTGCCCGCGCTAAACATCTGCCCGCACAGTTGTCCGGCGGCCAGCAACAGCGCGTCGCCATCGCCCGCGCACTGGCTGGCGAACCACGCTTCCTGCTCGCGGATGAACCCACCGGAAATCTCGACTCCCTAATGGCTCGTCAGGTCATGGAATTATTGGAGTTTATCAATGAGTGGGGCACCACTATTGTGATGGTAACCCACGACCCCGAACTGGCCCGTCGCGCGCACCGCAATATTCAGATTGTGGATGGGCAAGTGTGCGATCTGCGCACACTCACAGAGCAACCCGAAGCCGCAACTGCTTAAGGAGTCTGCAGTAATGATTGGATACTATATTTCACTGGCACTGCGCAGTCTGCGCAGTACACCGATATTAAGTGCGCTGATGGTCGCCGCTATCGCGGTAGGTGTAGGTGCCTCCATGACAGTGCTCACCCTTAATTACATGATGTCGCAAAACGCTCTTGAGCATAAGGATGACGTACTTTTTGCAGTGCAGCTTGATAGCTGGGATGTTAATAAAGCCTACGATAACGCTAACGAAATCCCCTGGCAACTGACCTATAAAGATGCCCAAGCCCTGCTGCGCTCCGATATCCCCACCCACCAGGTAGCCATGCACCGCTATGGTTTCACCGTGGAACTGGAGGATTCTGCAATCCGGCCTTATACCGCTGACATCCGCGTAACCACCCGCGATTTCTTTAGCTTATTCGATGTTCCTTTTATTTACGGCGGCACTTGGGAGAAAACTGCGGACGGTTCACCTATGCAGGTGGTGGTGCTGTCCAAGGCCACCAATGAAAAGTTATTTTCTGGAGAAAACAGCGTTGGTAAAACTGTTGTATTAAATAGCCAGCCTTTTACCGTAATAGGCGTTATCGATACCTGGGAACCCTCGCCCAAAATTTACGATGTCAATAATAGCTCCTTTGCAGAAGTTGAATCCCTGTTCGTGCCTTTTGGGCTCCACCGCAAGCTAGAAATTTATAGTTGGGGAAATACCAATGGCTGGGATAGTGGTGAAGAAGGAGAAGGCTACGAGGGTTTCCTACAAAGTGAGAGCGTCTGGATTCAATTTTGGGTTGAACTCAGCGATAGCGAACAGAAAGCCGGGTACGAAAGCTTCCTAACCGCGTATATTCAAGGACAAAAGGACCAGGGGCGCTTCGAGCGACCATTAAAGTTTGCTCTGAGTAAACCTTCCGAGTGGTTGGTTCTCAACGAAGTACTCAGCGATGACAATCGCGTACTGGGCTGGGTATCCCTGGCTTTTCTGTTAGTTTGCGTTATCAACGCGGTAGCTCTATTACTCGCCAAGTTTCTGCGCAAGGCGCCCGAAGCGGGCGTGCGCCGTGCACTTGGTGCCAGCCGCAATGCTATCTTCACACAGCACCTCATTGAAAGCTCTACCATCGGCATTCTCGGTGGGATAGCCGGTATTTTACTCGCTTTTATGGGCATTAGTGGAATCCGTTATTTGGCGATGGGACAACTGGATACGGTCGCCAGGATCGATTGGGTGATGGTGGCTGCAGCAATCGGACTCGCTCTAATTGCAAGCCTGTTGGCAGGGCTTTACCCAGCTTGGCGTATCAGTCGCACTAACCCTTCCATTTACCTGAAAACCCAGTAAGGACGAGTCATGCTTGAATTACAACCCATGTTATCCGCCCTCTGGCGTAACAAAGTTCCTGCCTTACTTATATCTTTGCAGCTTGCATTGACATTGGCAATTATCAGTAACATTGTCATTATTATTCAGGAACGAATTGAAAAAATAGGTAGGCCAACCGGTATTGCCGTAGAAGAGATTATTGCCATCAACGTTATGGCGATCCCCCAGGACTACGACATGATTGGAGCGATTTCTGCAGATATGGATTTACTGCGAAAGCTACCTCTCGTTAAAGATGCAACCGTTACCAATCAAGTGCCTTTATCCCAATCTGGCTCCGCTGGCACTTTTTACACTCAACCAAACCAGAAAGTCGGTGGAGAAAACTCTAACCGTTACAATACAGACCCAAATTTTATTAATACCCTGGGCTTAAAATTAGTGGCGGGGCGAAACTTTACCAATACTGAAATGCAATATTATGATCCGAGTGAAATTCGGGATGTTAATGTCGCAGTTATTACTCAGCAGTTCGCTGAAAATATCTATCCCGGTCAGGATCCAATTGGAAAGCCCCTTTATGATGGTGACTCCCACCCAATAGAAATCATCGGTGTTGTAGAGCGGCATCTGGGCGCCTGGGTGGACTGGTCAAAAGCAGGTAATGTGGCCTTTTTCCCCATTGCCAGAAATACTCAGGACATCAATTATTTAGTACGCGCCGAGCCAGGCAAGCGCGATGAAGTATTAAAAACCTTAGTAGAAAAACTATCTGAAAGGGACCCTCAGAGAGTCATTAAAACCAGAATTCTTTCAGAGTATGTCGCTCGCAGCTATGCAGGCGATAACTTAATGGTGAAAGTGTTATCCATTGTTGCGGCCACGCTCAGCTTTATCGTAGCACTGGGGATTGTCGGCCTGACAATTTTCTGGATTAATCAGCGCGCTAAGCAAATTGGTGTAAAGCGGGCATTGGGAGCTACCCGCAGTAATATCAGCCGCTATTTCCTAGTTGAAAACAGTCTGATTGCCGTTACCGGTATCGCCCTGGGCAGTGCCGCAGCCCTAATTGTTAATCAGTATATGGTGCGCGATTATTCCCAGCCGGTACTGACTCTGGTCCCTCTCTCCATCTGTGCCCTGCTGGTATTGGTTGTTAGCCTCACTGCTGCACTGGCGCCAGCCCTGCGTGCGGCCAATATCTCCCCCGCAACCGCCACACGGAGTGTTTAAATTAAGTTGGGATTGGTGGCCAGGCTCAACCAAGAGTCTGGCCACCCATCGCTGGTAAAAAGTGGATGGTCAGTGGAGGCTCGCCAGGGTATTGAGTTTTGATCATCAATCCGCCAAAAATAACCTGTAGTTAATAGCACTTTGGTTCTCCCTATGGCCGGGGTTCGAATACAGCTCCTACTACAGTTCCCCCTTACCACCTACACATTGCATAATGGGCAGCATACAAATTGCCCCTCAGTCTTATGGATAAAATACTCATCATCGACGATAACAGCGTTATCGTCTCGGCCCTCGAAATATTGCTGTCACTACATGACCTACAGCCACTCTGTGCCATTACACCCCAGGCGGGCCTGCAATTACTGCGAGAAAACAGGGATATCAGCCTGGTCATCCAGGATATGAATTTCACCGCGGATACCACCTCTGGTGAGGAGGGGCGCGAACTATTTTTTGCCATTCGCGAAATCAACCCTGACCTGCCCATTATTTTATTGACCGCATGGACCCAACTGGAAATGGCGGTGGAACTGGTCCGTGCTGGCGCTGCCGATTACCTGGGCAAACCCTGGGATGACAACAAGCTGGTCTCAACTATTAACAATCTGCTGGAATTGGGCGAGCTTCAAAAACGTCAACGGGCATCACAACAGCAGGCCATAAATGCTCGTAGAGAGTTACAGGACATGTTCAACTTGTGCGATATCATCTATCGCAGCGACAAGATGCAACAACTGCTGGAGATGGCCACCCAAGTGGCTAAATCCGATGTCCCGGTACTAATCACGGGACCCAATGGCGCCGGCAAGGAAAAGGTTGCTGAGATTGTGCAGGCCAACTCGCAGCTGCGTAACGGGCCCTTTGTGAAGATCAATGTGGGCGCTCTACCGGAAGATTTAATGGAGGCGGAACTGTTTGGCGCCGAGCCGGGAGCCTACACAGGCGCTGGTAATAAGCCCCGTGAAGGGCGCTTCGAGGCCGCCGATGGCGGTACCTTATTTCTCGACGAAATCGGTGAACTCTCTGCCAGTGGGCAGGTAAAATTATTGCGCGTATTGCAAACCGGCGAGTTCCAGCGCCTCGGCAGCAGTCAAACCCGCAAGGCTAAGGTACGGGTGATCAGTGCTACCAATAGTGATCTGCCCCAAGCCATCGCCAATGGCAGCTTTCGCCAGGACCTGTTCTACCGACTGAATGTGATTGAGTTACGTCTCCCACCTCTGTGTGAGCGCCCCGAGGATATAGCCCCGCTAGCCATAAATTTTTTACAGGAAAACAGCAGCTCAAAAAAACTCTCACCCCAAGCGGTGACCGCGCTAACCCGTTACCAATGGCCCGGCAATGTACGTGAACTGCAAAATGTTATGCAGCGAGCTTCGGTTCTCTGCCGCGGGGACACAATAGATGAAGCGCTACTGGCCCTGCCGGAGCAGGCCCCAATGGACAGGGCCGAAATACATTTCGAGCCCAGCCGCGAACTCCTACAACAGATCTTGGCCAGCTGTAATGGCATTATTGCCCAGGCCGCCAGGGAGCTGGGTATGAGCCGCCAGGCACTGTATCGCCGACTGGAAAAACATGGTATTCCCTATTGATGTCTAAATATTTTTCTTTGGAAGGGCGTATCCTCACCTATTCCACACTGGCTCTAGCCATCGCCGCGGGGCTCCCGTGGTTATTAAGCTTTATTGGCCTGGACTCCCGCCTCTCTTGGGCCCTGGGCCTTTTCCTGGGCATTTGTACCCTCATCAGCCTGGTACGCTTGGCACTGAAGCCCCTAACCACCACTCTGAAATCCCTTCAAGGTGGATTGCTCAACTTCCGTGACGGTGACTTTTCTATTTCACTGGTCCCCCCTCGGGATATAGAACTGTGCCAAATTACTAATTTATACAATGATATCGGCGAGCACCTTAGGCGCGAGCGCGCCCATATATATCAGCGAGAATTGCTGCTAGACACTGTGATACAAAGCTCACCCCAGGCTTTGCTCCTGGTGGACCAGAGTGACCATATTATTTATTCCAACAGCAGCGCTAAAAAATTACTCAATGCGGGGAGACCCATTCAGGGTTTACTGCTACAAAAGTTGCTTCCCAACAGCCCGAAAGAAATTGCCAGCGCCATACAAAACTGGGAAAACGGCCTGTTTAACTACACGGATAAAACTGGCAGCCATTCCATGCATATCGGCAACAGCACATTTGTGCTCAACGCCCATAAGCACCGCTTGATTGTTCTGCGCGAGATGACAAAGGAACTCACCAAGGCGGAAGTAGAGGTTTGGAAAAAAGTGATACGCCTAATCAGCCATGAATTAAATAACTCACTGGCTCCCATCTCTTCTCTAGCCCACTCAGGCAAAATGCTGATTGACAAACCAGAAAAAACCACGGCGCTTGAAAAGGTTTTCGATATTATTGCGGAACGCTGCAAACACCTCACCGAGTTCACCCAGGGCTACGCCAGCTTTGCCAAGTTACCATCTCCCAGCTGTGAACCAGTGAGTTGGCGAGAACTTATCGAACGCATCGCTCCCTTACAGGAATTTGTTTTAAAAGGTGTACTGCCTACGCGTACAGGATACTTCGATCCGGTGCAAATTGAGCATGCTTTACTCAATTTAATCAAAAATTCTCGTGAAGCGGGCTCCAGTAACGAAGATATCGAACTATCGATTCGCACCGATGGCCTGGGTCAGCAGTTAATTATTGCCGACCGTGGCTGTGGCATGAGTGAAAAAGTTTTACAGCAGGCGTTGCTACCTTTCTTTTCAACCAAAGAACAAGGAGTCGGCTTGGGACTCGCTCTTTGTAGAGAAATTGTCGACGCCCACGGAGGTCGTATTCAATTGATGAATCGCAACGGCGGGGGTCTACAGATTTCTCTTTGGCTACCCTGGGCGAAACAACCCTAGATTCAAGCTTTCAGTTTAAATAAACAAGAAAACAAAAAAAATAAATCTAATTAAATAAATTTGAATGGAACAAATACTTAATTATCCTCCCGCTAGTCGCCACCAAACCTTTATTAATCGGTAGACACAAAGATTGCCAATAACATCACAAAAATTTTATTGCGGCCCCCTACTTCTCCTTCGTTGAACTATATGTGCCGTTTGTAAATTTATGTGCCATCTGTAAATTACAGCCGGCCTATACGGTTCGGGTAGCGCACTGGCTCAGTGCCCCCACATTTAAAATTTTCCCCGAACCGTTCGTTTTTTAAAACAAAAATGAAAGAAGGGATCAATGCTAAAAGTTAATAGTCTGCTGCCAGTCAGCGCGCTTGCTCTCAGCCTGATGGCTGCGAACAGCTATGCTGCCCCCTCACCACAAGTGCAAGGTGGTAATCAACTCGACTTGGTAATCGCTAATGAAGCCAAGCTGATCGATATGCTAAAGCGTTCAGGCCGCATTAGTAAAAATGCATCCATCGGCGAAGCCGAGCGCACTCTGCACCAGTTCCTGAAAGAGCGTGCCAAACAAAACCAAAGTCTTCCTCAGGATTTGTCCAGTGAAACGGTACAAATGATGAAGCACGCCCGTGGCGGCAAGCATCCTAGATTAGGACGTGGTAAAGGCAAGGGGCGTTTTCATGGTCATGGCCGCGCACCGGCCCCTATTCAACTTGAAAATTACGAAGGCGAAGTACGTACAGCAAAAGTTCTCGCGATCCTGATGGACTTCCCCGATTTCCCTCACAACAGCATTGAGCCTGGGGAAACGGATATGTACTACGCGGATTACGCCGCGGAACATTATTCAAACCTACTGTTCTCCCAACAGGGCTTCACTGGTCCGCAGGGTGAAAACCTGCTTTCTATGCAACAGTTTTACTGGCAGCAGTCCGGCTACAGCTACTCCGTAGAAGGTTCTGTTGCGGGCTGGTACACCGCCAGTCAGCCGGCGGCTTTCTACGGCAATAACGAAGACGGTGATGCTCGCGCTCTGGTGCGCGAAGCACTGCAAGCCGCCGCTGCAGACCCCAACGTTAATCTGGCCGACTTCGATATCGAAGATCGCTATGACCTGGATGGCGACGGCGACTTCTGGGAGGCCGATGGCCTCGTTGACCACATCATGATTTTCCACTCCTCCGTGGGTGAAGAGGCCGGTGGCGGCCAGTTGGGTGAGGACGCCATCTGGGCACACCGTTGGAACCTCGGTGATATTTACTCCATTGAAGGCACTACCTCAGAAGTGGACTATTGGGGCGGCACCATGGCTGCCTACGACTACACAGTTCAGCCCGCCGATGCGGCAGCCGGTGTCGTCAGCCACGAGTATGGCCACGACCTGGGCTTGCCTGATGAATACGATACCGATGGCTCCGGCCGCGGTGAGCCCATCTCCTCCTGGTCGATTATGTCCAGCGGCAGCTGGGCCGGTACTATTCCGGGTTCTGAACCCACAGGTTTCTCCGCTTGGGCGAAGGAATACCTGCAAACCAACCACGACGGTAACTGGCTACACGGCGAAACTATCGCCCTGGAAGACATCCCCCGCCGAGGCATCCGACTCCTGTTGGATGAGGCTGTACACAAGGGCACCAATAACGATGCGGTCCGTATCGATCTGCCTCAGAAGGAAGTGGTCGTAACCGTACCCAGTAGTGGTGAGTACGCCTACTTCAGTGGCAGTGACAACAACCTGCAGAACTCCATGGTAATCCCTGTCGACCTGACCAGCGCTCAGAGTGCCAGCCTGACTTTCAAAGTGTGGTACGACATTGAGCAGGATTGGGACTACGGTGCGGTCATGGTTGACCTGGGTGAAGGCTTCGTCTCCATCCCCGGTAACATCACTACCGATACCAGCCCCAACGGCCAAAACCCAGGCTTCGGTATTACCGGCAGCTCTGGTGGCTGGGTAGATGCCGAGTTTGACCTGAGCGCCTACGCCGGCCAACAGTTCAACCTGTCCATCGCTTATATCACCGATGGCTATGAAGCCAACCCTGGCCTGTTCGCCGATGACATCACTATCAATGTCGACGGCCAAGCCACCCTCTTCGACGATGCGGAGAGCGATGGCGACTTCAGTCTGACCGGCTTCAGTCGCCACCCCGGCTACGATCTGCACGACCACTACTACCTGCTGGAATGGCGCACTCATCGCGGCGTAGACCAAGGTCTGGCACACATCAATGTGGCCGGCCAGATGCTGACCTACAACGAAGGTCTGCTGGTTTGGTATGCAGACACCAGCCAAGACAACAACTGGGTCGGCATTCACCCCGGTGACGGCTTCCTCGGTGTAGTCGATGCAGACCAACAGGTCCTGAAATGGAGCGATGATTCCGTAGCCTCCACCCGCTACCAGATCCACGATGCCACCTTCGGTGTCGACTGGGCTCAGCAGCTGAACCTGGACCTCCTGGAGGAGTACGGCATTACCATGAGCGATATCGACAACCGTCCGCACCGTGTATTCAGCGATCGCAGAAGCTTTAGCAGCGATGAGATCCCGGATGCCGGCCGCGCGATCACGCCCTACGGTCTGAAGATTCGCGTAATTGCCCAGAGCCACGACAAGTCAGTAGGTAAAATCTTTATCACGCAAAAGTGATTTTGATTTGATGTAGTCCTTTAAGGCGGCACAGAGTGCCGCCTTTTTATTAGATAATAAGACTGATTCTTACTTGCCTTCCTTTCCGCATCAAGCCGGTCCCCGCTGCAGAAATTTCAAACCGGGCTAATCTGAAAAGCTGAAGACTATTGCAAAGCGTTTTGGATATTTTGCCAATGGAACAACATCAAAATATTTCCCGTAGAAAGTTTCTAAAATTGTCCGGGGGTGCCCTGGCAATTCTACCGGTAACACTGATCGCCACAGATCGAGCCAATGCTCAGATCAAGGCAACCAAGGAAGCGGTCAATTACCAGGACAAACCGAAAGAAGACAAGAAGTGTGCTGACTGTCAGTTATTTACGCCGCCCAATGCCTGTATTGTGGTAGAAGGTGATATCAGCCCTGAGGGCTGGTGTAGCCTGTTTGTTCTCAAGCAGGGCAATGCCACTTCGGATTAGGCCGGTACCCGCAGCTCGCCGCGCAACTTGCTCACATCTGCGCGCGGGGGCAGACCGAACATGCGGCTGTACTCACGACTAAAGTGGGAGGGGCTTTCATAGCCTACCCGATAACTGGCGGAGGCCGCTTCCAGTCCTTCCGACAGCATTAAACGGCGGGCTTCGTGCAGGCGCAGCTTCTTCTGGAACTGCAATGGCGACATACGGGTGATCTGTTTGAAACTGTGATACAGGGAGGATTCACTCATATTGGCCTGTTCTGCCAGATCGCTGATACGCAGAGGCTCAGAGAAACGGTCTTTGAGCACCTCGATGACCCGAGACACACGGTTGGCTTGGCTGTCCGCCATAGCGAATTTACGCATACGCGCACCTATCTCACCCATAAGGGCCCGGTAGATAATCTCCCGTCTCGCCATAGGTGCCAGTATTTGTGCGTCTACAGGATTCTCTGCCAGGTGAACCAGGCGACTCACCGCATCGAGAATTCCCTGGTCCATCTGGGTCACACAAAGGCCACAGCTGACCTCGGGGCAGTCGTAGCCAGCCTCGATACCAGGGGCTTTGTCACCCAGCTCCAAGACCAGATCCGCCACCTCATTAGGATCGATGGTCAGCTTTACTCCAAGAAAGGGAACGTCCTCAGAGGCCCGCTCTACTCGTCCCAGAATGGGAAGATGCACCGAGGTTGCGACATAACTGAGAGGCATATAGGAAATTTCCCTGTCCCCCAGCTCCAGGGTCTTATTACCCTGGATGATGAAGCTTAATGAGGGCGCATAGACTGAAGAGGCACAGGCGAGCGGCTCATTACAGCGAATTAAAGCTAGGCCATCGAGCTCGGTCTCCGTCAGGCCCTGTTCCGGCGCTTGACGCATCAAGGTCTGGATGAGTTTCTGCCTTGCCGGCTCCAGTTCAGCCGGGACCTTTTCCTCTCTCACTTTATCTTCACTGCTCATGGTTTTTCCTCGCGCCTGTGTGGCGTGGACGGCATCAAACAAGGTGGATCACAGTATACGGAGTTTTAGGCAACTATCGCAGGAGATTGCAGGATTGGGCAATCACTGTGCAGTAATAGGTAACCTCTAGCGATCAACACCTGTCAAATCATTGTAATGACATAACTGGAATTAAAAAAACCTAGTTATACATACAGTACTAACTAATTATCAAAAAACTCAAAATCATTCCCTCGGCCCACAAAGAAAAATAGAAATAGGCAATCAAACCATAGTTACCAGATACCGCCCCTCTGTTGCTTCCCTTTAAAGTTGCCTCCCAACTGAGAGGAGTGCCCTATGACATCCTCTCTTCCGAAGCAAAGGGAGTACACGCGTTATGGTGAAGAAACTTACCGCCACACTATTCGGCCTTTCCGCACTGGTACTGGCCGGTTGCGGCTCCGGTGAGCCCACAGGCCAACGGCCGCCGCCCCCGGCGGTGGAAGTAGCCCAGGTGAGCACCGAAACCACTACCTTATGGCGCAGCTTTACCGGGCGCGTCGTCGCTCCGGAAACCGTAGAGCTCCGCCCCCGAGTGAGTGGATATATCGACCGGGTGTCATTTGCCGAGGGTGCCCTGGTAGAGCGCGGCGATGTGCTCTTCACTATCGATCAACGCCCTTACAAAGCCAAATTGCGCGCCGCCGAAGCGGAATTGCAGCGGGTGCGCAGTGAGCTGGCTTTCAGTGAGAAGCAAGCCAGCCGCGCCCAGCAACTGCTCGACAGTAAGGCTATCTCGCGAGAGGAGTACGATCGTCGTATTGCCTCGCGGGATGCCGAGCGCGCGGCCCTGAATGCGGCCGAAGCCGCTGTGGAAAACGCGCGTCTCGACCTGCAATACACCGAGGTGACAGCGCCAATTAGTGGCCGCGTCAGCCGCGCCCTGGTGACCCGTGGCAATCTGGCCAACGCAGATACAACCCTGCTGACCACCTTGGTTTCTGTAGACCCCATGTACGTGTATTTCGAAAGTGATGAACAGACTTTCGCCGCCAGTCGCAACCTGCTCAACAGCGATGCCAGGCCTCCGGTCCATATCGGCCTAGCCGGTGAGAACGGCTACCCGCACAAGGGCCAGCTGGACTTTATCGACAACCGCCTCAACAGCCACACAGGCACCATCCAGTTCCGCGCAGTGGTCGACAACCCCAGCGGCACTTTTAAGCCGGGCCAGTTCGCCCGTGTAGAAATGCCCATCGAAGAGGTGGATCAGGCAGTACTGATTGACAGCAAGGCCGTGCTCACGGACCAGGATCGCCGCTATGTCTACGTAGTCACTCAGGACAATCTGACGGAACGGCGCCCGGTTGAAGTGGGACCACGCCAGGGAGAGCGCACGGTAATCCGCAGCGGCCTTCAGACTGGCGATCAAATTGTGGTCAACGGCCTACAGAAGATTTTCTTCCCAGGCATGCCGGTGGCCCCCGAACTGGTCGCCCAACAGAGTCAGGGCAGCAGTGCTCAAGCCGCAGGTCACTAAGCCGAGGGGTACACATGAACCCTGAGTATCGAGCGATCAACGAATCCTATCAATGGAATCCGAGCGGTTAGAAAACCGCTCCCTGGGTAGCAGCGTATGAATTTTTCCCGTTTCTTTGTCGACAGACCCATCTTTGCTTCAGTGCTGTCGATCATTATTTTTGTGGTGGGATTGATCAGTATCCCATCGTTGCCAGTCAGTGAATATCCAGAGGTTGTCCCTCCCAGCGTGCAAGTGAGCGCTCGCTATCCTGGAGCCAACCCCAAGACCATTTCCGAAACTGTTGCCACACCGCTGGAAGAAGCCATCAATGGTGTGGAAAACATGATCTACATGAAGTCGGTGGCCGGCAGTGATGGCACCCTCACCTTGGATGTCACTTTTGAACTGGGTACCGATCCCGATCAGGCCCAGGTTCAGGTACAAAACCGTGTCTCCCAGGCGCTGCCACGTCTTCCCGAAGACGTGCGCCGCCAGGGAGTAACCACCCAGAAGCAGTCCCCCAACCTGATGATGGCGGTGCATCTGATCTCCCCGGATGACAGCCTCGACGCCACCTATATCCGCAACTATGCGGTTTTGCATATTCGCGATGAGCTGTCGCGTATCCCCGGTGTGGGCTTGGCCGCCGTATTCGGCTCCGGAGACTACGCCATGCGCCTTTGGGTAGACCCGCAAAAAGCGGCAGCCCTGGGCGTGACTGCTGCGGATATTGTCAGTGCAGTGCGCGAGCAAAATGTGCAGGTGTCCGCAGGACAGATCGGCGCCTCGCCGATGCCAAATGGTTCTGATTTCCTGATCTCTATCAATGCCAAAGGCCGCCTGCAAAGCGAAGAAGAGTTTGGCAATGTGGTGCTGAAAACCGGCAACGACGGCGAAATCACCCGGTTGCGTGACGTGGCCCGGGTAGAACTGGCTTCCTCCCAGGACTCCCTGCGCGCCCTGTTGAATGGACGCCAGGCGGTCGCCATCCCAATTTTCCAGTCTCCAGGTTCCAATTCCCTGGAAGTCTCCGCAGCAGTGCGCGAGAAGATGGCGGAACTGGGTGAACAATTCCCCGAAGGCCTGGAGTGGGAAGTTGCCTATGACCCCACGGTATTCGTCAGCACATCCATCAACTCTGTAATCAAGACCCTGCTGGAAGCAGTGATGCTGGTAGTGCTGGTAGTTATCCTGTTCCTACAGACCTGGCGCGCCTCCCTGATCCCGCTTTTGGCCGTGCCGGTATCCATCGTTGGCACCTTTGCGGTGTTAATGTTACTGGGCTTCTCGATCAACACCCTGACATTGTTCGCCATGGTACTGGCTATCGGTATCGTGGTGGATGATGCCATCGTGGTCGTGGAGAATGTCGAGCGGAACATTGAGGAGGGACTGACCCCCTTGGCCGCAGCTCACCAGGCTATGCGCGAGGTGAGCGGTCCTATCGTCGCCATCAGCCTGGTACTCTGCGCGGTGTTTGTGCCTATGGCCTTTCTGGATGGCATCACTGGCCAGTTCTACCGCCAGTTCGCCACCACCATTGCCATCGCCACCATTATTTCCGCGATCAACTCCCTGACCTTGTCTCCTGCTCTGGCGGCGACATTGCTGAAGCCTCACGGTGCCAAGCCGGATATGCCCGCGCGTATTATCGAGCGCCTGTTCGGCTGGATATTCCGCCCGTTTAACCGCTTCTTCCAGAGCAACTCGGAACGCTACCAGCGGGTGGTGGGCCACAGCCTTAAGCGTCGCGGTATCGTCTTCGGGGCTTACCTGATATTGCTCGCAGGCACTTTTGCCCTGTTCCAACAGGTCCCCGGTGGCTTTATTCCGGTTCAGGACAAGACTTACCTGGTGGGTAGTATCCGTCTGCCGGAAGGCGCCTCCCTGGATCGCACTGAGGCCGTTGCGCGTCGCGTGAGTGAACTGGCCCTGGAAACCGAAGGCGTTGCCAATGCTGCCGCGTTTGTCGGCTTCAATGCCCTACAGCGCACCAACACCCCCAACGTTGGCACGGTATTTATCCTGTTCGACGACTTCGACAAGCGTGAACGTAGCGCCGCCGAAATCGCCGCAGAGCTAAATGGTAAACTCTCCCAGATCAAGGAAGGCTTCGCCATGACCTTTATGCCACCGCCCATCTTTGGACTGGGTGCCGGCTCTGGTTACTCACTCTATGTTCAGGATCGAAGCGGTGCTGGCTATGGTGAGCTGCAAAATACCACTAATATGCTGGCGGGCGCCCTGAGCAAGGCCAGCGGCCTCAGTTATCCCTTCAGCTCCTATCAGGCCAATGTGCCGCAGATGGATGCCGAGGTAGACCGCCTGCAAGCCAAGGCCCAAGGCGTACGCATGGATGACCTGTTCGGCACCCTGCAGCTGTACTTCGGCTCCATGTACATCAACGACTTCAACCTGTTTGGTCGCACTTATCAGGTAGTCGCTCAGGCGGACGCACCCTTCCGCGATGAAGTGCAGGATCTCGACAACCTCTACACTCGCAATATGAATGGGGAGATGGTGCCCATCAGCACCATGGTGACCCTACGTCAAAGCTATGGGCCCGATCCGGTAATCCGCTACAACGGCTACCCAGCAGCCGACCTGATGGGTCAGTCCGATCCCAGTATGCTGTCCTCTTCCGAAGCGCTGGCTGCGGTTGAACAAGTGGCAGGCCAAGCCCTGCCACCGGGCATGCAGATCCAGTGGACCGACCTTAGCTTCCAACAGGTTAATCAGGGCCACGCCGCAATGGTGGTCTTCCCATTGGCAGTGCTGCTGGTGTTCCTGGTTTTGGCCGCACTCTATGAGAGCTGGGTGATGCCTCTGGCAGTCATCCTGATCGTACCCATGTGTCTACTGGCCGCGCTATTCGGTGTCTGGGCGACAGGCGGGGACAACAATGTATTCGTTCAGGTAGGACTGGTAGTTTTGATGGGACTCGCCTGTAAAAACGCCATCCTGATTGTGGAGTTTGCCCGCGAGTTGGAAATGGACGGCAAGGGAACTGTGGAAGCGGCGCTGGAAGCTTGTCGCCTGCGTCTGCGCCCGATCATTATGACTTCCGTGGCCTTTATTGCCGGTGTGGTGCCCTTGGTGCTGGCCAGTGGCGCCGGTGCCGAGGTACGCAACGCCATGGGAATTACGGTATTTACTGGAATGATCGGCGTAACCCTGTTCGGACTGTTCCTGACACCAGTATTTTATGTAGCCCTGCGCAAGCTCTCCGGCGGCGATCTCTCCGCCAAGAAAAAAGCCGATACGCCCGTATTAATGACAGACTCTCTGAAAGAGCCAGCTCACAGCTAGCCATAAACCCCCAAGCTCATTCCCCCGCGGCAGTCACTGCGCGGGGGCTTTTTTCTGCTAGTTTTTTTCTTTGCGCCAGCGGGTACTGGGAAAAACCAAAACAAAAAGCCAGGTAACCAGGCTGAGGGGCACACAAAACAGCATGACGAGCACCCCTAGCAACGCGCGCATAAAATCACTGCCCTCCTCATGTTTTTCTGCGCGATCCCAAAGGTAGCAGCGAAAACAATGATCCGGCCCATCAATAGGTAAAAAGGTGAAGTTGATCACCCACTCCAAAAGCCGCCAGTAGCGTCGAAAGGTTGTCTCCTGCACACGGGAAAAATAGCCACAACGCGCGGAAATGGTGGCATCGGGTTTTCCCCCGGCAATGGCATTGCCGAGCTGATCTATCGCGATGCAGACATTAATTATCCAGCTTTTTCTGGCGCCTCTCATTACCTGCCTATTTATTTAAAGAATTCCTGCTCCCTCAATAGATGCCCCACTTAGAGGGTTAGACGCCCACCGTAAAACCATCGCAACTGAAAGAATAATCCATAGGCCCACAGTATGTGCTCAGATGCTCTTATGAAGGAGTATCAAATGTGTAGCAGGTCTACCACTTCAAGATGAGAGCCAACTAGAATTCCCCGAGCAACAATCAAATTGTTGCTGTGATAGAAAATTTCAGACTGCAGAGATCCACCCCCAAAATGTTGCATGTCGTCACTATTGCCACTCACTCAGAAAGAATGTTCCCTATCCTACAGGAATCCGCCAAACGCAATGGCGCACCACTGACCATTCTCGGGCGCAATCATCCCTGGAAAGATTTTTCCTCAAAAATGGATATCCTGTTGCCTTTCTTTCGCTCCCAGCCAGAAGAAGACATCATCTGTTACCTGGATGGGTTCGATTCATTAATACTGCCGCCAATCCAGCACCTCGAAAAAACTTCCTCTCTTTTGGCAAGAATATTATTTTTTCCAATGACTATCGACATAAGGGAGTGCAGGTTTTTTTTGAGAAGAAACTGTTCCCCAATGAACATGTTTTTTCCACGGGTATTTTTATTGGTAAAAACAATGCACTACAACATCTATTTCTAAACACTCGCAGGATGCACCCTAATTTTTCTGACGACCAGGAAATACTGCGACGCTACTATACTCATCAAACTTGTGCTCAGGAGGAAATAGATCGAGAGGCTAGGCTTTTTTATAACTTTGATACCGCCGAACCCAGCTACAACCTGCTTAATCAGGTAAGTCGCATTCACAATAGAAAGATTTATCTACGCAACGGCCAGTGCCCCAGCTTTATATCTTTTCCCTGCAGCTGGTTTGCTATTGGCATCAAGAAAAATCTGCATATCCTGCTAAAAAAATTGGGATATGACTACTGTCCAGAAATAAATCTCAAAGGCACTTTTAACGGCTTAAAGTACTATATCGGCACTTCGATTAAAGAAAGCCTCAAAACACTATTGAAGTAACCCAATCACTTTATTGCCGACCACAAACCTAACTCAACTATCACTGCAGATTCTCCCTATCAGTAATAGCTGTAACTCAATTCAAACGGTGAATAAGGCCCGGCACACCAATCACCGGTATCCAGCTGGTAACAGTGAACACCCTCAGCAATACAATTGGCCAACTCCCCCATGTAGGGATCAAAGACTAGACAAAAGCGTGGAAAAGCCGTTATCTCATCGGGCGGAACCGGACTGCGCTTATAGGTGTAATAAACGGCAGTGCCATTCAGGTCCTGCCAAAATCCATCGGCACAGCCGCTGAGCAACTGCACCACAACCAAAGACAGTAAAACTTTACTCTTCATAGGAGATACAACGCCTTCCACCGGAAATATCGAAACAACGGGCACTCGCTGGACAAATCGAGCCGGGCGCTAATTCCTCAGAGTCGCCGGGGCAACTGGAATAACTGGATTTACGTGTTGCGGGTGCGGGTTGAGAGGGATACGCGCGGTACTCCATATGGCGGGGTATAGGCGCACTGTTTGGATAGACCACCTGATTGCGTGTATCCGGTGTGCCGCAGGCTGAGAGCAACAGGCCTGCAGAAAAAACAGAAATAATTAGGGGGCGTTTTTGCATGGACATGCCTCCGTATCGGCACCACGCGAAGACTACTTCGCGTACTTCGGTAAATGATCGGACGGTGCAGCCACAGCTCGGCCTAACGCCTTCCTAAGCCCTCAGCTCGGTATTTAATACACTCGCAGGACCGGGAAGAACCAAGTGGTGGAATCATGTATCGGGTTGGTACAATGTCCTTCGCACTCGTAATCAGCCGGCAAAGCCTGAGCAGAGGACGAAACAATCGTACCGGCTTCGACAAATCCGCTTTCCTGCCCGCTAGCCTGAACCTCGAAAAAGAAAGGATCTTCACCCTCCACTTCTTCAGCGGGTAAGAATAAGCAACCCTGCACCGCCAGTGCCGCCACTAGCGGCAGAGCAAATTTCCTTAAAGGCCCCATGATCCGACACTCCACTTTCAGTGTTGCGCTGATAGCTGTCTTTAAAAAAGTCTAGCCGGCGAGGAATAGCCAGCCAGCTGGCGCCGTGTCATTTCTGCGCGTATTTCATTCTTAGAAAGTTTTTAGCGCCAAATTAAGCACAATTATGAGCGACCATTTTGATAGTGTTATTCACTCTCGGAAACCAACTCTTCAGTTCCAATTCATTCAAGCAAGTGAAAGGAAAGAAGATGTATACGAGGGGCCTATCTCTACAGCAGTGGACTCTTCACGATCGCCCTTGAAACAGGTAAGAAGTGCCAATAAAAAAGCGGCCGATGGCCGCTTTTTTTATCGAGTTTTGGCTATGGCTTGTGAACTACAGCAGCAAACGACGCACGTCCGCCAACACACTCACCAGATAGGTCATAAAGCGCCCCGCATCGCCACCATTCACCGCGCGGTGATCGTAAGACAACGCCAGTGGCAACATCTGCCTTGGCTCAAAATCCTTGCCATTCCACACAGGCTTCACCGCCAACTTGGAGACACCGAGGATACCCACTTCCGGCGAATTGACGATTGGGGTAAATCCGTTGCCACCGATTGCGCCCAGGCTTGAGATAGTAAAACAGGCACCCTGCATCTCGTTGGGCTTCAGCTTGCCATCGCGGGCTTTCAGGGCAAGCTCTGTGGCCTCGGCAGCCAGCTCATACAAGCCCTTTTTATCCACATCGCGAATCACCGGCACCATCAGGCCTTTGGGTGTATCCACTGCCATACCAACGTGCACATAGTCCTTGCGCACAATGTGCTCACCATCATTGTGCAGTGACACATTGAAGCTGGGTTCTGCGCGCAAGGCGGCCGCTACGGCTTTCAACAGGAAAGGCACCGGAGTGAGTTTCACGCCACGCTTTTCCGCCTCTGCCTTCATAGACTTACGGAAGTCTTCCAGTTCGGTGATATCCGCATCATCGAACTGGGTTACATGAGGCACATTGAGCCAGTTGCGGGACATATTGGCCGCGGTGATCTTGTGGATCTTGCTCATCGGCTCCACATTCACCGGACCAAACTGGCTGAAATCGATATCCGGCATCTTGGCGATACCGATTGCACCACCGACACCAACCGCACCGCTCTCGGCCTTTTTCACCTGCTCGCGGATATAGTTGTGCAGATCGTCCTTGGAAACCCGGTTGCGCGGACCGGTGGGCTTCACCTTGTTCAAAGTAACACCCAACTCCCGCGCCAGTTTGCGCACGGCAGGGCCGGCGTAAACCTCGGCCGCCACAGTGAGGTCGCGCTCTAACTGGTAGTCTTTTTGGGGAGCCGCCGGCGGTTCAACCGGCTCTGACTCCCCTTGCGTAGTACTCTTGGCTGGAGCCTCGACTTGTGGGGCTGCTTCTGGCCCAACGGGGGAAGCGGCGTCTCCCTTGGCTGCCACCTTCAATACACCCAACGCATCCCCAGTGGAGACCTTGTCGCCCTCTTTTACGACGATAGAGACCACGGTACCGGCGCTTGGGGAAGGTATGTCCATAGACGCCTTGTCACCTTCCACTACGATCAGAGAGTCGCCCTCTTCGACAGTATCGCCGGGCTGCACACTGATCTCGATCACATCCACCGCATCGGCACCCCCCAGATCGGGGACCTGGATCGTTTCCTCTTTCGGTTCAGCGCTCGTCGCTGCCGCAGGGACTTCGGCTTTCGGCTTGGAAGCCGGTGCAGCCTCTTCCTGGGCCGGAGCCTCAGTGGGTTCCTCTGCCGGCGATTCCGCTACATCGGTTTCGATCTCCCCAATCACATCGCCTTCAGAGACCTTATCGCCCTCTTTCACGCTGATGCTGAGGATTTTGCCAGCCACGGGGGCCGGCACATCCATGGAGGCTTTATCGCCCTCCACCACTATCAAGGAATCCTCTTGCGCGACGGTATCACCGACGGCAACCGTGATTTCAATAACATCCACCTGATCGGCACCACCGAGGTCAGGCACTTTAATGACTTGTTTTGCCATAGGAGTTCTGCCTTCTCTTAGCTGATGCGCGGGTTAACTTTTTCGGCGTCGATATTGAGTTTCACAATCGCCTCAGAAACTTCTTTCGCATCAATCACACCCTGCTTGGCCAACCCATTAAGAGCGGCGACTACCACATAGTTGCGATCCACTTCGAAGAAGCGACGCAACTGCTCACGGCTATCACTGCGGCCAAAACCATCGGTGCCCAGAGTGGTCAGCTCACCATCAATAAATTCGCGCAGCGGCTCCACATAGGAACGGATGTAATCGGTGGAAGCAATTACCGGAGCCGTATTCCCCTCAAACTGTTCGCTGATCCAGGCTTTGCGTGGCTCGGCTTCCGGGTGCAGCATATTCCAGCGTGCCACATCCTGGCCTTCACGGGCCGCTTCCACAGCAGAGGTGAGGCTCCAAACATCGGAAGTTACGCCAAACTGGTCGGCGAGGATATCCGCCGCTGCCAATACTTCGCGCAAAATAGTGCCGCCGCCGATCAACTGTACATGCTTCTTGGCGGCCTTACCTTTGGCACCTTTCTTGACGTTGGACTGCAGCTTGTAGATACCGCGAATAATGCCTTCTTCCACGCCTTGGGGCATTTCCGGCTGCAGGTAGTTTTCGTTCTCAATGGTGATGTAATAGAAGACATTCTTCTGCTCCTCGTACATCTCCTTAAGGCCGCGCTGCATAACCACGGCCAGTTCATAGCCATAGGCCGGGTCATAGCTGCGACAGTTGGGGATCGTTGAGGAGAGCACATGGCTGTGGCCATCCTGATGCTGCAGACCTTCACCGTTCAGGGTGGTACGGCCGGCAGTGGCGCCGATCAAGAAGCCGCGCGCCTGCATATCACCAGCGGCCCAGGCCAGGTCGCCGATTCGCTGGAAACCAAACATGGAGTAGTAGATATAGAAAGGCACCATCGCTACGCCGTGGTTGCTGTAGGCGGTGGCCAATGCCATCCAGGTGGACATAGCACCGGCTTCGTTGATGCCCTCTTCCAGCACCTGGCCTTTCTTGTCTTCCTTGTAATACATGATCTGGCCGTGATCCACCGGGGTGTAACGCTGCCCCTGGGAGGAGTAGATGCCTAGCTGGCGGAACAGGCCTTCCATACCGAAAGTTCGAGCTTCATCTGGAACGATCGGCGCGATGTATTTGCCGATATTCTTGTCTTTTACCAGCGCGGCGATAGCCCGCACAAAAGCCATGGTGGTTGAAATTTCACGCTCGCCAGAGCCCTTGGTCAGTGCACTGAAGGCATCGAGATCAGGCACTTCCAGTTTGGGGCACTCGGTGGGTCGACGCGGAACCGGACCACCCAGGGCCTTACGGCGCTCCGCCATATATTTCATTTCCGGGCTGTCCGGTGATGGGCGGTAGTAAGGGACTTCTTCCAGCTCTTTATCCGTGAGCGGAATAGCAAAGCGGTCGCGGAAGCGCTCGAGGGCATCCAGATCCAGCTTCTTCACGGAGTGGGTATCCATCGCCGCTTCGCCGGCGGAGCCCAGGCCGTAACCTTTAACCGTTTGCGCCAGGATCACGGTGGGCTGGCCTTTGTGCGCCATGGCTGCCGCGTAGGCTGCGTATACCTTGTATGGGTCGTGGCCGCCGCGATTCAGCTTCATGATCTCGTCGTCGGACATATCCTTGACCAGTTCCAGCAACTCCGGGTATTTGCCAAAGAAATGCTCGCGGGTATAAGCACCCCCGTTGGCCTTAAAGTTCTGCATCTCGCCATCGACCACTTCATCCATGACTTTCTGCAGCAGACCTTTGTCGTCTTTCTCCAGCAGCGGGTCCCACAGGCGACCCCAGAGCACCTTAACGACGTTCCAACCGGCCCCACGGAATACGCCTTCAAGCTCCTGTACGATTTTGCCGTTACCGCGCACCGGGCCATCCAGGCGCTGCAAATTACAGTTAACCACGAACACCAGGTTTTCCAGCTGTTCGCGGCCGGCCAGGGAAATTGCGCCCAGGGTTTCCGGCTCATCACACTCACCATCACCAAGGAAAGCCCATACCTTGCGATCACCGCGTGGGGACAAACCTCGGGCGGACATGTAGCGCATAATATGCGCCTGATAAATCGCCTGAATTGGTCCCAGCCCCATGGATACGGTAGGGAACTGCCAGTAATCCGGCATCAGCCAAGGGTGTGGATAAGAGGAGAGGCCATTACCGTTCACTTCGCGGCGGAAGTTATCCAGTTGCTCCTCATCGAAGCGTCCTTCCAAATAGGAACGAGCATAGATACCCGGCGCACTGTGGCCCTGGAAGAAAATCAGGTCGCCGCGTTCCTCACCTTCATTGCCGCGGAAAAAGTAGTTAAAGCCCACATCGTAAAGCGTGGCGGCGGAGGAGAAGCTGGAGATATGGCCGCCGAGGTGATCGTTGTTCTGATTGGCACGCACGACCATCGCCAGGGCATTCCAGCGAATCAGCGAGCGGATACGGCGCTCCATAAACAGGTCGCCGGGCATGCGTTTTTCCGCATTGGGCGGAATGGTATTGCGGTAAGGGGTAGTAATAGCCGCAGGCAACTGTACGCCAACATCCGTGGCGCGATCAGACAGCTGCTTCAGAAGGAAGGCGGCGCGCTCTTTGCCGCTATAGCGGATAACCGCCTGCAGCGCATCCAGCCATTCCTGCGTTTCGAGGTTATCGGTATCTTCGTGCATCAAATGCTCCTCGGCGAATTAGGCGACGTCGAGTCGGTCTATTTCTCAAAAATCGGTTCGCGGGCAAACTACAGCGCAGGCGAAAAAATGCTTCCTTTTTTTCAGGCTTCCGCCAATTCACCACCTATGGTGGCGGAAATGCAATGAGTAAATCTTCACCCAATCGCAGCGGAGAGGGAAAGCGGCGCTGGTCTGTGCCGCGAGTACTTAGTTTGATAGTAATTATCTGTTGCCGGGCCCACTCAGCGTGGCGGACAAAACCCTATCCCCGGTGATTAGCGGAGGCGATTGTAGTATTACTACAAAAAATTTTCCAGATAGGACAGTTAGTTACAAACAAAACAAAACGGCAAAACAATTATTTGCCGTTTTGTTGCTTTACCAGAATATTTTATGGAAAGTTTGAGAAAATGAACTACAAAATCGAGCCCCAATTAAAGCCTTCAGTCACAGCTGCACAAGCCCCCCACCAGATTGGTATTCAGCGTAGACCAAGTAGCGCATAGGACCACCCGCCGCGATAGCATCGAAGGGGTAGCAGGTCACCAACAGCAGACCCCGTTCAGCGAATACCGGCAGGCGCTCGCGTTTACTATTTACGATACGCAACTCCGTTACCCGGTAAGTGTGCCAGCGGCCGTCCTCGCCCTGCAGATAGATCGCGTTGCCGCGCTGTAAATGTTGCAGCCCGGCAAAGTGTGTATCCCGGTGCGCGGCTATCACCGTCGTGCGGAAATCACCGGGCTTGCCGGAACCCGCCAGCATCCCCGGACCAAAAGCGAGGGCCTGTCCACTGCCTCCGGCAAGAACGACCAATGGACGCTGGCCCTGCAACTTGAGCTTGGCCACCGGCCGGGTATCTGCCCAGGGCCAAGGCTTTTGCGGGGCTCCATCCTGCAACTGCTCTTCCCAGGCATTAGCAATCAGTAACTGGGCCAACTGTGCTTTAGCCAGCAACCAGGAGCTGGAACCCAATTGCCACAACCCCAGTACCAGGCACGTTACAAAAAGCAGCAGCCGTATCACCGCGGTGCACTCCCCAACTGCGCCTCCAACCCACCATTACAGCGGCGCAAGTCCGGCACAATTTTGCGCAACAAGCGGCGTACCGCTCCCATTGCATTGGCGCGCATCGAGTGGCCGCAGCCTAGCAGTACCGCCAGACTGAGCAGACTCAAAGCCGCTAGTAATTGTGTGTACACACCAGTGGCGGTACTGGGATAAGCCTGACGCTGCAGCACCTGCCCTTTAGGCACAATGTTGGTTACCACACTCTGTGACAGTTCTTTATCAGTCGTGCGCGCTATCGTTTCTTCAACGGCGACAAAGCTGGTGTAGGGGCTGGCGAGTTGATGATCCAGGGCGAGCTGCAAAATCTGCTCGCGCAGGGCCTGGCCCGCATCGCTCTTCTCCCCCAACTGAGTTTGGCGATCGCGCAGGAATTCAATTTTTCTGCGCGCCCACAAACTGCCGATACCACCGGTATTGGGGACCTGCTCCACCGCCAGCGCCAACTTGCGCACAAACTGCTTACCTGCCATGCGCCCGCGCAGCTGAATATCCCCTTGCAATTGGCCCCCTTCCACCCTGGCCACCAACTGCAATGGCTCACCGCGATAGAGATCGGGAATTCGCTTGGGGTATGCGTCCGCCACCACACCCTCGGGCCAGCTCAGCTGTAGGTCGGTGGCCATGGGATTTTCCAGCTTGGCGAACAGTGTCTGCATACGCCCGCGCACTTCGGAAAGATCGCCAATAGTTACCGAGATGCCGCGGCCAAACTGGGCAGCTTTACGCATAAAGTGGCTGTTGGGCGCCGAGCCAATGCCCACCGTAAATAAACGCGCGTTGCCCAGATGTTGATGAATTAACTCAAACAGCGCCTGCTCATTACCCACCGCACCATCGGTAATAAACACCACTTGATGTACCAGGCTGGTATCGTCGGGCAGCTGCTGCCCCAACGCCAGACGCAGTGCCGAGGCCATCTCGGTACCCCCATCGGCATTTAAATGTTCGACCTCCTGGCGCGCACGCTGAATATTCTCCGCACTCGCTGTCACCGGACGCGGGAAAAAAGCGCGTGGGCTGTTATTAAATTCAATGACATTAAAACGGTCATTACCATGCAGGCGCGAAAGCGCCAGTACCAGGCTCTCCTTGGCCTGGCGAATGGAGTTACCGCCCATAGAGCCAGAGGTATCGATGACGTAGACCACTTCCCGTGGCAAGCGTTGGGCCTGAGTGCCCTCATCCGGTGGCAGCAGCATCACCTGCAAATAAGTACCGGGTTTTTCATCCGCTTCCTCCCCACTCCCTAGTACCCCAGTGATACGCTCACTATCAAGCTCACTAAACAATGCCGCACGCGGCATAGCCGAGGGTTCAGCCTGCCAATTTAATAAAAAGTCTCGATCCATTTTCGTCGTGCCATTGCGCAAACGAATGGAGTAGCGCTCTCCAGCTTTTTCATCGATAGCAATATCGTGATAGGGGCTGCCAATTTTCACCAACGGCAAGCCACCTTCCAGCTCAACCTCAATCGCAATATTGTGACTAGCCACCGGCTCCACCTCTTCCGCCGGCTGCATCAACGGAGTAATCGCCGGTGCATCCTTTACCTGATTGGTAGGCAGCGCCCAACCACTGCCCTGTGTTACCAGTTCCAGTTCGGTACCACCAAGGGCTTGTGAGGGAATGGGTTCACCGGGGATATAACGGGGAGTTAGAGTAGTCGGCATGCGCAAAGAAAAGACGCCGCTGTCATAGGCTACTGGCTGTAGATAGCGAATATTCACCTGCACCGTTTCTCCCGGTGCAATATTGGCCACCTTGTTGGTAAACAGGTTGGGACGTTGCTGCTCTAAGAGAGCTGCGCGTTTACCCGCCGCACGAGCAGCTTTATAAATCTTTGCCGCCTGCAAGCGCTCGCGCACCTTGCCAATAATTCGGCGCTCACCTAACTGAATTTCGAGACCGGCCACTGCCACCTGATCGGGCAATGGCAGTGCATAAATGGCCTCCTGCCAAACATCGCTGGTATTTTGAAAAGCCTGCTGCAATTGCACTTCTGCAACCAAGCCGCGCACCACCATTTTAACACTGCTGCCCAGGTGCACTGCGGGCACATAGCGGTCGCTATCCGCACTGGTAAATAGCAAATCTCCTGCTTGCACATCATCCAGGGTGACCGGTTCAGCGGTGACAGTATCATTTTCGTAAACGAGCTCCTGAGCACTGACCTCGGCTCCGATAGCCGCAATCACCACGGCCAATACCACCACAAAAAATAATAACCAGCGGCCCGCACCCCCGGTTTTCTGGCGGCGACGATAATACTCTTCCGTCGGCAACATCAGATCGTCTTTATGAAACCGCTGCCCAAACAACATCACCCTGTTCACTCACTTTTCTCCACTTTTAAATTGGATAGTGAACTTATTAAACAGGGCAAAGCGGGCGAAAGACGGCAGGGAATCGGGCGGAAGTTAGGGGGAATAATGGCGAATTGTGGCGGGCATAAAAAAACCGGCGCAAGCGCCGGTTTTTAAAATCAAGACTGGATCAATCGACCAAGCCATAATCCTTGCGCAGAACTTCGAGTAGCTCCGCTTTGGGGTTATCCGATATTACCAGTTTCTTTCCGATAATCTTCTCAGCAATACCCACGTAGGTTTTGGAGAGATCCATCAGCATGGACTCCGGCAATTCGTTATCCCGGGCCAGAGCCAGGCGCTCGTCCATACGATCTTTGTTCAGCAGGATATCGGAATCCGGGAAGTAGCTGAGCAGAGCCTGGCGGAAACCCTCTTTAGAGTTTTCCACAACTTTGCCAGCGCGGTACTCTTCACCATCCCAAATTCGGGAGGAGTCCGGAGTGCCCACCTCATCCATATAAATCAGCTTTTCTTCACCATTGGCATCGGTCACGTAACCGAATTCAAACTTGGTGTCGACAAAGATCTGGTCGAGCTTTTCCAGTTCAGCGGAGATTACATCAAAACCTTCCTTCAGCAGTTTCTCGTACAGGTCGATATCGCCTGCACTGCGGAAGTTAAAGTCTGCAAAATTATCTTCGATATTCTTGCGGGTGATATTGACATCATCCGCTTCCGGTACGCCGGGAATTCCCTTGAGAATACCTTTAGTGGAAGGGGTAATCAGCAGCTCGGGTAACTTCTGGTCTTTCTGCAGATCATTGGGGATTTCGATTCCACAGAATTCACGCTCGCCCTTCTGGTAAGAGCGCCACATGGAGCCGGTGATGTACTGACGGGCGATCGCTTCGATCATTACCGGACGCGCCTTCTGGACGATCCATACCAGTGGATGTGGGATATCCAGGATGTGGCTATCAGCCAGGCCCTGCTCTTTGAACAGCTTGAACCAGTGGTTGGAAATGGCATTCAGTGCCGCGCCCTTACCGGGCACACCGCGCATGCCACCTTCGCCGGTCCAGATACAATCGAAAGCGGAGATACGGTCGGAAATCACCATCACCGCCAGAGGGGCGTCCGGCGCTACCGGATAGCCTTTCTCCTCGATCAAGCGGCGGCTGTCGGCCTCAGTCAGCCAGTAAACGGAGCGGACCTTGCCACTGTGAATGGGCTTGTCGGTACGGATCGGCAGGTCATTATTGACCGCTAGAACTTTGTCAGCCAGGCTCATGGGCTCTCACCTATTTGAAGGAGCAAATAAAGGAAAGCGCGGCATTCTAGCAATGGCCCCGCGCCTATACAAAGAAAAGAAATCGACTAATGAAGACTCAGTCGGACATCACTCCGAAATGCGTTTTGCCTCCCACTCGGCCTGGTGCTCGCTAGTGGGCCAGGCGGTCATAATGGCCTTGAGTAGGGTGGCCAGAGGGATAGCGAAGAAGACTCCCCAAAAACCCCAAATCCCACCAAAAAACAATACCGCCAGGATAATCGCCACCGGGTGCAGGTTAACCGCCTCAGAGAACAACAACGGCACCAGCACATTGCCATCGAGCAGTTGGATAATCCCGTAAGTTATGATCAGGTAGAAAAATTCGTTACTCCAACCCCATTGGAACAGGCCAATGGCCGCCACCGGGATAGTCACCACTGCTGCGCCGATATAGGGAATCAAAACACTTAAGCCCACTGCCACAGCCAGCAACAGGGCATAATTGACCCCCAGCAACAGGAAGGCGGCATAGCTCACCACTGCCACTATGCCGATCTCCACCACTTTACCGCGCACATAATTGGCAACCTGATCGTTCATCTCGTGCCAGATCTGGTGCAGCATGGGACGCTCCTTCGGCAGGAAGGAGGTACACCAACGGATCAGCTGGTCGGAATCCTTTAAGAAGAAAAATACCAGGATCGGCACCACCACCACATAAATCAGCAGTCCGGCAAAAATTGGCAGGTTGGTGAGGGAGAAGGCCAGCAGGGTCTGCCCCATGCCACCGAGTTCTTTGCCGAGGGTATTAAAAATCTCATCGATCTGCGCCGCCGAAACCAGGTGCGGGTAGCGCTCCGGCAGTAGCAACAGCAACTCCTGGCCGCGCTGCACCATATTTGGCAATTCTGCGCCGAGACGTACCAGCTGGCGCCAAATAATCGGTAGCACGACAAATAGCAAGGCCACAATGGTGCCGACCAATACCAGACAGGAAAGCGACACCGCGATCCAGTGGGGCACTCGCCAGGACTTAAGCTTTTGCACCATGCCCTGCATCAGGAAAGCGATCACTAGAGCCGTAAGCACCGGCGCCAGCACGCCTCCGAGCGTGGCCAGCACCACCAGTGCCACGGTGAGTAACAGCACGAGCAGCACCACTTCTTCCTGACTGAAGTAGCGGTTCACCCAGCCTTTAACAATCGACAACATAGACTCTCGGGATTGATTCTTCATTTGCCAGCGTACAGCCAATATAGAAAGGTGTTATCACGCCTCTCGGCGCGCAGCAGAGGCCTGCCGCTCAGTGAAGCAAAGCTGTGGAAATCGCGCCAGGAGCCCTCATCGGTGGCCATAATACACAGCAGGGTTCCCGCCTCATATTGGCGCAGGGCTCTGCGCATGGCCAACAGGGGCTGGGGGCACGGCAACTGGCGGGCATCCACCGTTACCGCCGTGTGCCAGTCCGGCACTTTCTGTTCACCAGCGGTATCGGAGGGAAACTCGGCCATTGGCTACTCGGTCACAAACTTTGCAGGGCTGCAGATTATAACGCGTAATCTGCGCCAGATACCGCCAAAGCTTTACCCTTTTTAACCTGCCAACTGGCGCAAGCCTGAACCTTTACAGACCCACTCGGTCAAACTCTCGACAGTTCAACGGGGTTGCGTATAGAGTTGGACTATAGATCCTACACGGACAGACCGAGCAGTAATCAAAATGACTGATCCCCAAAAAAGCCTGCCTCGTCGAACACACTCCTCGACCCTCCCACAGCGACTACGTGGCAGTTTAAAGGCATTGGGCATCGGCCTATTGCTCGGCAGCACCCCAATCGCAGCCATTGCCGACTCCGAGGGGATCCGCCTGCCGGAACTCGGCGACAGCACCAGCGGCCTGGTCTCCCCCCAGCGAGAAAAAGAACTTGGGCAAATGTGGCTGCGAATGTTCCGCAGCCAGGTAAAGACCTCCTCAGATGCACTCCTGCAACAATACGTCGAGAAAACCGTCAAGGGACTTGCCGAATACAGCCCTCTGGAGGACAAGAATATCGATGTGGTCGTAGTGAACAATGAAACCATGAACGCATTCGCGGTGCCCGGCGGCATCATGGGTGTTCACACCGGCCTCTTCCTGTTTGCGGAAAATGAAGATCAGTTTGCCTCGGTAATTGCGCATGAACTGGGCCACCTCAGCCAGCGCCATTACGCCCGCTCACTGGAGGCCCAGCGCAACAATACCCTGCCCACTCTCGCCGGCATGCTCGGCGCTCTGGTGCTCGCTGCCACTGCCGGCGGCGAGGCTGGCATTGCGGCCATGACCGCAACCCAGGCCGCAGCACTGGACAGCCAGTTGCGTTTTAGCCGCAAGAATGAGCAGGAGGCCGATCGGGTCGGCATTGAAACCCTGGCCAAGTCTGGCCGCGACCCGGACGCCGCCGGCGAGATGTTCGAGCAGATGCTTAAAGCCACACGCTACTATCGCCGGCCGCCGGAGTTCCTGCTGACCCACCCGGTAACAGAAAAGCGGATCGCCGACGCCAAGCTGCGCTCCCAGCGTATGGAGAATATCGAACCGAGCGACAGTCGCGATTACCATATGATGCGCGCCAGAATTCGCCTGGCCACTGAAGCGACACCTCAGCAGGCAGTTAAACGCTTCCAGGCCGAACTCAACGGTATCAATGACAATGAAGATGCCGCCCGCTACGGCCTGACACTGGCGCAGATCGCAGCGGGAAGGCCGGATTCGGCTCTGGATACCTTGCAACCTCTGCTCGACAAAGAGCCATCAAAAGCGGCCTTTGTACTGGCACGTGCGGATATCGATCTGGTCCGACAAGATTACACAGGTGCCACTCAACGTTTACAGCGCGCGCTGGATCGCAACCCCGGCGACCACGCCCTGATCATGGGGCTCGCCAATGCGCACTTTAAGGCAGGCAACTATCTGGCGGCCGAACGCATGTTGGCCAAATACAGCCGGGTGCGCAAGAAGGATCCGGCCGTATGGTACCTGCTGGCAGAGACACACGGCTTGGCTGGGGATATTGTCGGCGTACATGAGGCCCGCGCCGAGTACTACATTCTCAATGGAGTTTTCGACAAAGCCCTACAACACTTGCGTCACGGCATCCGCATGACCAAAGATGACTATCAAACGAATGCCATTTTGGAACAGCGTCTCAAGGATGTGATCAAGATGCAGGAGAAAGCCAAGGAGCTTTAATCCCCCTGCCACCAATACCAACCAAAAAGAGCGGCCAATGGCCGCTCTTTTTGGTTGGTGTCAGATAAGCCCCACTGGGCAATCTTCAGCCTTTACGGAAATCCAGCATTCTCTGCAGTGGGATCATCGCCTTGCGGCCCAGCTCCGCATCCACAAAGATCTCGTTGTCACCGCGTTCCAGCACTCCACATAGGTTCTCCAGGGAGTTCATCGCCATCCATGGACAGTTGGCGCAACTGCGGCAGGTGGCACCGGCCCCAGCGGTGGGAGCAACCATCAGTTCTTTATCCGGGCATTCCTGTTGCATCTTGTAAAAGATGCCCTGGTCGGTTGCCACGATAAAGCGCTTCTCTGGGCGAGTCTTGGCCGCATTGATTATCTGCGAGGTAGAACCCACCACATCCGCTAACTCAACCACCGAGGCAGGGGATTCTGGATGTACCAACACTACCGCATCCGGGTAGAGTGCCTTCAGATCTTCCACCCCTTTCGCCTTGAACTCCTCGTGTACGATACAAGAGCCATCCCAAAGCAGAACATCTGCACCGGTTTCGCGCTGCACGTAACCACCGAGGTGCTTATCTGGTGCCCACAAGATTTTTTCGCCATTGGCATCCAGGTGGTCCACAACATCCAGCGCAATACTGGAAGTGACCACCCAATCGGCCCGCGCCTTCACCGCAGCGGAGGTATTGGCGTAAACCACTACTGTGCGATCTGGATGCTGATCACAAAACTCGGAAAATTCATCTGGGGGGCAGCCCAGGTCCAGGGAGCAAGTAGCCTCCAGGGTGGGCATTAACACACGCTTATTGGGTGTCAGGATCTTTGCGGTCTCACCCATAAACTTCACCCCGGCCACCACCAGGGTATCGGCGCTATGCTTAGCACCAAAGCGGGCCATTTCCAGGGAGTCAGACACACAACCGCCAGTCTCTTCGGCCAGTGCCTGGATGAGTGGGTCTGTGTAATAGTGAGCCACCAGTACGGCATTCTGCTCCTTCAGCAGGCGCTTTATACGCTCGCGCCAGGCTTGCAACTCCTCTTCACTGTATTGAGGCACAACCGGCTCCGCCAAGTGCGCCTGCACCAGAGAGCGGGAATCTACCTGTTCTGCGACAATGGACTTTTGGGTCATGGCCAACTACCACTAGCGAAAAACGCGCATTATAACGCATTGCGACGCCATATCAGTGCACCTAAAGTATCAACAACTAGTTATTTGACAGCAGCACAAAGTAAGTAGCTCCCCGTTGTGCACGCCCAACCAATCCGGGGAGTACAGGGGTTAAGCGAAGAGCTGTACGTTTGGGCAAACAAAGTCTTTCTCTTATCGGTGGACCCTTCATGGAAAAGGTAGAAAGCATTGTAATTGGTGCCGGAGCTATTGGACTTGCCAGTGCATACGCTCTGGCCAGTAGAGGCCTGCAGGTACTGGTTTTGGAACAACACACCAGTATCGGCACCGAGATAAGCGCCCGCAGTAGCGAGGTGATTCATGCCGGCATTTATTATCCCAGCAACAGCCTAAAAGCCCGGGCCTGTGTCGCAGGTAAAGCCAAGCTCTATCACTTTTGCCGTGAGCACGCCGTCCCACATAAACCTATCGGTAAATTAATTCTGGCCACCAGCGAATCCCAACTTCCACAACTCAAAGCCCTGAAGGCACAGGGTGATAAGAACGGTGCGGGAAGGTTGAGACTACTGAACAGGAAAGAAGCCGAGTCCATAGAACCAAAACTGCACTGCCATAGCGCGATTTACTCACCCACTACGGGTATTTTCGATAGCCACACCCTTCTGCTGGCATTACAGGGCGCCCTGGAGATAGAGGGGGGCCAGGTGGTACTGGATACAGCAGTGGAAAAAGTATCTCGCGAAAGCGAAAACTATCAACTCACCATGAGTGACGGTTATCAGCTTGCCACAAAGTATTTGATTGTGGCTGCAGGACTGCATAGCCACCGGTTGCTCTGCAAAATTAACGATAAAAGTATTCGGCAGGAGGTCCCAAATCAATTTCTAGCAAAGGGAAATTATTTCTCTCTCAACCACAAACCCCCTTTTTCCCACCTAATCTACCCCCTGCCAGAGCCCGGCGGGCTCGGCACCCACCTCACATTGGACATGGAGGGCTACGCTCGCTTTGGCCCAGATGTTGAGTGGGTAGACAAAATTGAGTACACGGTGGATAAAAACCGAGGGGAAAAATTTTATAAAAGTATTCGTCTCTACTGGCCCGAACTCCCCCAAGAAAGCCTGAAACCGGACTATGCTGGCATTCGCCCAAAACTGGCAGCAAAAGGCAGCCCACCCCAGGATTTCAAAGTTTTTCACAAGGGCGAAACAAAAGGGCCTCAATTGGTAGCTTTTTTTGGGATTGAGTCTCCCGGCCTTACCAGCTGCTTATTTTTGGGAGAAGTAGCAGCAGATTTAATTGATAGCTAAGCCCAGCTTAATATAAAAGCTTGTGGCTGCGCCAAATAGGAAATATAGCAGGCGAGAAAAACCAGCTTTTCAAATGAGAGATTAAAAATCCGGTGTAATTCACGGGAGGAAGAGATGGTGGGTCGTGCTGGATTCGAACCAGCGACCAATTGGTTAAAAGCCAACTGCTCTACCAACTGAGCTAACGACCCTTGTGAAGTTGGGCGAATTTGGTATGTCCCAACTCAGGATGCCTTTACCCTCGCGCAGAGGTATAAAAGCTATGGGGTTTCTGTGAATGCCCCGGCGGAAATGGTGGGTCGTGCTGGACTCGAACCAGCGACCAATTGGTTAAAAGCCAACTGCTCTACCAACTGAGCTAACGACCCTTTTCCGTGCCTCGATGTGAGGAGCTGCGTATCTTACGGATCTATTTTGAAAAGACAATACCTAACCCGAAAAAAAATCTAACAAATTTAAGGAGTTAGGTATTTCCCTTGAAAATGACACCTACTGCCAATCAACCGGCATACAATGTGGGGTCCGCCAGGCCGGCATCGGTAAATCCCGTAGCGCGCAGCCGGCAACTATCGCAGCGACCACAAGCCGCACCATCGGGGCGCGCCTGGTAACAGGATACCGTCAAACTGTAATCAACCCCAAGACGGGTCCCCTCAAGCACGATATCCGCCTTGCTCATCTGCATCAGCGGCGCTCTTACAGAGAGCTTGTGTCCTTCGACCCCAGCGCGGGTGGCGAGGTTGGCCATTTTTTCATAGGCCTCGATATATTCCGGACGGCAGTCTGGATATCCAGAATAATCCACCGCGTTGACGCCAACAAAAATGTCCTGAGCTCCAAGAACCTCGGCCCAACCCAGGGCAATTGAGAGAAACACCGTATTGCGAGCAGGCACATAGGTGACCGGAATTCCGCTGGTTTCCTCTTCTGGAACTTCAATGCTGTCGTCGGTCAGGGCTGAGCCGCCGATCGAACGCAGATCGAGCTTCACTACCTTGTGCTCTACCGCACCGAGATCGGCCGCAACGCGCTTCGCTGCCAATAATTCAGCCTCATGTCGCTGACCATAATCGAAACCCAGCGCATAACACTCGTAACCTTCTGCGCGCGCCATGGCGAGCACTGTGGCCGAGTCGAGGCCACCGGACAGCAAAATTACCGCTTTCTTTGCAGTCATCTCTTCCTCAATGTTTATATCCACAATCACCGGGCCAATTAAACACCCGGGATATCTCCCCACAGCAGTTTGTGCAACTGCATCTGCATACGCACCGGTAGGCCATCAGCCAAAATCCACTCTGCCAGTTGTCGCGCGGGCAGCTGCTCATAGCTGGGGGAAAAGAGCACCTCTCCTACCCGCTCCGGTAAACGGTACTGATCCAGGGTAAATCTGGCCCATTCGTAATCTCCCCGATCGCAGATCACAAACTTGATCTGATCCTCGCGGGTGAGAAGCGGCATATTTTCCATGCGGTTGCGGTGCTGTTCTCCAGAGGCTGGGGTTTTCAGATCCACAACCCGTGAAACCCTGGGGTCCACCTGATCCACCGGCATGGCGCCACTGGTCTCAAGCGATACCGAGTAACCGGCGTCACAGAGAGCTTCCAACAGCGGCAGACAATTGGGTTGGGCCAGGGGCTCACCTCCCGTCACGCACACACGGCGCGCGGGATGACTCTGAACCTGCAGTAATATCTGCTCCAGGGTCATGCGCTCACCGCCATAAAAAGCGTATTCCGAGTCGCAATAGGTACAGCGCAGCGGGCAACCGGTCAGGCGAACAAACACCGTTGGTAGGCCACTTTCTCGCGCCTCTCCCTGAAGGGAGTAGAAAATTTCACTAATCCTGAGTGATTCTTTAGACAAATTGGTCATACACACCCGACACAAAAACGCCCGAATGGCTCATGCCATCCGGGCGCGGGATCATAGGCTTTTTCTGATCAAAAAACCAGCGACGCTATAGAGCAGAGTTACAACCCTGACTCTGTGCTAGAAGTTCTCCTGGAGATACTTCTTAGCTAGGTTCGAGGCGCGAGCATCACTCGCAGCTACCTGCTCCAGCAGGTTGCGAGCTTTCTGCTGATCTCCCAGCTGGTGATAAACCGTACCCAGCTTATAGCGGCCATCCCACACTTTGTTGGAGTTTGGGTAGCCATCCAGTAATGCCACAAACCACTCGCGGGCCTCCTCCAGATTCCCTTGCACCAGTGCTATCTCACCCAACCAATAATTGGCATTGGGAGCGTACTGACCATTGGGAAAGTCCTGTAACAGGCTCTTGAATTCAGCGCTGGCACCACCGTAATCGCCATTGCGAGCTAAACCAAAACTGGCCTGGTAGCGGTCGCGCTCACTCTTGCCATCTTTCGGCCCCTGGGGCTTAGGCGGCATGGCAGAGTCTCCGCGAACAGCGGCGCCGCCACCACCTTTGACAGGCGGTTGTACTGTCGGCTGGACAGATGGTTGTGCCGAGGGCTCGGTGCCGCTCAGGCGTGCAATACGCCGATCCAGATCCATGTAATCCTCGGTGCGCTGCTGCTTGAGACGCTTGATCTCATGGCGCAACTCCTCAACCGTTCCGCGCAATTCGCGCACTTCCTGCTGCAATACCTGCATCTGGTAGTAGGCTTCGGCCTGGGGATTGGTCTGGGCTTTGGGGCTGGAGGTTGTAGCGCGGGCGAGGAACATGCCCTCAGCACTAGAGCCACTAGAAACGGGGGATTGTTCCTGACTACTTGCAGACAGGTCGACAATCGGGGCCTGGGAGAAGACGGGCGATGCCGCAGCCATTATGGCTGCGGCGATCGCCAGTTTTCTAATCGTAAAAGCCATTGGCATCCATTTTGACGATTAGTTAATAACAACGCGACGGTTCATCGCACGGGCAGCTTCGTTAGAGCCCATCTGAGCCGGACGCTCTTCACCGTAGCTGATCACTTCCAGGTTAGCTGCATCTACGCCCTGCAGTACCAAAAAGTCGCGTACGGCATTGGCGCGACGCTCACCCAGAGCCAGGTTGTACTCGCGGGTGCCCAGCTCGTCAGCATGGCCTTCGAGGCGAACAGCAGCGGGGGTACCGCGCATACGGTCAGCGTGACGGATCAGCAGTTCACGGGTTTCCGGCTTCAGCAGGGATTCGTCGAAGTCGAAGTAAACCACATTCTCCAGCGGAGCCATCTTTTCACTTTCATCGACAACGGTAGTTTCAACCTGGGTGTCAACCTCCGGCTGGGTGTACTCCTCGCCGCTGCTCTTGTCGCTGTTAGTATTGCTACAACCGGCCATTACAGCCAAAACACAGGCCAATCCCAGTCCCGTTTTTACTGATTTCAACATAAGCTACTCCGCTTTTAGTGTTATCGAAAATCCTGAAAGATTTTTTTTAAGTTGGTCTTATAAATACCCTACGCCTCAGAGCGCTGGGCCCCCACCTCAATCAAAGTATGGCGACCATGCCGGTTCCCGGACATCGCCTCTCTGTGAGGGTAAGTTGTACTTCACCCCGGCATCCAGCGATACCGCAGCTAGAATGCCCTTGTCTCCGCGCTTGGTTGCGTACATCAGCATGGCTCCATTCGGTGCAATGCTGGGGGATTCGTCCAGGGTGGTCTCCGTAAGGACACGCATCCTGCCCGAGTTAATATCCATCGTGGCGATGGTAAAGGTTCCCCGGTTGCGATGTACCATGACCAACGTCTTCCCATCAGGAGAAACTCGTGGCCGCGCATTGTAGTCGCCATCGAAGGTTAAGCGGTCGACTTGGCCAGTGGCAAGAGTCAATTGATAAATTTGTGGTTTCCCTCCCCTATCTGAGGTGAAAACCAGTGATTTACCATCCGGCATCCAGTTTGGCTCGGTATCAATGGAGAAGTGTCTGGTCATGCGAGTGAACTTGCCACTCGCCAAGTCCAGAACATAGATCTCCGGGTTGCCGTCCTTGGAGAGCACCATAGCCAACTTGGTTCCATCTGGAGACCAGGTTGGCGAACTATTGATGCCCTTGAAGTTGGTCAGCTGTTTACGCTCGCCGGTACGCAGATTTTCGCGGAAAATCGCCGGGCGACCAGTCTCAAAAGAGACATAAGCCAGCTCCTGGCCGTTGGGCGACCACATCGGCGACATCACCGGTGCACTGAAACGGCGGAGCTGCTTGGCGCGTGCCCCATCAATATCGGAACGCATCAGCACATAGCTGGGCTTGCCGCCACGGCTCTCCTCGTGTACGTACACCATTTCGGTGGAGAAGGCGCCACGAATTCCGGTAATGGCCTCAAAGATTTCATCTGCGGCGCGGTGGGCGATATCGCGCAGCTGTGTCTGGCCACCGCGCACCTGTTTGGTGAACATTTTGTGCTGACCGAACACATTAACCAGGTCAAAGGTCAGCAGATAGCCGGAAGCCTGGGGCTCAATACGGCCGGTAACAATGTATTCGGTGCCAAGGATACGCCAATCGCGGAACACCACATCTTCCGGGGTTTTAGGGAAGGACAGCATGTCCTCCTTGGGTACCGGAGAAAAAAGGCCACTGCGACGCAGGTCAGCAGAGATAATCCCGGAGACATCCTCCTTGAGGACACCACCGCCCGACCAGCTGAATGGAGATACCGCGATGGGAGTGGGGTCATCGATTCCGCTGGTGATATCCACCACCAGCTGAGCGCGAGCCCCCAGGCTCACCGAGGCGATTACAATAATGGCGACTGTCTTCAGTAAACTCTTGATCATTGGCGCAGATCTTCGACTTTAAAGTTCAAAATTGTGGTGCGGACTTCCCGCTCGAATATTACCGGCTCTTCCCGGGCCAGCTTGGCCACTTCCGGGAAAACTTCCACCCGGCGGATAGCGGTGAGAACCGATCGATCCAGAGCCGCATTGCCGCTGCCCTCGACGATATTAGTTGCCACCACCCGGCCAGTGGGAACAAAGTTTATTTTTACCTTGGTCAACATACCGTTGCGGGCGCTCGGCGGGCGGCTCCACACCGCTTCAATTTGCTGCTGAATCGCCTGGGCCACAGACATCACCGCCTGCTGCCCCTCATTGGCATCGAGCAGTTCTTCCTCGTCCTCTAGCGCTTCATTGAAGGAACTCTCTCGCTCTTTGGCCAGCTGTTCCTCGAGCTCTTTTTCCTTGCGCTCCTTCTCTTTGCGTTCTTTCTCGCGACGAGCCTTTGCTTCCTTAGCCTTGCGGTCGGCTTCAACCTTAGCCTTGCGTTTGTTCTCTGCTTCCTGTTTCTTCTTTTGCTCCAGGGCCGCGCGGCGCTTGCGCTCCACTTCGGCCTTGCGCTTTTGTTCAGCCTCGCGCTGGGCACGCTGCTGGATTTTGTCCACTTTCTTGGGCAACTTCTTCTGAGTAGTCGCAGCCTCGATAGTAACCAGTTTTGCCTGCACGAACTTCGGCATCGGCTTGCGCTCAGGCAAATTGCTGGCTTCCCAACCATAGGTAATGGCAATGATCAACGCCCCATGCAATAGGAGGCTGATCACAATCGCCAATACGTAAAAGCCTTTATTCACCGGAATGCTACCCCTGCGGTGGCTCTGTCACCAGGCCGACACTGGGCGCACCCGCCTGTTGCAACTCGGTCATGGCATTGACAATCAGACCGTAGCGGGCGTCGGTATCACCCCACACCAGTACCGGGGTTTTCGGCTTCTGCCGCAATACCTTGGCCACCGTATCCTTTATTTCACTGAGAGGCTTGGCCCCCTGCTCATCGGTTCCCAGATTCAGGTAATAGGTGCCATCGGCACGCACCGAAATAATCAGTGGCTCCTCATCGGTGTCCTCCATTGGCGCCGATGGCGCATTTGGCAGGTCCACTTTGACTCCCTGCATCAACAATGGTGCCGTGACCATAAAGACAATCAGCAATACCAGCATCACATCGATGTAGGGCACCACATTGATCTCGGAGACCAGCTTTTTCTTGGTTCCCTTGCGAAACACACTCATAGGGTTCGCCTACTCACTACTCAGCCGGAGTGCACTTTGCGGTGCAGGATCGAGGAAAACTCCTCGGCAAAAGTTTCGTAGCTGGACAACAGCCACTCCGCCTTGGCCGAGTAACGGTTGTAGGCCATCACCGCGGGGATAGCCGCGAACAAACCCATCGCCGTAGCCACCAGCGCTTCACTGATACCTGGGGCAACGGTGGCAATGGTGGCCTGATGCATGGTGGCGAGACCACGGAAGGAATTCATAATCCCCCAAACGGTACCGAATAGACCGATATAGGGGCTGACGGAGCCTACAGTCGCCAGAAACGGCAGATTCATCTCTACCTTTTCTTGTTCCCGAGACATGGCTACACGCATGGCGCGCTCGGTGCCTTCCATAACCGCTTCTGGGCCACTGCTGCCCTGCTGGCGCAGGCGGGTAAATTCGGTAAAGCCGGCACGAAACAGGGACTCAACCCCGTCGGTCTTGCCTTTCTCGGCGCGTTCATTGCCCTCGCGGAACAACTTGTTCAGGTCTGCGCCGGACCAGAAACGACGCTCAAAATTGTGCAGAGCACGTTTGGCCGAGGAGAGGTAGAGCCCTCTCTGGATAATCATGACCCAGGAAATGACCGAAGCCAGCAACAGCAGCAGCATAACAAGCTGCACTAACAGGCTGGCGTTCTGGATTAGCCCCCAAAGAGAGAGTTGTTCACCGGCGTTCATCTTCTTAAATTACTGCCTTTAATGCTGAATAAATAGGTTGCGGCAGGGCACAGGGCCTGCGGCTGTCGTCAGCGACACAGGCCACTTTGACCACGCCTTCGCAAATTAGCTCATCGCCGCGCCAAATTTTTTGCTCAAAGGTCACTGCGGCACGCCCCAGTTTGCCAATCACCGCAGTAGCGCGCAATGCGTCGTCGAGCCTGGCGGAGCGGCGATACTGGGCCTCGGCGGAATGCACTACCAGCAGCACACCTTCCTGCGGCATCGCTGGCTTATCATACCCGAGGGAGCGCAACAGTTCTGTGCGCGCGCGCTCCATATACTTCAAATAATTTACGTAATACACGATGCCAGCCGCATCGGTATCTTCGATATAAACCCGGACAGGGATACCGAATTCTTCCCTCATTTACTCACCTTCTACGCACCTTGGTCTCCGTGATTGATCGCCCAGGAAGCCTGGATGATCATCCTCAGCTAATCTTATCCGGTTTGGGCAGGCCAAAATGTTCATAGGCGAGCCCGGTAGCTACTCGCCCGCGGGGTGTCCGGGCAATATAGCCCTGCTGGATCAAATAGGGCTCCAACACATCTTCCAGAGTATCCCGCTCTTCACTCACGGCGGCGGCGAGGCTGTCCACGCCTACAGGACCGCCATCAAACTTCTCGATCATCGCCAGCAACATGCGCCGATCAAGGGAATCAAAGCCTTTTGCATCCACATTGAGCATATTCAAGGCCGCATCGGCAATGTCCGAGTCCACCGCCCCATCGCCCTTCACTTCGGCATAGTCTCGCACACGGCGCAACAAGCGGTTGGCAATCCTCGGCGTACCACGGGCGCGGCGCGCTACCTGTGAGGCACCAGCTTCATCCATTTCCACCCCCATCAGCCTGGCGGAGCGGCGCACGATGCTAGTGAGGTCTTTCACGTTGTAGAACTCCAAGCGCTGTACTATGCCGAAGCGGTCGCGCAGCGGCGAGGTGAGCAGACCCGCTCTGGTGGTGGCGCCCACCAAAGTAAAGGGTGGCAGATCCAGTTTGATGGAGCGCGCCGCCGGCCCCTCGCCGATCATAATATCCAGCTGGTAGTCCTCCATTGCCGGATACAGGACCTCCTCCACATGGGGACTGAGACGGTGAATTTCATCGATAAACAGCACATCCCCCGGCTCCAGGTTGGTCATCAACGCAGCCAGATCACCGGCCTTCTCCAGTACCGGTCCCGATGTGGTCTTGATCGCCACTCCCATCTCTGCGGCAATAATATTGGCTAGAGTGGTTTTACCCAGGCCCGGAGGGCCGAATACCAAGGTGTGATCCAGGGCCTCTTTGCGTAGTTTGGCGGCCTGAATAAAAATCTCCATCTGCTCGCGCACTACCGGCTGGCCCACATAGTCGGCCAGCGCTTTGGGGCGCACGGCGCGGTCGTACTGCTCTTCCTGCCCCGTGGGCCCCACAGGTTCGGGGGCCACCAAACGATCGGCTTCTATCATCGCAACAACTCCAAGCCATTCGATTTAGGCGGGCGCCATGCCCTTTAGGGCCAGACGTATTAAGGCGGCACTGTCAGCTTCTGGCTGCTCCTTAGCCGCCCGAGCCACCATTTTGCTGGCTTCGGTGGGCTTGTAGCCCAGGGCTACCAGGGCACTCTCCGCCTCGCCAGCGTGGTCAATTTTGGGTGCGGCAGCCGCAGCCATCAGCGGAATATCGTTGGCATCACCGAAATCCGGGGTCAACTTATCGCGCAACTCCACGATCAGACGCTCGGCAGTCTTTTTACCGACACCGGGCACTTTTACCAGGGCCGCGACATTATCTTCGGCGACACAGCGCGCCAGGGCTGCACCATCGAGACCGGATAAAATTGCCAGGGCCATCTTGGGCCCCACACCACTGACTTTGATCAGGGTGCGGAAAAGTTTGCGATCGGCATCGCGAATAAAGCCGTAGAGCTGATGAGCCGTTTCGGAAACTGCCAGGTGCGTGTGCACTTGGACCGACTGCCCCAGGGGAGGCAATTCAAAAATTGTGGTCATGGGCGCGAGCACTTCGTAGCCCACACCCTGCACATCTATCAGCAACAAAGGGGGCTGAACCGCGGCCAGGGTGCCACTCAATCTTCCAATCATGGTGTTTATTCCAGGTTTATCTATCGCTGCCCACATTGAGGAAGTGAGGAGCGGGATTTTGCAGAGCTCGCTAAACGCTGAGACGGCCGCGACGAAAACGACTGCGCGCTCCACCGGCAGTAAATAGCAGTGTCTGCTCCGTGTGCATATGGCACAGGGCCACGGCGAGGGCATCGGCAGCATCCTCCTGAGGAGCCCCCGGCAGGGACAGCAGGGTTTTGACCATATGCTGCACCTGCAGCTTGTCGGCTGCACCACTGCCCACCACCGCCTGCTTAACTTTACGCGCCTCATACTCGGCCACCGCCAGGCCGCTATTCGCCCCGGCCACTATGGCGGCACCGCGCGCCTGCCCCAGTTTCAGGGCTGAGCCCGCGCTCTTCGACATAAACACGTTTTCAATCGCCATCTGCGCCGGCTGGTATTGCTGAGCGATCTGAGTTACCGCATCGAAAATCAGTTTCAGGCGATCAGGTAGAGGGCCCTCGGGAATACGAATCACCCCACTGGCCACATAGCGGGCAACACCCCGTTCTACATCAATAATTCCATAGCCCGTTTTACGCGAGCCGGGGTCGATACCCAGGATTCGGGTCAAGAGGCGTTCCCCAAATATCTGTATGTTTATATAGTGGTGGGAGTGTCCCAAGGTGGAGGCAAAGCGTCAAGGGAGATCGCAGGCTGAGGCGAAAAAGCGGCTATTCGGAACAAGGAGAGAGAATAGGCCAGGGGCAAGCGACGCCCGCCCCGGGCAGAGCAGAACCTTAGCCCAGCTCTTCCATTACTTCTTCGGGAATATCCGCGTTGGTGTAAACATTTTGTACATCATCGAGATCTTCCAGCATCTCAATCAAGGCCAACACCTTCTCCGCGCCCTCTTTATCGAGTGGGATTGTGGTGGACGGGATCATGGCAATCTCGGCACTGTCCGGGGTAAAGCCCGCGGCCACCAGGGCGTCTTTTACCGTGAGATAATCCTGAAACTCAGTGATAACTTCCACACTGCCATCATCGTTGGTCTCGATATCCTCGGCACCCGCTTCCAGGGCCGCTTCCATCAGGGACTCTTCATCCACGCCAACGTCGTAGAACATCTGGCCCTTACGGGTAAACAGGTAGCTCACGGAGCCGTCGGTGCCCAAGTTGCCGCCGCGCTTGGAGAAGGCGTGGCGAACTTCAGCCACAGTGCGATTGCGGTTATCCGTCAGGCACTCCACCAGTACCGCTACTCCGCCTACACCGTAACCTTCGTAAACCACGGCCTCATAGTTATCACCATCGGCATTACCGGCACCGCGAGCAATGGCTTTATCGATGGTATCGCGTTTCATATTCGCGCCCAGCGCCTTATCGATAGTGGCGCGCAGCGTCGGGTTATCGTCCGGGTTGGCGCCCGTCTTTGCGGCCACGGTCAGTTCGCGAATAATCTTGGTAAAAATCTTGCCCCGCTTGGCATCCTGAGCCGCTTTGCGGTGCTTGATATTGGCCCATTTACTATGTCCGGCCATGTTCCGTCTCTCTTCAGTCAGTGCGAGGGATGGGCCAATAAGCGAAGCGAAATGCCCATCACCACGATTTGATGGGCTCGCTTCGCTCGGCCCATCGGGGAAAATCAGCTAATTTTTTCTTCTTTCTGGCGCAGGCGGATACTCAGCTCGCGCAGCTGCTTGGCATCCACAGCACCCGGAGCGTCTGTCATGACACAGGCGGCACTCTGGGTTTTGGGGAAGGCGATCACATCGCGAATGGAATCACTGCCGGTCATCAGCATCACCAGGCGGTCCAAGCCGAAGGCCAAACCACCGTGGGGCGGAGCACCGTACTTAAGGGCATCCAACAGGAAACCGAATTTCTCGCGCTGTTCTTCTTCATCGATGCCGAGAATACGGAATACAGTCTGCTGCATATCTTGGTTGTGAATGCGCACAGAGCCACCGCCCAGCTCAGTGCCGTTCAGCACCATATCGTATGCGCGCGACAGGGCGCCCAATGGGTTCTGTTCCAGCTCTTCCGGGCTGCAGGAAGGTGCAGTGAATGGGTGGTGCAGTGCGGTGAGGCTGCCGTCGTCATTTTCCTCGAACATCGGGAAGGCCACCACCCACAGGGGTGCCCACTCGCTGGTGTAGAGATTGAGGTCCTCACCCAACTTACAGCGCAGTGCTCCCAGGGCTTCGGAAACAATCTTGGCGGTATCGGAGCCAAAGAAGATGACGTCGTCGTTTTCCGCCTCCAACCGATCAAGAATTGCCGCGCGTGTTTCCAGAGGCAGGAATTTTACGATGGGCGACTGAAGGCCATTCTGCAGATCGGAACGATCGTTGACCTTGATATAGGCGAGGCCTTTGGCGCCGTAGATGCCAACAAATTTGCCGTAATCATCCAGTTGCTTGCGTGTTAATTTCTTACAACCGCCCGGCACCTTGATGGCGGCCACCCGACCTTTGGGATCGTTGGCGGGTCCGGAGAATACTTTGAAGTCCACTTCGGTCATCAAGTCCTTGATTTCCACCATCTCCAGTGGAATACGCAGGTCCGGCTTATCGGAACCGTAACGCAGCATGGCCTGGTAGTGGGTCATGCGTGGAAATTCACCCAGCTCGATCCCCTTCAATTCCTTGAACAGCTTGCGCACCATACCCTCGGTGATCGCCATGATCTCTTCCTCGTCGAGGAAAGAGGTCTCGATATCGATCTGGGTAAATTCCGGCTGGCGGTCGGCGCGCAGGTCTTCATCGCGGAAACACTTGGCGATCTGATAGTAGCGATCGAAACCGGACACCATCAATAGCTGTTTAAATAGCTGAGGAGATTGCGGCAGGGCGAAGAATTTGCCCTCATGGGTGCGGCTCGGTACCAAATAATCACGCGCACCTTCAGGAGTGGCGCGGGTCAGGATTGGGGTCTCGATATCCAGGAAACCGTGCTCGTCCAGGTAATTGCGGATCGCCGTGGTCAACTTGGAACGGAAATACAGGTTGTTCTGCATTTCATTGCGGCGCAAATCCAGGTAGCGGTATTTAAGGCGAACATCCTCACCCACTGCGGTGTGCTCATCCAGCTGGAAAGGCACCGTCTCGGCGCTATTGAGAATTTCCAGCTCAGTACCGTAGACCTCGACTTCACCGGTCATCATATTTGGATTGAGGGCTTCGGGGGCACGGGCGCGCACACGGCCGGTCACCTTAAGGACATATTCGCTGCGCACGCGATCGGCCATTTCGAAGTGCTCGGCCGCATCCGGATCGAATACCACCTGAACAATACCCTCGCGGTCGCGTAGGTCGATAAAGATTACACCGCCGTGATCGCGGCGGCGGTCGACCCAGCCACAGAGGGTTACTACACGGTCTATGTCCGCGGAACGAAGGACGCCACAGTAGTCGCTGCGCATGGATGAAAATTCCCGTTATCGATAGGTAAAAAGGTTAAATAGAGAGTACACCGCACTGGCGGCACCGCACAGCGGCTTTAAGCCGTCTTCGCCGCCGCCTTTGCAGGCTGGCAATTTTTGGCCTTGGTGCCATTGGCGGCATCGCCGGCAAGGTTTTTCTTGCTGCCGGTCTTAAAGTCTGTCTCGTACCAGCCACCGCCCTTGAGGCGGAATCCCGCTGCTGAAATCTTCTTTTGCAATTCGGCCTTATCACAGGCCGGACAGTCTTTGAGCGGATCATCGCTCATGCGTTGCAGGGCCTCCATCTCGTGGCCACAGGCATTGCACTGGTATTCATAGATCGGCATGACTTAGTACCCGATGCTGGAAAAAGGGGGACAGAGTATACATGAGCCCCCCAGAGGGAAGAAGCAGACACACCCTTTTGGCCTTTGTAGAAGGGGTTTGGGGTCTCAAATTGGGGAGGAAACAGAGAAAAAGCACTATTTTTCTAGTATTTTCCCGTGCGGCCGAACAAAAACTATATATACTTCCCACCATCACCCGCTGAGACGCCGTTTTGTGGATGCAGCGCAGCGGGAGACCGAACACATTTTTACCGGATATACACCGAACAACAAAGAAGGAAGTAAGCCATGGCAATCGCCAAGAAAGCTGCCAGCAAAACCGCTGCCACTAAGAAGGCTCCAGCAAAAAAAGCCGCTGCCGCTCCAGCCAAGAAAGTAAAAGCGATCAAAGATAAGTTCACCAAAACCCAGATGCTGAACCAGATCGCTGAAAATACTGAACTGTCCCGCAAGCAGGTTCAGTCTGTACTGGACGAGCTGAGCGATATCATCGAAGGTCACATCAAGAAGCGCGCCGCAGGCGAGTTCTCCCTGCCGGGCCTGATGAAAATCACCACTGTGAAGAAGCCGGCCAAAAAAGCCCGTAAAGGCATCAACCCCTTCACCGGTGAAGAAACTGTGTTCAAGGCCAAGCCCGCCAGCATCCAGGTGAAAATTCGCCCGCTGAAGAAGCTGAAGGAAATGGCTGAGTCCTAAGACTCTCCTGCCCCTGGCACAAAACCCCGCAACTGCGGGGTTTTTTATTGGCCGAAAACACTATTTTCCTGGTGGGCATAGACCCACACTTTATCGCACCCGCCTTTATCGCACCCGCTACAAAGTCATTAAATCGCCTTCTTCCCCGTATCTGCAGGGTGTCACTTCCGCACAAATAACAGAGCCCACACGGGAGGCTATCCGGCAATATTTATTAGCGGGTGAATAGCGTAAAATAACCAGCTTACCGATAATTGAACCCAGTTTATTCCTATGCGCGCATCCCGTTACCTCATCGCAACCCAAAAAGAAACGCCCAACGACGCGGTAGTAATCAGCCACCAGCTGATGCTGCGCGCCGGCATGATCCGTCGCCTATCCTCCGGTCTCTACACCTGGCTGCCCACCGGCCTGCGCGTACTGCGCAAGGTAGAGCGCATTGTGCGTGAGGAGATGGATAACGCCGGCTCCCTAGAAGTACTGATGCCGGTGGTGCAGCCGGCGGAACTTTGGGAGGAATCCGGGCGCTGGCAGCAATATGGCCCGGAACTACTGCGTATCCAGGACCGCCACACCAATGATTTCTGCCTGGGTCCTACCCATGAAGAAGTGATCACCGATCTGATTCGCAATGAGATCAAAAGCTACAAACAGCTGCCGGCCAATTTCTACCAGGTGCAAACTAAATTCCGCGACGAAATTCGCCCACGTTTCGGTGTAATGCGCGCGCGCGAATTCACCATGAAGGATGCCTACTCCTTCCACGTGGATGCGGATTCCCTGCAGGAAACCTACGACATCATGCACGGCGCTTACTGCCGCATCTTTGACCGTATTGGTCTGGACTACCGTCCCGTGTTGGCGGATACCGGCTCTATTGGTGGTTCCAGCTCTCATGAATTCCACGTCCTGGCACAAAGCGGTGAAGACGATATCGCCTTCTCCACCGAATCTCGATACGCCGCCAACGTAGAGCTGGCCGAAGCCGTAGCCCCTGTCGGCGAGCGCGCGGCGCCCAGCCGGGAGTTGCAGGAAGTACACACGCCTGGACAGAAAACCATTGCCGATGTCAGTAAATTCCTGAACAGCGATCCCGCCCATTCGGTAAAAACCCTGATAGTGCTGGGTGAATGTGAAGAAGGTGAGACCGCACCGCTGGTAGCGCTGGTATTGCGCGGCGACCACGAACTGAACGAGCTAAAAGCGGAAAAACTGGCCGGCATCGCCAGCCCATTGCAATTTGCCCCGGAGCAACGAATCGCCGAAGAACTGGGCTGCAATATCGGTTCTTTAGGCCCTGTCGGCATGAAAGTCGAAACTATTGTGGACAGATCCGCGGCGCACCTGGCGGACTTTATCTGTGGCGCTAACCGCGACGATTACCACTTCACCGGTGTGAACTGGGGTCGCGACGTGGAACTCGGCCGTGTCGAAGACCTGCGCAATGTCGTTGCCGGTGACGCCAGTCCAGACGGCCAGGGCACCCTGGAAATCAAACGCGGTATCGAAGTCGGCCATATTTTCCAATTGGGTGACAAGTACAGCCGCGCCATGAACGCCACCGTACTCGATGAGAACGGCAAGGAGCAGGTCATGCCCATGGGCTGTTACGGCATCGGTGTATCCCGTATTGTCGCCGCTGCTATCGAGCAAAACCACGACGACTCCGGCATTATCTGGCCAGATGCCATAGCGCCCTTCCAGCTAGCGATTGTGCCCATCAATATGCACAAGAGCGATGTGGTGCGGGAAAAGTGCGAACACCTGTACGAATCCCTACGCGCCAAAGGCGTCGATGTGCTGCTAATGGATGAGCCCAAGGCTCGCCTGGGCGCTATGCTCGCGGATGTCGAGCTGATCGGTATCCCCCACCGCCTCGTCATCGGCGACCGCGGCCTGGAGAAAGGTGTAGTGGAATACAAGGGCCGTGCCGATGCGGAAAGCCAGGAATTTGCGGTATCGCAACTGGAAGAAGTACTGCTGGATAAATTCGGCCTGCGCTAATCTGGCAATGAGATAGATAATTTTTTATCTCTCTCAAAATATCCCCGCTGAAATACCAACGATGCAATCCAAGTTCGTTGGTATTTCACAGTCTCATTCGCCCCAGACACGCCTCCCTGCCCAGATTTGCGTAAAAGGTCCATAAAAGGCGCTACCCAATCGCCTTGGATCTCGTAAAATTCCCAATATGATAAGAAAAGTTATTACCGCACTGGGGCTCTGCCTTATCTGCTGCAGTGCAATATCCCAGACCAACACCACACAAGTTGACCCCGAGTTGCGACTCGCCCTGCGCGAGGCCATCACTCAGGCGGACAGCTTTGTCGATCGCTTCGATGCTGAGGTATGGCTGATGTCAAAATCCCAGCCTCTGGCACGCTATATCAAAGACCCGAAAAGACGCATGCATGTCCTGAAGGCAGTGCATCGCGAGGCGACCCTGGCGGGTTTACGCCCAGAGATTGTTCTGGCGGTGATTCAGATCGAGAGCGCTTTTAACCCCTACGCGGTTTCTCGAGTGGGCGCTCAGGGTATGATGCAGGTAATGCCATTTTGGAAAAAAGAAATCGGACGCCCCGATGACAACCTGATCGATATGGATACCAACCTGCGCTATGGCTGCACCATTCTCAAACATTACATCCAAAAGGCCAAAGGAAACCTAGCCAACGCCCTCGCCTACTACAACGGCAGCTATGGCCGCCACACTTATAGCAGCAAGGTCCTGGATGCCTGGGCCAGCCGCTGGAGATAGGCCGTGACCTCCGGCTATTTATTTTTTTCTGGTGGTGCCTGCGCACTGCTGTTACTGGCTGCGGCCAAGGTTTCCGTCAACCACCGGCGACTCGCCGCAGGGCGCTGGCTGATTTTGGTTTTGATCGGTGTAATCTGCTATTTGCTGTTGCCGACACTCCCTCCCCTTACCGGGATAATGGCGCTGCTGATTCACCTACCGGTGATCCTAGTACCTGCCGCCTTCTGGTTGTTTACCCACCTGCTCTGTCGCGAGGAAGAACCCTTCCCAAATTGGGGCTCGGTTCCTATCGGGCTCTCAATCACCTTTAGCATTGCCGCCAATCACGCGCCGATGCCACTGGGAGATAGGGTCGAGGAAGTCTTTTTTAATCTGTCCCAGTTTACCCGCCTGGGCCTGATCGGCCTGGGTATGCTCACCCTGCTAGGGCAGTTTCAATCGGATTTGGTGGAGGAGCGCCGCCGCCTGCGCGCCATACTGCTGATTGCGGTAGGCACTTATATGCTGATCGTCATTAGCGCCGAATCCCTATTTGCCTATCGACCCGTCCCCAACGGCGTTCCCACCCTACATGCCTTGCTCGCCAGTCTCCTTTCCCTGGCCGCCTGTTTATGGCTGCTGGCACTGTCTCCTAGCGCCCTGGGCGACTCTCTACCACGACCACCAACAGATTTCCCTGAAGAGGAAGTCCCACCTCCGACACCAGTGCCCCCCCTGGATGAACAGCAACAGGCACAACTGGTTAAATTACAGACGCATATGCAAAGTGGCGGCTATCGACACACAGGGCTAACCATTCGCGAACTAGCGGAGCAGCTGAATACCCGCGAGCACCTGTTGCGCACCCTGATCAACCGCCATCTGGGCTATCGCAACTTCAACGAATATCTCAATCAATTTCGTATCGATGAGGCCAGTGCCCGCTTGGCCAGTCCGGAACAAGCGCATCTGCCAGTGCTGACCATCGCCCTGGATATTGGCTACCGATCACTTAGCCCCTTTAATGCCGCCTTTAAGCGCCGCCATAACCAGACCCCCACCGAATACCGCCGCGACAAACTGCCCGCCTGAATGGGCAGCGGTTCGGAATTCGTCAGCATTTTTTCGCTTTCCGCAAGCCACCACCAGTAAATCTCTCCAGACTGGAAGCAACAGTGCACAAGCTAGCCATGCGAGTAGCACCTAGAACCCCAATAGATCCTGGATACCCAGCGCTCCCCTCTGACAGCGCCAAAATAATGGATGGTGAATAATATGGAGTTCCTCGCAGATGTGGCTCATTACGGAACCACCCACTTTAAGTTGACCTTATTCCGCTATGTATTGGCCGCATCTGTGATGAGTATTTGCGCGAGTTGGCTGTTTCGCGCCTGGATGAACAAACGCCGCATCCAGAAGCGCCGTGCGAGCTGGGGGGATATACGCCGTGAAGTCAGCTACTCCATGCTGACCGTCTGTATTTTCACCCTGTTCGGCATCAGCATAAATTTGCTACAGGATATGGGGATAGCCAAGCTGTACTGGAATTGGAGTGATTACCCTCTTTGGTGGGGCATCCTGAGCCTGCCCGTGGTTATCTTGCTCCATGACGCTTATTTCTACTGGACCCACCGGGCTATGCACCATCCGAAGTTGTTTAAGCACTTCCACAAGCTACACCATATGTCGCGAACACCCACTCCTTGGACAGCCTATAGCTTTTCCATAGGTGAAATTTTTATCAATGGGCTTTTCTCACCACTGATTGCCCTAACGATACCACTGCACCCAAGCATTTGGCTCAGCTTCCTTTTCGTTATGATTTTCCGCAACGCCATGCTGCACACCGGGCGAGAATTCCACCCGCGCGGCTGGGTAGACGGCGTTATGGATAATATGACCACCACCACCCATCACGATCTGCACCACCAGCGCTTCCAGGGCAATTACGGTTTTTACTTCACTTGGTGGGACCGATTAATGGGCACGGAATTTAAGGATTACAAAGAAGTTTTCCGCCAGGCTGTGGATGGCAAATTACATGGCGGGCAACAAGAGGAAACTGCCAACGTGGAGCAACACTCAAGCGATAGGGACTCTGGGAAAATAACAGCCTGATCAACTACTACAGTGAAATCACTAACTTTCAAAGTAGAGTGTCAAAGGTAGGGTTATCAAGCTAATAACGGAGGTGGCAACCACCATGGCCGAAGCAACCCCACCATCGCATCCATAGCGCTTCGCCAATACGGCGGCAATGGCTCCAGAGGGCATTGCCGCCTGCAAAACCAATAGTTCCCGCTCAATATGCGGCAGCTTAATTGGCATTGCCAGAGCCCAGGCCACCATAGGCTCGGCTACTAACTTCAAAAGGGCGACCACCAGAATCAGTCCAGCGAGCTGTCGCACAGCGATCGGGCGTAGGGCAAGACCGATACTAAATGCCACCAATACAATTAGGGACTGCCCTGAAATCCGTAAAATATCCTCAAGTAATCGCACAACAACACTACCCTGAGGCAAACCGAACAGGGAGATGGCTGTGCCTAAAATCATCGTGATAAAAATAGGCGACACAAAAAAAGGTTTACAGGCCTGCCAGACATTGGCCTGCTCTACTTCATCCCGACCGAAATAAATAGCCACTGCAACGCCGATAGTGAATACCGATAGAAGTGCGCCATATTCACCGATCAGGACACTATCTCGCATAACGAGTGGATCATCATGAAAAACCCGGCGAATTAGCGATAACCCTAGGCTCGAAGAGCCACCAAAACCTGCAACCAAGACAATGGAGCCAAGGGTCTTGCGTTCCAGTCCCATCACTTTGCCCACAATCCACGCGGGTACCATGATTGCAATACTGACAGTAAATAGGGCGAAGGCAGGAAGAAGAGCCTGAGAAGAAAAGGGAACTTCGATTAGGCTATGTAAAATAACCGCGGGCAACGCAAAGTCTGTTGCCAAGCGCCCAAAAATCCCCTGCTCTTCCTCAAGAATCACCCCGCGACTGCGCAGCCAAATCGCGCAGGCACAAAGCGCAACCAAAATAACCAAGGCTTCCACTAGGCTTTGGAATTGAGACATTACCCATATCCATTAGTGACATGTTGCGGCAGCCACTGCGGGCAAACGCCCATAAAGCGTAGGCCAAGCTTTTTATTGTAATAACGCCAATAGAAAAATCGCCTGCAATCCAAGACTGCCGGCTAATAAGCTATGGAGGTGATCAGTTATTTGTTGGTAGCGAACTAATGCCCATGCTGCAAGGGAAGCCAGCGGGATTCCCGATAGCAATAGAGCCCCCAAAGCACCATAACCACTTCCAGGGCGAAGAACAGCAAATTGCGTTCATCAAAGCTGCTGCCAGCAAACATGCCAAAGAGACGGCCAGCCGCAAACCCAATATAAGAGATAGCAAGAGAAGCATAAGCCGCTCTGCGATGCGGGCGCATGGCTAGAGCTACGAGCAGAAGGACAGCTATGGCCAACATAAAGCCGGCATAAGTTGCGAGGAATTCAGGCACTGCGGTGGGGGCAGTAAAAGCAAAACCGATAGCCTCGGCAAAAGACGCCGGGTTAAATAGTGCCCCGAGACCGATAGATGCAAAAAACAACAAATTAAGAGTCAGATAGACACGCCCTAAATATTTCAACTGCCACTCCCCTGCACCAGCGGTGATTACCAGCCCCTGGATAGCAGCCTTTCCAACCACTGTCGCTGCGCAGAAGCCTTTCTAAAGTATATATGAGGTTGCAGCCGCCACTCTTCCAATTGAGTCACCAACTTCACAAAATGGGCAGAAAATGGAGGTAAGTCCACTGTATTCTGTTCTGCAGCATGCTTTTCAGCCCATTTGGCAGCCAACGCTCAGGTAATGCTTCCCACAGTTATTGACTAAAACAGCATGGACATTCACTTAGTAGTAGTCCGCACAAATTTTACTTAACCGACAAGAGACGCCAAACCTAACACGCTTGTACAAGAACGCGGGATTAACCGCAATAAAATTGTCATATTCAAAGCGCGAATTGTGCAACTCTCCGCAATCTTTACTCAATATGGATATCACTGCCTCTCGATTAACCAGTAGTAATTTCAACCAAGCCAGTGAGAAAAAAACAGAGACAAAATACAGAAAGGGTTCTAGAGCGCCCAGAAAAATCTTACTGGAAGTCGGCCTCATCAGAGAGCAAGTGCCACTTCTATAGCCTCGACATCAGTAAGGCTACTGTGAAAGTCGCCTTCGCGATAGACAGGAGAGTCGGCAGTGGTTTACTCCATACTCTACTGCCTATTCAGGCGCTAATCCTGAAAGAGCAATTCCAGGGGATAGCCGGTAAAAGGCTTGGTTTTCTCGATTACCAAATGCGAAGTCATACGCGAGATGGCCGCCTCCTCATTTGCCAACAGCTGCTCAGAGACCCGGTTGAAGTCCGCCGCATCAGGGCAAATAAAACGCAGCATATAGTCGAACTCGCCAGACATTTTTACACAGGAAACGATCTGCGGGATATCACTGATGATCCGCCGGAAGTTTTCACTGGTACGCGCATCCTGGCGCTTCAGGGCCACATTTACATAAAACTCAGCGTGGCGCACCTTGTCCAGGTTGATTTCGGCGAGGAACTCACGGATATAACGCTCACTGGTCAGGCGCTTCACCCGAGCCAGGCAGGCGCTCTCCGATAAGCCAATTTGTTCACTCAAATTCAGGTTGCTAATACGGGCGTTGGTTTGCAGAGCCTGCAAAATACGCAAATTATGCCGGTCAATTTTCACGGAACTGATTTCTTTTGAATCTGAAAGGGGGCAAGGATAGCGGTATTCGCCGGAGGCTGAAACACTACAGCCCCCGAAGATGAAAAAGTCAGTTCCCTGCGAACAATGCCTAGGAACAGACCACCGCTGCCTGGGTTAACTGGCCTGGCGGTTAGCGCAGGTGACGAATCGCTCGATTCTATCCAGAGCGCGTGACAACTCAGCCTCATCGGCTGCGAGCGTCAAGCGCACATGATTCACCGCACACTCGCCAAAAGGCGCCCCTGGCAAAACCGATACCCGCTCAGCCTCCAGAAGAGCCTCAGCGAATTCCTGACCGGAGCTGGCCACCTCAGAAACATTGACCATCACAAACATACCCGCATCCGGGCTGTAACAGCCAAGCCCCGGAATCTTGCCAATTCGCTCCACAATCAGATTACGGCGACGCTCATAGGCGTCACGCATCTGTTTCACGAAATAGGAATCGAACTCCAAAGCAAATGCCGCGGCCTCCTGGATAAACTGAGGGCAGCCGAAGATAGTGGCCCCAGCGAATGCTGCAAGGCGATCTACCAGTGGCCCACGCGCTACCGCCCAGCCCAGGCGCCAGCCACTCATAGCATGGGACTTGGACAGGCCGTCGATCACCACAATGTTGTCCAAAGACTCGGCAGCGGTGCGCAGGGAAGTATGACGGCGCGCGAAAGTGATCATGGAGTACATTTCATCACATACCAACCAGATGTTGCGCTCACGGCAAAAAGCCGCAAGTTCGCGCAGCTGCTCTGGGGTTGCCATAGCGCCGGTGGGATTGACCGGCGTATTGATCATCACCACACGGGTCTCTTCACTGACCGCCGCCTTGATCGCTTCCACATCGAAGGCAAAATCCTGCTCCGCCGGGCAGGCCACCCGATTTACAGACAACCTGAGACTGTCACAGATGGGGACATAACCGATATACATCGGTTCGGGGATAACAATCTCCTCACCGGGATTCAATAGGCAGGAAAGCACCGCGTAGATAGCGTTGGTACCACCGGGAAACACCACAACATCATCGGGATTACAGGGATGTGGCGATACTCTGCTCTCGATATCCGCAATGGCTCGGCGCAACACCGGCTCACCGGCCGCGGGGGAGTAGTGGGTGCGCCCCACACCCAAGCGAGCGCGGGCAAAATCCAGGATTGGCTCGGGTGTATCGAAGTTGGGGTCCCCCACACAGAGGAAAATAACGTCTTCCCCCTTATCGGCAAGGTCATGAGCCCGGTCGCTGACGGCCCAGACGTTGGAATCCTCACAGTTCAGAGCTTCACTTTGCAAGCTGAATTGGGGGGTAAAATCTGTCACGTGTTTCACTATTTATCTGCCATTTATGCCCGCTAAGTTAGCAACCATCAAAGTAATCTATGGCGATAAATCGGCATAGATTTCGCATTACTCAGGAATTTCAATAGACATAACCGCAGAAAATTCTGTGGACATTTGTCTTCATTGAGTCGGCCCACAGAGGGCCAGGTAAGGTGCTTGAAAGGACCTCATCAGGATTTCAGGGGATTTCGGGGGAGCTAATTGGCAACCAGTCTCTCTGGCACAACAATGTGACTAAAGGGTCATAATATTCTAAGGAACCCTATCACCCAATGGGGCCATTAAGATTCACGCTAGGATAGCGCCTCCTTTGGATAACCTGACCTAGGTTTAAGGTGCCGCTTAGCTAGCTTTACCAGCCAAAGTCTATTTATACGCACAAGACCTTTTTTCAGTCGAACTGGCACCAGAGTACGGATAAAAACCTGCCTGATAAAATTTTCCATAAAGTAAAAGTCCATATAAAACTGTCGGAATAACGCCAGTGTTACAGCCCCGAAATCTTATAACGACCACCCAGGGCTTGAGCCCTGGCATTAAATGACTAATAAAAACGAGTTAATAAAAATGAAAAAATACTTAGCCATTCTGCCACTGTTTTTACCAAGCCTCAGCTTTCCAACAACTTTTTCAGCAGAGCAAAAAAAGACTCTAGTTGATACCGTCGAGCGTGAGATTTCAAGGCAATATATACTCCAGGAAAATATTCCCGCAACACGTGAAGGCTTACAAAAAGCCTCAGAATCCGAGGCAATGAAACAGGCAAGAACCCCCAAACGAGTTGCCGAAGTACTTTCAAAAGTACTGGAGAAACATGATAAACATTTTGGTGTGCGGTGGTATGATCAAAATACCTCCCAAAGCCAACCAAAACACGAAAACTGGTTTACCAAACTGGCCCGAAAAAATTCTGGATTTAACCGCGTAGAGGTCCTTGAAGGTAATGTTGGCTATATTGATTTTTGGGGCTTCGACCAAGTCAATGATGCATCACGAAAACGTGTTGAAGCCGCTATGGCTTTAATTGAAAACACTGATGCCATCATATTCGATCTGAGAAATAATGGAGGCGGAGATGGCAATATGGGTCGTCTGATTAATAGCTACCTCTTTGACGAGCCTACCCATTTAAACAGTATTTACTGGAAAGCTACGGATAGCATTACTGAATTCTGGACTTTCGAAACTATCAAGGGCAAAAGAATGGTCGATATTCCAGTATATATTTTGACTAGTAAAGATACCTTCTCCGCCGCAGAATCTTTTGCCTATCAGCTAAAGCACCTCAAGCGAGCCACCATTATTGGCGAAACAACCAAAGGAGGCGCGAATCCCTGGCAATTTTTCCAACTAGACGACGCATTCGGAGTGGTAATTCCAATTGCCAAGGCAATAAACCCAATAACTAAAAGTAACTGGGAAGGCACAGGTGTCGAACCCGATATAACAACTCGCAAGGAGGACGCGTTTAATACTGCTTACCAGCTATCACTTCAACAAATACAAAAAACCGCAGTCAATCCTGAACAAATCAAAGAAGTTAAAGAAAAATTAGAACTGCTGGAGACTAACCAAGCTTCATAACGATAAAAGTTAATTCAATAATAGAAAACATTGTATCCTAAAGCATGTAAATCGTGGTTTTCTGATACATACAAATATACCTTTAAGACCCATCTCATGGAGGGGTCATTCTTGATTTTCCCCCATGAATCAAGGAGTAAATACGTGAATGACCGCAAACAGATAAAACATATCGGTATAGTTGGCTGCTCTGCTGAGGGGACAGCCCTGTGCTACAAAACAATTTATACAGAGAGTAGCGAGTATCTCGGTAACAATGCCCACCCCGAGGTTTCCATGCACACGCATTCACTGGCTCGCTATGTGGAATATTTGGACTCCAATGATCTTCAAGGTGTTGGCAATTTAATGCTCTCGTCCGCGGAGAAGCTCAAATCCCAAGGAGCCGATTTTCTTATTTGCCCTGATAACACCATCCACCAAGCCTTTGACTATGTAGCGGAAGGTTCTCCCCTACCCTGGCTGCATATCGCTGGCAGTGTCATTACTGCGGCAACCATCAAGAGCTATAGAAAGCTGGGTATTCTCGGTACTCGATGGTTGGTTGAGAGCGATGTTTATCCGGACAAACTAGAGGACGAAAATATAGACTGGCTTCGTCCACCACAGGAGGTCATCGAACGAATCGGATTCCTAATTATGAGCGAACTAGTCAATGGGATATTTCGAAAGGAAACTGTGGAATATTTTCAAGACAGTATCAGTTACCTAAAGCATTCCGTGTGTGATGCAATCATTCTGGGCTGTACTGAAATACCGCTAATTATCAACGATGGCAATTCAGTACTCCCAACGCTAAACTCCAACCGATTGCTGGCTCAAGCGGCTATCCATAAAGCCATAGCTGCCCCTTGATTTCACCAACAATCACAAGAACTATAGTACCAAATTTAAATTAGTTATAAGTTTCAAGCAGTGACCTCACCCATACCAGCCATATTAACCATTCTTCTATCTCTAGCCCCCATAAGTGCAACAGCTAAAATCTACAAGTGGACAGACGAAAATGGTCAAGTTCACTTTAGTGACAAAAAAATAGATAGTGTTGAACAAGAAGTTATCTTGCCCAGAAAGCATATCTCCAACTGGTCTCGGTATGATATTTCCGTTGAAACCATTGATACCAATCTAAGCAAGCAGGAATTAAATAAGATTGTCAATGATGTAAATCTTGTCTATGAATTTTACGACCGGGTCCTATTTTTCGACTTTTACAAAACAGTCCCTGTAAAAGTTCTAGTTTTAAAAGACAAAAAAGCCTACTACGAACACCTACAAAAAAGGCTGGGAGAATCACCACCAGCATCATATGGGATTTATTTTTCTAACGACAACCAAATAGTCGTTTACATTCAAAAAGATAGGGCCAGAACTTTCCGTACCATTAAACACGAAGTCAGTCACGCAATAACGGATACTGTCACCCCCTATGCCCAATCCTGGCTAAATGAAGGCCTGGCCGAGCAAATGGAAACCTTGTCAAAAGTCGAGGGACAGCTACGAATTACCAGCCACTGGGAAAACTATAAATGGGTAAACCCATCTCTGCGCCATGAGAAACTAATGGATATAGGTACATTTATTAGACTTCCCAATACAAAGTGGCGTCATGAACAAAGAAATGGGTCAGCCCCATTGCAGGCACAGGCAGGACAATTTATTTACTTTTTATTATCAACACCAACGGGTAAGAGCTTTGTAATCCGACTCATACATAAGCTTGAGCGCGGAAACCGTACACACTCCTATTACCTGGTCGATAAAGACTACATTGGTGGGATAAAAGGACTGGAAATCAATTGGAGAAATTGGTTAAGTGGGAAAACTGACAAATATATCACTTTCTAGGCTAGACATTTCATCAGGCCAGCATGCTAGAAGCTTGGGTTATAGTGAAAAAACATGAGCGAGATGTTAAACGCAGGCAAGTGTTCACACTTTAATGGTTAATCAATACTTCTTATTGATTTGTTTCTGAGTGTAATTTACGCATTTAGCCAAGGATTAATTTAAGCTTAAAGCAGCATTTCCAAAACTTTTATTGGCTCGCCGATGTATTATAATAATTCATGCCGGAGGCAAGATAAAAACATTGATACAAATAAAAATTTCTTGATATTGTCATCGCAATGCTTAGCCCAGTAACTTCACCAATTGGTGATCTTACTTCACCTCTCCACCAAACCAAAGTCAAAGATTCTCACAGCACGCCAAAATAGGATGGCTGAGGAATTCACTTCCTTAGCTCCCACACCTGCGCGTATATAGTGCCCTCAATATAAAACTCGCTAACCCTTAGTGACTGCCCTAAGCAAACTAATAAGGTCTAATTTCCCCCAATATTATCCCTACAGAGAAACGGACAAGAATTCGCCTGACTCAAGAGAAGTGCAACACCATATAACTGACAACTATATAGCGCAATAGCTTTCCGGTTGTCACCAAAACCAAAAACCACAACAGAGGGATTCTTAATACACCCGCCATAACCGTTAACGGATCTCCAATAATTGGAACCCATGCAAAACATAAAGAAATCATTCCATATTTTGTAAACCGCTGCTCAGCCCTTACAAACTCGCTTTCAGACATCCTCAACCATTTCTTTATCACACCCAAGCTTGCCCAATAGCCTAGAGCGTAATTAACCAATGACCCAGCGACATTACCAACAGTTGCCACAAGTACTAACGTGACAGGTGATAGGCCATTCAGTAGCAGCGTCGTTAATATAATCTCTGAGCTTACCGGAAGTATTGTTGCGGCCAGAAATGCAGAAATAAAAAGACCGACAACACCTAGTTCAATCAACTTTCCCATTTAAGAGAATGTCCCCCATTTAACACCAAACCTATCTCAAACAAGGCTTATATATTTTCTCTTTCACAATTGATACCAATTTTTACATTCTTACTATTTAGAGGATGGAAGTCACTGGCTCTTCACCGCCTCCGCCCTACCTGTTCTGACCCATTGGTCTCAAGCATCTAGTGCGGAATTGGCACCTCAAGGTTGGTATCCACTTCCATAAAATGAAAGCTTTATAGACGATTGAGCCAAGCACCTTACATTTTCGTAAAAAGACTCAATATCAAAGTCCTATCAGAATAAAAAGCAATGCATTACTTCAGAATTCACCTGGTTGGATGAAATTTTTACTTAGTTTTAGAAAAAATTACATTCTGCCTTTAAAAGTTATATCAGTTTTGTCACACATATGAAGCTTTTGGATAACTATGCGCCTGATAATCCCTATAGTTATTGGCATATTTATTGCGAGCAATCTTTAGGATATCGAAAACTGGGTACTTTAAATTATGAGCAAAGGCAAATATCAATACAATCACTGGAAAACCAAGGACCTCCTCAGGCTCACCTCAGCCACCCTTTTCTCTATCCTGATTGGCTTATCATCAGCACTATCCAATGCCCAAGTACCTCAGGAAGCTATCAATTTAAAGACAACAGAGTCGCATAAGACGAAAAGTCCGACTATTCAACCATCAGATGAGTCTCAAACCGCACCTACTCAGAGCAATAGTGCACCAAATGGAGAAGATGCCCAGGTTCAGGAGATAGATCAACTCATCCAACTTTTGCAGAATCCCGAACGCAGAGCAGCGCTTATCGACAACCTAGAAGAATTACGGGATACGACAACGGTCAAAGAGAATCCAGATATCCTGAAGATAAGTGATGTTCTGGTGGTTGATGAGATAGCTACCGAGGTAGTCAAAGACTACACAAAATTTCTGAGTGTGTTTGGATTAACGGCAAATCAGGCGGGCTCCTTTTTACTTCTGGGAATTTCAATTGTACTGCTGCTAGCCGTTGTTTTATCTAACAATCTACTTGCTAGTTTTATGCACAAGAAACTATCTCCTATTAGGAGAAAACTTAGCTTGAATAGTAATCGTTTTTCCCCACTGTTTAGACTGCAACGATGGCTTGGATATTTTCTTGCTGCTCTTCTAGTGATTTACACGGCTTCAGAGCTATTTCCCACTTCTGTTGGCATTTTCGTTTCAAAAGATACACTCATCGAATTTGCCGAAATTGCTTTAGCTTTATTTTCAGTACTGGCCATTTTTATAAGCATCTGGGAAATGATCAACGCTGCAACGGAACACTACTTTAATACTCATCACACTTCCAGTAATGCCCGTATGCGCACATTGGTGCCCCTCGCAAAAAATATATTGCTATTTCTTCTTTCAATAATGGGGGCACTCGTGCTGCTCTCTGAATTGGATATTAATGTGATGCCGCTTTTAGCAGGGGCTGGCGTTTTTGGTATTGCCGTAGGGTTTGGGGCCCAAGCCCTTGTGAAGGATTTCCTAACTGGATTTACTGTGTTGTTGGAAGACCTGCTACAAATTGGTGATATTGTCAAAGTTGGTGGGCGAACTGGCGAGGTTACTAATATTACCTTACGCAAGGTGGAGTTACGTGCACTAGATGGCACCGTATATACAGTTCCATTTAGTGATATATCGGTGGTGGACAACTTGACCAAGCACTTTAGCTATTACCTGCTGGAAATTGGGGTCGCTTACCGGGAAAACACTGACAATGTCATTCAATACCTGCAGGAGGTGGACAAAGAAATGCGTGAAAGCGAAGAATTTGGACCCTTAATCCTCGAACCTCTGGAAGTTTTAGGGGTAGATGCTTTCGCAGACAGCTCCGTTGTAATTAAGGCAAGAACAAAAACCAAGGCTCATGAAAAATGGTATGTGGGTAGAGAGTTCAATCGGCGCATTAAATTATTATTTGATAAAAAAGGCATTGAGATACCTTTCCCTCATCAAACACTATACTTTGGTGAAGATAAAAAGGGTAAAGCACCAGCAGCACGCATTGAGGTACAAGATGACAGTCACGACAACAAGATAGAAGACACACACACCAAGAAGGAGGAATCATATCAATAAAAATCGTCCCACTCAGAATTGATATAAACTAAACCATAGCCAAATTTCTTCAGAGAATGTTGAACGACATCATCTGGTTAGTTAGTTTTTAATAAATTCGCTGTCACTATTGAGATAAAGAATCCTTCTATAATAGTGCATAGGTATTTCCCATTTAATCTATAGCCTCAAATGTGCACTAGCAAAAAACTGACGTCAGATAGGAATGAACATTCTCTTTAACCAACTAGTTTTGCTCCTTAAGTCACTCACTACTCAACATCAAGAGACGAAAGAAACATTTCTTGAGAGGACTATCCCAGAATCTTTCTCTGCAGCCACTGAGACTGTAATTTCTTCTATTGATCGAATCGGAGGAAATTTTTTAGGGCATATTCCCTACATCATCGCCAGTTTGATCATGTTGTTACTCACTTGGGGCGTTGCACGTTTAGTCCGGCATTTCGGCGGGCGCATATTTCGTCATACTACTTCTAGAAGATCCTTAAAAAATCTGTTTGTTCGCCTGCTTACTAGCGCTACTTGGCTCGTTGGCCTGTTACTTGCCGCTATGGTGCTTTTTCCTGGTCTCACCCCTACAAAAGCCCTGGGCGCGGTAGGTCTGCTTTCTGTCGCAATTGGCCTGGCATTTAAAGATATTTTCGAAAATTTTTTTGCGGGCATATTAATATTGTGGCGTTTCCCCATAGAAGAGGGTGATTTCATTGAATGCCAGGATATTTGTGGCCGAGTGGAAGTAGTTGAAGTACGCAATACCAATATCCGCAAAGTTACTGGGGAGCTGGTAGTAGTGCCAAATCTCTTTCTTTTCAAGAATCCCTGTGAAGTCATTACCAACCGGGTTAAACGCAGAGTGACGATTATGGTGGGAGTGGCCTATCAGGAAAAGTTATCAAAATCTGTTTCCATTATTGAGTCAGCGGTCGCCTCCTGCCAAACAGTACGCAAGGAGGACCCGATTGAGATATTTCCAAAAGCCTTTGGGGAAAGCAGCATTGATATTGAGGTCTGTTGGTGGACGGGTTCGACACCCCTGCAAATTCGTCAATCTCGTGCAGAAGTAGTAACGGCAGTGAAAAGTGCACTCGATCAAGCCGGAATTGAAATTCCTTTTCCCTATCGAACGCTTACATTTAAAGAGCCTCTAAAGCTGGAATAGCCAATAGGAGGAATTTTTGCCAGGGTTTACATAAAATTAACAGCGGCAGTTGAGGGCAGCGTGAATCCGATCATAGAAGAATCTATACAATGTCCCTATTGTGGTGAATATTTTAGTACGATAGTCGATACCACTGTACTTCCGCAGGAGTATATAGAAGACTGTCAGATCTGTTGCAGGCCTATTAGCTTCAAGGTTACTTCCGATTTAGAGGCTAGAATCTCTGTCAATGTTTATAGAGAGGATGAAACTCTCTGAAGGCATTTAATTTTCTTTTTTATTGCCAATAAACGAATACACTGAGCTATTTCAGGTTGGCAAAAACTTCTATCGCCCGCTTACGTCCAGCTCCCACATCACAAATCACCTGAGGATACCCCTCAACCTTGGGCGGCTTGTGAATTTCTTTATTCCCCAGTGAGACAAGCTCTGGCACATATTGGCGAATAAAATCTCCATTAGGGTCGAATTTCTGCGATTGACTATAGGGATTAAATACACGGAAATAGGGTGCCGCATCAGTGCCGGTGGAGGCAGTCCACTGCCAGCCCCCATTGTTAGAGGCAAAGTCACCATCAATCAAATTTTGCATAAAATAGCGCTCACCCCAGCGCCAATCAATCAGCATATTTTTGCTCAAAAACGAGGCAACAATCATACGCAGTCGGTTATGCATCCATGCGGTTTCATTTAGCTGGCGCATAGCGGCATCGACGATAGGCACCCCGGTTTCACCACGAGTCCAGCGGGAAAACAAATCCTTGTCGTAGCACCATGGAACCTGTTCCGTTTCCTCTTTAAATGGCTTGCCCATACTTAGACGAGGAAAATCCGCGAGCAAATGCGTATAAAATTCCCGCCAGACGAGCTCGCTAATCCAGCAGGCAATTCCTTCATTCCCTCCCTGCCAAAGCCCTTTATTTAGGTTGAGGGCCATATGAACACATTGACGAATAGAAATAGCCCCGCTGTTTAAATAGGGAGAAAGTCGGGAAGTACTATCTTTCGCAGGGAAATCTCGCTCTGTCTGGTATTTATCGATATTTTCAGCAAAGGCTTTCAGATATTTCTGCGCAGCCTTCTCCCCACTCTCCCAGCCTTTCACCCTACCCGATCCATCGATATTCAATGAATAGCACGGAAGTTGGGAGGGTATTTTCTGCGTGAGCTTACCCCCTCCCGTCACTTCCAACGCCAACCATTTCGGCCAGTGTTCGCCCTTATCGTGGTTGGGCATTTTCTTGGGCATGGGCAAGGGTTTAACCTCGCTCTCGGTACACAACTGGATCAGTGAACGCTTAAAGGGAGTAAACACTTTGTAGGGGTCGCCACTCGCGGTTCTAACCGCCCCCGGCGGTAACAGCGTTCGATCACTGTAGTATTCAACCTGAACACTGTTTTCTTGCAGTTTTTCCCGCACCGCTTTGTCTCGTCTCTGCTCATTCAATGGGTACTCGGCATTGGCAAACAGTGCCTCCGCCTTCAGGCGCTCAGTAATTTGCTGAAGCGCATTAGGCACCTGGGAGAATTTAGAGACTTCGAGGTAATACAAAGGGATATTACGAAGTCGCAACTGTTCTTGTAATTCCTGTAGGCAAGCCATCCGAAAAGAAACCAGTGCATCGCCTTCATCATGGCTTTTCCAGGTTTCCGGACAGGCAATAAAAACAGCAGCCAATTGTTCGCACCGGGTACTGGCGTGGTACAACGCAGAATTATCATGAATACGCAAATCGCTGCGGAACCAAACCAGGCCTCGCTGCAGAGAATTTTTTCCATTCATCGTTTCAGCTGCTCCCGCAATTGACGCATGACGCTGTCTGTATTGCCTGATGATACTGAGGTAATCGGGAGCTTCTTCAGATTGCCCAAATCAGCGGACTGCATTTCTACAAAATCCCCCAGCAGCCAAATAGATGTTTGAAGCATTTGTATAGAACCTGGCAATTCTTTCTGAAGGAAAGCTTTCGAAAGTGCCCGATGGCTGTAGCAGAGCACTGCATGCACACCGAGCTTTTTCACGATACCCTCCAAACCCAGCAGGGCTGCGCGATAATCCAGAACCACCACATCAAAACCAGCAGCCAAAAGTGTGGCGCAAAATAATTGTATAAAAGCTCGCTGATCACTACCGGGAAAGTCCAACAACAATACTCGCTTCTCACAAGTTACCCGATCTTTGACAAGATTTTTGCGGGCTATACCATTAGCTAATAACAGCTGTTCATAGAACAGCTGCCAAAAAAAATGTTGAGAAGACTCAGATTGTCGCTGTCTGGCTAGCTTGGCATGTAGGGGCTTGAGCCAGTGATCGAGTAGCAGCGATGGTGGGAAGGCAGCAATCCACTGATCCAGGCGCTGGCGCAGCTTTAAATCGGCAAAGCCCTCAGACAAATCACAAGCCTCATCGATCATCTCTTGCCAGCTGCCAGCCGTATTTTCTACTTTCACTGTGGTCAATAGAGAAGCCGGTCTACGCTCCAACAGCTCCCGTACCCGTCCGATAGTCACACCACGGGCTAGGCAGGCGAGCACCTCTTCGATACGTCTTACTTCCTCTTCACTGTAGAGTCGGTGTCCCTTGCTGGTTCTGGTTGGCGTTAACAGGCCGTATCTGCGCTCCCAAGCTCGTAGAGTGACCGGATGAACACCGGTACGGCGCGCCACCTCGCGAATTGGCAGGTGGGCTTTAGTGGGGGATTCAATTTCAACCATGGCTAGGCTCAGCGAAAATCACACAACCCCAACTCCGCCGGCTCGGCGGCGAGCAGTACCTGACTGTGGATAAACTGGTGGGGACTGCGCGGCAAATAATGGCGCAACATCGTGAGTACAGCCGATAACGGCTTGTTGCCACAGCGATACTCATCAATCAGAAGAGCCAACTCATGACGCTCTTCCTTGTTCAAGTAACCTTTCAAGTGACCCTGACTGTGCATCAGGGCATTGGTGCGGTCTTTGCGGCTGGCCAGGTGGCCGAGAATATCCATAATCTTGCCCCGCACTTCATAAGCGAATTCTTCCACCGGCATCGCGCGAGAATTAGAGACAAACTGACCCAGGGCTCGGGTCAGTGGCTGGCTGTGGGCCAGCAGCAAATACTTATAGGCGGTATAAAACTCAATCACCCTGGCAGGACGCAGGTCGATGGCCACATAGCGATACCAGGCATCGTAGGCGAATACTCGGGTGAGAAAATTCTCGCGTAAATCACTGGCATTCAGTCGACCCACCTCTTCCATAGGCAAATGTGGAAAATGCCGACGCAGGCGCGCAGCGAATAGGCCGGAATCATGGGCCAACACCCCAGTGCCATCCTCGTTGTAATGCGGTGTCGTACGAACACCGCAGCTGGGGGATTTCTGCATCAGAATAAAGCCGCGCAGATTTTCCACCTCGGGCACGAGCTGATCCGCATAGGCTTCCAGGGCCTCAGTAACATCCAAGGTGGGGTCTTCCCGGCCAACCGCACGCAGGCGATCACTCACAATCAGGTGAATCGGCGGTCTCGGCACTCCCATGCCAATGGCAACCTCCGGGCAGTAAGCATGTAACTCAAAACAATTGCCCAGCAGTTGTGTGCAGACTTTACTGTGCTTGTGACTGCCGTTGTAACGCACGGGATCACCCACGGCACAGCGGCTGATACCAACCGGGATTTTCTGAGGTAAGAGCTGGATATGCATAGTCGCGCAGCACAGAGTCAGTTTCTATTCCTTTTTTATAGCCTCTCGCGATTAGTTATACAAGTGGGCCACTTGTATAACTTTTGGGTTGCAACCAAGTCCATTTGGCTGCTTGCGCACATACACACCACGGCTACAATGCAGGGCCGCATTTTTACCGAGCGGCAGGGCTGCGATTCTTTATCTCTTCACCTAGCCCCGGCAGTTTGCGGCCTCTTCCTCCCCGAAAGTACGGATTAGCTCATGATTCCAGCATTGCGCGAAGTCAACGAGGTTCAGGCGCTCTATTTGCAGTTTTTGCAGGAGCTGACTGACGCAGGTTTCCGCGGCGACACCTCTCCCAGTTACGCCAGCCGCACCGTTTTGGCGACCGATAACTCTATTTACCAGGTTCTGCCCCAGGCAGTGGTGTACCCGCGCAACAACCGCGATCTACAACTATTGGCGGAACTGGCTGAACGGGAGGAGTTTCACTCTGTGGTGCTCTCACCGAGAGGTGGCGGCACCGGCACTAACGGCCAATCACTTACCGATGGTCTGGTGGTGGATATCTCACGCCATATGAACCAGATCCTCGAGATCAATGTGGAGGAGCGCTGGGTGCGCGTACAGGCCGGCGTGGTCAAAGACCAACTAAATGCCGCACTGAAACCCCACGGCCTGTTTTTTGCGCCGGAGCTCTCTACCAGCAACCGCGCCACCATCGGAGGCATGATCAATACGGATGCCTCAGGCCAGGGCTCCTGCGTTTACGGCAAGACCCGCGATCATGTCTTGGAGCTGCATACGGTGCTGATGGGCGGGGAGCTGTGGCACTCCTCCGCCATAGGGGAAACCCAGCTGCAGGAAATTTGCAAAGAAGACAGCCGCGCTGCTGAGATACACAAAACCTGCGATGACATCGCCAGGGAAAAAGCCGAACTCATCGAGCAAAAGTTTCCCAAACTCAATCGCTGTCTCACTGGCTACGACTTGGCCCATATCCGTGAAGGCGATCGCTTTAATCTCAACAGTGTACTGTGCGGTTCCGAAGGCACTCTCGGATTTATTGCTGAAGCCAAGCTCAACCTGCTTCCCATCCCCAAGTGCGTGGCATTGGTCAATTTAAAATACGACCACTTCCAGGAAGCGCTGCACGATGCCAAGGATCTGATGCGCGCGGGCCCCATGTCGATTGAAACGGTTGACAGCAAGGTGCTGCAGCTGGCTATGGAAGATATCGTCTGGCACAGCGTCAGCGAGTTTTTCCCCGCTGAGGATCGCCCGGTCAAGGGTATCAACCTGGTCGAGTACGCTGCAGATACAGAGGAGGAACTGGAAAAAACCCTGCAACAATTTATTGCACATGTCGAGGCTGTCATCGGTCAACCGGGCAAGAGCTTCGGCTATTCCATCGCCCGCGGCCACGCCGAAGTGAATCGCATCTGGGCCATGCGCAAACGCGCGGTGGGCTTATTGGGCAACGCCCAGGGGGAAAAACGTCCGATACCCTTTGTTGAAGACACCGCTGTGCCACCAGAAAACCTGGCGGACTATATTGCTGAATTCCGTGCAGTGCTGGATGAGGCCGGCCTCAATTACGGTATGTTCGGACATGTGGATGCCGGTGTATTACATGTGCGCCCGGCGATCGATATGAAAGATCCCCAGCAGGCTGCACAAATTCGCCCTATCACGGATCAGGTAGTAGCCCTTACGCAAAAATATAAAGGACTGCTGTGGGGAGAGCACGGCAAAGGCGTCCGCTCAGAATATGCCCCGGAATTTTTCGGCGAGTTGTATCCCGAACTGCAAAAAATAAAATCCGTATTCGATCCGCGCAACCAACTAAATCCAGGCAAAATTGCCACACCCAATGGCAGTGCCAGCCTGCTGAAAATTGATGGCGTGAGCACTCGCGGTGAACACGACCGGCAGATTCCCGCTCAGGTATGGGAGGGGTACGACGAGGGAGTCCACTGCAATGGCAACGGTGCCTGCTTTAACTGGAACCCAGACGATGCCATGTGTCCTTCCTATAAAGCCACGCGCAACCGGATTCACTCCCCCAAGGGGCGCGCCTCGCTGATGCGGGAATGGCTGCGCCTTTTAAGTAATCAAGGTGTAGACGCAGTGGCCAGTGCGCGCAAATACCGCGAGCGCTCCTTTTTTGTCGGCCTGCCAAAACGCTTTATTAACACCCTGGCAAAAACCCGCGGCGAATACGATTTCAATCACGAAGTTAACGAAGCCATGCAGGGCTGCCTCGCCTGTAAATCCTGTGTAGGGCAATGCCCTATTCGCGTGGATGTGCCTGAATTTCGCAGCAAGTTTCTGGAGCTTTATTACAGCCGCTATTTGCGTCCGCTAAAGGATTACGCCGTGGGCGGGCTGGAATTCATGATGCCGCACCTGGCAAAACTGCCGCAGTTGTACAACTGGCCACTAAAACTGAAGCCTGTATCTTTTTTGATGGAGCGTGTTTTCGGCATGGTGGACAGCCCGCTGCTCTCGCAGAGATGCTTGCAGTCCAGCATGAAAGAACTGGGTGTCCCCACCGCCACGAAAGCCTGCCTGGAGACTCTGGGGCCTTCCCAGCGCAGCCGTGCGGTCATCATCGTGCAGGATGCCTTCACCAGCTATTTTGATGCCGAGGTGGTGGCGGACATCCTGCGTCTGCTCAAGCAATTGGACTTTGTGCCGATTCTCGCTCCCTATCGAGCCAACGGCAAACCTCTCCACGTCCATGGATTCCTACGCCAGTTCCAACGGGTTGCCGAGGGGAATAGCGAGATGCTCAACAACCTGGCAGAGAGCGGCATTCCCCTCGTTGGGATAGATCCCTCCATGACCCTCACCTACCGCTCCGAGTACAAAAAAATCCTAGGGGAACACGCCCCTAAAGTGCAATTGTTACAGGAATGGCTAGCTCAACAGGAAGGTCACCTACAGCAGCAGCGAGCGCGGATAAAACCCGGCAGCTTCCAACTGCTGCCGCACTGCACCGAACAAACCAATGCCACCGCCTCACTAAAAGATTGGCAAACAGTATTTTCGGCTCTGGGTCTGGAACTGCAGGGTGAGAATCTCGGCTGCTGTGGTATGGCCGGCACCTATGGCCACGAAGCTGCGCACAAGGAAACCTCACGGATAATTTTCCAGCAATCCTGGGGCCCAAAGCTTGATGGCGGAAAAAACAACCAGCTCGCCACCGGCTACTCCTGTCGCTGCCAGGCCAGCCGCTTTGCAGGTGTTACTCTGCGCCATCCTCTTCAAGGGTTGCTGGCACAATTCGACATCTAGGGATTTACTGACGTAAGGGGACCACAACTGTGGCCCCCGGTCGTCACCGGGCTAAGCGCGAAAATCCCTATGCATAAACCACTGCCTCATTTATACATACTGTTTTACGCACTCTTCTGCCTGACCGCACTACTTGCGGCTATATCTATTATTTCAGACGTTCTCCCCAACAACACACAACCCCACAGCGCCAAATCTCACGGTGGAGAAACTCTGGGCGCAATTGGCTGGGTCAATGAAGCAGAAGCACTGGCTCGGCAGGGGAATTTTGGCGACGCACTGCCTCTCTATGAAAAAGCGATTTCCGCCCTCAGCGACTTCCCTTCCCAACAGCACACTTTGCGCTATCGCTACGGCATCGTGCTAAATGCACTCGGGGCTCAATCGAGGCCAGACCTCTACCCACTAGCGCGGGCACAGTTTCAGTCGGTCCTGCGCTACCTGGATTCCGGGGCTCAATTGCCCCACTCCAGTGCCAGGGTACGCTCGGCACTCGCACACACCTATCACCGTCAAGCTGCCAGTGAAGAGGTGACCACCCAGCGCGAATATCTGCTTAGTACCGCCTACCTTCTTTATAAAAGTGCCCTGGAAGGCTTACTCAATCAGGAAGAGTGGCAAAACCTCTCTATTACCTATTTCAACCTGGGACAGGTTTGCGAGTGGCAGGGTAATCTTGAAGAGGCGATTCACTGGTTGGAGAGAGCGGTACAACTGGATTTGCAGCACAAGTTACCCGACTTGGATGAGGACAGTGACTATTTGACCGCGTTGCGCCAGCAGGTAGAACCGGTGCAGCAAAACCGGGAAACCACCCTCTAGAGCTCAGTTTTTCTCTATTTTTCTTCACCTAAAGATAAATGACGATACGGTTTTATCGCCTAATCTCATACATTTTCACCAAATCAAACCATTTTGGCGGAATGGTCACAAAAAGTTTCAGAGAAATTTTTTACTTTTACATTACTGATTAGAAAACCGGTCCGAGTGTATATCTGGTACCCGTAGGATGACATCGCTGTCAGTACAATTTCACATCAAAAAATGACTTCCTAATAATAAAAATAAAATAAATTTTTAACCTTCAATAAATAATTTTTTGGAAACAAAAATCTTATTAGTCAATTATTTAAGGTTTAATAGTTTTCCTCCCCAGCAATAACCTGCTGTTTTTCAGGGCCACTTGTCGCGTAATAAGAAAAAGTTGCCTCCGCCTAAATCACCAGTAATATAGCCAGCGTTGATTAAATATTGATCAGCTATTTCCAAAAACACTTGGAAATTTCGCAAGCACCTTTTGGCTTGTGACCATTTGATTCCTGGAGGTAATGGGACATCATGAAACAGACTCTGCGTAACACTGCTTTTTTCATCGCCGCCCTGCTTGCTATTGGTGTGAGTGTCAATGCATCGGCAGCCCTTAAGAAAACCATGGTCGTAGACGCCACCGCTTATAACTCGGTACCCGGCCAGACAGATGGAGACCCCTGGGTAGCAGCCTGGAACAATCGCCTGCGCCCCGGTGACAAAATCATCGCCGTTTCCCGTGATTTGGAAAAACACGGTCTGACCAACGGCGCCAAAGTAAAGATTGAAGGTCTGCCCGGTACTTACACTGTGCGTGACCGCATGAACAAACGTTTCACTAACCGTATTGATGTGTGGATGGAAAAAGATATCCGTAAGGCTCGCGCCTGGGGTAAGAAAGAACTGAAAATCATTTTTGAACCGGTAAAGTAAAGCAGAACTGATTTCATCAACCCTTTGATTTCAACGACCCTTTTGGCCCCGCCCTCCAGCGGGGTTTTTTTATTTTATTCTTTGATTAAACTTAATGGGCGCAGCCTTGCATACTCGAAATAGGTATTTATGCCTCCTAGGACTCTGAGTGCAATATATTCCTTTTCCCGCTAGTTAATATCTCCAACCTTTATTGGCAATCAGGCACTCCTAAGGCTCCATTTCCATTAACGCCCCAGGCAACTCCTTACAGTGCTCGCTCTCCAGCTGCAAAACACTCGGCTGCTGCCCTTCTACGTAACGATGCTCCAGCCCCTCATCGCCGAGTAAAACCAGATATTCAGATTGGACCCAAGTATCTCCCGAACGGTATTCAGTGAGCCATAAAAGGGAGGGCTGCCCTTCATAGCAATGGCCATAGAACATGCGGGTTTTTTCCACCAATTTTTTCGACATATAGTCCAGGTACTTACCCGGATAGATATAACGATCGACCTCGTCATCTGTCTGGTGAGTACTTTCCGTTTCACCGGGCCTGGCAATACGCCGTATATAAATTGCGAGGTTTTCATCGCAATTTATACAGTGACGTCCCGCCAAGATGGCGTAGCCGCGTAGTTTTGCGATTAAGCGGACTTCCTTGAGATCTGTTTGAATTTGCTGCTGGCTGGATATCGCCAAGGGATCGGCGTAGAGGGAAAAGGACAGAATCTGCAAGCAGATCACAGTGAAAAAGCCGCGTATTATCATGGGAGAGGCAACCGCTGCTTAGGTAGCACCGTCGGAGACAAAAGCTCCACAGTTGCCTCGCGACGGCGCTGTGATTGGGGTGTGCTGTCACACAGTCGCGATTCCCTTCACCATAACCATAGCAGTTACTGGCAGGTAAGAAGCAATAATCAGTGGCTCCCAAGGTCTGGGAGGGTTTGGCAGAGGAGAGTAACCCCAAACGCCCGCCTGTGTAGCGAGCGCACTTTAAGGGGCCAAAGGCGTAGCAACCTTACCAGCTGCCATCCGTTTCCTGCACCGGCCCCACAAACGTGGAAATCCCCTCTTCGCGCAGTGCATCCAGGGCTTCCTCTAAAGCTTCCCGCTCTGTCTCGAAGGCATCCTCCCACACGGTGGAGTTATTATTCTCATCGACAATTTCGAGTAGCCAGCCACCCTCGTCATCTTCGTATATATCGATCTGCACAGATACATCGCCCTCGCGGTAGATCTGGCTCAACTCCGATTCTTTCGGTGCAAATTCTTCGCCCATGGGGTTCACCTCGCTATGACCCTGAAAATTCGGCCAGAACTTTGACAAGTTGCGGCTTCCCGGTCAACAAATATTGTTGGGCCGGGGCAACAGCTGGAGTGCTTGCTAAATGTACGACAAGTTGTTTTTTTTGCGATAAAATGCGCGGCGATTTTTTCTGCCCCGGATTTACGCTCCGGACTGCAATTAAGGAAGTACCATGAATCAATATGTTGTCTGTGCGCTCTACAAGTTCGTCACTCTGGAGGACTTCGAGTCTTTGCGCGCACCCCTGCTTGAAGTCATGCTGAAAAACCAGGTACGCGGCACCCTGCTCCTGGCCCGCGAGGGCATTAACGGTACCGTTGCCGGTTCCCGTGACGGTATCGACGCCCTTCTTGCCTACCTAAAATCAGACGAACGCCTCGCCGAACTGGATTACAAAGAATCCTTCACCGGTGAGATGCCTTTCTTACGCAGCAAGGTCAAGCTGAAGAGGGAAATTGTCACCATGGGTGTGGAGGGCATTGACCCCCGCCGTGTGGTTGGGACCTACGTCAAGCCCAAGGATTGGAACGCCCTGATCAGCGACCCAGAAGTCATTGTTGTGGATACCCGCAATGACTACGAATTCCAGGTCGGTACTTTCAAAGACTCGATTAACCCAAATACCGAAACCTTCCGCGAGTTCCCCCAGTACGTCAAAGAGAACCTGGATCCGGCCAAACACAAGAAAGTCGCCATGTTCTGCACTGGTGGCATCCGCTGCGAAAAGTCCACCGCTTACATGAAGGAGCAGGGCTTTGAAGAGGTTTACCACCTGCACGGCGGCATTCTCAAGTACTTGGAAGAAGTCCCCAAAGAGGAATCCCTGTGGGAGGGCGAGTGCTTCGTCTTTGACGAACGTGTCACCGTCAACCACGACCTGGAGCGCGGCCAGTACGACCAATGCAACGCCTGTCGCATGCCAATCACCAGGGAAGACCAGCAGTCCGAGAAGTTCGAACAAGGTGTCAGCTGCCCGCACTGTTACGACAAAGTGAGTGACGCGGACCGTATCCGTTTCCGCGAACGCGAAAAGCAGATCCAGCTGGCCAAAAAGCGCGGAGAAAAACATATGGGCCAGGATGCCCGCGAGACAACTGTCGCCAAACGCCTTCATAAGAAAGAGGAGCGCCGCCGCCAGGCAGAGGCCGAACAGGCCAAAGCCCAGCAGGCGTAATACTTAGCGCAGCAGAGGTCTTGGGGTGCCCTTGGTTTGGGTGAGCCAGGCCTCAGCTTCTGCCTCGGCAACAAACTCCCGCGAACTGTGCCGACACAGACAGGTTCCATCAGTCGCCAGCGGTGAAGTACAACGGTTGCGGGGATGTAAAACCGCAATATATGCGCGCCGTAATACCGGGTGCTCAGCAATAAAGCTGGTGAATTGCCGCTGCTCCTCCAGTGTGACCTTGGCACGGGCATAACGCATATCCAGTAGCACCCGCAGTGGTACACGGTGACGGTATTTTTCTACCAGCCGGGCAGCAGCCTCCATTTTTTCCGCAATTCCTACGGGGCCATAAAATAATACCCGTGCTATGCCCCCTATCGGTCGATAGCTAATATTAAAATTCATGGATGAAAGCACTCGCGCTTTTGTCTTTGTTATTTTTATCGACTACAGCTACTGCAATGCCCGATATAACCTCTGCCTGTTATCAGAAACAAGGCAGCCACCACAGGTTTACACACTCCTGAAATGCTTTACCCTCGGCACTCGCAGCCTGTACCAATTTGTCGAGCGTTGATCACGGGTAGTCAGGAAATGACTCCGGTAAACTCCGTGGATTACCACTGGTTTTCTGACAGTCCGGCTTCCCCCTGCAAAAAATTCAAAGCCACATAATTACCATGACGATCATCTGAGAAAATACAGCATAAATACTTTCTTTTTTTTGTGGTAATGGCTGAGTTTAAGTAATTGGGGAAAAAGCAGTCACTAATATCTTCAGCTTATACCAAGTCTGTTAAATAAATACTAAAACCCTAACGATTAACTCACCATACTTCCTGTACAGGTTAACAGCCCCGCACCCAAGAACGAAGCCCCTGCAAATACAAGAATGCAATAAATAAAATACGTTAAGATCTGTTCCCACAAGACATTATTACTAGCCTTTATTAAAAAGCCTTATTAATAAGTGTTATTATGAATCTCGATAAAGAAGCGATAAACCGATGATTGACACCAGCCTATCAATATTAAGCGCCCTCATAAAAAGAAATTTCACAAGGGCGCTCGAAGGGGCTCAATATAGGGGTTTTTAACCCAACAAAAAACCACAAAGAAATAAAAATTTAGTGCTTTGTGATCGGTATCGCGATTGGGTTCAACTAATTTCGATTTCCGGCAATTCCTCGTCACTGCTGGCATTCAACCAAACCTGAGCCGCGGCTTTGCGGGCAATCTCACGATAGAAACCGGCAATTTCACCCTCCGGGTCTGCGATCACACTAGGGTGGCCACTATCGATATCGGCGCGGATTTTTTGGGCCAGGGGCAATTCACCAAGCAGGTGGGTATCGTATTCCTCTGCGATACGCTCACCACCGCCGGAACCAAAAATCGGTTCGCTGTGGCCGCAATTGGAACAAGTGTGCAGTGCCATGTTCTCAACAATACCGAGCACAGGTACCGATACCTTACGGAACATTTCTACCCCCTTAATCGCATCTTTTAGGGCCAGATCCTGAGGTGTAGTGACAATTACTGCCCCGGCCAAGGTAGTTTTTTGCGCCAACGTCAGCTGGATGTCTCCGGTACCGGGAGGCATGTCCACAATCAGATAATCCAGCTCTTCCTTGGCGTCACACCAGAGTGTTTGCGTAAGAATTTGATTGAGTGCACCACTGGCCATAGGGCCGCGCCAAACTGCCGGGGTATCTTCTGTCATCAAATACCCCAGTGACATTGTCTCGATACCCAACGCATCCACGGGTACGAAGAATTTCTGCTCCTTTACATGTGGGCGAACCCCTTCGGTGCCGAGCATGGTAGGTAGACTGGGGCCATAGATATCTGCGTCGAGCAGCCCGACTCGCGCGCCCTCTGCCGCCAATGCCAGAGCCAGGTTCACCGCCGTAGTGGACTTGCCTACACCGCCCTTACCGGAGGCGACAGCGACAATATTTTTCACTCCACGCAACGGTTCCGGGGCATTGGCCGAAGAGGTCGCAGGAATATCGCAAAACAATTCAAATTGCAGCGTACTACCTGCCAGAGGTCCGCTCTTCATCAGGGGTTCACAAGCCTCAGTGACCCACTGGCGCCACAGCCCTTCCTGGCTCGCACAGGGGTAGCCGAGGGTGATACCAACAAACACGGTATCGCTCTCGTAGCCCACTTCAATATCTGCATCCAGTTCATCCAGAGGCAGGCCACTGGCCGGGTCCTGCAACTGACCAAGGCACTCCGCCAGGCGCTCAAGCTCGGCCTGCACTTCCTTTGATAACTCTTCATGATCGTGGTGGTGATCGCTCACGGTATCTCCCTTTAGGTGCTTCTTGTCAGAACCGCATTGTGTCGGATGAAGCGGCCCAGCGCCAGCGACTGGATCAATCCAACCACTTTCGCACTCGGCGTATCCCATGCCTCCCCGGCATAGCACAAATCTGCTATATTTCGCCGTCTTTTGACGATCTCCGGCCACTCCAGCGGAGCCTCCGGCCGCAACCCACAGCGATGGAAAAACCGATGCCCGATACGCGCAAAATCCTAGTCACCAGCGCACTCCCCTACGCCAATGGCTCCCTGCACTTGGGCCACATACTCGAATATATCCAGACCGATATCTGGGCGCGCTTTCAACGCTCCCGCGGTAATGACTGTCTGTACCTCTGCGCTGATGATGCGCACGGCACCGCAATCATGCTCAAGGCCGAACAGCTGGGCCTGACACCCGAGCAACATATCGCCAATATGCAGGCGGAGCACGAGCGGGATTTTGCCGATTTCCTGATTGGCGTGGACAACTACCACTCCACCCATTCGGAGGAAAACCGCGAGTTGTCCTCAATGATCTATCGCCGTCTCAGCGACAACGGCCATATTGCCTCGCGCACCATCACCCAGGCTTTCGACCCGGAGAAACAGCTGTTCCTGGCGGACCGCTATATCAAGGGCACCTGCCCGCGCTGTAGTACTCCCGATCAGTACGGTGACAACTGCGAGGCCTGTGGTGCAACTTACAGCCCCACTGAGCTGATCGATCCGGTATCCGCCATCTCCGGTGCCACCCCGGTGGAAAAAGAGTCCGAACACTTCTTCTTCACTCTGCCGGCCTTTACCGAGTTCCTGCGCAACTGGACCCGCTCCGGTACCTTACAGGATGAGGTCGCCAACAAGCTGGCCGAGTGGCTCGAAGAGGGGCTGCAGGAATGGGATATTTCCCGCGACGCGCCCTATTTTGGTTTTGAAATCCCGGACGCGCCGGGCAAATACTTCTATGTATGGCTGGACGCACCCATCGGCTATATGGCCAGTCTGAAAAACTACTGTGACAAAAATGGTAGCGACTGGCTCGATTACTGGAAAAAAGACAGCGATGCCGAGGTGTACCACTTTATCGGCAAGGACATCGTCAATTTCCACGCCCTGTTTTGGCCGGCCATGCTGGACTCCGCCGATTTCCGCACCCCCAACAAAGTGTGCGTACACGGTTTTCTCACCGTTAACGGCAAGAAAATGTCCAAGTCCCGTGGCACCTTTATCAATGCCCGCAACTACCTGGATCACCTGAGCCCAGAATATCTGCGCTATTACTTCGCCGCCAAACTCACCTCCGGCGTGGATGACCTCGATCTCAATCTTGACGACTTTATCGCCAAGGTAAATTCCGACCTGGTAGGCAAGGTCGTCAATATCGCTTCGCGCACCGCCAAATTTGTAAGCAAGGCTGGCGGCCAGCTCGCCACCGAACTGGCCGATGAACAGCTGTGGAACCAGTTTGTCGAGGCCGCTCCACGGATTGCCGATTACTACGAGCAACGCGAATACGCCCGCGCTATGCGCGATATTATGGCCCTGGCCGATGCCGCCAACGCCTGGATCGCAGACAAGGCGCCCTGGTCTCTAGCCAAGCAGGAAGACAAAGAAGCCGAGGTTCTGGCGATCTGCTCACAGGGCGTGAATATGTTCCGCGCACTGATCACCTGGCTGGCACCGGTACTGCCCAACACCGCACAAAAAGCCGCAGAATTCCTCAACAGCGAACTGGCCTGGAATCAGGCCACCACTCCGCTGGCTGATCACGAGATCAGCAAATTTAAACCACTGCTGCAACGGGTGGAAAAAACCCAGGTAGACGCCGTGATGGAGGCCGCGCAGGAGTCTCTGGCACAGCTGCAGGCCGAGGCCAAAGCGGCCAGTGGCCCGCTGGCGGAAGACCCTATTGCCGAACAGATCCAGTTCGACGATTTCGCCAAAGTGGATTTGCGTATCGCGCTGATCGCCAAGGCGGAACACGTCGAAGGCGCCGGCAAATTACTGCGTTTGACTTTGGACCTGGGTGGCGAGACCCGTCAGGTGTTTGCCGGAATCAAGAGCGCTTATGCGCCGGAGGATCTGGTGGGTAAGCACACTGTGATGGTCGCTAACTTGGCGCCGCGCAAAATGCGTTTTGGCGTGAGTGAGGGCATGGTGCTGGCCGCCGGTCCCGGCGGTAAAGACCTGTGGATTCTGGAGCCCCACCAGGGCGCCAAACCCGGCATGCGCGTGATGTGATGAATAATAGGGTGGGCACGGCCTCCCCCTAACGAAACGACACCGCAATCAAGCCGGCGCACACCAACCCCACCCCTAACAGCTGGGGCCTGTGTGCCGGCTCCCCCAGCAGCCAGATGGCAAACCCTACTCCCAGTGGAATACTGAGCTGGCGCAGAGCCACCACGTAACTCACATTTTCCGTCATCGCCATCGCCAACAGCACCAGCCCATAAGTCGCCCCCATCATTAGGCCGGTCAAAACCCCTAATTTCATATCTCCCAAGGTCTCTAAAAATTGCCTGCGCCCCTTTCGGCTTATACAGCTGCACAGCAACCAGAGCCCACTGACAAAAAACTGCAAACCCAAATAGCTATACGCCATCACCGGAGGAGTCACTCCCCCATCTAATAAAGCCCCCTCCAAATAAAGTAATGCGCCCTTGTCCGCCAGCGAATATCCCACGGTGCCGAGTGCCGCCACCAGGGCCCAGGCACAGTCGGCCCTCCAGTACACACTCCAATGCCATTGACGGAAGTAAACCAGTGGCACTAATAGACAGCCGATCGTCACCAATAACATGCCCAACCAAGCAAGCCAGGGCAGTGCCTGCCCCAACAACGCCGTTGCCAGGGCCACAAGGAGAACCGGTAGGGCGCGCGCAATGGGATAAACCAAGCCGATATCGGCGCGCTGATACGCTAAGGCCAGGCCGCCCATATAAATCATCTGAAAAAAACCACTGACCAGTAATAGCAACCAAAAAGCGCGCGGCAACGAATCCGCCTGCGAGAGCACCCAAAAACAAAGGGGGAGAAGCAACAGACCCACACTGAGTGTGGCGATACAGAAAAAAGCCGGAGAGGGTGTGCGGGATTTTCCCAGTAAATTCCAGCCCGCGTGAAGAAATGCCGAGATTAGAACCAGTGATGCTGCAGTTAACGATATTCCCATACAGGCCCTCTTCATTTGCGACAGAAAGGCCCGAAAACTTACCGTAGCCAACCATGCGAGGTCTGCCACTAACCTCTGAAAGCCATTGCATTCGGCGACCGCTATCGTAGCATGCCGCTATCTCACACAGGAAACCGAGGAAATTCCATGCGCGGCGTATTTCTGGACGCAATGACCATGAAACTTGAGGAATTGGATACACAGACCCTAATAAACAGTCTAGACCACTGGAATTTTTACGAGACTACCTCAGCAAAACAGACCGCCGAACGCATCGCCGGTGCGGAAGTCGTCATTACCAATAAAGTGATTTTGAATCGCGCTCTCTTGGAGCAGGCCAGCTCGCTCAAACTGATCTGTGTCTGTGCTACCGGCACCAATAACATTGACCTGGAAGCTGCACAGGATTTGAATATTTCCGTGCGCAATGTGCAGGGATACGCTGGCGCCTCTGTGCCACAGCACACCTTGGCATTAATCCTCGCTCTTGCCTCCCGCTGGCATCACTACCATCAGGACGTAATGGCCGGCCGTTGGAGTCAGTCTGAAATTTTCTGTTTACTCGATCATCCGGTGGTGGAATTGGCTGGTAAAACCCTGGGAATTATTGGTTATGGTGAGTTGGGGCAAAGAGTTGCCAAACTGGGAGAAGCCCTGGATATGCGCGTTTTAATTGCGGAGTCTTTCAGCGGAGAAAAACATCCAGGCCGGGTGCCATTAGCACAATTAAAAAAGGAATCCGATGTTATCAGTCTGCATTGCCCTCTCACGGCACAAACTGAAAAGTTAATCGATCGCGACTTTATCGCCACAATGAAACCCGGCGCTCTATTGGTAAACACCGCCAGGGGTGGTCTCGTAGATGAGGAAGCCGTTGCCGATGCTCTGCGCAGCGGGAAGCTCGGCGGTGTCGCTCTGGATGTACTGAGCGAGGAGCCCCCACCGGCGAGTCACCCATTGCTGGCCAATGATATTCCCAACCTGATTATCACCCCCCACAATGCCTGGATCAGTCGCGAGAGCCGCCAGCGCCTGTTAGATGGCGTTGTAAGAAATATCGAGACCTGGAAGCGGAAACTCAGCCTATAAATTCACAAATTAATTTCCACAAAGTTCCTATCAATAGCCTTATAACCAAAGCCACCGAAAGCGCCTAAAGTTTATTTTTAATTACCCTAAAAAAGGGGGCCAATGTTCCTGTGAATTGATCGCTGCGACTATAAAATTCTGCGGCAATCATCCCCTGAAAAAGGAGCAACCCGATGGCAACTGCAAGATCTCCACATAACTCCAGCAGGGAAAAGCTGCAAAAGGCCTATAATCTCGCAGGAGAGGCCGCTTCCGATGCTGCTGAAAACTTGAGACAGAGAGCGAGATCTTCTGTTCAGCAACAGAGAAAACGCGCTACAGAAGTCATGGAAAAAGCAGAGTCTTCCCTGCGGGAAAGACCGATCCTTGCGGTCGGCTGTGCTTTTGTGGTCGGCTGGGCGATCGCCAAGCTTTTCAAATAAGCGTTTCCCATTTTAACCGGTAAGGAAACCGCCGATGGGCAATGGAAAGAAACGCCAGGGAGCTGATCAGAATCCCGACCCGGCCGCGCAACAGCGCGGACGGGACGGTTTCGCTGAAACCAGTGATAACAGCAATTCAGGCGGCGGTTTGGAAGAGGCTTTGGCGCGCGCCGAAGCCACCCTAACTTTACTGACAGCCTGGCTGGGTAATATTCAGCGATTGTTTCAGCTAGAACTGGAAAGAACCCTGACCGTGGGAAAGCGATTGATTTTCCTGCAGCTGATGTTGGTACCCCTGGGAACGGCACTACTTGTCAGCCTCTGTGGAGGCGTGGGTTTAATGGCCTATTATTTTAGCCAGTCGATATATATCGGATTTACCGTATTTATCCTGATACAAGTCAGTCTTTTCCTCGGTGTACTGCTTTACCAGAAAAAGCTACGCCCGCTGCTGGGATTTGAAGAAACCAAACGGCAGCTAAGGGAGGCTCTTCACGATGTCGCTGAGACAATTAAATAGGCAAATTACACTTTGCTGCGAGGACGCTGAAAAACAGCGTCGCAGCGCATTGCGGCTGTTCGATCAACAGCAGCAAAAAGTTAATCAGCAGCTGGGGAAAATCCCTTTACCGGTAATTATGGGGCTCGCTTTTGCCGTTGGATTTATAGCGGAGAAACTCTGGCAGTTGCCGCGCACTTCGCAAATGATTCACTTGGCACTTTCTTTGCGCGCCTTTTAAAAAGCGCGCTATTTGGCCAATCATCTAGCTAGCCACCTGAGATGGACAGTAAAGAGAACACAGCCACCTCTATATTAATTAACCGTCCTGTTGCGTGATTTTGTCCTGGGTTTTCTCGTCAAAATCACTGGCATCGTGACGTTCATGCAGTTGCTCACTGGGGTCGCCCCAGGTGCGATTCACCATACGTCCACGCTGTACTGCGGGTCTCTGTGCAATTTCATCGGACCAGCGCACCAGGTGTTTGTAACTATCAGCCTGCAAAAACTCACTGGCATCGTAGGCCTCATTGCGTACCAGTGCACCGTACCAGGGCCAGATAGCAATATCTGCAATGGTGTATTCGCGTCCAGCAATAAACTGGTGCTTAGCCAGTTGCCGATCCAATACATCCATCTGCCGTTTTACCTCCATGGTGAAGCGGTTTATGGGGTATTCAAGCTTCTCTGGCGCATAGGCATAGAAGTGACCGAAACCTCCGCCGAGATAAGGCGCAGCCCCCATCTGCCAAAACAGCCAATTGAGAGTCTCGGTGCGCTGTTCCGGGGTGTGAGGCAGGAAGGCGCCAAACTTCTCTCCCAGATACAGAAGAATGGAACCGCTCTCAAAAACCCGTATTGGTGGGGTCGTACTATGGTCTACCAAAGCCGGGATTTTTGAGTTCGGATTGATATCCACAAAGCCGCTGCCAAACTGCTCGCCCTCAGTGATACGAATCAGATGGGCATCGTATTCCGCTCCTTCAAACCCCAATGCCAGCAACTCTTCCAGCATAATCGTGGCCTTGGCACCATTGGGCGTTCCCAGGGAATACAACTGCATCGGGTGTTTACCCTGGGGCAGTTCTTTTTCGTGGGTAGCCCCCGCTATGGGGCGGTTAATCTTGGCAAACTGTCCGCCACTTTCCGTATCCCACTTCCAAACCTTGGGCGGTGTATAGGGTTGATCTGGCATTACAGAGCTCCATCTGGTGTTATGTGTTGATCCAACAGAGATAAGGCCATATTCCCCCGGAGTAAAGGGGCGCGCCAATAAATCGACGGAAACCTCCAACGGCTTCACGAAAGCACCTAATCCCATCCAGTAAGCGCCAACTATTCTCAAAGCCATAGCCTGGGCCGCCGGGTGATGGGAGCCTCCGCTGCCAGAAGATCCGCCACCGAGTTGAAGGCCCCCCGCGACTCACCCATAATACCGGCCCTGCGCGACATTCGACGGAGCCCCTGGCCGGAGCCTCTCACCGGGGCGCCTCGACTCCGCCAAGGCACTCGCACTATTTTGTCCCTGGGCTTCAACCGGACCTGTTATGACCGAATTTGCAGTCATCCTGCTCAGCACCATCCTGGTCAACAACTATGTGTTGGTGCAGTTTCTCGGGCTATGCCCCTTTATGGGCGTCTCCAATAAACTGGAGACCGCCGTGGGCATGGCCGGCGCCACCACTTTTGTACTCACGCTGGCCTCTATCTGTTCCTATCTGGTGAATACCTATCTGCTCGAACCCTTTGGCATCGAGTACCTCCGTACCATTTCCTTTATTCTGGTGATCGCGGTAGTGGTGCAATTCGCCCGGATGTTTATCGAAAAAACCAGCCCGCTGATGTACAAAGTTCTGGGTGTTTTTCTGCCGCTGATTACCACTAACTGTGCGGTACTGGGCGTTGCGCTGCAAAACACCATGAAGGCCCATACATTTATGCAATCTACCCTGTATGGCTTTGGCGCCGCCGTGGGCTTCTCCCTGGTATTAATTCTTTTTTCTTCCATGCGCGAGCGGCTATTTGCTGCGGATGTGCCGCTACCATTTCGTGGCGCCGCTATTGGCATGGTTACCGCGGGGCTGATGTCCCTGGCATTTATGGGCTTTAGCGGTCTGGTATAGGGTTGCATGATGCTGGACTGGATTTCTGAAATTTCCTCCCCACTGCTGGTACTCGGCGGTATGGCTCTGGTGTTTGGCGCCCTGCTGGGTTTTGCCGCCATTCGTTTTAAGGTGGAGGGGGACCCCCTGGTGGAACAGGTGGATGCCCTGTTGCCGCAAACCCAGTGCGGACAGTGTGGCTATCCCGGCTGCCGCCCCTATGCCGAAGCGATTGTGCACGGCGACGCCATCAACAAGTGCCCTCCAGGTGGCCAGGCCACCATCAACGAGCTGGCAAACCTGCTGGATATGGAGCCCATGCCTCTGGATGCAGAGCATGGGGTCGAAGACGTCAAGAGAGTGGCCTTTATTCGCGAGGCCGAATGTATTGGCTGCACCAAGTGCATCCAGGCCTGTCCGGTGGATGCCATCGCCGGCGCAGCCAAATATATGCACACCGTGATTTCCGACGAGTGCACCGGCTGTGATCTCTGCGTGGAGCCCTGTCCGGTGGACTGTATCGATATGGTGCCTGTGGAAACGCTGCTGCAAGACTGGCACCCACAAAAGCCCGAGGACGGTATCCAGCTAATTGCCACCGACCGTCGCACCCAGCCAACAGATCAACGGGGAGGTGCAGTTTGAACCCCGAAAATGAAAACCAGGCAGCGCTGCAGGAAAAAGACCAACGGCGCGAAGCGGTAGAAGAGCGTCGCGCCGCTCGCAAAGCGCATCTGATTGCCAGTGAAAAGGCACGGGAGTTGCGCCCCAACGATTTCCACGGCGGCGTGCATCCACCAGAAAACAAGAAGCAGAGTACCGGCGAACCCATCGGCAGTATTCCCCTGGCCGAGGATCTCATCGTGCCTCTGCTGCAGCACAATGGCGCCACTGCCCTGCCCCTGGTCAAGCTCGGCGATGAAGTACTGAAGGGCCAAAAAATTGCCGAGGCGGATGGCTTGATCAGCTGCCCTGTGCACGCCCCCAGTTCCGGCAAAGTCGTCGCCATTGAGCCCTGCGCCGTCCCCCATCCCTCGGGGCTCGCCGAGGACAGTATTGTGATCCGCACCGACGGCGAGGATCGCTGGTGTGAACTGCAATCCTGTGAGGATTACACCCAGCTTTCTCCGGTTGAACTGCTGGAGAAAATTCGCGACTGTGGCATCGCCGGCATGGGCGGCGCGGGTTTCCCCACAGCGGTGAAGCTCGACCCCCACGGCGGGGCGGAAATCGACACACTGATTATTAACGGGACCGAGTGCGAACCCTACATTACCGCCGACGATATGCTGATGCGCGAGCGCGCCGAGGAGATTATCGCCGGGGTTGGCATGATCTCTTATATTCTCGATGAGCCCGAACGCGTATTGATCGGGATTGAGGACAACAAGCCGCAGGCGATTGCCGCCATGCGCGAGGCCGCCAAAGGCAGCCGTTTTGACATCGTGGTGTTTCCCACCAAATACCCATCCGGTGGTGAAAAGCAACTCATCCAGATTCTCACCGGCCGCGAAGTGCCCAACCGGGGTCTGCCGGCCAATGTCGGCATCGTCTGTCAGAACGTGGGTACTGCCAGAGCTATTTACCGCGCTGTTCGCTTTGGTGAACCGTTGATTAGCCGGGTAACCACGGTGGTGGGGCAGGCCCTGGAGCGCCAGCGCAATATCGAAGTGCCCATCGGCACTCCTATTCACCATATTCTCAAGCACCACGGTATCCACCGCGGCCAGATGCAAAAGGTGATTATCGGCGGTCCCATGATGGGCTACACCATCGACGATGAGCGCGCCCCTGTAGTCAAAACCACCAACTGCCTGTTGGTGCCCACTAATAAGGAACTGCCACCAGCGCCAGTCGCCAAGGCCTGTATTCGCTGTGGTTACTGCGCCGAGGCCTGCCCCGCTTCACTGCTACCGCAGCAGCTGTACTGGTATGCCCGCGCCGATGAGCGCGAAAAGTTGCAAGCCTATAACCTGTTCGACTGCATCGAATGCGGCGCCTGCTCCTATGTCTGCCCAAGTACCATTCCGCTGGTGCAGTATTATCGCGCAGCCAAAGGGGCAATACGCCTGGCAGAGGAAGAGAAAGAAAAATCCGATCGCGCCCGCGACCGCTTCGAGTTCCGCAAGCTTCGCCTGGAAAAGGCCGAGAAGGAAAAAGAGGCCAAACGCGAGGCACGCCGCAAGGCTGCCGAACTGGCGCGCCAGCAACGAGAGCAGAGCCCCGAGTCCGAGGAGGCCAAAGAGAGTAAACAGCAGGCAGATATTGTCGCCGCGGCCCTGGCACGGGTTAAATCCCGCCAGGAGGACCCCCAGCAGCTGCTCGCCCGTGCCCAGCGCACCTTCTCCAGCGCCGAAAGCCGTGTCGAACGCCTGCGCAATAAACTGGAGGCCGCAGAAGATGGCCAGCGCGACCAGCTGGCGGCCCAACTCAAGGCTGCTGAGTTAAAACTGCAGGAAGCGGAGCACAAACTCACCCTGGCCAAGCGTCGCGCCGATCGCGATCCCGCCAGGGAACCCAGTCAGGAAGAAACCAGCGCCGCCGTACGCGCCATCACCAAAGCGCGTGCCTCCGCGGAGGCCCGCTCTCAAATGAGCGATGCCGAGAAACTCGCCGCAGATATCGAGGCACTGCAGAAACGTCTCGGCAAAGCCGAAGCAAGATTGCAAAAAGCCAAAAATGAAAATGATGCCAATCTAGCGGCCTTTGAGACCGCCTTGGAAAAGCTGCAGAAAAAATTGGAAGACAAGATGCAAGAGCAACAAGCCACACAGGATGGTCGCCAGTAATGTCTCTGATGCGAGCCACCTCCCCCCACGCCCGCTCCGGCGATAACACTGCCAAAGTCATGTTGCAGGTAGCGGCCGCCACTGCGCCCGGTGTTCTGGCGATGGTGATTTATTTCGGCATCGGCGTGCTGATCAATATCACCCTGTCCGTAATTACTGCACTGTTGTGCGAAGCCGCAATCATGAAGCTGCGGGACAGGCCCGTCGCTTTTTACTTGCGGGACTACAGCGCCCTGGTCACGGCGCTGTTGCTGGGTATCGCCCTGCCCCCATATTGCGCCTGGTGGCTGCCGGTGGTGGGCAGCGCCGTGGCCATAGTATTGGCAAAGCAACTGTATGGCGGCATGGGGTACAACCCCTTCAACCCGGCCATGGTGGGCTATGTGGTATTGCTGATCAGTTTCCCAGTGGATATGACACGCTGGGTTGGTGCGGCGGATGTGATCGGTGGCGCACCGGATATCGGCGAGGCCATCTCCCTGGTTTTTGGCAGCTACAACGTCGATGGTTTCACCCGCGCCACGCCGTTGGAAATCGTGCGTCTCAACGAATCGGTGTTGCTATCACAACTCTACGAGATGGAGCCGGTTTTCAGTCAGGGGACTTTTGCCGGAGCCGGCTGGGAAACCATCAGTTTCGGATTCCTGCTTGGCGGGCTTTTTCTATTATTTCGCGGCATTATCACCTGGCACGCACCGGTGGCCATGCTCGCAACCCTCACTCTGCTATCCCTGTTTTTCTACGACAGCGGCAGCTCTCTTTCCGAAGGTTCACCACTACTGCACCTGTTCTCCGGCGCCACTATGTTCGGTGCCTTTTTCATCATCACCGATCCGGTCAGCGGCTGTACCAGTAATAAAGGGCGCCTGATATTTGGCGCCGGCGTTGGGCTCTTCACTTATATTATCCGCGCCTGGGGCAACTACCCGGATGCCGTGGCCTTCGCAGTATTGTTAATGAATTTTGCCGCCCCCACTATCGATAATTACACCCTACCGCGCACTTATGGCCACAAGCGGGCGCGTCGCGCCACTGATCTGGAGGAGCACTGATGCTCAAGCAGTCTATGGCCACCAATGCCGTCGTGCTGACGCTGTTCGCCGTGGTCACCGCCGGTACTCTGGCAGTAACCCAGATCACTACCCGGGAGCCCATTGAGCGGGCAATACGCGCGGCCTCGGCCAAGGCCCTGTTGGAAATTATTCCCTTGGACCGCCACAGCAATGACCTGCTTGTGGACACCTATCCAATTCCCAAGACCTACTGGAAACAGCTGGGACTTACCCAGGGTGGCGACATCAACTTGGCCCGCGAGCAAGACGGCAAGATTTCGGCAGTCATTGTGCCAGCAGTAGCTCCGGATGGTTATTCTGGCCCGATCAAGATTCTGGTAGGCGTCAACCGCGACGGCACCATAGCCGGTGTACGGGTGACCAGCCACAGCGAAACTCCGGGCCTCGGCGACAAGGTGGAACTGAAGAAAAGCAACTGGGTACTTCAGTTCGATGGCCTCTCTTTGAAAAACCCTCCCTCTAATGAATGGAAGGTTCAAAAAGATGGCGGCGTCTTCGACCAGTTTACCGGCGCCACCATTACCCCTCGCGCCGTGGTTGCAGAAGTACACCAAGTCCTGGAGTTTGTCGCCAAACACCACCAACAAATTTTTAGCGCGCCGGTATCCAAGCGGGCCGTCGAAGTGGAAAACCCCGAAGCGGAAAATACTGACGAGGCTCAGCCCAAAACGGAGCAGAATTGATGGCGACTCCCGGTTACGCAGAAATTACCCACAACGGGCTCTGGAAAAATAACCCCGCCCTGGTTCAACTGTTGGGGCTCTGCCCCTTGTTAGCGGTTACCGGCTCCGTGGTCAACGCTATTGGCCTGGGGCTCGCCACCACAGGCGTGCTCACCTGTTCCAACCTGGCGGTCTCCATGGTTCGGCGACAAATGCCCGACACAGTGCGACTGCCAGCCTCGGTGATGATCATTGCCACCTTCGTCACCTGTGTCGAACTCTTGATGAAAGCTTTCACCTATGAGCTCTATCTGGTGTTGGGGATATTTATTCCATTGATTGTCACCAATTGCGCCATTCTCGGCCGTGCCGATGCCTTCGCCAGTAAAAATCCGGTGCTGCCGTCACTGGTGGATGGTTTTATGATGGGTGTTGGCTTTACTGCCGTATTGATTGCAATTGGCGCCGTACGGGAAATACTCGGCCAGGGCACCTTATTTTCGGATATGGACCTACTGTTGGGCCCCATGGCCAAAGACTGGAGCCTACAGGTACTGGGAAATGATTATCCCGGCGTGCTTGTGGCTGTGTTACCACCCGGTGCATTCCTGGTAGCCGGGATGCTGATCGCCGCCAAAAATGCCATCGATGCAGGGATTGAGCGCCGCCGCAGTCAGCAAATCAAAATTGTGCCTGGCTCCAAACGAGTGCGTGTTACTGGAAAAATCTCTTAAAGCCGCCCAACTCAGGCTTTATTCTCCGCGACAATCGTTAAGTGTAGCGAAAGCTATTCGATTGTCGCCGGCCCACATGCCAATCTATCCCCATTTTCCGGTGATCTAGAGACCTGTAATTGGCATATAAATCTTTATTTTCTGATTCGCAAAATTGCCCCCGTTAATTATTGCACCAATTCGAGGATATTCGCGCAGGAGAACTACGCATAAAGCCTCTGACTGGTGCAATCTTCGTGTAATCAAATGTAATAGCTTTATTGCCTCTTTTTGAATTCGTTTGGCTAGAATGGCACGACCGAACAGCTTGCTGGAGCCATCGGTGCCAACACAAAAAGAACAGGGATACTGCTATGACTGTAGACAACGGAAAGTCTGATCTGGTCTATCACGGCCGCCGCGCACAGCGTGCTGACAGCCGCCTGCGCCGCAAGGCCATCCTGGAGGCCACCCTGCGACTGATCGTTAAAGAAGGGATTCGCGGTATTCGTCACCGCGCCGTAGCCCGCGAAGCCAATGTACCGCTGGCTGCGACCACCTACTACTTTAAAGACCTCAACGACCTGATCAGTGATTCATTCACTTACTTCGTTGAGCAGGGGCTGGAAAGCACGCGCCAACTTCAAGAAGAGAGTTTCAGTGCGGCTCGCAATCTCTCCTCACAAGAGCGCGCTTCGAGTAGTAGTCACAAACTGTTAGTGCAACAGCTAACCCGCTTTATCCTCACCCATGTTCGCAACCAAGCAGAAGATCGGGACCGGCGTTTAGTCGAATTGGCCTTCCGCAATGAGGCACTGCGCAACGAGCAGCTGACGCGAGCGGTGCGTATGTCAAACCATGCGAGAGAGTCCCTAATTCAGGAATTCTTCCACTTACTGGGAGTAGTTGACCCAGAAGCCGCCGCACAAATCGCTCACGGCACAATTCTAAAACTGGAATATGAGATTTTAAGCGACTCCATTGCACTGGATTCCCCATTGCTCGAGCGCACGGTAACTATGATGGTTCGTGGCCTGATTCCCGCAACAGCCACTCAAGTTGCTGAGACAGCCGCCTACGGCTGAAAAATAAAGACTATCTCACAGGTTAGCGGCACGGTGCCAAAACATTGTGCCGCCTTCTTCCTTAATTAGCCGACCCGATATAACTCATTTAGCTACGAGCAGTTCCCCGACATTGCCGCCACCCACTGGCGCAATAAGTTCACACCCTCTTCATGTACCAGGCTTCGTCCCAGCTCCGGCATCATCGCACCGGGATCGATAGACTCCACGCGGAAATTCAAAATAGAATGATCCGGCTCTCCTGGCACTATGGCAAAAGCCCGTCCTCCACTGCCGGTACCTGCTGCCACAGGTGGTTTACACAGCCCCATCCTACGCCAATCTGTTTCACCGTAATGTAGCATTAGCCCCGATGTATCGGCAGCACCCGCCGGGTTATGACAGTGGCCACAGTTGATATCGAGGTAAGCGCGCGCCCTGTCTTCCAGCGGTTTTGAAGTATCCACATAACTGGGCTGGCTCGGCAGTGATGCCAGCGCCGGGAGGCCGCGAAGGTATCCCACTTCCTGCCAATACAATAATTGATTTTCTGTGCCACTGCGGTAGGAAAAATGTCTGTTCAGATGGCGAGCTCTCGGGCCGAGTGGCGAAATCTTCTTTCCGGTAAAGTTATCGGCATGGCACCCGGCACACTGATTGGCATCGGGCACCACATAAGTAAATTCAGAAACATCGCCAGAGTCACTCACCAGTTTAAAACGGCTCGTGTCACCAGCAATTTCATAAATCGCTTCAGTTTGTGCCGCATTCCAAATATAGGGGATAGCCTGCCAGCCATCCTGACGCTTTACCAGCAGGCGAGTTTCAACCAAACGCACAGCCTGTAAGTCCAAAGCTTCTCCGCTGTGCCCTTCCAGATAGTCACGAGCGAAGTTCTCGGTTCGTAGAACTGATATTCCCTCCCCTCTTGGATAGTAAAAAGTCTTCGTGAGTACCGTACCCACAGGGTAGTTGAAATGCTCCTCACCATATTCCGCCGAGGTACCGGTGGGCATCCACACGGTTCGCAGTTTATGGGCATAGTCAGTAAAAAGCCCGGTATTTAAATCGTAAGGGAGCACTCTCGCATTGGGTATCAGTCCCCCATCGATAATATTCACTAAATTCCAGTCACTTAGTCTCTCAGGAATAGCATCCTCATTAAATAAGACAACGGGTGAACGAGGCTTATCGCAACCGCTAAGAACAGCTGTAACCGTGGTTACAAGGAGTAGAAGAGAGCCAGTCCAATATTTCCACTTATTCATCCTCCTCCTCCAATATCGCCAAATGATCACCCGCACCCGTCTCTTCACCTGGCAGGTCAAAATCTAGAACAATCTCTGGCAATTTCTCCAAGTGACATTGATGTGCAGAAATATCGGTGGACACATTCTGATAATTATTCTGGAAGTCAATATTTAGGATGCCGGTATCGGCATTATCGATGCAAAGTCTCAGGTGTGTTGGCAGAACGCCTTCAGTCATTTTTTTCGCATCTACAACACCATCCCAAAGAACATCGGGCAAACTGCCTCCCAAACCAAAGCGTGCAACTTTTAGCGCTTTCAGCTCTAGGTGATCTGGTGATGAGCCCCCGCCAAGGAAGTGATTATTGTAGATATAAATTCCTTCTGGATAGGGATCAAAGTCCACCTGTGTCGATTTATCAGTGTAATATCCTGCAGTGAAATAACTGCTCACTACAATATTCGCAGTATTATTATCGGCAATTTTATTATCGAATATTTCAACCCGATCATTGGAGTTAATCACAATACCGGAGCCCGCAGGAACTGCAGCCACAGGAGTTCCCTCATGCCCAAAGTTTCCCACATTATTTTTAAAGATTTCGTTGCTATAGATGCGGGTGCTGTGTCCTGGCTGAGGTAAATTCGGCATATTGAAGACCAAAATACCACCTGTGTTATTCGTTGTTACATTGCCATAGACATCCGCACCAATAGTATTTTCAATTTCTATACCGGCTACATTAAACTCGGCCCGATTATTGCGTACAATCACATTGCGCGATTGCCCAACATAAATCCCAGCATCAGAGGCACCGATAGCTACAGAACCTTCGACCAAAGTATTTTTTGTCTGTACCGGATAAATCCCATAGGCTCCATTTTCTGTAGCCGGGCCATTTGTCCACTCAACGCGGATATTGCGGATTACTATATTTTCCCCCTCATTGATTTTTAAGGCATCACCAACCGTATCCTCTATTGCCAAGTCTTCAATCGTAAAGTCATTGGCATTGACTAACAAACCTTCGGCTCCCTGGATTTGACGTTTAAATGAGAGAATAGATTTATCCATCCCCATACCACGAATAGTGACATCATCAACATTGAGAGAAAGGCTACGATCAATTTGAAATTCCCCCTCGGGAATAACAATGGTATCGCCAGGTTTAGCCGCAATCAGCTGCCTCAATAATTGTTTCTGGAAGCCGATATCTGCAGTAGATGGATTTGATTGCGAGGAACTTTCCTGGCCACAGGCGGAGGCTAGCAATAATGTGATGGCTACCCCCATGTAGGACAAGGTCTTCATGGTTCACCCTTTATTTGAATTGTTGTTAGTAGCTACTTCCGATAGCGATCGGTACGAATGTACCAATTAAGTCGCGCAAAAAAACTTGCTAGGCAAGCTTCTGCATACTATCCGACCCCTAGATACCCATCAAGACACTATTATTAATTGCAAGACCGGATTACACGACAGGCTTTACGATTTGACACTTAATACAACCAACCACTAATCGCTTAAAAGGTGTTGTCTTTCCCTCTTCTCCCTCAAGGAATTATTATTAATGATGGAATTTCGCAAGTTGCTATTGACGCCTTTTCTCTTTATGAGCGGGCAAATTCTTGCTCAAGCCACCCTTAAGATTGAAGTAGAAACTCCCGAGGGATGGCACTTCCATACTCAGCAAATACTGGATGAAACATCCTTAAAAAGTCAGTCCAAGTCCATTTCAGCGCAAACACCCCCCGCTGAATACCAAGCAATCCGCTGTGACGGACCCTGGGGGGCAGTGAAGTATACCGTCTCACTCTCAAGTGGCCCGGGAATTAAAATCCTATATGGAGAAGATGGCCTATATCTGCAAGTTTTAGAATATTCTGTTGACAGTAAAGACAGGGCCATTGAGTCAATGAGCATACAATGCATTGATACCCAGCCGACTCAAATCATTAACGCCATTAAAGAAATTGAATTAACGATCGACAAAGAATCCACTGAACAGGTGGAACTCAGCAATGGCTACATCCTTAAATATCACTACAAACCTGGCTAAACTATCTACATCAAGTTAACTATTAAGAAATTCACCTATACCACTGTATGCCTCTGCACATACCTTTTTAAGTAAATCTTCAACATTTAAAAAGCCATGTATCACACCCTCAAAATGTAGATTTTTTGCAAACCCGCCCGCAGACTTTACTTTTTCACAATAAATTTTCCCCTCATCACACAAGGGACAAAATTCAGCAGTAATCACCAAAGTTCTTGGTAACCTCGCAGTGAAATCCATATATAGCGGAGAAGCTGCCTTCCTACACTGACTTTCACCGAAGTATTTGTCAAAAAACCAGAGACACTTATCCGTCTCCAGAAAATAGCCTGCACCATATTTCTGATAGGATAAGCATCCAGCGGTATAGTCAACGCAGGGATAAATAAGAACCTGCTTTTCAATAGCAATGCTGCTATCAAACTGTGCAAGGTGAGACAATGTGGCTGAGAGCGAACCTCCAGCAGAATCTCCCGCTACAGATAACACCTTACGGTGATCCATTTTTTGCCGAGCAAGAACCGACCAAACTCCACGAGCTACACCGCAAGTATCTTCAACATTGGCCGGATAAAGGTTTTCTGGCGCAAGGCGATACTCCGGCGCCACCACTATATGCTGCGTTGCAATAGCCATTTTTCGACAAATCGGATCATAGGCTTTTACACTATCAACCATATGACCACCGCCGTGAAGAAATAAAAGCACCGGCAATGCCTGATTCGGATTAGGATTAAAGATCCTCACAGGAACAGTGTATCCCGACGTAAAGACCTCATCATCCACTATGCAGTCAAAATTTGGGATATCAGTGACGTACTCCTGAATCATTCTCTCTGCTCGGTCTCGAGAATCAATGACACTAAAAGAACAACCTCTGGCTTTACGCTCAGAAAGGAATTCATTGCACTCCCTAAGGAATTCAGAGAGATTCGGATTTATCTTCCCCAACTTGGACCTCCGAAGAGCAAGAATCTATATTTAATTTTTTGCGCCCCTCAGAAATAGCACAACTTTCTGGTGGCAATGTAGAGTCAAGGAGAAATTAAGGGGATGTTACCAGCCAATCAAAGCGAGACCGGCTGGCATACAACACAAATAGATCATGGAAATTGATCTATGGAGGGAAAATTCAATGAAAAACTGGAGCGGATACATAACTCCAAAACAGCACCGTGCCCACCATAACCATTACAGCGATAACCAGGGAGGCTGTGATGATCGCGCTGGCAAATAAAAAACCACGCTCTTCAGAAACACCCATGACAATTGGAATACCTAGATAAAGCAGATATACCGCATAAGCAACCGCGACTGTAGCGAGCAAAATATCCAGCCATAACACCGGATAGATTCCAGCCACACCCGCCAAAAAAATTGGGGTTGCAGTAAATCCTGCCACCACCACACCTTTCATTGGGTGCGTCTCTGCACCATAAGTCCTGGCCATCCAATGAATAAAATATCCAATGGAGACAACTGCCAACACCATCGTACAGTAGAACACAGCTACCAATTCCAAAGCGCTCTGCCCGGTTATTTTTACCGGATTTCCACTGCCAATACTCCAGCCAACCTGAGTAGTGCCAAAATACCAGGCAATTGCAGGAAATAGCGCCAAAATAATAACGTAGGGAATTTGCCGGCGTAATTTATTCTCGGAAAGGCTTCCAATCAGCTCCCACTGCTTGCGAGGTTGCAGCATAAGGCCGAGCATATGGGTCAACATTCTGTTTTCCTCAGGTTCTGGGGGAACTCTGAGCGCGACCTATCTAGTCAAATTGATCTTGGAACTGCCGGTCAATATGAAGGTACCACCAAGGCCACCCACAAAGCTCCAGTGCGTTTATTCTTGTATCGAATTATTTGTAGGAGTAACAGTCGTTCAAGTCAACCGCTCAATAGGAATTGGCGGAAATGCATACATGCACGTTTCTCGCGGAAACATTTTTAATGAGGATGGTGATACCAAATAACCCCGGACTACCAGACTAAATAAAGAAAGAGCAAATAAAGCGGGATAATATCGGTTGTTTTTTTGCCTATTAAGAAAAAACCAGCCGTTGCTTAGCAGCTGGTTATTTTTAATTATTTGGCTTGGTTCAGAAACACGCGGGTTTAACAGGCTGCATCCAGCCAAACTGGTCCTCCGTTCGCCCTTCCTGAATATCCAAGAGCGCCTGACGTAAGGTTTCGGCCACAGGGCCTGGAGCCCGGTATAGCTCGTAGCAATGCTCTTCATCACCAATAACACTGATTGGGCTGATAATGGCAGCTGTACCACAAGCAAAAGCCTCGGTACAACTACCAGAAGCAATTTGACTGAGTAACCTATCAATAGGAATGGATTCCTCTACGACTTGGTACCCCAGGCTTCTCGCGAGCTCCAATAATGAATAGCGTGTAATGCCCTCCAGAATTGAACCGGTTAAAGCTGGTGTATGCAGTTTCCCCTCGATCACCGCAAAGAAGTTCATGCCGGAAAGCTCATCGATATTATTGCGATCAGCAGGGTTGAGCCATAGGGATTGGTCGAAACCACGCTCCTTTAAGCGCCCCACACTCAATAGGGAAGCGGCATAGTTACCCCCAACCTTGGCATCTCCTGTACCCCCCACAGCGGCACGTGCGTCTTCACGCTCAACCCAAAGACGCATGCTCCCGGAATGGTAGGCCTCTGAAGGACTCGCAATCACATAGAACTCATAGGAGGTGCTGGCAGAGACGGTGAGGTCCGCCTGGGTACCAATTAGAAAAGGCCGCAAATAAAGCGACTCACCACTATTACCGGGTATCAGGTTGGCACAATAGGCCGTTACAGTCCGCACAGCATCAAGAAACAGGGACTCAGGCACCGGGGGCATACACAAGCGCTTGGCGGAAGAGGCCATACGCTCAGCATTTTTCTCTGGACGAAACAGAGCAACACCACCAGCCTGTGTGCGATAGGCCTTCATGCCCTCAAAACACGATTGGGCGTAGTGCAGCACTTTTGCTGCAGGATCTATAGACAGGGGAGCATAGGGAATCAATTCACCCTGGCTCCAGCAGCCATCCTGGCAGGCTGCGCGAAACATCACAGGGGCCATTGCCGTCCCGAAGCCCAACCTCTCGGGCACTTCATATCCACGCAGGCTTACGGCCACTTCGGGGTCGATATAGATGCTCACCGGCACTCTCCTCTCATTCGAATCGGCTGATTATGGCGCCTGTCGCCCAGCAATCCAAATGTGTTGACCACAGCCCCCATCGATTTAGCCTTTTTCACCTACTCAAAACGCACCTAATAGGATGAAAATCCAGATATCACCGCCTGCGCCCTCCAGCTTACAGAGCAATGACTGGTCACATAAATTTACTCTAAAAATTTTTGGCACTTACTTGCCGACCATCGGCACTGCTGTTTCTCCCCAGCTGCTAAACCAAAAGGGTGCTCGCAGGCATCCCGGTAATCTCTTCACCGGTTGGTTGAAGTCTCCGTCACAAACCCTCTGATGACAGACGGTGCTGGCTATACTGTTTAATACGCAGCCAGGAGCGCAGAATAAGCCTCCGGATGCGCCTTCTCTGATGGGCCTATGAGTAAAAAATGACACGGTCCCCAGAGTTGTAACAGAACCACATTTCAGGAGAGAGCTTCCACCGTATCTGTCGGTTTTCGGCGATCGGGCGGAGACGAGATCCACACCCCCTGCGTGATGGCTAAGGCCTATTGCACAGCTGTGGGCAAAGTAAACCGGAATGGAAGTGGTTCAATCGTGACACAGATAGATACCTGCAATCGCCTTGCTATCGGCTTGATGTTTACGGCCACAGCACTGCTGTGTAACGGCGCCATTGCGGCAGATGACGCCACTGTGAGCCAGGACTCCAAGGCCCCTCCTCAGGCCTTTATTGAAGCCGCCTCCAAACCCCTAAAGAAAACCCGAAGACAGCTGCGTCCCTCAGAGGCCGTCGAATATTACCGCGAACGAATCGAAGACCTGGAAGCCGAGTATGGCGCTTACGGTGTCGGCATTGATGAACAGCTGTTAGGCCTAGCCACCGCGCTGCAAAAAGCTGGAGCGCACGAAGAAGCCGCTACTGAGTTCCGCCGCGCAATGCTGGTCAATAGAGTGAATGAGGGGCTCTATTCCCTCAGCCAAATACCGATGATTGAGCGCTTGATAGAAAGCCAGATAGCCTTGAATCAGTGGGAGGAGGCCAACGATAACCAGCAGTACCTCTACTGGTTGTACGAAAAAAATTACGGTAAAAAAGACCCTCGGATGTTGCCCGTCATCAATAATCTGAGTCGCTGGCACCTACAGTCCTATGTCGATAAAAAAGGCGAGACCTTAGTCGAGCACCTGATCAGCGCCACCAAACTCTATACCTTGGCGGTGGATATCATCACCAAAAATTTTGGCTCCAATGATCTGCGACTGGTAGACGCGCTGCGCGGATTAAAGGCTACGAATTACTACCTGGCCAATTACAAAGGAGAACCCCAGGCACCGCTCGTCGTCAATACCAGCTTTGGCGGTGGCCCGGATATCAATCAGCGCAGTATGGTAGATCACTACCGCATGAAGAGCTTTAACACGGGCAAAAAGGCGATTACCCGAATCGTCGATGTCTATCAGAGAAATCCCCAATCACCCCCGGCCGCATCGGCAAAAGCAAAAGTTGAATTGGGCGACTGGTATATGATGTTCAATAAATGGCATTCCGCACGTCGCACTTATGGTGAGGCTTATAAATCACTCTGGGATAACGGTGCCTCAAGCGATGAAATTGATGACATCTTTGGTCGCCCCATCGCTCTTCCCGCCCTGCCGATATTGGAATCAGAGAGTAAGGCCTTGGCTAACTCACATATCACTGTTTCATACGATGTCACTGCCTTTGGCAAAGCGCGCAATATTAAAATTCTCAGAGCCTACCCATCCGATAAAGTACAGATTCGTTCCAAGGTGCGAAACATTCTTCAACGCGCCAAATTCCGGCCACGCTTCGAAGATGGTGAAGCCGTGGAAACTCGCGGCATCGTTCAACGCTTCGTCTTCGATTAAGTATTTTTCTTTACCGCCATTGGCTGATGGTTATGAAGAGCGCGCAAATAATCAAATAACAACTACTTTTAAATTTCCACACCAGCCATTTTCTGGGCAGCCAGGGAGTCGTAGAAATTTTTCTACGGCCTCCGGCATAACGCCAAGCCCTTTAGGAGAAAAGAGATGACAACTCGGAAAGCGGTACGAAAAAGTCACCGCCAGGGCATTAGCTGGCACACTCTGTTCTCTGCCGCTTTGCTGACCACGGCGATTGCTGGATGTAAGAGTCAGCAAACCCAATCGCAGCCGCCTGCAATGCCATCGATGCCCTCTTCCAGCTCGCAATCACAGTCACAATCTCAGTCTCAGAGCAGCTCCTCATCCAGCAGCAGTTCTCAGAGCTCCAGCCAATCACAATCTGCAAGTAGCAGTAGCGGGCAGCCAGGTAGCCGTTCTAAGAGCCAACCTAGCGCAAATATGCCAACGGCGCAGAGGGAATCTCAGCAAAATTCGGGAACGGCTTCCAGTGAAGATCAGCGTTCCTCCCGAGACCGCTCGCCGGGAGAAAATATGCCAACGGCAGATTCCCGGAGTGGCTCTCCCTCTTCCCCGGTCTACAGCGATTCACAGGAATCCCCTGATGAACGCCGTATGCCTCCAGATCCCTCCTCGGGACAAGATGGCACCCCACCAGATGAGGTCGATTTCTCCGAGGAGGAGCAAACCGCCTCAGCTTCCAGTGCCTCATCAAGCAGCTCCGCCTCCAGTAGCTCGGCCTCAAGCAGCAGTGCCTCCGCAAGTGGGCAGCCCAGTAACAGCTCCGCTCGCGCTGGCAGCGCCCCCAACGAGGCCCCGAGCACCACCGCAGAGAGAGTCGCAGAGCTGGAAGGTCGCTTTGAATCCACCATGGTGAGCTACGATGGCATGATCCTGCGTGAACGTGACTATGTACGTAACAGACCCGGCTCCGCGACAAAAGAATCCGAAGAGGAGGCAATGGACGAAGCGCCACCGGGAGAATCACTGGAAGATCTGATTGAATCCGCAGAAGCTGAAATCCCGGCACCTCCGGGGAGCGGAGCTTCCAGTGGCGGCAGTCCTCAGCAAAACAATTCCAGCGGGCAAGTGACAGGCCCCGGCTTACCCACAAAGGGTCGCCAGGGGGAGTACAACCACACGGGATCTCAGCCGGTGGTTCCCGCAGACATTCCCAACGGTACTGATGACGATGTAGTGGCGCGGCAAATTCGTGAGGCGGCTACACGGGAGACCGATCCTGAGTTACGGGAAAAACTCTGGGAAGAATATCGAAAATATAAAAATGCGACGAAGTAGTTACAGAGGACGCATAGATGGCACTTTTAGCTCGAAACAACTACCGCTTTTTGCAGGCTGCACGGCTCGCGATCATAACCACCGGATTACTAATCACGGTGCTTAGTGGGTGTACCACAACCGAAGTGCGAACCACCGCTTTTACTCCCCTCACCATTGAGGACAAAAATATTGCGGAAGAACGCCTCTTGGACGTAGGCGTTATCCAGTTCGATCCAGGCATTGATACGGTTGAAGTTGACGAAGACACATTGGTCTTTCCCGAGTTGCGTCAGGCTGAATCCCGTTTTATGGCGGTTACCCTAGCAAATTCACTGCAATCCAGTTTGGGGTGGGGCGCAGTAAGGGTTATCCCCTCTGCCCGCACCAATATTGATGTGACCGTTTCTGGAAGGATTATCCAATCCGATGGTGAAACTCTCACCATGGAAGTAACGGTTACTGATTCACGCGGTCAGCGTTGGTTTACCAAAGAATATTCCGAATACGCATCCCACTACGCCTATGATCGTAAGCACCCAACCGAAGGGGATGCCTTTCAGGGAATCTACAACCAGGTTTCCAATGACATGTTGAATTATCGGCAGGGTTTATCCAACCAGCAAATTGCCGAAATCCGCACTATTTCTGAAATGCGCTTCGCCAGAAGCTTTTCCCCAGAGGCCTTTACCCGGTATCTGCAGCAAAGCCAAGAGGGTATTTATTACCTGAGTGCCCTGCCTGCAGCAGATGATCCCATGTTACAGCGAGTGCGAAAAATCCGCGAACGCGATTACCTGTTTGTGGACACACTTCAGGAGTACTACGGAACCTTCGCCAAAACAATGGAAGTTCCCTATCAGGAGTGGCGCGCACGCAGCTATGAAGAGGTGCGACAAATGCGCGAGCTCAAACGCAAAGCCCGCAATCACACCATCATGGGAGCCGCAGCCATTATCGGTGGTATCGCTGCTGCCGGTGCGGGCGGTGGCAGCGCCCAGGCAGCGGGTCAGGTTGGCATTGGTGCTGGCGGCTACCTGATCAAGAGCGGATTTGATCGTCGCGCTGATGCCAAGATGAATCTGGAGGCTTTACAGGAGTTGGGAGATTCTATGGAAGCTGAAGTGGAACCACAAATTGTCGAACTGGAGGACCGCACTGTGACCCTGAGCGGCACTGTAGAAAACCAATATCGGCAATGGCGAGAAATTTTAAAGGAAATTTATGAAGCCGAAACCGCTTCTTCCGAAACCAGCATATGAAATAGAAATGCTACCGAGGTAAACCGGTCAGATTTTTTAATCTTTAGCAAGCACCCAAGATCTTCGCTGGGTAACTGAATAAAACGGCGGAACCATTATGCAGCACCGCAATAACGCCAAGGAAGATTCAACCCCAATCGAGCCCGCAGAGTTCAGCTTTGGCGGCGAGGAAGCTCGAGTAACCAAAAATACCAGCCATCAAGCGGATATACTGGGCAAAGAAAATTCCTACTGGCCCTTTGTGTTAGGTGCCATCATGCTCAGTGGTCTGGTAGGTGTTTTTTGGGGACTTCCCCAAGTTGTGCATACTCCGAAATTACAGCCTGATAAAACCACAGTTGCCAAGACTAGTACCACCCCTGATGAAAGCCCAGCTCAAGCATCGCCTTATTCCGATGCCGAAATCATGCAGCAACGCAGGGATGTACAAAAGATCCTGCAAGAGATTCTTACGGTCAAAGAGGAATTGAAGGAGCGCCAGGTAGAATTATGGGCATTCGAAGATTTTTATGCTGCTGAAGACTTGTCTTTAAAGGCCGATAGTATTTATCGGAAAAGGCAATTTAAGCAGGCTTTGGAAAAGTACCAGGAGTCTCTGCAAGCATTGGAAACATTGCGTGACAGTATTCCAGAGCGAATTGAGGCACACCTTGCAGAAGGCAAGCGCGCACTAGACGCAGGCGAAAGGGATTCCGCAATGACCGCGTTTAATCTGGTCCTCACAATTTCCAAAGATCACCCAAGAGGTCTAAAGGGCAAAGAGCGCGCCGATAAATTACCTTCTGCTTGGTGGAGATATATTCAGGCGAAAGATGCCTACTCAGCCTCCAACCTGGACCAAGCCAAGTTATCTCTGAAAAAATCACTCTCGATTGACCCCGAAACCCCTCAGGCCCAGGCATTGCTGGCGAAGGTAGAGGTAGAAATTACCGAGAGGGATTATCAGAAAGCGATGTCTGCAGGTTATGCAGCCATCGCCGATAAGAATTACTCATCAGCAAAACAGTTTTTCAATCAAGCCCAGGCGTTAAAACCCAGCGCCAAGGCGCCTGCCATTGGTCTAAAACAGGCTAAAAATGGCGTGGAACGGGAAAAAATTAATAATTTATTAAACGTAGCTCGCTCACAGGAGCAAAAAGAATCTTGGCATGAAGCGCTAAGCAGTTATACCGCTTTACTGAAAAAAGACAGCAGCCTGGTCGCTGCGGTTACAGGTAAGGCGCGATCTTCAGCCAGGGCGAAATTAGATGATCAATTACAAGAACTGCTCAAAGATCCACTCACTCTCAGCGAGGGCAAACGCAACCACTTTGCCCGCAAAGTACTCGCTGATGCCCGCAAAGTAAATGCACAGACACCCCGTCTCGTCCAACAAATAGACGACCTGGAAAATGCACTCACCCAGGCATTAATCCCTCTGCCCGTTCGCTTCAAATCAGACCGTAGTACCAGTGTCACAATTTACCATGTAGGACGTCTCGGTAATTTCGATCAACGTGAAATCGCTTTAAAGCCCGGTCGCTATACCGCAGTCGGTACCCGCGATGGGTATCGGGACGTCAGGCGTGAGTTTATCGTTAAGCCCGGAAAGCCTGTTACCGAAGTAGTCATTCAGTGCGCCGAGAAAGTAAATGGCGCTAATAATAGCTGAGTACAAGAACCCTTGAGTTTTAAGAAAATCTAATAAATCGGATATTCGCAAGGGGCGATACCTACCTGGAATGGATCACTAGATTGATTCTCAGGACAAGAGGTGTTCCGTGACAAACGGCTCGCTGACTTCCATCCCTTTGGTAGCAGCGAGCTAAGCTTTGTTTCACACAAAAAACATTCACCCCAGCCTAGGTGGCCGCTGCATGTTGGTATCTATTTCATCGGTGCCAGGTTATTGCGATAAATCCATAACGACACAGCAATAGGGAAGCATAAATGGCAGTGAAAGAAGCAATCCCTGTCCGCGATGAGAAACCTACAGTCGATGAATCCCCTCTCATCGAACCCATAGGGTTTACACCTGTTCAGATCAGCTCTACCCGAGTTCGCCTGTTTTTCTCCAAACGCGCGCTGATTGTGGTGGCCTGTTTGCTGTTGAGCCTTTTGGCGTTGGTATATTTAGTTGCCGCCCGATCCCTGATATTTGAAACCGTGCCTCAAAACGCGAATGTCAGTATTGAAGGCTTCGCTTTGCCATTGGGAGAAGGGCACCTAGTGCTTCCTGGCAGTTACAATTACACCATCAGCGCAGAAGGGTATTTACCCAAGACTGGTGAAGTGGAAGTCGGTAGTGATGGACACAGCCGTCACTTGGTGACACTGGACAAACTTCCCGGTCACTTGCAAGTTGAAACAGACCCGCCAGTTCCGGTCAAAGTGTTGATCAATGACAGTGAAGTCCCCAATAAAAATGGGTTGGTTGAGAATATCCGCCCAGGTTCACTGCGAGTGACCGTTCTCTCCGATCGCTACCTGCCTTTTACTCGGGAAATTAAAATTGAAGGGCTAGATAATACTCACAGGCTGGAGGCCAAACTGCGCCCTGCCTGGGCCAATATACGTATCAGTAGTAATCCCCCTGGTGCCACTGTCACAGCCGAGGGAAAAATTCTCGGTACTACACCACTCAATACAGAATTGGTACAGGGCGATAGAGTGGTCTCGATTTCCCTACCGGAATATAAAACTGTCGATGTCCCTATAGCGGTCACTGCCGGTGTGGATCAAACACTACCCATAGTAAATCTCGGCCCAGCCGATGGCCTGCTGCGAGTGGTCACAAATCCAGAGGGCGCCAGCGTTACGGTGGATGGCGAATTCCGCGGTCACTCGCCTCTGGAGCTTGAGCTGACATCAGGACAAATTCACAGACTACGATTTTTTAAAGATGGTTATGCTTCTGTCGAGCACACCATCGACCTCTCCGCCGGTAAGGAACGAGACCTCAGTGTTAATTTAAATGCCGTATATGGAAGAGTATTTGTAACAAGTGTTCCCTCTGAGGCAGAAGTTTATATTGACGGGCAATACGCGGGAAAAAGCGGCCAGACATTCAATCTCCCCACCAAAAGTCACAGTATTGAAGTCAGAAAAAATGGTTACCAGCCATTCGACACCAGCGTAATCCCCAGCGATAAATTGGAGCAGACAGTACGCGCTGTATTGCTGACCAAAGAGCAGGCTCGCTGGCAGCAGGTTCCATCATCTTACCGTCACGCTGCGGGTGGAACCATGAAATTAATGCGTCCCAATGCCGTATTCACCATGGGTTCCTCACGCCGAGAACAGGGTCGCCGTGCCAACGAGGTGATGCGCCAAGTTTCTCTCAACCGCCCTTTTTACGTTGGCACCACCGAAGTAACCAATGGCGAATTCCGGCGTTTTAAACACATGCACACCTCAAGGCATGTCAATGGAGTTAGCCTGGATAATGACAATCTTCCCGTCGTCAATGTCAGCTGGGCCGATGCTGCCTTGTTCTGCAATTGGCTCAGTGAGCGCGACGGCCTAAATCCCGTCTACCTGACCGAGCAAGGAAAAATTGTTGGATTTGACTCAGCTGCAGACGGCTACCGCCTACTTACAGAAGCCGAGTGGGCCTGGTTGGCCCGTTATGACAAGGGCACTATGCGTAAATTTCCATGGGGCGATGAACTTCCCATCGGCGACAACTCCGGAAACTACGCCGACACTCACGCCGAAAAACTTGTGCCGGCTGTTTTGCGTACTTATAGCGATCGCTATGCGGCGACGGCACCTGTCGCCAGTTACAGCCCAAATCCCCTCGGTATCTATGACCTGGGTGGCAATGTTTCCGAGTGGATTCACGATCTATATACCATTGGTACCGGACTCTCATCGCGCGTGGAAGAAAACCCCATTGGGCCACAAGATGGTGACTACCATGTAATTCGGGGCTCCAGCTGGCGTCACTCGGGTTTAACCGAGCTGCGCTTATCTTACCGCGATTATGGTGAAGCCCCCCGCAACGATATTGGATTCAGAGTGGCTCGCTGGATTAATTAAGGAAGGAGAGAAGATGTTTAGGATCATCTTAGTACTCATCATTCTATTACCCTCTTATCTTATTGCCCAAGAGAAAGAAGACACCGATGAGATAACCGTTGCTCAAGCGAACAAGGAAAAACCAGAGAAAAATAAAGAGAAACGTAAGAGTAACCGTTCTGACGACTACAAATCCTCAGAGGAAATCTCTGAAGATTTATCCGTTTCCTATCCTGTGGATATTTAGAAGAGAAGCCGCCAAGGGCACCACCATGAAATTTAAATCCTCAGATTTTATTTTCCAGATATTCGCGCTGCTAGGATCCATTATCCTGGTTCATGCAATTTATGTTGCCATCATCCGCCCCAATGCAGACGCCCTGATAGAAGAGCAACTCGCTCGAGAGGCGGCCGGGGAAACCTATATTCAGCAACGCTCAATGTACATTGTAATGAGAGATTACGAACAGGAAGCCTGTTTTGTGCTGATGCTTTGGGCCATGGCAATCATGGGCCTAAAAGCACGCCGTAGCATGCGAGAACGTAAATTACTCGACAAAGCCCTGCTCAATATCAGTGAAGGCACCCCTATATTACCGGAAGATACAAGAGACTTATCTCGCCCCATACAGGCCTTACCCGAAGAAGAGCGCGGTTACCTCGTGCCCAGAGCACTGCTCACCGCCCTGCAAAGATTCGGATCGACCAGAAATGTGGCTGCAGTTTCCAGCTCAGTTAAAGAAGTGTGCGAAACAGAGGGGGATCGGCTCGACTCAGAACTGGCGATGGTTCGCTATATCACCTGGGCAATACCCTCTATTGGTTTTATCGGAACCGTACGCGGTATTGGCGAGGCGCTATCTCAAGCCCACAAGGCTGTGGAAGGCGATATTGCCGGCGTTACCGTAAGCCTTGGTGTCGCCTTTAACTCCACTTTTATCGCCCTCGTGATCAGTATCGTCATTATGTTTTTCACCCACCAGTTACAGCTTATGCAAGAAAGGCTGGTACTGGACACACAGAATTATTGCGATAACCGCCTGCTGAGGTTTCTAAAAATCAGCTAAATAGCATCAAAATCATCATCTCGGATATTGGCCACGAGGAATTCTCCATGGGACAAGGTGTCCTTGAAATCAATGACTGTGGTTTAAGAGTTTTTATCGGCACTACAGAAGTTCTGGAAAGCCCCGGGATCGCGGTAATTGAACCGGGACGTATCCATATAGGCACCGCTGCGCAAATGCGTGCACGCAGTCACCCCACTCAGGTTAATAACCAGTTTTGGCGAAGACTCAGCTTGGAATCACTAAAATCGGCCAACCAGCGCTGTCGCCACCACGCCGACCTGGCCTACTGCCACTTACAGGAGATCTCTGAACATTGCGACCTTCCCGATGAGTTGGTACTGGCCGTACCCGGAAACTTTACCCGTGAGCAATTGGCACTGCTGCTCGGAATTATCAAAGAAAGTAATATGAATGTGGTCGGGCTAGTTGATTCAGCAAGCGCAGCTGTTGGCGACTTGGCCCCAGCCGGACTGCATATACATGTGGAATTACAACTACACCAAACCCTGGTCTCCCGCATATGGGTAGATCAGCTCGCCACCATAAAATCGGCGGAGAGTGTTGCCGATGCCGGCCTTTGCCATTTTCATGAAGCCTGGGCAAGAGTATTTACCGATGCCTTTATCATGCAGTGTCGTTTTGACCCGCTGCATTCCGCTGAATCCGAACAACAGCTATACGACTTGATGCCCCAATGGGTCGGCCGTGCTATGAGCCAGGGAGAGGTTCTCGCTGAATTGGATGATCGAACGGCAAAAATCTCTTTACGCCAACTTCAAGACGCCACGGCCCCCATACTTTCCCGTGTGCGGGCAATGATTGAAAACCTTGCCGATAGCAGTAGTGTGAGCTTTATATCCCACCGCTGGGCAGAAATCCCCGGTGGTACGCAATTAGCCCAACGTATGCATCTTCTCGCTAGAGACAGTACAGCTCAATCCATTAAAAATCGCTGGAAAGAGATTCGAAGCCAAGATTCCGCATTGCGACTGGTAAACAGTGTCAGCGCGGCTCCAGAAAGTGAAATCAGTTTGCATCTGGAAGCGCCCTCGGAAGCTGCGGCGACGCACCTGCTATATGGTCATCGTGCTCTTGCGGCACAGCAACCTCTATTTGTTTTTTGGCATGAGGATAAGTTCCAGGTAACACCCACTCCACCAGAACATCCAGCGGCAACCGTTACCAATCATGCGGGACGCCTGGCATTAAGAGTGGATGCGGGAATTCGCCTTATGCTCAATGGAGAGGAAATTGCCGCGCCGGTTAATCTCAACGCCGGCGATATAATCGGAATTGCAGACCGGCACGACGTTATAACAGCAATCAGCGTAGAACGTTATGAGACGTAAGCAGCGCCGCTTTTCCACTTTCAGCCTATCTTTTCTGGACATCATGTCATGTGGATTCGGTGCAGTTGCTCTGATTTTTCTCATCATCAAGCATGGTTCCGATCATGAAATCGAGGTGGAAACCGAGGATCTGAGTGCCGAAGTAAACCTGCTACAGGAAGAGGTCGTTCTCGGCGAAGAGCACCTTGTATTGGCACGCAACACCCTGGATATCGTCAGCGATGAACTGGCAGAAGCCCAAGGACTGGCACGCCGTATCCTCGATCAAATTGAAGAGGTAAAAGGCAATATTGCCGAAGTAGATAGTATCGATGAAAAGGAAGATATAAAAAGATTACAGGACAAACTCAAAAAACTGGAACAGGCAAAAAAAGACCTGGAAGAAGAGAATAAGAAACTCGGCAATAATGTTCGAAAATATACTGGTGATGGCGATCGACAGTATCTCACAGGGCTTCGCCTTGGCGGAAACCGAATTCTAATCCTACTCGATGCCTCAGCATCAATGCTTGGTGATGAGCTTATCAAAGTCATTCGCGCCCGAAATATGTCCTCAAGAGTTAAACGCCAGACAGAAAAATGGCGACGAGCTATTAATACCGTTTCCTGGCTTACCGCCCAGCTACCACCAGACAGCCAGTACCAGATCTATACTTTCAATACATCATTTCGCGCCGCAATTGCCGGAACAGAAGATCGTTGGCTAAATGTGGATGATCGCGACCAGCTGGATAAAGCGATCAAAGAATTAGATGAAATTGTGCCAGAAAATGGCACTAGCTTGGAAAGGGTATTCAATGCCATTCACGCCATGACGCCTTTACCCGATAACATTATTCTGATCACTGATGGTCTGCCTACCCAAGGTATGAAACCACCCCGCGGAGCCACTATCTCAGGCAGGGAGAGGCGTAATTTGTTTAAAAGCGCAGTAAAAGTCCTTCCCGCAAATGTACCAGTCAACATTATTCTCACTCCCATGGAGGGCGACCCTTTTGCTGCCAGTGAATTCTGGAAGCTAGCCATGCAAACACAGGGATCTTTTCTCGCACCATCGAGGGACTGGCCATGATCGGTTCGTCAAAGAAAAGGCGCCAAGAAGAATTTAGCATCTCCTTTCTCGATGTAATTTGCTGTGGGTTTGGCGCCATTGTGCTGTTATTGATGATTGCGAAAACCGCCGAGCCCATTGTTCTTGAAGAGGCAGAGGTAGATCTGGAAGCTCAAGTTATTGAGCTCCAACAACAAATCGCAGAGATTCGTGGAGAAACAACCATTCTTAATCGGGATCTCAACGCCAAGCGCGAACAAATTGATATCGAGCGCAAACGCATAGCCAACCTACGTGGAGAGCTGGAAGCCCTGCAAGCAGTCTACGCCAGTAAAACCGAAGGCCAAAGTGAAGAGGGTAAGTTAAAGGGTGAGTTGACCATCGCTTTGCAATCAATGACGGAAGAAATGCGCCGTTTACTCGGTGAAAACTACCAGCGCAAAAATAATGTCATCGGCGGGATACCCGTCGATAGTGAGTACATTCTTTTCATAATCGACACCTCCGGCAGTATGTTTAATTATGGCTGGGACCGCATGATGGCGGAAATGGTTAACACTCTCGACCTCTATCCCAATGTCAAAGGTATCCAGATAATGAATGACATGGGTGACTACATGTTCTTCAACTACCGAAACAAATGGATCCCCGACACCCCTGGGCGCCGCCAAGCAATTCTCCAACGATTAAAAACCTGGAACCCTTTTAGTAACTCCAGCCCCGTCGAGGGCATACAAAAAGCCGTCCGAAGCTTCTACGATCCCAGCAAAAAAATCAGTATTTATGTTCTCGGTGATGAATTTACTGGTAAATCCATACGCAATGTCATGTTGGCAGTGGATCGGGTCAATGCCCAACATGGAGAAGGCAAGCGCAATATTCGCATTCACGCAGTGGGATTCCCCATACAGTTTTCCAGACCACCGCATTTACAAACTACCGGACTTCGCTTTGCCGCTTTGATGCGAGAACTGACTTATCGCAATGGCGGCACTTTTGTTGGACTTAACGATTTTCGCTAGCTGATTGATACCAGGAGTCATTCATGAAGTACAGGATAAAGGAGGATTCCACATTTCATCTGGCGATTGTGGTTCTTCTCTCTCTAATTGTCGCAGCCTGCTCACATACAGTTCAGGTTGAAGGAAATTATCCAGCCCCTGTAGGCCATCAACTTCCTCTTTCGGTTGGGATCTACCTCAGTGAGGATTTCAAGAATTACACCTATCAAGAAGATAGTGAAGACCGTGAAGAGTGGAAAATAAATACTGGAAGAGCCCAGGAAAATTTGTTCGAAACAGTTCTAGGTTCCATGTTTATCAACACGGTTTCTTTGTCTGAATACCCTAAGGATGTACCCGCTAATGTCGAGCTGGTTATAGTTCCTGAGGTCCGTGAACTCCAGTTCACCATGCCGAGAGAAACCAAAGTCAATATTTTTGAGGTCTGGATCAAGTATGACATGAACGCCTATGACTCCCAGGGAAACCAGGTGGCCAGCTGGGTGATTACCGCTTACGGAAAAACACCGACAGCCTTTCTGCAATCTCAGGAGCAAGCTTTAACCCAAGCTATCAACATAGCTTTACGTGATGCTGGAGCAACCTTATATACAGGTTTCGAAAAGGTGCCAGAACTACAGGCATTTCTTTCTGGAAAGGTCAGATCTGCTTCATTACAGGAATTTAAAGTGAAGTCCCCACAGGCTGAATAGAGGATTTTATTGTGTTCAAGCCATTCATTATTTTAACCCTGGCATTCCTCAGCGGCTGCACCACGGTAGTTATTGATGAGTACAGACGCAGCGATGGTGAACTCGCAGCGGGGGATTCAGTGGTGATATTAGGGCGCCGCCACTCCAGTGACTACGAAACAGAGCCCAACCTTATCGCCTGTGTCGGCAGGGAGCTACACAATCCGGAGATGGGGGTTAACATTATCCCCGAAAAAGAGTTTGTGGATATTATGTATCCCTGGTTCGAACCCAGAACCGCACCAATGCATGTGCGTTCACTCGATCGCCTGATGGAGAATAAAGAAGTTCGCGAGCGCATGGAATCCTATGGGGTGAAATACATAGTCTGGATAGACGGTTCCACAGAAACCACTGCCAGTGCGGGTTCTATAAGCTGCACCATCAGTACCGGCGGGGCCGGCTGCTTTGGTTTCGGTACCTGGGATAAGGAATCCGATTATGAAGCAGCCGTGTGGGATTTTCGTGACCGGGAGCTCTCCGGAAAACTCAGCGCAGACGCCAAGGGTACATCTTATATGCCCGCTATCGTAATTCCGATCCCTCTGATCGCACGGGTACAGAACAACGCTTGTAAAGGGATGGCGGTGCAGCTACAGCAGTTCTTGATACCCGCAGCCAGAACAAGTTCATAAACAAACATAAGCAGGGAGGCTGAGGTAATGCTGAATTTTATTCGATTGTGCGTATTTATACTGCTTGCCGCATGTACGGCATGTGCATTCAATCCGGCCACCAACCGCCCAGATCTGGTATTGATGTCAGAAGACAAGGAAATTTCTATTGGCAAGGAAATGCATAAAGAGCTGATAGAAAATACACCTATTTACCAGGACCCAGTACTTACTGCCTATATTGATCATGTTGGACAAAAGGTAGCAGCAGCCAGCGACAGACCGGATATTAAATATCATTTCACCATTATCGACAGCCAGGACATCAATGCTTTTGCTCTGCCTGGAGGTTATGTCTATATCAATCGCGGCCTGCTCACCTACCTTCACTCAGAAGCGGAAATGGCAGCCGTTCTTGCACATGAGATTGGACATATTACCGCACGCCATGCGGTTCGGCAGAAGACAGCAGCCACCGGTGCCAGTGCCGCATCAGTATTATCTGTACTGGTTACCGGCAGCCGTGTTGTCGGTGATGCAGCTAACCTCTGGAGTACCGCTGCGGTAAAAGGCTATGGCAGGGAGATGGAATTAGAGGCGGACCGCTTCGGTGCTCAATACATGTACAAAGCCGGCTATGATCCTGCAGCCATGATCAGTGTGATCGGCATATTAAAAGACCAGGAAACCTTTGCCCGTAGGCGTGCGCGTATCGAGGGAAAGAAACCCCAGACGTATCATGGTGTTTTCTCTACTCACCCTCGAAATGATATTCGCCTACAGGAAGTGGTCAAGGCAGCAGGCACTCTTCCTGAAGAAAGCAAAGATGTAAAAGTAGCCTACTATCGCGAGAAAACCGATGGCTTAGTATATGGCGACAACGCTAGACAATCCAATAAAAATCGCTTTAATCACAAACGCCTAGGATTCTCACTACTGTTTCCCGACGGCTGGACAGTAACCAACCAGCGCTCTTCCATTGTAGGCTCAGCCCCAGATAACTCAGCAACTATTACTATCAAGGTTGCTAAACGTGAGGGTAATCAACCCGCAGATATGGCCTTGAGAGAAGAATATGACTTACGCAAGCTGGAACAAGGTGAAAAACTGAATCAATATCAACTTGAGGGCCACACAGGAAAAGTCCCCTCTGTCGAAAAAGTAAAAGTTGAGCCGGATAGGGTTGCGATTATCTACTACGGCAGTCGACAATTCATACTGGAGGGTAAAATCACCGATACAACCTCCCATAAAAAAGATGACCTTGAACAATATGACAGCATGTTTTTAACCAGTATTCGCAGCTTCAGACCCTTGCGGGAAACCGATATCGTAGAGAAGGATATACGACGGCTTCGCTACGTAAAAGCCACAGATAAAACCACCTTTTCCTCTTTAGCACGGCATATGGAGATTGGTGAATACGCTGAGGAACAGTTACGACTTCTCAACGGTTATTATCCTCGTGGCGAACCTGAACCCGGCGAATGGATCAAAATAGTACAATAAAAAAATAGGGCTTAAGTTTTACTATTGTCCTTAATATTTATAATGATATTCTGCATTTCTAACACAAATTACCCAGAGAGTTAAAAAAAAGCGGCGGTATTTAAAGTAGAGTAATAACCCTTTCATTAGAGCTACTTAACAACAAGGATAAGTAAAGAATATACTGCCCCTGGAGCCTTTGTGTAAGGGATATCATTAATGTGTAGAAAAAGGTATGTTTATAGCCAGCCTCCAGGACAGCACATTATTTGCTTAAAACCAGAAAATAATTGATAGTCCTGTGAATATCACTTTTCATACTCTGATGGATAAAGCACCGAAAGTGATCATAACCATAATAATAGGAGCTATAAATGAACGGCATGATGATGCAGTCTCAACTTACCCTCACTGGTATTATGCAGCACGCCTTAAGCAATTCACCCAATAGTGAAATTGTTTCAGTTACTGAGGATAATCCTCGGTTCCGCTACACCTATAAAGAGGCTTTTAAACGCTCTGCCCAGCTTGCCCAGGCTCTATCCAGACTGGGGGCCAAACACGGTGATCGTATCGGAACCCTGGCCTGGAATGATCATCGCCACTTTGAACTCTACTACGCAACATCATGTAGCGGACTTGTTTGTCACACCATCAATCCACGTTTATTCCCTGAACAAGTTCACTATATTGTCGAACACGCCGAGGACCGTTGGCTGTTTATTGATCCTATTTTTGTTCCGCTAATTGAGAAACTAGCCGATAGGCTCGCCAGCGTAGAGGGCTTTATCGTTTTGACTGATAAAGCACATATGCCCCAAAGCACTCTGAAAAACTACTTTTGCTATGAGGAGCTCCTCAGTAATCATCCCGGCGATTTCCAGTGGCCGGAACTAGATGAGCAGAGTGCCGCCGCTCTTTGCTATACCTCAGGTACCACAGGCAACCCTAAGGGCGTGCTCTATTCTCACCGCGCGATGACATTACACACCTACGGGGTGCTCATGCCGGATGCCTTTGCCATCCGCCATAATGAAGCCATCCTTCCCGTTGTACCCATGTTTCATGTTAATGCTTGGTCTATTCCCTATGCGGCACCAGCCGTTGGCGCCAAGCTGGTGCTGCCCGGCCCTAAAATGGGTTGCGGCGAGACACTCAGCCGCCTTATGCAACAGGAGTCTGTCACTATTGCCGCAGGCGTGCCTACCGTTTGGTTGGCACTACTCAAATACCTGCGCGAAACCGGGGAAACCATCCCCAGCCTAAACCGTGTGGTCGTCGGCGGTTCTGCCTGCCCCTGGAGTATCATGGAAGAGTTTGAGGAAAAGCATGGTGTCTACACACATCATGCCTGGGGTATGACAGAGATGAGCCCTCTGGGTACCTACAATGCTCGAGTGGACGACAAATTGCCGGCAGATGAATCCAAAGCTCTGCGCCTAAAACAGGGGCGCGCAGGATTTGGAGTGGAAATGCGTATTATCGATCCCCTGGGTAGTCCCCTGCCTCACGATGGTATTGCATTTGGGGCCCTACAGGTACGAGGCCCTTGGGTTTGCGAGCGCTACTATAAAGCTGAAGAGTCTGCGCTTACTACTGATGGTTGGTTTGATACCGGAGACGTAGCCACTATAGATCCTTTTGGATACCTGACCATTACTGACCGCACCAAGGACGTGATCAAATCCGGGGGAGAATGGATTTCTTCCATAGAGCTGGAAAATTTTGCCATGACCCTTGATGGTGTTGCCGAGGCAGCAGTCATTGGCATACCTCATGAAAAATGGGCTGAGCGGCCATTATTGATAGTTGTACCAGAGACCGGCAAGAAACTCGAAACCAAGAAAATTCTGGCAACCTATCAAGGACGTTTTGCAAAATGGTGGATTCCCGATGACTGCATCATCATCTCAGATATCCCCCATACCGCTACAGGAAAAATCAGCAAGAAAGACTTGCGAAAACAATTTTCGCAACATTTATGGTCCCAAGAGGTATCAGTATAAAGTACCTGCATAAAGCCAAGTATTTTCGATAACTATACTAACCGGGCAATCAGCCCGGTTAAATTCTTAAAAAACTGTGATGATAGTTAAATGCTCGATGGTTCACACTCTTTAAAGCTTCCTTAATACTGATATATCTTTGTCATATTCTTTTGCTAGAAAGCTTCCCACACTTATCTGGGATCTCTTGCAAATGTTCAAAAGAATTCTGTCTACATTACTGATTATCGGTTCCGCCACTGCGAACATCACTTGTGCCGAAAGCAACGTGGATGTTGCCAAGCACACCATGGTAATCGCACATAGAGGTGCATCGGCTTATTTACCAGAGCACACCCTCGAAGCAAAGGCCATGGCCTATGCTATGCGACCGGATTATATCGAGCAGGATTTGGTACTTAGTAAAGATGACCACCTAATCGTAATGCATGATATCTATCTCGATAGCACAACCAATGTTGCGAAAGTATTTCCAGCACGCTCCCGTGAAGATGGGCACTACTACACTATCGATTTTACTTTGGAAGAACTAAAAAAACTCCAGGTCACTGAAACCTTTTCCATGGGAGAAGATGGACCTCAAGCAAAGTATCCAAATCGTTTCCCTTTATGGAAGTCCAGTTTCCAACTATCCACGTTCGAAGAAGAATTAGAATTAATTCAGGGATTAAATAAATCCCTTGGATATGAAATCGGCATTTATCCTGAAATTAAAAAGCCCTATTTTCACCACTGGGAGGGCAAAGATATCGCTTCAATCGTCTTACTAAAACTCAAGGAATATGGTTATAGCGATAAACAGCAAAAAATTTTCCTACAGTGCTTCGATGCTGAGGAATTACAGCGCATCAAGTTTGAATTAATGCCGGCAATGGGTATAGATCTTCCCCTAGTTCAGCTTATTGCAGCAACAAGCTGGGGAGAAAAGCTAATTGACGTTGACGGTACAATAAAAAATTATGATTACGATTGGATGCTGGAGCGCGGCGGCTTGCGTAAAATTGCCAGCTATGCCGATGGCATCGGCCCCTGGTACCCCATGTTAATGGAAGTTGAGGATGGCCGGCCAAGGGCTAATAATGTAGTTCGTCGGGCCCATCGCAGAAATCTTCAGGTTCACCCCTACACTTTCCGCGCCGAACCTGAAAATCTGCCAGAGGAATTCGAAAATTTTAACCAATTCCTCCACTTTGCCGCCTACCAACTGCAAGTCGATGGAATTTTCACTGACCAGCCCGATCAAGCTGTCAATTACCTTTCCCGCCCTCACCATGGAAAACGTGGATACTGAGTAACAAAAAAATGGCCGCTTAAGCGGCCATTTTTTTAATCGAACTTGGAGAAGTCTGCAGGACGCTTCTCCATAAAGGCAGTCGCCGCTTCTTTGAATTCCTCAGAAGTAAGACGGTCCTGGAAGTGACGTCCCTCCTCCTGAATAAACTCCAAACCCTTTTCCTGAGTTGCACGGCGCAGTAGCTGCTTAGATAACCGAACAGCGGCAGGTGCCTTAGCCGCTAGTTCAGCAGCCACCTCTCGGGCACGTACAATTGCCTGTTCAGGCTCCACTGCCGCATTGCAGATCCCAATATCTACCGCTTCTTGAGCACTAAATTTTTTGCCCAACAGCAATAGCTCCGATGCTTTTGCGTGGCCGGCAATACGTGGTAGCAGATAACTGGAACCGTACTCTGGACAGAGGCCCAGGTTGACAAACGGCATCTGGAACATAGCATCGTGCCCAGCAAATGAAAGATCACAGTGCAACAGCATGGTGGTGCCGATACCTACTGCCGGGCCATTAACAGCTGCCACTACCGGTTTGGGAAAGTTGTAGAGCGCACTCATAAACTGAAATACCGGGGACTCCTCTCCCTCTGCAGCGCCGCCGAGAAAATCTGCCAAATCGTTACCACTGGTAAAAATACCTTCAGCGCCAGTGAGGATAACTACGCGGATTTCACTATTATTGACAGCACTATTGAGCAGCTCCGCCATGGCGGTGTACATAGCCATGGTCAGTGCATTTTTGCGCTCAGGGCGATTGATGGATATTTCCAGGATACGCTCGTTGACCTGGGCCTGAATTTCCGCGCATGCGCTTTGCATAATGTTCTCCGGGTTCGAATCATTTGAGACTGATAGACAGGCGTTAGTGGCTAAAAAAACAGAGCTGCGAATAAGCACAGCACTCTTGATAGTAGTTCCTGGATACTAATAAGATCGATGCCTAAGGGTGCAACCCCCAAGAGAGCTGATCACAGTCGATAGGCGCACAATTGCACTGCAACCCCCCGAAGGGAAGCAACTTATATCTTATTAGTTAGCACAAAAGGCTTGATATCCGGATTAATAGCCGCGAGCCGCCTTTGACAGGCGATTCATATTAACCGCTGCACTCACAGAGGCGAGTTCATAAACAACCACATTCGTTGACGGGAATAGCCCGGTAGACCACTGGTCATCGGGCTATCCTTGCAGATTGCCTACTAAGGCTTTAGTGCGGAATCTCTGCGCAGAGGCTGGCACATACAGTGAACACCACCTCCCCCGGGAGTAATCATGGAAATATCCGGATCAATTACCTCCAGTCCATGGGCCCGGCACTTCTCTGCAAGGCCGGTATTGGCTTTGGGTAGCATCACTCGATCATTCCCCAGGGCCACCACATTGACTCCCAGCTCCAGCACTTGTGGGAAGGGAATATCAATAATCTCGATATTGCGACTCTTAAACCACTGCACCAACTCTGGCTCCACCGCATCGACACAGATAGCCGCAAGCTTTTCCGCCAACATCGCCACCATAACATCGATATGCAGGAAGAAAGGATCAAACTGGTAGCCTTTCACTTCCCAGCCCTCTTTCTCTACCCAGCTCTTCATCTGTGCAAAGCCCTGGGGACTGGTGCGCTCACCGGAATAGCCGCACAAAATAACGCCCGGCTCCAGCACCATAAAATCCCCACCTTCCAATGAGCCGGCAGTAATGACATCGTAGATAGGGATTTCCAGTTCAGCATACTTCTTGACGATGGGAGCCCACTCCCCCCGGCGCCAGGGGCTAAACATTTGCGTAACAATTGGCCCCCAGGGAGTCATTACTGAAGAATCACGCCCGTAGATTTGATAAGGCAGGCTGCTGTCCGCCGGGATCAGATGGGTAGTAACTCCCGCATGGCGGTAGGCATCCAGCATTTCTTTGTGTTGCGTTTCAGCCACTTTGTGGTCGAACTGCATTCCCAAACGCTCGGCGCGGCGGGCGCTGGCATTTCCTGTACGCCAGCTGAAATTATCCACCGGACCGATTAGTACATCGCGCAATACGCCGTACTCAGAGTCCATTCCCCAGTTAGTCAGTGGAACAGTACCGCCGTTGTCCTTACGGTACTTCAAGGTAAATTCACTCATGATCAATCCAAATCTGTTTATAGAACTACGGCTAGTCCTGCGGACTCGCCAGGTATTCTCGTTTCATATTGATTAGCAGGAATCATCAGCCCATTTCGGCGCTATTTAACATGGCGTGTAACAACACATTACAGCCGGCCTCGAGGTGTCCCGGTTCAGCCGACTCCGCCTCATTGTGTGAAAGCCCCCCGGCACAGGGCACGAAAATCATTGACACGGGTGCAACCCGGGAAACATAAACCGAGTCGTGCCCAGCCCCAGAAACCATCTTGCGATGACTGTAACCCAAATTTTGCACTGCACTATCTACCGCCTCGATACAGCCTTTATCGAAAGCCACCGGCGGTGAGTACCACTCTTCGCGCACATCAATGGCGACACCACTGGCTTCCTGAACCTGCTCAGCCACCCGATAGAGGGTGCGGTGCAAGTGCTCCAATCCTTCCGGTGTCGGATGACGCAAATCCAGTGCAAGTACAACTTTTTCCGGCACCGTGTTGCGGCTGCCTGGTGCTGCGCGTAAATCGCCACAAGTAATTCGGGCATCTACGGAGTAAGCCCTCACTTCCCCATAAAGCTTTTCACACAGCGATGCCATAGCCTGGACGGGGTCGCGGCGATCCTCCATCGGAGTGGGCCCCGCGTGGCAGGGGGTTCCAAAAAAGGTCACATCGTACCAACGAATCCCTTGTACTCCAGTAACAACACCAATCACCTGATCTTGCTTTTCTAAAATAGGCCCCTGCTCAATATGTGTCTCAAAGGCAGCCTTAATCGGTGCGGGTTGGACAGGTTCAGGGCCTAAATATCCGATGCGCTCCAGCTCCTGGCCAATCGTAACCCCGGATTTATCCATACGACTGTGGCCATAATCGAGGCTGAACTCTCCAGCCCAAACTCCAGATCCCACCATAGCAGGGGAGAAGCGAGCCCCTTCTTCGTTAGTCCACACCACGACTTCCAGGGGTGCCTTGGTTCGAATCCCACGTTCCTCAAGGGTACGCAACACCTCGAGACCAGCCAATACACCGTAAACCCCATCAAACTTTCCGCCGGTGGGCTGGGTGTCCAGGTGTGATCCTGTAATCACTGCGGGCAGATCATTGTCGATACCAGGGCGACGGGCGAAGATATTCCCCATGCGATCTACACGAATTTCACAGCCGATTTCTCGACACCAGCGAACAAACAGATCACGCCCTTTGCGATCCTCATCGGTTAGTGCCTGCCGGTTACAACCACCAGCTGGGGTTGCTCCTATTTCAGCCATTTTCATAAGGCTTTGCCAGAGACGCGCGCCGTCGATACGCATTTTTTGTGCGGGGTTTTCCATTCAAAGAACTCCGGGCCTAATATTGAAGATCATACTAATCGCTTTACCAAAACTTATGCTTTGATCCGGGCAGATTAAAGAGAGCATTATTTCGCCATTGATCAAAACTCGACCAGGAATACGTTTAAATGACTCTCACCTATAGCTCATACTTAAAAATTGACGAGCTGCTTGAGTGCCAGAAACCCCTTTCAGATGGCCCTGAGCACGATGAATTACTATTTATTGTGATACACCAGAGCTATGAGCTGTGGTTTAAGCAAATGTTACATGAACTGGATTTTCTGGTGCGGCTCTTCAATAACGGAGAACGTAACCGCGCCCTACATACCCTAAAACGGGTAGATGCGATCTATCGAACTCTGATTCAACAAGTCGATATCCTCGAGACCCTGACACCATTGGAGTTCTTATCATTCCGGGATCGCCTATCAAGCGCCAGTGGTTTTCAATCGTTTCAGTTCCGTGAATTGGAGTTCCTCTACGGGGCCAAAGATCCAAAAAAACTGGAGAACTATGAGCCCGATTCCCGCCACTACCAGTGCCTACTGAAGCGGTTGGAAGCTCCAACCTTATGGGATGCATTCTTGAGATTCCTGGTTCATGAAGGTTACCCGGTACCTGCGCAAGAGTTAAATAGGGACTTTCGTCAAATTGCCTTACCTTCCACCGCGATACAAAAAGTTCTGATCGATATCTATCGCAATGACCCCCTGCTGAGTGAGATCTGCGAAGCTCTGGTCGATATCGATTCTTCTTTACAACAATGGCGCTACCGGCATGTAAAAATGGTAGAACGGACGATTGGCAGCAAGGTGGGTACCGGTGGCTCCAGCGGTGTTGGATACCTGAAGAACACTCTATTCAAAGCAGTATTTCCTGATCTCTGGGCCATCCGCGCTGAGCTCTAACACTCCAAGACCCACATCCCCTGTAAAGAGGTTCCGTTTTTGACTTTCGGCAGATTGGAACAAACATAAAAAAAGCCAGCATATTGCTGGCTTTTGATTTTCCTGCAGAAGCAAGTTTACTTCGCGCTGGCTTACTTCTCGAAAGGCACCAAAGATACCTGGATAGCAGGGCTCACTTCCCTGGCGGCATCTGCGATCTGTACATAGGTGTCGGCACTGGACTTGTTGTGCGCACGTACAATCACCATGGCCTGAGGATTCTCGGCATACAGCTGTGCGATTCGAGCGCGAACAGCGCGGCTATCGATACGGTTGCCGGCCAGGGTGATCTCATCGTTAGCATTTACGACCAGCAGGATATTTTGCTTGTCCGGATCAGGCTCATTCTGTTTTGTTTGATTCGGATCAGGCACATTTACGTCCAACGCTTTTTCTTTTACAAAGGACGCCGTTACGATAAAGAAGATCAGCATGATGAACACTACGTCCAGCATGGGCGTCAGGTCGATATCCGCCTTTTCTTCTTCTACGGCCTTTCCGCGTCGTCTACTCATAAAACACCGTGCTGTTATCAAATACCAAGGGTGCCGGTTTAACCGGTCTCATCTGGTGGGCAAGATTGCCGCGAATCGCCAGGCATTGCAAGCACAACCTATAACCTAAGGAAATATCCCATATAAATCAATGAGTTACACTAAAACCCCCAGACAATCAGATCAATTTTTGATCGAAAAGTCCGACTAACGCTGTTCCAAATAACGCTGGTAATCGGGTACTTCCCGGTCAAATTCGCACTCCATTAGGGTCGACTGGATGATCATATCGGCACTACTCGAGTTACAGGCCACGGGAATATTCCAGGCCGCCGCAATCCGCAGCAGCGCCTTTACATCTGGGTCATGTGGCATAGGCTCAAAGGGATCCCAGAAGAAGACTAGTAGGTCTACCACCCCCTCACTAATACGGGCTCCCAATTGCTGATCCCCACCCAAGGGGCCGCTCAGAAGCTTCTCTACTTTGAGACCAGTGGCCTCCTCTATCTTTCCGCCGGTTGTGCCTGTAGCCAAGAGGCTGTGTTTTTCCAGTAGAGAACGGTGTCGAAGGCACCACTGAATCATAGCCCCCTTGCGATTGTCGTGGGCAACCAGAGCGATACGTTTACTCGCAGGTAGCGCCTTAGAGATAAATTCCATAAGGACCTCAATAAAATGTGATTCTTCTATATTATCCCAATCATACAGGAGCAGTTCTCTTTCTATCCGCTTCAACTGAGTATTAAGGAATTGCTTCCGACAGAAATAGGTTCACCCCGGTATAATATTGAAAACCTCGTACCTAAAATAAGGAGAGAATATGAGCGTAGGAGCCTGGGAGCCACAGGTGAGTGGCCAGCAAGAAGAAAACCATTGGGAATTCGACCGGGATCAATTGCAGAGGCTTATCAGTGTCGCCGTCTCTGATAGCAGCCTTAGCGACAAACTAAGTGAGGAAGATCTGAGAGCATCACAGCTTATTCGCCTGCCTGCTCAACAATGGTTAGAAGAAAGCCAACATTGGAATGACGAGCAGCTGTGGCAGCTCATACGCTTCTTTACTCTCGCAGAAATGGAATTGACCGGTTGGGATGCTGGAGCAGAGTCCGCAGTTATTCCCCTGGCAAAAGAGTTACGCCAGCGCAAAGCTCCACTACAAAGAGAGCAACTGCTCTGGATTCGCGAACACTCCAATAACCGCTATCTTCCCTACGGGCCGCTATAATCGATCTACATCGACAGCCATCAATTTAGTAACACGGTGGTAGAGCCACGGGACCACCCTCTATCACCAAGTTCTCACTTAATGGCCATCAACGTCTTAAAAAGAAACACCTTATTACCCTGGTGCAATTAAGAAACCTTTTAACACCCCAGCTTGTATCTCGTGATCTCTGTCACTGACAAAACTCTCTTCAAGGCAATAACAGACTAACGAAAGCCAGCCTGAGCAAGATCAAATTTGTTTTTAGAGAAAGATACTTCGCGGAGTTCAGTTAGAGAGGCTGTCCTTACTACTATTAAGAGATGAACCTTTAGGGACCAAAAAGAATCACGAAAAATCAAGTTGTCACTAGATAACAAAGAACTTCATTCAGATAAGGCTATTCACCTAGTTACGAATATCAAAATCTTTGAGAGTTTACAGCCCAGCAAATACCCACTAACTTTTTGTTACTAGGTTAGTGGCCCGATTAACTAAGGTTGAAACAAGATGAAGACAAGCCGCGTATATTTCACAAAGACTCCATCCTCAAACCCCTGACAAGACAGATCGACTGTTGACACCAACGGGAAAGTTTTTCGTAAATATCGAACTCAAACCAGCCAACATCATTTGCTCGCTCACTAAGCCGGGCAATATCCCTATAAATATAAAGGCTTTATCAATAATCGGTTCGGCGTGCACACTCATAGTGCCTTGTTAAAACTCTCCCTTTCTACAGAACTTAAGGCTTTCAAAGCTAGTCTATGGTTTCCTCTATACTTAATCCACCGTGTGAGCTTTACTCTAATCACGGCTCCTCACAAAACCCTCTCATCAATACTCTCACAGAAAGCCATGCCTCTCCGCTGGGTTTCCTACCAGAACCAGATATCTCTACTAACCAACACATAGCCTGTGACCTAAATAGAGATCCAGAAGTTTCATGAGGTGGCTCAGGGTTTCTTTAACCGCAAAAGCAATTAGAAAACCAAGGCTCTGCCGTTTTTACTCAACAACGAATGAATGGGAACTCTTATCCTCTGAATAAGTCGGCGGAGAATCTCTGCCCCAGCCAACAGACCCGGAAGTATTCATCGATAACACTCCGTTAAGTTTTGTTAACTCAAAACCCCCATCTACACGCAACTCCTCTAACCAGAGTTTGAATGTCGACGGGCCTGCATATTCATATGGATTCAATCTCTTAGGCAAAAATGCAAGCTGTCAATAAACCAGAGGAAATTACTCAACTATTCAATTGCAGTTGCTCATTTTGGTTAATGCTTTGAGGAAAAAACAAAACCACTCTCTACTATGTAAATCCGTTTCAACCACCACAGAAAACTCCCCTTTTAGGTCTTCAAATTGAAAATATATAAAAAAAAGCCAAATTTTTTACATGAAACAGCAAAATTCCTTATAAAACACTTGCATTTAGGTATACAAATAAGCTGCAATTAGCGCCGCTCACTTGGGGGGACTCACTATCAATTGTTTTCTGCCGAAAACAGACGTCTTCAACGGTGCAAATCACTGTGAAGATGGCTGAGAATAATTGATAGGAATGCCCCCATTTAACAAAACAATACTTTTACAGGGAAATTTAAATGGCTACTAAAAAAGCACCCGCAGTCGCCACTAGCGACGTAGCACAATTGGAAGCAGAGCTGCGCTCTCTTACCACCAAACTGGAAAGCACCCGTCTCAAACAAGAGAAGGACCTAACTGCTCAAGTAGAAAAGTTGGCAAACAGTGCCAAGAAAGCCGCAGAGAAAGCGAAAGCTACTCAAGAAAAAGTAAACGCCATTCGCGCTAAGAAGAAAACTCCAGCACAACAAAACCAGCTGAAGAAAGCACGCGATGCGGCCGCAGCGGCCAAAACAGCGGCTGCAGAGGCCAAGACTGCCGCCGCAGAAGCGAAACAAGAGCTGGACAGCATCAAAGCAGCAAACAAGCTTGCCGCTAAAGTAGCCACAGTTGTTGCTAAAGAAGAAGCCGCTATCGCCAAGAAACTGGCTGCTGAAGAGAAAAAGAAAGCCGCTGCAGAAGCCAAAAAAGCTGCAGCTGCGGCCAAGAAAGCAACCGCAGTAAAGAAAAAGCCCGGTCGCCCAGCTAAGGCTGACTCCACCAAGAAGAAGCCTGGCCGTCCAGCCAAGGCCGCTACTACTGAAGAGACTAAGAAAAAGCCTGGTCGCCCAAAGAAAAGCGAAGAAGCTAAAAAGCCTGGTCGTCCAGCCAAAAGCGAAGTCGCCAAGAAGAAGCCTGGCCGTCCAAAGAAAACTGAAACCGAAGCAGCAACAACTGAAGCTGCTCCTGTAAAACGCGGTCGCGGCCGCCCGCCCAAGGCAGAAACTGCTAAAAAGAAGCCCGGTCGCCCGGCCAAAAGCGAAGCAGCCAAGAAAAAGCCAGGGCGCCCCAAAAAAGTTGACGCCGCAACCCCAGCTGCAACTGAAGCTGCTCCTGTAAAGCGCGGCCGCGGTCGTCCGCCCAAGGCTAAGTAAGTCACTTAGCCAATTCAGTTGGAACTACGGCTCCAACTGAATAGACCCCGGCATTCCCCGGGGTCTGCACCTCGGCTCTATTCTCCTCCAGTAGCGAGCCTAATCTCTCGTATACAGTGGTTCTCCCTCAAATACAAAACACAATCAGCCCAGTTGGGCATATCGCTTAAAAGATTTCTTGTTATCCGCTCGTAGTGCTCTATAAAACGGTCCAGCTCAAAGGCCTGCATACCCTTGCCAGTGCGCTCGCGCAATTTTTGTTCCTGCAGTTTACGCCACACAAAAATAGACTCCATTCCTGGGGCACACAACATCACCATGGTATCTACACGCTTAAACAGCTCAATATACGGCCCTTCCAGCTGCTGATTTATAAAATTTCTCCAGAGGCCAGTAGCATCCTCAATCCTTTCCAGTGAATTAATGGGCTGCTGTGGGGTTTCCGATGCCTTAGCACCAAGGCACCAACCCTCAAGAAAGATAAAATCCACCCTGCCCTTATGTACCGGCCATCCTGAGCGAGGAACCCTGTCATCTTTGGATTTATCAAAACGCGGCAAGGGTATTTGGGATTGCTCCCCGGCGTTGCGAAGAGCATCCAGAGTTTCTATTCCCAATTGAACATCGTGAGTGCCCGGCACACCGCGTGTGTATAGGAGCGGGTGAACCTCTTGTGAGAGCTGACGACGCTGCGAACACGTCAGGTAAATATCATCCAGAGAGAAAGTACAACTGTTAAGTCCCTGCTTCGTTAAGATCCGGCAAATAAAATCTGACAGAGTTGACTTGCCAGTACCCTGGCCACCACTGATCCCCACAATCAAGGTTTGCCCTACACGGTGTCGCTCAGCAAGCCATAAAGCCAATGGTAGGTAATAGGCTTCAATCTCCCGGTAAAACTCCGAGGGAAGCCGATGCTGCTGAATAAAACTGTCAATTACTTCTCGTAAGCCTTCTCCGGCTAACTTGTGGCTAAGCTTGGTAATTTCTTCCGGCCAATGTTTAAGCATTTTGTTTCCTAACTACCGATCTAACGGTTTTCTCAACGTTTTCCCCGGCTTTTGCCCCAACTGCTGGTCAAAACCTTTAGTCACAATAAAGAAACGGGGGCATTAGCCCCCGCGAATAGTGATCACAAAAATAGTTTAACGAGGTACTAGCTAGCCCAACTGAGGATTAGTGGCTTTTTTCCCGGAAAATTTATCACGTAAGTGCCCTGGCAAAACCAATAACACCGGAGTCACGAGTAACGTCAGTACTGTGGAGAAAGACAGTCCATAGACGATGGCACTAGCCAGTTTGACCCAAAAGGAAGCAATTACACCATCCACCACAACATTTCTTCCCACCATATCGACGCTCACCCCAAGAGCTAGCGGCAACAAACCGAGAATCGTGGTCGCAGTAGTGAGAAATACCGGGCGCAATCTTTGTGTGGAAGCCTTAAGAGCCGCCTCTGCAGGGCTAAGTCCAGGCTCATTCTTACGCACAAAGTTATAGGTATCGATCAATACAATATTGTTGTTTACCACAATCCCCGCGAGAGCAACGATCCCTACCCCAGTCATGATGACACTGAAAGTACTCTGGCTAAGCAACAACCCCAACATCACCCCTATTGTCGACATAATCACCGAAGAAAGAATCAGCAGCGATTGATAAAAACTGTTGAACTGGGTCACTAGCAGGATAAACATCAAAAACAGTGAGAGCAGAAAAGCGACGCCTAAAAACTGGAAGGACTCATTCTGCTCTTCATCTGCACCGCGAAAAAGTAACTCCACACTTGGATCTACAGGGTTTTGCTCAAGCCAGGCCCGAATTTCTTTCACCTTGTCATCCGGTAGTACGCCTTCCTGAGCATCGGCTTTAACCTGCATGCGGGTAATACCATCAATCCTTTCAATCTTATCCACCTTCGGCATGGCCACCGTGTGTACAAAACTGCTGATTGGCACTGTACCGCGTGGAGTATTTACTTTTAATTGATCCAGGGCGGCTATACCGCGTGCAGTCTGTGGATAACGAATACGAATATCCACTTCTTCATCGGTGTCATCGGGGCGGTATTCCGCCACGCGCACGCCATTAGTCACCAACTGAACCGCTCGGCCCACCTCGGTTAAATCAGCCCCATACAAGGCTGCCTTGGCACGGTCTACACGCACCTCCCACTGGATACCCGGCAATGGAGCGGTATTCACAATATCCCGTAAACCGCCGAAGTCATCCTCCATCACCCGATGCAGACGCCAGGTTTCCGCCAACAATTTTTCGTAATCCTGACCGCGTAACTCAAGCACAATATCCTTACCAACTGGGGGGCCCCCTTCCATAACATTAGCCGTGACCTTGATTCCGGCAAAATTAGCCGTTCGTGCACGAATATCTTCGAAAATATCCCTACTGCGCCGCTCGCGCTCTTCGGCTGGCAGTAACTCCACCAACATATTGGCTATCTGGTCCGGAGCACGATCGGAGTTACCGGAAATTCCTCCAGAACCGATAGTCGTGTGGGCAATCCGTATTTCAGGAATACTGAGGACCGCTTTTTCCACCTGGGCAACCAGTACTTTCTTTTCTTCCATGGAAAGGTTGCCCTGAGCCCGAATCTCAACGTTGCCGTATTGCTCCTCGGTCTCGGTAAAAAATTCGACCCCAGCGCCGAAACGGCCGAAAGCAATAAAAATAGAAACCAGGAGAACAATAGTCGTGGCAAAAGCCATTGTTGGACGACGCAGAACAAACTCCAAAAGGCGGGCATAGAAGCCAGTAATTCCCGGCAAATGCGCGGACTGCCCCTCTTCTAACTGCTTTAAATAATCCCGTGTGGAAGCAGTCAGATTACTTTTACCAAATAAGGCACCCATCACCGGAGCAAAAAACAATGCATAAAGCAGCGATCCTGCTAATACCGCAAAGACTGTGACTGGCAGGTAGCGCATAAACTCTCCTACTACCCCGGGCCAGAGCATAATCGGAAGGAAAGCGGCAAGTGTGGTTGCGGTTGAGGCAACTACCGGCCAAAACATACGGCTGACCGATGCGATATAAGCGTTACGTGCACTCATACCCTCAGCCATTTTACGATCGGCAAATTCGGTTATAACAATGGAGCCATCAATCAGCATGCCGAGGGCCAGCAACATGCCGAACATCACCATAAAATTAAAGGAATAACCTAGATACCAGGTAACGATAGAACCGAATAACAGAGAGAATGGCACCCCCAGGCCCACCAAAATGCCAGAACGGAATCCCAGTGCGGCCACCACAATGATCATCACCAGCAGCATCGCGGTAAGAATATTGCCTTGCATTTCGCTGACCATATCCCGCGCAAAGTTGGACTGATCAAAAACAAACTCTACTTTTACCCCCTGAGGCAGTGCCCCCAACTCCTCTTGCACTACGGATCTGACCTGGTCGGCCACATTAACGGAGCTTGCGTCATTGCGTTTCTCGATATTAATAGCGAGACCGGGACGCCCATTGATACTGGTATAACTCACAGCATCCTTAAAAGTGCGACGAATATCGGTAACATCACCCAGAGTAACTACGCCATCCGCCGAGTTCTTTAACGGGATTTCATAGACATCCTGCGCGCTCTCAATGAGACCGGGAACCTTGACAGAAAAACGTCCGCGATCGGTATCCAATTCCCCTGCGGGAATCAGTAAGTTATTACCCAGCACAGCGTTAATCAGTTCCGCACTAGTAACCTGATAGTGCTCCAGGCGCACCGGGTCGATTGTTGCCTCGACTACCTCTTCGCGGTTGCCGTGTAGGTCTGCACTCAAGACATCGCTGATATTTTCTATTTTACGCTTGAGCAGCTGGGCACTGCTGAGCAGTACCCGCTCACTAACCTTTTCACCAGAGAGGGTAACCACAATTGTGGGGAAAGGTTGCGCCGATGCCTCCTCAACCATGGGCTCGTCCGCATCTCGGGGCAGTTCTGCTCGAGCACGCTCCACCGCATTGCGGATATCGTCCACCGCATCATCCACATCAATTGCGGAGTCAAATTCCACCACGATATAGGCCAGGGATTCACGGGCGACTGCGATCACTTCTTCAACCCCCTCGACAGCACGAATTTCCTGCTCCAGGGGGCGCACCAGTAGACGCACACCATCCTCGGGTGATATACCCTCATGAGTTACCTGTACCATCACAAACGGCGGATTCACTTCAGGGCTAGACTCAATTGTCATAGCACCGCGGGCCACAAGACCCACAAGAACAATCAACAACATCAGGCAAATAGCGCTGCGATTACGCTCAATCGCGCTCTCTAATAATTTCATCGCTAATTACCTTTTTGGTCTTCCTGTGCGGGCAGCTCCATAGTGGAGGGGATTGATTCGGGATTAATATCCACAGACTGGGATTGCGCATTCAGTGCGGGCTCAGGTGGATGCATATCAACCCGAACGATATCGCCCTGGCTAACATACTCCTGACCGACGGTAATCAAAGTAACAGGATCCGGCAAACCGCTGACCCAAACACCCCCATCCCCATCACCCACTAAAGTGACGTTGATAAAATCTACCCGATTGTTTTCATCGAGAACCCGCACGCCCAATGTGCCACTGTCATCCAATGTCAGTAATGAAGAATTTATATGGTGAGCCAATATTTCACCGGTGGGCAGAGCCAGGCGGCCACTCAAGCCCCCGCGCAACTGATTTCCGGGATTGTTCACCGCCACCTCAACCCGGTAAGCGCGGGTAACTTCTTGAGCCTGCTGGCTGATATAACGCAACTTGCCCTGAACCGGGATACCGCGCTGTAATTCCGCAGTGGCCGGACCCGCAGGAACCAGATTGCCCACTTGGTTCTCGGAGACTTCGCCAACCACCAGAATTGGATCTAAATCCAGCAGGGTCGCGCACTCCTCTCCCCGGCGAATAAAGTCCCCCAGCTCTACCGCGCGCTTGTTGACCACGCCAGCAAAAGGCGCTCGAATTTTCAAGTTATCCACCATCACCTTGGCCGAAGTGAAGTCCGCCTTCGCCTGCGCCAGGGCAACGCTCTGTTGTGCCATGGCTGTATCGGACTGTAGCCCCTTGTTTTTTAAGCGCTCGGCGCCGGCATAATCCAGCCGCGCTTTATTCAATGCGGCTTCGGCAAGAGCCAGTTTTTCCAGGCGATCTTCCGCTTCAATTTCACAAATCACCTCACCCTGTCGTACTAGGCTTCCCTCAGGTATCGGCAGTCGGGAAATGACTCCATCCAATTCTGCCCGCAGACGCACGCTGCGATTCGCTTCTGTATGGCCATTGACCAACACCCGTGTAGCGTAGGATTGAGCTTCAATTCGCTGCGCCTGAACCCGAATGGCCACCTCGGGGACAACTCCAGCTTTTTTAGTGGGATGCGCGTCTTCGCTCTCCTTCTCAGGCAATAAAAATCCACTAAACAGCCAGATAACGGCCAGCAGGGTAATGAACAGGGCGATTCGATAATTTCGGTTAGACCAGATGGATACCAGTGCACTCATAAATAGAAACCTGTCAGGCACAAATAAAGTTGCCGGCTTTAACGCTAGTCAACATTTTGAGTAGGCCAAATTTTACACAGCCCAGCCCTATTCCTAAATTGAATTCTCAGGGAAATAGATCAAGTGACACGGCTGCGGGGCTGGCGACATCAACAGATGTCTGGGCACAATGAGTATAAGAAGGGGTAGCCACTTCGCGGGCAGGGCCGGAAAATATGTCGAAATAGCAGGGGGTGACCGGCCAGGTTCATCCACAGGAAACACTAGCCGCATCATTTTAGAGGAAATTAAGATAGCATTGATTCCAAAAATCCGAGCATGTCCGACTCATCATCTATCAATTCACCGGAACCAAATTCCGCATTCCAGTCGAGAAGTATTCTCGCCAGGGCCCTGGCCTGATCGGCCAAAGCAACCAACTCCTCGCGACAATTCTTCGGCCCGGTATAGAGTTTTAATTTACGGTGGCTGTCGGCCAACTGATGGCTCGGATATTTGGAGCGGTATACCTCCAGCTTCCAGCGCAGCGAGTGCACCATATTGCGATAAAACGTCAACTTTGTCGGCAGCTGCAACAGGGAGAAATCTTCCAAATCGCCAAACAGGGTGCAATCGAGACCGAGTACTTGGGTCTCACGGCTATTGTGTGCGGCAAAAACATTGGCGCTACGGGGCTCCGCCAACAACATAGAGAGATCACCAAATAACTCCCCAGGGCGGATAGTCGCCAGAGTCCGCTCCCCCCCGTGACTGCTAGCCTCCACCTGGACCTGTAGTTCACCCCGCAACAGGAAAAAAACCCACTGATCGACATCGCCAGCGCGCAGTAACTGCTCACCCGGCTGCAAACTCAAAAGCCTGGAGCGCTTTAACAGTACGTCGTACTGCCACTCACTGGCCGCACGAATATCACGAAACAAATGAATAACGTTAAGGAGCTTATCGACAGCTTCCCGCGGATAGTCAATAAGGGGTTTAATTTCCATAGATACCGCAAAATTAGTGAAAACTTTTCCATTTTTCCGCAAAACATGGCGAATGCCGCTTTGCGAGGCCGGATTCTAAACGATATCGGTCTGCCACACCCATCGATGACTATGACAATCGTTTCCCGCCCTAGACCCGCGATACTGTGCGGGAGTGCATTCTAACCTCTCTAGACTTGAACTCCATTGCAGTTGCAGTAGAGTTAGGCGAAGTGTTGAGCACAGTGTGCTCGCTCACACTTTCAATGCGCACTCTTTCATAGGATTTGTGTGCACCGGGGAGGGACACCTCAATCTTAATAACCGGAGCTCGCGCTTCCGGACATGCAGACACCATAGAACAATGAAATCGATAAAAATTGTCTTCTCACTTTGGGTGTTAACATTTGCTGTAAATGTCTCAGCTACACCGCTCTTAAATGGCCTTGCGCTCGAACAACAATTTAATAAAGAGCTCTATATCGCCGCCATCTATTCGGAGAGTCTCTCTAGTGACTCTGCCAATCTTTACAACGCAAATACACCGCGACGTCTGGAAGTACGAGTGTTGGCCAAGAGCCTGCCCGCACGCCGCTTTCGAAACCAGTGGATGGAAAGTATCGCCATCAATAACCGTGGCGACACACTGAGCAGTCAGGCCGAGGATATGGTGACCTTCGCCAACCTTTTTAAAGGGCGTCTGTATCGCGGGGATCAATTGACCATAGACTTCGCTGCCGACAGCGGTATCACCACGGTTTCCCTCAATGGCATCAATCTGGGCGAGATAGCCAACCCGGACTTTTTCAACACCCTACTGCGCGCTTGGATCGGCCCAGTGCCCCCATCGACGGATTTCCGCGATGGCCTGCTTTCCGCAGGTGATTTACCGGCTTCCCTTCGCTCCACTTTCGAGAGTTTGAAGCCCAGCAGCGAACGCATTGCTGAGCTGCAGCTGAAGCAGATTGGGCAGGAGGAAGCCCTGGCCGCGGCACAGGCCCCTCAGAAAGAGGAAGAATTAGCCAAGCCAACATTGGTTGATGTGGATCTCGCCCCTCCCACCATGACACTGACTCCGGCAACCCCCGCGGTCTCTAAACCATTAAAGGTCGCCGAGACAGTTACTGAACAGGTGGCTGAGTCTACAGATTCACTTTCACAAGTGAAGGGAGAGCCCTTGGAACTGGAGGGTGAAAGTAATAGCAAACAAACTCAACTGGCGGCAAGCAGCCCTGAAGAGACGGCTGTTGTCGATATGGATGAGGAGTTTGAAGAGGAAGAGGAGGCGCCCCTGACCGCCGGTATGATACTCGCTCGCCAAATTTACACCTCCAATCTGCTGCGCCATACCTACCGCCATATTCGCTATCCTAAACGCGCCCAGGAGCGTGGCCAGGAGGGCAGTGTACGCTTGAATGTCGTAATCAACTCCCGCGGTGAAGTGGAGGATATTCAGGCGGTACAGGAATCCCGCTTCAGCACTCTCAACCGCGAGGCCCACGCAGCCGTAGAGAGAGCGGCCCCCTACCCCGCAGTACCGCCACAATTGGGAGAGGAGACCTTCAGCTTCTCGCTACCAATTACCTTTAATTTGCCTGACTGAACTACTCACGCTAAAGCCCCACCCCGTGGGGCTTTTTACCTATTCCTACTTATCCACTTTGTCAGCTTGGCCATGACTTGAAAGAAGCCACCATCTGCCGCAGTCATTCCGCCGCTAGACGCAGCCCTCTTGCCCAACCTCAGTGTCCCCTTTTACCATGTACGCTTGATTCAGCTGAGCAAAATTTAGCCAAAATGAAAAAACTACTATTACCTATCGCTATTGCAGGCATCCTCGCCGGCACCCAGCTATCTCTAACAGCCCAGGCCCACGACCACAGCGGTTCAGGCCATCACAAGGCCGCAGCAGAGCAGACACAACTCTCCTCTGGCATCGACCTCAGTGCCATGGATACTAGCGTGCGCCCACAGGATGACTTCTTCGCATATGTGAACGGTACCTGGCTGAAAAACACCGAGATTCCCGCAGACAAGTCCCGCTGGGGCGGCTTCTCAATCTTGCGAGACAAAAGTACCGAACAAGTTAAAACACTGATTATGGAGGCCGGCAAAGGCGCCAGCAGTGCCGATGCCAAGCAGATCGGTGATCTTTACAACAGCTTTATGAATGAAAAGCTGATTGAGAAGAAAGGCATTGCCGCCGTTTCCTCCGAGCTCGCCAAGATCGATGCGATCAAAACCCGCAAAGATCTGACTGACTTCTTCGCCTATGCCGATACCGCCGGATATGACGTACCCTTCGGTGGCGGCATTTACCAGGACCTGAAGCAGGTCGAAGAATACATCACCTTCTTATGGCAGGCTGGCCTGGGCCTGCCGGACCGCGACTACTATTTCGAAGATACCGAGAAGAGCGAGGGTCTACGTAAAGCTTATAAAGAGTACTTGGTACAAATCCAGGAGCTGGCCGAGCTCGACAATGCCGAGGAGTTCTCCAGTAAAATCTTTAAGCTGGAAGAGAGCTTGGCCAAACATCATCGCACCCGTTTGGATAACCGCGACCCCGAAAAGTATTACAACAAGAAATCTGTTGCTGAGCTGAAAAAACTGATGCCCGCGGTGGACTGGAACAGCTACCTGAAAACCGCAAAACTGGCCAAGGCCGACAGCTTTATTGTGGGCCAGCCCGAGTACCTGGAAGCCGCCAACCAGATCATCGTAGAAACTGACATAGCCACCTGGAAGCGCTACCTGAAAGTCAAGGTACTCTCTGCCATGGCGCCCTACATGCACAGTGACATTGCCCAGGCACATTTCGACTTTTACAACACCAAGCTACACGGTGTAGAGCAGATGGAGCCCCGCTGGAAGCGCGGTGTGGAGTTCGTGAATGGCGCAGTCGGTGAGCTGGTTGGTAAGCGCTACGTGGAGAAGTACTTCCCGCCGGAAGCCAAGGCACGTATGACCGTGTTGGTGGACAACCTGAAAGCCGCTTACCGTGAATCCATCGAGTCTTTGGAGTGGATGGGAGAGGAAACCCGCAAGCAGGCACTGTTCAAGCTGGAAAACTTCACCACCAAGATCGGCTACCCAGACAAGTGGCGCGACTACTCCGCCCTCAAGGTGGATGCCGACAATCTGGTGGCCAACGTGCTGGCGGCCAACCTGTTTGAAGCCAGCTACGATCGCAACAAGCTGGGCAAACCTATCGATCGCGGTGAGTGGGGCATGAGCCCACAGACGGTGAATGCCTACTACAACCCCTCAATGAACGAGATCGTTTTCCCTGCGGCGATTCTGCAACCGCCTTTCTTTGATATGAACGCCGACGACGCAGTGAATTACGGCGGTATTGGCGGTGTTATCGGCCATGAAATCGGTCATGGCTTCGACGACAAGGGAAGTAAGTTTGATGGCAAGGGCTATTTGAACAACTGGTGGACCGATTCCGATCGCAGTAACTTTGAGAACCTCACCAGCAAACTGGTTTCCCAGTATGATGCGTTCGAACCCTTAGAGGACGAACACATTAACGGCAACCTGACTCTGGGTGAAAATATCGGTGACCTGTCCGGCCTGGGCATCGCTTACAAAGCCTATAAAATGTCTCTAAACGGCAAAGAAGCCCCGGTAATTGATGGCTTTACCGGCGATCAGCGCGTTTTTATGGGCTGGGCGCAGGTATGGCGCAGTAAGATTCGCGATGAAGCTCTGAGCGGCCGTATGAAGGTAGACACCCACTCCCCCGCCGAGTACCGGGTGAAAGGTGTTCTGCCCAATATCGAAGCCTTCTACGAAGCTTTCGATGTGAAAGAAGGCGACGGCATGTACCTGCCGAAAGAGGAGCGCGTGAAGATCTGGTAAACGTTGGAAAAATCCGACTAATAATTGCCAGTTTTGAACACTACCGGCCGCCCAGGCGGCCGGTTTCCCAACTCATTTTTCCTCTATCCAGCCTCTCAACTCCCAACATACTCCCTCACTTTCGTGCCATTAATTTCGTTGCCACTACAGGCTGGACAACTCCTTGCCTCAATGGCTTAAGATGGATAGCGTGCTTTCATAAGAGATATCAACAATGGCCCATCGCACCCAGTTCCAACTGCTTGCCAGTCGCCGTTTTCTGCCGTTCTTTATTACCCAGTTTTTGGGCGCTTTTAATGATAATGTCTATAAAAATGCGCTGATCGTGATGATCGCCTTCCGCCTTGTGGAGGGCGAAGCTAATGCGCTGATCAACATCGCCGCTGGCCTGTTTATCCTGCCCTTTTTCTTGTTTTCTGCCTCCGCCGGCCAGCTGGCGGACAAATTCGATAAGAGCCGCTTAATCAGGCTGATCAAACTGGGCGAGATCGTGATTGGCGCCCTTGGCATTGGTGCCCTTTACAGTGGCAACCACCTGTTTTGTCTCGCCGTTCTTTTCTTGCTCGGGGTGCAATCTGCGTTCTTTGGCCCTGTGAAATACGCCATCCTGCCTCAGTCCCTGAAGCGCTCAGAGCTGGTTGGAGGCAATGCCCTGGTGGAGATGGGTACCTTTGTCGGTATCCTCGCCGGTACCATTGTCGGTGGCCTGCTCGCAGGGTTAACCGGGCAGGGGGAACTGGGGCTCTTCTATCTGGGCATGGTTATTATGGGAGCCGCGATATGCGGTTATCTGGCGAGCCGCTGGATTCCTCAGAACCCCGCGCCCTCGCCAAATCTCCATATCAACCCAAATCCCATCACGCAAACCCGTAGAATCTTAAGTACCACTGCCAAAACCCCCTCGATTTTCTATGCCATCATCGGCATCTCGTGGTTTTGGTTACTGGGCGCAGCCTATCTGACTCAAATTCCCAGCTTTACTAAAAACGTGCTGGGAGGGGATGAATCACTTGTCACCTTGCTGCTATGTGCTTTCACCATTGGCATTGCACTGGGCTCCATGCTGTGCGAACGCTTATCCGGCGGTCATATCGAGCTGGGCTTGGTGCCACTGGGTGCAGCCGGTCTCACCATTGCCGGCATCGCCCTATCCTTCGCCGGAAATAGTTTCCAGGAATTACAGCAGCCCACCTTAACCGCATTCTTCAACAGCGATGGCGCCCTCGCCATTCTTACCTGTATCGTAATGTTGGGTATTTTCGGCGGTCTCTACATAGTGCCCCTCTACGCTATGATGCAAGACCGCTCAGCAGCAGAGATTCGCGCTCAGATTATCTCGGTCAACAATATCCTCAATGCCTTATTTATGGTGATCTCGGCGCTGATGGGTATTTTGTTCCTGAATATACTGCAAGCCTCGATCCCACAGTTTTTCCTGATCATCGCGCTGATGAATGCTGTAGTGGCAGTCTTTGTATTTGCCAAGGTGCCAGAGTTCGCCATGCGGCTTCTTATCTGGATGCTCTCCCACACCATGTATCGGGTAAAGCACCAAGGGTTGGAGCAGATTCCCACAGAGGGACCGGCCCTGATTGTATGCAACCATGTGAGCTATGTGGATGCTCTGCTACTGGCAGGCGCCGTACGCCGGCCGATTCGCTTTATCATGTATAAGCCCATTTATGAAATCCCAGTACTGCACTTTATCTTCCGTACCGGGCGCGCTATCCCCATCTGCTCAAAGTCACAAGACCCGGTAGGTTATGAGCAGGCGTTCAGGGAGATTGAACAGGGTTTAAAAAATGGTGACCTGCTGTGCATTTTTCCCGAGGGTCAGCTCACTAAGGATGGCGAATTACAACCGTTTAAAACCGGCATAGAAAAGATCCTAACGCGCACCCCAGTCCCGGTTATACCCATGGCTCTGCGTGGACTTTGGGGCAGCTTCTTCAGCCATAAAGGCGGACAGGCCTTCACCACGCTGCCAAGGCGCTTTTGGTCCAAAATCTCTGTCGTAGCAGGCTCCCCGGTTGAGGCACCCAAAGCCCAGGCACAAGCTTTGCGCGAAGAAGTTCTAGAGCTTCGTGGAGAATTAAGATAGGAATTTAGTCACCTCATTGGGCTGGAGCAAAACCAGCCCAATAATCTAGCGCCTATTATCAATGCTTGATGTGCCAAGCCACTCAAAAAGCTAGGGAGTATTGTCGCCGTACAACTGACCTATGCTTATCCAAGTTCCCTTAAATGTAACCCCATAAAAAGTAACCCCCATCTTCATAAGGTGAGAGCTATTAGGGGCGAGGCACAAGTTTCATAATTTATCGAAGGGACCTAGTAACGAACAAGCGCTTGTAAGCGAGCAACCCCATGCAAGGAAGTGGTAATGGCTCGACAAAATCAGTTCCAATTACTGGAAAAACGCCGTTTCCTGCCACTATTCCTCACTCTTGTTAGCATTTACTTCAACAATAACCTTTTCAGAAACGCGTTATTGGTCATTCTTGCTTTTCATTTAGCAAAATCTGAAGCCAACGCCCTAATCAATCTTGCCACCGGACTTTATCTATTACCTTTTTTTCTGTTCTCAATTACCGCGGGTCAATTGGCTGACAGGTATGATAAAAGTACATTATTAAAGCTGTTTAAATTACTGGAGATACCCATTGTACTTCTTGGTGCCTTTGCAATTTTTATCAATAATAGCCCCTTAAGCTTTTTTGTTCTGTTTCTATTGGCAAGCCACGAAGCCTTTTACAGCCCTGTACGCTATGCAATTATGCCCCAACACCTGGAACGACAAGAACTCATGGGTGGCAACGGGATGACACAGATGGGGATGTTTGTCGGTGCCCTAGGTGGTTCAATTGCAGGGACATTAATCGCAGATTTTATTAAGCCTGGACAACATGGGGTCTTATATCTCACCCTAACCATGTTATTTACCGCAATATTAGGCTATTTAAGCAGTCTGGCAATTCCATTAGCACCGCCGGCAGCGCCTCATTTGAAAATTAATTGGAATCCGGCAACACAGACTCTGGAGATCCTGCGCCAATCAATAAAGTACCCTTCCGTTTTTTATTCGATCCTTGCCACTTCCTGGTTCTGGTTGATAAGTACCACCTTTTCAGCCCAGCTTCCCAGCTTTACTAAAAATACACTTGGCGCAAACGAGCTGGTAGTTACCCTAATGATCTGCTGCCTGACAATTGGCGTGGTACTGGGCTCACTAATATGTGAAAGTCTGTCTAGGAGTCGTATTACTTTTGGAGTCGTGCCACTTAGCGGTATTGGGATCACTATGGCGGGTCTGGGGTTGGGTTTTAGCGCAATGGAATTCCATACCCTATCTGGAGCCAATATAACTGAATTTCTGAAGAGCGATGGTTCCATTCCTATTCTGATTTACACCGTTCTAGTGGGGTTTTTCGGTGGCATTTTTATCGTACCGTTTTACACCATTATTCAAGACCGAGCGGAAGAGCAGGTGCGCGGACAAATTCTCGCGCTCAGCAATATGTTTTTCGCCATATTTGTCATGTTTATCTGTTTATTAAACATATACCTACTGGACGTCATAAAAATATCCATTCCGCAGCTATTTATATTCACGGCAGTTCTAAATCTCATCACCTTGATTTTTATCTGCATCAAGCTGCCTGAATTACTGGTTCATCAGATCACCTGGATCTACTCAAATGTATTGGCTAGAGTACAGAGTAAAAATTTGGAAAGGGTTCCCAAAAATGGGGCCGCATTGCTTATCTGTGCCTCTATAGATTACCGCGCCGCCCTACTTATCTACGACACTCTACTCCGCCCGGTTCGATTTATACTCCCCCAATCCTTGTATAAAAACAAAGTATTACGATTTTCACTTAACGAAGGGGGTACACCTCCAATAATTTATGGTACGAAAGAGATGACGGAGGACAATCTAGCACTTGCTGAGATAGAGAGGTCCGTACACAGTGGGGAACTATTGTGTTTAATACTCGATCAAACAGCACAGTCTAAATCATTCAGAAAATTAAAAATGCAGCTGGATGACTTTTTGCAACATCTAGCCACTCCTATTATCCCAATAATCATTCAAGGAAAAAAAACAGCGGGTAAATTAAGCGGCAAAGTATTTATGACTGCTGGAAAACCCTTTAGTAGCAATAACATTACTCATCAGGCCCTCTATCAAACCACATCAGAGACTATAAAGAATTCTAAACGTTAATAGTACTAGACTATAGACACCCTTATTGTTGGCAGAAATTTCTACTGTTAGCCCAATATTAAAAGTTCCTATTCCTACCCTATGCTATTTACCATTCACACTATTTCAAGCTAACAATTCAGTTACTGTACCCGCTTGTTGGAAGCAGCCCAACTATGGATAGGTGCCAATGGCCCAACACAACCAGTTCACGCTCCTTTTTAAGCGCCGTTTTTTACCTCTATTTCTCTCACTGACAAGCGCCACTTTCAATGACAATATTTTCAAAAACTCGCTCTTAGTAATGCTGGCATTTCGTCTATCCGAGGCAAAAGCCGACGCCTTAATCAACCTGGCAACTGGATTTTATATATTGCCGTATTTTCTTTTTTCAGTAACCGCCGGCCAGTTGGCAGACAAATATGATAAAAGCCAAATAATCAGGATTTTGAAATTAGCAGAAATCTTTATCGTTATACTCGGAGTCTATGGCCTGATTTATAACAATCAAGCTATTAACTTTATTGTGCTCTTCCTTTTGGCGACCCATACGGCCATATTCAGCCCGGTACGATATGCCATTCTGCCCCAACATCTAAAGCGCAGAGAGTTGATGGGAGGCAATGGGCTTGCTCAGATGGGCTCTTTTGCGGGCATGTTAAGCGGGACTATTATCGGTACTCTACTAGCCGGATATACCAATCCAGGTCAGCCTGGACTGAAAGAATTGGGCGCGACTATGACAGTGGTGGCTGTCTTGGGCTATCTCGTCAGTCGCCGAGTCCCCCCGGCACCAGCACCAGCACCAGATTTGCGTATCGATTGGAATCCTGTCTCGCAAGCCTGGCGCATACTGCAGCTAACCGCAAAAAATCCATCGGTTTTCTACGCAATTCTCGCCTGCTCCTGGTTCTGGCTAGTCAGTGCCACCTACCTGGTTCAGGTACCCAGCCTTACTAAGAATGTACTGGGGGCCAGCGAACCGGTCATCACCACTATCCTGTGCTGCCTGTCCATTGGTGTGGCGGCGGGTTCTCTGATGTGTGAAACACTATCCAGAGGACGTATTACATTTGGCATAGTACCCATTGGTGCCCTGGGAATCACACTGGCAGGGCTGGGCCTCGGCATTACCACCGCTCAGTTTCAAACCCTGTCCGGGGCATCCCTCAGTGAATACCTGCGCAGTGACGGCGCCTATGCCGTACTGATATACACAGCATTTCTGGGCATCTCAGGTGGCATTTTTATCGTGCCCCTTTACACCATCATGCAGGACAGGACTGACCGCACCGTACGCGCTCAGGTCCTGTCATTGAACAATGTAATGAATGCCCTTTTTACTACGGTCATTACACTGATTAATATTTTCATTCTGGATGCGGTAAAAATTGCCATTCCTCAGTTGTTTATTCTGATGGCGCTGATAAATTTCGCCGTAATGGCTTTACTATTTTACAAACTGCCAGAATTTATTGTGCACCTGCTGGTCTGGCTCTCCTCACATCTTTTTGCCCGCACCACCTATGGGCAGCTCAAGCAAATACCCCAAAAAGGCGCCGCCCTGCTAATTTGTAACGACACTGTCAGACTGGCCCCCCTGTTATTAATAGATACTCTACAAAGGCCTATTCGCTTCATTCTGCCCCAATGTTTTTATCAAGCCCCATTAATTCACTTCATTTTTAAAAACTACAATGTTGCACCCATTGTTTATGGGCCATCTAGGGATAAAGCCAAATTTTCTGCTGAAATATGCCAGGCACTTGAGGAGGGTGAATTGATGTGTCTTTTCCCCACGCAAGACCGCCGAAATAGTGCATTCATTGACATTGAAAAACAGCTAAAAATAGCCTTGAAAGATACAAGCGCCCCGATTATCCCGCTTGTCCTGCAAGGCTTGCACAATGAGGCATCAGAAAACCATGATTCCAGTAGGTTTAGTCTTATTCCCAAAGTACATATCAGTGCCGGACAGCCTATCACTGCGAAGGATATAAACGACTCAACCTTTGCTAAAAAATACTTCAATAAGAGGTAGCGGCAACTCCGATTCGCCCTCGGCTATTGCGCATCACTACAATTTCATACCCTGTAAAAACCTGTCAATTCAAAGACAAGATACTCTCACCCCCATCAAGCATCAGCGGATTCGGGTATCCATGCCAAAAATGCCTGCCATAGAGAGGGTTTTCGCTATATTCATACAGAATCAGCTTTCTATCGAAAGCTCCATTGCGATCAAATAGCTACCGCCATAGAGAGGGCAGCCCACAAGAGCGATAAAAAATGGCTCAAAACCAGTTTAAGCTGCTCGGTACACGGCGTTTCTTGCCGTTGTTTATCACACAGGTTCTAGCAGTTTTCAGTGATAACTTGTATAAAAATGCGTTAATTGTATTGCTCGTATTCCGCATGACGGAAGAAGAAGCCAATACTCTGATCAACATTGCCACCAGTCTGTATATTCTGCCGTATTTCCTCTTTTCTGCTTCTGCAGGTCAACTCGCCGATAAAATAGATAAAAGCAAGCTCATCAGAATCTATAAAATGGCCGAAATAGGCATTGGTATCGTGGGTATTGTTGCGCTTTTTACCCGACATTATGCCCTCAGTTTGGCAGTTATTTTTTGTTATGGCACCTACGCCGCACTTTTTAGTGCGGCTAAATTTTCCCTAATTCCACAACAACTAAATAGAAGTGAATTGCTCGGTGGCAATGCGTTGATTCAGATGGGATCTTTTATTGGTACATTGGCAGGAACAATCGTCGGCACTCTACTGGTCGGATTCACCCATCCAGGCCAACATGGATTGACATTTATCGCCATTATATTGATGTGTGGAGCATTCAGTGGCTATCTTGCTAGCTGTGCTATTCCCAAGGCACCGCCTCCCTCTCCAAAACTAAAAATCAATTGGAATCCGGTAGTTCACGCCATGCGTGTCATTTACTCGGCATGGCAAACGCCCTCGGTATTTTATTCAATTATCGCTATTTCCTGGTTCTGGCTTATTACCACGGCATACCTGGCGCAGATACCCAATTTTGCTCGCGATATCCTCGGAGGAAGTGAAGATGTGATCACCCTGCTATTATGTAGCCTCACAGTGGGTACTGCACTTGGATCTCTGCTGTGCAATTGGTTATCCCGAGGGCGTATTGAATCGGGACTAATACCACTGGGGGCCATTGGCATTACTTGCACCGGCATAGCACTGGGTTTTCATTCCAGCAATTTTCATACCCTCTCCAATGCAAACCTGACACAATTTTTTAACAGCCAGGGTGCTTTCTTAATCCTTCTGTACATCGCTCTCTTTGGCATTTTTGGCGGTATTTTTACTGTGCCGCTTTATGCAATGATTCAGGACCGATCCAGTGAAGAGATCCGTGCGCAGATTATCGCCATCAGCAATATGCTCAATTCGCTCTTTATCGTCGCAGCAACCCTTGTGAGCATTACTTTCCTGGACATCCTACAGATCTCCATCCCAAAATACTTTGTGATTATCGCTTTACTGAATCTGGTGGTCGTCAGCCTGATATTTACCAAACTGCCAGAATTCTTTTTGCGTGGGTTGCTATTGTTACCCGCTCGAACCCTCTATAAGGTCAACTTCAAGGGACTTGAACAAATCCCCAGTGAGGGGCCCGCCCTCATTGTCAGTAACCACATCAGCTTTTTGGATCCTATGATACTGGCGGATATCGTCGAGCGTTATATACGCTTTGTCGCTCACCCCGCTATCTATAAATCCCGCCTGCTTCGCTGCATTTTACGTATGAGCGATGCCATTCCCATAGGTTTAGATCTCGATGATCCAAACAGCCGTGAGCGCACATACAAAGCCATAGAGGAAAGCCTGGAAAATGGTGAATTACTCTGTATTTTCCCCGAAGGAAAAATCAGTGAAGACGGCGAACTTCAACCATTTCTGAAAGATATTGAGGAAATTTTGCGTCGAAAGTCTGTTCCGGTTATTCCCATAGCCTTACATGCTCCCCCCCAGACCAAAATTTCAATGCAGAAGCCCCAAAAGAAAAAGAGGCGACATTTATTTCCAGAAGTCCTGGTTATCGCAGGACAACCGGTAGAGAGTATCGATACAGACTCTGAAAGCCTGCAAAAACGAATGCGAGATCTTAAGGAAAACTAAAGAGCAGAAAAGATAGACAGGAGATAGCGCACATCCACTTGGTTAAGTGAGTGGGGCAGGTAAATGAGATAGAAAAAAGATACTTCTAGGTTGAGGGCACCCGCTGCGATGAGCAGGTGCCTTACAAGATTTAAACCGTCAACTTACGCTGTCTTAGCTGAAGCCTCGGTAGCAGCACCACCTTTTTTCATCAGCCAGAAGGCGCCAACCAGCACTAAAGCCTGCAAACCGATACCCTGCCAAGTGGAGTAGATACCCAGCCAATCAAAACTGAAATGTACCGGCAGCGGTGAAATTCCAATCCAGGCCGCCTCCTGCAACGCTGCAACCGCCTTACCTGCCAGCACAAACGATAGCGCCAACAGCACATAAGTGGTCACACTGAAGAACTTGCCGATAGGCAGGCTCACTGAGTAACGCACCAAGGCAAAGCCCAGTACCGCAAGGAAAGCGACACCAGCGCCAACGCCTGACCACAGGGTGCCGTAGTGGCCGGCAGAGGTCTGCGCTAACAGGGATTGATAGAACAGGATGGTCTCGAAAATCTCGCGATAAACCGCGATGAATGCCAGCCCCGCGATCCCCCAGAGGGCACCCGCGTTCAGGCTTCGACTAATACTGTCACGGATATACTTCTGCCACTCGTCTGCCTGGGTCTTGCTGTGCATCCAGAAGCCCACATAGAAAAGCACTACGGCGGCCAGCAAGGCGGCCACGCCCTCCATCACCTCACGACCGGCACCGCTGATGGTGATCAATGTCTGTGCTGCAATCCAGGTGACAAAGCCGGCAATAAAGGCGCCAATCCAGCCAACATGCACAAACTTGAGGGCATCGCGACGACCAGTTTTGACCAGGATGGTGGTCAGAGCAATCACCACCAGCAGCGCTTCCAGCCCTTCACGCAGAAGAATCACCAGACTCGCAATAAATAGCGCAGCACCCGACAGATTCCCCTCCTTCATCAGCAAGTCCGCTTGGGCCAGCTGTTGCAGGATTCTCTCAACCTGTGCCTGAACCTGCTGGGGATCACTATCGGCATTGAGCTGGGCGCGTAACCCCAGCAACTCGCGCTCGGTTGCTAGACGCAGTTCCTCATCCAGGGAGTCCAGAGAGTTTTCTGCCATTTCGAAACCGTCGAGGTAGGCACTAATAGCCAAGGTGCGAGCCTTGGTGAAGTCGCCCTGCTGGTAGGCAGCCAGCGATGCCTGGAGTTGAGTACGTGCCACATTGATGGGAGAGCTTTCCTCTGGCACCTTTGTGGAAAACAGAGCGCTCGGATCTGCTCGCAATGCCGCCACCGCTTGCGGGGAGATTTCTGGGCGATCATTGCGCAGTACCTGTGGGCTGTACATCACCAGATCCTGCAGGCTCGGTTTTGAATCTGCAGCAGAGGCACTCTCTCCAGCAAATGCCAGACTACCCACATAAAAAGCCAGGGACCAACGTTGCTGCTCGGTAAAATTTGTAAAGGCAGTCATAGCGGTGCCGTCGATTCCGTTGCTGATGGCATCGTAAAGACCCAACAGAGAGCGGTTCTCGGCACGTTCGCGCTCGTGGAAGTTAGTCGGCGCTGGTTCCAGGCCCGCCGCCAAGGGGCCATCGCCACGACCTTCAACACCGTGACAGGCGATACACTGGGTCTGGAAAAGCGCGCGACTCTCCTCAAAGCTGAGTAGGTCGCTCGGCAAGGATAATGCCGGGGCAATAGAGAGTAGCCCCTGACGCAATCTGGCCGTGTGAACCTGAACCTCATCGATATCAGCTTTACCTTGGATCGCCGTCTGCAAAGCCTGGGCTTCCGCACGAATTGCGCTGGCCTCGGCAGAATCTTCCAGCTTCTGCCCGCGGTCGATCAACAGTTCGGCGAACTCTTCCATTTCTGCGTATTCATCGGCATTGATAATTTCGCCCCCGGCGACTGCCGCCGAGTAATCAACGCCAATATATTCCGCCATTTGCATCAACTGGCGCAGCTCCTGTTCGGAGAGGCCCGCATTTTGGGCCTTGGCGGGGATTATCGAAATGGCCAGCAGCGCTACAAACAAGCGGACCAGATAGTGGGAAAGGCGCATGGAGAGTCCTTTTCAGTTGCTGCAAACAATATTGGTTATGGGGCGCATAATATAATTGATAATTATTCTCACAATAAAGCCCGCATTAAAACTTACTGATATCTTCCCTATAAGTTGAAAGCCTTGCATTTTAGATTGTGCGCAATTAAATTGTGCACAATATTAATAGATGGAGCGTACCATGACCGACCTTTACTCAATTCCAGTCAAGACCGCCAGCGGCGAAACCACATCCCTTGAAGACTATAAGGGCAAACTGATCCTTGTGGTCAACACTGCCAGCAAATGCGGATTCACCAAACAATATAAAGGGCTTGAAGCGCTCTACGATCAATATAAAGACCGCGGCCTGGCCGTACTTGGCTTTCCCTGCAACCAGTTCGGCAAGCAGGAACCCGGCAGCGATGATGAAATCCAGGAGTTCTGCGAACTGAACTTTGGCGTCAGCTTTCCCGTTTACGCCAAGCTGGATGTTAATGGCCCCACTGCTCACCCACTGTTTGTGGAGTTAAAGAAACGTGCACCGGGACTCCTCGGTACCGAGGGCATCAAGTGGAACTTCACTAAATTCCTGATCAGTAAGGATGGCAAGGAAGTTAAGCGCTACGCGCCAAAGGACACCCCAGAGTCCCTGCAGGAAGAAATCGAACGGATGTTGTAACCGTGATTTGTGATGACGATTCCGAGCTGGCCCTAAACCGCCAGCTCTGCTTTGCCCTCTACGCCGCCTCCAGGGCCATGACGAAAGCCTACCAACCCATGCTGCAGGATCTGGGCATCACCTACCCCCAGTACCTGGTATTGATGGTGCTGTGGGAATGGGCCAGTGAAGATGAAGAAGGCCCAGCTGAAAGCGCAGGAAACAGTAACGACAGAAGCCTCGGCGCCCTTGGGCAACGCCTGATGCTCGACTCCGGCACTCTCACCCCACTGTTAAAGCGCATGCAGCAGCACGGCTTGGTTGAGAGAAGCCGCGCACCATGGGACGAGCGTGTTACCTTAGTTGCCGCCACGAGTGCTGGACTGGCGTTAAAACCCCGGGCCAAGCAGTGGGTGCAGAAAAACTTACAAGGCTCAAACATTACCCGTGTTGAAGTGAAGCAACTCCACGGAGATCTCTGGCAGTTTCTACACAAACTGGATGACACTTCTCCCAAAGAGCCCACCAGATAGCCCCTCCCCTCGGCCCCTAATGCGTTGATTAGCCTGGGGGCAAATACCTCCAAATATAGATAGGCGCCCAAAAATAAGAGTAAAAATAGGATGAACTAACCACAAAAAGAATATTTAAGCGCAATCTTAGGATAACCATTGACCAAAAGATCAAATAACATCCATAATGTGCGAAATCCAGTCCGAAGCCGGTATCTCCACATATGAAGACTGACAACTGCACCTACAGCCACTGCCATTTCGCCCTAGCTTTCTCGCTGCGACTGCCCCTACGCGGCATATAATTTTTCTCCCCCCCACCCTGAACAGAATTCCCAACTTTATTTGGACGGCGCGTAGACAGCGGCGAAGCCCCTTGTTTAGCCTCGAAACAAATAAGGAGAAAAGACAGAAATGAGCACTACAAAAGAAAAATTAGTCATTTTTGATACCACTCTGCGCGATGGAGAGCAGAGCCCTGGCGCCTCTATGACCAAAGAGGAGAAGGTGCGTATTGCCCGCATGCTGGAACGTATGCGTGTAGACGTGATTGAGGCGGGCTTCGCCATCGCCAGCCCCGGAGATTTTGAAGCGGTGCAAGCGGTTGCCGAAGCCGTGACCGAATCCCGCATCTGCAGCCTCGCCCGTGCCGTCAACGCCGACATAGTGCGCGCCGGTGAGGCACTGAAAAAAGCCAATGCCTCCCGCATCCACACATTTATCGCCACTTCCCCGATCCATATGAAGTACAAACTACAGATGGACCCAGAGGATGTACTGCAGCAGGCGGTCAAAGCGGTGAAGACCGCGCGCCAGTTTACCGACGATGTGGAGTTCTCCCTGGAGGACGGCAGTCGCTCCGAGCCGGAGTTTATGTACCGAATCATTGAGGCGGTGATCGCCGCTGGCGCCGGCACTATCAATATCCCCGACACTGTCGGCTATGGTGAACCGGGCGAGTACGGCGCCATGTTCCGCCGGGTCATCGAGAGTGTCCCCAACTCCGACCAGGCCATCTTTTCCACTCACTGTCACAACGATCTGGGCCTGGCAGTGGCCAACTCGCTGTCCGCCGTTATGAACGGTGTACGCCAAGTGGAATGCACCATCAACGGCCTGGGCGAGCGCGCCGGCAACGCCTCACTGGAAGAAATCGTAATGGCAGTACAGACCCGCCAGGATCTCTTCCCTGTGTTTACCGGCATCGACACCAACCATATTGTGCCGACTTCGCGCATGGTTTCGTCCATTACCGGCTTCCCGGTACAACCGAACAAGGCTATCGTCGGCGCCAACGCCTTCGCTCACGAATCCGGCATCCACCAGGACGGGGTACTCAAACACCGCGAAACCTACGAGATCATGCGTGCCGAAGATGTGGGCTGGGGACAAAACCGCCTGGTGCTGGGCAAGCATTCCGGCAGGGCTGCGGTACGCGCCCGCTACGAGGAGCTGGGCATCGCCTTCACCGATAGCGACGAGTTCCAATTAGTATTCCAGCGCTTTAAGGAACTGGCCGATAAAAAGCACGAAATTTTTGACGAGGATCTCCACTCTCTGGTGGCCCTGCGCGAGGAGCCTGCGGAGCGCTTCAAGCTGCTCGACCTGGATGTGCGCACTAAAATCGGCAGCGCGCCCCAGGCCTTTATCGAGCTATCTATCGATGGTGAGTCCCACCAGACCGAGGCCCAGGGCGGCGGCCCGGTGGATGCCACTTTCAAAGCCATTGAGCATATCGTCAATAGTGGTGCCGATTTAAAACTGTATTCCGTCAACGCCGTCACCCAGGGCACAGATTCCCAGGGATCAGTCACCGTGCGGTTGGAAAAGGACGGCCGACTGGTGAATGGTGTGGGTGCCGATACCGATATTTTGATTGCCTCGGCACAAGCCTACATGGATGCGTTAAACTTGCTCGCCATCAGTGAGAGTAAGAAACAGGGCGTGTAAGTGAACGAGCTGCAGCGAGCGGAATATCTGTCGGTACTGGGCATAGCCAGCTATGTGCCGCGCTTTGTATTGCCTCTCGCTCCCGAGCCTCGTCAGGCCAAGTTGCCTCCGGCTGAGCCGGAGGCCATAGAGCAACCGCTGCCGCTTGTCACTAATCCCCTGCCGCAGTCTGCGGCACAGATTGTCGACTCCCCTGTCACCAAAGAGCGTGATACTGTCGCGGCAGAGATCAGCGCACTCACCAACGCGACAAAAGTACAGGCTCCGGAAAAGCCGGCCATCGCTACCCCAGTGACGGCACCGAGCCAGCAAGTGAAGCCCTTCGTGCTCAACTGCTGGCGTCTCGGCGAAACCCTGCTGGCGGTGGATAGCCACGAGCCCGGTGCCGCACTGCCGCTCGATGCACTGTTCGGCAATATTGTGCGTGCACTGAACTGGCACCAGCTACCGCGTCAACAGGAGCGTATGCACTGGCCCATGGTGGAAAACCGTTTCGGTCCGGCGGCAGATGCCTCAGAGGCCCGCGATACCTTTTCCAGTTGGCTGGAAGCCTCCTGCTCGCGCTACCCGGTGCAATCTATCTGGCTGATGGGGCGAGAGGCACAGGAATTCTGCACCCCGCAACCCCTTGAAAGCGATATCAATCACTGGGGCGAAGTACGTATCCTACCCATGCCGAGCCTGTCCCAGTTATTGCAACAACCGCTACGCAAGCGCGAGCTCTGGCAACTTCTGCGCAAGGCCTACCCCGCTGAGACCCGCACTCAATGATGCCCTTGGGTAACGGGCTGGTTTTACGACTTGCCGAAGAGGCAGACTGTACTGCCCTGGCAACTCTGGCACTCAGTGCCCACAGCCACCCCTGGAGTGAGACACAATATCTACAAAGCCTTAAAGCCGGACACCAGTGCTGGCTGCTCAACAGCGGCACTGAGACTGTCGCCTGCTGTGTCGTCAGCAAACTGTTTGATGAGGCGGAGATTCTCGATGTGGCCGTAGCACCACAGTGGCGCCGGCGCGGCTTGGCAGAGACTCTGTTGAAACGTCTTATCGGTGAACTGCAAGTGGATATCCAGCGATTGCTGTTGGAGGTGCGAGCCTCCAATCTCGCCGCGCAGTCACTTTACCGCAAACTGGGTTTTTCCGAGGATGGCTTGCGCAAGAATTACTATCCCGCGGATAACGGCAAGCGCGAGAACGCTGTACTCATGAGTCTCGCCCTGGCAGAACCGCAACCGTAGAATCATACGGCGGACGTTTTTAGCCCTTTTTTCTTGCTGCGCATCCCAGCGCAGTTTTCCGCAGGCGATGCTGCCGAGCCGTTTTTATATTGTCAGGCCACTCCAGGGCAGTATGAGTAAATCTGCCCACTCAACCGATTTGTTGGAAAGAGTTATAGAATGTCGCTATCAAAAAGCAGTCCCTCACTCCTAGAAGGCTCAGTTTCCGGCCATCTGCAGAGACTGGCCTTGCCCATGGTGTGGGGCATCCTCGCGGTAATGTCCTTCAATATTGTGGACACCTACTTTGTCTCGCAACTAGGTAGTGCACCCCTGGCGGCGATGAGCTTCACCTTCCCGGTGGTGATGGTCATCAACAGTTTCTCCATTGGCCTTGGCGCCGGCACCTCCTCCGCAGTGGCCCGCGCCTATGGCGCTAGGGAAGTGAGCAATGTACGCCGGCTGGTAACAGACGCCTCGGTATTGGCGTTGCTAATCTCTCTAGTCATTACCATCGTCGGCCTTCTGACTATTCGCCCCCTCTTTTCCCTGCTTGGCGCCAGCGAAGAGCTGATGCCGCTGATCGAGGACTATATGGTGCCCTGGTATATCGGCACAATTTTTGTGATCGTACCCACTATTGCTCTCTCAGCCCTGCGCGCTATCGGCAACAGTGCATTGACCGGGCGAATCATGGTGGGCGTGGCCCTGTTCAACCTGATTCTCGACCCCATTCTGATCTTCGGGTTACTGGGTTTTCCCCGGCTGGAATTACAGGGGGCGGCCATCGCTACGGTGGTCGTGCGCGCCCTCAGTTTCTTTATCGCTTTCTATTACCTGATTCGCAGGGAAAACCTGGTAGCTGCACCTCAGTGGCACTTCGGCACTCTGATCGAATCCTGGCGCAAAGTCCTCGCCGTAGGGCTGCCCGCAGTTCTCACCAATGTGATTATTCCCATGGCTGGTGGTGTGGTGGTGGCGCTGGTGGCTGTACACGGCGACGAGGCCGTGGCCGGACTCGGTGTGGCCCTACGGATCGAACCTGTAGCTCTAATTGTTTTTTATGCGCTGTCTGCCGTAGTGGGGCCCTTCATGGGGCAAAATGCCGGGGCTGGCAACATAGACCGGCTGCGGGAAACCGTCAGTGTGCTGGCGCGCTTTTGCCTAGTGCTCGGAGCGGGCCTGGCGGTACTACTGTATTTTATCGGCGAACCTGTGGTGCGCCTGTTCAGCGACTCCCCTGAGGTTATTGCCGTGGCTGTGGCCTATCTGAGCCTGGTGCCGTTCAGCTACGCCGGCTACGGTTTTGTGATGTCTGCCAATGCTGCCTTTAACGGACTGGGCCGACCACTACCCGCGACCATGATTTCTTTCCTGCGGGTACTCGGTGTCTACCTGCCTTTGGCCTGGATCGGCAACTATTTCTGGGGCATGACCGGGCTGTTTGCCGCAACCGCCGCATCCAACCTGTTACTCGGCACCCTGTCCTGGTGGTGGCTGCGTCACGATACCCACCAGCGCAGTGTGGAAGTCAACCCGACAGAGCCTCTGTCCGCCAGTTAATTCAACCTGTAAAAATCTTCAATCGGCAGCCTTACACCATACCCCGATTATGGAATGAGGCTGCCCCTTTCCTCATTTTTCAGAGCTCGATCTCACTCTACGGCACGATATAAGGAAACATCCGCCGCAAGAACCAACTTGCATATTGCTTCCCATTTTGCACGTTAGTTTCAGCCCTAGCTGGGCCCAGCGTCCGGTTAAGCCTACTAACCCCCAATCAAGGATGGTGACTTATGCAAGAAGAGGAAAGCCTATTATTTCGGCGACAGCTGTGGCGCGACGCAATCCTGTTTGCCCTTCTCTCGATCCTAGTCTCAACAAGCCTGGTAGGTTGTGACCAGGACGACCCCGATCCTCCCCCGGGCGATGATTCCGGAGAGGGTGATGGCGATGATGGAGGAAATGGTGGTGGCAGCGGCCCTTGGATTCTGAACACCACGGGTGCCCGCGCTCCCTATATCTACGAAACCAACAGCAACGAACAGGTTTTGGTGAATGTTCAGACTGCGGAATCGGTCACGGTAGATGGCAAGGATTACACCCTGGTAAGCGCAACCGGCATCCCGGATTACGAAACAGAAATCACCGACAACCTATACGATTGGCTGATCAATCGGCCCAAGTCCGCCACGGACTTTGTCAGCGGCAGCCCCATTGTACAGATCGGCGATATTGTCAGCTTTGGCCAGGATATCGGCTACAGCAGCAACTCTCAGAGTTGTGCCACGGGTGCTGGATACGGCTACTGGCCCCCCGGCCCCATGTGCCCGGAGAACGTCTCCCATCAGGGCTATTTTCCCTTGGCACCGGAGGTGTCCGATGAAAGTTGTGAAAGTGGGCTTGGGGCACAGGGCTACTGGGTCAACGGCACTTCCATTTACCAGTGGAGCGATGGCCAGGTATTGGATGGCACCTGGCACACCTTGGCGCCGGTGGCAGAAGTGTACGACGTGGATATCTGTGGCGGCCATGCAGCCCGTGGCGATTATCACCACCACTTCTACAGCGACTGCCTGGCGGATCTGGTTGGTGACTCAGGCGATGGTCACTCCCCTATTTACGGCTTCACTGCCGATGGCTACCCCATCCACGGCCCCTGGGAGGCTGATGGAGAACTGGCCATTAGCAGCTGGGCCATTCGCAATTACGACGATCCTGACGCACCCAGTGGTTGTGGCATAGCCGGGGAGCGTACCTGCTTACTAGTCGACGAGTACGATCTTACCAAGGGTACTGAAGCACTGGACAACAGTGGCCCCAGCACCAGCGATACTTTCACCTCTTTATCGGGAAATATCTTTATTACCGAGTCCGGTTTTTTCTATGAGGATTATTACTGGGATAGTGACCTGACCGCCCTGGGCGGTGCCTATCTGGATCAGTACAACGGCCACAGCGATAGTGAACGCGGTTATCACTATCACCTCACCGTGACTCAGAGTGAGGACGGACAGCTTACCCCAGCCTTTCCCTACACCTTCGGGCCGCGCTTTTACGGCAAACTGGATAGCCAGACCATTGTCAGTGTCTGCTCCGACGAAGTCGGCGGCGGTATACCGCCGGGGCCACCGCCAAGGTAAACCTGAGTATTTCAAGGTTTGTAGTTATCTGTAGGCGCTGGTGCGGTTTAACCGTGCTGTGGGATTTCCCTGCGGTGCGGTTAGCAAGCTCACCCCCACAGCTGTAACGCCCTCTCATGGCTCGTCCCAGCAGAAAACTTTGCAAAATTTAACATTGCCAATCCCCCACCAGAAAGCCACACCAATTTTTTTTCAACGCGCTAAAAAATTGGCATAGAGAAAATGAATGACTTCCCAAGGTCCATTAGGGAGAAACGGTTTTTCAGGCATAGCCCCTTTCACGCAAAGGTCCGTTTAAAGGCAATTGTGAAAATTTTTTTCCTCGTGAAAACCAGCTCCGCAGGCTCCGTTATTGTCCATATTTTGTCCTCTTTTCTTCAGTACTTTCAGGTGACTTCTCCTTTGATGCCAGGGTTATCCATGAAAATAATAGAAACACTCCATCCAGACGGGCGCTCACTTTTATCTTATGCCCTCGCTCTCACACTGCTCACCGGCGTTCTGCAGGGCTGCGGTGGTGGGGGGAGTTCGTCCTCCGACACAGAAACCAGTAGCGAGAGCAGCGACACTTCGACCGACAGTGATAGCGGGGATGACAACAGCGAGGACGAAGATACTGGAGGGGATGACGGCAGTGCAGAGGATACCGGTGTCTGGATCGTCAATACCACCGGCGAACGCGCCCCCTTTATTTACGAGAACAACAGCAATGAGCAGGTCCTGGTCAATGTGCAGAGTGTCGAATCGGTTACGGTAAGCGGTAAGGAATACACCCGGGTATCTGCAAGCGGAATCCCCGATTACGAAATTCTGATCACCGAAAATATCCTCAACGCCCTGCTGGCCCGCCCCAAAATCAATAGCGATTTCCTCAACGGCAGCCCCAATGTTCAAGAGGGAGACTTTATTAGTTTTGGTCAGGATATCGGCTATCGCAGCAACGCCTCTTGCGGTGCAGAAGCCGGCTATGGCTTCTGGCCCCCCGGCCCTGTCTGCCCGGAGAATGTCTCACATCAGGGTTATATCCCCAAATCCCCAGAAGCCGCGACAGAGGACTGCGAGACCAGCCTCGGTGTGCAGGGCTACTGGGTTAACGGTACCTCCATTTATCAGTGGAGCGATGGCCAGTCCGTCAACAATACCTGGCACACGCTCGCTCCCCTGGCCGAGGTCTACGATGTGGATGTCTGTGGTGGCCACGCCGCCAACGGCGACTACCACCACCATTTCTACAGCGACTGTTTGGCAAACCTGGTGGGGGATGTGGGTGATGCCCACTCGCCAATTTATGGCTATACCGCCGACGGCTTCGCAATTTACGGCCCCTGGGAAGGCGACGGCCAATTGGCAATGAGCAGTTGGGCGGTACGCGACTACGACGATCCCAGCTCCGAAACTGGATGTGGCATCGCCGGTGAGCGCTCATGCCTGTTGGTCGACGAATACGACACCAGCAAGGGTACTACGAGCACCAACAACACCGGTCCATCCACCAGCGGCAGTTACACCTCTCTATCCAGTAACGAGTTTGATACTACCGCCGGCTTCTTTTACGAGGACTATTACTGGGACCCTGAACTGACCGCCCAGGGCGGTGCCTACCTGGACCAGTACAACGGCCACACCGATGAAGAGCGCGGCTACCACTACCACTTGACCGTCACCCTGAGCGATGACGCTCAATTGGTGCCGGCTTTCCCTTTCACTTTTGGACCACGCTTTTACGGAAAACTGGATGACCAAACCATTGTTAGCCGGTGCTCTTCGACGATTGGGCGATGACACTGAGCATTACTTGAGGTGAATTTCCCATGAAGATAATCGGGTATTTTCTTGCCGGGTTCCTGGCCTGGACCGTTGTGGCTGAGGTTGCTGCCCAGCCCAGCCCAAATTCGGGGCGCAATAACGACCAACGCTCGGTAAGGGAAATACCTGTTCGCGGCCCCGTCACCAGAGGAACCCAAAACAATACTGATAGCGATAACACAGAAACCAGCGACACAGAAATCAGTGATACATCCTCCACTGAGAGTGGTGATGACTCAGCGGAAACACTGGACGAAACAACAAACAATTCCATTGAAAACAACACTGAAATTGGTGAGGAACCGGAAGATTCGAGCGACACTCCTACGGACAGCGAGAATTCAGAGGGAAATGCCCAGGACTCAGCCGATAGCGAATCAACCTGGGTTTTAAATTCCAGCGGCGAGCGCGCTCCCTTTATTTACGAAAGTAGCAGCAACGAGCAGGTGTTGGTGAATGTTCAGAGCGTAGAGTCTGTAAGCCTGAATGGAAGGGAATATTCCCATATCTCCGCCACCGGTATCCCCAACTACCAAATTGAAATCACCCAGGAAATTCTCGACAGCCTGCTCAACCGCCCGAAAGCCTACAGCGATTTTCTCAGCGGCAGCCCCATAATACAGGTAGGTGATGTCATCAGATTCGGTGAGGATATTGGCTACCGCAGTAATTCTTCCTGTGGCTCCGATGCTGGTTATGGGTTTTGGCCGCCGGGACCGGTATGTCCGGAAAATGTTGCCCATGAGGGCTTTATCCCCAACTCCCCGCAAGCCGCTACTGAAGACTGTGAAGCTGGACTCGGTGTGCAGGGCTACTGGGTTAACGGCACGTCTATTTATCAGTGGAGCGATGGCCAGTCCGTCAACAACACCTGGCATACCCTGGCGCCCTTCGCCGAAGTCTATGATGTGGATATCTGTGGTGGTCACGCGGCCAATGGCGACTACCACCACCACTTCTACAGCAGCTGCCTAGCGGAGCTGGTAGGCGATGATGGCAATGGCCACTCACCGGTTTACGGATACACCGCCGACGGTTACGCCATTTATGGCCCATGGGAAGATACTGGCGTGCTGGCACAAAGCAGCTGGGCCATTCGTGACTATGACAATCCCAATTCCGCCAGTGGCTGCGGCGAGACTGGTGCACGTACCTGCCTGCTGGTCGATGAATACGATATCGACCAGGGTGTAGTCAGCACCAACAGCAGCGGCCCCTCCACCGACGGAAGCTACTCCTCCCTATCCGGCAATGAATTTACCACCAGCGCCGGCTTCTTTTACGAGGATTACTATTGGGATGCCAGCCTGACCGCCCGTGGCGGTGCCTACCTGGACCAGTATAACGGCCATAGCGACAGTGAACGCGGCTACCACTATCACTTGACGGTGAGCGAAGACAGCAATGGCAAACTGATACCAGCTTTCCCATTTACCTTCGGTCCCCGCTTCTACGGAAAGCTGGATGCCCAGACCATCGTCAACCGGTGTTCAACCACTGTTGGCCAATAACCGAGACGCACCCCAGGAGAGAGCAGTTTATGAAAATACACAGGTTTTTTGCTGCCGGGTCCCTGTCCTGGCTGATGGCGGCGAGCAGCCCCACACTGGCAGCTCAACCCAATCCTCATGCTGGCCACAACGGTGATCAACATCCGGTCATAGAAATCCCCGTGCATATGGCCGCACCGAGAATTGAACTGGATATCAGCAGGGATCGCATGTCCGGTTTTAATTTACATATTGCTTATGACCGCTTTGAGCTGGAGTCGCCCCGCTATGCCAGCGATAAGCCTCAACGCTTCCTAGAGGGGCACGCACACCTCTATATCAACGGTGAAAAAATACAGCGTCTCTACGGTGCCGACGTTCACCTGCCGGAAAAACTGTTGAAGCCCGGCTTCAACCAAATCACTGTGACTCTCAATGCCCATGACCACAGCACCTGGAGTCGCGGCGGCAAGCGGGTTTTGGCAACCCTGTTTATCCAACGCGACCAGGACAACTTTGTTCTGCACCGTTTTTCCACATCACCTATTGCCTCAGGTGGGGACGGTGAAGAGAGCAAAGCATCGCTCGGTGTAGCGCACAATAGCCAATGAGCAACTGGTGATTGCCCCGCTCTTTTTTGCCAAACTATCGCAAAGAGAGTTCAGCATAGGCGGTACACAGAATTACTGTTGAAAGCAGGCGCAAGGATTTATTTATTTGTGAGTTTCGGGAGCAGTACACCCTTTGCTCTGCACTATCAGTAAGCTGGAACATAGATTGCCCACCCATTTACAGTAGGTGTACGCTTGGGTAATCACCCGCACGGGCAATGCCCGAAGTGGCGGAACGGGAGAGTCCGCTGTACTGACTGTCCGCAGGAAGGACTACACAAAAGATGTCATTAAATATTCGCAACAAACTCAGCCTGGCCTTTTTACTGACTACAGCGATTACAGTCGGCGGTATGTTTGTATTTTTCCAGTGGAGTTTCAGCCACGGCTTCCAGGCTTATATGCGCGCACAGGAACTGCGCGATGTAGAGGGATTGGTTCAGGCACTGGAGCGCTTTTATAGCCGCAAGGGCAGCTGGCAATCACTGGAAGCCGATGGCTCGGAATGGGTGGATCTCCACCGGCAAACCATCTTTCGGCAAATGGGGCGCTTTCCCACACCCCCACCGCCGGGAGCCGGTCCAGGGCGCCCCCCCATGGGTAACCAGCTGGGCCCGCGCCTGAGTCTGTTCGATAGTGAAAAGCAGCTGGTCATCGGGCGTCCAGCCCCAGCGAAGGATTTACTCTATCAGCCCATTCAAGTGGAAGGGAAAACTGTCGGGTACCTCACTATCAATCCCCCACCCGCTCTTTCCAATAATTACGAGCAGGGATTTATTCGGGAACTTTCCCGCACTTTTGCGCTGATTTCCATCGCCACGTTCATTCTTGCCCTGGCCATCGCCCTGCCCCTAGCCTGGCAGCTTGTTCGTCCCATACGTCGCCTGGCCGAGGCCACCCATCGCCTCACATCGGGAGATTACAAAACCCGCATTGATATCGAGAGACGCGATGAACTGGGCCAACTGAGCGCAGACTTCAATCGTTTAGCAGCAACTCTCGAGGCCAATGAACATGCGCGCAATCGCTGGATGGCGGATATTTCCCATGAACTACGCACACCACTGGCGGTACTCAAGGGGCAAATTGAAGCCCTGCAGGATGGTGTGCGCACCGCCACACCGGAAAACCTCAATATTTTGCACGATAAGATTCGCCAGCTTAGCCGTTTGATCAACGATCTCTATGAGCTGTCTCTATCTGATGCCGGCGCCTTGAACTATTGCAAATCCGACCTCCCCCTTGGGCCGCTGCTTACCAGGGTGGTAGAGGATTTTCAAAGTGCCTTTGCCCAGAAAAATATCGACCTGCAATTGCAGTGTGAGCTGGCCGAAAATAAATTCATTTACGCCGATGAGGCGCGCCTGCAACAGCTGTTTGGCAACCTCCTTACCAACAGCTTGCGCTATACCGACAGCGGCGGCCAGTTAAAAATCTGTGCCCGCGCGGAAGCGCAAACAGCTATTATCACCTTTGCCGACTCCTCTCCGGGGGTCACCAGTGCGGATATCCCCCACCTTTTTGACCGCCTCTATCGCACCGACGCCTCACGCAGTCGGGAAACTGGTGGTGCGGGACTGGGGCTGTCGATTTGCCAGAATATTGTTAAAGCCCACGAGGGTAGTATTTCCGCCGGCCCGTCCCGCCTGGGTGGCCTGGAAATTAGTATTTTTCTCCCTCTCACCGAGAGGATTAAATGGTAGGAATAATGGCTGCAAGGATTTTAATTGTCGAAGATGAAACAGAACTGGCCAACCTGCTGCTGGATTATCTTGAAGCAGCCGGTTACCAGGCCGACATACTCACTAATGGCAATGAAGTCATCCCCCATGTCGACGCCCAACCTCCGGACCTGATTTTGCTGGACCTGATGTTACCGGGGAAAAGCGGCCTGGAAATTTGCACAGCAATCCGCCGCTATAGCAACGTGCCCATCATTATGCTGACCGCCAGAATTGAAGAAGTGGACCGCTTGCGCGGTTTAGAAGTTGGGGCGGATGACTATGTGTGCAAACCCTATAGTCCCAGGGAAATTGTGGCCCGGGTCAAAGCCGTTTTACGTCGCACTCACAGTTCAGAACAGCAGAGATACGGGGAAATTCAACTGAGGTGTAGAACCGGCCAGCTCCTAATCGGAGGGCAGGATGTAGGCTTAACCGCGCTGGAATTTCACCTTTTCGAACTTCTCTATAGTGAGCCCGGCCGTATTTTTTCCCGCGATCAGATTATGGACCGCATTTATTCGGACTACCGGGTAATCAGCGATCGAACCATCGACAGTCACATTAAAAAAGTGCGCAAGAAAATTGCGGCCTTGCTGCCGGATAAGGAGTTAATCCATTCGGTCTATGGCGCAGGGTATAAATTTGAAGTGCAGTAATTATTACCATGCAAATGCACGGCTTTCACTACTTCGAAAAAAGCTGGGAGCCAGGCTCCCAGCGATAGCATTACAAAGCCTCGGTGGCCGCTTGTAACCAGGAAGCGGTTTTTTCACTTACCAGCGGTGTAACGACCTCCCGTACACGCTGGTGATAGCGGTTCAACCAATCCCGCTCCTGCGAGGAAAGGAGTGCTGTATCGATCAGGTCACGGTCAATCGGCACCAGGGTTAATTCCTCAAACTGTAAAAATCCAGGGTAATCCGCACTCTCTTTTACAAACACCAGATTTTCAATACGGATACCGTATTGACCGGTGAGATAAAAACCAGGCTCATTGGAGAGGATCATGCCCGGTTGCAGCGGGGTATTGGTGATCACTTTACCGATACGCTGCGGTCCCTCATGCACACTGAGAAAACTACCGACACCATGACCTGTTCCATGGGCATAGTCCAAACCCACATCCCATAGGGATCTGCGCGCAATCGCATCGATCTGCTCTCCACAGGTACCCTGCGGAAAGCGTAGAGTGGCAATAGCAATATGCCCCTTCAGCACTCGGGTAAAGTGCTCTCGTGCAAGTGCGGGAATTTCGCCCAAGGCCACCGTGCGGGTGACATCGGTGGTGCCATCGGGATATTGGGCACCGGAATCACACAGGTAAATCCCCTCTGCTGGCATTTTTAAGCTCGACTCAGGGCTCACCCGGTAGTGCACTATGGCACCATTGGGACCGTAGCCGGAAATTGTCTCGAAGCTGTTGCCGCGGAAGCCTTCCCGCTCCTCGCGCTTGCTATACAGCAACTTCACTGCCGCTAGTTCATCCAGGCCTTTTTCCACCGCAGTGGGCAGCTCGGCCAGGAGCTCGCACAGTGCTGCGCCATCGCGCTCATGCGCCGCTCTGGAACCCGCCAGCTCCACGGCATTTTTGCACGCCTTGGCCTGCGTCACAGGGTCTCGCTCTAACAGCAACTGTAAATCCAGGGCGCGCAGCTGCTGCAGGGTCCAACAGTTACTGTTAGAGGGATCTACCCAGATCCTATTCACATGGCGGCGGCGCAGACCTTCAAACAACTGGCCCTTCTCAGTCACCACCATCACTTCCCGCTCTAGATGTTCCAAGAGCCCTTCACCGACCGCCTGCTCAGCCAGATACAAAATTGCGCTGCCATCCCTAAAAAGCACCCCGCTGGAAAGCGCCACTGGTAAATGGGGGATATCGTCACCACGAATATTGAACAGCCAGGCGCAGATCTCAGGGGTTGGCAACCACAAAGCATCCACACGCTTTTCCGCCAGAAGCGTAGCGATGCGCTGGCGCTTGTCACTGGAGTGCTCCCCGGTAAAAACATAGGGGTGGGGACAGGCAAGACTACAGGGAGAAGCCGGCCGATCCTGCCAAATCGTATCAATTGGGTTCTGCTCCAGGGGCTTCAGGGCAATATCACGCTCATCCAGATATTCTCCCAACAGTGCCAACCCCGGCTCGGTGTGTAGGCGAGGATCAAAACCCAGCGACTGCCCCGCGCTCAATTGATCACCCACCCACTTGGCGATGACCTGATTATTCAGGTCCTCCAAAGCGATAGGTAAATCCCCCAATTGCTGTTGACCCTGCAGGGTATAGCGGCCATCCACAAACAGGGCCGCTTTATCCAGTCCAATCACCGCCATGCCCGCTGATCCAGTAAAACCCGTGATCCAGGCCAAACGCTCATCTGCCGCAGGCACATACTCGTTTTGATACTCATCGGCCCGGGGAACCAGGAAAGCCTCCACACCCTGTCGCCGCAATTCTTCCCGTAATAGCTGTAATCGTTCCTGACTCATACTTCCCCCATGGTTTTCCAGCACCCAAGCCACCTATGCAGACCGAATGACTAGCTGCTGCTCTTTGTGATGACCTTGACTCGACTGAAAAGTCGAATTGATTCAAAAAGATGTTCTGGAGTGCCAGCCGCGCTGGCAGCTCCGCCCATTGACACTACCGAAATGGTTTAGATGCCCCAATTTTAGAGACCAATTTCGCAGTATACCCCACCCTTGTAGCAGTGCCGGCGTGTATAATGCAGACCTGTTTTTCTTCCGAATATCGAGTGATCGAACCTTAAAATATGGGCCAGAGTTCTTCCCTGGCGGGCTTTGCCGGCCGCCGCACCTTCGCAATTATTTCCCACCCCTATAAATCCCCCACCGTCACAGCCTGACAACCTACGACAAAAAATTAATAAATCCCGCATAAAACCTTATTTTTAAGCCTTAGACCTGCGACAGCTTAAGTCATCCAAAACCAACCCCAGCCGCAAAAAATGTGTACATAGGCGTGTACACAAATCGCCTTTTTGTTAGCCTTAAAAAATATGTACACATGGAGGTTGTTATGGCGTTGTCGGATGCCTGGCTGAAGGCTAATTCAGGAAAGAAGATAGAGAAGCGTTTTGAAAAGGCTGATCGGGATGGCCTTAGTGTGCGTGTCACGCCTCAGGGAAAAATCACTTTTCAGCTCCGCTACCGCTACGACAGCAAGCCGGCCCGCGTGGATCTCGGCTCCTACCCTTTAATGACTCTGAAGAACGCCAGGAGTGAAGGCCAGCGCCTGAAAGGAAAGCTGGAACAGGGCTATGACCCCAGGGTGGTAAAACAACTTGAAAAGCAGGCGATCCTAAGCGCAGATTCTTTAGAGGAGCTTTTCTTGCAGTGGTATCACTCCTACTGCAAGGAGAACAAAAAGGGGCACCATGAAATCCTGCGCTCTTTTCAGTTGTATGTGTTCCCAGCCGTTGGCCACCTACCCGCCGAAGAAGTCACTTTGCACGAGTGGCTGGCCCTATTGGAGAAACGGGCACAGGCCACCCCCGGCATTGCCGATCGCATCCTGACCAATGCCAAACAAATGCTGAAGTGGGGTGTGCGGCGCAGGCTCATTACTAGCAACCCGATTGCCAATATCAATGCAACGGAAGACCTGCGCATCAAGAAAGGCATCGGCACCCGCTCTCTGAGCCGGGATGAAATCGGCATGATGTGGCAGGCTCTGGAGCACTCGCGCATGGCGGCGAAGAATAAGATTTTCCTCAAGCTGTGCCTGTTTTATGGCTGCCGCAATGGTGAACTGCGCGTAAGCGAGAAAGAGCACTTCGATTTTGAAAAGCGCATTTGGACGGTGCCACCCGCCAACCACAAGATGGGCAAGTCGACCAAGAAGCCCCTATTGCGCCCCATCATCCCTGAGATTGAGCCCCTGCTGAAAGAGGCTTTTCTGCTGAGCGGCGAAAGCAAACACCTGTTCAACAATAGCGGCAGCGATAAACCCATGGGCCAGGGCGCGCCGCTGGCACTGCCTTACAACCTGATGCAGTGGCTACGACGGCACAGAGACTACGAAATGAAACACTGGTCGGTGCACGACTTACGCAAGACAGCCAGGACAAATTTCTCCGAACTGACTGAGCCCCATATTGCTGAAATTATGCTGGGGCATAAATTGCCAGGCCAGTGGCAAGTCTATGACCACTATGACTACTTGAAAGAGCAGAGGGAAGCCTATACAAGGTGGTGGTTGAAACTCACAAACTTCACGAACTCAGCTTCAGAAATATTAGGTGCGTAAGGGACAGCCAATGGAATCTAGGTCAGCGAGCAGCTTTGCGGAATTTGTACACGAAGTGGAATCATTATGTGAATTCGAAGGAACCATGTTATTCCGTGGACAAGCCACTAAAGGGAAGCTATTACCAAGTATTGCAAGAGATACCCCTTCTCATGACTCTACAACTGAAGAAAAAGAACTGATAAAAGAACTTAGAAGAATGGGGGCATCTATTCTCCCTAGAACTGACATGGATGACTGGGAGCTGTTGGTAGTAGCTCAACACTTTGGCATGAAAACTAGGCTGTTAGATTGGACTAGCAATCCTTTAGCGGCACTCTACTTTGCTTGCAGTGACAGAAAAAAAGGAGATGTATTCGTTTATGTGCTGAGCGCTGATCAGTTCTTAAGCGAAAATCAAAAAGGACCATTTGAACCAGGAAAAACTCAGGTAATTCGTCCTAACCTCAATAACCCCCGCATCATCGCACAACATGGGTGGTTTACTGCACACAAATACTCAGAAAAAACTAAAAAATTTGTACCTTTAGAACAAAACAGAGAAATAAAAAAATCTGTAATAGAAATATGTATCCCAAAATCCGCCAGGGAATTGCTCCTAGAATCTTTGGATCGACACGGGGTCAGCAGCCGAACTTTGTTCCCAGATCTTGAGGGACTTTGCAAATATCTCAATTGGAAACATGAAAGCACACAAAAAGGAAACTTACTCGCGCTACCTCAAGTCAGCACTCTCGGCAAATCCCCCCACCGAGTGGTATAGGCAGGCGAGGTAAATGCCTGCCGCATCTTCCATTTCTTCTGGATACCCTCAGCCCCCAGGAACAAAGTCCCGCGACCAAACTTGTTATTGATCCGGTCCATCGCTTGCATGGTCTGCCCTGCCCTGAGCGATTGCCCTGGGGTAAACAAATCACCCTGCCCCAGTGCGCAGGGGATTATCTCGATTAACCCAACGCCTGCTTTCATAAAGCGGCAGCCTGGGCGATATAAATCCGCAATGGCCTCTCTTACCAGCCGCACGATTACCCGCGTGTCATCGGTGGGGTATGGGGTCTGTACTACGGCACTGCGGCTATAGTAGTTGGGTTCGTGGGGTGAAGTGTGCAGGAATAGGTGAATCGACTTAACAAGCGATTTCTGTGCGCGCAGTTTCTCTGCGGCCCTGCTGGCATAGAGGGTGGCGGCTTGCAGTATCGGTGCTAGGTCGGTGAGCTTTTCACCGAAGGAACGGGTGCAATAGATCTGCTTCTTCGCCGGGGGCTCTTCCTCCAAACCCAGGCAGGGAATCCCGTTCAATTCCTCAATAGTGCGCTCAATATTCACATTGATACGGCGGCGCAGGATTTTCGGGTTGGCCTGCGCCAGGTCGTAGGCGGTCTCTATGCCGAAATCCGCCAGGCGCTTGGTGAGGCGACGACCTATACCCCACACGTCATTCACAGCGGTGCGGCGCTGCATCCACTGCCATTTCTCCGGCGTATCCAACGCACAAACACCATCGCACTTGGGGATTTTCTTGGCTGCGCGGTTGGCGAGCTTGGCCAGCGTTTTACTGGGGGCGATACCCACACCCACGGGCATACGGATATTACGCCAGAGCGTGTTGCGGATTTTGCGGCCGTAGTCCAGCCAATCCTCCTGCAAACCGTGCAGGTCCAAAAACATCTCGTCGATGCTGTAGACCTCCACGTTGGGGCCAAACTCGCGCAGGGTGGTCATTACCCGGTGAGAGATATCGCCATACAGTGGATAATTGCTGGAGAAGATCGCCACCCGATGGGCGCGCAGCAGGTGCTGAACCTTGAAGAAGGGCTCCAAGTCGCCAATGCCTAATAGCTTCGCCTCTTTGGAGCGCGCCACCACAAAGCCGTCGTTATTGGAGAGCACCACCACCGGGCGCCCGCGCAAGTCCGGCCGGAATATCTGCTCGCAGCTGGCATAGCAGCTGTTGCAATCCACCAGTACCAGCATTCAGCGCGGCCGGTGGTAACGCACCGAAGCTTTCACCACCCCCTCCACAATCAACTCCTGCCCCTCCCAAATAGGGATCGGGGCGTAATCATCATTGGCAGAGAGCAGCCGCCCCTGCTGCTGGTCCAGCACTTTGCAGGTGAGCTGGCCATCCAGGGCCACCACAACCACATCCCCATGGGCAGGGGTTAGCGAGCGATCGACAATCAACAGATCCTTGTCGAAGATGCCGAGCCCCATCATGGAATCCCCATTCGCCCGCGCCATAAAGGTTGCCGCAGGCTTGGTGATCAGGTGTTCATCCAGGCTAAGAGCCGCCTCCTTGTGGTCATCGGCGGGAGAAGGAAAGCCACAGGCAACGCCATGGCTGTAGAGCGAGGAAAGCTTCATACTGGAAACCCTAAATACTGTATATACATACAGTTTATTGCTACAGGACTCCAACCGGCAAGGGGAATGGATGACTATGAGGCCGATACTACTCGCGGCACCGGCCCCAACAGCCGACTAGGCCGCCTCCCCCTTTGTCAGGTTTCCAGCAACGGCCTTTTCCTCAACAGCGAAGATAACGCCTTTGAGCGTATCCCCCACCTCCTTGCCAATCAGCTGCAGCAAGGTGGTGCGCGCCGTCTGATTGGGACAGCCCGCAACCCATTCCAGGCCGGCACATAGATTAGTGACGTGGTGAAGCTGTTGAATATGAGCAGTCATTGGCATGTTCTACCTCCGTGTAGGAACTTCAAAAACCTCAACGCCGCAGGAGCCTCCGAGCGGCGATGGCCTGTCGCAGTGAATCCCTTCAGTGATTTGTGCGGGCTTTTGGCGACAAACACCCCAACGCTACTATCAAAATCACACTCAATAAATAAAGATTCTGGATTATTTCTAATTTAGAAATGCAAAATGCGGTTTTATTTCGAAAATCGAAAATTTGTTATTACGGGAGTACCTAATACGGCTAGATGTTTGAGGCCGGGACACTGGGCAAACGCCTGCGCAACGCACGGAAATTGAAGGGGAAGACGATTGCACAGTTAGCCAACCAGCTGGGGCTAACGCCATCTCAGATTTCGAAAATGGAAACAGGCAGTCAGAAGCTGCCGGCGGAGCTGCTGCCGGCTTGGTGTGAGGCGGTGGGGATTACTTTGGCAGAGGTATACGGGGCCGAGAATCTGCACCACTTCGCGCAGATTCCCTTTCCGCCGCTGATTGCGCAGCTTTATTCGAAGCTACCGCAAGAGTTTCGTAGGCATATCCATCGGATGATTGAGAGCACCTACCAGTTATGGAAGAGCCGACGTTAAATTAGACCTCATTGCCTTTCGGAAGATTATCGGCGGCATATCCTATTGCCGCGCGTATTTTGGTTTCGTCCAGGTTGGGAAAGTCTTCGATGATTTCGCTAGTGGTCATGCCAGCGCTGAGCATCTGCAAAATATCCACTACGGCTATCCTGGTCCCTGTCACACAGGCTTTCCCTCCCCTTATTTGCGGATCAACCTCAATGTACGGCTGGTATTCCACACTGCACCTCCTTTAGCTATTTCACTTAAACAGTGAAAATTTGGGCAATCCATACCATCAACTGCAAGCCTAGCCAGAAACCAGAATTAGTCTTCATTCTTAATTGGCAACTTGCCAAATTCGGGGTATCGCTCCCTCAGAATAGCTTCCTGCTCTTCTTTTGTCTGAATAACATCCTCAACGTTACAAACACCAATTTGATTTATGGTGATTTCATTATTGTATTTTTCGATGAGCTGCCTGGCCTTTAATCGGTTCTCTTCTGATGCTTGTCGGCGACCTGAGAAATCCTCGCGAATCATCTGAAAATTTTCTTCCAGCGAGAGCTTGTCATCCATCATGTAACCGAGACTAGAGTGCACCAATATATTGACATCCTGGGCAGAGAAATCGGGCACGCCCTCCATTGTGGGATCAATGGTAGGGTCAGATATTATTGACTCAGCAATATCGTCAGGAAGAACAAAGTACTGGTCATCATCAGCTTTGATTAACATGGCAAGACCTCCAAAGGTTTCGCAAGTTCTTGCTCAAAAATTCGGTATTGATCTGTTTCTGAAATTTTTACATCGCTCATAAACCACCCAATACCACCATCGGTATGAAGAGCAATAAAATGCGGGAGTTTGTGTTTGAGATGTTTATAAATCTCCCTCGCACCGTGTCCATATGCACGATTTTTTATATGAATTGCATTGGCTTTACGCCTACCCAGATCATCAGTCAAAAGATAAAAGCCTACAATAGAAATACTAGGCAAATCCGGTAGGATCATTTCTGTCGCTCGGGTTCCAATGGCCCTGGCCAAAGATAGTCCATTGGTTTTGCCCATCACTGAAGAATCCATACTTCCACTAGCATTTGTAAACTTGATTCCAACTGCTTTTCCGGTAATGCCAGCCACATCATGATAGCTAACCTGGATAGTGTAATTGGAACCTCCTACTGTTATTACAGAGGTCTTTTCATGGGTCTGCCTTAATAAGTAATGTCCAGCCATACTACCTAGTGAATCCTTTCTGTGGGTTTGATTTTTAACCACCATATATCAATGGTAACTAATGCTTCCGATCAGCTTGAGTAACAATATCGATACCCAATAGAGCCCTTATCCATACCACAATGTAACCTTGAGGTACAGATTAAGCACTTCATAGGTTCCCACAACGACCGGCACACTTGGCGATAGCAAAATTAAAATAATTTAATTATTCACATCAACCCATACCTCTTCGCAATGAGCTGAAACTGTTGGGCATAAATAGCGCGAGCGGGTTGGTAGGGGGGCAACCATTCATCGGGGCCTTTGTCGCCCTTGCTTTGATTGTGGCCGTCATCCACCAGCCAGAGGTTGGCCGGGTCTTCGGCGAAGGCCCGACGCTGCTCTCGAGTCCAGTTGGCACCGCCGTGCTTATGGGCCCAGGCGAGCGGGACTATATGCTCCACATCCAGATCCGAAGCCTTTTGGAAAAACTGGCCGCTATAGGGGTCCATCCATAAGCCCGAAACGACGGTGCAAGCCCTTTCATTGCTAAAGGTCACCGGAGCCAGAGAGAGGCGAATCAGTAGCTCCTGGCGCGTGCTCTGGCAGTCACCATCGACATCAGACCAGCCGGAGAGCCACTGCCGGCGATCGTAAGCCTCGGGCACAGCTTCGTAGCAGCCGCTTAGAAAAACTATCATGCCAAATATAAGGAGTAAGCGCATATTAACACTCTATTCCGAAAGCATCGGCTGGATTTTGCTTCCAATCATATTAAGTGTCAAAATGTTAAAAACCTAAACACTACAAATCGTCGCTTTATGGAAACAAATAATATATTTATCGACACCCAAGCATTTCAAAAACACAACTTCAAATTTGAATGCCCTGAACTATCCCATATACGCGAGCTCGGCAAAGATAAGCAGATCAATATTTACATTTCCGAAGTCATCAAAGAGGAAGTAACCGGAAAAATAAAAGCCAAGATATCCAAGGCCCGAGACACGCATAAAGAGTTAATGAGAGAACTTAATTTTTTAGATGAAAGTTTACCTGAAATATTCAAAAATTCTCAGAATCTTCTCTGCAGCGAAGATATAGAAAAAATCGCTATAGCTAGATGGGAAAGATACATATCAGAGTCAAACATACAAATTTTAGACCCAAATAGCATCTGTAACCGAGAGTTGATTGATCTTTACTTCAAAGGTGAGAAATCCTTCAACCCTGGCAAGAAAAAGCATGAATTTCCTGACGCCATATCCCTGCTAAGCCTTAAGAATATTCTAGACCAAAAAAAACAAAAAGCATACGTAATAAGTGAAGACAATGACCTGAAAGGTTATTGTAACTCAAATACAACTTGCTTAAGCCTGGATCAGATTTCGGCATTTCTAAATATATATAACAAAGATAAGAAATCAACAAGCCACGTCGAACACCTACTAGCATTACATGAAAATAGAATTATAGAAACAATCAAAGAAGCATTTGAATACTGCGGTTTCGAATATGAAGGAAACTACCACGACAACCATGTAGAAGATGTCTCAGTGACCAACATTGAGATCCAGGAGATGGATATAATTAAAATTGGAGATGGTTTTGCTGAAATCTCTATAGAAGCAGAGATAGCATGCACGGCAGAAATTAGTGGCCCAAATCATGACAGTGCCATCTATGATTCAGAAACTAAAGAAACAATATTCATTGATTACTTCCAAACTGTCATGCCATTCTCAAATAATTACAACGTAACCTTGAATATATCATTCAGCAATTCAAATGAAATAATCACTAATTTCTCTGAAGTATTATTTGATGGTAGAAAGGACATCCTGTTGCCAGTTGAAGATTATTAAATACTATTTTGGTATCAATGATTTCATAACCTTCTTAGCTCTCAACCAGGACTACTATCATCATCCGCATAAACCCGTTCATCGTAGTTAACCGCGGTCATACCCACCCGCTCGGTGCCGCTGGGTTTAATATCGGTGATGAGTGCCGGGTGGCTCCAGCGCTCGGCCTGGCCGAACATATACAGCGGCGGTTCCATGCTGCCATCTAGTGTGGGCGTAAAATCCAGATTGGAATCTATCGTTACGATATTGGCGCTGTCGGTTCGCGTAGCCGTATAGAGGCCGGACAGGGTGCCATCTGGTTTACGCAGGGCGAGGTAGTGCCTACCTATGCCCCACTCCAGCTCCGCATCCAGGGTGATTTCTTGCCCGCTGACTCCCAATACCCTGCCCGTCTGCGAGTATCCGGGGATATCGTCGGCAAGGGCGCAGTAGCTCAGATAGCGGCTGTTGAGGCCGTCCATTTCCGTCTTAAAGCTGTAGCGGATGCGGCGGTAGCGCTGTGTGCGCCTTTGCCGCATGCCGAAGCGCCAGGCTTTGGTTTTATCGGTGATACCAAATGCCCGGACCTTTTTCGGCGCTTGCCCGAGATCTCCCGGTAAGGTGCAGAGCACTGTGGCCGGTTTCCAGGTTTGCGGGTCGAAGTATTCCACCTCAATGCCGTCCGGCTCGTCGGGGTCAAATAGTTTTATATCCCTCTCCAGCTCGCCGACCATATTGTCTGGTTGGTACATATGTTCGAACGCCGTGCGTGGGCCGTCGCGTACCGGAATGATTTGGCCATAGTCCAGGGTGGGCTCGGCATAGCCCACCGCTAACACTTTTTTCAGGGCTTCAAACAGGGTGGTTTTGTTGTCGAATACCGCCGAGAAGGTATCGCCGCGCGTGCTCCACAGGGTATGGAGTTCCTCCATTTCCTCCAGGCCGATCTGGTAGTCGGTATGGCCGACGCTCTTGATCACATAGGCAAAGAATGGGGCTATATCCTGGGTGGGTTGAGGCGCGGACCAGCTGCCATTTTCATAGACGGGAAGTTTGCGGGTTGCGATGAGATTGAATTTATTCTCTGCACTGCCGGCCAGGGCATTGGTGCCACGGATTTTAACCGC